>UBXV01000006.1 GCA_900469625.1 Hyphomicrobiales bacterium
CCTAGGGCGTGCCACTGTGACCCTCCAGAGACATTTTTGAAGTTCTAGCAGCCCTTCTGCGCGCGTCTTGCCATGTTCCGCCCGGCGCGATGAGCGGCGTGGATCCGGTAGCCTAACAAGAACGTCCGTCTGATTTCATCTAGGGCATGCGCCCACCGGCTGCACTGCGGGCCCCACGCCTTCAACAGGCAGGCCCGCCGATTAGAAGGCCTTGGCAGCGTCGCTGACGCGCAACTGGACGCGGCGCTGACCTTGCCAGAGATCAGCCGAAATCGAGCCGGCAACGTGGATCGACGCGCCGCGGCTTGCAAACAGGAAATCGCCGAGCGGCGTTTCCACGGCCCGAAAGGCGATACCGTCGAGGCGGCCGCCATCCTGGCCTTCCAGCGTTACCTTGATATGGTTGGCACCGACCTGGCGACAGTCGCGCAGCCGATGCGCGGGAAAGGCAAAGACGGGTTGCGGATGGGCGGAGCCATAGGGGCCTGCCTGTTCCAGGAGATCGATGAGTTCCAATGTCGCGCCGGAGGCGCCAAGCGCTCCATCGACTTTCAACGTCTGCACCGCGACGAGATCGCGCACGGCCGCCTCGGCCTTCTCCTCGAAAAATTGGCGCAACCGGCCGAGGTTCGTCCGCTCGACCGTGAGGCCCGCCGCCATGGCATGGCCACCACCCTTCACCAGCAGGCCGCCATCGACGGCGGCGCGAACCATCTTTCCCATGTCGAAACCGGCGATCGAGCGCCCCGACCCCGTGCCTCGCCCATTCGGATCAAACGCGATTGCGAAGGTCGGCCGGCGAAATTTTTCTTTGATTCTTGCCGCAATCAGTCCGACGATACCCGGGTGCCAGTTTTCCCGCGCCGTTACGATCACCGAGGCACCCTCGCCCGTTCCGTACTCCGCGAGCACCTCCGCTTCCGCCTCGGCAAGCATGGCGGCTTCCATTGCCTGTCGCTCGCGGTTCAGTTCGTCGAGCCGTGCTGCGATCGTTTCTGCTGCAGCACTGTCCTCCATCGTCAGCAGCCGGCTGCCGAGCGCCGCGTCGCCGATCCGCCCGCCGGCATTGATGCGCGGGCCAACGAGGAAGCCGAGATGATAGGGCGTCACCGGGCCGCCTATGGCCGCCTTACGCAGCAAGGCCGCGAGGCCAACATTGCCCATGTGCCGCGCAGCAATCAGACCCTTGACGACATAGGCGCGATTGAGCCCCTTCAGCGGCACCACGTCGCAAACGGTTGCGAGCGCAACGAGATCCAGTTGTGCCAGCAGATCGAAGGAAGCGACGCGTTTGTCGCCGCTGGCGCGAAGAACGCGCACCGCGTTGACGAGAACGAGATAGACGACGCCGGCAGCGCAAAGGTGCCCCTGCCCCGAGAGATCGTCTTCGCGGTTGGGGTTGACGAGCGCATGGCAGGGCGGCAGCGTTGCGCCGACCTGGTGATGGTCGATGACGACGACATCGATGCCGCGCTCTGCTGCCACGGCCAGCGAATCATGGCTGGTCGAGCCGCAGTCGACGGTGACGATCAGCTTCGCCCCGTTGTCGATCAGTTGCTCGATTGCCTGCGGATTGGGGCCATAACCTTCGAATATCCGGTCTGGAATGTAGATCTCCGCCTCGAGCCCGAAATGCCCAAGGAAGCGCGCCATCAGCGCCGATGAAGAGGCACCGTCGACGTCATAGTCGCCGAAGACCACCACCTTCTCGCGCCGGGAAATCGCCAACGAGAGGCGCTCCGCCGCCTTGCGGCAATCGGTCAAGGTATCTGGGTCGGGCATCAGCGCGCGCAACGTCGGGTCGAGGAAGGTTGCGGCATCATCAAGCGAAACGCCGCGCCCGGCCAGCACGCGGCCGATCAGGTCGGAATAGCCGTGCACCTGGCTGATCGCCAGCGCCCGGTTCTGACCGGCCTGATCGAGACGCGACACCCAGCGCTGAGCGCTGATCGACTGCTCCACGCCAAGGAATGCGCGCTGTATCGGATCTACCGGTTCTTCCATGCTGCCCACCTGCCCATACTCGTCTTGTTCTTAGCGAACGATGCGCGCCAGCAAAACCCGCCATGAAAAAAGCCCCATCGACGCCTGCGGTCGATGGGGCCCTTTCTCAACAGATTTACGCCAGGAATCAGGCTGCCTTGGGCCGTTCGATGCGGATCACCTGCGGTTCGCCGACCAGGTAGCCTTCGCTCTTGATCGCCACGATCGCATCGCGCACCGAATGTTCGGCGGTCGCGTGGGTGACCAGGATGATCGTCTGCGGCTCGTCGGATTCCTTCGGATGCTTGGAATGCTGCATGATCGATTCCAGCGAGATCCCGTTTTCCGCCATGCGCGATGCAATGCTGGCAAAGACGCCGGTACGGTCGACGACCTTCAGGCGGATGAAGTAGCCGCCCTCATGGCTCTGGATCTGCGAACGCGTATAGGGCAGCAGCGCATTGGTCGGACGGCCGAACGCCGGCACGTGCTGGGCACCGGGACGGCTCTTGGCGATATCAGCGACATCGCCGAGGACGGCGGATGCCGTCGCGTTGCCGCCGGCACCGGGACCGACCATCAGCAATTCGCCGAGAATATCGGATTCGATCGCCACCGCATTGGTGACGCCGTCGACCTGGGCGATCACCGAATCATAGGGAACCATCGTCGGATGCACGCGCTGCTCGATACCGCTTTCCGTGCGCTGGGCGACGCCGAGAAGCTTGATGCGGTAGCCGAGATCGGCCGCCGCATTGATATCGTCGATGGAGATGTTGGTGATGCCTTCCAGATAGATGTCGTCGGCTGCGATCGCCGTGCCGAAAGCAAGGCTCGTCAGGATCGACAGCTTGTGGGCCGTGTCGTTGCCTTCGATATCGAAAGCCGGGTCGGCCTCGGCATAGCCGAGCCGCTGGGCCTCCTTCAGGCAGGCCTCGAACGACAGACCTTCCTTTTCCATCTTGGTCAGGATGTAGTTGCAGGTGCCGTTCATGATGCCGTAGACGCGCGAAATCGTGTTGCCGGTCATGGACTCGCGCAGCGCCTTGATGACCGGAATGCCACCGGCAACGGCCGCTTCGTAATTGAGCAGAGCGCCCTTTTCCTCGGCAACGGCCGCAAGCTCGATGCCATGCGCTGCCAGCAACGCCTTGTTGGCGGTGACGACATGGATGCCGCGGCCGAGCGCCGTCTTCACTGCGGAATAGGCCGGATCGCCGGCACCGCCCATCAATTCGATGAACACGTCGATATCGGCATTGGCAGCGAGCGAAACGGCATCGTCGAACCAGGAAGCCCCGGAAAGATCGACACCGCGATCCTTCGTCCGGTCACGTGCCGTTACGGCTGTAATTTCGATTGCCCTGCCGCATGTCGTTGCCAGCATCTCGTGACGTTCCTGGAGGATCCGCACGAGCGAGGCACCGACAGTACCCAAGCCCGCAATGCCAATTTTGAGGGCATCTGCCATAGCCAATTCCTAACATGTGAGGCCAGCCCGCCAGAACGGCGGGGCCGTTGCGGTAGGGGCGCGCGCCTGGCACGCCCCCGTCTTTTACCGGTGCGCGTTGAGCGAGATGACGTTGTGCATCGTCTCGTCAGCCGTGGACAGGAACTTCTTGATGTTGCGGGCCGCCTGCCTGATCCGGTGCTCGTTCTCGACAAGCGCGAGGCGCACGTAGTCGTCTCCCTGCTCACCGAAGCCGATGCCGGGCGCTACGGCTACATCCGCTTTTTCGACCAGAAGCTTGGAGAATTCGAGCGAGCCAAGATGGCGGAACTTCTCCGGGATCTTCGCCCAGGCAAACATCGTGGCCGCAGGCGGCGGCACGTCGAAGCCGGCCTTGCCAAAGCTTTCGACCATCACGTCACGACGGCGCTTGTAGATGTTGCGGACTTCGGCGATGTCGCTGCCGTCGCCGTTGAGTGCCTGGGTGGCTGCAACCTGGATCGGCGTGAACGCGCCATAGTCGAGATAGGACTTGACCCGCGTCAATGCCGCGATCAGCCGCTCGTTGCCGACTGCAAACCCCATGCGCCAGCCGGGCATCGAGAACGTCTTCGACATCGAGGTGAATTCGACCGTGCAGTCGATCGCACCCGGAACTTCCAGGACCGACGGCGGCGGCGCGTCGTTGAAGTAAATTTCGGAGTAAGCCAGATCCGAAAGCACGATGATGTCGTGCTTCTTTGCGAATGCGATCACGTCCTTGTAGAAGTCGAGCGTTGCGACCTGCGCCGTCGGGTTCGACGGATAGTTGAGGATCAGCGCGAGCGGTTTCGGGATCGAGTGCCTGACGGCCCGCTCGAGCGGCCCGAAGAAGCTCTCGTCCGGCTCGACCGAGATCGAACGGATCACGCCGCCTGCCATCAGGAAGCCGAAGGCATGGATCGGATAGGTCGGATTGGGGCACAGGATCACGTCGCCGGGTGCGGTGATCGCCTGCGCCATATTGGCGAAACCTTCCTTGGAGCCAAGGGTGGCGACGACCTGCGTATCCGGGTTCAACTTGACGCCGAAGCGACGGGCGTAATAGGCGGCCTGGGCACGACGCAGCCCGGGAATGCCCTTCGACGACGAATAACGATGCGTGCGCGGGTCCTGAACGGCCTCGCAGAGCTTGTCGACAATCGACTGTGGAGTGGGAAGATCCGGATTGCCCATGCCGAGGTCGATGATGTCAGCACCGGCCGCTCGCGCGCTAGCTTTCAAACGGTTGACCTGTTCGAAAACATAAGGCGGCAAACGCCGGACTTTGTGAAACTCTTCCATCTCCAAACCTCGTTTGGCGCACGTCTCCGCCAGCGGTTGGCCGTCGCGAAAACATGCGCTTTGGTGAACGGCCGTCACTGCGGCCATTGAACGCTTTGCGTCCAAATCACCCGAAACGCAAGCGCTAATTCGTGATCTGTTTCAGCGTGTCGGAGCCGTGACCTTCGGCGAGCGCACGCATTTCCTTCATGCGGCGCTGATACTCCGCTTCAGAGATGGAACCGGATTTGCGCGCGGCCCCGAGAGAGGACAGTCGCGCCTGCATGTCGGCGGCTTCTTCATTGGTCATCTGCTGCGTCGCGGCGGGCTTTTGACCGTAGACGGAGGGATAGTTTTCGAACGGGGTCTTCTGGGTGTTGCAGCCCGCGAGCGTGCCGAGGAGAATGATCCCGGCAACCCAGGTGATGGAGCGCTGTTTTCCGACGGCGAGCATACTGGCAAAGACCTCTGTTTTCGTGGCGCGACGATGCGCTAGCCCTTGTAATCATTTTCGGGCAGAATGTAAAAATACAAAACAAACAAGATGCTGTGGAGGAAACCGGGTGACAGCAGACAGGAACGCCGAAGGCCAGGCCGGCAAGGACGGCTTTGCTGGCTTCGACCCGAAGTCCGTTGAACCCTACATCGTCAAGGATCCCGAGGGCCTCGCGGTGAACCTCGCCCGGGCGATGGAACAGCTTGGCAAGGCCGCCTCCGCCTGGCTTGCACCGCGTGAAACCGGCGAGAAATCCGACGTCTTTGCCGAACCCGTCACCGACATGGTCAAGACGCTCTCCAGGGTTTCGGAGTACTGGCTATCCGACCCGCGCCGCACGCTCGAAGCGCAGACCCATCTGATGGGCAGTTTTTTCGAGATGTGGTCGCGCAGCCTCAACCGCATGTCCGGCGACCCCGCCGCCAACGATACCGCCGCTCCGCTGCGCGCCGACAAACGCTTTACCGACGAGGACTGGGTCAAGAACCCCTTCTTCGATTTCGTCCGCCAGGCCTATTTCATCACCTCCGACTGGGCCGACAAGATGGTGCGCGATGCCGAGGGCCTTGATGACCACACCAAACACAAGGCTGCCTTCTACGTCCGCCAGATATCGAGCGCGCTTTCGCCGACCAATTTCATCACCACCAATCCTCAACTCTACCGGGAGACGGTCGCCACCAGTGGCGCCAATCTCGTCAAGGGCATGCAGATGTTTGCGGAGGATGTGGTCGCAGGCCGCGGCGACCTGAAGATGCGCCAGACTGATACCAGCAAATTCGCGATCGGCGAGAACATCGCCATCACGCCCGGCAAGGTCATCGCCCAGAGCGATGTCTGCCAGGTGATCCAATACGAAGCTTCCACGGAAACGGTGCTCAAGCGTCCGCTTTTGATCTGCCCACCCTGGATCAACAAGTTCTACGTGCTCGACCTCAATCCGCAGAAATCCTTCATCAAATGGGCAGTCGATCAGGGGCACACGGTCTTCGTGATCTCCTGGGTCAACCCGGACGAGCGGCACGCGGCCAAGGATTGGGAATCCTATGCGCGCGAAGGCATCGGCTTTGCGCTCGACACCGTCGAACAGGCGACCGGTGAGCGCGAGGTCAACGCCATCGGCTATTGCGTCGGCGGCACGCTGCTGGCGGCAACGCTCGCCCTTCATGCCGCCGAGGGCGACGATCGCATCCGCTCTGCGACGCTGTTTACCACCCAGGTGGATTTCACCCATGCCGGCGATCTCAAGGTCTTCGTCGACGAGGACCAGATCAGCCAGATGGAAGTGGGCATGCAAGCTTCCGGCTATCTCGACGGCTCGAAGATGGCGACCGCGTTCAACATGCTGCGCGCCTCGGAACTGATCTGGCCGTATTTCGTCAACAACTACCTCAAGGGCCAGGAGCCCCTGCCCTTCGACCTGCTCTACTGGAATTCCGATTCGACCCGGATGCCGGCGGCCAACCACTCGTTCTACCTGCGCAACTGCTATCTCGAAAACCGGCTGTCGAAGGGCGAAATGAAGCTCGCGGGCAGGCAGGTATCGCTCGGCGACGTCAAGATCCCGATCTACAACCTGGCGACCAAGGAAGATCACATCGCCCCGCCGCGCTCGGTTTTCATCGGCTCCGCCGCCTTCGGCGGCAAGGTCACTTACGTGCTGTCCGGATCCGGCCATATCGCCGGCGTCGTCAACCCGCCCGACAAGGGCAAATACCAGTTCTGGACCGGCGGCCCACCCAAGGGCGAATTCGACGACTGGGTGAAGAGCGCCAAGGAAACCCCTGGCTCCTGGTGGCCGCACTGGCATCAGTGGATCGAGACGCTCGACAAGAAGCGGGTGCCGGCGCGCAAGCCCGGCGGCAAGCTCAACACGCTGGAAGAAGCACCCGGCTCCTACGTGCGCGCCCGCGCCTGACGCCCGCACCTGACGAAAGCATAGACCTTACCGTGATCTTCGACCGCCCCCTCGTGCCCGCAACGCTGGTGCAGCGTTACAAGCGCTTCCTGTTTGATGCGACCCTGTCGGATGGCACGGCTTTAACCGGCTCATGCCCCAACACCGGCTCAATGCGTGGACTGACGACGCCGGGCTCGCGCATCTGGATGTCTGAGCATGACAGCCCGACGCGCAAGTACCGGCAGATGCTCGAAATCGTCGAGGCGGACGACACGCTCGTCGGCATCAACACCGGCCTTCCCAATCGCCTGGCGGAAGAGGCCATTCGCATGGGGCTCGTCTCGGACCTGCATCTCTATGAGACACTCGAGCGAGAACGGAAATACGGGCGCAATTCGCGCATCGACATGTTGCTTAGCGACCCGGGACGCCGGTTTGCCTATGTCGAGGTGAAAAATGTTCACTTCAGCCGGACGCGCGGTGTCGCCGAGTTTCCCGACAGTCCGACGACACGCGGCGCCAAACACCTGGAGGAGTTGGGAGACATGGTCGAAGCCGGGCATCGGGCGATCATGATCTATCTCATTCAGCGAAACGACTGCGACAGCCTGAAAATCTGCCGGGACTACGACCCTGTCTATGCCGCGGCCTTCGATCGCGCCATGGCGCGCGGCGTCGAGGCCTATGCTGTCAAATGCCTGATATCGCCGACGGAGATCGCACCGACAGGACTGATCCCAGTCGATCAGGCGGATAACGCCGCACTTGGCAATCCGGCTTGAGCAAGCGCTTTACCCGCTGATCCCACCGGCAACATTCTGCAGATAGCCGCGGCCATTGATCCGCGTTAGGCTTGCCGATCGAGCGCCAAAGCAGCGAGGGGCGAAATGCTCCCTGCTATATCGGCGCCTCGTAGCCAACGGTAGTGGACGAGGCCGCCCCTGCTGCATTATGAAATGTGACAGGAAACAACTGAAAGTTCTGGAATGGTGACTTACATCGAGGCGGGGTCTGCGCCCTACAAGAACACCGGCGTCATCCGGCTCTACGGACCGGAAGGGTTCGAGGGCATGCGCAAGGCCTGTCAGGTGACGGCGCGTTGCCTGGACGAGCTGGTGTCGCGGGTCCGGCCGGGCGTGACGACCGAGGAGATCGATCGCTTCGTCTTTGAATTCGGCATGGACAACGGCGCGCTGCCGGCGACGCTGAACTATCGCGGCTACACCAAGTCGTCGTGCACCTCGATCAACCATGTGGTCTGCCATGGCATCCCCAACGACAAGCCGCTTCGCGACGGCGATATCGTCAACATCGACGTTACCTATGTGATCGACGGCTGGCACGGCGATTCCAGCCGCATGTACCCGGTCGGCGAAATCAAGCGCGCTGCCGAACGCCTGCTCGATGTGACGCATGACTGCCTGATGCGCGGCATTGCTGCCGTGCGCCCCGGCGCGCGAACCGGTGCGATCGGCGAAGCGATCCAGGTCTATGCCGAAGCCGAACGCTGCTCGGTCGTGCGCGATTTCTGCGGACACGGCGTTGGTCGTCTGTTCCACGATGCGCCCAACATCCTGCATTACGGCCGCGCCAACGAGGGCCCGGAACTGCGCGAAGGCATGATCTTCACCATCGAGCCGATGATCAATCTCGGCAGGCCGCATGTGAAGGTTCTGGCCGATGGCTGGACGGCCGTCACCCGTGACCGCTCTCTTTCGGCGCAGTATGAGCACACAGTCGGCGTGACCGCCGATGGTTGCGAGATTTTCACCCTGTCGCCGGCCGGCCTGTTCAAGCCGAGCATGAGCTCCATGGGCGCCGCATGAAGAAAAACGACCGCTTATCCGCAGCCGACAGAACGCAGCCGGCGGATGAGCGGTCGCTTTTCAAAGATCTGGCGCCGCAGGACACGCCCCTGCCCGGCGCAAGCCCCGCGACCGAAGAGGCGCATTATCTCGGTCACCGTGACCGGCTTCGCACCCGATATCGCGAGCACGGCGACGGCGCGCTTGCCGACTATGAAATTCTCGAAATGCTGCTGTTCCGGCTGATCCCGCGCAAGGATACAAAGCCGATCGCCAAGGCGCTGCTTGCGCGCTTCGGCACGCTCGCCGGCGTGTTCGGCGCGCCACTCGCGCTGCTGCAGGAGGTTAAGGGGATTGGCGAGACCGTCGCTCTCGACCTGAAGCTCGTCTCGACGATCGGCCACCGGACGCTGAAGAGCGAGCTGCGCAAGAAACACGTGCTGTCCTCCTGGTCGGCGGTCGTCGAATATTGCCATGCGGCTATGGCCTACGAGACCAAGGAGCAGTTCCGCATCCTGTTCCTCGACAAGCGCAACACGCTGATCGCAGACGAGGTCCAGCAGACCGGCACCATCGACCACACGCCGGTCTACCCGCGCGAGGTCGTCAAGCGGGCACTCGAGCTGTCGGCAACGGCACTGGTCTTAGCACATAATCATCCCTCCGGAGATCCGACACCGTCACGGGCGGACATCGACATGACCAAGCAGATAGTCGAGACGGCCAAGCCGCTCGGCATCGCCGTGCACGATCACATCATCATCGGCAAGGACGGCCATGTCAGCATGAAAGGCCTGCGCCTGTTCTAAGCAGGAGGTTGGGCCTCAAAGCCACCTGGCGCGGCGGAAGAAGCGATAGAGCGTTGCGCAGAGCCCGATGATCACGGCAAGCACGACGAAATAGCCGTAGCGGAATTTCAGCTCGGGCATATCGTCGAAGTTCATGCCGTAGATCCCGGCGATGGCCGTCGGCACTGCCAGGATCGCCGCCCACGACGCAAGTTTGCGCGAAATCTCCGTCTGCTCCGATTGCCCGATCATCAGGCTTGCCTCGAACGTGAAGGCCAGGACCTCCCGCAAGGCATCGATATCTTCCTGTACCCGACGAACATGGTCGGTGACATCCCGAAACAGCGGCTGCAGCGCCGCTTCCATACCGGGCAGATCGATATGCTCGTGACGCCGACAAACATCGACCAGCGGCACCGCGGCATTGCGCAGCCTGAGCAGGTTGCGCCTGAGCAGGTAGAGCCGCTCTACGTCCGTCTTCTCCAGCCGCTGACGCAAGAGGCGATCCTCGAGCCGCTCGACCTCCTCGTGAATGGCCTCGATCACCGGCATGTAGTTGTCGACGATGAAATCGAGGATCGAGTAGAGAATGTAGTTCTCACCATGCGCAAGGGCGGCCGGCGACGCCTCGCAACGCTGCCGCACGGCCATGTAGGAGGTCGACGGCCCGTGGCGAACCGAGACGACATAGCCGCGGCCGACAAAGAGGTGCGTTTCGCCGAAGGCGATTTCGTCTCCGACCATGTGGGCGGTGCGCGCGACGACGAAAACCGAATCGCCATAAATCTCCAGCTTCGGGCGCTGGTGCGCCTTGCATGCGTCCTCGATCGCGAGGTCATGCAGGTCGAACGCGTGCTGCACTTGCCGCAACAGGGCAGCGTCCGGTTCATGAAGACCGATCCAGATGACGGCGCCCGGCCGGTCTCGCCATTTGCTGGCATCCTCGACGTGAATGTCCTGGATGCGCACGCCGTTTTCGTAAACGGCCGCGGCGATCACCCCCTGGCGCTCTTCGGCATGCGGCGCCTGTCCAAAGCGCGAATTGGCCGAGCGTTCGTTCGTCAGGTCCAGCGCCATAGAAGTCCTCCCATACGCGCATGAATTCATGGACCGGTATGCCATTGGACCGCCAAGCATACGCGTATTTACTGATATTCGCACGCAGCAGGTTTCAAACTCGAAAACCACTTCATCAAACTGTGCGATTGACGGTATAGACGCATGCGGGCGACACTTTTCGCATCGCACAACGATTCTCCCTTTTTGACGGAATTGCCATGAACCAGTTCGATCTCATCGTCGTCGGAAGCGGACCCGCCGGCCGCCGCGGCGCCATCCAGGCCGCCAAGCTCGGCAAGAAGGTTCTCGTCATCGAACAGGGCAAACGCGTCGGCGGCGTTTCCGTGCATACGGGCACTATTCCTTCGAAGACATTGCGCGAGACGGCGCTCAACCTCTCAGGCTGGCGCGAACGCGGATTTTACGGTCGCTCCTACCGCGTCAAGGAAGAGATCAGCGCGGACGACCTGCGCCAGCGGCTGATCATCACCCTCAACCACGAAGTCGAAGTCCTCGAACATCAGTTTTCCCGCAACCGCGTGCAGCAGATGCGCGGCAAGGCGAGCTTCGTCGATCCGACCACGCTCGAGGTCGTCAAGGACGACGGCGAGACGTTGCTCGTTTCAGGCACCAGCATCATGCTGGCCGTCGGCACCAAGCCCTTCCGCCCGGATTACATGCCGTTCGACGGCAAGACCGTTCTCGACAGCGACGAGTTGCTCGACATCTCGGAGCTGCCACGCTCGCTCGTGGTCATCGGTGCCGGCGTCGTCGGCATCGAGTATGCGACGATCTTCAGCGCGCTCGACACGCAGGTAACGGTGATCGACCCCAAGACCACGATGCTCGACTTCATCGACAAGGAGATCGTCGAGGATTTCATCTACCAGTTGCGTGACCGCAACATGAAGCTGCATCTCGGCCAGAAGGCCGACAAGGTCGAACGACTCGACAACGGTAAGGTGTTGCTGACACTCGACAATGGCCGCCGGATCACGACGGACATGGTGCTGTTTGCCGCCGGGCGCATGGGGGCGACCGACACGCTCAACCTCTCGGCGGCCGGGCTCGAAGCCGACAGCCGCGGTCGCCTCAAGGTCAATCCCGAAACCTTCCAGACCTCCGTGCCGAACATCTATGCCGCCGGCGACGTGGTCGGGTTTCCGAGCCTCGCCTCGACATCGATGGAACAGGGCCGCATCGCGGCACGTGTCGCCGTCGGCGCGATCGCCATGGAGCCGCAGAAGTACTTCCCCTACGGCATTTACGCGGTTCCCGAAATCTCCACCTGCGGACTGTCGGAGGAAGAGGTCAAGGAACGCGGTATTCCCTATGAATGCGGCATGGCGCGCTTCCGCGAGACCTCGCGTGGCCACATCATGGGCCTCGATTCGGGATTGTTGAAGATGATCTTCTCCTTGAAGACGCGCCGCCTGCTCGGCGTGCACATCATCGGCGAAGGTGCCACGGAGCTGGTTCACATCGGCCAGGCGGTCCTCAACCTGAAGGGAACGGTCGAGTACTTCGTCGAGAACACCTTCAACTACCCGACGCTTGCCGAGGCCTACAAGATCGCCGGCCTCGACGCCTGGAACCGCATGGGCGAGATCAAGCCGGCTGCATGAATTTCGACGAGGCTCCCCTTCCGATCTCGAACAAGGCACCGCGAATCAGCTAGCTTTGCGGTCCTGATTTCCTCAGGGCCGCACGCTTGACCACGTCATCAGGCCATGGCGCTGCATCTTGTTTTCACGCACTGCCGGAGGGCGCAGCACATCTTCCGGCGGCCTGTCCCGGCGAGCTTTGATCATGGCCCTTCGTATCCTTTCCCTTAATGTCTGGGGCGGCAAGCTGCATGCGGCGCTGATCCCGTATCTTGTGGAAGCAAACGCAGACGTTCTGTGCCTGCAGGAAGTCGTGCGATCACCGGAGACGACGTCCGACTGGCTGCTTTACCGCGACCGCGACGTCGAACTCCCGCAGCGTGCCAACCTTTTCGACGAAATTCGGGCCGCCCTTCCTGATCACGACGGCTCCTTCTTTCCGACGTCGAGAGGCGAGCTTCACGATGGCGACGGCATGGTTCATGCCGAATTCGGACTGGCGACGTTCGTGCGCAAATCCTTCCCGGTCATCGGCCAGGCACTCGGCTTCGTCCACGGAGCGTTTTCACCTGATGGCTGGGGCGACCATCCGCGACCGCGGAACGCCCATTGCCTCCGTCTTGTCGACTATGAAAGCGGATGTTCCATCACAATCGCACAAATGCACGGCCTGCGGACGGAGAATGGCAAGGGCGACACGCCAGAACGCCAGGCGCAGGCGGATGCCCTGGTCCGACTGATCGGCGGCATCTGGCCCGGCAATGAAAAGCTGGTGGTCTGCGGCGATCTCAATCTTCTGCCCGATAGCGCCACCTTCGACGCTCTCGGCGCACTCGGCCTCGCCGATCTCGTCACCGGTCGCGGCCACACAGATACGCGCACGTCGTATTACGGGAAGCCGGGGCGCTTCGCCGACTACATGCTGGCGACGCCAGATGTCGAGGTCGTTGGTTTCGACGTGATCGAACAGCCTGAGGTCTCGGATCACCGGGCCCTGCTGCTGGATCTCCGTTAGCAAGCCGCGTCGCCACCGCCCGCGCGTAGCTATCTGCAGAATGGAAAAGGCCCTGCCGCAAAACGGCAGGGCCTCTGAATGTCAGGCAATCGAAGAAACGATTACTCGGCGCTGTCGTCAGCGGCCTTCTTCTTGGCCGGAGCCTTCTTCTTCGGAGCTGCGGCTTCTTCGCCTTCAGCAGCCTCAGCCTTGGCAGCGGCCTTCTTTTTGGCCGGAGCCTTCTTGGCAGCGGTGCCTTCGGCTTCTTCGTCGTCAGCCGTCAGCTCTTCCTTGGAAACCGTCTTGTCGGTTACCGAGATCTCGGAGAGCAGGTGATCGACGACCTTTTCTTCGAACAGCGGAGCGCGCAGCGAAGCGGCAGCACCAGGGGTGTTCTTGAAGTAGTCGAGGATCTGCTTTTCCTGGCCCGGGAACTGGCGCAGCTGCTCGAACAGCGAACGCTGCAGTTCGTCGTCGCTGACCTGGACGCCGGCCTTTTCGCCGATTTCCGAGAGAACGAGACCGAGGCGAACGCGACGCTCGGCGAGCTTGCGGTACTCGGCGCGGGCTTCTTCTTCGGTGGTTTCTTCGTCAGCGAATGTCTTGCCGGCCTGCTGCAGGTCGGTGTTGATCTGGCGCCAGATGTTTTCGAATTCTGCTTCGACGAGGCGTTCCGGCGTGTCGAACTGGTAGAGTTCGTCCAGCTGGTCGAGGATCTGACGCTTCACCTTCTGGCGGGTCAGGTTGCCGTACTGGCTCTCGATCTGGCCGCGAACGATTTCCTTCAGCTTGTCAGCCGATTCGAGACCGAGCTTGGTGGCCAGTTCGTCGTTGATTTCGATGTCCTGGGCGGAAGCGACATCCTTGACGGTGATGTCGAAGGTGGCTTCCTTGCCGGCGAGGTTCGCTGCCGGGTAATCGGCCGGGAACGTCACGGTGATGGTCTTTTCGTCGCCAGCCTTGACGCCGACCAGCTGCTCTTCGAAGCCCGGGATGAAGCGGTTGGAGCCGAGAACCAGCTCTGCGTCTTCGTCCTTGCCGCCGTCGAAGGCTTCGCCGTCAACCTTGCCGAGGTAGTCGATGGTCACGCGGTCGCCGTTGGCAGCCTTGCCCTTCTTCGATTCGTACGAGCGAGCGCTTTCAGCGATCTTCAGGATCTGCTCGTTGACTTCGTCTTCGGCGATCTCGACGACTTCGCGCGTCACCTTGATGCCGCTGACGTCCTTGAGTTCGATCGCCGGGATGATTTCGTAAGCGACGGTGAACTCGAGGTCAGCCTCGGCGTTCAGGATCTTGTCGGCTTCGGACTCGTCCTCGGTCATCGCGATTTCCGGCTGGGTCGCCGACTTCTCGCCACGGCCCGAAAGGATCTCGGTCGGCTTTTCACGAACGATCTCGTTGACGAGATCTGCCATGATCGACTTGCCGTAGACCTTCTTGAGATGCGCGAACGGCACCTTGCCCGGACGGAAGCCGTTGATCTTTACACGGTCCTTCACTTCGGCCAGGCGCTCGTTCATCCGAGCTTCCATGTCCTTGGCCGGGATAACGACCTTGAGTTCGCGCTTCAGCCCTTGAGCGAGCGTTTCGATAACCTGCATGTTCAAACCTTCATTTCACGTTGACTGTGCTCTTCCCCTTTGAAAGGTCTGGCGAGCACGTGAGCCGATCCATTTGCCGGGAGTGGCTTTACGCAGTTCCGTAACCGTTTTGCAAGCAAAATGGCACTCCAGCCCCCTTCATCATTGCAGAATCCGGACTTTTTGGCGCGATCATTGTCCTGGTGCGGGTAGAGAGACTTGAACTCCCACGCCTTGCGGCACCAGAACCTAAATCTGGCGTGTCTACCAATTTCACCATACCCGCGTTCAGACAATCGCACCGACTGAGCGTATTCCCGCAACACCAACCAACGGAAACACCGCGGATACAAAGGGCATGCTGAGGTTCAGGGCTTTCCCGAGCGCGGCGTCTCTATATCACTCGTTTTCGCGGGATCAAAGGGAAAATACAGTTACCCACGGCAGATCGATCCTAAGCGCTCAGTAGAGTGGCTCTTCATAAACGGGCGCGCCCGCGACGGCGATCTGGCGGATCTGTGCGCGCCCGGCATCATTGATGCGAACGCTCACCGAAAGCGCCTCGGCGTTTCGGGCCTGCTCCAGCACCCGGCCCTCGCCTTCCGGCACGTAGAAGCGCTCGATGCCATAGGCGACGTCGACGGACGTCGGGCTTTCACTCGACTGGGGATAATAGGTGAAGGGTTGCGATTGCAGAAGGACGGTGCCGTCCGCCGGCGCGAGCGGCTGGAAGGACGCTTCAGAGGCCGCCCAGAAGCCGTCTGGTTGCGGCGCGAGGCGCACAAAGACCGTTGCCTCCTGGGCGACCGTAGGCAAACCGATTTTGAACAGCTCCGGCGGCAGCCTGGAAATGTCATAGCTCAGGATCACATAATCGCCACGCAGCAGATCTCGTGGATCGACCGGCACGGTCTTCAGCAATACCTCCTTGCCGCTGCGCAGGATCGACGCCCGGCTTTCGACCATGTAGCCCAGTGCTGCGGTTTGAAGCACCGCTGCAATCAGTGCGGCAATTAACGGCGGCAGCCAACGGCGTTTTGGCGACAGGCCACTCATGGCGAAACCTCCTCGCTGCGCGTGCGCATCAATCGCCCCTCGATTCGGATGACCAGCCAGGCGATCGCAGCCACCAGAAGCCCCGAAATCAGGAAGAACCCTGAGGTTCCGAGCATAGAGCCGAGCGTCTCGAAGGCGAGATAGAGAAGTTCGCCGGCAAAGGCGGCATAGCCGAGATAGCGCACGGCGCCGTTTTGGGCGCCGGCAAGCGTGATCCCGACAACGGCCACGATCAGCACGGCCGCACCGGCTGCCACTTCGGTAAACAGGCCGACCGCCTCGAACTGCAGCACCGAGAAACCGATGAGTGCGAGGCTGAACGAATAGAATGCAGGCGCCGAACCGGCTTCAAGCGCGATGGGGCGAAGGGGCGAGCCGGGCATCGCCGCGGCGAGGAAAGCCAGGCTCCCCCCGCCTGCCAAAGCACCGGCAAATGCAAGCGACGAGTTTTCAATATAGAGAGAGATGAGCCACCCCATTACCAGGAGATAAGCGAGGTGACGGGCGCGACCGGCATCCGTTACGCGCACCAGAGCAACGACGAGGACGGCGAGGCCCGGCACGATCCAGGTCCGCCACTCAACGATATCGCCAATGCCGCCCTCCGAAAGCAATGTCAGGAAATAGGCCCAGGCCAGCCCGCCACACAGCGCCGTGACGGCGCCCGACCGAAATGCGAGCGCGGTCACACATGCGCCGGCGATCCATAGCAGGATCGCGTCGGCTGCATCCCCGGAGAGATGATACATCTGGCCGACAAGCGCGATGCCGGCTCCGAACGACATCGCCGCCAGCACCAGGGCGGCCGCCGCAAGGCCGCCGTTGCCGCGCGCGGTGAACATGGCCCCGGCAAAATGAAAGCCCCATATCAAGGCTACGATGCCAACGAGGCGCGCAAGTCGGGGAAGCGCCTCCCAATTGGCAGCCACCAGCAACAGGATCGAGGCGGACAGCAGCAGGGCAGCCAGGACGAGAAGCACGCGCCCTGCCCGAAACGTGGATTCGCGACCGTCATACTCCGCAAGCATCTGCCGCGCGGACGCCTCCGGCAGCAGACCCATGCCAACCCAATGCTTGAAATCCCTTTCGAGACGACCGCGATACATGCTGCCCCACTTTCCTGCGACGACCGGCCAACGCAAGGCCCGGGTCGAGACGCCCACCTAATCATGCAAAGGCGGAAAAACACAACCGTTCCATCGCTTGCGTTCCCAGGTTCTCCTCCCGGCTCCGATGGCTTGCGCGATGCGCATATCTTCCATGCAGATATTGCACTGCACAAATCGATTTAAAGACCCTATATTCAAATCATCAGAGGCGAACGACGGCAGACAGCCAAGCGGACGCCAGCGGCGATGGTTAGCCGCCCCGGATCCCGGGAAAGACCCGGACGAAAGTTCGATGGAATTCGGAGCGGCGCACTCCTCCTCCCAGCGCCCCTCCGATACGATTGGCAACACTCCTCCTCCCAGTTGCCAATCACTTTCAATGACGCTCGCTGGACCTCCTCCCCCAGCGGGCGTTATTCGTTTCTGCCCTCCCGTTTCATGCATTTCGACCGATCGAAGCATCTGCACAAAGTTTGCGCATGTTTTTGGCATCCGCACGTCAAGCCATGCGCAAGATGCATACGTGCCATGAAGCATTTGATCTACACAAAATCAGCAGACTAAACTATCTTGAACTCATCGATCGGGGCGGCGCACTCCTCCTCCCAGCGCCCCTCGATTTGGATCGGCAGCACTCCTCCTCCCAGTTGCCGATCAGAACAAAACGACGCTCGCTGGATCTCCTCCCCCAGCGGGCGTTGTTTGATTCTGGCACTGAGCTTCTCCTCAAAGTTCGCAATCCAGCCGCACCCGCATCGACATCATGGCCGAACCGGCGTCGGCTCGCGGCTGCCCAGAGACTTGCACCTTCTGCATGGGTGCGATGCAGCATTGTCTCTGTAAGTTTTGCTCAAATCGATTATATTCCAGCCATCAGATGACGGCCAGCCAAGAGATAAGCGCTGGCACACGACCCTAGAAAGGATAGGATCATGAACCTCGCACGCTCTTTCAACAATTGGCGCAAGTATCGTCAGACCTGCAACGAACTCGGCCGCATGAGCGACCGGGAACTGAGCGACCTCGGCATCGGCCGCGGCGACATTCCCTACGTTGCACGTCAGGCCATCAAGTAATTCCAGGAGCGCTGCTTCGCGCAGCGCGCCGGACATTACCGACGCCCTCCGGGTCATGCCCGGGGGGCGTTTTTCGTTTCCGCTTACCCAGCGCCACCTCTTCGCAGTTGCGAAAGCCGCCAGCAATCACGCTTGACTGGCTGCAGCCATGAATGCCGCCACGAACATTACGGAGCGAGCATCAAGGCTCGCGGAATAAGCGGCACAATTACAACACCTTAACGCGCCGGATCGAATTTTAATCATTCTTTAAGTGATGGCGCATTTTCGAGCGGGCGCAAATCCTGCCCAGCAATGCAGCGATGCACTGCACAAATGCATAGCAGCTGCATTTTCTTTGCACTCCACCTTCTAATTAGACAAGCGTATAAGAACCTCAACGACGCAGACAGATGGCTGTCGCGACAAACCGATCTTGAGGAAAAGACCATGAACCCGATTCGCATCGCAAAAAGCTGGATCAACTACCGCCGCACCGTCAGCGAGCTCGGCAACCTGTCGAACCACGCTCTCAACGATATCGGCATCACCCGCTACGATATCCGCAACATTGCATCGCGCTCCTTCCGTTAATCGGATCGCGAGACCAGACTTCCAAAACGGCGCCTTTCAGGCGCCGTTTTCGTTTGCTGCGATAGCAACGACAGTTGGAACGACGGGGCGAGCATGGTAGGAAGCCGGCCATGAGCAAAGACACCTCTTCCCATTCTCCCATCCATGTCATCGGCGGCGGACTTGCCGGGTCCGAAGCTGCCTGGCAGATCGCCGAGGCTGGCGTTCCCGTCATTCTGCACGAGATGCGCGGCGTCCGCGGAACCGATGCACACAAGACCGACGGCCTTGCCGAACTCGTCTGTTCCAACTCGTTCCGCTCCGACGACGCGACCAGTAACGCCGTCGGCGTGCTCCATGCCGAAATGCGCCTTGCCGGCTCGCTGATCATGAAGGCGGCCGATGCCAACCAGGTTCCGGCCGGCAGCGCGCTTGCCGTCGATCGTGACGGTTTCTCCGACGCCGTTACCGCGGCAATTGCCGCCCACCCGCTGATTTCGGTCGTTCGGGAGGAAGTTCGAGGCCTGCCGCCCAGGGAGTGGGACCTGGCAGTGATTGCCACCGGCCCGCTGACCGCCCCTGACCTTGCCGAATCGATCCGCGCGGAAACCGGCGCCGATGCATTGGCCTTCTTCGACGCCATCGCGCCGATCGTCTACACCGAGACGATCGACATGGACATTTGCTGGTACCAGTCGCGTTACGACAAGGTTGGCCCCGGCGGCACCGGCAAGGACTATATCAACTGCCCGATGAACGAGGAGCAGTACCACGCCTTCATCGACGCGCTGGTGGCAGGTGACAAGACCGGCTTCAAGGAATGGGAAGGTACACCCTATTTCGATGGCTGCCTGCCGATCGAAGTGATGGCGGAGCGTGGCCGCGAGACCCTGCGCTATGGGCCGATGAAGCCCATGGGGCTGACGAACGCCCACAATCCGACGGTCAAGGCCTATGCCGTCGTCCAGCTGCGCCAGGATAACGCGCTTGGCACGCTTTACAACATGGTCGGATTCCAGACCAAGCTGAAGTATGGCGCGCAGGCGGAAGTGTTCCGGATGATACCGGGCTTGGAGAACGCGGAGTTCGCGCGTCTCGGCGGCCTGCACCGCAACACCTATATCAACTCGCCCACGCTGCTCGATGGAACGCTGACGTTGAAATCGCGGCCCGGCCTGCGCTTTGCCGGCCAGATTACCGGCTGCGAGGGCTATGTGGAGAGCGCCAGCATCGGCTTGCTTGCCGGTCGCTTCGCCGCCGCCGAACGCAAGGGGCAAGCCTTGACCGCGCCTCCGGCAACGACTGCGTTCGGCGCGCTGCTCAACCATATCACCGGCGGCCACATCGTGTCCGACGACGAGCCGGGCAAGCGTTCATTCCAGCCGATGAACGTCAATTTCGGGTTGTTCCCGCCGCTCGATCCGGGCGCCATCACCAAGCCTGAAGGCGTCAAGCGTTTCAGAGGCAAGGAAAAGGCAGCTGCAAAGAAGCAGTTGACGGCGGCGCGCGCGCTCAACGACTGCGCCGCCTGGCTGAACGGCTGACGCTGGCCCAGGAGAGCCGCAACGCGGCTTTCCGTCAGGACAGTGCGGAGACAAGGAGATGACGCATCTCTGCGCCTTCGCCGGAGCCAGAAGCGCCCAGGCGGAGAGCCAAGGTTTAGACCTGCAATACCGATCACTTCCGGTTTGCAGGTCTCACATTTCGATAGCCCACCATCAGCGCCGGCATTGCTGCGGCACTTGCTGCCGGGCAGCCTCCGCTATTCGCTTGCTTGTGCCGGTGATGGCAGGTCGGCCCCATCGGTATTGAATTCCGATTTCGGGCTGAAGCTTCCCAGGAGCCATAGCGAAACCTCGGCAGCCTCGCCCGCATTTTGAAACTCGAATGCATTGTCGAGATACGCGAAGTCCGGGAAATGCACGATCAGCCCACGTCCGCTTTCAGAGCTGTTGACGCGCACCTTGCCAGGTTGAATGACGTGGCAAACATGATGTGTGCCGTGTGACTGAATGAAACCGGCCTTGCCGTCGTGCAGCCTCAGGAAAATCGCCTTGCGGTCTGCCGTCGAATGCAGAGCACGAATCGCCTCATCGGGAAAGGCGCGCCCGAAGTCGACCATGGCCGAACCGGCATCGGGATTGTCCCAGTCGCGCTCGTTGCGCGCATTCATCCACATGTAGAACGCGCCAGCGAGAATGGCGATGATGATGAAAAGCAGCCAGAGCATCGGACGGGCACCCCTTCAATGGGCAGGAAGCGATAGGCTCCCATCTATAAGGTGCGAGCCTTGCGCCAATTTGACCAAACGCGCGACACCGCCTCGACGGAATGTGCGCCCTGTCTAGAACCGCTTGCGCCTGTTCGCCCGCCACATCCACCATTGCCGCCGCCATTGCGCTGGTCTTATCGGCTTGCGCAACAGGTCTGCACCGACGGCGTCAGCGCGATCGAAGACGGGCTCGACCAGTGCCAGCGGAATGAACGCCGCAAAGTTATCGGCCGAAATCGTCGAGATTCGGGCGCGCGCCTTTGCCAGGTGGTCGCGGCCGTATCCGGTGAAGGCCCGTATCGCCCGCCCGATCGCTTCCAGATCCTGTCCGGCGAGAAGCGTCTCGCGGTCAAGCCCGGTTGCCCTGAGCAGCTCGGCCGGTAGATACACCTGCCCGCGTCGGCAGTGTTGCGGCAACAGCAACAACAGGCCGGCGACCGTCTGGGCGACGCCAGCGTGACCGGCGGCTTCCGCGGACGTTGCCGCGTTTTTCGGGTCGAGCACGAGCGAGGAAAGCTGAACGAGCGCCGATGCCGTTTCCCCGGCGTAACCTTCGAACGCCGCCCTGTCTTCCATCGGGTCATCGTAGAGATCGAAGATTCTGGCGTCGATCATGTTCTGGAACACGGAGACCGGCAGGCGGTGCTTGCGAATGCACTCGAGCAAAGCGCGTGCGAGCGGGTGTCCCTCGCCGGTCGCCTCCTCGTTCTCCAACAGTTCCCGCCACCACTGCATGCGGATCTCGCCGGGAATCGGCTCATGCACCAGTTCGCGAATGCGGGCGAGTTCGGCGTTGAAGGCATAGAGCGCTGCGAGCGACGGCTGGCTTTCGACCGGCGCGAGCAGGCAGGCGAGGTAACGGTCACGATCCGTATCCCTGAGGTCGGTCAGGATCTGGCTATCGGTGTCTTGCACGGACGTTTTCCCTGGCCGCAATCAGACGGCAATCAGCGCGACGGCAACCGCGCGCGCTTCGGCCAGCATCACGTTGTAGGTTCTGACGGCAGCGCCGGTGCTCATCGGGTCGGACGAGATGTTGACTGCCCGCAAGGCGGTCTTCAGGTCTGCCGGCAGCGGGCGAATGTCGCGGCCGGTGCCAACCAGCAGCACTTCGATATCGCGCGCCTCATCCAGAACACGCTGGAATTTTTCCGGCAACAGCGGATCCCCTTCCGCCACGTCCCAGGCATAGACGCCCGAAGGCAGCATCAGGACGGAACCGCGGTGCGACATGTCGGCAAAACGGAAGCCGCCATTGCCATAGGCATCAATCGGGGCGCGCCCCGGAAAGTGCGCTTCGCGGATTTCGATACCCCTTGGCATTTCAGACAGAACCCTTTGCCGTTTGCGCCGTCCCGGCGCCCGGGCCGGAGATGTGCTCGCCGCCCTGGAAATGGTCCGTCCGCTTGCGGAAGAGGATGAGGATCGGACCTGCGATGTAGATGGAAGAGATCGTGCCGACGACGACACCAAACAAGAGCGTCACGCTGAAAGAGCGAATAAGACCACTACCGAAGAAGTAGAGCGCCGAAAGCGCCAGCACCGTCGTCAGCGCCGTCAGGATGGTGCGTGACAGCGTCTGATTGATCGAAGCGTCAATCAGAACCGAAAGCGGCATCTTCTTGTAACGGCTGAGGTTCTCGCGGATGCGATCATAGATGACGACAGTGTCGTTGAGGGAGTAACCGATGATGGTCAGGAAAGCGGCGATGCTGCCGAGGTTGAACTCAATGCCGGTGATGACCAGGAAGCCGATCGTCAGCAGCACGTCATGCAGGGTCGCGATGATGGCTCCCACGGCAAAGCGCCACTCGAAGCGAAGCCAGACGTAGAGCAGGATTGCGGCAAAGGAGACGGCAAGGCCGATGGTGCCCGCGCGGGTCAGTTCGCCCGATACAACCGGGCCGACGACCTCGACGCGCTTGAAATCATATTCATCGCTCAGTTCGGCCCTGATGACGCCGACCGCGGTTTGCTCCGCGTTATCGCCGGCCTCCTGCGAGGGGACGCGCACCAGAACGCCTCTGCCGGACCCCAGATGCTGCACCTGCACCTCGCCAAGGTTCAGCTCGTCGAGGCGCACGCGCAGATCGGCGATATCGACGTTGCCTGCCCTGCTCTCGAGCTCGATGATCGACCCGCCCTTGAAATCGACCCCGAGATTGAGACCGAGGCTGGAGAGCAGGACGACGGAGGCGATCGATAGCGCCGCCATCACGATGAAGATCGGGTTGCGGATCGCCATGAAGCGGATGTCGAGATCGCTGAAGCGACCGGTTCGAATGCCCTTCGGCAGATGCTGCGCCTTCCAGCCGCGAAGCCAGGCCTTGGCGATCCTGCGCGTCACCGTATAGGCGGTAAACAGCGTCGTGACGCTGCCGATCGCGAGCGTGACGGCAAAGCCGCGCACGGAGCCGGAGCCGAGATAAAAGAGAATCGCACCTGCAATCAGCATCGTCAGATTGGCATCGAAGAGGCTGGTGAAGGCACGCGCAAACCCCTTGTTGACCGACTGGACCAGCGGTTGCCCCGTGCGCGCTTCCTCGCGGATGCGCTCGTAGATCAACACGTTGGAATCGACAGCAACGCCGATCGTCAGGATGATCGCGGCAATGCCCGGCAGTGTCAGCGTGGCACCGGTGAGCGACAGCGCGGCGATGATCAGAATGAGGTTCACGGCGAGCGCCGCAACGGCGAAGATGCCGAAGACGCCGTAGAAGAAGATCATGGATGCAGCGACGGCGACGGCGGCAATGAAGCCGGCCTTCAGGCCATCACCGATCGCATCGTCGCCGACGCCAGGCCCGACGGTCCGCTCCTCGACCACAGTCAAAGTCGCCGGCAAAGGTCCGGTTCTGACGAGAGCGGCAAGATCGCCAGCTCCTTCCTCCGGCAGATCGGCGGCAATGATCGCGGTATCACCCTTGATGGTGTCGCCCAGCGCCGCCGTTGCAACGACTTGATCGTCCAGAACGATCGCCACCTTCTGGCCAGCACCTTTCGCCTGCAGTGCAGCCATACGCCCGGTCGCCGCCGGAGACAGTTTGATGGCAACCGAGGCCGCGCCGCCTTCTGCGGCCATCTGCGGCTGAGCGCCGATGAAATCTTCGCCCGACAGGAGCGGCGCCTTTTCGACCAAATAGGGGATCGGCGGATCGTCGAAGGAGTAAAGCACTTCGTTGCCGGCCGGGGGCTGCGCATCGATGGCCTGCTGCACGGGAACGGCATCGTTCTGCAAATGGAATGAAACACGGGCGCGCTGGCTGAGCAGATCCTTCAGCCGCTGCGGATCAGCGAGACCGGGCACCTGAACGATCAACCGATCGTCGCCACGACGCTGGATCAACGGATCCGCCACTCCGACTTCCGCGATCCTGCGCTGAACGACACCGGCCGCCTGGCCCAAAGCCTGAGACAGGCGGTAGTCAATGCCTTCATCGCTCAGGCGAAGCCGGATCAGATCATCCTCTTCAGCACTGTCGAAGGCCAGTTCCGAAACTTCGTCGTTGACCAGTCCACCGGTTTCGACCGGCACCAGCAAGGGCGCGAGTGCTGCGCGCGCGGCGGGCAATTTCGCACGGTCGCGAACCCTGAGCGAAATCCGCTGGCCTTCGCCCGACAGGCCGATATAAGCGATGTCGGCATCGCGCAGGGCTTTGCCGACATCGTTTGTCACGGTTTCAAGCCGTTCGGCGACGATATCGTCGCGCGCAGCCTGCAACATGAAGTGCGAACCACCCTGCAGGTCGAGACCCAGAGTGACCTGACGGTGCGGAAGCCAGGACGGCATCGCACCGGCCTGTTCCTTCGTCAGGAAATTCGGCATCGCAAACGCGACACCCAAAAGGACTGCCAGCCAAACAAGAGCGCTCTTCAACGGCTTCAGATTGGACATGCCTCAAACGCTCCGTTTCCCGGACGCTTCCGGTTGTGGCTGGACTTCGGTTATTCCTTTACGGGTTCGCCCTTGACGCGAACCTCCGAAACGCCGGCGCGCGCGACGCGGATCTTGACGCCGTCAGCAATTTCCACTTCCAGCTCGCTGTCGTCGATGACCTTCGTCACCTTGCCGAGGATGCCGCCACCGATCACGACCTGATCGCTGCGACGGATGTTCTTCAGCAGCTCTTCGCGGCGCTTCATCTGCGCGCGCTGCGGGCGAATGATCAGGAAATACATGACTACAAAGATCAGCAGGAAAGGCAGAATGGACATCAGGATGTCGGCGCCGCCGGTCGACGGCGCGCCAGCTGTCTGCGCAAAAGCTTCGGTAATGAACATCGATCACTCCTTGAGTTCAAAATATGCGACGGTTTCTCCGCGCCAAATCGGCCGGAATATAAGGGCGCGCAGCCGCATTGCAAAGCGATGGCACCCGTATCCGATGCAGTGCCTCTGACACAATTTCCGCAAGAGGAGAACCCCCTCTCCCGCCCGCTGCGGCCTTTTCCAGCGCAAACCTGCGTGCTACCCGGTTTAAGCAAAGCCAAGTGACTGATTCAGCAAGCGGAGATGGACCGATGAGTGAAACCAGGATCGACGTTCTCATCAAGGAAATGCAGAAGCTTTCCGCAGCGCTCGAGCGCATCGCCGGCCCTGCTGCCGCTGCCAACGACTGGGATGCCGCCGAGTGTTTTGTCTGGGCGCCGGCCAGCCATCATCTGCAACCGGTCAAGCGACCGAACCGCATCGAATTGTCCCTCATCACCGGCGTCGATCACGTGCGCGACATCCTCGTCGACAACACGCTGCGCTTCGCGGAAGGTTACCCGGCAAACAATGTGCTGCTGTGGGGCGCGCGCGGCATGGGAAAATCCTCGCTGGTCAAGTCCGTCCATGCCCAGGTCGCCCGCGATACGGGCGTCGCAATCAAGCTCGTGGAAGTTCACCGCGAGGATATTGCCACCCTGCCGGCCTTGATGGAGATCCTGAAATCGGCGCCAACGCCGGTGATCGTCTTCTGCGACGATCTTTCCTTTGACCATGACGATACGTCGTACAAGTCATTGAAGGCTGTGCTCGATGGCGGGGTCGAGGGACGGCCGAGCAATGTCCTGCTCTATGCAACATCGAACCGGCGCCACCTTCTGCCGCGCCATATGATGGAAAACGAACAGTCGACCGCCATCAACCCGTCGGAAGCGGTGGAAGAGAAGGTGTCGCTGTCGGATCGCTTCGGCCTGTGGCTCGGATTCCACAAGTGCAGCCAGGACGATTATCTGGCGATGATCGACGGCTATGCCGGTCACTATGGGCTGAAAGTCGACAAGGAGACGCTGCACGCCGATGCGCTGGAATGGTCGACGACGCGGGGCGCAAGGTCCGGCCGCGTCGCCTGGCAATTCATTCAGGATCTGGCCGGTCGCCTGCGCCACCGGCTGGAAGGCTGATATCGACCAGCGGTGATATCGGCCTATTCGAGGAAGGTTGCCGGGTTCACGGCGCTTGCGTTCTTGCGCACTTCGAAGTGAACCTGAGGCTGGCTGGCACGACCGGTCATGCCTGATGCTGCGAGCGTCTGGCCGCGCTGTACCTTCTGGCCGCGCTGCACCTTCAGTTCGGAAGCATTGCCGTAGACGGTCACCGTGCCGTCGTCGTGGCGGATGAGGACGGCGTTGCCAAGTTCCTTCAGGCTGCTACCGGAATAGATGACCACACCATTTTCGGCTGCCTTGATCGGCGTACCCTCGGGAACGGAGATGTTGATGCCGTCGTTGCGATTGCCATCGACGTTGGCGCCGTAGCCGGCAACAACCGCACCGCGCACCGGCCAGCGATACTTGCTGATGCCCGTGGACTTCGGCGATTCCTCGTCGACATCCGCCGTCTTGCTGGCGACTTCCGACACACTCTGCTTGGCCACGGGGGGCTGGTATTCGGCAGGCTTGCTCTTGTCGAGCGAGGCGACCTGACCTTCGGCCTTCTTGCTCGGAACTGACGCGGTCTTGACCTGGTCGGTCGCAGCAGCACCGGCACGCGGCAGCTTCAAAGTCTGTCCAACGCGGATCGATTCAGCCGTCAGGCCATTGGCCTGCTTGAGCGCATCGACCGAAACGCCGGTCGCCTTGGCAATGCGGTTGAGGCTATCGCCCGGCTTGACGGTGTAGGAGCCGGCAGAGCCGCCCTCACCCGTCGCGGCAGTCTTGCCAGCAGCCACATCGGACTTGTTTTCGCTCTTGTCGCGCGACTGAGCCTGTCCAGGCAGGATCGCGACATCGCGCTGATCGGCAGGCAGCGGCGAAGGCTGGCGCTTGCCGCCATCAAGGTCGGTAATCGTGTTGGTGGCCGCGGCCCTTGCCGCGCTGCTTGCAACGCCGAAGGTCGGAATGACGAGACGCTGGCCGGGCTCCACCTGTCCTGCGGTCTTCAACCCGTTGGCCTTCAGGATCTCCTTTTCAGGCACCCCGAAACGCTTCGACAGGACGGAAACGCTGTCACCCTGGCGAACCATGATCGACGGCGCGTTCTGGGTCGTCCAACCGCTCTTGCTCGCGACTTCCCCGCTGGCTGCAGCAGCAGGCAAGGCCTGCCGGCTTGCAGAAGATGCCTGCTCGACCTGGCGCGCGGCAGGGAACGGCTGCGGGTCGGTCCGGCGGGCAGCGGCCGTCGTCGGATCGGCGAGCGTCGAGCGCTGAACGTTCATCGGCGTCGAGGCAGCACGTGCGCTCGACATCGGCGTCGATGCCGTATTGACCGGATCATAGGCGCCGTTTGCCGAAGGATAGGGCTGACCGAGCGCCGAGTTGCGCGCGTCGGCTGGCGCGACGACAGCCATCTGGCCGTTGTCGACATCGCCGCGCGGCACCGGGGTCGTGTTTCGCTGGATGGAGTTGGTGGTCAGCGTGTCCGACCTTGAGAACAAGCCGTCGAAACGGCTGGCGTCGGAGCTGCAGCCTGTGGCAACACCTGCCAAAAGGACTGCTGCACATAGGCGGATCGTGGACTTTCCAACCTTGGGAGATACAAACTGACGCATGACGCTTACCCACTCCGAACGCTACTCGATGTGGGATGATTAAAGCGTATTAGAGTTACCGCACGGTTAAGGTCGGCACCATCAAAGGGTTAGTTTGACAGAATGCTAACCATAGGGCGGCGCGAAAGCGCGCCAACCGGCGCATTGGCTTCTAAAACAGTTCGGAATAAAGGCGTTCGATTTCCGAGACGCCGCGCCGCTCGGTCGGCTCTTCCTCATAGCTGATGCTCGTCACGTCCCAGGCAAATATCTGACGTCCCAGCGGCGAGACAGGTGCTTCGGACTGTGCGGTCTTGTCCTCTTCAAGCAACACGCTGACCAGCGTCTGGAAGGTCGCCTCGCTGTCGAGACCGCTTGCGTGATCGTATTCGAGGGAGCGCAGCCCGGCGACGGCAGCCTCTCTTGTCCCGAAATAGCGCAGGCTGTTCTGGTCCTCCGACCGAAGGCCGTCATAATAATCGATGAAGCCCTTATAGTATCCGCTGTGGTCGCCGGTCTCGAGGAACTTGCCGAAGGCCTGGTACTCCCTGAGTGCCAACTGAGGCGACAAGCGATTGTTCCACTCGTCCCGCGTCAAAGCAGGCTGCCCATCGGAGGATTTTCTGTTTTGGCCGAGATAGAGCAGCGCATCGGCGGAAAGCGAGATGCGCGGCGTCGGATCGAAAAAGGTCGCTTGCATCGCCTGGGCAGCACTCTCGTCCTTGCCGCCTGCGCCGGATTGTCCCGCCGCACGACCGGCAAGGTTGCCCAGCCCATCGCCCGATGTCGCGGTCACTACCCTGTTTGCGATCTGCATATGCCGTCTCCGTCAACAACACGAACAGACAACCTTTCCGAACCGCGTGGATATTCAGCGACTCGCAAGGCCAAGCCTTTCGTGCAGCCACAGGCCTATGGCGTGAAGCTTGCGCGAAACTGGAGAAATTAGGAACTCGTTAACCATTGGCCACTCGCGGAGGCATTCCGAGGAACGCTGTCGCACGGGTGCAACGGGACGACGCCCTCTTGAGGGCAAAGCCCTTGCGAGTGGCCCCGTCCGAGAAATCTCGGCCTAAAGGTAAGACGCCAGTTGCGGAACGATCGGAAGGTAAGGCGCGTCGAACAGATCTTCGCGGTCGAAGCGGCTGCCCGTGCGGCTGACACGAACGACGCGACAATGGGTTTCGCTCATCATGATCGGAACGACCAACGTGCCGCCCGAAACCAGATGATCTGAGAACATGCGCGGCAAGCTGTTGAAGGCGGCCGTTATCAGGATGCGGTCGAAGGTACCCTCGCCTGGCACACCGGCACTGCCGTCGGCATGGCGGACGATGACGTTGCGCACGCCGGATTTTTCCAGGTTCTTCTGCGCCGTCGAAACGAGCGTCTGATAGCGATCGATCGTCAGGACGCGTTCGGCGATGCGCCCCATCACCGCGGCGGTAAAGCCGCTGCCCGTGCCGACCTCCAGAATACGCTGACCGGACTTGAGATTGAGGCAATGCAGCAACCGCACGACAAAATCATAGCCCTCCATGAACGAGCCGCAATCGAGCGGGATCGTTCGCTGGGAATAGGCCTCTGCCTGGAATTGCGGCGGCGCGAAATGGCCGCGTTGCGTCTGCTCGACAGCGTTCAGAAGGCTCTGGTTGTTGATGCCTTCGGCACGAAGCCTAAGCACCATTGCCGCAAAGCCTTCCTGTTCCGAAACACGTCCGCTCAATCGACGGCCCCTTCGTTCAAGGCCCGCGCGAGGCGGTCCTGCACGGCGTAATCGGTCAGGTCGAGCTTGAGCGGCGTCACCGAGATGCGGTTTTCGCGCAGCGCGTGGATATCGGTCCCGGCGCGGAAATCGCCGAAGCGTTCACCGAACCGCAGCCAGAAATAGGGAAACCCGCGACCATCGGAGCGTTCATCGATCGTCAGTCCGAAATCGAGCTTGCCTTGCGAAGTCACTTCGGTGCCGGCGACGGCGTCTGCCGAGCACTTCGGGAAGTTGAGGTTGAGCAGCGTCCCATCCGGCAGATCGACTGTCAGAAGATTTCGGATCAATGCAGGCGCATGCCGTTCGACGACGTCCCAGGCAACCGCCTCGCCGACGACATGGCTGTAGGCCTGGCTCAGCGCCATCGAACGGATGCCTTGCAGCGTTCCTTCCATCGCGCCGGCGACGGTGCCAGAATAGGTGACGTCGTCGGCCATGTTCGCGCCGATGTTGACGCCGGAGAGCACAAGGTCCGGCTTGCGGTCCAGGACCTTTCGCACCGCCATGATAACGCAATCGGTCGGCGTGCCGCGGAGCGCAAAGCGCTTTTCGGAAATCTGGCGCAGACGCAACGGTTCCGACAGCGTCAGCGAATGGGCAAGCCCGCTCTGATCAGCCTCTGGTGCCACCACCCAGACGTCATCGGAAATCGTTCTTGCAATCCGCTCGAGGACCGCGAGGCCCTCGGCATGGATGCCATCGTCGTTTGTCAGCAGGATCCGCATTGCGACTTCTTCCCCGTCAGGCTGCTTTTTCGATACGCGTCTGGCCGCCCATATAGGGCAGCAAGGCATCCGGCACCGAGATTGAACCGTCGGCGTTGAGGTAGTTCTCGATGACGGCAATCAGCGCCCGACCGACGGCGACGCCGGAACCGTTCAGCGAATGCACGAACTTGGTACCCTTGTCGTCCTTGTTGCGGTAACGCGCATTCATGCGTCGCGCCTGGAAATCGCCGCAGACCGAGCAGGACGAGATTTCGCGATAGGTATCCTGCCCCGGCAGCCAGACCTCGAGGTCGTAGGTCTTGCGGGCGCCGAAGCCCATATCGCCGGTGCACAGTGTCATCACGCGGTAGTGCAGCCCCAGACGCTTCAGCACTTCTTCGGCACAGGCCGTCATGCGCTCGTGCTCGGCGACGGATGTCTCCGCATCGGTGATCGAAACCAGTTCGACCTTGTTGAATTGGTGCTGGCGCAGCATGCCGCGCGTGTCGCGCCCCGAGGATCCGGCTTCCGAACGGAAGGACGGCGTGAGAGCGGTAAAGCGAAGCGGCAGTTTCTCTCCTTCGAGAATCTGCTCGCGCACGATGTTGGTCAGCGGCACTTCGGCCGTCGGGATCAGCCAGCGATCATCGGTGGTGCGGAACAGGTCTTCGGCAAATTTCGGAAGCTGTCCTGTGCCGTACATCGCGTCGTCGCGCACCAGGAGCGGCGGCTGGACTTCGATGTAGCCGTGCTCCTGCGTGTGCAGGTCGAGCATGAACTGGCCAAGCGCACGCTCGAGCCGGGCGAGCTGCCCCTTCAGGATGGTAAACCGCGATCCGGCGATGCGAGCAGCGCCTTCGAAATCCATCAGGCCCAGCGCCTCGCCGACTTCGAAATGCTCGCGCGGCTGATGGTTCCAGGTGGGCTTGGCGCCGATGATGCGTGTCACGACGTTGCCGGATTCGTCCGAACCGACGGGGACGTCGTCGAGCGGTACGTTCGGCAGGCGCGACAGGGCGTCGTTCAGTTGTGCCTCGACCTGCCGGCTCTCGTCCTCAAGCGCCGGCATCGAATTCTTAAGCTCGGCCACTTCGGCCTTCAGCTTTTCCGCAAGCTCGGTGTTCTTCTGCGCCATCGCCGCGCCGATATCCTTCGAGGCGGCATTGCGTCGCGACTGCATGTCCTGCAGCGACTGAAGGATCGTTCGGCGACGTTCGTCGATGGCGATCAGCGACGCGGACGATGGTTCCGCGCCCCGCTTGGCCAGGGCGGCGTCCAGCACATCGGCATTCTCACGGATCCATTTGATATCAAGCATTGTCGTTCCACGCGTTTGTCAGGTCACGGCGCGGAACCGTCGAATGCTCAGCCCTGTGCGGGGCCAACCTCTTCGGAAGTTTCTTCGTGCGACTGGGCGGCTTCGCGCTGTTGCGCATCCGCTGCCCGTCGTCTTTCGACGAGTCGCGCCATATGGATCGAAATTTCGTAGAGAAGGATGGCCGGCAGTGCAAGGCCGATCTGGGATACCGGGTCCGGCGGCGTCAGCACGGCGGCGACGACGAAGGCGATCACGATCGCATATTTGCGCTTTTCGGCAAGGCCCTGGGCGGTCACGAAGCCTACACGCGCCAGAAGCGTTGTGATCACCGGCAGCTGGAACACGAGGCCGAACGCAAAGACCAACGACATGATCAGGCTGAGATATTCGGAAACCTTCGGCAGAAGCTGGATCGCCACGTGGCCCTCGTCAGCGCCCTGCTCCATCGCCAGGAAGAACCACATGACCATCGGCGTAAAGAAGAAATAGACCAGCGCGCCGCCAAGCAGAAACAGAAGCGGCGAAGCGATCAGGAACGGCAGGAAGGCCGCGCGCTCGTTCTTGTAGAGGCCGGGAGCAACGAACTTGTAGATCTGCGACGCGATGACAGGAAAGGCGATCACCAAGGCACCGAACATCGCCACCTTGATCTGGGTGAAGAAGAATTCCTGTGGCGCCGTATAGATCAGCTCGACACTGCGTTGATCCATGCCCGCCCAGGCAACGGCCCATTTGAACGGCAGGACCAACAGGTTGAACAGACCCTTGGCAAAATAGAAGCAGACGAGAAAGGCGATGAAGAACGCGCCGACGGCCCACATCAGCCGCTTCCTGAGCTCGATCAGATGCTCGATCAGCGGCTGCGGCCGGTCCTCGATATCGCCGCTCATGCGTCACCTTTCTTGCGCGTTGTCGCGCGTGTCTTTTGGGGCTTTTCGTTCGGTGCTTCGACCGCGGCCTTGGCGGGCTTCTTGACGGCGGGCTTTTTCGCGGCCTTCGCGGGCACTGTTTCCACTGGCGCCACCTTGGAGGCCGATGCCTTCTTCGGTGCAGGTGCTGCGTCTGCCTTCGCCTTCACTGTGCGCTTCGGCTTTGCTACAGGCTCGGGCGTCCCGGCACGCTGCATCTGCCGGCCGGCCGAACCGATCGCGGCCGCAGCGACAGTGTCTGCCGGCTTTGCCTCCGTCGCGGCGGCCACAGGAGCACTCGCAGGGACCGCCGCCACAGCACTCGGCTCTGGCGAAGCCGCAACGGCGGGCTTATCCGGCGATGCGGCCTTCTGAAGGTCGGATTTGATTTCGTCGCCGATCTGGCGCAGCGGGTTCATCGCCTCGCGGAGCGCATTTGCCGGGTTGAGGCTCTGCGCATCGCTGATGGTCTTGCGAACATCCTCGAGGTCTGCCTCACGCAACGCCTCGTCGAATTGCTGACGGAAGTCCGACGCCATGCCACGCAGCTTCGACGTCATGCGGCCAAAGGCCCGCAACATCGGCGGCAAGTCCTTCGGTCCGACGACGATGATGAGTACGATGGCAATGACGACTAGCTCGGTCCAGCCGATATCAAGCATGCGATATGTCCTGCAAACCCGTGATGCGGCCAGCCGGGACGAAATCCCAGCCTGGCCCTATCGGTGCTCGATCTCTAGCGAACTTCGTCAGACTTGTGATCGACAGTCTTGCCGTCCAGCGGCTTGTCGGCCGAAGCGACGTCGTCGTCGTTCATGCCCTTCTTGAAGCTCTTGATGCCCTTGGCAACGTCGCCCATCAATTCCGGAATCTTGCCGCGACCGAACAACAGCAGCACTACGACCAGAACGATCAGCCAGTGCCAGATACTAAAGGAACCCATGCGTATTCTCCCTCTGAGCCTTCCCCGATTTAGGCTCTATTCGCGTGTCAATTTTCAGGCGCTCCACCAGCAGCACCTGTTTTCGCCCCAGACCCTAAGGTGTTGGAACGTCTTTTTCAAACAGCAATATATCTCGCTCGTTAACGGAAAGCATGACATCACGCAATCCTTGCGGCAATTGGTCCGCCCGGATGCGCGCGCGCACCGTTGCGTCGCAGCCCGGCACGGCAAGCTCCAGCAGTTCGACGACGCCGATGAAGCGGCGCGAGACGATTCGCGCCTGTATGTCGCCCTCGTCCTCGCCGACATGGAGGCCAGAAAGCCTGACCGCCACCGAAAGACGCTGCCCGTCGCGATACGCGCCGGCATCCACCCCGCCCAGCGGCGTATCTACTCGGCCATTGCTAACTCTTGCGTCGAACACGTTGATTTCCGAGAAGAAACCCGCTGCAAAAAGGTCCCGGGGCCGGCGATAGAGCTCGTCGGCGGTGCCCACCTGAACCAGGCGCCCATCCTTGAGAAGGGCGATACGGTCAGCCATGCGCATCGCCTCCTCGGCATCATGCGTGACGACGATCGCCGTCGCACGCGTCTCGCGCAGGATCGCCAGAGTATCGGCCCGGATCGAATCCTTTAGCCTGGAGTCGAGGCCGGAGAAGGGTTCGTCCATCAACAAAACCGCCGGCCGCGGGGCAAGCGCGCGGGCGAGAGCCACGCGCTGCTGCTCGCCGCCCGAAAGGACATGGGGATAACGATCGGCGTAGTGCGACAGGCCGACCCGTTCCAACGCCGTATCGGCCTGGATCAACGCTTCCTTCTTGGGAAGAGCTGTCAGACCGAAGCGAACATTGTCGCGAATGGTCATGTGTGGAAACAGGGCAAAGTCCTGAAACATCAGTCCGACGCCGCGTTTTTCCGGTGGAAGGAAGACGGACGGTCCGGAAATCTCCTGGCCGTTGAGCAGGAGGCGACCGGCGCTCTGCATCTCGATGCCGGCGGCGATGCGCAGGAGCGTCGTCTTGCCGGAACCGGAAGGGCCAAGCAGGCAGAGGACTTCGCCGGCCTTCGCCGCCAGACTGACGCCCTTGATCGTTTCCTTGGCATGGTAGCTGTGGTGAATATCCTCGAAAGTCAGGCTCGCAGCGAACGATACACCCGCCGTCCGTCGCGTTGCCATGACGGGCCCGTCCTGCGGATCTGAAACCATGCTGCGTATTCCTTGACACCGGTGGCACCGCGGCGACCAAGCCGCGTGCAGGCTCGACGGAGAAAGCCGAGATCCCCAATCAGGTTTTTTAATCGGCTTCTTCGCCCTTCGGAGTCAAGAGCCCCAGCTCTTCCAGATCGAGTTGGGTGATCGGATCCTCGTTTTCCGCCAGATCGTCCTCGCCGACGGGAACCGGAATATGCAGGTTGGACGGAACGCGACCCGAGAGAAGCCCTGCCCCCTTCAACTCTTCGATACCGGGCAGATCGCGCAACTCCTCCAGGCCGAAGTGGTCGAGGAAATCGCGCGTCGTTCCGAACGTGACGGGGCGTCCCGGCGTGCGCCGGCGACCACGGAACCGAACCCAGCCAGCTTCCATGAGCACGTCGAGCGTGCCTTTCGATGTCTGAACGCCACGTATGTCCTCGATCTCGGCACGCGTGACCGGCTGGTGGTAGGCGATGATCGCCAGGACCTCGAGTGCGGCGCGCGAGAGCTTGCGAACCTCCTGTTCGTCCGTTTGCACGACGAAGGACAGGTCAGCAGCAGTGCGGAAGGCCCAGTGATCGGCCACCTGTACCAGATTGACGCCGCGGCTGGCATAAAGTGCCTTCAATCTCGCCATGATGCGCGGGACGTCGGCGTTGCCCGGCAGGCGGCTGGCAATGTAGGTCTCCGAGACTGGCTGAGCGGAGGCGAAGACCAGCGCTTCGGCAATCCGCTCGGCTTCCTGCTCCATGCGCGGATCGTGCCGTGGGCCGTCGTTGTCGCCTGCCTCGTCTTCGACGCCCGGCAGATATTTTTGCGGCTCAGCCACGGGAGGCCTCCATATCGGCGAGTGTCGCCGCATCGATCGGGTTTGGGCCCCGCCTCAGGTAAATCGGCGCGAATGCTTCCTCTTGGCGGATCTCCAGCCGTCCCTCGCGCACCATTTCCAGCGAAGCGGCAAAGGAGCTGGCGATGGCCGTCGCCCGCTCCTTCGGGCTCGTCATGTAGCGCAGAAGGAAGTGATCGAGCGCTGTCCAGTCATCGAGCTGACCAACGATGCGCGCCAGGATCAGGCGCGCATCGGACAGCGACCAGACATGGCGCTTCTCGATCGTCACCTGGGTGATCGCCGTCCGCTGGCGCAGGCTCGCATAGGCGGTGAGGAGATCGTACAGCGAAGCGTCGTAGTCCGACTTGCGCTCAGTGACGATGTGTTCCGGCGCGCCACGCATGAAGACATCGCGCCCGAGACGGTTCCGGTTGATCAACCGGGTTGCCGCCTCGCGCATGGCCTCGAGCCGCTTCAGCCGGAATGCCAGCGCCGAAGCCATTTCCTCGCCCGAAGGGCCGTCATCCTTTGCCTGCTGCGGAATGAGCAGGCGCGATTTCAGATAGGCAAGCCAGGCCGCCATCACCAGATAGTCGGCCGCCAGTTCGATGCGGATGCTGCGCGCACGCTCAACGAAAGCGATGTATTGCTCGGCCAGGGCCAATACCGAAATGCGGGCAAGGTCGACACGCTGGCTACGGGCAAGATGCAAAAGCAGATCGAGCGGCCCCTCGAAGCCGGCGATATCGATGACGAGCGCTTCCTCGTGCAGGCCGCGCTCCGCGGTCTCGTCCTGCCACAGGGGATCCATCGGCGCTTTCGCCCCGGACCTACCCTGTTTGTCGCTGCCGTTGCTCACGAACGCTCAATTCCCTTGCCGCCGTCGGTACCCGTCTTCAAGCCGTCGCGAACAGCCCGTTGAATTCTGCCCGCAGTTCCTGCTCATTCTCGTCGTCGGGCGCGCGGAACGCCGCCTCGGCCGCCCTTGCCCTGCGCAGCGCCTCGCCGGCCAGAACCGGCACCACATCCGCGACAGCCTTCATCTCGTCCATTATGCCATGACAATGCAAGACGAGATCAAGCCCGGCATCGATGATGTTGCGCGCGCGCGTGGTCATGTCACCGGCCAGCGCATTCATCGACACATCGTCCGACATCAGCAATCCATCGAAGCCGATGTAACCGCGGATGATCTCACGGACCACCTTGGCGGACGTCGTTGCCGGATTTTCCGGATCGATCGCGGTGAAAACCATGTGTGCCGACATCGCCATGACTTCATCCTTCATCGCGATGAAGGGAAGGAAGTCACTCTGAGCAAGCACGTCGAACGTGTCGCTGACCACGGGCAGATTGTGGTGCGAATCAACGAAGGTGCGGCCATGGCCGGGCATATGCTTCATCACCGGCAGCATGCCGCCGCTCTTCAAGCCTTCCGCCATGGCGCGGCCGATCGCCGTCACACTTTGCGGATCGTGCCCATAGGCGCGATTGCCGATGACATCGTGACTGCCGGAAACCGGAACGTCCAGCACCGGCAGGCAATCGACCGTGATGCCGAAGCGCATCAGGTCGAACGCATGCAACCGTCCCATCAGCCAGGCCGCCCGCAGGCCGCCCTCGGCGTCCCGGCGGTAGATTTCGCCGATGGCGGCGCCATTCGGATACTGCTGAACGAGCGGGGGCCGGATACGCTGGACGCGCCCACCCTCCTGGTCGATCAGCACGGGTGCGGCAGGATTGCCGATACTGTCGCGCAGGGCTGCGACCAGATCGGAAATCTGCTGTTCCTCGCCAATGTTGCGGCCGAAAAGGATGAAACCCCAGGGACGCTCGTCACCAAAGAAGCTGCGCTCTTCGCTCGAAAGAGAAAGGCCCTTGCAGCCGGAGATAAATGCTTTTGATTCGCTCATCCCAAAAGCATAGTGCGCCGTCTGCCGACAGCGAAGCGAGAAAAATTCCCGGTGTGCTTCATGCACAGACGACTGGCGCCGAAACGGGAAAGGGCGCGGCATTTCTGCCGCGCCCTTTTCGATGACTATCGCCGCCTGACTACTTGGTCACGAGGCAGCTGCCGCCGGCACCCTTGTAGCGCGTGCAAAGGGCATTGGCCTCTTCGCGCGAGCCCGCCGGAATGCGGACGCGATAGTAGGTACCCTTGCCGGCGATCTCCGCCTTGCGGATATCGACGCCGCGACCACCGATGACGCTGCCGAACTTGTTCGACAGGCTGTTGTAGGACTTCTGCGCCTCAGCCTCGGACGGCAACGACGCCACCTGGATGAAGTAGGAACCTACCGGCACCGAAGCAGTCGAAACCTGCTGAGTGTCCGCAGCGGCGCTCGCGGCAGCTTGCGCTTCCGCCGGACGCGCGGTGGCGGCTGCAGCAACGGTGGTCGGTTGTTCGGCCGCCGGACGGGTCTGCGGCAGCGGCGCTTGCTGGCCAGCCGAGTTGACGGTGGCATTGCTTGCAGCAGCAAGCGCAACCTGGTCTGCGCCCGCCGTCGCCTCGCCTGCGGCGCGCAGGTCGGAGCCGGCGCCGGTGGCCGTTGCCTGTCCCTCGATGCCCGACGAAGCCGCTTGACCAGCTGCCGTTGCCGGAACCGATTGCGCATTGCCGGCAACTTCAGTCGCAGGTGCGGCGACCGGCTCTTCGCGGGCGACAAGCGTGCCGTCCGGCTTGACGATCATCGTGCGAACTTTTCGCGGCGCCACTGCGGGGGCCTTGTCTTCTTCCGCCGGCGCGGTAGCGCCGTCATCCGGTAGAAGGCGAGCGGCGTCTTCGTCAGCGGCAGGCGACGCGGCTCCCAGTTCAATCTCATCGCTGCTATCGTTCGGCAGGTTCTCCGGTGTCAGCGTGCGCTGCACGACGTCCATCGGTTCCTCGGTCGACGAGACCAGTGCCTCCTGACGGGGACCGGTGCCCTGAGCACCCGCGACCCGGTCATAGACCGCCTTGTCCTGGTTCGGCACGGTCTTGCCGCCCTTTTCTTCGGGCACGACCTTCACCGGCGACTTGTCGGCGAGAATGATCTTCGGCCCTTCGGCGGACGATGCGGCATCGCTGCCACCCATCCAGGCATAAACGCCCGCTCCACCGAGAATGATGACGCCTGCAACGCTGGCGGCCAGCAGCATCCCACGCTGCGAGCGACGGCCGGAGCCGTACTCGTTGTAGCCGTTGGCATCGGCCTGGCCCGACATGGGCTGGACGCGCTCGGCTTCCCGCGGCGCATTCTGGCGCTCGACCATCGAACGGCGGAAATCTTCTTCCATCGCCTTTTCGAACTCGTCGAAATCATCCATCGGCGCGGCGCCGTGCGACATGGCAGGCTTCGCGGCCGGTGCCGCAGCGCGTGCCGCTTCGCGGGCCTCGCCCGGGCGAGCTTGCGTTTCCCGGGTGATCGGTGCCGGCGTGCCGAAGAGCTGAGCCATTTCCGCGTCGATATCAAGATCGTAGTCGGCGGGATAGGCAGCCGGCTTTTCCGTTTCGATAACCGGCAGTTGCGGCACATCCATATCGGCGATCGGTGCTACCCCGGTATCGGCTTCGGCGATCATCGAGGGGTCGAAAGGCAATGCGCTTTCGACAGGCGGCTCATCGAATTCGATGGGCGCCGCTGCGACCTGTGGCGCATGATAGGGTTCTTCCCGCTGCACCGGGACCGGCGCCGGCTCGGCGACAGGCAGGACCGGCTGCTGCACGGCAGCGGCCATATCTTCAGACGCGTCGAAATCCGGAAGCTCCAGCTCCATCGCCACATCGGAGAGCTCCATTTCGAAGTTCTCGATGTCAAAGCTTGGCTCGTTCTCGGGTTCGATCGCTGCGCGAGCAGGCTCGGCTACGGGGACCACTGCCGGCGCTGCAACTGCAACGGCGGGTGCCGCGGCTGCAGGGAGCGACGAAACGATCGGCCCGGCGAAGGCGCGTTGCTGGCCGACGCCCGAGGCCGACGCCACAGGGGTTGCCCGGCTGAACGTCGGCGTGAACGGATAAGGGCTCTTCCTGACCGGAGCGACAGGTGCCGCAACGGGCTCGACCCGCGCATGAACGGCCGGATGAGCATGCACCGCTGCAGCGACCAGCCCGGTCGCAGCAGGCACCGGATACCGCTCGATATCGGCCAGAAGCTGATCGACGCCGTTGTCGGTCGCCGGCTCCATCGCAACAGGTGAGGCCGCTTCGATCACCGCCGACTCATAGGCATAAGCATCATGCGACGCGTAGGCGTTGCTGGCTTCGGCAACCGGGGCCGCATGGAAAACGGGCTCAACCGGCAATGCTGCCTGTTGCGCGGCGCCTTCGCCTGCAAACTCTGGAACGTCGAACGCAATGTCGGCGGCCGGGGCATGCCACTCTTCGTGTGCCACGCTTTGCGGTTCAGCCAGCGAAATCTCGGCGGTTGGCGACAGGTCGACATCACCGAGCGACAGCTCGAGTTCACGCTCGAGGTCGAACGACGGCTCGACCTCGTGAGACGCAAAATCCTGGGCAGCGACATCGGCGGCGGGACCGAAATCGGCTTCAAAAGAAGCGATCTCCGAAACCGCGGCGACTTCGGCGTGGTGGCGATCAACCTCGTCGGCAGCCGCCTCGGGCCATGCCTGCGCGATTGGCTCATATGCCGGTTCGATCGCCGGCAAGTCTTCTACCGGCGCCGATTCGGCGACGGCGAACTCGACCGGCGCAAACTCCGGCACGGGCTCGAGCTGCGTCGCTACTTCTTCTGCCGGCGCAACAGCCTGCTCAGCCGGACCGCTGTCTGGCTGAACATCGACCGCGCGCGGCGCGTCGTAGGTATCGAACTCGCGAAGAAGCTCTTCCTCGAGGTCGAAGGCCGGATCCTGACGGACGGCTTCCTGGTGGCGTTGCAATTCCTGCAACTGCTGGACAGCCGGCCGTGCATCGTAGCCGACGATCCGGGCGAGTTCGGCCAACGGATCATCGTCTGCCAATACATCGAATTCAGCCGGCCCGCTTCGTGCGAATTGTTTGTCTGCCATGCTCTCCACTCACAATTGCCTGCATTCACTTGCCAGTGCATTGTGGGAAAATGGTGACAATACTTATCGCATTTCTTCCGGTGCGGAGGTGCCTGTAATGGACAGGCCCGACTTCAGTACGGAAGCGACAGCATGCACCAGCCCGAGTCTGGCAGTACTTAATTCTCTATTCTTATCGTTAACAAAACGTAATTCCGGATTCTCTTTACCTTTGTTCCAGTGTCCATGGAAGGCAGCAGCCAGATCGTACAGGTAAAACGCGATGCGATGCGGCTCCTGCGCCAGCGCAGCGGCCTCGACGACACGCGGATATTCTGCAAGCTTGGCGACCAGTTGCAGCTCTGCCGGATCAACGATCGCGCCATTGATGGCACCGGCAAGATCGACCGTAGACAGATCAAGATCCGGGAACGCATCGGCAGCCTGGCGGAAGACCGAGCTGCAACGCGCATGCGCGTATTGCACGTAGAAGACCGGGTTATCCTTGGACTGTTCTGTCACCTTGGCGAAATCGAAGTCCAACGGCTCCGAGCTCTTCCGATAAATCATCATGAAGCGGACCGAGTCGCTTCCGACTTCGTCGACGACCTCGCGCAGCGTCACGAAATCGCCCGAGCGCTTGGACATCTTCACCGGCTCACCGTCACGGTAGAGCTTGACGAGCTGGCAAAGCAGCACGGTGAGCTTCGATGCGCCTCCGGACACGGCCCGCGCCAGGGCTTCCAGGCGCTTGACGTAACCGCCATGATCGGCGCCGAGCACGTAGATCATCTCATGGAAGCCGCGGTCGAACTTGTCCTTGAAGTAAGCAACGTCGGCGGCAAAGTAGGTATAGCTTCCATCCGACTTGATCAAAGGCCGATCGATATCGTCGCCGACTTCCGTCGAACGGAACAGCGTCTGCTCGCGGTCTTCCCAATCCTCCGGCAACTGTCCCTTCGGCGGCGGCAACGTACCCTTGTAGACATGCCCCTTGAACGTAAGGTCGTTGATGGCGGTTCGGATCTGGGCGGCGCCATTGGCGTGCAGGGTCCGCTCCGAGAAGAAGACGTCATGAGTAACGTTGAGCGCGGCAAGATCCTCGCGGATCATCACCATCATCGCGTCGATGGTGCGTTCCTTGACGAGCGGCATCCACTTGTCGTCGGGCATCAACCGCAGGCTCGTGCCGAACTCGTCGGCGAGCGCTTCGCCAACGGGCACGAGATAATCACCGGGATATAGGCCCGAAGGGATTTCGCCGATCTCCTCGCCGAGCGCCTGGCGGTAGCGAAGGAAGACCGACCGAGCCAGCACATCGATCTGCGAACCGGCGTCGTTGATGTAGTATTCCTTGGTCACATCGTAGCCGGCGAAGCTCAGCAAGTTCGCGAGCGCGTCACCGACGACGGCGCCGCGGCAATGGCCGACATGCATTGGGCCGGTCGGGTTGGCCGACACGTATTCGACATTGACCTTGCGACCAGCACCGGTCGTGCTGCGGCCGTAGTCCGTGCCGGCGCGAACCATCGCGGTCAGAAGCTTTTGCCAATAGGAAACCGAAAGCCGCACATTGATGAAGCCGGGTCCGGCCACGGAAACATCCGTGACTTCAGGGTCCTGCCTCAGCTTATCGACGATCAGATCGGCGAGCGCGCGCGGGTTCATGCCCAGCGGCTTGGCGAGCACCATCGCGGCATTGGTCGCGACATCGCCGTGGCTGGGATCGCGTGGCGGCTCGACATTGATACGGCTGAAGTCAAGCTCGGATCGCTTTTCTCGAACGCTATCAATCGTTTCGAGAATGTCCTTAATTCTTGCTTCGAAGTCCGTGAAGAGATTCATCTGTTCCGTCCGCTTTTCCCGACAAAATATGGTCGGTGCAAAACTCAAAAGGAGGCTCGGCTCGTTTGAACCAAAAGCCTCCGGGCGCGGCGTCCCTACCGCAAATCGGGCGTATGGTCAAACAAACGCCGGTGAACACTGACGGCAAAGGTATCCGTCATGCCTGCCAGATAATCGCCCACATGGCGCGCCCGGGCCGGCTCTGCCATCCCGGGGATCTGGTCGATCCAGTAGTGCTCGCGCATCAGCAACGGGTCGGCCATGAAGGCCCGGTAGAGATCGCAGACGATCGACGCGGCACCTTCGCGCACCCGCATCACTTCCGGATGGCGGTAAATCCGCGTCATCAGCAGTCGTTTGATCTGGCGGTCGGTCTCGCTCATCTCGTGCGAAAACGTCGCGATGACCTTGCCGGCGTGCCTGACATCCATCGCGCTTTCCGGCCTGATATCGGCGAGGCGCGCCTGTGCGACCGCGATCACATCCTCGACCATCGCCGTGATCTGGCGTCGCATGATCTCGTGGGTGAAGCGGCTTGCCTCAAGCCCCGGATAACGATCGCTGACCTCGCGCATCAGGCGGGCGAGGAACGGCACATCTTCCAGCATCTCGAAGGTCAGGAATCCCGACCTCAGGCCATCGTCGATATCGTGGGTGTTATAGGCAATGTCGTCGGCAATCGCGGCAACCTGCGCCTCCAGGCTCGCAAAGCTTGCCAGCTCGAGGTCGTGAATGGCGCAATAATCGAGGATGGGTTGCGGCACCGGACCGTGCGTACCCTGCCCGTCAGGCATCAGAAGCGGTCCGTTGTGCTTGACCAGTCCCTCCAGGCTCTCCCACGTCAGGTTGAGCCCATCGAACTCGGCATAGCGCCGCTCGAGCTTGGTGACGATGCGCAGCGACTGTGCATTGTGGTCGAAGCCGCCATAGGGCTTGAGCATATCGTGCAGCGCGTCCTCGCCCGTATGCCCGAACGGCGTGTGGCCGAAATCGTGCACGAGCGCTACACCTTCGGCAAGGTCCTCGTCGAGCTTCAGCGCTCTCGCCAGAGCACGGGCAATCTGTGCCACCTCGATCGTATGCGTCAGCCGGGTACGATAATGATCGCCGTCGGCAGCGATGAAGACCTGGGTCTTGTGTTTCAGCCGGCGAAAAGCCGTCGTGTGCACGATCCGGTCGCGGTCGCGTTGAAAGTCGGATCGCGTCGGGCTTGTCGCTTCCGGGTAGAGCCTGCCGCGCGTCGCCCAGGGGTTCGACGCGAACAGCGCATGTTCACCGTAACCGAAGCCGAGCGCATTTTTGTCCAACGTCATCGCACACCTGCATGGGTCGTCCCATTGACGGGACATTCAAGCCTTCATACCTATAGTGAAAGCTACGGGAAAGCGGTCAGCAAGCATCGACCGATTCCTGAAGTCAAAGCAATGGTTTGGCGCTCATCGTTGAAAGACATGTCACCACCAGGCCGTTACGGATCCGCAAAGAAGACGAATCTCTCCGGTTCTTGACCCCGGCAGGAGGCAAATATGACACAGGAAACAGTGACCCTTTCCGACGCGGCGGCCAGGCGGATCGCCACGATCCTGCGCTCCGACGGGCACAAGAATGCCATGCGCGTTTCCGTCGAGGGTGGCGGCTGTTCAGGCTTTTCCTATAAATTCGATCTGGTCGACGACGCCAATGACGACGACCTCGTGCTGGAGAAGGACAATGCCAAGGTGCTGATCGACAGCCTCTCGCTCGTCTATATGGGTGGCTCTGAGATCGACTTCATCGACAACCTGCTCGGCCAGTCCTTTCAGATAAAGAATCCGAACGCCGTCGCAAGCTGCGGATGCGGAACGAGTTTTTCGATCTGACCAGACGGCACGCTCGGCCCGCCGGGCGACCTAGAGGTAAGGTGAGCCGAGCCAGAGCAGGCGGTTCATCAGCCTTGCGGCCAGCGGCTGTGCATTCAAATCCTTTAGCGTCACCTCGCGCGCTTCGGCAACGATCGCCGCGATACGGTTGCTGACACCACGCGCGAAGACATCGTCAAGCACCTCGAGATCGAACTCGAAGTTGAGACGCAACGATCGCGGGTCGATGTTCGTCGACCCGACATATGCCCAGCGCTCGTCGACGGCGAGCAGTTTCGAGTGGTTGAAGGCGCCCTTGGCGCGCCAGACCCGGCAATGCCCCTTCAGCACCTGATCGAACTGCGCCGTCATCGCACGATCGACCAGCAGCAGATTGTTGACCGCGGGCACGACGATATCAACCTCCACGCCTCGGCGCGCGGCCGTGACAAGCGCGCTGATCAACTCACGGTCCGGCAGAAAATACGGCGACATCAGCCGGATGTTCTTGCGCGCGACCGAGAATGCACCCATCAGCATCTTGTGGTTGGTTTCGTTGGTCTTGTCCGGACCCGAGGGCACCGCGCGGATCAGCATACCCGCAGCTTTGGCTGGCCGTGCAATCGGCTCGATCGCCCACGTCTTATCCGACAGGCGTTCACCCGTCGAAAACTGCCAGTCTTCGGCCGAAACCTGGAACACATCGGCTACGACCGGGCCGACAATACGGAAATGCGTGTCGGAGGACGCCTCGGCGCCGGCGATTTCGGTGGTGAACCCGGCGCGGATGTTCATGCCGCCGGCAAAGGCGACGCTGCCGTCGACCACCAGGATCTTGCGGTGCGTGCGCAGGTTCGCGTAGGGCAATCTGAGCCCCATGATGATGTTGCCGTTGAAGACGGCCGTCGGCACACCTGCAGCCTTCAGGTGGCCGACGATGCTCGGCACCGAGTAGCGTGCCCCGACCGCATCGATCAGCACCCGCACCTCGACCCCTCGCCCGCGCGCCGCGATCAGCGCGTCGGCAAAGCGCAGGCCGAGCGCATCCCGATCAAAAATGTAGCTCTCGAGCAGGATACTGCGGCGGGCATTGGCGATCTCATGCAGCATGGCGGCATAGGCGGCATCGCCGCCCTCCAGCATCGTTATGCCGTTGCCTGTGGACATCGCGTGCCGCGAAACACGATCACCGAGGATCTTCATCGACGCGAATCGCTGACCAAAGCGGGTGCCGATCTCCGCGTCGGACACATCGAAGCGTCCGAACTGATCGGGACCGCGGCCAGGCAGCAGCGAACGCTGCATGCCGATGGAGGAACGTCGGATGCGGTTGATGCCGGCAATGGCGTAGACGAGCGCTCCAACGATGGGCGACAGAAGCACGACGCCCACCCAGCCCGCAGCGGCACGAACATCGTCCTTGGTCATGGCAGCATGGATCGCCGCCGGCACGCCGAGGACGAAAGACAGGAAGACGAGAAAATGCGGCCAGTAGTTCTGGATGAAGTCGATCATGTGCCGGACTATAGCCTGCACCGGGGTGGAATCAATTCGCAACCAGCGCGCGCACGCAGCCGCCACGGTAAAAGAACCGCCCGTCATGGCTGTGCCGGCCACGTCTCGATCAAATCTCCGCAGGTCGCGGATTTGTCAAAAGAATCCGAAGCCGGTAGAAGAAATGGTCCGAGCGGATTCACTGAGATGGAAGGGCTTTTCGAGCCATGAAGATTGCCACCTGGAACATCAATGGCGTCAAGGCGCGCATCGACAGCCTGCTGTCATGGTTGCAGGAATCGAACCCGGACATCGCCTGCCTGCAGGAGATCAAATCCGTCGACGAAAACTTTCCGCGCCTGGAAATCGAGGCCCTCGGCTATCACGTCGAAACGCACGGCCAGAAAGGCTTCAACGGCGTTGCACTGCTGTCGAAGCTCAAGCCGGATGAAGTCAATCGCGGCTTGCCCGGCGACGACGCGGACGAACAGGCGCGCTTCATCGAGGGCGTGTTCTCCGTTTCCGGTGGCGTGATCCGCGTCTGCTCGCTTTATCTGCCCAACGGCAATCCGGTCGACAGCGAGAAGTATCCCTACAAGCTGCGCTGGATGGAACGCCTCTCAGCCTACGCAAAACGGCGGCTGGACCTTGAGGAGCCGTTGATCCTTGCCGGCGACTACAATGTCATCCCCGAGGCGCACGACTGCTGGGACGTCAAGGTGTGGCAGAACGATGCGCTGTTTCTTCCCGAGACCCGTCGCGCCTTCCGCCAGTTGCGCAATCTCGGTCTGACCGACGCAGTCCGCTCAACGACGGACGAGGTCCCGCTCTACTCGTTCTGGGATTATCAGGCCGGATGCTGGCCGAAGAATTTCGGCATACGCATCGATCACCTGATGCTTTCGCCAGAAGCCGCGGACCGGCTGGTTTCGACCTCGATTGAAAAACATGTGCGCGCCTGGGAAAAACCGTCCGACCACGTACCGGTCGCTGGCTATTTCAACTTCGAACGTCCGCTTTGAAGCGGACGCAGCGCCCGGCAGCGGTCAGAGCGCGGTCCGGAAACGCACGTGGTTGTTTTTCGCAAAGACGGTGTGACGGATAGCGAGAGACGAATTGTTTGCGCGACCACAGCAGGGCGTCGGGCATTTTTGGATTCAAAGGAACGACAGGGACACGCAATCGCGTTCGTTCCACGCAAGCCTGGGAGGAACCGCTTTGCGCCGTTCCCGCATGTGCGTTAGTCGTCGTCGCCCTGCGCGTGCATGTTCTGCGACAGGGTGATGGCCTTGCGGCGATCGTCTTCCGTGGCAAGCGAGAATGCCTGTTCCTGCATCGACTGCAGCCACGGACGATCCTTGGGCAAACACTGGTCGAGGGCCGCCGTCATATAAGCGAGGCCGCGGATGGTCTGGCCTTCCTGGAAAATGACGTTGCCGAAAACGCCCATGGCGCCGGCATGACCATTCTTGCGGGCGCGGTTCAACCACTTCTTCGCCTGCTGAACGTTGACGTTGCCGCCCTCACCCGAAAGCAGCATGCGCGCCAACTGAAACTGTGCCTCGGATACGCCAAAGGTCGAGGCCGCCTGGAAATAGAGCTGGCGTGCCTGCGACATGTCCGATTTGACCGGGCTGTCGGGAATACCGCGGCGATAGTAGCCGGCAAGCGAGATGAGCGCGTTGACGAAGTAGCCCGTGTCTTCCGAGCCGGGCTCGACACCCTGCTGGGCGATCTCGCTGTAAATCTTGAAGGCTTCGAGGTCGTTCTCGGCGACGCCATCGCCATAGGCATACATGTTGGCCAGGGCCCAGCGGGAGCCGGTATGTCCCTTTTCGGCGGCGTAGCGATAGGCTTCGACCGCCTCGTCCTTGCGGCCGCTCTTGTAGGCGGAGAAGCCGAATTTGAACAGGGCGAACGGACCGGATTCCTTGCTGACGCCGGTGCCCGGATCAAAGGCACGCGCCGGATCGGCCGTCGCACCGCCGAACACCAGCGACACGCCGAGCATCGCAACCTTCAGAGACTTCAGTTCACCCGCAAGCATCACAGTCTAATTCTTCCGTTCCAGCCGGCCACGCCGAACTCATCACCGCTGCAAACACAAACGCCTGAACAGCCCTTCGCCATTCAATTGTCCACCGAAACCGCCGAGAACATCGGCGCACCAAGTCCAGGATGAAACTCCATTCCGTGTAGCCATACAGACCTATTTTCGCAGAAGTGCGGCAATACGCTGTCGGCGACACATGACTTCGTTTCGAAACGAACATTGCAGGCTCGATCATGAAGTTGCATGTTCGTCCCCAACATCGCTGCTCCCTGTTTGTGGCGGGAAATGGACATACTCGCCTCGAGTCCAACCCTATCAAACTCTAGCATGAAATGTGTTGCTGAATCGTCACATTGGCGCGCATCGAAACAACCACCAGCAGATGTCGACAGGACAAAAGAAAGGCCCGGGTTGAACCGGGCCTTCAGCTTCCTGATCGATGAAAGATCAGAACTTTATCTTGACTGCAGTCGAGATGGCACCGAAGAAATCATTGCCATAATCGTAAGAAACATCGCCGCCGATAACCTGGCCACCGAAGTTGACCGGACCGGAGCTACCGCTCGTCAGGATGCCGACGGCGCCCGCCAGACGGAACTCGACGTTCTTGGTCGGGGCATAGGCAACGCCAGTTCCCAGCGACCAGGTATCGGACTGCGTGCCATAGCCATGGCTCGTTCCGCGATCCCAGGTCAGGCTGACGGCGCCGCTCCACTGGTCGTTGAACTTGTGGCCGACGCCACCCGAGATCGTCCAGCCATCGCGATAGAGCAGGTCAAGCGACGTGCAAGGCTGCGCAACCGTGCCGCCGGATGACGGGCAGAACTTGAGAACCTGCAACTGGCTCCAATCGGTCCACTTCACCGAACCGAATGCCACCCAGCCGGGCGCGATACCGGATTGAACCTTGAGCTCCAGCGAATCGGGCATCGAAGCGAAACCGGTCACGCCGTAGAAATTCACTGGTGCCGGACCGCGCGCATTGCGCAGGTCGATCGTACCGGCAAGATTGTCGAGATCCACGGCGCTGTTGTAGACGAGGCTCGCGCGCACGGCATATTCGGGAATTTCGTAGCCGACGCCAGCGCGCCATCCCCAACCGTCGCCCTGAAGGTCCAGTCGGCCGATACCGCTGAACGGTACGCCAGAGCCGGTAAAGTCCTGAACGAGCCGTTCCTTGAAGCCACCCACTTCCTGGTAGAACACGCCGCCAATCAGACGAAACTGACCCTGGCCCATGTCGAATTTGTAGGAGCAGGTCGCCGCGTAATTGTCGCTCTTGACCTTCGTCTCGATGTTGCTGTTTGCGCCGGCCCAGTTGAGGCCCGGCTTCGTGTGCGCGCCCCAGGGCTGCGAGTAATCAGCCATACAGTCGATGTCATCGCCGAAGCGCGCCTTGATGCCGACGCGCGGCACCCAATAGCTCTCGGTTTCACCGACAGAGTTCGGCCTGGAATTGAGATTGCCGCCGCCCGTCAGGCCGGGGGTCGTTCCGGGCAACGGAACAGCCGATGTGGTATCCGTATCTCTGACGTTCTTCAATTCGCGCTGCGGATTGACATAGGTCGTCGTCGCCTCGACAGCGTAGTCGGACGGATCGAACAGCAGGTCGATATTGTAACCGCCGCGTTCGAGACCGCCAGCGTGCGCCGCCGATGCAACCAGAATTCCGGCCGCCAATGTCAGGACGCCCCGCTTCAAATTCTCATGAGCCATCAAGCTCCTCCCCCTGCATTTCAATCTGCGACAATCCACCTCACGTCGCCCGTGGCCAAAGTATTCTCACGATCGTGTGAAATCGCAAATGGCGCATTCTGGGGAGGCCGCGCACACCGGCGCCGCAAAATTTACGTAAGTTTCTCATCATTTGGACACAATGCGGATAATCTGGAACGATTTTGCGCCAATCATAGATTTTCCCGCTAATGTTAGGATGAGATCCCAACCTAATCCGAAAGTGTTACCCAACGACAACAACATTCCTTTTTGCACCAAAAACCGCATTTGGGGGTTTGAAAGCACAACGGCGCGAGCCTAGCAGGCGCGACAGAAAGCCGCCGACGGCAAGGCGCGAATCGGCTTCGCGGCAAGGCAAAGCGCTTTCCGAAAAAGGAAAAATCCGCGGCGTTTCCGCCGCGGACGATAGGTAAACAAGCGCGTTGCGCGGGTTCAGCCGGCTTCTGCGACCCGCGCCAGGGCGACACCGAGCGAGCCCTTTTGCACATCCAACTCGGCCAGGCGCTCGCGCTCGGCCTCGACCAGTTCGGGCTTTGCGTTTGCGATGAACTTCTCGTTGGCGAGCTTGCCGAGAATACGCTCCCGCTCGACATCGACCTTCGAGATCGCCTTTTCCAGACGCGCCTTCTCGGCCGTAAGGTCGATCAGGTTGCCGAGCGGCAAGCAGAATGTGGCTTCAGCAACGACGAGCTGGGCGCTACCGCGCGGCGCCACCGCCGCATGATCGATATGCTCGACGCGCGCCAGGCGACCGATTGCCGAGGCGTGACGCTCCAGCCGCTCGCGCGTCAACGCGTTCGCTGCAACGACGATGAGCGGCGCGGTCGCTGCCGGCGGGACGTTCATTTCGGAGCGGACGGAACGGATGCCCGAGACCAGATCGATCAACCAGTTGATCTCGTCGGCCGCGCCATCGTCCGCATAGGAAGCAGACGGCCATTCCGCGTGGCAGAGAAGGCCAGCGCGCTCGCGTCCCTCGCCTGCCGTCTGATCCCAGAGCTCCTCGGTCATAAACGGCATGAACGGATGCAGCAGCTTGTAGATCTCGTCCAGGACATAGGCGACACAGGCTTGGGATTCGCGTTTCGCCGCCTCGTCCTCACCGCCGAAGACAGGCTTCAGCAGCTCGAGATACCAGTCGCAGAACTGGTTCCAGACGAAGCGATAAAGGCTGCCGGCAGCCTCGTTGAAGCGGAAGCCTTCCAGTGCCTCGGTCACGTCGCGGATCGTGCGCGACAGCTCGGTCAGGATCCAGCGATTGATCGTCAGCGACGACGCCTCGGGAATGAAGCCATCGCTATTGGTGACGCCATTCATCTGGGCGAAGCGCGTGGCGTTCCAGAGCTTGGTGCCGAAATTGCGGTAACCGGCAATGCGGGCCGTGTCGAGCTTCACGTCGCGCCCCTGGGCAGCCATGATCGCCAGCGTGAAGCGCAGGGCGTCAGCGCCGTATTCGTCCATCAGCTCCAGCGGGTCGATGACGTTGCCCTTCGACTTCGACATCTTCTGGCCGTTCTTGTCGCGAACGAGCGCATGGACGTAAACGGTATGGAACGGCTCGACCGGCGTGCCGTCGGCATCCTTCATGAAGTGCAGGCCCATCATCATCATCCGGGCGACCCAGAAGAAGATGATATCGAAGCCGGTCACCAGGACATCGGTCTGGTAGTATTTTTCGAGTTCCGGGGTCTCGTTCGGCCAGCCGAGAGTCGAGAACGGCCAGAGGGCCGAGGAGAACCAGGTGTCGAGCACGTCCTCGTCGCGGGTCAGGATCTCGCCCGGCTTGAAGTTTTCAAGCAGGTCCTCGACATAGGCCTTCATCGGGCCTTCGTGCGCGAGATAATGCTGGATCGCGGCGTGCAGCGCCTCTTCCTCGGTCTTCTCTACGAAGACCTGGCCATCGGGACCGTACCAGGCCGGGATCTGATGCCCCCACCACAGCTGGCGCGAGACGCACCACGGCTGGATGTTCTCCATCCACTCGTAATAGGTCTTTTCCCAGTTCTTCGGAACGAAGTTGGTGCGGCCCTCCTTGACCGACGCGATCGCAGGCTTGGCCAGCGTCTTCGCATCGACGTACCATTGCTCCGTCAGGCGCGGCTCGATGGGCACGCCGCCACGATCGCCATGCGGGACCATGTGCTTGTGCGGCTCGATCTTGTCGAGCAGGCCGGCTTCCTCGAAGATCCTCACGATGATCTTGCGCGCCTCGAAGCGATCCTTGCCCTCAAGCTCGTCCCAGGCGCCATGAAGGGCGGCAGGATCGCTGAGGCCCTCGAGGAACTCCTCGTTGTCCTTGATGGTAATGCGGCCTTCGATCGTCAGGATATTGATGGCGGCAAGGCCCGCGCGCTTGCCGACGTCGAAGTCGTTGAAGTCGTGGGCCGGCGTAATCTTGACGGCGCCCGTTCCGGCGGTCGGATCGGCATAGTCGTCGCCGACGACCGGGATGCGGCGACCGACGATCGGCAGAATGACGTGCTTGCCGATCAGCGGCTTGTAGCGCTCGTCTTCCGGGTTGACCGCGATGCCGCTGTCACCAAGCATCGTCTCCGGGCGCGTGGTGGCAACGACCAGATAGTTGCGCGTTTCCCACTCCGTCGCCTTGCCGTCCTCGTCAAAGGCGACAGGATGCTGATAGGTGACGCCCGGTTCCAGCGGATAGCGCAGGTACCACAGGTTACCGTTGATCTCGTGCTGCTCGACCTCAAGATCGGAAATCGCCGTCAGCAGCTTCGGATCCCAATTGACCAGACGCTTGTCCTTGTAGATCAGGCCCTCCTTGTAGAGGGAAACAAACACTTCAAGGACAGCCTCCGACAGGCCATCGTCCATGGTGAAGCGCTCGCGCGACCAGTCACAGGAGGCGCCGAGCCGCTTCAACTGGTTGAAGATCAACCCGCCGGATTCGGCCTTCCACTCCCAGACCTTTTCGATGAAGGCTTCACGGCCCATCTGGCGGCGGTGCTGCTGCTGCTCCATCAGCTTGCGCTCGACCACCATCTGCGTGGCGATGCCGGCATGATCCATGCCGGGCTGCCACAGCACGTCCTTGCCGCGCATGCGCTCGAACCGCACCAGCACGTCCTGCAGCGTGTTGTTCAGCGCATGGCCCATGTGCAGCGAGCCCGTCACGTTCGGCGGCGGGATCACGATACAGAAGCTGTCGGCACCGGGCTTTGCTCCCGCACCTGCACGAAACGCGTTTTCTTCGTCCCACTTCTTGGCGATACGCGGGTCGACGGTTGCGGAATCGTAGGTCTTATCAAGCATTTTGAAGCCAATTTTGGAGATTGATGTCTGTGTCTTGTAAACCGGAAGGACCGGTGCAAGTCAACACGAACGCAAAAAGGCCGCGACGGTTCCGCGGCCTCCCGTATCGAAACGGTTCAGATCCTAGCGTCGGGGGCCGCGCGCGACGCGTTCGATTTCCTCGCGCACGAGCCGCTCGACCAAGGTCGGCAGGTTGTCGTCCAACCATTCCTGCAGCATCGGGCGCAGCATCTCCTCAGCAATTTCGTCGAACGACCGCCGCGTGCTGAGATCGACCGCCTGGGCAAGACTGTCGAAGGACTGCGCGACCTGGCGACCAACTTCGGGCGAGACGATGGCGGGCGCAGCCTTCTCGGCAACCGGTTCTTCGGCAATCACAGCCACCGCCCCGACGGAGACGGCGACGCTTACGGGCTCGCTTGCGTTTACCCGCTCGACTTCGGTTGCCACACCGTGATTGACCGGCGCCTGGACGAGGCCGACTGCGAGGCGATCGGCCGGCGCCGGCGGTGCGGAGACCGCTGCCATGCGCGAGGTAATCACCGGGCTGTCCTGCACGCTGCGCACCGGCGCATCGCTGACCACGTCCTTGGCCGAATAGGTCATCGTGTGGCGCTCGGAAGCGGCCCTGACACGGGCGGCAACATCGGCGAGCGACAGCGGCGGCTGCGCCATGTTTGCCGGCGGCTCGGACGGGATGACGGCCACTTCGATCTCCGGCGATGGCGTCGCGGGCTTCGGCGCCTCGACTGCCTCATCCCGCCGGCCGAACGCGGCAGCCTCGATTTCGCTGTCTATCGTCAGTTCGATCTCATCGGAACTGTCGTTATCGTAGTGGTCGTGCGCCGAGAAATCGACCTGCCCCGGCTCGTTGCTCTCGATGATCTTGCGAATGGATGCGAGAATCTCATCCATCGAAGGTTCGCGCGCGACATTGAGCTGTGCCATTTCTATCCCCGTTTGACGCGGCCGAGCATGTGTCCCGAAACGACGCATGTGCCGATTACAGACAAACCTTAAGTGAGTTCGCGCACGAAACATACGCCGCGAATCAGACACTTGGATTGTTGCACAGATTTGTTTTGGCCGGCAGAAGCAGAAACGCCCCGGTTTCCCGAGGCGTTTTCTTTGATCAGCGTCCGTCGACGGTTCGAAGTCCGAACCACTTGTCCTTGACGGCTTCATAGTGCTCTTCGGCACGGTACTCGGCAACCTGCAAGCCCTGGCTCTTGACGCCGAGAACAGCGGTTGTGGCGAGCAAGCCGTAACTTGCGACGACCGCGTCACGCTGGGCGATGGCAAGCTGCTCCTGCGCATTCAGCACGGTCTGCTGCGAATCGAGAACGTCGAGGGTGGTGCGCTGGCCGACCTTGCGCTCTTCGATGACGCCAGCGAGCGCCATGTTGGCAGCCGAGATCTGCGTCTTGTTGGCGCCGATACGTGCGATTGCAGCTTCCATCTGGGCGTAGGCGGTCACGACGTTCTGCTGGACCGCGGCGCGCTGCGAATCGACGAGGATGCGCTGCTGGCCCAGGGTTTCCTTGGCGCGACGGATCTGGCCGTATTCTGCGCCGCCCTGATAGATCGGAACGGTCAAGCGCGCGGTGATGCTGGCCGCATCGCTGTCGATGCCGTCGCCCGCGTTACCGGTCGTGCGTCCGACCTGACCCTGAAGCGAAACGCCCGGCAACATCGTGCCTTCAGCCGACTTCACCTGGTAGCCGGCCGTATCGACGTTATACTGCGCGGCAAGAATGGTCGGGTGCTGACGCAAACCTAGGGCAACTGCCTGATCGAGCGAGCGCGGGAGCCCCTTGGATGCCGGAGCCGGCTGCTTGATCCCCTTCGGCGCAACGCCGACGATCTGGACGTAAACTGCCTCGCTCTGTTTCAGCTGCGCGATGGCGCTAATAAGCAACGACTGGGCGTTGGCAAGCGATGCCTCAGCAAGGCTGACGTCGGTACGTGTGCCTTCACCCACGTCAAGACGGGCCTGGGACGCGTTCAGCTGTTCCTTGAGGAAGGCGATGTTCTGCCGGCGGATCGTAACGATCTGCTGGTCGCGCGCGATATTGGCGTAGGACGTGGCCGCGGCCAGCAGAATCTGGATCTCGTTTGCCCGCAGCGATTCGCGGTTGGCAAACACATTCGATTCGGCAGCGCGAACATTGTTCAGCGTCTGGAAGCCGTCGAACACCATCTGGGTTATGGAGACCCCGATCTGTCCCTGGTGAAAGTCACGGGTTCCGACGACCGCGTTGTCCGTGTTTGTAAGCGTTCCGTTTGCAAATGCTGAAACCTGCGGGCGAAATCCGGACTTTGCAATCGGAACACCTTCGTCGGTCGCCCGAAGGCCAGCGCGCGCAGCGTTCAAATCCGGATTATTTGCATAGGCATTGGCCATTGCGCCGAAGATCGTCTCCGCCAGCACGGCCTGCGGTGCAAGCAGTACACTCGTCGAGATCGCAGCCCAAAAGGCTGCTTTGCGGACAATCGACACCATACTTCCCTCTCCGATCGGGGCGGCAAAGCCAGCCCACCATTTCCTGCGGCACCATTCCGGGATCGAAATCGAGCCGCCCTAAATTCGGCGATGAAGCGCCCACACCGCCCACCGGTGAGCAAATCACTACCTCAGCACTCTTTGAAACCCGGAATCGGCCCGATCACAACTGTACACCGATACTGCGCACGATCATTTCAAAAAGAAACAGGTGGTTCGTTGCCAATTGGCAACATTGCTATTTTAGCAGCACAATTAAATGTTGAGATACCTCAATAAGTGGCACCTCAAAAAACAAAAGTCGCCTCGCGGCGGAAGCCGGGCAGCGGCTTTACCGCAGTGTTGAAATCAGCCCTTTCGGACGTCTTCCCATTCTCATGCACGTACAGCTTAGCACGCGAAGCATTACCGAAGCCTTCGACGGCAATCAGACGGCCGCCGTCGCGCAGCTGCTCAAACAGGGCCGCAGGAAGAACCTCGACCGAACCGGAAACGAAGATGACATCATAAGGCGCTTCGGCAGCGTAGCCCTTGCCAAGATCGCCAGTGACGACCGCAACATTGTCATATCCCAGGCGCGCCAGAGTTTCGGTGGCCGTTGCAGCAAGCGCTTCATCGCTCTCTAGTGCCACGACAGAGCCGGCAATCAGCGAAAGCAGTGCGGAGGCATAGCCGGCACCACAACCGATCTCCAGCACGACGTCCGATTTCGAGATTTCGGCGAGTTGCAGCAGCTTGGCGAGCGGCGACGGTTCCATCAGGTAGCGCGGACCGGCGCCCTTCGTACCGTCAAGCTCGATGTCGGCATCGATATAGGCAAGCTCCCGCATCCGGGCAGGCACGAACTCTTCGCGCGGCACGGAAAGGAAAGCGGACAGGACGGCGTGGGACGTGACATCCGTGGTCCGGATCTGGTTGTCCACCATCTTGGTGCGCGCCGCTTCGAAATTCATCATACTGCCCTCGTATCCGGATGAGCGCGGCCGGTATCTCCGAAAACCACGCAATCGCCTTTTGGCTGCCAGTGCGCAACCTTTGCATAAGCTCATAAATCGCCGCCCCGCCGGTTTCAAGCGACAGCGACATCTTGCAGCGGAAAAAGGGGGGAGGAAACGGCGGAACCGGCGATTGCGTGGCCGGTTCGGCGCAGCAGGCATGCTCGCCTGCCGGCAGGCGAGCAAACGCCCGGCTCAGCGGCCAGGCGCGCCCTCCAGCCCGACGAGGGCGATCTTGGTATAGCCGGCGTTCTGGATGAGGTTCATGACCGTCATCAGTTCACCGTAGTCGACCGCCTTGTCGGCGCGCAGCAAGACGCGGGTCTCGGAGTTGCCATCCGTCAGGCGTTGCAACTCGGCTGCGAATTCTTCGCGGGCCGTTTCCTCGTTTCCGATGGCCAGACCGAGGTCGGCATTCAGCGTCACGAAGACAGGCTTGTCGTCACGCGGCGTCGGCTTCGAGACCGATTGCGGCAGGTCGACCTTCATGTCCACGGTCGCCAGCGGCGCCGCGACCATGAAGATGATCAGCAAGACAAGCATGACATCGATGAAAGGGGTTACGTTGATCTCGCTGTTTTCGTCGAGATCGCCGCCGCTGTCGCTAACTTTACCGGCCATGCCTCACCCGATCCTTGCGATGGACGCTTCAGCAGGATGGGCAAAGCCTTCCTGACGGCGCGGCTGCGCCTTGCGCACGAGACGATGATCGAGATCACGGCTGACAAGACGCTCCACCGCCGCGGCAGCATCGGCAAGAACCACCTTGTAGCCACCGACCGAGCGGGCAAAATAGTTGTAGATGATGACAGCCGGAATGGCGGCGACGAGACCGATCGCGGTGGCGAGCAGCGCTTCGGCGATACCCGGCGCAACGATGGCGAGGTTGGTCGTCTGCGCCTTGCTGATGCCGATAAACGAATTCATGATGCCCCAGACAGTCCCGAACAGGCCGACAAACGGGCCGACAGAGCCGATCGAAGCGAGGATGCCCGTGCCGCTGGTCATGCGCTTGCCGGCGCGAACCTCGATGCGCGTCAGCAGCGATGCGACACGCTCCTTGAGACCCGCCGCCGGAGCGTGATCGAGCACGGCCTCCGAGCGCACCATTTCATCGATGGCCGCCGCAACCATTTCGGCCGCGGGCCCCGACTTGCCGTCGAAAGTGGACTTGAGTTCGCTCAGCCCGTTTGCAGCCGAAAGCTGGCGCACGGCGCGCGCAAGGCGGGCCTTTGCCGCAAAGAGCTCCAATGTCTTGACCACGAAGATCGCCCAGGTGATGACCGAGGCAAGCGCCAGTCCAATCATCACCGCCTTGACCACCATGTCTGCGGCCAGGAACATGCCCATCGGCGAGAGATCGTGTGGCAGGACCGGGTTGGCCGACAGTTCCAGCGGCGCTTCGACGGCTTCGGCTGCAGGCGTCTCGACAGCAGCAGGTGTCTCGGTGGATGCGGACGGCGTCTGTGCACCAGGCTCTGCACCGGGAACCGTAACTCCACTCGCCACTGGCTGCGCTTGAACAAGCGGCTGAGCGACCGACGGCTGCGACGTGGCGGGCTGCTCACCTTCAACAGCGCTCGCCGGTGGTGTTGCTGCGGGTGCGGCGTTCTGGGGCTGGTCGATAACGGGTGTCGCCGTCTCGGTCGAGGTGGCCTGGCCGAAAGCAGACGTCGAGGAAACACCACATGCCAGCACCAAAGTCGCTGCCGCCAATAAATTCAGCTTCGATCGGGTTCGGTTAGGCATCTTGTCCTCGCGTCCGGGTGCGTTTCGTCGTCACAAAAATCACAGGCAGCTGAAATCCGAGCCACCTCAACGTGTATCGGCCGCTCTTTACGACAAACTATGACCGAAAGACAAGGATTTGTGGAGTATATAAATCAAGAATAATTTCACGCCAGAAAATCAGTCCTGAAGGCCAGTCGCCGCCGGGCCGTCGAGAAAGCGCCCGCTTCGCCAGTCATAGGCGCGGTGTCGCTCCCAGGGGCGTGCAAGCGAGGCGAACGACGGCTCGAACCGCATCCTCGCTCGCTTCTGACCCGCAACCGGCTCCGCAAAAATCTCGATCGCGCCGGTCAGCCGCAACCCGCCCCCGCTCACGATCCGCGCCTGCCCGGACGGGCAGGTTCTCTCGTTAAAGCTCCCCGGCACGATCATCAGGTCGGCCTGGTCGCAAAGGACCTCGAACAGGCCCGGATTCTCGACGAAGGCAACGGTCCAGCCGACACCGCTTCGGGCGACGCACCATTGCTTGTCGCGACAGGAAAAGACATCGGGCGCAGAGCCCGCAAGCGCCGCGACGATATCCTTTCGGATGGCGGCGGCCTTTTGCGCGTCGACGATCTTCAATGGCGTCTTGCCCGATCCGCTCTCCGGCCCAAGATAAAGATCGTCGGCAAGCGGCGTCGCCGGTGCGACCGGAGCGACGTGACCTTCAATCGCCAGAGCGCGCTGCCATTGCGAGAAGAGAAAATCGGAGGGGCGCGCCCTGTTCGTCGCGATGGCTGCGTTGGTGACAAGACCGACCAGCCGTCCATCTTCGGACACGACGATGGACGGCTGTTGCCTGTCCGCAAACACCAGGCAGAACACGCCCGAGAGCAGGACCACGCCACCAAATGCCGCCAGCCAAGTCCGCAAGACGCAGAGGATGATCCCGCCAAAGGCGATGAGCAGGAACGCTGCAGGGGCGATACGACCGGTCAAGACCTCGCCGTCCAGTGAAGTCACGAAGCGCGCGATCACCAGCATGCCGTCCAGCCCCCATGCCATGACGGCGAGCGGGTATTGTTCCAGACCCAAAGGCATCAGCATCATCGAAAACAGGCCGAAAGGCATGATCACGATGCTGATCAGTGGCGCCGCCAGAATATTGGCCAGCAACCCGTAGGCCGGCAGACGATGGAAATAGGCGGCAGAATAGACTGATGTCGCCAGGCCGCCGATCAGCGAGGTCGCGACCACGCCGACGATAAAGCCAGTCACGAGCCGCCTGCCCCACGATCGTCCGTCGACTGCCGGCCCATTCGCTGCTGTCTGCTCACGCCAGCGGGCATAGCCGGCAACCAGCGCCACGGTCGCGGCGAACGACATCTGAAACCCCGGGCCGGCGACCGCCGACGGGGTCACCACGATGATGACGATGGCCGCCAGTGCTATGTTGCGCAGGCTGATCGACATGCGATCGAAAAACACTGCCACTAGCATGATCGAAATCATGATCCACGCCCGCACGGCAGACACGGCGCCACCGGAAATCAGAATGTAGAGAAAAACCATCGTCAGAGCGCCGGCCGCGGCAATCTTCTTGACCGCGACGCGCTGCGCCAATCCTGGCACCGCGCTCAAGATGGTTCGCGCACCGATCAGGAATGTGCCTGCCGCCAGCACCATGTTGAGGCCGGAAATCGCCAACACATGCGCCAGGCCCGACTGCCGCAGCATTTCGACCGTGTCGCGACCGATGGCTCTCTCTTCCGCCGTCACCAGAGCTGCGGCGAGCGCGCCGGTGTCGCCGCCGATCACCGTGCGGATCCGTTCGCCCACATGCTCGCGCGTTGCAGCCAATCGTTCCGCGACCTCGGCCCAAAGCGAGCGGTCATCCGCCGCCGCAGGGTCGACGGGCGCGCTGTCGGGCGCGCCATAGAAATAGCCAACCGCGCCGATCTGCCGATAGAAGGAATCGAATGCGAAGTCATTGAGACCCGGTAGCGCCGGGCCGGACGGCGGCGAAAGGCGCGCCCTGCCCTCGATCGCGGCGCCGATTGCGAGCGGCGCATGGGGGCTGCGCGACAGGACCATCACCTTGCGCGGCGCCCGTCGCAATCTCGGCTCGGCAGTCTGCTCGACGAGGATGCCGTAGCGCCAGTGCTGGCGGTCGTTCTTCTCGCGTGAAAGGACCGTGCCGCGCACGGTCGTGGTTACCGGTCCATCGAGCACAATGGTGTCGACACGCGCTGTTTCGATCGCCACGAACATCATCCCGGCAATAAACAGCGAGGCGGCAATCATCGGCGCGCGTAAGGTTCGCGCCCGGACGCTCGACAGCGCCGCGGCTATTCCGAAAATGCAAAGCAGCAGTGCAAGTTTGTCGATTCCGACGTCATAAGGCAACGACAGCCAGGTCAGCACGCCGGCGGACAAGAACACCGGAGCGAGCACCAATCCATGGCCGAACGCCGTCTCTTCCTCGACGGCGGCCCGAAAAGATCGGGCAATAACCGCGGGCCGAAAGCGCCTGCGTGTGGCGGCGTGCAAAGACTTCAGGAAAGGCAAAATGGTGCTGCGGCGCGTATTCCCGGGCGTTGCACGGACATCGTCGGCCAAAACCGAAGCGGGTAATATGGCAGCGACACGAACCGCGTCCTCCGTCGAAGGCCGTGCTTCGATCTCGCTCATCAAACGGCACTTCTCCATAAGGACGATCGCCGTCCATGATGCAACCAACGGCGCCTGTCGGCAACCAGAACGTTATGTGCCGAAAAAAGCGGCAATCCTATATGGAATGGTCCCCCACCATCGTCCTGATGGTCATTGATCCCGTTGGCCATATTGTCTTAACGTGCGATTATTGCGTCGCCATATGCACATTTTCGCATCGCACAATTTGCCTTTCGTACAGCTTGGCAGCCGAAAATAAATCATATAGCAACTTCGCAACGTTCATTTTCGTGGCATATCTCTATGCCACGTTGCCATAAGACGGAGGGTCCCCATGACAGAAAAAAGCGCGGTCGTAACACTCGATGGAAAATCGGCGGAGCTACCGGTGCGATCGGGGTCCATCGGTCCTGATGTGGTCGATATCGGTTCGCTCTACAAGCAGACCAAGATGTTCACCTACGACCCGGGCTTTACGTCGACGGCGTCGTGCGAATCCAAGATCACCTATATCGATGGCGACGAAGGCGTGCTCCTGCACCGCGGCTATCCGATCGAGCAGCTGGCTGAACATGGCGACTTCCTCGAGGTCTGCTATCTCCTGCTTTACGGCGAACTGCCGACGAAGGCGCAGAAGGCCGATTTCGATTACCGCGTGACGCACCACACCATGGTGCACGAGCAGATGTCGCGCTTCTTCACCGGCTTCCGCCGCGACGCGCACCCGATGGCCGTCATGTGCGGCTGCGTCGGCGCGCTTTCGGCCTTCTATCACGACTCGACCGACATCACCGATCCGCACCAGCGCATGGTCGCGTCGCTGCGCATGATCGCCAAGATGCCGACCATCGCCGCGATGGCCTACAAATACCATATCGGTCAGCCCTTCGTTTATCCGAAGAACGACCTCGACTACGCTTCGAACTTCCTGCGCATGTGCTTTGCAGTTCCGTGCGAGGAATATGTGGTCAACCCGGTGCTGTCGCGCGCCATGGACCGCATCTTCATCCTGCACGCCGACCACGAGCAGAACGCCTCGACCTCGACCGTGCGTCTCGCGGGCTCTTCCGGCGCCAATCCGTTTGCCTGCATCGCAGCCGGCATCGCCTGCCTCTGGGGTCCCGCCCACGGCGGTGCCAACGAAGCGGCGCTCAACATGCTCGCTGAAATCGGTTCGGTGGACCGCATTCCGGAATTCATCGCCCGGGCAAAGGACAAGAACGATCCGTTCCGCCTGATGGGCTTCGGTCACCGCGTGTACAAGAACTACGATCCGCGCGCCAAGATCATGCAGAAGACCACGCATGAAGTGCTCGCAGAACTCGGCCACAAGGACGATCCGCTTCTGGAAGTGGCAATGGAGCTCGAGCGCATCGCGCTCACCGACGAATACTTCATCGAGAAGAAGCTCTACCCGAACATCGACTTCTACTCCGGCATCACGCTGAAGGCGCTGGGCTTCCCCACGACCATGTTCACCGTGCTGTTCGCGCTTGCGCGCACCGTCGGCTGGATCGCCCAGTGGAACGAAATGATCGAAGATCCGGAACAGCGCATCGGCCGCCCGCGCCAGCTCTATGTCGGCGCTCCGCAGCGCGACTACGTGCCGGTTTCGAAGCGCTAAGCCTTCGACGTAACACGAAAAAGCCCGGTCAGAAATGACCGGGCTTTTTTCATTCAGACACCGGACCATTGCCTGCCGCATCTGGTAGCGCGGTGACGGCGGCGTCGAAATTGGTTGAACGTCTCTAGCGAGACTTCTTGGCTTGCAAATAGGAGAGGACGATCTCTGCGCCCATTTCACCGGGCGGACGGCGTGTTGCCATGCGTTCCTGTACGAGCGCGTAGCCGTCGAGCATGGATGCGCGCTGGGCGGTCTCGGCAGACAGCCGCTCGACCCAGCGGGTCAAGGCGCCCGGCCGGATGCTCTGGTTGAAGTATTCCGGCACGATCGGGAAATCGGCGATCAGATTGGGAAGTGCGCCGCTCCAGATGCGGATGCGGCTGTGCAGCAACCGCACGAGCCAGTCGGCATCATAGGTGGAGACGACGGGCACACCGGCAAGCGCGAGTTCGAGAATGACAGTTCCCGATGCCGCGATCGCAGCATCCGCCTTATCGAACGCCGCCCATTTCTCCGCTGCACCGGTCGAAATCTCTGGCTGGACAGCCCAGTTCGCCGTTATCTCGCGCACCAACTTTTCCTGACGCGGAACGGTGGGCAGCAAGAAACGCACACCGGGATGTCGCGCTGCAAGCTCCCCGGCCATCTGCCCGAAGATGGGCAGCAATCGCCCGATCTCGCTCGCGCGCGATCCCGGTAGAAGCAGGCAGGTGGCAACCGCGCCGGCATTGTCCGCATTCGGTCTCTGCCGCCGGCTGGCGCGTACCGCAAGAACATTGGCATCCGAGGCGAGCCGGTGGCCGATATAGGTCGTCGGCGGCCCCTCGAGCTTGCGCATGGTCTCGGGCTCGAACGGCAACACCGCAAGCACATGATCGACATAGCCGCGCATGCGCGGCGCCCGCTCCGGCTTCCAGGCCCACACGCTGGGGCAGACATAATTGATGACGGGCAGGTCCGGCAGTGCCGCACGCACCCGGCGCGCGACGCGATGGGTGAAGTCAGGACTGTCGATGATCAGCAGCGCATCGGGGCGGGCAGCGATAATGGCATTTGCGGTCTGGCGAATGCGCATGATGAGCTTGGGCAGCCGTGCAAGCACCTGAGAAAAGCCCATGATCGACAGTTCGGAATAATCGAACAGCGACTTCAGGCCCTCGGCCTCCAGCCCGTCGCCACCGACACCGACAAGCGCGAGATCCCCGCCGCATTGGCTACGCAGTGCCCGCACCAGATCCGCGCCGAGCAGATCGCCCGAAACTTCGCCGGCAATCACCGCCAGCTTGTAGCCTTGTCCGCTCATGCCTTTTCCCGACGTTCGCCGCGCTCGACACCGATGACAAACAATCCCGCGCGATTGGCGGCCTCGACCACTTCGGCCCGCTCGAGCACCAGAGCACGGCCGGCTTCGATCGCAATTCCAGCGAGCCCCGCAGCAAGGGCGCCTGCCACGGTCGACGGCCCAATCGACGGCAGATCCGCCCGCAGGTCCTGCCCGGGCTTGCAGAGCTTGACCAACACGCCGCGTCGACGCGCAGAGACACGTCCTTCAGCCTTCAGGGCCGCGACGCGTTCCAGCATGGCATCCGTGCCCTCGGCGCCCTCAAGCGCCACCACGCGGCCGCCAACGGCGATTGCGCCCTGCCCTACATCCAGCTGACCAAGCGCGTTGGCGGCCGCGATACCGGCCTCCACATCACGCCTGTCGTCGTCGGAAGGTGCATAAGCGCCAATCGGTCCCGGATCAGCCAGAAGGTTCGGGACAACTTCGTGTACGCCGATCACGTGCGCACCGCTTGCCTCGATGAGTTGCATCGCCATGCGCAAGACCGCATCGTCGCCGCCGGATACCAGGGTCCTCAAGACAGCCGGTACCCGCGCAAGCGTTTTCAGAGTTGGGCGAATGTCGCGCCACTCGGGCCTGCGGCGGACCCATCCCGACAGCACGACGCGATCGATGCCTTCATCCTTGAAAGTACGGCTGATGCCGGAGAAATCACCAATTGGGAGAACGGCGTGATCAAACCCGATCCAATCGCTCTCTTCGGCCTCGCGCGAAAGCGCAATCACGAACGGATCTTCACCACGGGCGCGAACGGCCTCGGCGACATGATGCGGCAGCGCTCCGCCACCGGCGATGATTGCAAGCCGGCCGGCAGTTGCTGCGCGGCTTGCCGGGGCGGTCATCACGCTCAAGCCTTGCCGCGGCTTGGCGAAGACAAGGCCCTGTCGCTTTCGGCAGCGATGAAATCGAGGATTTCCATGACCGGCGCGCAATCGGCATAATCGGCACGAATGGCGGCAGCGTTGGCGCGAACCGAGGCCGGCCCTTCGAAGATCTGCTTGTAGGCCCTGCGAACCACGTGGATCGTTGCACGCTCGATGCCTGCACGCGTCATGCCCACGACGTTAAGGCCGCTCAGGACGCCCGGATTGCCGTTGAGCATGCCGTAGGGAATGACGTCGTAGCTGACCGCGGAGAGACCGCCGATGAACGCCTGCCGACCGATGCGGGTAAACTGGTGCACGGCGCAGCCGCCACCCAGAATCGCCCGATCCCCGATCGTTACGTGGCCTGCCAGCAGCACGTTGTTCGACATGATAATGTTGTTGCCGAGACGGCAATCATGGGCAACGTGCGAATAGGCCAGGAACAGATTGTTGTCGCCGACGATCGTCGCGCCACCGTATTCGACGGTGCCGGCATTCATCGTCACGCCTTCGCGGATCGTGCAGTTTTCGCCGATCTGCAGAATGGCGTCGACGGTGCTGTGATGCACGCTTTGCGAATCTCCGCCGATTACGGCGTTCGGGAAAATCTTGGAGCCCTTGCCGATCGTCGTGCGCCCATCGACGACAACATGGCTCTTCAGTTCCATATCGTCGCCAAGAACCACTTTCGGCCCGATATAGCAAAACGGGCCGATCGTTACGTTCTCGCCAATGACCGCTCCGTCTTCGATGATCGAGGACGGATGGATCTTCGCTGTTGCTGCAATCATGTTCAAGCGTCTTCCGTGCTGACAATCATCGCGCCGATATCAGCTTCGGCGACAAGTTGCCCGTCAACTTTTGCGTCGCAGTGAAACTTCCAGATATTGCCGCGCTGCTTCTGCTTCACGACATGGAATTCGACGCGATCGCCCGGAACCACCGGCTTGCGGAAGCGGGCATTGTCGATCGTCATGAAGTAGACGAGGTTCGTACCGGAAGCGGTCTTGCGCGCGCAGATGGCGCCCGCGGTCTGAGCCATGCCCTCGATCAGAAGCACGCCAGGCATGATCGGCTTTTCCGGAAAATGGCCGGTGAAGTGCGGCTCATTTGCCGAAACGTTCTTGATGCCGATCGCTGAATTGTCGCCGTCGATCTCGATGATCCGGTCGACGAGCAGGAAGGGATAGCGATGCGGAAGGAGCTTCAGGATCTCCTGAATATCCGCCGTACCCAGAACCGTTGCCGCCTCACTCATTCGTGCCACCCTTCTTTTTCTGTCTGTCACTTGCGCGCAAGGCCATTTCGGCCACATCGCGCAGGAAATCGCGCATGGGGCGCGCAGGAATACCACCGTAGCGTTCGCCCGCAGGCACATCGCTTGCTACGCCGCTCATCGCGGCAATCTGTACGCCATCGCCAACGGTGATGTGACCATTGACCCCACTGCCGCCGCCGATCATCACGCCATCACCAATCCTGGTGCTGCCGGCGACGCCGACCTGGCTGACGATGCCACAGTAGCGGCCGATGCGGACGTTGTGCCCGATCTGGACGAGATTGTCGATTTTCGTACCTTCACCGATGACAGTGTCGTCCATCGTGCCGCGATCGATCGTCGTATTCGCGCCAATCTCGACATGATCCTGGATGATGACGCGTCCGACCTGGACGATCTTGATCATTCCACCCTTGGGGCCCGGAGCGTAGCCAAACCCGTCCTGGCCGATCCTGGCGCCCGGATGAATGATGACGTTGTTGCCGACGAGCGCGCAGAGCACGCTTGCACCCGCTGCAATCGTGCAGTCGCGACCGATGCGAACGCCCGGGCCGATCACGGCGCCTGCAGCGATCCTCGTGCCGCCACCGATCTCCGCGCCCGCGCCGACCACGGCCATAGGCTCGACTTCCACGCCCTCTTCAAGGCGCGCAGTCGGGTCGATGAAGGCTGCAGGCGAGATCCCATCGAGGCTGGTGTTGCGCGCCGGGCGCATTGCCACCTCGTGCAGCAGCGTGCCCGCCAGCGCAAAAGCCGTGTGCGGGCGCGACGTCAGGAGAACGGGAATGTGAGCCGGGACGAGCGAAGCAATGGTCTTGTCGCAGATGATCGCGGAGGCCTGGCAGGTATCCAACTCGGCGCGGTACTTGCGCGAGAGCATGTAGCAGACGTCGCCGGCCTTGGCCCGGTTGACGGGAGCGACAGCATGAATAGCGCGGTCTGCGACCGCGCCATCCGTCAGCTCCGCCCCAATCTGATTGGCCAGGTCACCCAGGCGAATCCCGTGATGGGGCGGAAAAAACCAGTTCTGTTCCATGGACACTCCAGAACAATCAACTTTCGGCAGTTCTGGACTGCTTCTTTATCAGAACGACGAGGAAATGCCGAACTTCAGGTTCTGCACCTTGTCGAAATCTTCCTTGGCGACCGGCCACGCGTAGTCAACACGCAGAGGACCGAACGGCGAAGCCCAGATCAGGCCGAGACCGACAGACGCACGCAGCGAAGCGTCGTTGCCTTGCACAGTTTCACCCGGCCCAGTCACCGCCACCTTATTGCTGTAGAGAGTGCCGGCGTCGGCGAAGACCGCACCGCGGAAGCCGCTGTCACGCGGGATGCCCGGAAGCGGGAACGTCGCCTCGGCCGAAGCCGTAAAATACGTCGTTCCGCCGAGAGCATCGCCATTGTTGACGCGCGGGCCGATGCCATTGCGTTCGAAGCCGCGAATGTCGCTGCTGCCCAGCTGGAACTGGTCGAAAACCTGGAGGTCGCTGCCGGTTTCGAAGATATGACCGGCGCCACCGCTCAGCGAGGTAATGATGTCCGCTTCATCGTTGACCGTGTAGTACCACTTGGCCTTACCGGTCATCTTGTAGAAATCGGAATCCCCGCCGAGACCGGCAAATTCGTGCGTGAACGTCGCGAGAATGCCGTCATGCGGCAGCTGGGCGTCATCGAGCGTGTTGTAGGTGATCGACTGCGACACCGACGAACGCACCCAGTTACCGCCATCGATGGCACGATCATAGGGCGAAGACAGCTCAGCCTTGTCACCGCTATAGTCGAACTGCGTGAAGTTGTAGCGCAGCGTCGTCGACAGGTTCTCAGTGATCGGCGCGGCTACGCGCAGGCTGAAGCCCTGGTCTTCATAGCTGTAGTTGTCATCGTCGAAGTCGTTTTCGTTCTTGAAGACGTCGAAGCCTGCGGCCAGACGATAACCAAGGAAGTACGGCTCCGTGAACGAGACGTTGTAGGTCCGGCTTTCGTCGCCACGACCTGCCGCGACACGAATGTACTGGCCACGACCGAGGAAGTTCTTTTCTTCGATCGACGCTTCGACGAGGAACCCGCCGCCGCTGCCGGCCGAGTAACCGGCGCCGATACCGAACGAGCCGGTCGACTGGTCCTGCACGTCGACGATAACGACGACGCGGTCGGCCGCACTACCCGGAGCCGTCGAGATGTTGACGGCCGAGAAGTAGCCGAGGGCCTCGAGGCGGCGCTTGGCGCGAGCAACCATTTCCTGGTTGAAGGCATCGCCTTCGCCCATGTCGAACTCGCGACGGATGACGTAGTCACGGGTGCGGGTGTTGCCGCGAATTTCGATACGCTCGACATAGGCGCGCTCGCCCTGGTCGACGAGGTAGTCGACGGCGATCGTATGATTGCCGAGGTCGCGGTTGCCACGGGGCGTAACGCGAGCAAACGGGTAGCCAGCCGAAGCGACGCGCTTCGAAATCTCGCTCATCGTTTCCTGAATGTCCTTGGCCTTGTAGACCGAGCCTTCACGGCTGAGAACGACGCCCTTCAGCGCTTCGGCATCCACGCCCTCGACGGTCGATTCGACGGTCACCGCGCCGAAGTCGTAGCGCGGACCTTCTTCGACGGTGATGGTCACCGTGTACTCGTTGGTCGCTTCGTTGAGTGTCGATTCGGAGGACACGACCTGGAAGTCGGCGTAACCGCGGTTGTAGTAGAACTGACGCAGCAGCTCTTCATCGGCGCGCAGCTTGTCCGGATTGTAGACGTCCTTGCGGGTCAGGAACGAGAAGATACCCGATTCCTTGGTCGCGATGACCGACTGCAGACGACCGTCGCTGTAGGCTTCGTTGCCGACAAAGTTGATCTGCGAAATCTTGGTGCGCTCACCTTCGGCGATGACGAAGGCGAGGTTCACGCGGCCTTCCGCGATCGGCACGACCTGCGTGGTCACGGTGATGTCGCTACGACCGATCGCCGCATAGGCGTCGCGGATCGACTGAATATCGGTCTCGACCGTTGCTTCGCTGTAAGGGCCGAGCGGCTGCGAGCGAACGATGCCCTGCAGCTTGTCGTCCTTGATCTTGCGGTTGCCGTTGAAAACGACCTGATTGATCAGCTGATTCTCGTTGACGGTAACGACGAGCGTGCCGCCGGCAACATTGATGCTGACATCAGAGAAATAGCCGGTTGCGTACAGACGCTTCACCGAAGCGTCGATGTCGGCGTTGCTGAAGCTCTTACCCGGAACAATCGTGATGTTCGCACGGACCGTTTCGGCGCTGACGCGCGTGGCACCGCGAACTTCAACACGACTGATGGTGGCGGCCTCTGCGACGGAAGCGCCTGCGAGCAATCCAACACCAGCGCCGGAAACCACAATGCTCGTGGACAGCGCAAACGCAGACACCGCGTTCAAAAACCTTGAACCAGCTTTCATGTTCAAATCTTACCTTTTCCCAACGTCGCGCGGCAATTTCGTGCCGACTCCGGTCACGGTTGCCGTTTTACCCGCTTTTCCCATACAAGCAAGTCAGCTCGTTAATTTCTGTTTACTTCAATTCGAACCGTGGCTTAACGGCCACTACAGATTCGAGTTATCGTAAACAAATCCTTGCCGAACAAGCCATTGAAATCCAATCGTTCACAGTATCAGTCGTCGTTCCCCACAAACGCCCCGCGGCCGAACGCTAGCCGAAGAACATCGAAATGTCGTTCCATGTCGCAAAAACCATCAGCATCAGCACCATGGCGAAACCGATCCGGTATGCGATATCCTGCGCAGCCGGACCAACCGGCTTTCCGCGCAAGGCCTCAACCGCATAGAACATCAGGTGGCCGCCATCAAGCACCGGAACGGGCATGAGGTTAAGCAATCCTATGGAAACTGACAGGACCGCCGCCAGTTGAAGCACGGCGGCCACACCAAGCGTCGCCATCTGACCCGACGCCTGTGCGACACGGATGGGGCCGCCAAGCTGATCGGCCTTCATCCGGCCGGTCACGAGGTTGGCCAGATAATCGAAAGTCCCGGTGACGATGTGCCAGCTTTGCACGGCACCCTGCCCGATGGCCTCGATCGGGCCGTAGGTCACCACGCGGAAATTGCCGGCGTCCTGATCGGTGACGATACCGATGATCCCGATTTCCATCTTGTTGCCGAATTGGTCGGCAATCTCGGTCCGCTCGGGCACCATGGGCAGGTCGAGGAACGCCCCGTCGCGCTCGATCCGAATCTCGATTTCGAGCTCCGGACGCACGCTGACATAGCGGCGGACATCGTCGAACGTCGTGACCGGGTTCCCGTCGATCGCAACCAGCCGGTCGCGCGGAAGAATGCCTGCCTTCGCGGCGGCGCTGTTTTCCTTGACCTGCGCCACGACCGGATCGGCGACCGAGCGTCCGTAAACGGCAAAGAGGACAGCGAAAATGGCAATGGCAAGAATGAAGTTGGCAATCGGGCCCGCCGCAACCGTCGCTGCGCGCTTCCAGAGCTTGGCGCCCAGGAACGTGTGGGAGCGGTCTTCGGGAGAGATGGCCTCCAGACGCTTGTAGTCCGGCGTACTGGCGGCATCCTCGTCGCCGTAGAACTTCACGTAGCCGCCGAGCGGTATCGCGCAGAACTTCCACCGCGTGCCGTGCTTGTCGGTCCATCCGATCAATTCCGGTCCGAAACCGACAGCGAAAGCCAGGATGCGAATGCCAGACCAGCGCCCGACGAGATAGTGTCCCATCTCGTGCACGAAAACCAGGAGGGTCAGCACCAGAAGGAAGGGAACGATGTAGCCGGTGACGAATTGCAGGGCATCAAGCAGATATGTCATGAACTTTCCTTAAGGGCCTGCCGTCGGCATCATAGGCCGAGCAAGACCGAGCCGAAGGCGAACTGGCGCCCCTCGCTGACGACATATTGTATCAGGACCAGCACCAGCGTGGCGATACAGGCAAACACCAATCCATCGACGCGGTCCATGACACCGCCATGACCAGGAATGAGATGGCTCGAATCCTTGACGCCGAAGCGGCGTTTTATGAAGGATTCGAACAGGTCTCCGACCTGGCTCGCGACCGACAGAATGAGCGCCACCGCCGGCACACGCAGATCCTGCAGCGGAAAAAAGGCCATATAGACAGCAGTACCGGCCAAAACACCGGATATCGCCCCGCCGATGGCGCCAGACCAGGTCTTGCCGGGCGATATCCTCGGCGCAAGCTTGGGTCCACCGATAGCACGGCCGACGAAATAGGCGAGAATATCCGTTCCCCAGACGACGGCGAAGACGAACAGGGTCGCGATCAGACCGGGGTGATCGACCCCGCGCAGGGCCGCAAGGGAAATGCCGGTCAAGCCCGCGTAAACGATGCCGCCCGGCAACCACCAGCTGCCTTTCTTGAGCGACACCCAAAGCACTGCGCCGACGACGGCTGCGAACAGGGCCGGCAGGCTGTAGCCGATGTTTCCGAAAAGAATGAGGGCCGCGATGATGGCCTGCGACAGCCAGCCAAAGGCGTTGCCCTGAAAATCCCGCTCCGCAAGACCGGTGATCGTCGACCATTCATAATAGACGAGCAAGGCGATCAGGACCGAGAGCAGTTGGAATGCCAAGCCACCGAACCAGGTCGCAGCAAGGGCGACCGCCGCGAGCACCACTCCCGAAGCGATGCGAAGCTTGAGTTCTGTCTGCATTAGGAACCAACCGCTAACGTCGGCTGCGCCAGCCCGCCGAAGCGACGCTCGCGGCAGGCGAATTTCTCGAGCGCAGACAGAAATGTCTCACGCGTGAAGTCCGGCCAAAGCTCCGGCACGAACAGAAGCTCCGAATAGGCGCCCTGCCACAGAAGGAAATTTGAAAGCCTCTCTTCACCGCTGGTGCGGAGAATGAGATCCGGATCGGGAATGCCGGCCGTATCGAGCGTGCTTGCAATGCGCTCCGGCGTAATGTCTTCGGGCTGCAGCCGGCCTTCGGCAACCTCGGTTGCCAGCCGGCGCATGGCGCGCGTCAGCTCGTCGCGCGCACCATAGTTGAACGCGATCACCAGCGTGATGCCGGTATTCGCGCTCGTCGTCTCCTCGGCCTCGATCAGGAGCGGCAAGATGTCGCCGCGCAGATTCGATCGTTCCCCGATGATGCGGATGCGAACGTTCTCACGGTGCAGATCGGCAAGATCCCGGCGAATGAAGGCCTTGAGCAGGCCCATCAGATCGGTCACCTCGGCCTGCGGCCTGTTCCAGTTTTCGGACGAGAAGGCGAAGAGCGTGAGATAGCGTATCCCTGCCTCGGCCGCCGTCTTTACCGCGTCGCGAACCGCTTCAACACCCTTGCGGTGTCCCATCGTGCGCGGCAGACCGCGCGCATTCGCCCAGCGCCCGTTGCCATCCATGATGATGGCAACGTGTTCCGGAACGGTGATCGGGATGAGATTTTGCATAAGGCGTCCGCGAAAGGAGACTCAAAAGATCAGGAGCAGATCAGACCTGCATGATTTCCTTTTCCTTATCGACGAGCAAGCGGTCGATATCGGAAATCGTTTCATCGGTCATCTTTTGCACCCGCTCGGACTGAGAACGGCTGATATCCTGCCCGATGTCGCCATCCTTTTCGGCTTTTTTCAGGTCATCCATGCCATCACGGCGAACGTGACGGACGGCGACCTTGGCCTTCTCGGCGTAATCGTGTGCCACCTTAACGAGCGACTTGCGGCGCTCTTCGTTGAGCTCCGGCAGCGGAATGCGCAGGTTCTGGCCGTCGATGATCGGGTTGAGCCCCAGGTTCGATTCGCGGATGCCGCGATCGACGGCGCCGACCATCTGCTTGTCCCAGACCGAAACGGACAGCATGCGGGGTTCCGGCACGGTGATGTTTGCCACCTGATTGAGCGGGACACGCGAGCCGTAAGCCTCAACGGTCACCGGATCGAGAACATTCGCCGACGCGCGGCCGGTGCGCAGCGATGCGATGTCGCTCTTGAATGCGGAGATCGCGCCGTCCATGCGACGCTTCAGTTCCTTCAGGTCTACACCTTCACTCATGGCTGGAAACTCCCGTTCTGTCTTTTCATCGGCCGATGGCCGTCTTGCAGCTGTCAGTTGTCGGTAACGATGGTGGCGCGGCCACCGCCGGTCAATATCTCGGCAAAACCGCCCTTCTCGTGGATGGAGAAGACCACGATCGGAATTGCATTCTCGCGCGCCAGCGCCACAGCCGCCACGTCCATCACCGCAAGGCCCTTCTCGAGCACGGCGCTGTGCGTCAGGCGGTCGAAGCGTGTCGCCGTCGGGTCCTTCTTCGGATCGGCGGAGTAGATGCCGTCGACCTGGGTGCCCTTGAAAATGGCCTGCGCGCCCATTTCGGCAGCCCGCAAGGCCGCCGCAGAATCGGTTGTGAAGAACGGATTGCCGGTGCCGCCCGCAAAGATCACCACGCGCCCGAGAGAGAGATGGTAGAGGGTGGCGCGCTGCGAGAAGCTTTCGCAGATCTCCGGCATCGCGATGGCCGACAGCACCACCGTGTCGATGTCGAGCTTGCGCAGCGACGTCGCCAGCGCCAGCGCATTGATGACGGTCGCCAGCATGCCCATGTGGTCGCCGGTCACCCGGTCGCCGCCCTTGGAGGCAACGGCCACGCCGCGGAAGATGTTGCCGCCGCCAACGACGACGCCCACTTCGACGCCCATGGCGCGCGCTTCGGCGATGTCTGCGGCGATGCGGTCTGCGACCGCCACGTCGATTCCGAAGCCCTGGCTACCCATCAGGGCTTCACCGGAGGCTTTGAGTAGAACACGCTTGTAGATTGGCTCGGCCGGCATCATCGCTCCTGAACAGATCGTTACGCCTGCGCACAAAGTGGCGCGCTGCGTATAAGGACATATTGCGCTACCCGGTTTCAACCGCTGCGGAGCATTTTCCGGCGGGTCCGGCGCATTGACGAAGCCGGATACACGAAGGGCACCGCGTTGTCACGCGATGCCCCAAGGTTTTCCAAACAAGGGTGAAAAAATCAGCCCTTGGCGACAGCCGCAACTTCGGCTGCGAAATCGGATTCTTCCTTCTCGACGCCTTCGCCGAGCAGAAGACGGGCCATGCCGGTCACTTGGATCGGAGCGCCAGCGAGCTTTTCAGCATCCTTGACGGCCTGGCCGACGGTGATTTCCGGGTTCATGACGAAGGCCTGCGACAGCAGGGCGACTTCTTCGAAGAACTTGCGCATGCGGCCTTCGACCATCTTTTCGATGATGTTGTCCGGCTTGCCCGAGGCGCGCGACTGTTCGATGAACACGTTGCGCTCGCGCTCGGCGACAGCGGCGTCGACTTCGTCGGCGCGGATCGCGAGCGGGTTGGTGGCAGCAATGTGCATGGCGACCTGGCGGCCGACCGAGAACAGAACTTCCTTGTCGCCAACCGACTTCAGCGCGACGAGAACGCCGAGCTTGCCGATGCCGTCGCCGGCAGCGTTGTGGATATAGGTGGCAACGACGCCGTCTTCGACCTCGAGCAGGGCTGCGCGGCGAAGGGTCATGTTTTCGCCGATGGTGGCGATCGCGTCCTTGATGGTCTCATCGACCGACTTGCCGGTTGCCGGATAGTTGGCGTTGGCAATGGCTTCAACCGAACCGTCGGTGCCGAGCGCAACGTTGGCAACGCCGCGAACGAGTTCCTGGAAGGCTTCGTTGCGGGCAACGAAGTCGGTCTCGGAGTTGATTTCGACGACAACGGCCTTCACGCCGCCGCTGACAATACCGATGAGGCCTTCAGCAGCCGTGCGGCCGGACTTCTTGTCGGCCTTGGCGATGCCCTTGGCACGCAGCCAGTCGATCGCAGCTTCCATGTCGCCGTTGGTTTCGGCGAGCGCCTTCTTGCAGTCCATCATGCCTGCGCCGGTCTTTTCGCGCAGTTCCTTCACCATTGCTGCAGTTACACTCATCTTATTGCCTCTTTATCTGTTTGGCTGGCACGCTGCCTGCACATGGCGCGGCACCAGGAGGTGTGGCAGGGGAATGGCTTGCGTCTGTGACACTGTGATGAACGCACGCACCGCAGTCTTATCCGGGGCGCGGATCGCCGGCCCAAGCCGCTTCATCCCTCGCTGAAAAGAACAAGGCCGTTCAGACTTTTCATCACAAACGGCCTCGCCCCGATAGTAGATTGGTGCGGCGGTTATGGCCCGCCGCGCCGTCCGAATCAGGCCTCGGAGGCTTCGTCGAGCGCCGGCTCGATCATAGCGTCTGCCGATGCGCCGAGATCGCGGCCCGATGCGCCCTGCTGACGAGCGATGCCGTCGATGGCTGCACGAGCAATGAGATCGCAGTAGAGAGCGATCGCACGCGAAGCGTCGTCGTTACCCGGGATCGGGTAGTCGATCTGGTCCGGATCGCAGTTGGAGTCGATAACGGCAACAACCGGGATGCCAAGACGCTTGGCTTCGTCGATTGCGATCGATTCCTTGTTGGTGTCGATGATGAACATCAGGTCCGGTGTGCCGCCCATATCGCGGATACCGCCGAGAGCGCGGTTGAGCTTTTCGCGCTCGCGCTCAAGGTTCAGACGTTCCTTCTTCGTGAAGCCGGAGGCGTCCGAAGCGAGGATTTCGTCGAGCTTGCGCAGACGCTGGATCGAGTTCGAAATCGTCTTCCAGTTGGTCATCATGCCGCCGAGCCAGCGGGCGTTGACGTAGTACTGAGCCGAGCGCTTGGCAGCGTCAGCGATGATTTCCGAAGCCTGGCGCTTGGTGCCGACGAACAGGACGCGGCCGCCGTTGGCGACGGTGTCGCTAACGACCTGAAGGGCGCGCGAGAGCATCGGAACGGTCTGTGCGAGGTCGATGATGTGAACGTTGTTACGATCGCCGAAGATGTACGGCTTCATCTTCGGGTTCCAGCGGTGTGTCTGGTGACCGAAGTGAATGCCAGCTTCCAGAAGCTGACGCATGCTAAAATCAGGCAATGCCATGCCTTTTCTCCTTTTCCGGTTGAACCTCCGCGAGGCGTCGAGCTTTTCTTTCGAAAAACCCACCGGCGGAACGATCCGGATTTCTCCCGGAACATCCCATGCCTCACGTGTGGAATGGGCAGCCCCTTAACGGCAACTGCCCGACAAATCAAGACTTGAAGTCTCTTTTTGTCAAATCGACTACTTGCATTCTTCCGGCTTGAAGACTTCCAGATCGGCAAGCTTGCCGCTCAGAACGAAGTCGCCGTAATCCATCGTCAGGTCGCGCGTGATGCCGTTTTCGTAGAGTTTGAACGACATACGGTAGATCGGCAGCGCGTCGCCGCTCTTGTCGTCGTTGAAATAGGAGATGGTGACCGGCCAGTAATTTTCGGTCCCCAGCTTGCCTGCCTTGCCTGCATCCGGCTCGTCGGCCGTCGGCTTGCGCGACTTGCCGACGAAGGTCGAGGTGATCAGCGTCTTGTCGCCCGAATCGGAGCCATCGAAGATCCGGGCCTCGAACAGGCTTTCGCCCTTTTTGGCGCGGTCGATGACCTCGACCATGTGCTCGGTCGGGAAACGGCTCGCGGCCAGTTCGACCTCGCGCTTGTCCGGCGCGGTCAGCTCGACCTTGACACCGGTTTTGTCGTCATGGGCCGTGCCGCGCACTTCCTTGTCGAGCTTCTCGTCGGTGAAGGAACGGGTCAGGAAGCGGAAGTTGCCGGACTTCATATCCTCGTAGGTGGTCGTCTGCTGGTCCGTCATACGCGTCTCTTCGCCGGTGTTGACCTGCGTGACGAAGCGGAAACTCACCGTATAGCCTTCGCAGGCCGAGCCGTTGAACTCATAGACCATCCGGCCGTACATGCCGGAAATGCCAGAGCGGTCCGACGCGTCCTTGAGTTCGAGATCGTAGACGGCGCGATGCGGAACAAGGACACTCGCGCTTCCTGTGCCTGCACCAGAAACCATCATCGCAGCGAGGCAGGCGCTGCCCAGACTTGCGCGACCGAAGCCTTTACGAAACATCCGTTTCCTCCTGTTGGACTCGCCGGCAATGCTATAAACAAGCTTTCGGCAGAAGCGAGGCGACACCACGTCTAAATGCCGTCGCGACGCCGCGATCCGGCCTGAATGCCGGATTTTAACACAAAAGACAACAACGGAGCTTTCCATGTCCGCAGAGATCGAAACGCGCCTGAAGGACCTCGGCGTCACCCTTCCCCAGGCTGCAGCCCCGGCGGCAAACTATGTGCCCTACGTCATCAGCGGCTCGATGCTCTACATCTCCGGTCAGCTGCCGATGGAAGGCGGAAAGATTGCCGTGACCGGCCATGTCGGCAAGGACGTCGACGTTGCCGGCGCGCAGCGCGCCGCAGAACTTTGCGCGATCAACATCCTCGCGCAAGCCAAGGCTGCGCTCGGCGGCGATCTCGGCCGCATCCGCCGGTTGGTCAAGATCAACGGCTTCGTCGCCTCGACCCCGGAATTCATCGAACAGCATCTGGTCATCAACGGCGCCTCCAACCTGCTCGCCAACGTACTTGGCGAAGCCGGCAAGCATGCGCGCGCTGCCGTCGGCATGGCAGCCCTGCCCTTCAACGCCGCTGTCGAGATCGACGCGGTTATCGAGATCGCGTGATCGGGTGCCGGGCATGACGGATCTTTCCTGGCTGAAGGCTCAGCCGATCGCCCATCGCGGCTATCACGACATGAACAAGCAGGTCTGGGAAAATACGCTTTCGGCGTTTTCCCGGGCTGCCGACGCCGGCTTCGCAATAGAATGCGACCTGCAATACACCGCCGACAGCGTGCCGGTCGTCTTTCATGACGACGACACCGAGCGCTTGTGCGGCATCAAGGGCGATGTGCGCGCACGAACAGCCGGCGAACTCGGCCTGATGGCCATTGGCGGAACGAAGGACAAGGTGCCGACGCTGTCGCAGATGCTGCGGCTCGTCAAAGGGCGCGTGCCGCTCGTCATTGAGCTCAAGGGGCGCAAGGGCGACGACGAAGGCTTTGCCGCCGCCGTGCTTGAAACGCTCGAAGACTACAAGGGTCATGTCGCCCTGATGAGCTTCGACCATTGGCTGCTCAAGGACCTGAAGGCGCTCGACGCGCCCTACCCGCTCGGACTGACCGCCGAGGGTGCCCGGCCGGAGACTTTCTTCGTGCACGAAGAAGCCATGCAGCTCGGTCTCGACTTCATCTCCTATCACTACGGCCATCTGCCGAACTCGTTCATCACCAAGGAGCGCACGCTTGGCCGGACGATCATCACCTGGACGGTTCGCGACAGGCAGGCTGAGGAATACACCTATGCCCATGCCGACCAGATGACGTTCGAGGGGTTCGACCCGCGGGAGGCATTGATTTCCTGAGCTCATGTCCGACGCCGTCACCATCCGCATAGAGCAATCCTTCGCCGAGATACCGGCCGCACGCTGGAACATGCTTTCCGGCGCGGCAAAGGGACGGGACGGCGCGGTCTACAACCCGTTCGTCTCGCACGCCTATCTTTCGGCGCTGGAAGCGTCCGGCTCGGCCACCGCCAAGACCGGCTGGCTGGGGCAGCATCTGCTGATGGAGGGCGCTGGCGGAGAACTTCTCGGGGCGCTCGTTTGCTACCTCAAGAACCACAGCCAGGGCGAATATGTCTTCGACCATGGCTGGGCGGATGCATTCGAGCGCGCCGGCGGCCGCTACTACCCCAAACTTCAGGGGTCCGTTCCCTTCACGCCCGCAACCGGACCAAGGCTCCTGACGGTCTCGGGCGGCGACGGCTCACCGGTCCAGGACGGGCTTGCGGCAGGGCTGAAGGAGCTGGCGCGACGGCACGACGCCTCTTCCGCGCACGTGACTTTCGTGCCCGAGGCGGAAGTACCTGTATTCGAGCAGGCCGGCTTCCTGCACCGCACCGACCAGCAGTTCCATTTCCTCAACGAGGGCTATCGTTCGCATGACGACTTCCTGGAAACGCTGGCGTCCAGAAAGCGCAAGGCGTTGAAAAAAGAGCGCCGCGCGGCGCTCGAACATGGCATCACCATCGACTGGCTGACCGGCAGCGACCTGACGGAAGCGATCTGGGACCAGTTCTTCGCATTCTACATGGACACGGGCAGCCGCAAGTGGGGGCGCCCCTACCTCACCCGCGCCTTCTACTCGCTGATCGGCGAACGCATGGCAGATGACATCGTGCTGATCATGGCGCGACGCAACGGCCGCTACATTGCCGGCGCCATCAATTTCATCGGTGGCGATGCGCTTTATGGCCGCCACTGGGGCTGCATCGAAGAGCATCCCTTCCTGCACTTCGAGGTCTGCTATCACCAGGCGATCGACTTCGCGATCGCCAAGGGCCTCAAGCGCGTCGAGGCCGGCGCCCAGGGCGAGCACAAGCTCGCTCGCGGATACATGCCGGTCACCACCCACTCCGCCCACTATATCAGCCACTCCGGCCTTGCGCGTGCCGTATCGGACTACCTGGTGCGCGAGCGCAGGGACGTGGAGGAAACCTCCGCGTTTCTTGCCGAACACGGACCTTTCCGCAAAGGTGAGCGTCAGGACGATTGAACCGCTCGCCGCCTTCGCCGCATACAGTCAACGAGGAAAAACTATGAGCGCCTACGACACCAACAACATCTTCGCGAAGATCCTGCGAGGCGAGATCCCGTCGCACCGGGTCTATGAAGACGATGCCACGATCGCGTTCATGGATGTGATGCCGCAGGCCGAGGGCCACATGCTCGTCGTGCCCAAAGCGCCTTCGCGCAACCTCCTGGACGCGGACCCGGCGAGCCTGCCGTCTCTCATTACCGCCGTCCAGAAAATTGCCGTCGCCGCCAAGGAGGCTTTCGACGCCGACGGCGTGACGATCATGCAGTTCAACGAGGCGCCGGCCGGCCAGTCCGTCTTTCACCTGCACTTCCACGTCATTCCGCGACATGACGGCGTCCCGCTGAAGCCGCATTCCGGCACGATGGAAGACGGCGCGGTGCTGGCTGCCAACGCCGAGAAGGTGCGGCAAGCGCTTTAGATTCGATTACTCTGCGCGCGCGCCCAAGTCCGCAAGGGTTCCCGGCGCCTGCGCCTCTGCCGTCTCAGCATGTCGCAGCCGCCGAGTTGTTGCCTTAGCCAGCCCCAGCGCCACCCCGAAGGTCGCAATACCGCCCAGGATGTCGCTGAGATGGTGACCGCCCTGGATCAGGACGGTTGGCAACATCAACACGTTCAACGTCAGCACGATAGGAAATCTCATCCGCTGGCGCGGAACGAAGCAGACCGACATGCAGGCCATGACAATGTGATACGACGGAAAGCCGATCAGACCCAGGATGTTGCGCGGGCTCACATAGCTGACGCCTTCACGCCCGAGCCGGAGGAGACGATTTCCGGCCTACGCTGCCCCGAAACCCGGAATGCGTTCCTTACGGTTCTCTAGCGAACCCTGAGTTCCGATGCCGAAGGCCTCGTCATCGACCCGGCATCAAGCGAACGCAGAAGGACGCCCGAAAGGGCAAAAGCAAGCGCAAAGGCGAGCGCACCACCGAAAACATCGACGAGATGGTGTCCACCGTGAATGATGATTGCCGGAACCATCAGAATGTTGAGCAGGAGCGTCGGGACAAGCAAGACAGCAGACCGCGTCATGAACCAGAGAGACATACATGCCATCACCGTGTGGAATGATGGGAATGCGATCAGTCCGAGGGTATCACGAGGCGATAGAAACGCCACGCCATCCTGCGCGAGGCGCTTCAGCTCGGCACCGTATGCCGGGGTCACGGCCAATTGGGCGCGTTGCACGAGCTCTTCGGGCAAAACGTAGTATGCACTCGTTCCAAAGGACGGCCAGAACGTCCAGAACAACATCGCCAGCAAAGCGCCCAAAAGCCCCGTGACGAGAAATCGATGCAATGCGCGGTCGTCACCGACGAAGCTAAGCACCAAGATGACAATCATCATCTGCGGCAACGACGTGAAGTAGACGAAGTTCAGGACAGCCGAAAACGACGGAAAGTCTGCTACCCAATGGATCAAGCTCGGCCAGGAAAAGCCCAACATTGCGTCCGCGCGTGCCAGGGCCCCGTCGATAACAGGGAACTGGATCGGGAGCAGCAGGTAATTCAAGATTGAACCGGTGAGCGTGAACAGAACAAAGATGCCGACCGCGATTGCCGCCAAGGCCAAACGCTCGTCCTTTCGGATCACGCGATAGAACTGACCAATAAGGATTGTCCCCACACCAATGCCGATCAGTGGCGCATATCCCGCGGCATCGACCGACACGCCCCAGAGCGCGATCAGAGATCCGTCGATGATCGCCAGCAACACGACAATCGATAGGCACAATTTTTCGGCAGGTAAAAACGTCATGACGATCCGCGCGCAAGGAGCGTCTTGTCTACCAACTTCCGTTTAACAATCGGCTAAGTGAGGCAGCTTCACGCGAAAGTAGATGCTAGAAGCCCAGCCACCAAAGGCCCGCAGCCAGGGCTGCGATGGTCGTCGCTATGCCAATAGCCGGCTTGCGGCCGAGCAGGAAGAACGCCGACGCACCGATCGCGACCGCGCCCAGGCGCAGCCAGAGCGGCGACTGCTCGAGCACGCCGGTCGGATAGAGAACGAGCTTGGCGATGACGGCGGCCACGAGCGCGGTCGCCACCGCCCTCACCCAGTTCAGCGCCTCGGAATCATCGCGCAGGCGGTTGCCGGCGATTACGCCCAGCCAGCGCCAGATGTCGGTCGCGAGCCAGCCAGCGATCGCGATGAAAGCGTAGGCCCACCAGCCATCCTGCCAGGTCATGCGCCGATCTCCCGGCGACGGCGCCAGAACCGCTCCAGCGCCCAGGCGAGTGTCCCGCCGCCGACGCCGGCAAGCAGGATGTCGAATTCGGGCATCAGCCAATAGAACAACGGACCGGCGACCAGGCCGATGAGCAGCGCAATATGAACGACCGGATGGCGCGCCGAGTGCCAGATCGACGCCAGGAAATAGATTGGTGTCAGGAAGAACAGGCAACCCGCCACGATCGGCGGGAAATCGGCGACGAAGTGATAGACGACCCCGACCAGCACCATGTTGGCGACAACAAGCGTAATGCCGAAGCCGGCGAAGAAGGCGACGCGCCTGTCGCGCGGCACCGCCTGTACCTTTTCCATCGCAAACACCCAGGCGGTGATCGCCACGAAATGCGACAGAAACAGCAAGAGCCATGTCGGCGTCTTCGACGTGCGCAATTCAGGAATGAGGGCGGCAACCATCGGCATCAAACGGACGGATGACAGCGAAACGGCAAGGAAGGCGGCGGCCAGGCTTGCGCCACTCATCATAGAGCTGACGAGGATCACCTTGGCCGGAAGCGCCCAGACCATACCGGTCATGAAGACGACCTGTTCCGGCGGAATTCCCGCCTGCGCCGTCAGCGAACAAAAGCCGACGAAGGACAGCATCAGAATAAAGGCGGGAAGGCTGAACAGGCCACGCATCCCGGTCAGAAACCAGACGACCGAAGACTGGTCGTTTTCATCACTCTTCATCAGTCGTTCCGGGGTTCTCTTCATTCAGAAAAACGCTGCCGGATGTTCCCATCCGGCAGCGCAGGGCATCGATTGCGATGCGATTACTTCTTGCGAGGCACCTTCGGCACCGTCTTGCCCTTGCGTGGGCTGGCGGCGCTGGCGTCCTTGCCGTCCGGCTCGGACGAAGCCTTGGCTGTCGCCTTCTTCGGCTTGGCTTTCGATGCAGGCTCGGCGCCGACCGCTTCCTTTTCCTCGGCCTTCTTCGGCTTGGCGCTCTTCATCGCCGGGCGCGTCACTTCGGCCTTCGGCTTGATCGGCGCGGTCTCCTGCACGGCATCGAGCAGAAGGCCCCTGGTTCCGTCCGGCCGCGTGCCGATCGTCACCCTGAGAACACCACCCTTCTTCAACTTGCCGAACAGAATTTCGTCTGCGAGCGGCTTCTTGATGTGCTCCTGGATGACGCGCGCAAGCGGACGCGCGCCCATCTTCTCGTCATAGCCCTTCTCCGCAAGCCAGGCGATGGCATCGGGGGCCAGATCGAAGGTGACGTTGCGTTCGGCCAGCTGGGTTTCCAGCTGCATGACGAACTTCTGCACCACCTGATGGATGACCGGAGTCGGCAGCGATGCGAACGGGATGACCGCATCGAGACGATTGCGAAACTCGGGCGTGAACAGGCGGTTCAGCGCTTCCTCGTCTTCACCGGTGCGCTTGGAAGACCCGAAGCCGATAGCGGCCCGTGCCATTTCCGACGCACCCGCATTGGTCGTCATGATCAGGATGACGTTGCGGAAGTCGATCTTCTTGCCGTTGTGATCCGTCAGCGAGCCATGATCCATGACCTGCAGCAGGATGTTGAACAGGTCCGGATGAGCCTTTTCGATTTCATCGAGCAGCAGCACGCAATGCGGATGCTGGTCGACGCCATCGGTCAGAAGACCGCCCTGATCGAAGCCGACATAGCCGGGAGGTGCGCCCAGCAGCCGCGATACGGTGTGGCGCTCCATGTATTCCGACATGTCGAAACGCAGAAGCTCGACACCGAGCGACGTTGCCAGCTGCTTGGCGACCTCGGTCTTGCCGACACCCGTCGGGCCCGAGAAGACATAGCAACCGATCGGCTTGTTCGGCTCGCGCAGGCCGGCTCGAGCCAGCTTGATCGACGAGGCAAGCGCCTCGATCGCCAGATCCTGGCCATAGACGACTGAGCGCAGCTCCTTCTCCAGATTGGCCAGCACCGCTTCGTCGTCCTTCGAGACGGTCTTCGGCGGAATGCGGGCCATCGTCGCGATGGTGGCTTCGATCTCGCGCTCGGTGATCAGCTTGCGACGCTTGCTGACCGGCAGCAGCATCTGTGCCGCGCCGGATTCGTCGATCACGTCGATCGCCTTGTCCGGGAGCTTGCGGTCGTTGATGTAGCGGGCCGAAAGCTCGACGGCAGCCTTGATCGCCTCATTCGAGTACTTCAGGTGGTGATAATCCTCGAAGTAGGGCTTCAGCCCCTTCATGATCTCGATGGTATCGGCGATCGTCGGCTCGTTGACGTCGATCTTCTGGAAGCGACGCACCAGGGCGCGGTCCTTCTCGAAGAACTGGCGGTACTCCTTGTAGGTGGTCGAACCGATGCAGCGGATCGCGCCCGACGAGAGTGCAGGTTTCAACAGGTTCGACGCATCCATTGCACCACCCGACGTGGCGCCGGCGCCGATGACGGTGTGAATTTCATCGATGAACAGCACGGCACCCGGATAGTCCTCAAGTTCCTTGACGACCTGCTTCAGGCGCTCCTCGAAGTCGCCGCGATAGCGCGTGCCGGCCAGAAGCGTGCCCATGTCGAGCGAGAAGATGGTCGCGTCCTGGAGCGCTTCCGGCACCTTCTTCTCGATGATGCGCTTGGCCAGGCCTTCGGCAATCGCCGTCTTGCCGACGCCGGGATCACCAACATAGAGCGGATTGTTCTTCGAGCGGCGGCAGAGAACCTGGATCGTCCGGTTGACTTCGGCGTGGCGGCCGATCAGCGGATCGATCTTGCCCGACTTCGCCTTTTCGTTGAGGTTGACGCAGTAAGCCGTCAGCGCGTCCTGCTGCTTCTTGGCGCTCGCCTCTTCGTTCTCCCGCTGGGGCTTCTGTTCGGCTTCATGCTCGTCGTTGCCGCGCACGGGACGTGCCTCGGAGCTTCCAGGCCGCTTGCCGATACCGTGGGAGATGAAGTTGACGGCGTCGTAGCGCGTCATCTCCTGCTCCTGCAGGAAGTAGGCAGCATGGCTTTCGCGCTCGGCGAAGATGGCAACGAGAACATTTGCGCCCGTCACTTCCTCGCGCCCCGAAGACTGGACGTGAATGACGGCCCTCTGGATGACCCGCTGGAAGCCGGCAGTCGGCTTGGAATCCTCGTCGTAACCGGTGATCAGGTTCGACAGTTCGTTGTCGACATAATCTGTCACGGTCTTGCGCAACGTCTCGAGATTGACGTTGCACGCACCCATCACGGCCGCCGCATCGGCATCGTCTATCAATGCCAGAAGCAGATGCTCGAGCGTCGCATATTCGTGGTGGCGCTCGTTGGCAAAAGTCAGTGCCTGGTGCAGCGCCTTTTCGAGGCTGGGCGAAAATGTTGGCACGTTAGTTCCTCATTTCTTTTCCATGACGCATTGCAACGGATGCTGATGCTGGCGGGCGAAGTCCATCACCTGTGTCACCTTCGTCTCGGCGACTTCATACGTAAAGACGCCGCACTCGCCCACACCGTGATTGTGGACGTGGAGCATGATGCGAGTCGCCTCTTCCGGATTCTTCTGAAAGAAGCGCTCCAGAATGTGGATGACAAACTCCATTGGCGTGTAATCGTCATTCAAAAGCAGAACGCGATACAAACTCGGCTTCTTGGTCTTCGGCTTGGTGCGCGTGATGACGGAGGTGCTGCGATTGCTGCCGCCTCCTTCGTCGTCGCTTCCTTGCTGCATCCGGACCGGCATGGCGATCATTCGTGTCTTTTCCTTAGTACAAGCCGCGGATCCATCTGAGGTGGCCGCAGCGTGCTTGCCCTTTATCTAATGGTTCGTTTCCAGATTTTAAGACCGAACCAACGCACTGCAATCATAATCGCACGGACAGGCATAAGATTGATCAACTTTCTTCGATCCACCGCGAAGTGTTGAAAACAGCAAAAAGGCCGGTCGCTGTATCGGCGACCGGCCTTCCAATGACGGCAATGATCCGTTGCGTTACGCGGCAGCGGCAGCCTTGACCGCTGCGGTCGCCTTGGCGACCGGCGCTTCGTAGGGCTTGTAGGCGTCCTTGGCGAGGTCGGCGTACATTTCGCCGATCTTCGTCGCCTCAGCAAAGAAGCCCTCATAGCTCGACTTCAGGAAGTTGGTCTGCAGTTCGAAAGCCGTCTCGACGCTCTTGACGCTGGAGAGCTTCTCCACATGCGCAACGCCGTCTTCAAAGGATTTCTTGGAGAAATCGGCGGCCTCGGTCGCAATGGCCTGAAGGCCCTTGGTCCAGGCGGAATAGCTCTTCACAGCCACGTCAATGGCTTCTTTGCTTTTCTTGTTTGCATCATCGAAGTTGAACATCCGGTGTCTCCTTGAGTGACGGCCTGATCTGGAGGCTTCAGTTTATGTGCACTGCACAAAAAGTCAAGTCGAGCGTGCAATGCAATAAAATGCAATGCTTGCAACACCTTGATGAAAATGCAGTGCGAACACGCGATTTTCATCGCATTTCCACCCGGAAAAACACGAAAGCATAGAAAAACCCGGCGCGATCGCTCGCCACCGGGTCATTCTGTAAATCCGTCGATCGGCGACTTAGAGGTCGATGTCGAGGATCGCCATGGAGAAATTGTAGGACAGTTCGCCGTCCTCTTCGTCGCGGAAGACGACGCCGAGGAATTCGTCACCGAGATAGACTTCAGCCGACTCATCCTTCTTCGGGCGAGCCTTGACCACCATCGACTGGTTGAACGTGCGCTTGAGGTAGGCTTCAAGCTTGCGGATTTCTTCGGGCTTCAAATGTCTTCTCCGTAGCCGTTTTTGATGTGCGGCGCTTCTCGCACGCTGCGTTGGCGGGTGTAAACCCCTCGAAAGCGGCTACGCACCGGTTCCCGATGGTTCAGATTTCGAAGCTCGACAGGATCTGGTCCATCTGGCGCGAAGGCTCGGAACATCCAGCTTCCCCGACGACCTTGGCCGGAACGCCGGCAACCGTCGATTTGGGCGGCACCGGCTTAAGCACCACAGAACCGGCGGCGATGCGCGAGCAATGGCCGATGTGAATATTGCCGAGGATCTTGGCGCCAGCGCCGATCAGCACGCCGTCGGCGATCTTCGGATGACGGTCGCTGCCTTCCTTGCCGGTGCCGCCAAGCGTGACACCATGCAGGATCGAGACATTGTCGCCGATGACCGCGGTCTCACCGACGACCAGGCCGGTGGCGTGATCGAGGAAGATGCCACGGCCGATGCGGGCGGCCGGATTAATGTCCGTCTGGTAGACGCTCGATGCCCTGCTTTGCAGATAGAAGGCGAAATCCCGCCGCCCGCGCTTCAGGAGCCAATGGGCGAGACGGTGCGTCTGGATGGCATGAAAGCCCTTGAAATACAGCACCGGCTCGAGGAAGCGGGTGCAGGCCGGGTCACGATCATAGAAAGCCTGGATGTCGACACGCAGGATCGTGCCCCATTCCGGCCAGTCCTCGAGCATCTCGGCAAACGTCTGGCGCAAGAGGTTTGCCTGCAGATCAGGATGATCGAGGCGCTCGCAGATGCGGTAGACGACGCTTTCCTCCAGGGAGTGCTGGTTGACGACGGTGGAATAGAGGAACGCGGCCAGCATCGGGTCCTGCTCGGCGGCAAGCCGGGCCTCCTCGCGCAGGCTGCTCCAGATCGGATCCATCACCTTGAGGGTTTCCGTCTGACGAAGTTCGGTCGTCGCGACCATCGTCGCACTCCTTCTCAATCGGTCTATGCCATCAATATAGGGGAAATTCGGCAGGACATAAATGGCCTGATACCAGTTCGACCGAAGGTCGTAGCCCCGCCTAAGCTCGCCCGACCTCCTCGAGGAATTCGAGGACCGCCTTCTTGAAGACCCGGTCGCCGACGGCAAGCATATGGTCTCTGCCGGGAATATCAAGCGCGCGGGCATGCGGCATCAGCGCTGCCAGTTCCTGTGGCGAGCCGGCGATGTCGTCCTTGGTGCCGACGCCGATCAGCGTCGGAATGTCGATCCGCCCCATATCCTCGGGCGTCAGCAGGTCGCGCGAGGTCGAGATGCAGGCGGCGAGCGCCTGGCGATCGCTCTTCGTCTGGTCAGCAAAGGCGCGGAACATGCGGCCACGCGCATGCGTCACAACTTCGAGCGAGGGCGCCGTCAATGCGTCGGCGATCGGATCCCAGTCGCCGACGCCGGTGACCATGCCGATGCCGAGGCCGCCGAACACCAGGGAGCGCACGCGATCGGGATGGGCCAGCGCCAGGAACGCGGAAACGCGGGCACCCATCGAATAGCCCATGACATGCGCCTCGGCGATACCGAGATGGGTCAGCAGGGCGGCGGCGTCGCCTGCCATCTGCTGAGGATGGTAGAGGTCGGGATCATACGGCTTTGCGCTCTTGCCGTGGCCGCGGTTGTCGAGCGCGATCACCCGGTAGCCGGCGTCGCCAAGCGTCTTCAGCCAGCCGGGGAAAACCCAGTTGACATTGGCGCTCGAGGCAAAGCCGTGAATGAGCAGCACCGGCGCGCCCGCAGGATCGCCCTCGTCGAAGAAGGCGATATCCAGCCCTTCATGGGTGAAGTGCGAAAACGGCGGCGGGGTGAGATCCATTCTTCCAGTCCTTGAGGCGTATCGGTTTGGCGCAACCTAATTTGTCACCCTTTGGAGGGAAACCCCGCGCCGGCAAAAACCACAGGTGCGGCGTGTTTGCCGCTACACATTTCCGACAAAGCTCACTATGGTGCCGGCAAATTCGACCCTCAAAGACTTGCATACATCGGAGCATGACATGGCCGGCCACAGCATCCCGCATTTCCAGAATGACGGCGGACACCAGGCAATCGAGATCGGCGTCAAGGAATTCATGTGCACCGGCGCGTCGGTTCCCTACGACCATCCGCACATCTTCATCGACATGGGCGACGACCACGAAAAGGTCTGCTCCTATTGTTCGACGCTCTACCGCTACAATCCGAAGCTGAAGGCGACCGAAACCAACCCGCCGGGCTGTCTCTTCACCTTCCAGGCAGCCTGATTTCCGCCGATGTCGAAGACGATCGCGATCGTCGGCGCCGGTGTCGGCGGGCTGACGGCGGCATTATGCCTGACGCGTCGCGGCTTCGAGGTCGACATCATCGAGCAGGCAGCCCTTCTGACCGAGGTCGGAGCCGGGCTTCAGATCTCCCCGAATGCATCGCGCATCCTCGCCGAACTCGGCCTGCTAGGCGCGCTTGAAGCTGTTTGGACCGAGCCGGACGCAATCACGCTTGCCGACGGCATGTCCCTGCGCCCGCTTGCAAGCGTCGCTTCGGGGCGTTTTGCCCGTGACCGCTGGCATGCGCCCTATGGCGTGCTTCATCGGGCGAGCCTTCAACGTATCTTGCTTGCCGCCGTTGAAGCCGAGCCGAGATGCCACCTGCACCTCGGACACCGGATCGACGGAGATCCGCAGCGGGCGATCGCCGCCATCACCGGGCGCACGCCAACGCTGATCGTCGGCGCTGACGGTATCTGGTCGCGGCTGCGCAATACCGTTCCAGGCGCCGGTCGGGTCCAGTTTTCGGGCAACGTCGCCTGGCGCATGACCGTCACGCGCCATGCCGCCGCCGGCCTACTGCGGCCGGATCGCGTTTCGGCCTTTCTCGGATCGAGGGCGCATCTGGTCGCCTACCCGCTGCGCGAGATCGACGGCTTCAATCTGGTTGCGATCATCGAGGGCAAGGAAACCGACAGCGTCTGGGTCGGCAAGGATGCGGACGTGAGGCGCCACGACTATCTCGCCGCCTTCTCCGCCTGGAACCATGGACTACGGACGCTATTGAAAAACGCCGACTCGCCGAGCTACTGGCCGCTGTGCACGGTGAGCGACGGGGCTTGGCAGGATGGCGCAAAGACCGTTCTGATCGGAGATGCCGCCCACGCCATGACACCCTTCGCGGCGCAAGGCGCCGCAATGGCGATCGAGGATGCGTCGGCGCTTGCAACGTGCCTGGCGGATACCAACGACATCACGCTGGCCTTGCGAGTTTTCGAAACCGGACGCCGTCCGCGCATCGCGCAGGTGCGCAGGCGGGCCGCCTTCAACCGTTTTGCCTACCACGCCCGTGGACCGCTGAGGATCGGACGCAACGTCATCCTGTCGATGAAAGGTCCGGAAGCGCTCGCAGCCGACTTCGATTGGCTCTACGGCTACGGCGCTCCCGCACGGTAAGTCGGTCAGACCGCCCTTGCCGCAGCAAGGCCGGCTTCGATGTCCCGGCGAATGTCGGCGACGTCCTCAAGGCCGATCTGCAGGCGCAGCACCGGGCCTTCGGTCGGCGCCACCGCCACCTTGCGATCCGAAAGGCCGACGTGAAGCGCCAGGCTTTCGAAGCCGCCCCAGGAATACCCGAGCCCGAACAGCGACAGCGCGTCGAGGAAAGCGTGCGCCTTCACCTTGAAACGGTCAGGGCTCTCCGCCTTGAGCACGAATGAAAAGATGCCGCTCGCACCGGTGAAATCGCGCTTCCAGAGGTCATGGCCCGGAAAGCTCGGCAGTGCCGGATGCAAGACGCGGGCAACCTCGTCACGGCCTTCAAGCCAGGTGGCGAGCGACAAAGCGCTTTCCTGGTGCCGCTCGAGGCGCACGCCCATGGTGCGCAGGCCGCGCAGGATCTGGTAGCTGTCGTCAGGCGAAACGCAGATGCCGAGTGTCACCATCGCCTCCGTCAGCGCCGGCCAATGCGCCGCGTTGGCCGAAACGGTGCCGAACAGCAGGTCGGAATGGCCCGACGGGTACTTGGTCGCGGCATGGATCGACACGTCGACGCCATGGTCGAGCGGCTTGAAATACACCGGCGTTGCCCAGGTATTGTCCATCGTGACGATACAGCCGTGGCGATGCGCCACGTCTGCTATTGCGCGAATATCCTGCATCTCGAAGGTATTGGAGCCCGGCGCTTCCGTGTGGACCAGCCGCGTGTTCGGCCGAATGAGGCTTTCGATCGCCGCACCGATCATCGGATCGTAATAGTCTACGGTGACGCCGAGGCGCTTCAGCATCGTGTCGCAGAAATGACGCGTCGGGAAATAGACTGAATCGACGATGAGCGCGTGGTCGCCGGCCGACAGATAGGCCAGAAACGGCACGGTGACCGCAGCGAGACCCGAGGGAACGAGGATCGTGCCAGCGGCCCCCTCGAGCTCGTTGATCGCATCGCAGAGTGCATCTGTCGTGGGCGTGCCGCGGGTGCCGTAGGTGTATTTCTGGTCGCGCGTCTCCATCGTCCTGGCGTTCGGGAACAGAACTGTGGACGCCCGCACGACCGGCGGATTGACGAAACCGAAATAGTCGGAGGGTTTGTTTCCGGTATGGGCGAGCCGGGTGTTGATCCCCATCTTGCCGTTCACATTGCCGCTGTCTGCCATTGCAAATTCCGATGTTGAAAAACCGATGCAGAACTCTTCGAACGCGTCACAACCGGGGTCAAGTGGCAAAATCCCGGATAGGCGGTTTAAGGTCCTTGGAAGCGAGAATTGACGAATTTTCGCTCAATGATTGCCTGTTTCCTGCAAAAGTTGCCTAAACTTCTGGCTCGTTTGAGGTTTTTCACACGCAAGTCCAGAAAATCGGCAAGCTCTCTTGACCCCCATGGATTTTGAGCATGAGATAGGTTGCACTCGCGCCATGAGGGTGGCGGAGGCTGCACGCGCAGGGAGACGCGCTGTTGCAGACGGGAACGAACGACAACAGAAAAAGGTTCTTAAAAATGGCAAGAAGAATTCTGACAGCTCTGGTTGGCGCTGCTGTCATGGGGATTGGCGCGCATTCGGCTTCGGCTGGCACACTCGACGACGTGAAGGCAAAGGGCTTCGTCCAATGCGGCGTGAACACCGGCCTTGCCGGCTTCGCGGCCCCGGATGCCTCGGGCAACTGGAGCGGCTTCGACGTAGACTATTGCAAGGCGATCGCCGCCGCGATCTTCGCGGATGGCAGCAAGGTGAAGTACTCGCCGACGTCGGCCAAGGAACGCTTCCCGGCGCTGCAATCGGGCGAAGTGGACGTTCTCGCCCGCAACACCACCTGGACAATCAACCGCGACACCGCTCTCGGCTTCAACTTCCGCCCGGTCAACTACTATGACGGCCAGGGCTTCATGGTCCGCAAGGGCCTGAACGTGAAGTCGGCGCTCGAACTCTCCGGCGCTGCCGTCTGCGTGCAGACCGGCACCACCACCGAGCTCAATCTCGCCGACTACTTCAAGGCCAACAACCTGCAGTACAACCCGGTGGTCTTCGAAAAGCTCGAGGAAGTGAACGCCGCCTATGACGCCGGTCGTTGCGACGTCTACACCACCGACCAGTCCGGCCTCTACTCGCTGCGCCTGACGCTGTCCAAGCCCGACGATCACATGATCCTGCCGGAAATCATCTCGAAGGAGCCGCTTGGTCCGGCCGTTCGCCAGGGTGATGACCAGTGGTTCGACATCGTCAGCTGGGTTCACTACGCCCTGATCCAGGCCGAAGAGTTCGGCGTGACGCAGGCAAACGTGGAAGAGATGAAGAAGTCCACCAACCCGGACGTTCAGCGCTTCCTCGGCGTCGAAGCTGACAGCAAGATCGGCACCGACCTCGGCCTCACCAACGAATGGGCCGTCAACATCATCAAGGCAGTCGGCAACTACGGCGAAGTCTTCGACCGTAACATTGGCGCCGGCAGCCCGCTGAAGATCGAGCGCGGCCTCAACGCCCTGTGGAACAAGGGCGGCATCCAGTACGCTCCTCCGGTCCGCTAACGCGACCTGACACGACAGGGGGGAGCGGTCCGCCGCTTCCCCCATCCCAACGATAAAAACACCCAAAAGGGTGACAAGGGGAAAGAGGCATTGCATGACGATTGGCGTCACAACTACGCCTGAGCCGAAGAGCAAACCTTCAGGCTCGATCATCAACGACCCGCAAGTCCGTGGCATATTCTATCAGGTCGTGACGGTCGCTATTCTCGTTGCCGTCGTCTACTGGATAGCGGATAACACGATCGAAAACCTCAAACGCGCGAACATCGCGTCCGGCTACGGCTTCCTGAACGGCCGCGCCGGTTTTGACGTCGGACAGTCCCTGATCGCCTATACCAGCGATTCCACCTATGGACGGGCTCTCTTCGTCGGCTTCTTTAATACACTGCTTGTCGCAGTCACCGGCATCATCACCGCCACGATCATCGGTTTCATCGTCGGCATCGGGCGGCTCTCGCACAACTGGCTGATCGCGAAGCTGTCGCTCGCCTATGTCGAGGTGTTCCGCAACATCCCGCCACTGCTCGTCATCTTCTTCTGGTACAGCGGCGTCCTCGCCGTGCTTCCGCAGCCGCGCGAATCGGCTGCCCTGCCCTTCAATATCTTCCTCAACAACCGTGGCATCGCCTTTCCAAAACCGGTATTCGGCGACGGATCGCAATATGTCTTCTATGCTTTTGTGATCGCTGTGATCGCCAGCTTCTTCATGGCCCGCCATGCGCGCAAGAAGCAGGAGGCAACCGGGCAACGCTTTCCGTTGCTGTGGACCGTGCTCGGCCTCCTCATCGGCCTGCCGCTTCTCGCTCTCCTGGCAACAGGGTGGCCGATTACGTTCGACATACCCGTCGCTGGCAAATTCAACCTCACCGGCGGCTCGGTCATCGGACCGGAATTCCTGTCGCTGTTCCTGGCACTTTCGTTCTACACCGCGGCCTTCATCGCCGAAATCGTTCGGGCCGGTATCCGCGGCGTGTCGAAGGGACAGTCCGAAGCAGCACACGCCCTCGGCGTCCGTCCAGGCCTGACGACCCGGCTCGTCGTCGTGCCGCAGGCGATGCGCATCATCATCCCGCCACTCACCAGCCAGTATCTGAACCTGACGAAAAACTCGTCGCTGGCAATCGCCATCGGCTACGCCGATCTGGTGGCCGTCGGGGGAACGATCCTCAACCAGACCGGCCAGGCGATCGAAGTCGTCACCATCTGGATCATCGTCTATCTTTCGCTGAGCCTGACGACGTCGCTGCTGATGAACTGGTTCAATGCCCGCATGGCTCTGGTGGAGAGATAAGATCATGAACACACACCAGGGAAATTTCGTCCGCACCTCGATGATCGAGGCCGCACCCGCCCCGATACAGACGGGTGGCATTGCCTACTGGCTTCGCAAGAACCTGTTTGCGACGCCGAAAGACGCGGCACTGACCATAATCAGCCTGCTCGTGCTTGCCTGGCTCATTCCACCGGCGGTGCAGTGGCTGTTCATCGATGCCGCCTGGACAGGTGGTGGTCGTGGGGTCTGCGCGACAGTCGCTCAAGGAGGCTCGCAGCCGGACGGCTGGAGCGGCGCTTGCTGGGCCTTCGTCAATGCCAAGTTCGACCAGTTCCTGTTCGGCCGCTATCCGATCGACGAGCGCTGGCGGCCGGCCCTTGTCGGCATCCTGTTCGTCCTGTTCCTGACACCGATGCTGATCCCGAAGGTCCCCTACAAGAACCTCAACGCGATCCTGCTTCTCGTCGTGCTGCCTATCCTCGCCCTTATCCTTCTGCCGGGCGGCTGGTTCGGACTGCCGTTCGTCGAGACTCCGCTGTGGGGCGGCCTGATGGTGACGCTGGTGCTGTCGTTCGTCGGCATCGCGGTGTCGCTTCCGCTCGGCATCCTGCTTGCGCTCGGACGACGATCGACCATGCCAGTGATCAAGATGCTCTGCACGGTGTTCATCGAAATCGTGCGCGGCATTCCCCTGATCACCGTTCTGTTCATGGCGAGCGTTATGCTGCCGCTGTTCCTGCCGCAGGGGGTGACTTTCGACAAGTTCCTGCGGGCGCTGATCGGCGTGTCGCTGTTCGCATCCGCCTACATGGCGGAGGTGGTGCGCGGCGGTCTGCAGGCGATCGGCAAGGGGCAGTATGAAGGGGCCGATTCGCTTGGCCTCAGCTTCTGGCAGAAGATGAACCTGATCGTGCTGCCGCAGGCGTTGAAACTCGTCATCCCCGGCATCGTCAACACCTTCATCGGACTGTTCAAGGACACGTCGCTGGTCTCGATCATCGGCATGTTCGATCTGCTCGGCATCGTCCGGTTGAACTTCTCGGATGCCAACTGGGCGTCGGCCGTCACACCGATCTCCGGGCTAATTTTCGCAGGCTTCATATTCTGGCTTTTCTGCTTCGGTATGTCGCGCTATTCAGGCTTCATGGAACGCGTGCTGGACACGAGCCATAAACGATAAGAGGGGGAGATCGCATGGCCAACGCAGCCACTGCTTCCAAGATGACCGTATCGGCAACCGACGTTGCGGTCGAAATCACGGGAATGAACAAATGGTACGGAGACTTTCACGTTCTCCGTGACATCAACCTGAAGGTCATGAAGGGCGAGCGCATCGTCATCGCCGGCCCGTCTGGCTCCGGCAAATCGACGATGATCCGCTGCATCAACCGGCTGGAAGAGCACCAGAAGGGCAAGATCGTCGTCGATGGCATCGAGCTCACCAACGACCTGAAGAAGATCGATGAAGTGCGCCGCGAAGTCGGCATGGTGTTCCAGCACTTCAACCTCTTCCCGCATCTGACGATCCTGGAAAACTGCACGCTCGCCCCGATCTGGGTTCGCAAGATGCCGAAGAAGCAGGCGGAAGAGATCGCGATGCACTTCCTGAAGCGCGTCAAGATCCCCGAGCAGGCCAACAAGTATCCGGGCCAGCTTTCGGGCGGTCAGCAGCAGCGCGTGGCGATTGCCCGCTCGCTGTGCATGAAGCCAAAGATCCTGCTCTTCGATGAGCCGACATCGGCTCTCGACCCGGAAATGGTCAAGGAAGTGCTCGACACCATGGTCGGCCTTGCCGAAGAAGGCATGACCATGCTGTGCGTCACCCACGAAATGGGCTTTGCGCGCCAGGTCGCCAACCGCGTGATCTTCATGGACCAGGGCCAGATCGTCGAACAGAATTCGCCTGCGGAATTCTTCGACAATCCGCAGCATGAGCGCACCAAGCTCTTCCTCAGCCAGATCCTGCACTAATGCGTTTAAAGACCGGCATCGATCCGGTCTGAACCTCGAACATGAAGAGCCCGCCGTTCAGGCGGGCTTTTTTGTGCCGCCAGCGCGGACAGTTCACTCCACGTGATAGCGCAAGGTACCGACCGACCAGCGGATACCGCGCCTGTCCAGACCTTCTGTCCAGGTTTTCTGCAGACGCGCGACGATCTCGCTCAAGGTCTCACGTGCACTAAGTTCGATCTTCAGGCCCCGCGTGCTCGGCGCGACATCCATGAGATCGACGGCATCGCTGACCACGAGCGCAACGAATGCGCTCTCGCCTTTGCCCGACGCTTCGAAATCAAAGCCGTAATATTCATCCGGCAGTGTCAAAGGCACATTGGCGGCAAGCGGTGTAATCTTGCGGGCAAATTCGTTCGGAAAGATCTGGGTTGCCATCCCGGCCGTACTGACGTCCAGCAGGATGAGGCTACCGGCAACCTTGCTCGTCACCGTCACCTTGAACACGTCGCCTGGCTTCATCGGCGTCGCGTGGTCGATGCTGACGACCACGTCGCCGCCGTCGGCCCTGCCGACGATATCGCCGACCGCATCGACGGCATCGGAGGCTTGATAGCGTGTGGGCGTTGCGGCATCGGCGGCGACAGGTCGATAGCGTGCCTTGGCTTCATTGACCGTCTGCGTCGGCGCAAAGGCACTGGCGCCCAGATACTGCGCCTTGGTCTCCAGTTGCGGGTCGAGCGTGTCGCATTTTGCCTGCGAGGCGCAATAGGCGGCCGATTGTGCCCGGACATATTCGAGGAGCTCGGCGTTACTGGTGAGACCGTTGCCGTTCGCGTCCGCCGTCGTGCCCATCTGCCCTGCGATATAGGCTTCGGTGAAGACCCCGTGACGGCTTTCGAGCGGCAGGCGGACATCGTCCCAAGCGATCTGATAGGGTGCACTTGCACTCCAGGCGACGATGCCGCTCTCGGCGACGCGTTTGGGTCTATCGACCACCCCGAGATCGATCCGCAGCCCCCGCATCAGCCCCTGTTCCACCGGTTTTGCCTCGGGACGCGGAAGGAAGCGTGCGCCGTCGATCCCGGCGGAAACATCCCCCGACAGCGAGCGCGAAATCGTGCCCGAGTGGCAGGCGTCGATCACCAGGGTGACGGCCCTGCCCTTCAAGCGCTCGAGGATGGCGTCGAGTTCATCGTCGGTGATGGCGCCATCCCAATCCTTGGTGCCGGCGACCAGATCGAAAGGCGCCAACGCCTCGTCCATGCCATCGTCTTCATCCCCGTCGTGGTCTGTCACCTGAAGGCCGTGACCGGAGTAATAGAGATAGGCGCGGTCCCCGGGCGCAGTGCCCGCCACCAGCCATTCATCAATCGAGGACAAAATGGCCGCGCGTGTTGCCTGATCGTCCTTCAGCACCCGGATCGCAGAGTGATCGAAGCCCATCGTCCCGCTCAGCAGCGTTTCCATCGCGACCAGGTCATTTTTCGGCCCGTGCAGGAACAGTTGGGGCGGCAGGTTCTCATAGGTCCCGATGCCGATCAGCAGCGCCCGATCGGCGGCAAATGCCGGCAAACCGATACCCGACACGAGAAGCGGCAACAGTGACAGCCAGGCTCCGATGCGGACGCTCATTGACCGCGCTCCCGGGTATAAAGCGGCTGGATGGCGACAGTGCTATCGGTGCCATCAAGCCGCTCCTCCAGAAGACGCAGGAATTCGGATGCATCGACACCGGGGGTCGCAAGCACCGCCGCCACCGCGTCGACAGGAGCATTGGTCGAGACGACGACCAGATGGTCGGCACCGAAAGGTTTGACCACCTCCAAATCTCGAAGCCTGAACACATGGCTTCCAGAACCTGCGATCTGGACATCAAGCAGTTGCACGTCGCCGGTGTTTGCCAGGTTGAAGACCAGCATGTTGGCGTAGCCGGACTGGGGCGCGTCGAAATTCAGCCTGTCGCCAGCGGAATAGATGTCCTTGACCGGCGTCAGCGAGACCTTGCCGGGCTTCTGTGCAGCGAGCGCCTTCAGGAAATCGAGCAGGATGAACTTGTCGACGACGCCCTGGACCATGTCGGCGGCAACATGCTCGCCGGCAACATCGCCGTTCGGCGTATAGAACGTGCCGCTGGCAGCATCCCACCGATAGGGAACGCCGCTGCCGCCGACATTCTCCAGCTTCGGCGCCTGGCCATCGACGCTGAGGGCCAGCTTGCCCGTCCAACCCATGTCCCGGGCCGGCTTCAGTTTCGACGTTCGTGCTGATGTTGCGATACCGTTGGCCGAAGCAAGCGTTGCGCTTCTGGGCAGTGACAGGACGATCTCTCGGTCTGATCGCGGCACCTGCGGGGTGAAGTTCGGTACCTGCAGCGCCTCTGACTGGAGCTTGACGTTGGAAAAGACGTAGTCCTCCAGCTCGACCCGAGAGATCATGCCGTCGCCATCGCGATCGGCAGCGCCCTCGAGTGCGCGGGCAAAGCTCCAGCTGAGCGCACCGCGCGGCTCCCCGTCGATCACCACCTCGGGCGTCGGCTGGCTCTCAAGCGACGCCGCAAGGATCGTCACTTGCGAAAGATCCGCATCCTTGACCGCCGCTCCGGAAACCGCCTCGTCCGATGGCGGCGGCAGCTGCGCCCGTACCGTTGGCGCGAGCCGCGTCTTGCCGGAGATCGACCGGTTCATCCCGCCGGAATAGCAACTGTCGGAAACGAAAAGCACCTGAATGCCCTTGGCCTCCGCCTCGGCAAACCAGGCATTGAGTTCGTTATCGACGATGATTTCCTTTGCCGTCTCCCCGGACCGGCTGCGATCGAAACCCGGCAACTCGAGAAACTCGTCCAGCCCGTCCGCTTCGCTGCCGGCGACAAGCTCGGGCATCTGGGCGCCGTGGCCTGCGTATGTGAAGATGATCGTATCACCTTTGGTGGCAGTGCCGACAAGTTCAAGCCAGGCGGCGCGGATCGCGCTCTTGGTCGCCTGCTCGTTGATGAATTCGCGGACCGTTTCGACGTCTGCCGCCTTCAGAGCCCGGGAAACGTCGCGCGCATCCTTGACGGCGCCATCGAGGCTCACTTCATGCGGATAGATGTCGATACCGACGACAAGCGCCGAAGTTGCGGCCACTGCTGGCAGGCCAGACAATCCGAAGAAGACACATGAAATCAGAGCCTTGCGCAGCACGACCTATTTCTCCACATCAACTTCGACGCGGCGATCCAGTTGGTGCAGCATCGCCTCGTCGTAGGCACTCGGGTCATCCGGCCTGAACGGCTCCTCCTCACCCTTGCCAACGGTCGTCCAGGTGCCCTTGTAGCCGGCGTCGACGAGATAGTGCGCAAGCGCCTGCGCCCGCGCCAGCGACAGTTTCTGGTTGGCTTCGGGGCTACCGACCGGATCGGTGTGGCCGATCAAAGTGATCGCTACCGGCTTTGCCGATTTCAGGCACTCGAACAGATCCCTTGCCGATTGCAAACCTTCCGGCGTGAACTCCGCCGTTCCGAAGATATAACGAACCGGTGTCGCCTTCTTCCGGATCGCGATACCGCGATAGGAAAACTTGCAGGCACCACGCATGGCGAGTTTCACAGGCTTGGCCGATGCGAGACGCATCTCTGAGGCGAGCTGATCCAGGCGCAGGATATAGGCCTTGTCCGGAGCCATCCATTCCGGGGTCAATTCCTCGTTGGCGGAATCCTCCAGTGCTTGCTGGTACAGCACCGCAGCACTTTCGTAATTCTTGCGTTGACGCTCGATGTCGCCGAGTGCGTCAAGAATCTGCCATGGCCCGCCGACGTCGTCGCGCACGGATCGAAGCTCGGTCTCGAACGTATCCAGCCTTGCGCCGTTCCCGACCGCGTTGGCGATGCGATTGAAGGTCGCGAGGGCCGCGACCCGCCGTGTCAGCGCCGCTTCGGTGTTCGTGCACCCTTTCACGCGCTCGGCCGTGGCAGCCGCCCGGGCACCTGCTTCATCGCCCGCATTGAGGGCGTGCGAAGCCTTGACCAGCGCGTCGCAGGCGCTGGCGGGATGGGCGAGCGGCAACAGGAGCGCAGAAGCGAAGATCAGTCGTCTTGCGTGGTTTCTCATGGATGGCGGTCAATCCTTGATCTCGAAAGTGACCATCTGCACACTGCTGGCCCCCTTGTCGGCCTGCGCCTTCTTGGCGAGATTGACTGCCAGTCCACGCGTCGGCGGCAGTTTTGATGCGGCGACATATTGGCGTGCCTTTTCCACCGTCAGCTTCTGATCCGCCAGCCCTCCGACCCGGCAGAAGGCCAGCATCGTCTCGGCGGGCGCGGCCGTATCGAAGGTCAACGTGCCGGTGCCGGGCTGCGGGATCAGCCGGCTTTCACCTGGCTGCAGCGTAGTGTTGCCGATCATCTCGTCGGGGATGACTTCGACATTGCCGTTCTCTTCCACATAAAGGATCTGCAGCTCACAGGCCTGGTTGGCGGTAAGTTCGAAGGAGAGCTGGTCGCCGACCTTCGCCGTGGTCGTCGGCACCTTCAGGGCAAGCTCGAGCTTGCCCTCACCCGCCACCTCCTGTTTTCGATAGTCCGGTACGGCCGCGGCCACGGATTGCGGCATCTGTTCCGGTTGCGGCTCGGCGCCGGCAACATGGATGGCGGCAGTGTTGAGCGGGCGGCGCTGGAGGAGAGGCTGCAGCAACAGGGCATATTGCTGCTCCACCTCGTTGCGCGGCACCGTACCGCCAGCTTCAAGCGTCGTGACCCAATCGAGCCCCAGGCGCAGCACGTCGACATCGCTCACCCGCTTGACCGCTTCGGAAAATTGCTGTGGCGTCATGTCGAACTCAGCCGCCAGACCGTCGAAGTCGAGCTCGTCTTCATATTTGTCGGCGAAATAGGTGACGATTTCGGCGTCGCCGGGGGCGTGCTTGCTCTGCAGTCCGCCGTCCGGTGTCGCCTCGGTGGCACCGAGCTTCTGTAGCGCATCGACGAAGCGTTCACGATCCTTGCGATAGGCCTCGTCCAGCTCTTCCTGCTTGACGTACATCGCCAGCAGCACATCCTGCTGATCCTTGCTGAACAGTGTCGACGTGGCGATATGCTCGCGCAACTGATCGCGCTTCGACAGAATGCCGTCCGCATGGCAATCGAAGCACGAGCGGGCGTTGATGATTTCCACCCCTTTGCCGATCGGCCGCTGGCGGAACGAAACGATGGTCGTCGGGCCGACGTCGAGCTGCTTGCCGGCCGCCGTCGACAGATAATAGCCCTGCAGACCGTTGGGCAGCGAGAAGATCATCTCGCCGCCATCGTGCTCGAACGGCACCAGGCCGGCATCGAGCGCGCCCAATGCCTTGGGCCCATGGGGAAAACGTTTCAGTACCTGTTTGCCGGCATCGCCAGCGAAATCGTAGGATTTCCAGTAGTAGCCGCCGAAGGGCATGTCGTGCCGCTCGAGCATGCGGTTGTGATCCGATACACCGGAGGAGCCATCGGCAAAGCCGGCGCGCAGGACGTTGCGGCGCCTGATGTTGTCGTCGACGTCGATCTTGAAGCGGGTTTCCAGTTCGTGGATCTGTGTCGGCAGCCTCATCAGCCGGTTGTAGATCTCGGGCCGCGCGCCGTTGCTCATGAACCAGTCGATCCGCATGATCGGCAGCTGCGTGCCCGTCTCGGTCGCGAGCGCCTGAAGCGACGGATCGCTCTTCGGATCGACGCCATAGAAGTAGCGCTTGGCGAGGAAATCATAGTCGGCGCTATCCCATTGCAGGTCGCGCAGATCGACCCGCACCAGCAGGCCGTTGGTGCCATCCACCTCCGCCGGCAGCGCAAGCGTCGGGCCATAGGAGAGAGAATTGAGCAGCTTCTTGAAGCCACCCGCCAGCACATCCATGCGCTTCATGAACGTCGCGTCGTCTTCGCAGCCCATCATGCCGTTGTACTGGTCGCGATAGGAGAAGTAGCGCATGTACGGCCGATCGAGCGCGCTCACCTTCGAGATGTCCTTGAGCGCCAGCGCGACGAACGCATCGTAGGTAAGGATCGGGCGGGATCGATCGGGCTTGGCGGCCGCCGCCTGCGGCAGGTCCTTGTCGTTCAGCGAATTGATCCAGTCTTCGAGCACCTTGACCTCAGCGTCGGTCGGGCGCTTGCCAAGCGGCATGCGGCCGCTGGTGACCGAGGTGAAGAGCCGCGATTTCGAAGCGTTGCCCGGCGTGACGAAATTGGCATCGGCAGCAATCGACGTCAGCTCACCTGCGGGATAGCTGCGTTGAGAGCTTTCGCCCGGACCATGGCAATTGCGGCAGTATTTACCGATGAACGTATCTGCCTGCTGTGCCAGCGCGGCATTGTCGCCGGAAAGCGCCGTCGATGCCATGGCCTCCTTGCAGACCGCCGTGACCGACTGGGCCACCGGAGCCGGCGCCTTGATTTCGCGATCGGACAGAAACGCGTAGATCGCGCGCCGATCGTCGTCGTCGAGAACGGAGAGCCCCTTGGCGATCCGCCGCATGACGGGATCGCTGATCGGAGCACCGGATAGCTTCTTGCCTTCGTCGATCAGGCCGCTGGTGAAAACGTCAGGCGTGGCAAGACCTGCCATCTTCGCCTTGCCGATATCGGGTGCGACCGCACCGGTCAGCCCTTTTTCCCCCTGATAGGCGCGTTCCAGGTCGAGCCCATAGGTGGTCGTGCGCGGTGTGTGGCAATCGCCGCAGCCGCCAACGTTTTCGACCAGATAGCGACCGCGCTCCATCTGCGTCTCTTCGCGCGGCTGATAGGCAGGAACGGTGAAATTGCTGCGTTTCCAGAAGGTTATCGTCGTTTGTCGACTAAACGGAAAAGCGATCTCGTGTTCCTTCGAGGCGGCATCCGCCTGCGGCAGCGTCGCGACGTAGGCCTTGATGTCGAGCACGTCCTCGGGCTTCATCCCACCGTAGGAGGTGTAGGGCATGACCGGATAGAGATTGTTGCCGTCGCGATCGAGCCCGACCATCACGGCGTTCAGAAACTGGGCGTTGCTCCAGCCGCCGATGCCGTTGCCATGCGGCGAAATGTTCGGCGCATAGAACGTGCCGATCGCCGTGTTCATCTCCATCCCGCCGGACAAAAGTTCGGTTTGATCGCCGGAACCGTGGCAGGCGCCACAGCCGGCGGCGTTGAACATGTACTTGCCGTTCTCGACATTGGGCTTGTAGGTCGCGAAGGCGTCGTCGGCGAAGGCGTCGCGCGCCGATGCGGTGGCGGGACAGAGCATGGCGACGATGAGGCCGGCACCGAGCGCCAGGGCATGGCTCTTGCGGATGCCGGCGCCTCTGGAGACGCTTGCTCGCATTTCACGCAGACTGCGCATGGCCGTACTCCCTCAATCCAAAAATTGACAATAAACTGCTATCGAAACTGAAACTGCTCAAACTCGACGCGACGCGGCTTTTTTCCAAGCTCTTTCAAACCCTTGACGATCGCTTCCCGAAGCGGCGGCGGTCCGCAGAACCAAAGGTCGGCCTCAGCCGGATCAATGAGGCTGCCCGCCGCCAGCTTGGCCGCGTCAAGCCGTCCGTCTATCGCCGAATCGTGCAGCACGAAGCTGAAGTTTCCGAGCTTTTCCGCCTGGGCCTCGAACGTATCAAGGCCGATCGCTTCCTTTCGGTCGCGCACGCAATAGACCATGTGGATGTCCTGGCCCTCGTCACCTTTCAGGTGCCGGGCCATGGCGAGAAATGGCGTCACGCCAATTCCGCCCGCAAGCCAGATCTGCTTGCTTGCCCCCCGGCGGTGATTGAACCGGCCATATCCACCCTCGAGCTTCAGTTCGTCGCCGACGGCGACACCTTCGCGCAGCGCCTGGGTATAATCGCCGAGCGGCTTGATGGCGAACCGCACCGTGCCATCGCCGTCGATGCCGGCGATGGTGAAGGGATGCGGCTCGCGCAGACCCGTCTTCAAGACGCGAAGGAAGCCGAACTGACCCGGCTTGGCCCGCAGCGCCCGCCGCTTCGGGCGCGCGGCAATCATCGTCGCGCCCTCATGCCTGACGACCTCGCACACCTCGTATCGGCGCGTCCTCAGCCAGGGCAAAAGCTGGGTGTAGGCGTAGCTGAGGATCCCGAGTGCGGCGAATGCGTTGAGATAGATCGCCAGCAAAGCCGTGCTGTCATAGGGGCGCTTGATGAACATCTGGTGGAACGCGACAAGGATGAAGAGCAGACCGATGAAGCGATGGGTGTAGCGCCACAGGTGGTAGGGTATCTCGATCCTGGTCTTCGGGATGATCTTTACGAGGCTCAGGACAAGCAGCGCCACCAGGGCGTAGAAGGCATATTTTCCGGCAGACGCCGCGAGTTGGTTCAGGCCGCTCGGAAACGACAGCCCCTTGAAATCAGGCGTCAGGAAATAATGGACGAGGATGAGCACCAGCACGCAGATGCCGATCCGGCGGTGAAGGTGATAGATGCGGTCGAGCCCGCCGAACAGCGGTTCGATCACGGGCGGGCGCGCCGCCATGAACTGCGCAATCGCCATGCCGACGAAGGCCATCGAGGAAGCCATGAGCGAAAACGTGGTCGGTGCGTTGGTATGGCTGACCGCCGGGACGGCAAGCAGCCCCGCGAACACGATCAGCGACCAGACCAGAAACGCACCCACCTTAGCCCAAGCCCCTCAGCGTCGATGTTCGACGTCCTTTTTAGAGGAGACTGACAAGCCGCCTCGGCTTCGTCAACACCCTTCAAGTCCGGAACGGTCGACGGTTCGATTTTATTCATGCCCTTGAAATCTGGAGCTTTTACCGACTTCAGGCTATCGACCTGCGGACGGTAATCCTTCCTGATTAGTGGCCATGGCTTCATTTGCCACGGAACCGAAATTGTGGCACGCTCTGATATATCAGAAACGACGAGTTGCCCATGCCGGTCCACTCCCAGGCCCACCTCGCCTATCTCGCCCTTGAGCGACTGATCGTGACGTTGAAGCTCGCGCCTGGCATGCTGCTGACGGAAAAACAGCTGATCGAGCTTGCCGGCCACGGCCGCACGCCGGTGCGCGAGGCGATCCAGAAGCTCGCCTGGCAGGAGTTGATAGAGGTACTGCCGCGTGTCGGCCTGCAGATTACGACGATCGGGCCGGAGGATCGGGTGCATCTGATGCAGACCCGGCAGAGGCTGGAGCCGCTGGCCGCCGCCCTGGTGGCGGAACATGCCGACACCGATCAACGGCGCGCCATGGAGGACTGCGCCGCCGAGATGGGCCAATGCGCCGATGCGGATGATCTCGAACGCTTCCTCGTGTCAGACAAGGCCTTCGACGAACTGATGGAAGAAGCCTGCCCCAACAGGTTCCTGACGGCAGCCCTTGCCCCGTTGCAGACGCATGCTCGACGCATCTGGTTTGCCGGCGCTTCGGTCGAGCGGATGCGCGGGTCGGTCGAGCGCCATGTCACCGTGATCAATGCCATCGCCCGCGCCGACGCCGGGGGCGCGGCGGCGGCAATGTCATCGCTGATGACCTATCTGGAGCAGGATTAGAGCGTCAGGCGTCAGGCAACATGCTACCCGTCTTCAGCCTGCGCACGTGCCAATCGAAGGCTTCCTCGAGGATATGCGGCGTCTGTCCCGCCCGCGTTGCAACCGCGCGCTTGAAGTAATCCGCCAACAGCTCGCGATAGGCCGGATGGCAACAGTTGCGGATGATGATCGGCGCGCGCTCGCGCGGCGCAAGCCCACGCAGGTCGGCGAGACCATGCTCCGTCACCAGAATATCGACGTCATGCTCGGTGTGATCCACATGGGCCACCATTGGCACGACCGAAGAGATGGCGCCGCCCTTGGCGACCGATTTGGCGACAAAGATCGACAGGAAGGCGTTGCGGGCAAAGTCGCCGGAGCCGCCGATGCCGTTCATCATGTCGGTGCCGCCGACATGGGTCGAGTTGACGTTGCCGTAGATATCGAACTCGAGCGCGGTGTTGATGCCGATAACGCCCAGGCGTCGGATGATTTCCGGATGGTTGCTGACCTCCTGGGGCCGCAGGATGACCTTGTCCTTGTAGGCGGCGATATTGCGGAAGACACGGTCGGCCCAGGCGCTGCTGAGCGTCATCGATGCTGCCGAGGCAAAGCTCAGCTTGCCGGCTTCGAAGAGTTCGAACGTGCTGTCCTGCAACACCTCGCTATACATGCGCAGATCATGGAACGGGCTGTCGGCAAGTCCGCTCAGGACTGAATTGGCGATGACGCCGATCCCCGCCTGCAGCGGGTTCAGCGTCATGTCGAGCCTGCCCTTGCGCACTTCGTCGGATAGAAAGCCGATGAGATGACCGGCGATCGCACTGGTTTCGGCATCCGGGGGCGAGATGCGCGCGGCGCTGTCCTGCTTTTCGGTGATGACGATTGCGGCGATCTTTTCCGGATCGATGGGGATATAGGGCGAGCCGACGCGACTGTCGCAGGAAACGACCGGGATCGGCGTGCGCGACGGCCGTTTTGCCGGAATGTAGATGTCGTGCAGCCCTTCCAGTTCCGGACTGTGGCTGAGATTGAGCTCAACGATCACCTTTTTGGCAAGGATCGCGAAGCTTGCGGAATTGCCGACCGACGTCGAGGGCACGATGCCGCCGTCCTCGGTAATCGCCACCGCCTCGACGACCGCGTAATCGATCGGGCTGATCTGCCCGGTGCGAAGCTGCTCGACCGTTTCGGAGAGATGCTGGTCGATGAACATGACCTCGCCGCGATTGATGGCAGCGCGCAGAACGGGATCGGACTGGAACGGCAACCGCCGTGCGAGGACACCCGCCTCCGTCAGCATCTTGTCGATGTCGTGGCCAAGCGATGCCCCCGTCATCAATGTAATGCGGAATTTCTCGCTGGCCGCCCGTTGCGCCATTGCGAGCGGCACGGCTTTCGCGTCGCCGGCCTTGGTAAAGCCGCTCATGCCGATCGTCATGCCGTCCTTGATCAGCTTGGCCGCCTCATCCGGTGAAACGATCCGGTCATGCAACGACTTGCGGCGAATTCTGGTATCAAGGCTCATCAGCCACTCCCTGCAACGCCCTCGTCGCCGGCACAGGCCGGCCTGGACGCTTTCCTGGTGCGCTCGCTCCGCGCGTTTGCGGCTGAGCGACATGTCAAAATGCCGGGGAACGATAGTGCCTGCGCCGGGCGCCCGGTACGCTTATTGCTCAGGTCGGGGCTTCCTGAAACGCATAGCTCGCCCTTGCGAGCGACTGTCGCACAGATGCGAAAAAGGCGCATCCGACGATGCGCCTTTGGAAGTACCGCTATAATATTTCGTTCTTCGGCAGTTAGCCGACGAAGGCACGCTCGATCACGAACTCGGCCGGCTTGCTGTTGGAACCTTCCGTCAGACCGGCGGCCTCCAGGATTTCCTTGGTATCCTTCAGCATCGCGGTCGAGCCGCAGATCATGCCGCGGTCGATCGCCGGGTCGAGCGGCGGCAGGCCGAGGTCGGCAAAGAACTTGCCGTTGACCATCAGGTCGGTCACGCGGCCCTTGAACGGGTATTCCTCGCGCGTCACGGTCGCATAGTGACGAAGCTTGTCGCCGACGATCTCGTTCAGGAATTCGTGGTTGCGGATCTCGTCCACGAGATCGAAGCCGTATTTCAGCTCGGCGACGTCGCGGCAGGTGTGGGTGAGGATGACTTCCTCGAACTTCTCATAGGTCTCGGGATCGCGGATCAGGCTGGCAAAGGGCGCGATGCCTGTCCCGGTCGAGAACATGTACAGGCGGCGTCCGGGCACAAGCGCATCCAGCACCAGCGTGCCGGTCGGCTTTTTGCGCATCAGCACCTTGTCGCCGGGCTTGATCGCCTGCAGGTGCGACGTCAGCGGGCCATCGGGAACCTTGATGGAGAAGAACTCGAGTTCTTCGTCCCAGGCCGGGCTTGCGATCGAATAGGCGCGGTAGACCGGCTTGTCGCCGACCATCAGGCCAATCATCGCAAACTCGCCGGAGCGGAAGCGGAATTCCGCGGGGCGGGTCATGCGGAAGCGGAAGAGCCGATCCGTGTAGTGGGTGACGCTTGTCACCGTCTCGACGAAGACACCTGCCGGTGCCTGGATCGCGAAATCTTCCGTTTTTGCCGGAGCATTCATCGTGGCTACAGTCCTGTAAATGATGACCCTGTCTATCAACAATACGCGGATATTCCAAGCCGCGCTCGACGGGAAGGAATTCCCTTCCAAATATAGTCGCTTTCGCGCAATTCGGCGTGCTTCACACTGTCGCGGTCAACACGACCATCAAGAAACACGCCGCCAGCTATAGGACCTGGCGTCGGCCGAGGGCTTTGCGGTCGGCTGATAGTGATTGGCGATACCTGGCAACCGGCCTTCCGTCAAACGTTTAAGCGCCGTGCCGTTGGTGACCGCGAAACTGTCGATGCCACACCGCAGCATCAAAGGGATCTGGTCGATCAACACATCTCCGACCGCCCGCACCTCGCCGGCAAAACCAAGCCTTGCGCGCACAAGCGACGCGTGGCTGAACGCGCGCCCGTCATTGAAGGCCGGAAATGCAACCGCGATCAGCGCGATGCGGTCGAGATAGGGCTGCAGTTTGGTCACGTCATCGGCCGGAGCGACGACCACGCCGAGGCCCGCCTCGTCCGTCTCAGCGACCTTGGCGAGAAACGCCTCAAGCCCGAGGACGGCCTTTTCGTTCGAGCCGGCCTTGGTCTCCTCGTTTTCGATGATCCAGGGATCATCGCTCACGAAGCCGGTTTCCTTCCAGATTTTTGTCATGTCCGTTCCTTCGCCCATCAGGCGGCTTCCTGTGCGCTGCCGCCGTAGAGCGCGTCCTTGAAAGGTTGCGGGCCGACCCGACGGTACGCCGCAAGGAACGTCTCCGATTGGTCGTTTCGCAGCCCGAGATAGGTATCGACGATTGTCTCGATCGCGTCGGTTACCTTTTCCGGCTCGAAGCCACGACCGATGATCTCGCCGATCGACGTGTTCTCATCGCCGGAGCCGCCGAGCGTGATCTGGTAGAGTTCCGCCCCCTTCTTCTCGACGCCGAGCAAACCGATATGGCCGACATGATGGTGGCCGCAGGCATTGATGCAGCCGGAAATCTTGATCTTCAGCTCGCCGATCTCGGCCTGGCGCTCTGGCGCGCCAAAGCGGGTCGAGATCTCCTGCGCCACCGGGATGGAACGCGCATTTGCAAGCGCGCAGTAGTCGAGCCCGGGACAGGCAATGATGTCGGTGATCAGCCCGGCATTGGCCGTTGCCAGACCGGCAACCACGAGCGCGCGATAGATCGGCTCCAGATCGGCGAGCGCCACATGCGGCAAGATCAGGTTCTGTTCATGGCTGACACGGATCTCGTCGAAGGCATATTCCTCGGCGATATCGGCGACCGCGTCCATCTGCGCATCGGTCGCATCCCCCGGAATGCCGCCGATGGGCTTCAGCGAGATCGTCACCATGCCGTAGTCCGGGTGCTTATGTGGCTGCACGTTCTGGTGAACCCAGCGGGAAAATTCCGGATCGGTCTTCTTCCAGCGCGCCAGGCTCTCCCAGCCCTCGGCGCGGGCTTCCAGTGCCGGCGGCGCAAAATAGGTGGAAATTGCCTGGATGTCGGCTTCAGGCAGCTTCAGCTCAGTATCCTTGAGCGCTGCAAATTCGACCTCGACCTGACGGGAAAGCTCTTCCGCGCCGGTTTCATGCACGAGGATCTTGATGCGCGCCTTGTACTTGTTGTCGCGTCGGCCATGGAGGTTGTACACGCGCATGATCGCCGTGGTGTAGGACAGAAGATCCTTTTCCGGCAGGAAGTCGCGGATCTTCTTGGCAATCATCGGCGTGCGGCCCTGTCCGCCGCCAACATAAACGGCAAAGCCGATGCGGCCGTTCTCGTCTTTCTTCAGGTGCAGACCGATATCATGGACCTGGATCGCGGCACGGTCGCGCTCGGCGCCGGTAACGGCGATCTTGAACTTGCGCGGCAGGAACGAGAATTCCGGATGCACGCTCGACCACTGCCTGAGGATTTCGGCGTAAGGTCTTGGATCGGCAACTTCATCGGCCGCAGCACCGGCGAAATGATCGGCCGTCACGTTGCGAATGCAATTGCCCGATGTCTGCAGTGCATGCATCTCGACGGCGGCCAGCTCGTCGAGGATATCCGGCGTGTCGGACAGGCGCGGCCAGTTGTACTGGATGTTCTGGCGGGTGGTGAAGTGGCCATAGCCGCGATCGTATTTGCGAGCGATATGAGCAAGCATGCGCATCTGGCGGCTCGACAGCGTGCCATAGGGAATGGCGACGCGCAGCATATAGGCGTGCAGTTGCAGATAGACGCCATTCATCAGGCGTAGCGGCTTGAAGGCATCCTCGGCCAGTTCGCCACTCAGGCGGCGCTCGACCTGATCGCGGAACTGGTCGACGCGCGAGGAAACGAAGGCGTGATCGAATTCATCGTAGCGGTACATGTCGTATCGTTTCCTCAGGCAGCAAAGTTCGGGCCGGCAAGGCCATTGTATCCGGCGGCATAGGGGATCGAGGGTCCCTCGGCGCGAATGCGCTCGCGCATGCGCAGCGGCCGCAAGGTACCATTGACTTCCTCGACATCGACGACGTTGGCGTCGACGACCTTGTTGTCTTCAAAGGCCAGCTTGCCCGTCGCTTCGAGCGCGGTAACCGCCTCGGCATGGCGGGCAATGAAGGCCTGCTGGAGCTGTTCGACCCAGTTGCCCGAGGCATCCAGCCAGACGGATATGCCATCCGAGAGCCGATTTGCCGTCAAAACCTTGTTCACCATGACGTTTCCCTTAGTTCGCAATCTGTTCGCTGCGCTCAGCGGCAGCTTCGATCTGTGTTGGCGTGCGCTTGCCGGCGACCAGCGGTTCGGAGCGCGCGAAATTCGCGCCGGCAACAGCGTCGCCGATGATCACCATGACCGGGCCCGAAAGCTCTGTGCGACCTTCGAGGTCGGGCAGATCCTTGAGTGTACCATGCAGCAGCCGGCGGTCGGCGCGGCTGGCGTTTTCGATCACAGCGACGGTGGTTTCAGCGGGCAAGCCCGCCTGCATCAGGCGGCCGGCGACAGAAGCGGCGACCGTGCGCCCCATGTAGACGGCGATGGTCGCGCCGGAAACCGCAAGCCGCGCCCAGTCCGGCAACACTTCGCCCGCCAGATCATGACCAGTGGTAAACACCAGCGACGAAGCGACGCCGCGCAGGGTCAACGGAAGCTCGAAATCCGCCGCCGCGGCAAAAGCGGACGTGATCCCGGGCACGATTTCGTAGGTGATATCTGCGTCGCGCAGCGCCGCCATTTCCTCACCGGCGCGGCCATAGACGAGTGGGTCGCCGGACTTCAGGCGAACGACGCGCTTGCCCTCGCTTGCGAGCTTCACCAGCAACTGGTTGATCTCGTCCTGTGACTTCGTGTGGCAACCCTTGCGTTTGCCGACGGAGAGCCTTTCCGCGTCCCGGCGGCCCATGTCGACAATCGCCTGAGGCACCAGCGCGTCGTAGACGATCGCATCAGCCTCCATCATCACCCGCTGCGCGCGCAGCGTCAGCAGATCTTCGGCACCTGGCCCGGCTCCGACGAGCCAGACATGGCCGGAAGCAGCCTGCGCGGTATCAAGCAAACGAGACGCTTCGCGGCGCGCCGCCGCGACATCGCCAAGTGCGATCTTGTCGGCAACCGGCCCCTGGAAGAAACGGCGCCAGAAGAGGCGGCGCGCGACACCACGCGGCACGAGCCGATCGACCGTTTCGCGGTAACCTGCCGCAAGCGACGCGACCAGCCCGAGCGACGGCGACAACAACTGATCGATCTGCGCCCGGATCATCTGGGCGAGCACCGGGCCGGCACCTTCGGTGCCGATGGCAACCGCGACCGGAGCGCGATTGACCAGCGCCGGGGTAAAGAAATCGCAATAGTCAGGCTGATCGACGGCGTTTGCCGGGATCTTCTGCGCGCGCGCGGCGATGACGATTTTTCGATCTTCCGCCGCATCACCGGTCGCAGCGAAAACCAGGATCGCACCTTCGAGTTGCTGCGGAGCGAAGGGTGCACGAACGGTTTCGATAGCCCTGTCACGCAGGAACTCTGCGAAGTCAGCCTCCGGCGCGTCGGCATGGACGGCGATCTGGGCTTCGGTGTTGAGCAGCAGGCGCACCTTCGCAAAGGCCTCGTCGCCATTGCCGAACACGGCAACGCGCTTTTGTGAGACGCGAAAGAATGCGGGGAAGACGGAGAGCTGCTGCGGCATAGTCTTGCAATCTGTTCCTTCTACAGGCTCCGCTGAATATCCAGCATCGCACGGGGCAATTGAAGAAACAGAAATTTCAATGGCTTTCAGGTCCCGTATTGTTTTGCTCGGTCATGCGGCATTTTGAGCAAATATCTCCGGAACGACTGCCCGGTGACACTGCCGCTGGCCATTGCGCGCAAGGGTCATCCTCCGTTAAATGCCGCAAAAGATCTGGCGGAGACCGAAGACATGGCACAACCCGAACTGGCCGGACGACTGCTGGACGTGATCGAGCAGGACATCCTGCCGCTCACCGAAAAGGGCGTCGCAGCAGGCAACAAGGTGTTCGGCGCCGCGATCCTCAACAAATCGGATCTTTCGCTCGTTCTGGCCGAGACCAACAACGAGACCGAAAACCCGCTCTGGCACGGCGAAGTGCATACGCTCAAGCGCTTCTACGAGATGGCGCAGAAGCCGGATACACGCGACCTGATCTTCCTGTCCACGCACGAACCCTGCTCGATGTGCCTTTCGGCGATCACCTGGGCGGGCTTTGATAATTTCTACTATTTCTTCAGCCACGAAGATTCGCGCGACAGCTTCTCCATCCCGCACGACCTGAAAATCCTGAAGGAAGTTTTCCTGCTTGAACCGGGCGGTTATGCGCAGAACAACGCCTTCTGGACGTCCTCTTCGATCGCGGCGCTCGCCAAGGATCTGGACGAGGCAACGCAGCAGAGACTTGCTGTCCAGGACGCACGCATCCGCGATCGCTATCAGCGCCTGTCCGACAGCTACCAGTCGGGCAAAAACGATAACGCCATACCGTTGAACTGAGCCATGGAACCATCACGCGACATCAAAGGCCTCCTTGCCATCATGGAGGCGCTACGCCAGCCGGAAACCGGTTGCCCATGGGACGTCGTGCAGACGTTCGAGACGATCAAGCCCTACACGATCGAGGAAGCCTACGAAGTTGCCGATGCGATCGAGCGCGGCGACATGCATGACCTTTGCGACGAACTGGGCGACCTCCTGCTACAGGTGGTGTTTCACGCGCGCATGGCCGAAGAAGCTGGCGAATTCGCCTTTGGCGATGTCGTCGAGGCGGTGACGCGCAAGATGATCCGGCGCCACCCGCATGTCTTTGCCCGCTCGGACGCAGACACGCCGGAGGCCGTCAAGAACCAGTGGGACAAGATCAAGCAGGCGGAAAAAGCCGAGCGTCAGGCGCGACGCACCGACCGCGGCCTGTCCGCAGACGGCGCGGCCAGCCATCTGGGGTCGATCCAACGCAGCTTTCCGGCCCTTGTCGAGGCGCTCAAGCTTCAGGAGCGCGCCGCCAAGGTGGGGTTCGACTGGTCCGAACCGGAGCCGATTCTCGACAAGATCGAGGAGGAAATTGGCGAATTGCGCGAGGCGCTGCGCGAAAAAGACCAAGCGAAGGTGGCCGATGAACTCGGCGACCTGATCTTCGCGATGGTGAACATCGGCCGCCATGTCGGCGCCGATCCGGAAATGGCGCTGCGCGGCACCAATACCAAGTTCCGTCGGCGCTTTGCCCATATCGAGAATGAGCTGCATGCTCAGGGCGAGACGCTAGAAGCGGCGACCCTGGAACGCATGGAAGACCTGTGGCAGGCCGCCAAGGCGATCGAACGGCAGCTGACCTGAGGCGTCAAGCGCGCCTCAGGCAAGTGCACTTACCAGTCTGGTGCAGCGGGCTTCGGTCCGTTGCCGAGCCGGCGTTCCAGCTCAACAGCCTCGTTTTCGGTAAGACGCAGATCGAGGCTGACCGTGCCGTCCTCAAGATCTTCGCGGCCGTCGACGATAGCGTGCTCGTAGACCCAGGGCAGAAGCTGCAGCTGGTCGACACCGAGAACGACGGTGCATTCGGTCAGGACACCGGAGAGCCTGCGGCCGATCTCGGCCAGCAACCCATCGACGCCCTCACCCGTAACGGCCGAAACCGCAACGGTATTTTCGGAGCTGGCTGCCTTGTTCGTCAAGGCTTCGCGCGCTTCCGGTTCGAGGCGGTCGATCTTGTTCCAGACCTCGACAAGCCGGGCTGCTGCTTCCTTCTCGTCGATACCGAGATCGGCGAGAATGCGCAGCACGTCGCTGGCCTGCGCCGCATTGTCCGGATCGGAGAGATCGCGCACATGCAGGATCAGGTCGGCTTCAAGCACTTCTTCAAGCGTGGCGCGGAAAGCAGCAACCAGATGCGTCGGCAGGTCGGAAATGAACCCGACCGTGTCGGACAGGATCACCATGCGGCCGTGCGGCAGCTTCAGGCGCCGCAGCGTCGGATCAAGCGTCGCAAACAGCATGTCTTCGGCGAGCACACCCGCACCTGTCATCCTGTTGAACAGTGTCGACTTGCCGGCATTGGTGTAGCCGACGAGCGCCACGATCGGATGCGGAACCTTCTTGCGCTTGGAACGATGCAGCTGTCGCGTCCGGCGAACCTGCTCCAGCTCGCGCTCGAGCTTGACGATGCGGTCCTGCAGCAAGCGCCGGTCCGCCTCGATCTGTGTTTCACCAGGGCCGCCCATGAAGCCGCCACCGCCGCGCTGGCGCTCGAGGTGGGTCCAGCTTCTGACGAGCCGGCCCTTCTGATAGTTGAGATGCGCGAGATCGACCTGCAGCGTGCCTTCCTTGGTGGAAGCGCGGCGCCCGAAGATTTCAAGGATCAAGCCCGTCCGGTCGATGACCTTAGCGTTCCATTCCTTTTCCAGGTTGCGCTGCTGCACCGGCGTCAGCGGGTGGTCGACAATGACCAGACCGGCATCCTGTTCGACGAGGATATGACCGATCTCCTCGATCTTGCCAGTGCCGAGCAGCGTACCCGGCTTTGGCTGCGCCACCGAGACGATGGCACCGTGAACGACGTTGAGGTCGATCGCGCGGGCCAGGCCCGCGGCCTCCTCCAGCCGACTTTCGTCGGTGCGGGTGCTGGTTGCAGAAAGAGTTTCCGCCGACTGCCGGCCGGTCTTCTTCAGAACCGGCACGATGACGACAGCGCGCATGTCGTCGCGGAGCGTTTCAAGCTCCGGAATGATCGACGACGACTTTGAATCCCGTTTGGTAATGTGCCTTACGTCCCGTCAGGATGCGGCTTCTTCGTTCTCGAACATCTGCAGCGGCTGGCCGGGCATGATGGTCGAGATCGCGTGCTTGTAGACGAGCTGCGAGTGACCATCGCGGCGCAACAATACACAGAAATTGTCAAAAGACGTGACGACGCCCGTCAATTTGACGCCGTTGATAAGAAAAATTGTCAGAGAAATCTTCTGTTTGCGGACCGTATTGAGAAAAAGATCCTGCAGGTTCTGAGAACGTTCCGCCATCGCGCCGATTCTTTCTTATTTGCCGGCGTCGCGCGCCGGTGAATTTTGTCTATTTTTTTCAATCAGAGGCGTCCCAAGTACCCTTCCCCGGCGCCTCTGTCAGTTTGGTATCAAATCAATGTCTTTTCCGCAACGTCGAAAAAGGCTTCACGAATATTCTGTGCTATGCTTCCCGGATGACCGTTGCCGATCGGTTTGCCGTCGATGGAAACGACCGGAAAACAGATGCTCGTCGCCGCAGTGATGAAGACCTCGCGCGCGGCCAGCATGTCATCGACGCTGAAGGCCCGCTCCTCGATCCTGATGCCGAGGGGGCCTGCAACATCCATCAGAGTCGTGCGGGTGATGCCCTTGAGAATGCCGTGATCGGCCGGGCGGGTGCGCAAGACACCATCGCGATCGACGATCCAGACATTGGTTGCCGCACCTTCCTTCACGGTGCCGTCGGGATCGATGAAGATCGCCTCGTGGGCACCCTCCTCCTTGGCCTTCTGGCGGGCCAGCACGTTCGGCAGCAGACCCACCGACTTGATATCGACGCGATCCCAGCGGTTCTCGGGAACGGTGATCGCCGCGATGCCCTCGGCATTCTTTCGCGCGATTGCCGCTGGATCGGTCCGCTTGGCCGTCACGACGATTGTCGGAACGGTATCCTTGTGTGGAAACACATGGTCGCGACGTGCGCTGCCGCGCGTCACCTGCATGTAGAACAGGCCGTTTCGCACCCGGTTACGCCGCAACACCTCGCGTATGACGTGGATCAGCGCCGCCCGGCTCATCGGCCAGTCGATGCGAAGCTCGCTCAGGGAGCGGCCGAGGCGATCGAGGTGACGGCTGAGATCGACGATGAAGCCATGTCGGATCTCGCAGACCTCGTAGACTCCGTCCGCGAACTGATAGCCGCGATCCTCGATATGAACGGCTGCATCTGCGTAGGCCACGTAGGCGCCGTTGACATAGGCAATTCTCGGCATGGCAATTGTTGACCCTAGAAAAACTGGATACTGACGCGGAAGAGTTGCTCGACGTGGCGCACGGCGTCAGCCGCAGCAAAGAGCACCACGCGATCCCTGGCCTTGATCTTGGTGTCGCCGTGCGGGCGGATGAACGTTTTGTCCCGGTAAAGCGCGCCGATGCGAATGCCATCAGGAAGATCCAGCTCCCGTAAGGCCTTGCCGACCAGCGGCGAGGTTTCAAGCGCTTCGGCTTCGATCACTTCGGCCGTCCCCTTCTGGACGGCATAGACGGAGCGAATGCGCCCCTTGCGCACGTGCTGCAGCACGCGCGAAATCGTCACCGCGCGAGGATTGATATAGGCATCGACCCCGGCGGTTCCGGCGAAATCCTGGTAGGACGGCTCATTGATCAGCACGAGCGTCGATTTCGCCCCCAGACGCTTGGCCATCATGCTGCCGAGGATATTGATCTGGTCGTTGTTGGTGAGCGCCACCACCAGATCGGCATCCTGGACGTCGGCCTGCATCAGGATGCGCTGTTCCATGGCCGAACCGTTGAGAACGACGGTGTTGCTGAGTTTGTCGGCCATCATCACAGCGCGATCACGGTCGCTTTCGATCAGCTTGACCCGGGTTCGCGGCTGGTTTTCCTCGATCGCCTTGGCGACGAAGTAGCCGATATTGCCGCCGCCGAGAATGACGATGCGGCGCGCCTCCTGCTCCTCGTGGCCGAAAAGCGCGAGTGTGCGGCGGGCGTGGTCCCGATCGCACACGACATAGGCAAGGTCGCCGGTCCGCAATTGATCCGACGAATGCGGCACGATCAGCTTGCCGTTGCGGAAGATCCCGGTGACGGTCGCTTGCAGATCGGGGAACAGCTCGCTCAGCTGCTGCAGCGGCGTATCGACGACAGGGCAGTCTTCCATGCACTCGATCGCCACCATCGCAATCCGATCGTCGGCAAAGCGCACCACATCCGTCGCGCCCGGGAATGAAATGCGCCGCAACACCATCCGGCCAACCTCGACTTCCGGCGAAATGGTCACGTCGATCGGCACGTTCTCGCGGGAAAACAGGTTGGCATATTCCGGAGCCAGATAGTTCTGCGCGCGGATGCGGGCCACCTTGGTCGGCACGTTGAAGATCGCGTGCGCCACCTCGCAGGCAACGATGTTGACCTCGTCGAACAACGTCACCGCGATCAGCATGTCGGCCTGATCGGCACCGGCCTTGGCCAGCACATCAGGATGAGCGCCATGGCCGACATAGCCGCGCACGTCGAGGCTTTCGGTAATGTTGGCAATCAGCGCCGCCGACGTGTCGATCACCGACACGTCATTGTCTTCCTGAGCCAGCCGTTCCGCGATGCCGTAGCCGACCTGCCCCGCACCGCAAATGATGACCTTCATGTCGTTCTTTCACTCAAGGGCGGCCGCTGGCCGAAAGGAATTGACCGTCAAACGCCGAGCGACTTCAGCTTGCGGTGAAGCGCCGACCGCTCCATGCCGACGAACTCGGCAGTACGCGAAATGTTGCCGCCGAATCGGTTGATCTGCGCGATCAGATAATCGCGCTCGAACATTTCGCGAGCCTCGCGCAGCGGCAGCGTCATGATGTGCTGATCGCCCTGCGCCGAGATCTTCGGCAGGGTATCGCCAACCTCGGTCGGCAACATGTCGGCCGAAATCGGCGTATCCGGGCCATCGCTGCGCGCCAGGATCATCAACCGTTCGATATTGTTGCGCAGTTGGCGAATGTTGCCTGGCCAGTCGTGGGCCTGCAGCACGGCAAGCGCATCGTCGCCGATCTTGCGCGGACGGATGCCAGCCTGCTCGCTGACCTGCCGCATGAACATGTCGACGAGGAAAGGAATATCCTCGCGGCGCTCGGCCAGCGCCGGCACCCGCACGGGGATGACCGCCAGACGATGGTAGAGATCCTCGCGGAACAGGCTTTCCGAAATCATGTTCTCAAGGTTGTAGGCGGTCGACGAGATGATGCGAACGTCGACCTTGACGCGCTTGGTGCCGCCGACGCGCTCGAACTGCTGGTCGACGAGCACGCGAAGGATCTTGTTCTGGGTCTCGCGCGGCATTTCGCCGACTTCGTCGAGATAGAGGATACCCCCATGCGCCTCTTCGAGCGCGCCGGTGCGGCGTGGCTGGCCAGGCGTTCCCTCGGTACCGAAGAGCGCGACCTCCATCCGGTCGGGCGTGATAGCCGCGGCATTCAAGGCGACGAACGGACCGGTCGAGCGTGTCGACTTGCGGTGGATCATGCGTGCCACCAGCTCCTTGCCGGAGCCCGATGGTCCCTGGATCATGATGCGGCTGTTGGTCGGCGCGACCTTTTCCACCGTCTGGCGGAGCTGCGATACGGCAACCGAGGTGCCAATCAGTTCGACCGGATCGCCCGACTTTTTCTTCAGCTCCGAGACTTCGCGCTTCAGCTTGGAGTTTTCCAGCGCGCGCTCGGCGATCAGGATCAACCGATCGGCCTTGAACGGCTTCTCGATGAAATCATAGGCCCCGCGCTTGATGGCGTTGACCGCCGTTTCGATGTTGCCGTGACCGGAAATCATCACGACCGGCAGGTCCGGATGGCGCGACTTGATCTCGTCGAGCAACGCCAGGCCATCGAGACGGCTGCCCTGCATCCAGATATCGAGAAAGACGAGCCGCGGGACGCGGTCGCTGATGGCCGCGAGCGCGCTGTCGCTGTCGAAAGCCGTGCGGGTCTCGTGCCCTTCGTCGGACAGGATGCCGGAGACGATCTCACGGATGTCTTCCTCATCGTCCACAACCAGAATGTCAGCGGCCATCGCTCGTACCCTTACCCTTCAAAGTGTCTTCGCCCCCGGCTTCTCCGGCGGGCGGCAGGATCACGCGGATCATTGCGCCGGCGCCGCCATCGAAATCGGTCGGTGCGTCGTGCAATTCCAGTTGTCCGCCATGGTCCTCAATGATCTTCTTGACGATGGCCAGACCAAGTCCCGTGCCTTTCTCGCGCATCGTCATATACGGTTCCAATATTCTATGCCGGTTCTCGGTCGGCAGGCCCTTGCCGTTGTCGACGACATCGACGATGAACCGGCCGGTCGTTTCGTCGCGATGGGCGCGCACCAGCACTTTCGGTTCGCCACGGACCGCGTCCGTCGGCACCGCCTCGATCGACTCCACCGCATTCTTGACGATGTTGCCGAAGGCCTGGCCGAGCATGCGGCCATCGAACATGCCTTCGAGCGGCTCATCGCCGAAGTCGCGCTGGAAGTGAATATGGTTGTTGCCCATTTCGCGCAGAAACACCGCGTCCTTCAGGATGGCGCGCAGATCCGCCTTCTCCTTTGTCGGCTTGGGCATGCGGGCGAAGGCCGAGAACTCGTCAACCATCCGGCCGATATCCTCGACCTGCCGAACGATCGTATCGGTGCACTGGTCGAAAACCACCCGATCCTCCTGATCGATCTGCTTGCCGTAGCGACGTTTCAGACGCTCGGCGGAGAGCTGGATCGGGGTCAGCGGGTTCTTGATCTCATGTGCGATACGGCGCGCGACGTCGGCCCAGGCGGTCGAGCGCTGCGCGATCACCAGGTCGGTGATGTCGTCGATGGTGATGACGTAGGATTCGTTTGCCTCGCCACCTTCTTCGCGCGTCACCTGGATGTTGAGCGTGCGCTCGGTTCCGCCGCGCATGATGTTGATCTGCTTGCGGAAGTTGTTGCGGTAGCGGCTTTCCGCCTCGACCAGCACTTCCTCGATTTCAGGCGCAACGACGCGCAGATCCGCCCCGAGAAGATCCGGCGCGGTCTTTTTCAGGAACTCCTCCGAAGAAGAGTTGGCGATGGTGATCTGGCGATCGCGGCCGACGCCGATGACGGCGGCAGTGACACCCGAAAGCACTGCCTCGATGAAGCGCCTGCGATGATCGACCTCGTCCTTGGCCTCGAGGATCTGCTCCTGCTGGGTGCGGATCTCGGAGACCATTTTGTTGAACGTGCGCGACAGGTTGCCGACGTCGCCGTCGACGGCACGCACCGGCACCACGACGTCGAGATTGCCAGCAGCAACGCTGTCGGCAGCACCGATCAACTGGCGGATCGGCCGGACGATACGGTCGGCGACCGCGATCGCGGTCCAAATCGCTGCAAGCAGCACGATCAGGGCAAAGCCGATGTAGAGCACGCCGAAGGCGATCTGCGTGAAGGCGCGGCCGGCCTCCAGCGTCTTGTACTCCGCGGTGTTTTCTTCCATCAGCCGCAGCGAGCGCATCACTTCCGGATCGACGTTGCGCACGGTGTAGAGATAGGTGCCGGGAATGTCGTCGAGCGGGATCACCGCCCCGACGAGATTGGTGATCCCCGGCGGGATCAATGTCGGCTGGCCGGAGACCGTGCTCTTCAATGCATCCGGCGGAATGGCCGGCAGCGGCTTTTCGGTTGAGATGTTCGCCTGAAGAATGGCGCTGCCATCGGCGCGCACAAGAAACGCGCCGAGCATGCCGCGGCCTCTCGCCTGGCGCGTCATCAGTTCGGTAAAGCCGGTGCGGTCGAGGCTGTAGAGTTGCCTGTTGCGCTCAAGGTCGTTTGCCATCGACACGGTCTGGCCCTGAAGATAGCTGGCGTTCTCCAGCACGTAGGCTTGAGCCACGCTGATCGACGAGCGCACGATCGCCTGCGTGCGCAACGAGAACCAGCGGTCGAGACCGACATCGAGGGTGATGCTGGCGAAGATCGCCACCAGGATGGCGGGCGTGATCGCGACAATCGAAAACAGCGCGACGATACGCACGTGCAACCGGGCTGCAGCGCGCCCCTTGCTGCGCGCGCGCAGCAGCCTCAGAATTTCGCGAACGATGAGATAGATCAGCCCGACCACGAACACGCCGTTGATCGCCGCACAGGCAATGAAGACGTTGCGCTCCAGCCGGATCGGCGTCAAACCGAGCAGGACCAGCAGAGACAGCGTTGCACAGATGAGCGCGCCGATCGCCAGCATGAGGCCCGGTAGGGCGAAGGACGCGCGGCGGTCGTGTGCCGCCAGTCCATCATCTGTGCCCAGTGGCAAGGCCATTGCGTCCACCATATAGAAATGTTCCCCCGGCCGTCGCCCTTCGGCAGCGGCAATTCTCACTCACATTCCGGGTCAAGGTATTGACCGGACCATCCATCGGGGTTGTTGCGCATGCGCCACAGCACCAAGGCAGGGCAAAGCAGCGCAACACCGCTCGATTCGGCGGTCATAACACGTTCAAGCAACGCATTGTGGCGAAAATGCAACGGTGGTGGCGACCAAGTCAAGCCGTGCGTGAGCTGCGATAGACCGAAACGCCGAGCTCTCGGATCTTCTTGCGCAGCGTATTGCGGTTGAGCCCGAGCAGATCGGCGGCCTTGATCTGATTTCCCCGGGTCGCCGTCAGTGCTGCGAGGATCAGCGGATACTCCATCTCGGCCAGCACGCGCTCATAGAGGCCGCTCGGCGGCAGCGTATCGCCGAAGCCGGCAAAATACTGCCGCATGTTTTCCTCGACGGCCTGAGAGATCGAGAGAGACCCGTTGCGGACTTGCGTCTTTTCAATGGGACTGTCGGGGATTTCGGACCGAAGTTCGTTTTCGATGATTTCCCGGGTGATGACATCCTGCGGATAAAGCGCCGTCAGGCGACGCACGAGGTTTTCGAGCTCGCGCACGTTACCGGGCCACGGATGGGCCTTCATCAGCTCCAGCGCTTCCTGGTCGAAACGCTTGACGTCCAACCCCTCCTTTTCGGCCTGCTGGACGAAATGGCGTACGAGATCCGGAATGTCTTCTGCGCGGTCGCGCAGCGGCGGCAGACGCAGCGGCACCACGTTCAGTCGGTAGTAAAGATCCTCGCGGAAGAGGCCCTGATTGATCGACTGCTTCAGGTCCTTGTTGGTTGCAGCCACGATGCGCACATCGGAGCGGATCGGCGTGCGACCGCCAACTGTCGTGTATTCGCCCTGCTGCAGCACGCGCAGCAGCCGCGTCTGCGCGTCCATCGGCATGTCACCGATCTCGTCGAGGAAGAGCGTGCCGCCTTCGGCCTGCTCGAAACGGCCGGTCGAACGGGTCTGTGCACCGGTGAAGGCGCCCTTCTCATGGCCAAACAGCTCCGATTCGATCAGGTCGCGCGGGATCGCCGCCATGTTGATGGCAACGAAGGGACCGTTGCGGCGCTTGCCGTAGTCGTGCAGCGCGCGCGCCACCAGTTCCTTGCCCGTCCCGGATTCACCGGTGATCATCAGCGTCAGGTCGGTCTGCATCAGCCGGGCAAGCACCCGGTAAATCTCCTGCATTGCCGCGGAGCGGCCGACAAGCGGCATGCCATCCTGAGAATCGTCATCGATCTTCGCCGGGCGGCGCTTCGGCTCGGCCAGGGCCCGACCGATGATGCCGATCAGCTCGGTCAGATCGAACGGCTTCGGCAGATAGTCGTAGGCGCCCTTCTCCGATGCCTTGATCGCGGTCATGAAGGTGTTCTGCGCGCTCATGACCAGAACCGGCAGGTCCGGGCGCGCCTTCTTGATGCGCGGCAAAAGGTCGAACGCATTCTCGTCGGGCATCACCACGTCAGTGACCACGAGGTCACCGTCGCCGGCGGAAATCCAGCGCCAGAGCGTTGCCGCGTTCGACGTGATGCGAACGTCGTAGCCGGCGCGGCTCAGCGCCTGATTGAGCACGGTGCGAATGGCTGCGTCGTCATCCGCGACGAGGATGGTGGCACCCGTCATGCAATACTTCCTTTTGTCACAGGCATATCGTCTTCATCCGCCGCCTGCCCCTTGGAGGCCGGCATGAGGACGCGGAAAGTCGTGCGGTTCTGCTGGCTGTCGCATTCGACGATGCCGCCGTGACCGCCGATGATCTTGGCAACCAGAGCCAGCCCAAGACCCGAACCGTTAGTCTTGGTGGTAATGAACGGATCGAACAGATGCGGCAGCAGGTCGGAAGGAACGCCCGGACCGTTGTCGTGCACGCAGAATTCGAGCGGCAACGAGATTTTCTCGCGTGTGCCGGCGACCGACAGGCGGATGCCGGGTCTGTAGGCGGTCGTCAGCATGATCTCGCCTTCCGGCCGGTCGCCGATCGCTTCCGCTGCATTCTTGATGAGATTGAGAAAGACCTGCACCAGCTGATCGCGGTTGGCAAAGACCGAAGGCAGCGACGGATCGTAATTCTCCGTCACCTTGATCCGGCGTGCGAAACCGGCCCTCGCGATCGCCTTCACGTGATCGAGCACCGAGTGAATGTTGAGCGGAACGCGATCAACCGGCCGCTCGTCGGAAAACACTTCCATCCGGTCGACGAGAGAAACGATCCGGTCGGTCTCGTCGCAGATCAGTCGCGTCAGCGCCCGATCCTCATCGTTGGCGGATGTTTCCAGCAACTGTGCCGCGCCGCGAATGCCAGAAAGCGGGTTCTTGATCTCGTGCGCCAGCATGGAGGCAAGACCGGTGACCGAACGTGCCGCCGCGCGATGGGTCAGCTGCCGGTCGATCTTGTCGGCCATCGATCGCTCCTGGAAGACGACAACGACGGAGCCCGGCTCCGACACGACGGGCGCGACATAGAGATCGACGAGCTTGTCGGCGCCGAGCCGCGGCGAGCTCAGATCGACACGATACTCGTTGACCGGCGCCTTGCGCTCGCGCACCTGCTCGATCAGCGTCAGAAGCGGGCTGCCGAACGGGATGAAGGCGCTGATGTCGTGGCGCGCCAGATGATTGGCGCTGGCGCCGAAGAAGGATTCGGCTTCCCAGTTAGCAAAGGCGACGAGACCGTTCTGATCGACAAGGATCACAGGGTTCTGGATGGCGTTGAGCACGGCCATCGACAAGCCGTTTGCAGCCGACGCGGCTTCCTGAACATTCGGCTTTTCGGTCATGCGGCGATCCCTTCGCGCGAGATGGTCGCATGCGAACTGCGAATGGCATCCGAGGCGCGCGCGGCGACGGATTTCGGCTCGGTCGAAGTCAGGATCGCGCCCTTCTCCGACCCAGTGAGATCGGGTGCGAAGCGCTCGAGATACCAGCCGACATGCTTGCGCGCATGCCTCAGGCCCGTATCGGCACCGTAGAATTCGAGCATCATCTCGTAGTGCTCCACGAAAATGTCGGCGATCTCCGCCTGATCAGGATGGCGGGCAGCACCGGCGAGAACGCCGACGTGCCAGGGACGGCCCTGCGAGGACCGTCCTGCCATGACAGCATCGGCGCCCGAGCGCCTGAGGATTTCCTGCGCATCCGCGACCGTATCGACGTCGCCGTTGGCGACCAGCGGCACCGTCACAACCTCGCGCACGGCGCGGATCGCGTCCCAATCGGCCTTGCCGGTGTAGAACTGCATGCGGGTGCGGCCATGCACGGTTATCGCCTGGACGCCGGCCTCCTGCGCCCTCCTGGCAATCAGCGGCGCGTTGATCGTGTTCTCGTCCCAGCCGAGCCGCATCTTCAAGGTGACCGGCACATCGACCGCGTTGACGGTCGCCTCGACCAACGACAGGGCGTGGTCGGGATCACGCATCAGGGCCGAGCCAGAGTAGCCGCCCGTCACCTTCTTTGCCGGGCAGCCCATGTTGATGTCGATGATGTCAGCGCCGTTGGCGGCGGCGATCTTGGCCGCCTCGGCCATCCAGTGGGCTTCGCGCCCGGCCAGTTGAACAATGTGAGGCTTGATGCCGGAATTCTTCAGCCTTGCCCAGGATTCCGACGCATTGCCGACCAGCTCGCGGCTGGCGACCATTTCCGTCACGACGAAGCCCGCACCGTAGCGCCAGGCCAGAGTGCGGAACGGCAGGTCGGTGACGCCAGACATCGGGGCGAGCGCAACCCGGTTGCGGATTTCGATATTCCCGATCCGAAGCGGTGATGACAAGGCCGGAGCTGGCAAATGCATATCTTTCAGGCACATGGTGTTCTTGCACTATTTTTAGACATTGTTCTCTGGCTTGCCAAGCGATTTCGAAGCCTCGGGCAAATTTCCCTGTTCGGCTGGCAAAGCACGGACCTTCGCGGTACATCACGGCGAAGATTGGCGAAATCCGGGACCACATACAGAAGATGCAGCCTGAAGAACAGCTTTCCTGCGGCATTGTGATCGTCGCAGCAGGGCGCGGCGAACGCGCGGGGCAGTCGGCCGAGGGGCCGAAACAATACCGCACCATCGGCGACAAGCCCGTTATCGCCCATACGCTTGACACTTTCGCGACATGGCCAGGGGCCGGACCGATCGTCGTCGTGATCCACCCCGATGACGAGGAACTGCTGGAGTCGGCACGCAAACGATCGCCGGCGCGCGCGCTGATCGTGGTCCACGGCGGCGCAACCCGGCAACAATCGGTCCTGGCAGGCCTCGAAGCCGTAGCTGCAACGGGCTCACGTAACGTGATGATCCATGATGCCGTGCGCCCGTTTGCCGACCACGCGCTGTTGTCGCGCTGCGCTGACGCCCTTGCAAATGGTGCGCGCGCCGTGCTGCCAGCGATTGCGGTGTCCGACACGCTGAAGCGCGCCGATGCCGCCGGCATGGTGAGCCAGACCGTTTCACGCAACCATCTTCACGCGGCACAGACGCCGCAGACTTTCGACCTCAAGACCATCCTCGACGCCCACCGGGCCGCAGCCGGCAGCGGACGGACGGATTTTACCGACGACGCCTCGATCGCCGAATGGGCGGGCATCCCGGTCAAACTCGTCGAAGGCACGGTGGACAACGTCAAGCTTACACTGAAAAGGGACATCGCCATGGCCGACGAAAAACTCAAGCGCCACCTCATTCCGGATGTGCGCACCGGCAACGGCTATGATGTGCACCAACTGGTCGAAGGCGATGGCGTGACGCTTTGCGGCATCCTGATCCCGCACTCCAAAAAGCTCTCCGGTCATTCGGACGCCGATGTCGCCCTGCATGCGCTTACCGACGCGCTGCTTGCCACCTGTGGCGCCGGCGATATCGGCGACCATTTTCCGCCATCCGATCCGCAGTGGAAGGGGGCGCCATCGCGCATCTTCCTCGAACATGCAGCCAACATCGTTCGTCAACGTGGCGGTACAATCACCAATGCCGACGTCTCGCTGATTGCCGAAGCGCCGAAGGTGGGGCCACACCGCCAGGCCATGCGCGAAAACCTCGCCGACATGCTCGGCATCGATCTCGACCGCTGCTCGGTCAAGGCGACGACGAACGAAAGGCTAGGCTTTGTCGGCCGCGATGAAGGCATCGCTGCCATCGCAACGGCAACCGTTGTCTATATGCCAAAGGACACAGACCATGTGGCCTGACGATATCCGGGCCGCGGCGGCGAGGATCATTGCCGATTTCAGCGCGCGCGGCCTCAAGGTGGCAACGGCCGAATCCTGCACCGGCGGGCTGATTGCCGGTGCATTGACGGAAATTGCCGGATCGTCGGCGGTCGTCGACCGCGGTTTCGTCACCTATTCCAACGACGCCAAGGTGCAGATGCTCGGCGTCGACCCGGCAACGCTTGCCGCGCATGGCGCGGTCTCAAGGCAGACGGCGATCGAAATGGCGCGGGGCGCGGTATCGCGCTCAGAGGCCAATTTTGCCGTCGCCGTCACCGGTGTTGCCGGACCGGGCGGCGGATCCGCGGAAAAGCCTGTCGGACTGGTGCATCTGTCAGCCACGGGCCGCAACGGCGCCGCCCTCCACCGGGAGATGCGCTATGGCGATATCGGCCGCGATGAAGTGCGGCTGGCCACCATCCGGACGGCGCTGGAGATGCTGGGCGAAGTCGCTCAGACGGCGTAGATCTTGTCGGCCCGCTTTTCGAACGCGTCGGAAAACATGCGGAAGGCGCGGTCGAACATCGACCCCATCAGGGCCCCGAGGATGCGGCTCTTGAACTCGTAGTCGATGAAGAAATGCACCGACGATTGCCCCTCGCCCGCCGGCTCGAAACGCCAGCGATTGTCGAGATATTTGAACGGGCCGTCGATGTATTTGACCTCGATCACGCGCTCGGCCCTGTTGAGCAGCACCTGCGTGGTAAAGGTCTCGCGGATCGCCTTGTAGCCGACGGTCATGTCGGCGAGCAGCAGAACCTTGCCGTCCCTTTCCTTGCGCGAGCGCACGGCGAGCGCCTCGCAAAGCGGCAGGAACTGCGGATACTGTTCGACATCGGCGACGAGATCGAACATCTGATCGGCCGTGTGCTTGACGATGTGGTTTGTTTCGAATTGCGGCATAGAGGGGAGTTAAGCGGGCAGACCGAGAAGATCAAGAAGCTGCGACATCTGGCGCCGCGATTTCAACTGTAGAACCGGCACTTCAGGGCCATGCTCGGCGAGACCAGCGACGATACGCGGAGAGAACTTCTGCTCGAATGTCCAGATGAACTCGAGAAACTCCCGATCGACCTTCTCGATACAGCCCGGCGCCATCTCTGGGCGGGTGCGGCCGAAATATTTCAGCCAGCGGGTGAGAACGCCCCATACGCACAGAAGCCGCGGCATCCGCACCCAGATCACCACATCGCTTCTCGGCACGCGCAGATCGAAGGTAGACGGACCGGTCCCGTCCATGACCCAGCGATCGGCGGCGATCCTCTCGGCGATGCGCTGGCGTTGCTCGGCCCGATCGCGCTGTCGCCAGCCGGGCAGCCACAGGATATCGCGATCGATCGAGATGTAGGTCAGGTCGAAATGCCGCGCGAGCTTCTGCGAAAGCGTCGACTTACCGCCACCCGAACATCCGACGACGAGAATGCGCCGCGCGTTGCGTATGTGATCTACGCCGGCGGCATCGTCGACATAATTCACGACAGCGGGTTTTGACGACTGATCCATGGGTGAGCCCGGCCGATACGGGAAGAACGATAAAAAGAAACTCCGGCGCCATGGCCGGAGTTCCTGTTGTTTCGAAACGTCCTGACGCCCTACCCGGCCGCAGCTGCGAGCTTCTTTTCGCGCGCTGCACGCAGGCGGGCAAAGTCGTCGCCGGCATGGTGCGAGGAGCGGGTCAACGGGCTCGAAGCCACCATCAGGAAGCCCTTGGTGTAGGCGACCGTCTCGTAGGACTTGAATTCCTCAGGCGTCACGAACTTCTCGACCTTGTGGTGCTTGCGGGTCGGCTGCAGGTACTGGCCGATGGTCATGAAGTCGACGTCCGCGGTCCTCAGGTCGTCCATCAGCTGCAGCACTTCGTTGCGCTCCTCGCCGAGGCCGACCATGATGCCGGACTTGGTGAACATCGTCGGGTCCAGTTCCTTCACCCGCTGCAGCAGGCGGATGGAGTGGAAGTAGCGCGCACCCGGACGAACGGTCAGATAGTTGCCCGGAACGGTTTCCATGTTGTGGTTGAAGACGTCGGGCTTGGCGGCGACCACGCGCTCCAATGCGCCAGGCTTCTTCAGGAAGTCCGGCGTCAGGATTTCGATGGTGGTCTGCGGCGAAGCGGCGCGGATCGCCCAGATCACCTTCTCGAAATGCTCAGCGCCACCATCCGGCAGATCGTCGCGGTCCACCGACGTAATGACGACGTGGGAAAGGCCCATCTGCTTGACGGCCTTGGCGACGTTCTCGGGCTCCGCCATGTCGAGCGCATTCGGCTTGCCTGTCGAGACATTGCAGAAGGCGCAGGCGCGGGTACAGATTTCGCCCATGATCATGAAGGTGGCGTGCTTCTTGTCCCAGCACTCGCCGATGTTGGGGCAGCCGGCTTCTTCACAGACCGTGACCAGCTTGTGCGAACGCACCAGTTCGCGCGTTTCCTGGTAGCCCTTCGAGGTCGGCGCCTTGACGCGGATCCATTCCGGCTTGCGCAGCATTTCGGTATCGGGCTTGTGGGCCTTTTCCGGGTGGCGGACGCGTTGCGCCCGTTCAGAGACGGCATCGAACACCGTTACCATACTGTCTTCCTCGTCGCGGCGGGCTCGGCGTCGTGCCGGCAGGCCCATTTTCGATCTATATAGATGGACCGACGGCAAATGTCAGGTCACCTTTTTGCTCGACGGCCAGACCGCTCGCACGGGAAGCGTCTGGCGCTATCGCTTGACAGCGCGGCCGGCGGCAATCAGCAGGCAGGCGCCGATGAAGCCGATGACCAGATAGGCGAGCCAGCCGGCAAAGGCCATGCCGAAGGCTGCCAGAATGAAATTCAGCACCACCGCACCGATGATGCCGAGCGCTATGTTCATGAACAGACCCATATCGCTGTTCATGAACCTCTCCGCGAGCCATCCTGCCAACCCGCCGATGATAATCGCAGCCAGAATGCCGACGCCGTTCAAGCTCATGGTAATCTCCGTTCATTGAGGACAAGTCCTCAATGCCGGATCGCGCCAAAAAGTTCCGGCGTCAGCATTTTGGATTAGGCGTTCAGCGCACGTCCATAGGCGTCAAGCACGCTTTCCTTCATCGTCTCCGAGATCGTCGGGTGCGGGAAGATCGTGTGCATCAGGTCTTCTTCGGTCGTCTCCAGGTTCATGGCAACGACGAAGCCCTGGATCAGTTCGGTGACCTCAGCGCCAACCATGTGCGCGCCGAGCAGCTCGCCGGTCTTCTTGTCGAAGATCGTCTTGACCAAACCCTGGTCTTCGCCAAGCGCGATCGCCTTGCCGTTGGCAACGAAGGGGAAGCGACCGACGCGGATCTCGCGACCTTCGGCCTTCGCCTTGGCTTCCGTCAGACCAACGGAGGCGACCTGCGGGTGGCAATATGTGCAGCCCGGGATCTTCAGCTTGTCCATGGGGTGCACGTTCGGCAGACTCGCGATCTTCTCGACGCAGATGACGGCCTCATGCTCGGCCTTGTGGGCAAGCATCGGCGGGCCGGCGACATCGCCGATCGCATAGACGCCGGCCACATTGGTCTTGCCGTAGCCGTCGATGACGATGCAGCCGCGGTCGGTCTTGATCCCAAGCGTCTCGAGTCCGAGATTCTCGATATTGCCCTGGACGCCGACGGCCGAGATCATGCGGTCGGCAGTGATCTTCTCGATCTTGCCGTCCTTCATCTCGACATGGGCGGTGATCGAGTTCGCGCCCTTCTCCACCTTGGTCACCTTGGCTTCCAGATGGATCTTCATGCCCTGCTTTTCGAACTGCTTCTTGGCAATGTTCGAGATCTCGGCATCTTCTACCGGCATCACGTTGGGCATGACTTCGACAACGGTCACATCAACGCCCATGGTGCGGTAGAACGAAGCGAATTCGATGCCGATCGCACCAGAGCCCATGACCAGCAGCGACTTCGGCATCTCTTCGGGCTTCATCGCCTCGAAATAAGTCCAGATCAGCTTGCCATCGGGCTCGATACCCGGCAGTGCGCGCGGACGAGCGCCAGTGGCGATGATGATGTGCTTGGCGGTGTAGGTGCCCTCGCCCTTGGTGTTCTTCGGCAGCGGCGCCTGCGGCTGGACGGCCGGCTTGGTCGACTTGCCGACCACGATCTCTCCGGGCTTCGTCAGCTTGGCTTCGCCCCAGATGACGTCGACCTTGTTCTTCTTCATCAGGAAGCCGACGCCGCCGTTCATGCGCTCGGCGATACCGCGCGAGCGGGCGACGATCGCCTTCAGGTCGGGCGTTACAGCCCCCTCGATCTTGATGCCGTAGCTGGCCGGATGCTGGGCATAATGCAGCACTTCGGCCGAGCGCAGCAGCGCCTTGGTCGGGATGCAGCCCCAGTTGGAGCAGATTCCGGCCAGGTGTTCGCGCTCGACGACCGCGGTCTTGAGACCCAGCTGCGCCGCACGAATGGCGGCGATGTAGCCTCCCGGACCCGAACCGATGACGATGACGTCGTAATTCTCAGCCATGTGTTTCCTGCCTTTGTCTCAAGCGACCTTGCGGGTGAAGAGCACCCAGTCGTGTTTTCTGCTGCCTTCGAAGAGCGGCACTGCCTCAGCCCGAGCCGCCTCCTCGAAGCCGTTTTCCCTGTAAAGCGCCTGTGCCCTGTCATTGTGGCTTTCGGTGATCAGGCTCACCGGCGCCGAGCCGGCGCGTGCAATTTCATGCTCAAGCAGTCTGCGCCCGATGCCGTGGCCCCGTCGGTGACGATAGACGCCGAGGCTATCGATGAACCAATGACCGACCACTTGCCGCTGCAGGGCGAGCAACGGCTCGATCACGGCATGCTTGGCTTCGGCTGCTACCGCCGATGCCTCAATGCCGTATGCAATCGACACGCCGGCAATTTCGTCCTCGATACCGGCAACAACAGCATCTCGCCAGTTTCCCGGCCCGACGTCCTCGCGCAGCTTGTTGCGCCCGCGCTCGAACGCCGTATCGGTGGTACCCCCGAGGACCGCGCCATACCAGAGCCAGGCGGCAAACCCCTGCGAGGCGATATCGACGAGAACCGCGAGTTCCGCGGCCTCTCTTCGCTCTGCCCGCCTGATCGTGACGCTGTCGGCCATCTCAGACACCAAGCATCATTCGCACGACTGGCTCGAGGCCTCGGCCGATCGCGCGGGTATTTTCCGCATCCAGATGGACGCCATCGACTGGCGTCGTGACAGCAACCGATCCCGCATCGAAAAAGCCGCAATCGAGCTCATCGGCAAGATCGCGATAGAGCGGCGCCAGGAACCCCGACTGCTCGATGCCACCGGCGAACATTGCACCGAAGGCCGCATTGGCCGTTTCGCAAAGCTGTGGCGGCGATACGATCAGGATCTCAGGCGCCTCCACGTTCTCGACCGGCCAGTCGTGGCGGCGTACCAGATTGACCAGACGCTCGATGCCTTTCACGGCGCCGAAGGCCGTTCCGTGAATGATCGGCTTCATATCGTTGGCACCGAGAAGCAGGATGACCAGATCAATCGGTGCATGGCTGTGGAGGATGGTCGGCAGCACCTTGGCGCCGTTGCGGTCGCAATCGGCGAGGTGATCGTCATAGGCGGTCGTGCGGCCGTTCAGTCCTTCGGCGATGACCTGAACATGCGCGCCCAGGGCCGTCTGCAGAACGCTTGGCCAGCGATCGGCAAGCACGTGGCGGCCGCCGTCCGTGGCATCGTAGCCCCAGGTCAGACTGTCGCCGTAGCAGAGAACTGTCTTCATCGTCCGGACCCGCCTTCGGCGTTGCGATCAAGGAGCGGACCGGCCCGAAGGCCGGTCCCTGTCCAAGTCAGACCAGCATGCCCATCGGGTTTTCGATGTAGCGCTTGAAGGCACCGAGCAGTTCGGCGCCGAGCGCGCCATCGACGCAGCGATGGTCGGTCGAAAGCGTGACGGTCATCACAGTGGCGATGACCATCTGCTTGTTCTTGACCACGACGCGTTCCTCGCCGGCACCGACCGCCAGGATCGTTGCGTGCGGCGGGTTGACGACGGCGGCGAAGTCCTTGACGCCCATCATGCCCATGTTGGAGACCGCCGTGGTGCCGCCCTGATATTCCTCGGGCTTCAGCTTGCGGTCCTTGGCGCGCTTGCCGAGGTCCTTCATCTCGTTGGAGATGGCAGAGAGGCTCTTCAGCTCCGCCTGGCGCACGATCGGCGTGATCAGGCCGCCCGGGATCGACACGGCAACGCCGACGTCGGCGTGCTTGTGCTTGACCATGTTGCTGTCGGTCCAGGAGACGTTGGCGTCCGGAACGTCGCGCAGGGCAAGCGCCAGGGCCTTGATCACCATGTCGTTGACCGAAAGCTTGTAGACCGGCTTGCCGTCCTTTTCAGGGGATGCGGCATTGAGCTGGGCCCGCAGCGCCAAGAGCGCGTCGAGTTCGCAATCGACCGAGACGTAGAAGTGCGGGATCGTCTGCTTGGACTCGACGAGGCGCTTGGCGATCGTCTTGCGCATGCCGTCATGCGGCACGAGATCGTAGGAGCCCGGCTCGAACAGCTTGAGAACGGCGTCTTCCGACATGCCCTTGGCGAGCGGTGCGGCAGCGGGAGCTGCGGTACCTGCCGTTGCAGGTGTTGCCGCCGGCTTGGCGCCGCCACCGGCTACAGCGGTTTCGACGTCCTTCTTGATCACGCGGCCGTGCGGGCCGGTGCCCGAGATTGCCGAGAGATCGATGCCGGCATCCTTGGCGAGGCGACGGGCGAGCGGCGACGAGAAGACCCGCGCGCCGGTGTCAGCTTTGGCCGCCTGCGGTGCTGCCGGTGCGGCTTGAGCCGCGGCCGGTGCCGGAGTGGTCGCAGCCGCGGGTGCCGCGACGGCCTCTTCTTTCTTTTCGGCTGGCGCCGGGGCTGGTGCGGCTGCACCGTTGCCACCCTTTGCGGCCGCGGCGACATCTTCGCCATCGGCTGCAAGAACGGCGATCAGTGCGTTGACCTTGACGCCTTCGGTGCCGGCGGGAACGACGAGCTTGGCAACGGTGCCTTCGTCGACGGCCTCGACTTCCATCGTCGCCTTGTCGGTCTCGATCTCGGCGATCACGTCGCCAGACTTGACCTTATCGCCTTCCTTGACCAGCCACTTGGCCAGATTGCCTTCTTCCATCGTCGGGGAGAGGGCAGGCATTGTGATGTTGATAGGCATCGAAGGGCCCTCCCCTTATTTGTAGCAAACGGCTTTCACCGCATCGACGACTTCTGCGACGTTCGGAAGCGCGAGCTTCTCGAGGTTCGCGGCGTAAGGCATCGGCACATCCTTGCCGGCGATCGTCAGGATCGGGGCATCGAGATAGTCGAAGGCCTGCTGCATGACGCGGGTCGCGATTTCGGTGCCGACGGACGACTGCGGATAGCCTTCCTCGACGGTCACGAGGCGACCGGTCTTCTTGACCGATTCGATGACCGTCGGCAGATCCATCGGACGGATGGTGCGAAGGTCGATCAACTCGACGTCGATGCCCTGCGCTTCCAGCTCGGCAACCGCCTTGACCGCGTAGGTCATGCCGATGCCGAAGGAAACGATTGTCGCGTCCTTGCCGACCTTGTGGATTCGCGCCTTGCCGATCGGCAGCACGAAATCGTCGAGCTTCGGCACTTCGAAGGACTGGCCGTAGAGGATTTCGTTTTCGAGGAAGATGACCGGGTTCGGATCGCGGATCGCCGCCTTCAGCAGGCCCTTGGCGTCCGCTGCCGTGTAGGGCATGACGACCTTGAGGCCCGGAATGTGGCTGTACCAGGCAGCATAGCACTGCGAGTGCTGTGCGGCGACGCGGGCCGCAGCACCACTCGGGCCACGGAACACGATCGGCGCGCCCATCTGGCCGCCCGACATGTAGAGCGTCTTGGCGGCAGAGTTGATGATCTGGTCGATCGCCTGCATGGCGAAGTTGAAGGTCATGAACTCGACGATCGGGCGCAGGCCGGTCATGGCAGCGCCGACGCCGACGCCGGCAAAGCCGTGCTCGGTGATCGGCGTATCGATGACGCGACGGGCGCCGAATTCCTGCAGAAGCCCCTGCGTGATCTTGTAGGCGCCCTGATATTCGGCGACTTCCTCACCCATGACGAAGACGTCGTCGCTGGCGCGCATTTCCTCGGCCATGGCGTCGCGCAGCGCTTCGCGCACGGTCATCGTCACCATCTCGGTGCCAGCCGGGATGGCCGGATCGGCAGCGACCTCGACCTTCGGCTGGGCGGCGACCGGTGCCGGCGCAGAAGAGGCGACGGCCGGCGCTTCTGCTGCAGCCTTCGGCGCTTCGGCCTTCGGTGCAGCGATATCGCCAGCGCCTTCGCCGTCCTGCAACAGGACCGCGATCGGCGTATTGACCTTGACGCCCTCGGTGCCGGCCGCGATCAGCAGCTTGCCGATCGTGCCTTCGTCGACGGCTTCCACTTCCATGGTGGCCTTGTCAGTCTCGATCTCGGCAATGACGTCACCGGAGGAGACCTTGTCGCCTTCGTTCTTCAGCCATTTCGAGAGCGTGCCTTCCTCCATCGTCGGGGAAAGAGCGGGCATGAGAATTTCTACTGGCATGTTTGAGCCTCCCCGGATCAAAGCAGGATATCGGTATAGAGCTCGGATGCATCCGGCTCCGGATCAGCCTGGGCAAAATCGGCGCTGTCGGCGACGATGTCGCGGACGTCCTTGTCGATCAGCTTCAGCTCGTCCTCGCTCGCCCAGCCATTCTCGGTCAGACGCGCCTTCACCTGCTCGATCGGATCGTGTTCCGACCGCATCTTCTGCACTTCGTCCTTGGAGCGATACTTCGCCGGGTCGGACATCGAGTGACCGCGGTAGCGATAGGTCTGCATTTCCAGGATGATCGGGCCCTTGCCGGAACGGCAGTATTCGACCGCCTCGTCGCCGGCCGCCTTGACGGCACGCACGTCCATGGCGTCGACCTGGAAGCCAGGAATGCCGAAGGAAACGCCACGCTTGGAGAAATCGGTCTGAGCCGAAGCGCGGGTGACCGAGGTACCCATTGCGTAGCGGTTGTTCTCGATCACGTAGATCACCGGAAGCTTCCACAGCTGCGCCATGTTGAAGCTTTCGTAGACCTGGCCCTGGTTGGCAGCGCCGTCGCCGAAGTAGGCGACGCTGACATTGTCATTGCCGCGGTAGCGGTTGGCAAAGGCAAGACCGGTGCCAAGCGACACCTGGGCACCAACGATGCCGTGACCGCCGTAGAAGTGCTTTTCCTTGGAGAACATGTGCATCGAACCGCCCTTCCCCTTGGAAAGACCGTTGCGACGCCCCGTGAGTTCGGCCATGACGCCGCGGGCGCTCATGCCGCAGGCCAGCATGTGGCCGTGGTCGCGGTAGGCGGTGATGACCTGGTCGCCTTCTTTCAAAGCCATCTGCATGCCGACGACGACAGCTTCCTGGCCGATGTAAAGGTGACAGAAGCCGCCGATGAAGCCCATGCCATAAAGCTGGCCGGCCTTTTCCTCGAAACGCCGGATGAGCAGCATTTCGCGATAGGCCTTCAGTTCGTCTTCTTTGGTGAAGTCGGCGATATTGCCGCCGCTCAGGTCCTTCTTGGCCGGCTTTGCTGCGGTCTTACGGCTGGAGACGGACGCGTTTTTTCGCGGAGCCATTCATTCCTCCCAATGGTTAGCCTTTGAGGGTTACCATAGGGAAAGAAAAGCGCCGCAGCAATGCCATATTTGCATGGCTCACATTCCGCGCAAGTATTTGATTTTATTTGCAAAATATCAATTAACCGAATTTCGGTTAATTCGTCATTCGGTGGAAAATAACGATTTCGTCGCTTCGCGACATGTTGAGCGCGAGGCGTGCCTTTTCATCCAGCATGTCGCGCTCCAGCGAACCATCGCTCATCAGCTGAACCTCTCTTTCGAGGGTCGTGCGCTGCTTGGTGAGCTCGTCCAGCCGTGCCTGCCGCTCAACGATCTGGCGATCGAATTGTTCCGTCGCCTTCAGGCCGTAGCCGCCATGAACGGAATGATAGCCGAAATAGGAAAGAAAGGCGACCGCGATCAGCGGCAGCACCAGCCGGCCCAGTTTCCGTTTCTTATGATGCCGTGTCCACATCCCGTCACACCCTGATACGCATTACGGAAAAGAGACTAGCGGGCATTGATTAACCGACCGTTGACCATGAATGCTCGGATAAAGCAAAACCCGCCCACGGAGGCCGTGAGCGGGTCAAGATTTCAACGATCGATCGAGGCTATCAGCCGCGCAGGATAGAGCGGCCTGCGTACTTGGCCTGCAGGCCAAGCTGCTCTTCGATGCGGATCAGCTGGTTGTACTTTGCGAGCCGGTCGGAACGGGCAAGCGAGCCGGTCTTGATCTGGCCGCAGTTGGTGGCAACCGCGAGGTCGGCAATCGTCGCATCCTCGGTCTCGCCCGAACGGTGCGACATGACGGCGGTGTAGCGTGCCTTGTGCGCGGTCTCGACGGCATCGAGCGTTTCCGACAGCGAGCCGATCTGGTTGACCTTGACGAGGATCGAGTTGGCAACGCCCATCTTGATGCCGTCGCGCAGACGCGCCGAGTTGGTGACGAACAGGTCGTCGCCGACCAGCTGGCACTTGTTGCCGATGAGGTCGGTCACGGCCTTCCAGCCGTCCCAATCGTCTTCCGCCATGCCGTCCTCGATCGAGAAGATCGGGTACTTGGCGGCAAGTTCGGCCAGATATTCGGCCATTGCGCCCGGCTCCAGCGTGCGGCCTTCGCCTTCCAGCACGTACTTGCCGTCCTTGAAGAATTCAGTCGCAGCGCAATCGAGCGCGATGAACATGTCTTCGCCCGGCTTGTAGCCGGCCTTCTCGATCGACTTCATGATAAAGTCGAGGGCTGCCGGAGCAGACGCCAGACCCGGCGCGAAGCCGCCTTCGTCGCCGACATTGGTGTTGTGGCCGTCGGCTGCGAGCTGCTTCTTCAGCGTGTGGAACACTTCCGAACCCATGCGGACCGCATCGCGCAGCGTATCGGCGCCGACGGGAACGATCATGAATTCCTGGAAGTCGATCGGGTTGTCGGCGTGGGCGCCGCCGTTGATGATGTTCATCATCGGAACCGGAAGCACGTGTGCGTTCGGGCCGCCGACGTAGCGGTAGAGCGGCAGGCCGGCTGCTTCGGCGGCAGCCTTGGCGACGGCAAGCGACACGCCGAGGATGGCATTGGCGCCGAGGCGCGACTTGTTGGCCGTACCATCAAGCTCGATCATCGTCTTGTCGATCTGGATCTGGTTTTCGGCATCAAGGCCACCGATCGCTTCGAAGATCTCGCCGTTGACGGCGTCGACGGCGCGCTCGACGCCCTTGCCGAGGTAACGCGTGCCACCATCGCGCAGCTCGACGGCCTCATGCGCACCGGTCGAAGCACCCGACGGTACGGCGGCGCGGCCAAAACTTCCGTCTTCCAGGTAGACGTCGACCTCGACGGTCGGGTTGCCGCGGCTGTCCAGGATTTCTCGGCCGATGATGTCGATGATTGCAGTCATGATCTCTTCCCTGCTTGAGGACGGTGGTGGGTCGGGCCTGTCATAAGCGAAGGCCCGGGAATATCAATGGCGCGCAAGATGCAAAAACGTTCGCGCCATCAGGGTTCATGAAAATTTCACGAGACTGGCTCAGCCCTTGGCAACGGCATCGAATGCCATCAGCTTTTCGAGCAATCGCGGCATATCCTTCAGATGCACCATGTTGGGACCATCGGAAGGTGCGTTGTCAGGATCCTCGTGGGTTTCGACAAACAGTCCGGCAATGCCGACGGCAACGGCCGCACGCGACAGCGTCTCGACGAACTCGCGCTGGCCGCCTGTAGAACCGCCCTGCCCGCCTGGCTGCTGCACCGAATGCGTCGCGTCGAAAACGACGGGCGCACCGAGCGAAGCCATGATCGGCAGCGAGCGCATGTCGGAGACCAGCGTGTTGTAGCCGAAGGATGCGCCGCGCTCGCACAGAAGGATGTTGGGGTTGCCGCTCTCGGTGAACTTGGCGAGCACGTTCTTCATGTCCCAGGGCGCCAGGAACTGGCCCTTCTTGACGTTGATCGTGCGGCCGGTCTTGGCCGCCGCCACCAGGAGGTCTGTCTGTCGCGACAGGAAGGCCGGGATCTGCAGGATATCGACCGTCTCGGCGACGAGGGCGCACTGTTCCTCGGTGTGGACATCGGTCAGGACCGGAAAGCCGAATTCCTTCTTGAGGTCGGCAAAGACCTCCATCGCCGTGTCGAGGCCGATGCCGCGCTTGCCCGACAGCGACGTGCGGTTGGCCTTGTCGAACGACGACTTGTAGACGAGGCCGATATCGAGCGACTTGCAGAGTTCGGCAAGCGCGCCCGCCATCATGAAGGCGTGCTCGCGACTTTCCATCTGGCAGGGGCCGGCGATCAGCGACAGCCGCTCTTTCTGCGAAAAGGCGACCTGGTTGGCGCCGTCACCGACGACTACTCTGGCATTCGTTTCCATCATCAAGCTCCAAAAGCGAAGATCACCCCTTGCCCCGCGATTTCGGGAACAATGAGGCGTCCGCCCATTTCTGAAAATTCGATATCGTTCAGCGCAAAATGCGCACGCGTCACTTCGATGTCAGCGACGCGGAAGACCACGGCCCGGCCGCGCAGACCGCGTTCGGCGTTGCGAACCGAGCGGCCGAAGAACGCTTCCATGCCGGCGGCGCTCAAAACCGAGATTTTCGCATTGGTCGTCTCGATGTCCATGCCGAAGGAGTGCGCCTCGACCTCGCGCTCATCCACGGCCTCTTGCAGGAGGTACTGGAAATCCGTCGGGTTCGTTTCGGACAGCACGACCTCGGCTATGCCGAGCACGCCGTTTGCGTGCCGCTCGAGCGCGCCGCGGTCGGTCGGAAGCGCGCGCACACGTTGGCAGCTGAACAGGAAGAAATCCGGGGAGCGCAGGTCGGCGGCAAAGGCGAGCCGGAAGGAGCCGAGCCCCTCGCGGCCATCCGGCAACCGCATCGGGCGCGAGAATTCCAGCATGTCGCCGCCGGAAATGCCTCGGGCACGGAACCGCATGTGATCCATGGCAGCGTCTTCAGTGCCGAGTACGATCGCCGACAGCCCTTGCGGCCCCTGGCGGAATCGGAACGCCTGGTCGCGCGCAACAAACGCATTGCCGTCCAGGGCGGCGGCCTCGCATTCCTCACGCGACGCAACCGCCAGCGGCTCGAGATAGGTGTTGTCGGAGAAAAAGACGCAGGCGTTTTCGGTGCCGAAAGGATGGCGGGCATCCTCCGCGACCGTGAAGCCGAGTTCGCCAAGGCGACGACGGGCCTGAGACAGCGTATCCACCGGCAGCACGAGGTGATCGAGCGGGCGGGTGGTGCGCTTGGAGAGGCTCATGGCGTGTTCCCTGATGGTTCGCCGCTGTTTGCAACTTTTGGCCGGGGAATGCAAGCCAGCTGGCAAGCATGGCGGCAATTGGCCGCCCGGGCCCAGACATCGGTTACAAGCAGGAACCGCCCGCGCCGAACACCCTCCGCCGCAGATCTACGAATGCCGGCAGGTGCCGAACCGCCTGAGCGTCAATAATAGCCCGGTGCCGCGGTGGAGTTGGCCGTGTTCGAGGCCCCGAGACCGGGAGCGAACGTTTGCGGCTGCGCGTAGGACGTATTGCTAGAGGACGTGGTAGCACAGCCCGAAAGCCCCATCAGGACGATCGTCAAAGGCACAAGCAACTTAGATATGTGGCGCATCCGTACTGATCCTTTCCAGTTTCGTGGAAGACCACAAAAGAACGAATTCACCGGGTTGGCGAGTACGTAACAGTAACACGACGTAACGCGCAGCCACGAAGCGGCGCCGAAGCGCAACCGCAGCGTCCTGTCTGCTGCGGTTGCGCCCGATCCGTCACCGACCAGGGTCCGGTAAGCGACGCTGGACCACCGGCATCAAAGGCCGAGATCGCTCCTGATCGCGCAGGTCGCGATAAAGGTCGGCAGGTAACGATCGATCAGGAAACGCGGCACCGGTTGCCAATCCTCGTGGAAGCCAACGAGCACGAACCCGGCCCTGAGCTGACCATTGATCTGCGCGGCGAGGCTATGACCGAACACCAGGGCTTCGCCACGCTCGATCTTGGCCTGCAGCGCTTCGGCAGCGAGATGCTCTGCCTCGACAAAGGGAAGCGCATATGCCGGCCGGATGAGCCCCTGCTCGGCATAGCTCTGGTCTCGATCGCCGACGAAAACCACCGGATTGAAGAAACTTGCCAGCAGTCGCCCGCCGGTCTTCAGCACCCGGTGGCACTCGTGCCAGACCGGTTCGATATCCGGCACGTAAAGGTTCGATATCGGATGAAAGACGATGTCGAAGGTGCCGTCGGCAAAGATCGAGAGATCGCGCATGTCGCCCTGGATCGCTGTCAGCGACAGGCCTTCGCGCTCCGCCACCAGCCGGTCCTGGTCAAGCTGCCCTTCCGAGATGTCGAAGACGGTGACGTCGGCGCCGGCCGCAGCCAGTATAGGCGCCTGCTGCCCCCCGGCCGAAGCCAGGCACAGTATCCTCTTGCCGCGGATGTCGGGCAGCCATCCCTGCGGCAGATCGCCGGGCGTCAGTCGGGCCTGCCATCGTCCTTGACGGGCAGCAGCGATCAGGTCCGGCGTCACCGGACGTGACCATTCGCAGTCCCGGCTCGCCTGCCTGTCCCAGGCCTGGCGGTTGTGATCGATGATATCGAGCTTGGTGGATGTATCTTGCATAATCGGTCCCTTGGAAACATGTCCAGATATGACCGCTCACGATGGAAAATAGAGATCGCAGGCAGAAATGCCCCAGCGTCCGTCCGTCGGTTGCGGATCAAGCAATGCCATCGTCCATCCCCTTCGCAAGCGAAGTTGAGGCGAATTCGGTTCTCACCGGGCATTACTGGCGCATTGGACGACGCTCCTCTGTTTCAGCCGGAAAACTAGCGGCGGCTGGCCATATGGTCAACGCCGGACTGCGGCCAAGCGCGTGCCGAAGGCTGCGGTGCGACGTCGCATTGTTTCCGGCCCTACATGAAAAATCGACCGGGATCGAAGAAACGGTGCATCTCGCCCGTCACCATTTCATCAGCGCCTTCGCCCGCTTGTGAAGCCGACACAATCGCGTAATGTCGGCGGATGCAGCCTGAGGTTACAAGGGCAGACGCATTTGAGGGAAACCGTTTGAGCACTTCATCACCAGTCCCGGGATATGGGCTGCGCCCCCATGAAACGCCCGCGCATGCCAGATTCCGCCGGCAGGGAGGTGAAGCGGCATGATTCGCCCCCTACTCGCCAAGCTCGCATCGGTCGCCATCATGATGTTCGCCCGCGCGCTCACAGCCGCCCGGGCGCTCTGGCACGAAACGGGCCTGCCGCCGAAACAGAGCGTCTATTTCGCCAATCACTCCAGTCATGGCGATTTCATCCTGATCTGGGCGGTGCTGCCGCCCTGGCTGCGCGAACACGCCCGTCCCGTCGCCAGCGCCGAGTACTGGCTGAAATCGAAGCTGACATCGTTCATTGGCCGCGACGTCTTCAATGCGGTGCTGATCGAGCGCGATCCGGCGGCGCGCACCAGCGACCCCGTGGAGCAGATGGCGGCAGCGCTCGACGACGGCGCCTCGCTGATCGTCTTTCCCGAAGGCACCCGCAACCAGACCGAAGCCAGGCTGCTGCCTTTCAAGAGCGGGCTCTACCATCTCGCCCGCAAGCGGCCGGACGTGGCCCTCGTGCCGGTCTGGATCAACAATCTCAACCGCGTGATGCCGAAGGGCGAGTTCGTCCCTATCCCGCTGATCTGCACGATCAACTTCGGCGAACCTCTCAAGGTCAGGCCGGACGAGAGCAAGGGAGACTTCATCGCCAGGGCCGAAGGCGCACTCGTTGCGCTCGCCCCGGCACAGACGGACAACGACGCATGAGCACGACGACTTCCGACATGGTCACCCTGCTGCTCGGCGTCGGCGGCATCCTGCTGTTTGCCTCCGCCGTCGGCTACGCCCTGCAACGCAAGCTCTCGCCCGACGGGTCGAATGGCGCCATCGAGAACCTCAATGCCCGCATCAAGGCGTGGTGGGCGATGGTGTTCCTGATCGCCATCGCCTTCATTGCCGGACGTGTCGGGGTGCTGCTGCTCTTTGCGTTCTGCTCGTTTGCAGCGCTGCGCGAATTCATTACGCTGATCAACACGCGGCGCGCCGACCATTGGGCAATCGCTGCCGCCTTCTTCCTGGCCCTGCCAATCAACTATTATCTGCTGTGGGCGGAGGAATACGGCATCTATGCCATTTTCATTCCCGTCTATGCCTTCCTGCTGATGCCGATCATCGCGGTCCTGCGCGGCGACACGCAGAACTTCCTGCTGCGGATCTCCGAAGTGCAATGGGCCTTGATGATCTGCGTCTTCTGCGCATCGCACGTGCCGGCGCTCCTGACACTGCAGATCCCCGGCTACGAGGGGCGCAACGTGTTGCTGATCGCCTTCCTGGTGATCGTCGTGCAATCGAGCGACGTGTTGCAATATGTCTGGGGCAAGCTCTTCGGTCGCACCAAGATCGCCCCCATGCTTTCGCCGTCGAAGACGGTGGAGGGCTTCGTCGGCGGCGTCGCCAGCGCCACATTGCTCGGCGCCTCGCTCTGGTGGATCACGCCGTTTACGCCGTTTCAGGCAGGGCTGATGTCGTTCATCATTACGATGATGGGCTTCTTCGGCGGACTGGTGATGTCGGCGATCAAGCGGGATCGCGGGGTCAAGGACTGGGGACATCTGATCGAAGGTCATGGCGGCCTGATCGACCGGCTCGATTCGGTGGTGTTCTCGGCACCGATCTTCTTTCACCTGACGCGATACTGGTGGTCGCTGACATGAACAGCCGCCTGCGCGTCCTTGCCCGCAGCAGCGTCGTCCACGTTGTCTTCGCGTTCGTGGCCATGGGTGGGTGGGCGCTGTTTGCCAACCGGCACCACCCGATGCCACGCCCGCTCGTCGCCGGTCTGGTGCAGGGCGCGCTTTCGGCCGCGCTGACGCTTTGCCTGAAATCGGCGATCGATGCGCTCTCTCGCCGTTTCCGTGGTTTAACACGGCTGTGGATGCCGCCGCTTCTGGCCTGCCTTGCCTCGACGAGCATTCTCGTTGCAATCCATGCTTTGACCGGTACGCCGGAAATCCTGAAGACCATTGCCGTGCCGCTCGTGGTCTCGACCAGCTACGCGGTTGCCTACAACTATTCGATCAGCCGCGGGGAGCTTGAACCATGACAGAAACCGGCGACCGCAGGCCGCTTGCGAGCCGCAACACCCGCTGGGCGCAGGCGATCGCACGGCGGCTCGTCGGGATGGCGATCACGCCCAACCAGATCTCGCAGGCGAGCATGGCGGCCGCGGCATTGGCGGGCCTTGCCTTCTGGCTGACCAGCGAGACGCAGGACGGCTTTCGCTCCCTGCTCTTCATCGCGGCTGCGCTGTTTTGCCAGATGCGGCTTCTCTGCAATCTCTTCGACGGCATGGTGGCCGTCGAGGGCGGCAAGGGCGCGCCCGACGGCCCCTTCTGGAACGAGTTTCCCGACCGCATCGCCGACCTCGTCATATTCGTCGGCGCCGGCTATGCCATCGGCCTACCGGCGCTCGGCTTTGCCGCAGGCGCTTTTGCCGTCCTTACGGCCTATGTCCGCGAGCTCGGCCGTGCCAATGGCGCGCCGAGCGACTTTTCCGGGCCGATGGCAAAACAGCACCGCATGGCGGCGATCACCGCCGCCGCGGTCGTGTCGGCTTTTGAAGGGCTCTGGCTCGGCGATGGTGAAGTGATACTCGTCGCCCTCGTCGTCGTCTCGCTCGGCGCTGCCTTTACGGCCTTGCGGCGTGCACGGCGCCAGACCGCCTGGCTCAAGGCCAACGCAACCGGCAAGTAGCGCCGCTGGGCAAACTGCCCTTCCTCTATCCGTCCCCGCTTCTGTCCGCCGCCCATCCCATTGGCATTGCAGCGCCAGATGACATTCTTTCGTCTTGACTCTAATTAGATGAATTTCTAATTATTACTCGACAACGGACAATGGCCATGCGGATCAACACCGTCTTCGAAGCACTTTCACACCCCGTGCGGCGACAAATCCTGGCATTGCTGAAAAGCGGGCCGATGAGCGCCGGCGAACTCGCCAGCCATTTCGACCTGACCAAGCCCACGCTTTCTGTCCATTTCAACAAGCTGCGCGATGCCGAACTGGTCGCGGTGGAGCGCCGCGGCACCAGCCTGATCTATCACCTCAACATGTCCGTCCTGGAAGAAGCCTTGAGCGGGCTTCTGGGCAACAAGGATAAATCGCCATGACATCTGTGCTGCGTGCTCCCCTGGTCATACCCCTGGCCGCGTTCCTTGCCGCCGCGACATGCGCCGGCTACCTCATGATTCCAACCGACACCGAACTACCGATCCACTGGGGCGTCGACGGCGATGCTGACTTATTCTGGCCACGCGACCGGGCACTGTTGCTGGCGCCCATCGGTGCAACGGTCGTTCTGGCGTTGATGGCTCTTGCCCGCCGCTTCGCTCCCGCCCGGCAGGCCGGCCGTCATGTTGCCGCCGCCACATCCACCGGCATGCTTGCCCTCTTTACGACAATCCAGACCGTCATCGTTCTCATCGGCCTCGGGATAGACGTATCGATGGTTCGGGTCATCGCATTCGCCATGGGTCTACTTTCCATCATCATCGGCAATGTGATGCCAAAATCGCAACCGAACGGCTTTGCCGGCCTCCGTCTGCCCTGGACGCTCGCCGATCCGTCCAACTGGGTGGCGACGCATCGCCTGACCGGTCGACTGATGCTGACTTCCGGCACCGTCCTGATGCTGGCCGCGTTGATGCTCAATGCCGGGCCGCTGCTGGCCGTCGTGACCATCGCCGCATTCGTACTGCCATTCGGCGTTGGCAGCCTTTACAGCTACATCTTTTCGCGCCGGCGAGCCCGACCGTCACGTCGGTAACAGGGCAGCGTCGGGCGCAGAAACGAAAACGGCCGATCACGAGGGACCGGCCGTTATTTTCAGGATCACGCAAACGGATCAGACGAGACGCGACTGCTCCAGCGCCGCTTCCACGAAGCTTGCAAACAGCGGGTGCGGATCGAGCGGACGCGATTTCAGCTCCGGATGATACTGCACCCCGATGAACCACGGATGGTCACGGTATTCGACGGTCTCGGGCAGGATGCCGTCAGGCGACATGCCGGAGAACACCAGGCCACAGGTTTCAAGCTGCGGCTTGTAGTCGACATTGACCTCGTAGCGGTGGCGATGGCGCTCCGAAATGTCGGTCGTGCCATAGATGTCGGCAATCTTGGTATCGGCCTTGAGGGCCGCGCGATAGGCGCCAAGACGCATCGTTCCGCCGAGGTCGCCCGAGGCGGTGCGCTTCTGCAGTTCGTTGCCCTTCACCCACTCGGTCATCAGGCCGACGACCGGCTCCTTGGTGGGGCCGAACTCGGTCGACGACGCCTTGTCGATGCCAGCGAGATTGCGTGCCGCCTCGACGACCGCCATCTGCATGCCGAAGCAGATGCCGAAATACGGCACCTTGCGTTCGCGGGCGAACCGCGCCGCGTTGATCTTGCCCTCGGAACCGCGCTCGCCGAAGCCGCCGGGCACCAGGATGCCGTGTACCTTTTCCAGGTACGGCGCCGGATCTTCCTTTTCGAAGACTTCCGACTCGATCCATTCGAGCTTGACCTTGACGCGGTTGGCGATACCGCCGTGATAGAGCGCCTCGGTCAGGGACTTGTAGGCATCTTTCAGGCCGGTGTACTTGCCGACGATCGCGATGGTGACTTCGCCTTCCGGCGTGCGGATGCGATCGGCAACCTCTTCCCATGCTTCCATGCGCGGCTTGGGTGCGGGCTCGATGCCAAAGGCTGCGAGCACTTCGTTGTCGAGGCCTTCCTTGTGATAGGCGATCGGCACGTCGTAGATCGAGGCGACATCAAGCGCCTGGATGACCGCGGACTGGCGCACGTTGCAGAACAGCGACAGCTTGCGACGCTCTGCTTCCGGAATTTCGCGGTCAGCGCGCACGAGCAGGATGTCGGGGTGAATACCCAGTGCCTGCAGTTCCTTGACCGAATGCTGGGTCGGCTTGGTCTTCAGTTCGCCAGCCGCCGGAATATAGGGCATCAGCGTCAGGTGCACATAGACGGCGGTGCCGCGCGGCAGATCGTTGCCGAGCTGGCGGATCGCCTCCATGAACGGCATCGCTTCGATGTCGCCGACGGTGCCGCCGATCTCGCACAGCACGAAATCATAGTCGTCGTTGCCTTCGGTAACGAAGTTCTTGATCTCGTTGGTGACGTGCGGGATCACCTGAACGGTCGCGCCGAGATAGTCGCCGCGACGTTCCTTGTCGATGATGTTCTTGTAGATCCGGCCAGTTGTGATGTTGTCGGTCTTCGTCGCCGAGCGCCCCGTGAAGCGTTCATAGTGGCCGAGATCCAGATCGGTCTCGGCGCCGTCGTCGGTGACGAACACCTCGCCGTGCTGGGTCGGGCTCATGGTGCCCGGATCGACATTGAGGTAGGGGTCGAGCTTGCGCAGTCTCACTCGGTAGCCGCGTGCCTGCAACAACGCTCCAAGAGCGGCCGCAGCGATGCCTTTTCCGAGGGAGGATACCACGCCGCCAGTGATGAATACATATCGCGCCATGGGAGTCACCGGATACCTTTTAACAAACGATTCCGCCACCGAAAAATTCGTCTATCCGAATTTTTCCGTCTTCGAAGGGAATCTGATTTTCACACAAAACAAAACCGGCGGATGGTGCCATCCGCCGGCGGGTTCTTCAGATTTGCGACCTTATTGGCCGCTGGGAACTTGCGATCCCGTATTGCCGTTTGCGCCGGCTGCGGGTGTCTGCGTTGTCGCAGCACCGCCGGCCGGAGCTTCGCCCGTGGTGGCGGGAGCCGGTGCTGCGGCGCCGTTGCCGGTCGCCGGCTGCTGGGTTGCACCGCCAGCCGGAGCCTGGGTGTTGCCGCCACCGAGCGAATCGAGCACGCCGCCGCCAGAGCTCGTGCCCGGAATACGGTCGAGAATGTCGGTCGCCTGCGGCTCGTAACGGGCAAGGATGCCCATCGCCAGAGCCAGAACGAAAAACAGCGCGGCAAGGATCGCCGTGGTGCGGGTCAGCGCATTGGCCGTGCCGCGTGCGGACATGAAGCCCGAGCCGCCACCGATGCCGAGGCCGCCGCCTTCGGAACGCTGAATGAGAACGACGCCGATCAGGGCAACGACGACCATGAGATAGATGACGAGTAGTACGGTCTGCATCAGCTTCCAGTCCTGCCCTTTGGGCAAACGAATCAAATCTTGCGCGGACACGGGGTTTCCGGGGCGCAATTTTCGCGCCTCTTTATACCAACCTGTCCGCTATTCCAACCCCCTGCCCGACCAGTGCCGGACAATCAGGCCGTCAAATCACCATAAGCCCGATAAATGGCGAGGAAGTCTTCGGCTTTCAAGCTTGCGCCACCGATCAGCGCGCCGTCGACATTGGCGATGCCCATCAGTTCGCGCGCGTTGGAAGGCTTGACTGATCCGCCATAGAGGATGCGCATCTTTGCCCCTGCGTCTGCGAAGCGCGACACCAGTTCCCGGCGCATGAAGGCATGCGCCTCCTCGATGTCGGCAGCGGTCGGCGTCAGGCCGGTGCCAATTGCCCAGACGGGCTCGTAGGCAATGACGGTATTTTCCGCCGTCGCCGTGTCGGGCAGACTTTCGGCGAGTTGACGCTTGAGCACGTCGAGCGTCTTGCCCGCCTTGCGCTCGTCACCGGTTTCGCCGATGCAGACGATGGCAATCAGGTCGGCAGCATGCGCCGCGTCCGTCTTGGCGCGCACGACGCTGTCCTGTTCGGCGTGGTCCGTGCGGCGCTCGGAATGGCCGACGATCACATGCGTGCCGAAGCAATCGCCGATCATCTCGGCCGAGACGTCACCGGTGTGTGCGCCGGACTGTTTGGGATGGCAATCCTGGCCCCCGATCATCAACGGGCTGTCGTCGCAAAGCGCCGTCGCCACGTAAAGCAATGTCGCGGGCGGGCAGATCAAAGTCTCGACCTTGCCGGACAGATCGCCCTTGACCCCTTCAGCCATCGCCTTGATCTGGTCGAGCGATGCGCGCGTTCCGTTCATCTTCCAGTTTCCGGCGACGAGCGGGCGGATGTCAGGCGTCATGAATTTTCCTCCGGTTCAGGACTTTTTCTCCGGAAGCGGCCTAGCAAATGCCATCGGCAAAGAAAAGCATGCGCATTGGATAAATACGGCGGGGCCACTGCGAATGGCCCCGCCGGTCGTCTGCTGTATCAGTCGCCGCGGGCCATGTGGATCACGGCGAACGGCAGTCCTTCGTCGTCCGTCTCCTGACGCCCCGTCTCGACAAATCCGCGACGGCGGTAGAATTCGACCGCGTCGCCATTGTCCGCGTAGACGCTGACCTCAAGGCGACCGAGGCGCTCAGCGGCGTGCTCGATCAGCCCGCGGCCGATGCCGGCACCGTGAATTTGCGGATCGACGAAAAGGCCGCCGATGAAACTGTCGATCAAGCCGATGAAGCCAGCCGGACGCCCATCGACCTCGGCCACCCAGTTGTCGGCCATCGGCAGGTAGGTGTCTCGAACCATCTCAAGCTGAACGAGCAGGCGTTCTTCGCCAAGAAACGGATGCCCGACGCTCGAGGCCGCAAGCCAGATGTCGACCAGCCGGTCTCGATCCTCGGCGCGGTAGGGCCGGATTACCGTTTCTCGACGCGATGCCACCGCCGCCGCCGATTTCGGCCTTGCCGCAGCGATCGCATACATCAACGGAACACTCGGCATGGCTTCGGGGGGCAGCATCCGTCCACTGCCGCCGTCGCGCATCGCCTCGAAGCCGACCCAGCCGTTCGAATAGGGATACTCCTTCAGGCATTCGATCCGGAGGCCTGCATCGATCAGAGCCTGAACGACGTCGGCGATACCCCAATTGAACTCGAACGAAGGATGCGGATTGCGAAAATCCACCACACCCTCTTCGTAGCCATTCTGGGCCAGCCCCGTCCCGGATGCGGCGACATAGTCGCCGACCCCCGGCTCCGAGACCGGCTCTCGCGGCGCGTAGTCGTAGCGCGGCTGCCATTTTTCATCGAAGACCATCGCGAACGGGTGGAACTCGATGAAGGCAAATCGCCCGCCCGGCTTCAGCACCGAAGCAATGCCGCGGGCCCAGGGGCCGAGATCGGACAGCCAGCATATCGTGCCATAGGAGGCAAAGACGCGATCGAAGGTCAGGCCGCGTGCCCTGGCCGTGTCGAACCAGTGAAAAAGATCGGCGCGCTCGAAGGTGGCTGCTACACCGCTTTCGCGCGAAAGCCGCGTGGCAAAGGCAATCGCCTCGTCGGAAATATCGACGCCGGTTACATTCGCACCCAGCCGTGCAAGGCTCAGACTGTCCTGGCCGGCGTTGCATTGCAGATGCAGAAGATCGAGGCCGCTCAGGTCGCCGAGCAACTCGATCTCTTCCGGATAGAGCGTTGAACCGCCGTTGCGGAAGAACGTGGCTTGATCGCCCTTGTGGCTGTTGTGCGCGACGGTTGCCGCGTTCCATGAAAGCCTGTTGGCCTCGTGAAGGTCGTTTTGCATGTCTCTCTCGTCAGGTATTCTGGGCAACGCTTTATCGAGCGCCGCCAATGATGTCTCGATCAGGCCGCGAATTTAAGCACGGCCTCCGGCTCCTCGCCGTAGCTGTCACCCGTGGGCACGAAGCCCAGGCCCTTGTAGAAGCCTTCCGGGCTTGCTTCGCCCAGACCGTAGCTGGTGTAGAGTTCGCGAATGCCACGCGCCTTGAGGTCGCGCACGACAAGATCGATCGCCTTCTTGCCGATGCCCTTGCCCTGGAACGGGCGAGCAATCATGAAGCGCCAGAGATAGACGCCGGGGCAATCGATGCCGTCATCCCAATCCGAGCCCTGGTGCAACATGATGAAGCCAACCAGCGTCTCCTCGGCGTAGATCGCGCGGAACCAGGCATTTTCCGAGAAATGCGCCTCGGCGATCGAGGTGCCGTTGTCGGCAACCATGTTGCGCTGCCCTTCACTCAACGTGTCGCTCAATTCGCACACGTCGCAGACGGTCAGGGCAGAGATCCGGCGGAAGGTAATTTCGGCGTCGGGCGGCAATACATTTTCGCTCATGAGCGTTCCCTAAATATCGAATAGATGAAAACGAGGACCGGGACAAAAATGCCGGCCGCGGTTTTAGATCGTCCGCCAACGATTTGAGCCAACGCTCAAGCTGGACATATGACCAAATTCATGTTATGTCAATCGCCTACAACCGGAGACTGAATATGGTTTACATGACCCGCCTCGCCCGGCGCGAGGCGATCATTGCTGCGGCCAGCGCCGTCATGCTGAAGGACGGCTTCGACGCGATGACGACCCGGCGGGTCGCCGCTGAAATGGGCGCGGCGAACGGCATCATCCACCATCACTTCAAGACGGCGAGCGAACTCAAATGCGCGGCCTTCCTGGACTACGAGGCCGCGGCCCGCAAAGCGTTCATCGAGATGCGCCCGACGCTGACGCCGACCGCGGCGCTCAAACTGTTCGTCAGCGACCACACGGACGATGCTCGCGACAGCGGCATGTGGTTCTGGGCGCAGGCCTGGCGGGCTGCCCAGGCCGACACAGCGTTGGCCAGCGCTTACGCGGAGGCAGTGTCCGGCTGGCACCGCCTGCTTTGCGATATCATTGCCGATGGCAACGCCGGCGGTGAATTTCGGACGCATGCACACGCCGAAACGGTCGCCTGGCGGATCCTCGGCCTTGGCATTGGCCTCTCCAGCATGGCGGTGCTGCCGGTGCCCCTGCTTTCGCCAACGGCCGTGCGAGCCCTGATGATACGGACCGTGGCCGACGACCTCGGTGTCGAACTACAACCGGCAACCGATATCTCCTGAGCTTACGGTCATGTTGCAATCGCCCTGCGGATTTCGGCCAGGTGCTGCCGATCGAACAGGCCGAACACACGGTCCCCCACCAACCGCTGGACGTCCTTGATATGGTCGCGGGCATTTTCGGCCTCACCGAGGGCCAGATAGGCTCGGGCGATGGTCAACGATGCGATCGGCTGGCGCAGCGAAAGCGTCCATTCACGAACGAGCTTCGAAACCGCAATGCTCTCCCGGTGGCGGCCGACATCGTGAAGGGCCGCACCATAGCCGCTCTTGACCCAATAGTAGAAATCTTCGCCCTCGAAATTCGCGTCCACCAATTGTGAGGCCAATTGCCATTGAGCCACCGATTCCTCGAACCGGCGCTCAGCGCCGAGCGCGATACCCGCGTTGGCATACGTCATGACGACGTCCTCAAGCGGCACCAGTTGGTTTGTCGAATTGTTCTTTGTCATGATCGATGTTCCGATGGTCAGGATCTTGCAAGTCGCCAGACGTTCAAAGCCTGCTGACAAGAAAATGAGACGTCTTTCGGTCGCATCAACGTAAATCCTCCGTAGATTTACGGTATTGTCGGCGAATAAAAGCGACGATCCGTGGGTCCCATCCGAGCGACAAGCGCGACGTCGCAGACGTTGGATAGAGGTCGCGGGAGCGTGCCATGCTGCGAAACGGCAAGTCGAACTTCGGCTGGATGACGATCATCCTGCATTGGACCATCGCCGTGCTGATCCTTGGTCTCATCGCGCTCGGCTTTGCCATGCGCAGGCTATCGCTGGACCCGACGCTGCAATTCTCGCTCTACCAGTGGCACAAATCGTTTGGCTTTACCGTACTTGGGTTCGCAGCGTTTCGCGCCGCCTGGCATCTGTTCGATCTCAAGCCGCAGCCGACGGCTGGCCTTTCGCCGCTGGAGCGGCGTGCATCGGCAACGACGCATGTCCTTCTGATCGTTCTGACGCTCGCGGTTCCCCTGGCCGGCTGGGCGGTCGCCTCGACGTCGACGCTGAACATTCCGAGCTTCTATTTCGACTGGTTCGTCATCCCCCATCTGCCGATGGCGAAATCGCAAGCCGCTGAAAATTTCTGGACTTCGACCCATGCCGTGCTCGCCTACGCCACGCTTGGCCTCGTCGCTCTCCATGCGCTCGCCGCGGTCTATCACCACCTGGTGCGCCGCGACGAGGTGCTGGCCCGCATGTTGACCACCAGGTCGCAGCGACGCGGTGAACACGTCAAGGGCGGCCAGGCCATTGCCAAGAGGAAGTGAACCATGACGAAGCAGCAATCGAAACCATGGCCGACAGTCGCCCTGGCACTCATCAGCGTCGTGCTCGCGGCGAGCCCTGGACCTGACGCAGCGTTTGCCAGCGCGCCGCAGCTTGCGGATGCGGCCGGCAACTATGGCATCACCGGCGCATCGCGGATTCACTTCTCCGTCGCGCAGGTCGGCGGCGGCGGCATTGTCGGCGACTTCGGCAAATTCTCCGGCAATTTCCGTATCGACGGCAACAACATCGGCCGCTCGTCGGTCGAGTTCACGCTTTATCCCGAAAGTGTCGAGACCGGCGAAAGTCGCGTCGAAGACTTCCTGAAATCGAGTGCCGTGTTCGACAGCGCGACCTACCGCACCGTCACCTTCCGCTCGACCAGCGTCAGGCAGACGGGTCCCGACAGCGCCGCCGTCGAGGGCACGCTGACGGCGCGCGGCAAGGCCCGCAAGGAACAGTTTTCGGTCAAGCTTACGGATTGGAACAGCCGCCAGATTTCGTTCAAGATCCGCGGCAGCATCTTCCGGGCGCCCTATGGCATGGATGTCGGCACACCGATCTACTCGAATGTCGTCGAGTTCGACATGAACATAAAAGGGCAGAAGCGCTGAGCGCCCCTGCCCTTCAATCGGATTTCGGCCTTCGGTTCAGCTGCCGATCTGGCTGCCGACGAAGTCCTTGACGATGCGCACGATGCCGCGACCCAGGAGATCGTCGAGCGCTGCGATGAACTGGTCGACATGCGCGCGCTCGCAGATCAGCGGCGGTTCCAGCCGGATGACGTTGCGATTGTACTCGGTGAAGGCGACAAGCACGTCGTAATCACGCAGAAGAAGCGCGCCGATGAAGCCGGAAAGCGACCCCTTCAGCTTGTCGTCGAGCACGGACACAACAGGGCGCAGCACCATCGGCAAGGTCTGGCTGAAATCCTGGAACTCCAGGCCGACCATCAGTCCCTTGCCGCGCACGTCCTTGATGATCTTCGGATACTTCTCCTTCAACGCCTGCAGGCGCTCGAACAGATAATCGCCGCTGTCTGCGGCGCGATCGATCAGTTGCTCGTCGTAGAGCACGTTGATGCCCTCGATCGCGGTGATGCAGGCTTCGCCCATGCCGCCGAAGGTTGCCATGGCGTGGATCATCGCCGTCTTCGAGGTGCCATAGGCCTTCATGTAGACTTCGCGCCGGGCAATCATCGCGCCGACCGCCGCCTTGCCGGCACCGAGCGACTTGGCAAGCGCGGTTACGTCGGGCACCACACCATAGTGTTCGAAGGCGTAGAAGCGACCCGAACGGCCATAGCCGCATTGCACTTCGTCAGCGACCCACAGCACGCCGTAGCGATCGCACAATGCGCGCAGTTGCTGCCAGTACTCAGCCGGCGCCTGGATGATGCCGCCGCCGCCCTGGATCGTCTCCAGCACGATGACGCCGATCTCCGGATCGGACCTGAACGCATCCTCGACAGCCTGGATATCGGCGAAGGGAACGCGGACCGTGTTGTCGGTGAGCTTGAAATCGGCGCGATAGAGCTGGCCGTCGGTAATGGCGAGCACGCCCTTAGTCTTGCCGTGGAAGGAGTTTTCCGCATAGACGACCTTCGGCCGCTTCGGGCCGGCGGCGCGCTCCGCTAGCTTGATCGCCGCCTCCATTGCCTCGGAACCGGACGAACCGAGGAAGACCATGTCGAGGTCTCCCGGCGAGCATGCGGCGATGTTCTTGGCGAGCGCCGCTGCATATTGCGACATGAATGCGATCGCGATTTCGTGGCGCTTCTCGTCCTGGAACTTCCGCCGCGCTTCGAGAATGCGCGGGTGATTGTGCCCGAAGGCCAGCGAGCCGAAGCCGCCGAAGAAATCGAGGATCTTGCGGCCGTTCTGATCGGTGTAGAACATGCCCTCGGCGCTTTCGATCTTCACCTTGTGAAAACCGAGCAGCTTCATGAAGTGCAACTGGCCGGGATTGAGATGATCCTTGAAGGCCGTGGTGATGTCGCCGATCGACATGGCCTTCGCCTGCTCGACGCTGATCAGGTTCGGCCTCGGAACGCCGCCGTCGAGAGACGGGGCCGGCACGGCGGTACGGTTCGGTTTATCCAGCATGGTCATTTTCCCCTCATTCGGCCGGGATGGCGGCAGCGTCTTGAACGGCCGCGCCGCTCTTCTTGGCCCGATATTCGTTATAGGCGGCGATCAGCATGTCACCGTCGTTGAACTCCGGCCGCCAACCGAGCTCGCGTTTCAGCTTGCCCGTTTCACGAACGCACAGTTCGTCGGCGATCAGATACTGCTCCGGATCCATGATCGGCTTGTTGATCAGATCGAACAGCGCCAGCGTCTGCTTCACCGCAAAGCCCGGTGTCGGCAGCAGGATGGATTTCGATCCGGCATGCTTTATGAGATTGCCGAGAAGCTCACGCACCGATGGCGGGCTGTCCGAGCCCAGATTATAGGCTTCGTTCGGCACGCCGCCCTTCCAGGCAAGCCGTGCGGCTTCGGCGCAATCGAACACCGAGATGAACTGGTAGGGCACCTTGCCCGAACCGATCATCGGAACCGGCAGGTTCAGGTCGATCAGCTTGAACAGTTTCTCCAGAATACCGAGACGGCCGGGGCCGATGATCAGTCGCGGACGGAAGATCGATATGTTCAGCCCCTCCTTGCGCCATTGCGCCGCGAGCTGCTCGGTCGCCCACTTCGATTTCCCGTATTCGCCGAGCGGCTTTGCCGGGTGGTCTTCCGTCTGCGGCGACTGCACCGTGTGGCCGTAGATCATGTCGGTGGTGAACTGGACGAGGCGCGAGGCGTTCGCCACCCCCATCGCCTTCATGATGTTCTCGGCACCGTAATAATTGACCGGCCAGAAGAAGTCCCACCGCTTCGAGCGGATCTGCAACGGCGACAGCATCTTGGCCGCCATGTTGTAGACCATGTCGTCCGGGCCGATCCCGACCTTCAGGACGTCGCCCATTTGCGTCACGTCGCAATGGACGAAGCGGGCGCGGCCGTAGTGTGGCAGGTCGGACTTGACGATATCGGCGATGACGACGTCCTCGCCGTCCTGAACGAGGCGTTGCGCCAGATGCCGGCCGACGAAACCGTCGCCGCCGAAAATGATATGTCTCATGACTTGCTCCCGAAATCTGCTGTTCTTGCACCAGCCGCTTCGGCCGGCTTTTCGTCGCTATGGGATGACATGCCCGACTGGGCGATCAGAACCGTTCCGACGCAAATGAGCGCGATGCCGGCGATGCGCCAGGCATTGAGGTCCTCGCGAAAGACGAAGTAGGCGAAAACCGCCACCGCCACATAAGCCAGGCTCAGGAACGGATAGGCGAAGGAAAGCTCCACCTTCGACAGCACGTACAAATGTGATGCCATGGAGATGACGAAGGTCACGAGACCGGCGAAAACCCATGGATTAAAAACGATCTGGAACAGGCGGACGATCGCCGTCTCTGCCGTCATCGAGATCGGCCCGAGCGACATCATGCCCTGCTTCAGCATCAACTGCGCCGCAGCATTGGTGGCCACGGTGAAGAGAATGAATGGAATATATTTCATAGTTTTACTCCCAGTCCCGGGAAATGAACTACACGCAAGAGACGCATATTCCGTGAAGTTCGCGCATTTAATTTAATAAAATTGTCTGCATTCTCATTTTGGCAAAGCCAGCGCCGTGCGGCGCCAGAAGTTCGACGTCAGCGCCGGATCGCGCAGCGCCTCAAGCGAACGCCAGGAAGGGAAAGACTTTTCAAAGACTTGTGGGCTCATGCGCGCATCCTTGTAAGGATTGATCGCGCCACCTGCCTCGATAACGATCGCATCGAGACGGTCCAGGAGCTTTACTGTCCGTTCACCTTGATTGGCGAAGTCCAGCGTCAAAGTAAAACCGGGCCTCGGGAACGACAGGATGCCGCGCGAGGCGACGTCGCCGAAGCGCTTCAGAACGGTCAGGAACGATGCATGTCCAGCGCGCCACGCCGTCTCCATCAGCGTGGCGGTGATCTCCCGCGCATTCTCGGCCGGGTAGACGCTCTGATGCTGAAAGAGCCCTTTAGGACCATACAGCCGGTTCCACGCGCCGATGGCGTCGAGCGGATAGAAATAGGAGGTCCACGGCACCGTCGCGACAGTCTCGCCCGCCTTCTGCCTGCGGTAATAATACTCGTTGAAGGCCTTGAGTGTTGCGAAATTGAGGAGATTGAATGGCGGCGAAAAAGGCACCGTGAGCTTCATGCCCTTGGGCATATCGGGAAATTCACACGAACCGTCCGCATGGTCGCCGGCAAGCAAGATCCCGCGGCCCATGCGCCGTCCCGTGGCCAACTGGTCGATCCAGGCGACGGAATATTCGTGTTCCTCGTCGATGCGATCGACCAGACCGAAATATTCCTCGAGATTGTCGAAGCGGATGGCGTGCTGCTGCACATGCGGCGACGGGACCTTCGTCAGGCGAAGGCTGACACTCAGGATCAGACCGGTCAGTCCCATGCCGCCGATCGTCGCGGCAAAGAGCTCAGCGTTTTCCTGCGGCGTACAGGTCAGGCGTTCGCCATTGGACCGCAAGAGCGTGAAGCCGGTGACATGATTGCCGAACGTGCCGCGGGCGTGGTGGTTCTTGCCGTGCACATCGTTGGCAAGCGCGCCACCCACGGTAACGAAGGCCGTGCCGGGCGTCACCGGCAGAAAGAAGCGGTGCGGAATGGCGCGCGCGAGAGCGTCGCTGAGCGTCACGCCCGCCTCGCAGGTCATCAATCCGGTGCCGGGATCAAAGGCGAGGATCCGTCCATGCCGACGGTTGTCGATCAGCATGCCCTGGTCGTTGTGGCAACTGTCGCCATAGCTGCGGCCGTTGCCAAACGGCAGAAAGGCTCCGGGGTCGATCGCGCCGATGCGATCTTCGTAGTCGTCGGGTGAAATGCCCTGCCTTGGCCGCTGGTCGAGACGGCCCCAGCTTTGGTAGTCTTGCATGTTCATTGCGGCCCTACCGCTCCGATGAGGATAAGCAATGCCCCGACCAGCATCGTCAACTGGCTGCGCCAATCGCGCATGATGAAGACGACGGGATCTTCATGCAACATGCCACGGCGGGCCAGCATCCAGATGCGCAGCAACATGTAGAGCACCAGCGGGCAAAGCGGCCACAATGCCCAGGGGGTCGTATACATCTCCTGAAGCTCCTTGCTGTGCACGTAGAGCGCAAGCACCAGAGCCGAGGTGAAGGCGGAGGCGACGCCTGCCTGCCCGACCATTTCGAAATCGACCGCGAGATAGCCACGACCGGGAACGGCGCCACCGTCCTTGTCCTCGAATTCGTGCAATTCGACGTAGCGCTTCACCAGCGCAAGGCTCAGGAAGAAGAAGATTGCGAATGACACCAGCCAGAAGGAAAGCTCGGTGCCCGTTGCGGCCGCACCGGCGACGATGCGTGTCGTGTAAAGGCCGGCGAGCGTGAACACATCGACCAGAAGCTTGCGCTTGAGCACAAACGTGTAGGCCGTCGTGGCGCAGGCATAAAAGGCGAGCACGCCGGCGAAATGCAACGGCAGCATGGTCGTCAGCGAGACCGAGGCGAGGATCAGGCAGATGACGAGGATCAACGCCGTCGGCACCGACATCTGACCGCTCGCGAGCGGACGGTTGCGCTTCTTGGCGTGGCGCCGGTCGTTGGCGAGATCGGAGAGATCGTTGATGACGTAAACGGCGGAAGCAAGAAAACTGAAGGCGAAAAACGCCACGATGACGTTGACCAGCGCATCCAGATGCAGGACTTCGTGGTTGAGGATCATCGGCACGCCGATCAGCACGTTCTTGGCCCACTGGTGGACGCGGATCGACTTCAGGGCGGCCAGCGCGCTTACCTTGCCGGTATCGAGCTTCTCGGCATCGTGATTGCGGCGCCATTTTTCCGCCGCCGCATCAGGCGCCACGACGATCGCCCGGCGCGACACCTCGAATACCGCAATGTCATCACCGCTGTTGCCCATATAGTCGAACCGGCCTTTGCCGAACCGTTGAACCAGGGCGTCACGCTTGCGGTCGCTTGTGAGGTTCAGCACATCGGACGAATGCATGACCGACGAAAAAAGCCCGACATGGGCTGCAACGTCCATCGCGACGGTGGACGCAGCGCCGGTGACGAGCACGATATCGCGGCCGCTTGCCTTTTCCGTTGCCAACCGGTCCAGCACGGTCTGACGGTACGGCCAGTCTTCGGCCCTTCGCCCGGATCGTGCTGCAACTTCCTGCTTCAGGCGCGCCTTGCCCTGAAACAGCCATATCAGCATCGGGAAGACCATCAACGGATTGCGCAAGAGGACGATTGCAGCGCCTTCCCAAAGTGTATCGGCCGCCAGCAACGTGCCATCCAGGTCGACACACAACGGAATTTGCCGTGTTTCGATGTGCGCATTCATGAAAAATACCCCAGCCCTATTTGTTGGGGATAGTCGCGCCGATCACTTTCAAAGGTGGAAACGAGGCGTGCGATTACACCCGGAAATTGCTGGTCTGGTTAACAAATGCCAAGCGAATGCGCGTTATCGGCTGCCGATCCAGTTCAAGGCGTCGCGCCAATCCGTCATGCGGACCGGCGTTCCATGCGATCCGGTCTCAAAGAGCACGAAGCGGGCCGGATAGCCCTGCCTCTTCAAGGATCTGTAGAGCGTCTCCTGGCTTGTGGCGGGATAGACGCTGTCCCGACTGCCGTGGCTGAAGAACATCGGCAGCCTGGCGGCAAATGCCGCGCTCTTCGCAAAATCGGGATCGCTGGCACCGCCCATGATCATCATGCCGCTCAGAGAAGCGACGGCGTCTGCGTCACGGGAAACGCCCCAGCAGATAAAGCTGCCCATCGAAGCGCAGGCCAGCACCACCGGCCGGCCGCCAGAGCGCTCCGCCGCAAGCTTGACGAGCCCGGCGACATCGGCGGCACCCGCCTTATCGAACGTCCGCACACTCGGCGCGTAATAGACGCCACCATTGGCAACCGCGAGGTTCTTCAGGCGATTGAAGTTGCCGCCGAAGGAAAAATCGTTGGCGCCGAGCCGCCTGTCTCCACCTCGGCCATGGATGAAAATCACGCTGAACGCCGCGCCTTGCTCCTGCCCGACACGGGTCACCTCGAGCGGACGCCCGCCAAGGTCGAGCGTCTCGTTGGCTTGCTCGCCCTTGACGCCGAGCGACACGAAGGCACGCTTGACCCGTCGCTCCGGAATTTCGTCCCGCTCGTTGATATCCCGCAGTTCCTGATAATCGACGACGCGGTGGTCACCGCCATCGCTTTCCTCCAGCACCTTGCCATAGGAAAACAGGTCGTCCTTGTAGGGCTTCAGTTGCTGCGCCTCAGCGCTTGTGATCCCGCCTGCGAGGGCGCCGACGGCCAGGATTGCGGCGACAAGCCGGCGAAAGCAGAAATGAGCTGTGGACACGGACAACGAAGGGCTCCCTGGTTCGGCGCAAAGCCTTGCCATCGGCCCCGTGCCAAAGCAACAGTTGACGACGGACGCCAGCGCCGAGGCTTTGATTTCTCGGCATTCGGCACCCAATATTCTCGTTTTGTTCGCATAATCGCCGAGAGTCTGGCACAATTCGAGTGATTCGAATGGCGGGGGATGGCGACAAGACCGAGGTCTTGCTATGGCCATGAAAACGACCGCACGACAGGAATGATCTAAACGCCCCATGGACGACAGCAACGACCTCTTCTCCGCAATGCCCGAACAACCGAAGCCCGTGGCTCCAGCCGCTGCGCCTGTGCAGCGCCCCGCTGCGGCTCCGCGTGAAGAACCGCGCCCGGCCCCCAAGGGCAGCGACAGTGGCGATTACGACGCGTCGGCGATCGAGGTGCTGGAGGGGCTGGAGCCTGTTCGACGTCGCCCGGGCATGTATATCGGCGGCACCGACGAAAAGGCGCTGCACCATCTCTTTGCCGAAGTCATCGACAACTCGATGGACGAAGCGGTGGCCGGGCACGCCAACTTCATCGAGGTCAATCTCGACGCCGACGGTTATCTGACGGTCACCGACAACGGCCGCGGCATTCCTGTCGAGAACCACCCGAAGTTTCCCGGCAAGTCGACGCTTGAAGTCGTCATGACGATCCTGCACGCCGGCGGCAAGTTCGACGGCAAGGCCTACGAGACCTCAGGCGGTCTGCACGGCGTCGGTGTCTCGGTTGTCAACGCTTTGTCGGATGACCTCGAGGTCGAGGTTGCCAGAAACCGCAAGCTTTACCGGCAGCGCTTTTCGCGCGGCATCCCGCAGGGCGGTCTCGAAGAACTGGGCGACGTGCACAACCGGCGTGGAACCCGCGTCCGCTTTCATCCCGATCCGCAGATCTTCGGTCCGCACGCCCGCTTCGAGCCGGCGCGGTTGTTCCGGATGGCCCGCTCGAAGGCCTATCTGTTCGGCGGCGTCGAAATCCGCTGGTCCTGCGATCCGTCGCTGCTGCAGGAAGGCTCCGAGATCCCCGATCGCGCAGTGTTCCACTTCCCCGGCGGCCTGAAGGATTACCTGGCGGCAACCCTCGGCAAGGAATTTACGGTCACCCGCGAGATCTTTGCCGGCAAGTCGGAGAAGTCGAATGGCCACGGCTCGCTCGAATGGGCGGTCACCTGGTACGGGGGCGACCAACAGGTCCACTCCTATTGCAATACCATTCCGACACCCGAAGGCGGGACGCATGAAGCTGGCTTCCGCATCGCCCTCACCAAGGGGCTGAAGAATTATGCGGAGCTGACGCAGAACAAGCGCGCTGCCATCATCACCACCGATGACGTGATGATTTCGGCCGCGGGCATGCTTTCCGTCTTTATCCGCGAACCGGAATTCGTCGGCCAGACGAAGGACAAGCTGGCGACGGTCGAGGCCCAGCGCATCGTTGAAAACGCCCTGCGCGACCCCTTCGACCACTATCTCGCCGACAACCCGGCCGAGGCTGCAAAGCTGCTCGAATGGGTGATCGAGCGCGCCGACGAGCGCGTCCGCCGCCGCAAGGAAAAGGAAGTCAACCGCAAGACCGCCGTTCGCAAGCTGCGCCTGCCCGGCAAGCTTGCCGATTGCTCCCAGAACACCGCAGAAGGTGCCGAACTTTTCATCGTCGAAGGGGATTCGGCCGGCGGCTCTGCCAAGCAGGCACGCAACCGCGCCAACCAGGCGATCCTGCCATTGCGCGGCAAGATCCTCAACGTCGCCAGCGCAGGACGCGAAAAGCTCGGCGCGAACCAGCAGATCACCGACCTCATCCAGGCGCTTGGCTGCGGCACGCGCAGCAAGTACCGGGAAGAGGACCTGCGCTATGAGCGCATCGTCGTCATGACCGACGCCGACGTCGATGGCGCGCATATCGCCTCGCTGCTGATCACCTTCTTTTACCAGGAGATGCCGGAGCTCATCCGCGGCGGCCATCTCTACCTCGCCGTTCCACCGCTCTATCGCCTGAGCCAGGGCTCAAAGACGCTTTATGCCCGCGATGACGCGCATCGAGAGGAATTGATGCGCACCGAGTTCAACGGTCGCGGCAAGGTGGAAGTCGGTCGGTTCAAGGGTCTCGGCGAGATGCTGCCGGCGCAGCTCAAGGAAACGACGATGGATCCGAAGTTCCGCACGCTGCTGAAGGTCGAGATCGACGACGTCGATTTCGAGGGCACCCGCGAAGCCGTCGACAGCCTGATGGGCACCAAGGCGGATGCGCGCTTCCGCTTCATTCAGGAGCGCGCCGTGTTTGCCGACAACCTCGACATCTGATCCACGAACCATCGCGCCGCCCATTTGCCAGTGACCATCGGGCGGCGCCAGATTTTATCTGGAGCGGAATGACGAGGCTAGACGCGCGTGGACAGCGCCTTCTCCATGAACAGGCTCAAGGGATCGGGCTTGTAGCTGCCGAAGGGCGGGCGCTCGACGTATCCAGCACTCCTGTAAAGGCCGATGGCTTCCGGTTGATGAATGCCGGTTTCAAGGCGGATCGCGGTCAGCCGGAGACTTTCGCCGTGCCGCTCGACCGTCTGCAGCAGGCGCTTGCCGACTTTCAGGCCACGGGCTTTCGGATCGACGAACATGCGCTTGATCTCCGCCGTGCCATCGCCGGCCTCGACCAGCGCACAACAACCGGCGACAGCGCCATCGACCCGCGCGACGAAGAAGCACACGGACGGCCGCTCCAGTGTCGATACATCGACCAGATGATTGCTTTCGGCAGGGTAAAGCGAGGCCGCATAGGCATCCGACATCTCCAGCAGACGCAGGATCTCCGGCTGACGTGGTGGTTCTTCGGCAATCGTGACGTCTGGCAATTTATATCCTCTGCTCTCAACCTGCTTGCAAACACGCGCCGACACGCTAGCGTCCGATGCAGCGCCAACCAATACGCCAAATGGCGCAAGGACCAACCCTGCCCCATCAATCCGAGTGACGCAGCGAAACAAATTGTTTCCGCGCGGTTGAGCATGTGCCCTATTTTCGGAAGAATCATGCAGGCATAAGTTGACCGCAACATGCCTACAACCACCATCCAGATGGATAGCCCCGACCATGAAAGCCGCCCTGATCGTCATGACCATTCTTGGCTGTGACCACGACGTCAGCCAATGCCAATATATCTCGACGGTGGATGGGACATGGCCCTCGATCGCGCAGTGCGACACGGATTCGCAACAACAGTTGCCACGCTTCTCGAACGCCAACTACCCGGTGGTCGTTGCGGTCTGCGAGAGTTCCGGCCCGGGTCTTGCCGCTGAGGATGCTCAGCCGGAGGTGGCCGCGCCGCTTGCCCGCCCCGATACGCCTGCGCCGCAAGCAACCGATGCCCAGCCGGGCCTGCCCAAGCGCGCGCTAGAATTCCTGTCCGGTGCCGTGCCCGACCGCGAGAAACTGAAGTCTCTCGTGAGCAAGCCGGTTCACTATATCGAGGATGGTTATTCCTGGGTGGCGCGACGTTTCACGAATTGACGCCGCCAGACGAAGCCGGCTCTCATCGGACTTTGGTGCGCGGCGTCATGACAAGCGCCTTGATTTGCCAATGTCGGCTATGCCGCCTGGCGCGCGGCCAGTTGAGCGTAGTCGCGAGCCGACTGCCGGTGCTCGGCGAAGGCCAGCCGCTCCAGAATTTCGGCCATGGCGTTGCACGCGGCCGAAGGTGTTCGCTGGTTGCGCAGGCTTTCAAGCAGCGCGGCGCAGACGGAGTCGCGGCAATGTTCGGTGCCCGCCATACCGTCCCTGCGCCACAGCAGCACGGCTTGCCCGAAAGCTTCGCTGACGTCGCGCCCGAGGCCGGCGCTTTCGAACAGGGCACGAATGGAATGGATGCGGCCACTCGACAGGATGGAGCGGACCCGCTTCTCGGTGACACCGGAGAGATCAACGATGGCGGCCGAGAAGAACTCGGCCCGACCGCTGACAAGTGCGTGCAACAGGAACGCCGGTGTCAGGCGACCGGTTTCGCGCAGGTGCGCGACGAGGCCCGGCAACTCGGCGACAGACAACGCGCCGGCCATGCAGACCGCAGCCACGTCGCAGGCTTCGCGCGTGATGCGCTCGACCCGCGTCGTACCAATCGCCATCTGCACCAGACCGAAGGCTGCAAGAGCGGCCCCCACCTCTTCGACAAGCGCATGCCGGGCCTCGCTCGGCAGATCCGGGCGATCAAGCAGGAGATCACGAACGGTAGCGGACGAGCCGAGACGATCGGCCATCCGTTTCAACGACCGACGCGACAGCTGTGCCCCGGCATTCTCGAGCAGGATCAGTACTTCCTCCTCACCCCCGATTTCGGCGATGGCGGCCGAAACCGAGCGGGAGACGAAGGTGCGCGCGGCAATCAGCGCGCGTGTTTCCACGGAACCTCGGGCCGCAAGGTCGACGAGGTCGTCGTCGGTAAGCACCGGCGAGCGGGAGATCACGATATAGGCGACTTCCGGCTGATCCTCGGCAAGACCCAGAATGATGGTGCGCGGGATATCGGAGGATGGGGCGAGCACATCGGCGAGCGCCGAACGCACCTTTGGCGAGGGATCGTCGAGCAGGAAGGTCATCGCCATTTCGGCAGCCTGGCGATCGATACCGCTCATTTGCGCGTCGACATAGGCGCGACCGAGAGCACGGGCAGCGCGCGCGCGGTCGCCCGTTCTCGCGGTTTCCACCCAGCGAAGAAATGCTTGTATGATCACCGACGCCCCACTAGACACCCAAAGCCACCTGATGTTCGAAGCCTAGCTGGCAAAGGTTTAAGATTGGTTCACCATGTCCGTTAACCGCTTCAAAACCATGAAGCCGCTGCTTTCGCTCAGGCCCGGCGCACTGCTGCCGACGTCAGTCGGGTTCGATGCATTCGGTGGTATCGTCGTCGACTTCGGCTCCAACAACGACGCGCTGACAGCGCTGATGACAGCAACGCGCGGCGCCTGCCGTGTCTTCGCACGCATTGCTTCGATCGATCGGGTGACAGAGGGAGACCTGGCGCAGCTGCTCGACCGACACATCGACGGCGTCATGCTTGGAGAATGCCGCGGCCGGGTCGACGTGCAGAGGCTCGACGTGATGTTGCGTGTTGCGGAGGCGAGCGCCGGCATTCGCCGGCAACACATTGCCATCCTTGCCGAATATGGCACGACGCCCGAAAGCGTTCTGTCGCCCCACTCACTGGACGAATGCTCCTTGCGTCTCGAAGGCCTCGTTTTCGATGGCAACGCCCTGGCAACGGCATTGGGCTGCGCGGCACCGAACACACAGCTGGACGTCACCCAACCCGCACCGATCGTCGCCGGACGCGCGGCGGCCATTCTTCGTGCCCGTGAAGCCAGTCTTGACTGTTACGAAACGTTGCCGCAGGCGGCCTTGACGCAAAATGCTGTCCGGAGCGCCATGGCGGCCAGTCGAGCCAACGGATTTTCATCCGTTGTCTGCCACCTGCCGCAACAGGCCGACTGGCTGGACGCAGACGACTGATACGACCGCCAGCGCTTCAGCGCGACGGTCGCACCATCTGGAACACATCGCCGCCGTCGCAATAATCCATGTAGCCAAGGCGGGCGAGCGGGCGCACCGTCGCCATGTCGAAACGACCGTCGCGGATTGCCTCGTCGCGAATGTGAATGCCGACCACCTGGCCGATGACGACGTAGTTGTCCGAGGGCTCGCCATCGAGCGCCTTCGGCTGGAACATCTCGGTCATCCGGCACTCGAGTGCCGCATAGGCCTCGCCGACGAACGGCGCCTTGATCAGCGTACCATCGACAGGCGTCAATCCGGCGATCTGAAACTCGCTCTCGCCATGGGGGGCGGCAATCGAAGTCTTATTGATCGCCTCCCTCAGATTGAGGCTTGCGAAACTGGCGGTGAACTCGCCGGTTGCCTCGATGTTGCGCACCGAATCCTTGTAGCCGCTCGATGAGAACATCACGAGCTTCGGGCGATCGCTGATCGCATTGAAAAAGGAATAGGGCGCGACATTCAGCGAGCCATCGAGCGCGCGGGTGCCAATCCAGCCGATCGGCCGCGGCGAGACTATGGCCTTGAACGGATCATGCGGCAGACCATGCCTGTTTGCGGCCGTGTCGTAGAACATCAGGCGTCTTCTCCGACCCAGGTGACGATCTCGGCCAGTTCCGGGCGCGGACGTTCCGTGGGCGGGACCATGGCGGTGCCGATGTGGATGAAGCCAGCGATCTTTTCACCCGGCTCGACGCCGAGCAGCGGATAGGCCGCCTCGTCGAAGGCGTACCATTCGGTCAGCCAATTCGAGGCGTAGCCGAGCGCGTTGGCCGCCATCAGCAGATTGAGGCAGACGGCGCCGGCGGACATCTGCTGCTCCCATTCCGGGATCTTGAAATGCGGGGCCGCCTTGCTGACCACTGCAACGACCACGGGCGCGCGCGACAGCCGCGTTTCCTCGACCTTGATCATTTCGTCAGACAGGTCCGGCTTTTTGGCCAGCGCCATCGTCTTCAGTTCGCCGCTGATGCGGGCGCGTTCCTCGCCGCGGTAAACGATGAACCGCCAGGGCGCGAGCTTGCCGTGATCCGGCACGCGCGAGGCGAGCGTCAGCATTTCCTCGACTTCGGCCTTGCCGGGGCCCGGCTCGCCCATCTGGAATGCGGGGATGGACCGGCGGGAGGCCAGATAGTCAACGAGCTTTATTTCGGTTTTCATATTGGGTGAATTCCACTATTTTGCCGCCGACCGGCAGCCACGAAAATGCCATACCGGCGTCTCAAGTGGAGTCACCCAGTCAGGAAGTCAACTGCTCTCATGCGCACCTGCCCTCGTATTTTCATCAGAACCGGTTTGGCGGTCGCACTCGCAAGCATCACCGCCGGCAGCGTGCTGGCGCAGGATGCCACCGAAGCCTTCGAGAGTTTTCCGTCGATCTCCGGAACCCGCAAGATGCCGAAGCTGACCGGCTTCAGTCCGCTGACCACCGACCCGACGCAGGGCGGTACGCTGAAGGACGTGAAGCTGGAAGCCCTTCTGACCGGCAAGGGCCAACCGGTCGAGGCGGGGCTTACCTGGCGGGTATTCAGCCCTATTCCGGGCAGCGACGGCAAGCTGCCGCTGCTGGCGACATCTGAAGGCGGATCGACCGCGTTCAGCCTGGTGCCGGGAGAATACTTCGTCAACGTCGCCTTCGGCCGCGCCGCCGCAACGCGCAAGATCCGCATCCCCGAGGACGGCGTCCTCGACAAGCAGGTGCTTGTGCTCGATGCCGGCGGCATGAAGCTGAACGCGGTTTCCGGCAGCGATGTCCGTATCCCGCCCGGCGAACTCAGCTTCTCGATCTATTCGTCCGAGACACAGAGCGACGGCGAGCGGGCGCTGATTGCCGCTGATGTAAAACCAAGCACCGTGCTGCGCCTCGGCGCCGGCACCTACCATGTCAGCTCGAACTACGGCACCACCAATGCAGTGATTACCGCCGACATCCAGGTGGAAGCCGGCAAGCTGACCGAAGCGACGATCCAGCACAAGGCCGCGAAACTGACACTGAAGCTGGTCTCCGAGGCCGGCGGTGAAGCCATCGCCGACACCGGCTGGTCGATCCTCACCTCCGCCGGCGACATCGTCGACCAGGAAGAAGGCGCGTTTCCGACACTCGTTCTTCTCGAAGGCAACTATACGGCCGTGGCGCGAAACAAGAACAAGATCTACCAGCGCGACTTCACGGTGAAGGCCGGCGTCAACACCGATATCGAAGTGCTGCTGACCAATGGCGGTGCAGCCGCAAGCCCAGACGCGGCAGCGGAAGCCCAGGACTGATACGGCAATCGGGAGCTGCCCCGGCGACAGGAGCCTGACGCGACGTCAACCAGCGCGTTTCAGAAAACGCCGGCGGGGCGGCGCCATCGAAAACACGGCCTCATAGATACGGCCGAGCAGATCCTTGCGGTCCGCGTGCGCGCGAAGCTCGTCCCAGCTCAGAACATGGCCGATGCGCGCCGCGATCGTGGTCCCTGACAGCCTGCGGAACTCGCGGATCAGCAATGAGATCCGAAGTGTCAGCGACACCTTGCTGGCCAGATGGAATATGCGGCCGTTCTGCCCCTCGAAAAAGATCGGGATGACGCTGGCGCGTGCGGCCTGGATCAGCTTGGCCGGGAAGATCTTCCAGGGCAGATCCTCGGCCCTGCCCCATACCGAGCGCGCCGTTGCCACGCCGCCGGCGGGAAAGATCACGATCGTCACGCCCTCCTTCAGCAGACGCAAAGCCTCATGGCGCGTCGCCATGTTGAGCGCCAGCGCTTCCTTCGTTTCCTCGAACGACACCGGCAGCGAATAGGGCGCCATCTCCGGCACCTTCAACAGCTCGTTGTTGATCAACACCCGAAAGGGCCGGCCGAGCTGCTCGGCGAGCGCGAGAACGGCGATACCGTCGCCAATACCGAAGGGATGATTTGCGACGATGACCAGAGGCGTGTCCGGCAAGTTGCGCGGCGGCCATTCACCCTGGAGCCTGAGGCGCACGTCGATCAGCTGCAGCATCTCGCCGAAGATCCGGTCGCTCTTGCCGACGATGTCGGTTCTCCAGCGCGCATAGAGCTTGGCGTATCGGTTGCGACCCGCCAAGCCCTCCATGGAGCGGATGAACCAGCGCTTCAGGCGCCGGTCGTTTTCGTTAGCGTAGGACAGCTCTTTGAACTGCACGGAAGTCTCCGATGGATGGCCTCCAGCGAGGCGCTCAGGTATCCGGATAATCCGCTAATATGACAGTTCACTGACAGAGCGAAGGTCCCGGGGTGTTAACCCCGGGCTTTCTTTTCGGCCCTGCGCTGAAGATCGGGCGCGGTCGCCTCGGCCGAGAGCGATGCGATCGCCTCATCGAGCGACATGGCCGTCTGGGCCTGCGAGCCGAGACGGCGGATGTTGACCGACCGCTCTTCCGCTTCGCGCTTGCCGCAAACGACGATGACCGGAACCTTGGTCACCGAATGCTCGCGGACCTTGTAGTTGATCTTCTCGTTGCGGAAGTCGGTCTCGACCGTCAACCCGGCGTCACGCAGCAGCTCGGCGACCTCGCGACCGTAGTCGTCGGCTTCCGAGGTAATCGTCGCGACGACGACCTGCAGCGGCGAGATCCATAGCGGCATGTGGCCGGCGAAGTTCTCGATGAGAATGCCGAGGAAGCGTTCCATCGAGCCGCAGATCGCGCGGTGGATCATCACCGGCTGACGCTTTTCCGAATCCTTGTCGATGTAGAATGCGCCAAAGCGTTCCGGCAGGTTGAAATCGACCTGCGTCGTGCCGCACTGCCATTCGCGACCGATGGCGTCCTTCAGCGTGTACTCGAACTTCGGGCCGTAGAAGGCGCCCTCGCCCGGCAGGATGCCGGTCTTGATGCGGCCCTCGGACTGCGCCTCGATCGTCTTCAGCACGTCGGTCATGACGCTTTCGGCACGATCCCACAGCTCGTCGGAACCGACGCGCTTTTCCGGACGGGTCGACAGCTTGACCACGACTTCCTTGAAGCCGAAGTCCTCGTAGACCGACAGGATCAGATCGTTGATACGCAGGCACTCGGCCGCCATCTGCTCATCGGTGCAGAAGACGTGCGCGTCGTCCTGGGTGAAACCGCGCACGCGCATCAGCCCGTGCAATGCGCCAGACGGCTCGTAGCGATGGACGTTGCCGAACTCGGCCAGCCGCACCGGCAGTTCGCGATAGGACTTCAGGCCGTGCTTGAAGATCTGGATATGACCCGGGCAGTTCATCGGCTTCAGCGCGAAGACGCGCTCGTCGTCGGTGTCATCGCCCGCAACCGTGACCTTGAACATGTTGTCACGGTACCAGCCCCAGTGGCCGGAGGTTTCCCAGAGCGACTTGTCGAGCACCTGTGGCGCGTTCACTTCCTGGTAGGTGTTGGCAAGCCGACGGCGCATATAGGCCGTCAGCGTCTGGAACAGACGCCAACCCTTGCCATGCCAGAAGACGACACCCGGACCTTCCTCCTGGAAGTGGAAGAGATCCATCTCGCGGCCGAGGCGACGGTGGTCGCGCTTTTCCGCTTCGGCCAGGATGTGCAGGTACTGGTCGAGTTCTTCCTGCGTATGCCAGGCCGTTCCATAGATGCGCGTCAGCATCGGGTTGTTGCTGTCGCCGCGCCAGTAGGCCCCGGCAACCTTCATCAGCTTGAAGGCCGTGCCGATCTGGCCGGTGGACGCCAGATGCGGGCCACGGCAGAGGTCGAACCAGTCGCCCTGGTAGTAGATCTTCAGATCCTGGCCTTCCGGGATCGCATCGACGAGCTCGACCTTGTAGGCCTCGCCCTTGTCGGCGAACACCTGGCGTGCTTTTTCGCGCGACCAGACTTCCCGGGTAAACGGCTTGTTGCGCGCAATGATCTCCTTCATCCGCTTCTCGATCAGCGGCAGATCGTCAGGCGTGAAAGGCTCGTTCTTGGCGAAGTCGTAATAGAAGCCATTGTCGATCACCGGGCCGATGGTCACCTGCGTACCGGGCCACAGCTCCTGCACTGCTTCGGCCATCACGTGTGCCGCATCGTGGCGGATCAGCTCGAGCGAGCGCTTGTCGTCGCGCGTGACGATCTCGATGCGGCCGTCGGCGATCGTGTCGGACAGGTCGCGCAGCTCGCCGTCGAGCGCAATGGCGACGGCCTTCTTGGCCAGCGACTTCGAAATCGACTCGGCGACGTCGCGGCCGGTCGTGCCCGGGGCATATTCGCGGACGGAGCCATCAGGAAATGTAAGGGAAACGGGATTCGACATCATGATCTCCTATCCAGTCCCGCCAACGAATGCGGGTGGTATGGTGTGGTATGATTGACCGGCTTGGGCCGGCTATTTGACGCAGGCCTGATAGAGGTTTTTCGAGGCGGAGTAAAGGCAAGCGCCGATCAGGTGCCGAGCATCGCGGCAAGGCCTTTCACCGTGTTCCAGTTGCGGAACGTGCCGACTCCGAGGCGCTTTTTCGTCAACGCGCCGAGCAATTTCGATTCGCTTGCCTGGCCGGTGAAGTGAACCCAGAGATCGCCATCAACCACCGCCAGCCGCTCGCCGGCGGTGCAATAGCGATCGAAGTCGGCAGGCGCCGTCGCGGGCAGCGGCTCGCGCATTACGCGGACATGGACGCGAGTGCCGTCCTCCTCGCCTTCCGCCTGAAACGGATTGGCCACAACCAATCGCTGCCAGTCGGCGCCGGGGCGCACGATGATGTCGACATGACGGCCGAAGGTTTCGGCAAATGCCGTCTCGAGCGCCAGCTCAAGGTCCCCGACCGTGGCTTTGCCCGTATCGAACAGGAGGTTGCCAGTCGCAACAAGCGTGCGAGGCGAACGGTGGCCGAGGCGCTCGGCCATGCCCCTGAGGTCACTCATGACCACCCGACGCCCCTTACCGAGCACGATGCTGTAGAGCAGGGCGACATAGGTGTTCATGTCAACGATTTCCGCCTATCTGGGTGTTGCTGCGTAAAGCACCGGAAACTGGCGAGAGCCGCAGACGGCAATTCGCCGTCGGTATCTTCATTGCGCTCATCCGTCCTTTCGCCTTGGTTGCCAGTAGCGCCAGGGCGCGAACCAGCGTTGCCTGGCGTCACGATGTTCCGGCACCGGGTCGAAGCCATGGGTGCCGCCCGGCCCGCAACGCGCAACGCGAAAAAGGGTCATCCAGCCGCCGGCCCAAAGACCGTGACGTGCGACAGCCTCATAGCCATACTCCGAGCAGGTCGGCAGATGCCGGCAGGCGTTGCCGATCAAACTGGACAGCGTCAACTGATAGGCGCGGATGAGGGCCATGCCGAAGAGCCGCCCGGGCGTCTTGGCGAACGCGCCGGACCAATTACGGCCCCTGTTGACGGGCGTCGGGCCGGGCGCTGCCGAATGCTCGCAATGCGGATCCCGGCACATCGCTTAAATGGCCGCCGCCAGTCGTCTGGCCTCGACCTGGCCGATCGCATCGACAACGGCATCGAAGGTGAGCATGGTAGAAGCGTGGCGGGCGCGATAGTCCTTCACCGGCTTCAAGAATCGCATGTCCTCGAAACGGCCCGCGGGGCCTTCGCCGTCGGCTTTCAGCATCGCCAGCATCTCGTCGCGGGCCTGGCGAATTTCCGCGGCATGGGCGCCGACGACATGGCGCGCCATGATCGAGGACGATGCCTGCCCAAGGGCGCACGCCTTGACGTCATGGGCAAAGTCAGTGACCACGTCGCCGTCCATCTTCAGCCAGATCCGCACCTTGGATCCGCAGAGCTTCGAATGCGCCACGGCTTCCGCGTCGGCATTCTCGAGCGTCCCGATGCGCGGAATATTGCCGGCGAAGTCGAGAATTTTATTGTTGTAGATGTCATCCATCATGTGACGCGATCCGGCTCATTTTTCGCGGTTTTGGGTGATCGGCGCATGATTTTCTCCTGTAGACAGGAAAAAAGCACGACGCAGTCTCCTCCGCCTCTTTCATCTCTATGGCACCATACTATATGCTATGTCGTGTTGGGGCGACAGTTCCGCAAGAGGATCAAATGTCGCCTGTTGTTTGGGAAACCGTGCCGGACGGTCCATTGCACTGCTAAGCAAGGACCAGAAAGCCCCGGAGCCCGCCGACGGAACCCAAGCCTGCAGGGTTAGGCGAATGGCCAGTGGCGAGTTGTCCGAAAGATAAAACGTCAAGCAATCCCCGTATTGCGCAAAGAGGCCATTATGGACGCCATAGTGAAGAATTTCCCCGTGCTCGACAATGCGAGCGACCGACCGACGCAGAAGGAAGCCGAGGACGCAGTGCGCGTGCTCTTGCGCTGGGCCGGTGACGATCCGAGCCGCGAAGGCCTGCTGGACACGCCAGCGCGTGTCGCCAAGTCCTACCGCGAGCTTTTCAGCGGCTATGACCTTGCAGCCGAGGACGTTCTCGGCCGGACCTTCGAGGAGGTTGCCGGCTACGACGACATGGTGCTGGTCAAGGACATTCCGTTCTACTCCCATTGCGAACACCATATGGTGCCGATCATCGGCAAGGCCCATGTCGCCTATCTGCCGAACGGCCGTGTCCTTGGTCTTTCGAAGATCGCTCGCGTCGTCGACATCTACGGCCGCCGGCTGCAGACCCAGGAATCGATGACGGCGCAGATCGCCCGTTCGATCGACGAAACGCTGGCGCCACGCGGCGTCGCGGTCATGATCGAGGCGGAGCATATGTGCATGGCGATGCGCGGCGTTCAGAAGCAAGGCTCGACAACGCTGACCACCACATTTACGGGTACGTTCCAGACGGAACCGGCCGAGCAGGCCCGTTTCATGACCATGCTCAGGGGCTTCAAGTAAGGCTCCGACCAACGGAGCCTTCGATGACGCTGACCTTCGAGACCCCCTCCTCCAAAAAGGCCGAGCTGGAAAACGGTCCGGCCTTCACGCCCCGCTTCGATGAAAAGGGCCTGATCACCGCCGTCGTCACCGATGCGCGCGACGGCGAACTGCTGATGGTCGCGCACATGAACGCCGAAGCGCTGGCGCTGACAATCGAAACCGGGGTCGCCCACTATTACAGCCGCTCGCGCAAGAGCCTCTGGAAGAAGGGGGAAAGCTCCGGCAATCTGCAGACGGTCCAGGAAATCCGCACCGATTGCGACCAGGATGCGATCTGGCTGAAGGTGTCGGTCGCGGGCCACGATGCAACCTGCCACACCGGCCGCCGCTCCTGCTTCTACCGCACCGTCGGCACAAACGACGGCCGCGCGACGGTGACGATCACCGACGATCACAGGCATTTCGACCCCACCGAGGTCTACGACAAAAATTAAGCATTGCGCGCCTTTTTGGAGCGGGTGCATACTGCATTTATGTTTTGGTAACCCCGTGAGCGCCTAATCCTACGCAAAGGATACAGTTTCCACGGGGAGCGGCCACAGGCCGAGCAGTGTTGCAAACTGTAGCGAATGTTTATCGACCCTGTCGCGCGCAAGTGCCGGGATCGATGGTAATCTGAAGAACGGTGCCAGTCTTTCAGCGATGACAAGGACAAGGCCGGCACCAGCGCCGGCTTGGCGGGTTTTCCTCCAGACATGAGCGCTCAAAAATTTATTGCGTGGTTCCAGGATCGAATCTGGTCTTCGGAAGTTTGAGTCAATGCATGGAGCGCCAGGACGCCCTTCGCGCAGACTGAAGGTCGTGTTGCGCTGCCAGGTATTCGGCGGTGTTGGAGGTGCCGGATGTTGAACTGGACTTTTACGCGTAGCAGCCAGATTGCCGACCTGACCGACCCCGGTGGGCCTTCACTCTCGACACCGCCAGTTGAACCCGCCGTACCGCCCCGGCCGCCGAAGATCGCCATCGCCCTTGGCGGCGGCGCTGCGCGCGGTTGGGCCCATATCGGCGTGCTCAGAGCGCTCGACGAGGAAGGGATCGAAGTCGGGATGATTGCCGGCACGTCGATCGGAGCGCTGGTCGGCGGCTGCTATCTCGCTGGCAAGCTCGACGAGCTCGAAGCCTTCGCCCGCTCGCTGACGGTACGGCGCATCGCCGGCCTGCTGGATTTCGCCATCGGCGGCGGCGGCCTGTTCGGCGGCCTGCGCCTGACCAAGCGCATGCAGGAACATCTCCAGGGCCTCAGCATCGAGGGCCTTGACCGGCCGTTTGTTGCCGTTGCAACCGAAGTCCATAGCGGTCACGAAGTCTGGCTGGAAAAGGGCTCGCTGATCACCGCCATTCGTGCATCCTACGCCCTTCCCGGCATCTTCGAGCCGATCAAGGCCAATGGCCGAACATTGATGGACGGCGCATTGGTCAATCCCGTTCCGGTTTCGGTCTGCCGCGCCCACGAGCAGCAGCTCGTCGTTGCCGTCAATCTCAACTACGATCTTTATGGCCGCTCGGCCGTGGTCAAGCACAGTGCCGGCATCGAGAGCCAGGATACGCCACCCATCAACGAACCAACGCGCCACTCGTCGCGCATGGGCATGACCAGCGTCATGGTTCAGGCCTTCAACATCATTCAGGATCGCATCTCGCGGGCACGCCTTGCCGGAGATCCTCCGGATCTGGCGCTCCACCCGAAGCTCAACGATATCGGTCTGTCGGAATTCCACCGTGCCGGCGAGGCGATTGATCGCGGCTATCAGGAAGCGAAAGCAAGGTTGGTGGAAATCCGCCGGATGCAGGAAGTGCTGGTGCGCTGATCGCCGGTTCGAGGCGAGGTTTTCCGCAACCTGCCTCGTGCTCCAGGACCAGTCACGCAGCCGCCGGCCGGTCGATCGCGCTGGGCGACATGCGGCGCTAGCCGCGCCTTTCCGCATTCGCGCTGTCGGCGTATCGAAAAAGGGCGGAGAACCGCCCTCTCCCCTAGCCTGCGATATAGGCCTTGATGTGCTCGGCCTCTTGCTCCATGGCGCGAATGTGATGCTTGATCACGTCGCCGATCGAGATGATGCCGACCAAGTGTCCGTTGGTTTCGACCGGGAGATGACGGGCGCGCAACTTGCTCATCATTTCCATCAGCGTATCGACGGACATATCCTCCGTGCAGCAATAGACGTTTTGCCACATGACGGCCGAGACGGGTTTGTCCAGACAGGCTGCGCCGTGTTTTGCGATTGCGGCGACGATGTCGCGCTCGGTCAGGATGCCGGCAATATGATCATCCGCAGCAAGGATGATGACCGCGCCGATATGGTTGTCACGCAGAAGGACCGCAGCCTCTTGAACCGTCATGCGCGGGCCGACGGTCACGACATTGCGGCCCTTTTCATTGAGTATCGCTTTTACTGACATGCGTACTTCTCCCCGTTGCGGCGACGCCGGGTCGGCGGAGACGATTCCAGCCTGTCGTGTGCGGCACAGTCGGGCGGCGGAACCCATACCCCTTCCGATGCCTGAATACCGCGGCGCCGCTCCTCAGAGACGCCCCCAGCCTTCAGGCACCCGGCCTTCACGGACCGCGTCGTCATCGAACGAAAGCGGCCGTTTCAAATGGTGCGCCAGCGCCCCGGGGAAATCAAGCACCCTGACGCCAATGGCAACAGGATCGATGCGCTATCAGTCCCTCGGATCGAACATCGCGAACAGGAGGAAGCCGAAGATGAAACCGCCGATATGCGCTTCCCAGGCGACACTGCCTGCCGCACCGGCCGTGAACATGCCGAAGCCGACAAGAAAATTCGTCAGGAACCAGATGCCGCTGAAGACGACGACGGAGCGGTTGGAGAGCGCCTCGGTGACGGAAAGCCGCCGGTTGAGATGGGCAAACTGCCGACTGATGCGCCCGCTCGGCGAAAACACGAAACGCGCCGCGGCGCCCATGAAGCCCGAAACGACGCCTGAGGCGCCGACGACGACAATCATCTCGCCCCAGTGAAAGACGGTGTGCAGCGCTACGGCCGCTGCCGCCGAAAGCGCCCAGAAGACAGCCAGCCGCGCCATGCCGATGCGACGGACCACCGGCGCGCCGAAGGCAACCATCCAGAAGATATTGAAGATCAGGTGTTCCCAGCTGCCGTGCAGGAACGAATAGGTGACCGGGCTCCAGAGCCAGGCGAGGCTCTGTTCGGCCAGCGGATGATCGTAGCGTGCCGGCAGGAAGGCGAAATTCAGGATGATTTCCTGATCGAGACTGTCGGAAAAGACGTAGGTGCGCAGCGCATGGATAGCGACGAGAAACAGCAGGATGCATGTCAATCCGGCCGGCAGGTTGAATGCCGGCTCACGCATGCGAGGGGCCGCGCCTTCCCGCTCCGCCTCCGGTGGCGTCGCTGCCTGATCTCTTTCCATGGTTGCTGCTCTCTTCCGTCCGCTTATCCGTTTCGATCCGACCCGGTGGGCCGGCAAATTGCTCATAGCCGGACAGCGCGCCCAGCCATAAGCAAACAAAAAAAGACCGTCCAGTAAAAACTGAACGGCCGGTGAGCCCTCAATACACCGAGCTCAAGTTCTGTGCCGAAGGCAAACCTTCGTGAAGTGATGGCCGATCTAGTGCCAGCCCGGTGCAGCCGACGCAATCGAAACCCTTTGTTAACCTTAATTCTCGGGTGGCACGGAATTCGCTCCGTCAACGGAACAACCGGACTGAGCGGCAGGATCTGTGTCGGATCGACACAAATGGCCGCAGAAATGGAATGTAGGACACCATGCGCAGCAACACATCGATGCAGTTGTTCCACTACTGGAACTTCATTCGTGGCGACCGCGAGCTCCCGTGCCGCAGCGAGATCGAACCATCGGCCCTTCGCACCCTGCTTCCCGAGCTCTTCATCCTGGAGCGCGACCACTTCGGCGGCATAAAATTCCGCCTTGCCGGCACCCATGTCTGCGCACTGTTCGATTGCGATTTGCGCGGCGAACAGTTTGCCACGCTCTGGTTCGGAACGCAGGCTGGCCGATTGCTGCAGATCGGCCGGCAGGTGATGACGCAACACGTGCCCGTGATGCTGTCCGCCACCGGGAGGACGGAGGACGGCAGAGATATCGAGACCGAGCTTCTCATGCTTCCCCTCGCCTCCAGCGAAGGCCGCAGCGACCGGATCCTCGGCGCGCTCGCACCTCTGTCGCGGCCCTATTGGCTCCACGCCACCGCCGTCAGCGGACTGGATGTCACAGGCCTGCGCGTGCTCGACCCGGACCGGACCGCCGTCTTCCTGAATGAACCAGTCATGGACGAGACATTTTCGCCGGAAATCCGGCGGGTGCAGCACCTTCGGGTGTTCGAGGGAGGCAGGGACGCCTGACACGGCGTGCCGGCGAGCGGCTCGACCCTAGCACCAACCGCAGGGCGAACATTCTATTAACCGGAACACACTATGCTTTCGCGTGCCAAGTTACGTCGATGCAGAGTGATCATGTTCTCGTTTCAACAAGCGCAAAATACCGGGCCGAAGCCACACCAAGAAGGCGCATTCCAGCGCGTTTCGGTGAACCTCACCGGGCGACTGATGCTTGCCAACCACGAAGAGTATGACTGCACTGCCGTCGACATGTCGCCGGGCGACGTGCTTTTGTCGTCGCCGGCGCGCCCGCGCGCGGGCGAACGTATCATCGCCTACATCGATCACGTCGGTCGTCTCGAAGGTACCGTGGCCCGGCTTTCCGAGAACGCCTTCGTCATCCAGCTGAACGCAACGGAACGCAAGCGCGAGAAGCTGGCGGCACAGCTGACCTGGATCGCCAACAAGCACGAACTCGGCCTGCCGGAAGACCGGCGCCACGATCGTCTCGCACCGCGCAAGACTTTGACCGAGCTGACGCTCGATACTGGCGCAAAGTACCCCTGCCGCATCATCGACCTTTCGATGTCTGGTGCCGCCGTCGACATTGAAAATCGTCCGCCGATCGGCACGCACATCCGCCTCGGCAACATGAAGGGCAAGATCGTCCGCCATTTTCAGGAAGGCGTCGCCATCGAGTTCTCGGGCGTCCAGTCCCGCGAAGCTCTGACGGAATTTCTCTAAAAGCCTTGCCAGGAAAAGCGCTAAGCGGCACCCCGCCAGGAAATGCGCAAACACAGCGACATGAAGCGCTTCTGTCTTTTCGTCTGAATCGATAGCACCCTCAGCGACCACGGTCGGCACTTCGGCCGCATTGCGACCAGAATACCCAGGCGCCGTAAGCGCGGCCACCCTCCGGCAAATACCGAGACCCGGCAACACGCGACATGCCCATCCCTGCGCACAAGGGCCCTCAAGCTCGACGCTATCGACGATCGGACTGAAGCACCCTCCAGTTTTGCCGCCAGTTTGCACACCCCCTGCTCCATTTCAGGACAGCCGGCGCGTCGATGCAAATTTCTGGAACAACTTTTTTCAAATATTTTTTCGCCTCATTCTCGCTCTTCGCGTTGATTTCGCTTCCTGATCAAGCATCGCGACGAATATGGGGCGGGATTTTTTGACCGCCGGGCGCCCGTCATCATGGCCGCGCACCTGCGCTCCAGCACACCCGCCGCGGAACGCTCCTGCGAAAAAATCCGTCAACACAAGCGGTTGGTTGCTTAACAGATTTCACCCGCCCGATCGGTCTCCCGGGAAATTCAATAAAATTTGAATCAAATTCAATTCAAATACATCTAAAAATCTATTCTTATTTTATTCTTATACGTCCCGTATTTGTACTTTGTTTTACCTCGCATATTCGCGAGCGATAAAAATGTCCGTGCCATTGTCAAACCACAACGGGGAGACAATCATGCTCAAGACAATCACCAAGATGATCGCTGTCGCCGCAGTTTTCACCGGCAGCCTGATCACAACGGCCCAGGCCCTTCCGGCGAACATGACCGTAACCGGCTCAACCAATCCGCCGATCGGCCATTATGAATTCTGCAAGATCAATCCGAGCGAGTGCCGCTCGAACGGCGCCGATCGCGGCCCGATGGTCCTGACACGCGAGGGCTGGCAGAAAATTCTCGAGGTCAACTTCGACGTCAATCAGGCGGTAACGCCGATGACCGACATGGAAATCCACGGCGTCGAAGAAAAATGGTCCTACCCTGATAACGTCGGCGACTGCGAGGACTACGTGCTCCTGAAGCGCCGCAAGCTGATCGAGAGCGGCTTTTCCGCCTCCGACCTGCTGATCACCGTCGTACTTCAGCCGAACGGCGACGGCCACGCGGTACTGACTGTGCGCACAGATCGCGGCGACTTCATTCTCGACAACATGCGCAACAAGGTGCTGCTGTGGTCTGACACCGAATACACCTATCTGAAGCGCCAATCGACCGAACATGCCGGCCGCTGGGTCAAGCTGCAGGATGGCCGCACCGTCGCCGTCGGCAGCGTCCGGACCCAGTAACCCGCGCAAACGGTGGCGCGCCCGGGTGATTGCCCGCGCCACTTGCATCTTTCCGGGCTTCGGTCAGTTCCATCCCCGTTTCAGACCAGGCCCCGGCCGGTTCCGTTGTCCCTCGGAGCCGGCCTTTTTCGTTGTCGTCCGCTCTCCTCGCCGGCATAAGGCTCGCCCGGCGGCAGGGACGCGACGATTTCATCTAAAATTAACCATCTTCGACCAGCGTCGAGACTGTAATTCTTGCCAGCACGCAATTGGCGCTTCCGGCCGGCGAAGTGCCTGAACCACGAGAGGTCGCGCGCACGCCGCGACGGGACGCCCATCGATGAGCACCTCTTCCAACGGGAATTCGGAGCCGGAGTACAGCCCACTTCTTTCAGGACGCTTCGTCACAAGAATTGCCGCGGCCGTGGTCCTGCTCGCCGCCATCACCGCGACTCTGTCCCTGTCAGGCCGGTGGTTCGGCGAAAAGCTCGCCCTCGCCGGCCATACGTCGAGCCTGACGGTCTACGACATCTTCATCGGCCAGGATCACCTGCGCCTTCCTGCCAACGTCATCCGCTTCGAAAACCAGCGGGCGACATCGATCTCAGAACGGGTCGATCTCTATCTGACCTGGCCGGCACTCGAAGGCTATAGCGACGACAACAGGCACTTTTTCAACGACGTCAGCCAGCCCGAAGGCCTGATCTTTCTGCAGATCTCCCAAAGCACGATGTCGCGCGACATGTCCGGTCGCCTCGACCCCATCTACACTCAGGTCTTTGACGGCTCGGCAAGCGTGGGTGCCGACGGCCTGACACGCCATGGCGTCAAGGCGACATCGAGCTATGCCGGAGAAATCTTTCTGACGGCGGAACGCGACGGAGAGCCACCCTATGTCGTGCGGTGCCTGGCGCAGGCCAGCAACGAAGTCTCCACAAGTGCGGATTGCCAGCGCGACGTTCACGCCGGGAAGGACCTGGTCGTGCTCTACCGCTTCTCGCGCAATCTACTGCCGCAGTGGCGCGAAATCGACAATGCTGTGCAAGGCTTCGTGAAAAGCCGCCTCGTGCCCTGATTTCGTCCAAGTGGTGTGGTGCTGGCGTGTCCGCCGCATCGTTTTGCTGCACCGGTGTCGTCTTTGTACAAATGCGTCCGATCCCGGAAACCAATCATTCATCATAAACCGATTGGTAACGCTATGCCGATACTGTCTCAGGAACGGTCGTTCCCGGAGGCGGCGTCCGGACAACACCCATGACATGAGAATGAAGAGTAGCGTAGTGTCCCAATCAGGTTTTCTTGATCTCGCGAAACGCCCGTTCGGCGCCTTTTCAAAGATGGTCGGACGGATCGTCCTTGCTGGCGCCGTCGCATCGGTTGCCTTCGCAGCACCCGCGTTGGCCAACCCGAAATACTCGGGCATCGTCGTCGACGCGAAAACCGGCAAGGTTCTCTACGGCGAAGATGCCGACGAGTTGCGCTACCCCGCCTCGCTGACCAAGATGATGACGCTTTATCTGGCGTTCGAGGCGCTTGAAGCCGGCCGGATCAGCAAGTCGACACCCGTTCCCTTCTCCAAGAACGCCTCCGCGGAACCGCCATCGAAACTTGGCGTTCGCGCCGGACAGTCGATCACCGTCGAACAGGCGATCCTGTCGCTCGTCACCCGCTCCGCCAACGACGCCTCGACGGCGCTTGGCGAATTGCTGGGTGGCTCGGAGCAGCGTTTTGCCCGCATGATGACCAACAAGGCGCGGGCGCTCGGCATGACGCGCACCACCTATCGCAACGCCAACGGCCTGCCCAACACGGAACAGCGCACCACGGCACGCGACCAGGCCCGCCTTGGCCTGGCACTGCGCCAGCATTTTCCACAGTACTACGATTATTTCTCGACGCGCAGCTTCCGCTTCGGCAAGCAGACGATCGGCAATCACAACCGCCTGCTCGGCAACGTTCGCGGCGTCGATGGCATCAAGACCGGCTATACCCGCGCCTCGGGCTTCAATCTCGTCACCTCCGCGCAGCTCGACGGTCGCAGCATCGTGGCCGTCGTCATGGGCGGGACATCCGGTGGCAGTCGCGACGCCCAGATGCGCCGTCTCGTGGCAAAATACATGCCGGCCGCATCGCGCCGCGGCGGTGGCAACCTGATCGCCCAGACGGCACCCACACCGGTTGCAGCGGTTGCTGAAGAGCCGGTCGCCGTCGCGCAGGTTGCGGAATCGCCGGTCGCAAGCCCGGTTGCAGCCGCTGCGGGTCTCGACCTGCCCAACACCGGACCGGTGCCGGCGGTGCGTTACGATGGCGAAAGCACCAACAGCGTGCAAATGGCCTATGCGGGCACCAAGCGCACCTCGGACAACCCGGTCCTGTCGCCGAAGATCGTTCCCAATACGCTCGATGCCCAGAGCATCAAGCTGTCGCGCCAGCCCGTCGCTGCCGCCATGGTCGATGCCCAGGTCACCAATTCGGTTCCCAAGCGCGAACCGGTCGCGGCCGAAGCCGAAGCGCAGCCTATTCCCCAGCCGCAGGGTTGGGTCATCCAGATCGGCGCGACGCCGGACAAGGATCAGGCCATGACGCTGCTCGGCAACGCCAAGGACAAGGGCGGCAAGGCGCTGAGCAAGGCAACACCCTTTACCGTTGCGTTCAGCAACGGCGGCGCGCAGGTCTACCGTGCCCGCTTCGGCGGCTTCGATGACCAGAACGCGGCGATCAATGCCTGCAAGACGTTGAAGAAGAAAGGCATTTCCTGCTGGGCTGCCCAGCAGTAATCGGCATCTAGTTTCGGTGGCCGATTTGTTTGTCCGGCCACCCTCCTCGGTTTTGTAAAGCGTACGAGGTTAGTTATGGCAATGAACGAGAATGTTCCGGGTGTCACTCCCTTGCCCGGGCGGCGGGCCAAACCGTCGCGCATCAATCTGCATCCGCTGCATGAAGCGGCGATGCGCATTGCCGATCTCGGTCTCAACCGCCCGAAGGCGAAGACCAAGGACCTGGTCGGGATGTTGCTGACACACGGCGCAAGAGCCTGGCGTTCGACGCAGCCCCGCGCGGGCATCCATCTTCACGTGACGGCACCGGGTCGTCGGCACCCCCTGAAGATGCGTATCGTCTGACGGGAAACATGGTTTAAAAGGCGGCTTCGGCCGCCTTTTTCGTCTGATCAGAGCAGGCCGAGCTCGGCAAGTTCGCGGCGCAACTCGAGCGGCATCTCCGCCCCACCGCCGGACAAGGATGCCAGGTCCCGTGGCGCCTCGTCGGTTTTCAGATAGCGCCAGCCCTGGAAAGCCCGGCGCGGCTGTAGCTCGGTCTCGATGACCTCAGGCCCGAGCAGCAGATTACAGCGGCCGATCCCCTCACCGTCGGTGAATGTCTCGATACCGATCAGCGACTGGCGCGCCTGGACCTGCCCCTTGATGACCCAATAGAGCGACCCACCCTCGAGCAGTTCTTCGACCCGTTTGGGGACCATGCGCGTCGTGTGAAACGAATGCGGTTCAAGTCCGGCGGCAATCGCCGTCAGGGCCTTGCGCGAAACCCATTCGCGCAGGTCCTCGATCGATTCCGCTCCGACGCAGAGCTTTATGAGATGCAGTGACATGGCTGTTTTTGAACACCCGTCCGGCTGTCATGGTCAAGCGAATTGCGCGATGTCATCAACAATCACGCACGTGACGCTCAACATTCGACGACGTTGACCGCGAGGCCGCCGGTCGAGGTTTCCTTGTATTTCTCGTTCATGTCGACGCCGGTCTGGCGCATGGTCTCGATGCAGGCGTCGAGCGGCACGAAATGCTGTCCGTCGCCCTTGAGCGCCAATGACGCCGCAGTGACGGCCTTGACGGCACCCAGCGCGTTGCGCTCGATGCACGGCACCTGCACCAGTCCCGCCACGGGGTCGCAGGTCATGCCGAGGTGGTGCTCCAGCGCAATTTCCGCGGCGTTTTCGATCTGCTCCGGCGAGCCGCCCATCACGGCGGCAAGACCGGCGGCGGCCATCGCCGAGGCCGAGCCAACCTCGCCCTGACAGCCGACTTCGGCACCCGAGATCGAGGCGTTGTGCTTGATAATGCCGCCGATTGCAGCTGCGGTCAGCAGATAGTCGCGAACGCCGTCCTGGTCGGCATCGTCATGGAAATGCATGTAGTAGCGGATGGTCGCCGGAACGACACCGGCAGCACCGTTGGTCGGCGACGTGACAACGCGCCCGCCGGCGGCATTTTCCTCGTTGACCGCCATGGCGTAGACGCTCAGCCAGTCGTTGGCGAGCAACGGGTTGATCTTGTTGGAGCGCCACTCTTCCTGCAGCTTGTCGTGAATGGAGCGGGCACGCCGGCGGACCTTCAGCCCCCCCGGCATGATGCCGTCCTGGCTGAGACCACGGTCGATGCAGGTGCTCATGGCACCCCAGATGCGATCCAGCCCGTCATTCAGTTCGTCGGGCGACATGGTGCATTCTTCGTTGGCGCGCTTCATCTGCGCGATGGTCAGACCGGAGCGTGCGGCCATCTCCAGCATTTCAACAGCGCTGCTGAAGGGAAACGGTACCTTGACGCCGGCGGGCTTGTTCTTCGAAGCGCGCATGGCCTCGAGTTCGGTGTCGGTCACCACAAAGCCGCCGCCGATCGAGTAGTAGATCCGCTTGAGCAGAAGACGGCCGTCCTTGTCGAAGGCCGAAAAGGACATGCCGTTGGCATGGCCGGGCAAAGGCACCTTCTTGTCGAAGACAAGATCGGTCTTCGGCTGGAATTCGTAAGAGGGATGTCCCGGCGGCGTGATGCGACCGGTGCGCTCGACCTCGTCGATCAGTGCATCCATGCGATCCGGATCGACGCGATCGGGCCGTTCACCGACAAGGCCAAGCACCACGGCCCTGCCCGAACCATGACCAATACCCGTATGAGCAAGCGAGCCGTGCAGGCTGACCTTGATGGCGGCGACCGCCGCGTGCGACGGCCTGGGCCATTCGTCCGACAGGATAAGTTCAAGGAAGCGATTGGCGGCCGACATCGGGCCCATCGTATGCGAACTTGAAGGACCAATACCGATCTTGAAAACGTCAAAGACGGATAGAAACATGGATTGCCTGCCCGGAGCCTGAACATCTGCCGCCCGGCCCATCGCCGGATGCCGACATATGCATGATTGCGCGATCGAAACCAACCTCGATCTCTGCTTAGGACCGAAGCCGTCGTCTCATTGAGAGATATAGGATCAAACCCTAAGCCATCCTATGCCAGTCGATCAGGTGATCGACCGACATCCGATCCCGTTGCTGCGACATTGCCCTGGCAGGAGGCAAACCGGCGGCCGATCAACGGTCGAAACATCGGCCTGAATCAAAACAGCGCGGCTTCCGGGAAGCCGCGCTGTCAATCAGAGGACTTTTGGTATCAAAGGCCGCCAAAAAGATAAGCAAGAACAAGAACGCCAGCGAAACCGGCCACGGCGCGAGCAGTCACGCCCCAGCAAGACTTCTGTATTGTGTTGTCCATGATGTCTCCGAAAAACTCTCAACGGCTGCGGGCCACACATCAAGGGCCCGTGCATGGCGCATTCCATACTGAAGAAAGTGTAAAGACGCAACGGTCAAATATGGCAGAAAGGTGTCAGACCCATTCCGACCGACTGCCCGATGCTGCAAACGCTGACGTTCAGCGCTTTTTGTAGCAAGAAATTTCGCCGCATTTTCATCACACTAGTTGATGTAGGCCCGATTCTTCACAGGTGCCGCGACCTTGCAATTTCCAAAAGCCATGCCAAAAACACGTGTATGACCTTCGAAGATTACATAGCACTTTTCGTGTTCATCCTGCTTTGGGCGGGCTTCAGCTGGGCGACCGACGGGACTCGCGGCTTCAAACGCATCAGTCTCACGCGGCTGATGAACGAACATCGCGGCCGGTGGATTCGCAATTCGCTCAACCGCGACCTGAAGATGATCGACACGCAGATCATTGCCGGGCTGCAGGCCGGCACGGCGTTCTTCGCCTCGACGACGATCTTCGCGCTCGGCGGGTGTTTTGCGCTTCTGGGCGCAACCGAGCAGGCGCAGATGATTTTCGCCGACATGCCCTATGTCTTTCACGGCGGGCGAACCGCCTTCGAGCTGAAGGTCGCCGGGCTGACCTGCCTGTTCGGCTATTCGTTCTTCAAGTTCGGCTGGTCCTATCGCCTGTTCAACTACTGCTCCATTCTCATGGGCGGCATCCCGATGACGGCGGACATGGTCCGCGACCGGCACGGTGCAGAGGTTGCGGCCGAGCGGGCCGTGCGCATGAACGTCCTTGCAGCCAAGCACTTCAATGCCGGCCTCAGGGCAATCTTCCTGTCGATCGGCTACCTCGGCTGGTTCATCAGTCCCTATGCCTTCGTCGGCCTGACAATCTTCGTCATCTTCGTTCTGACCCGACGGCAGTTTTTTTCCGAGGCACGGGCAGCGCTTCTGGAAGACAGCGCCCGATAACGGCCACTGCGACGCCCCCTCCACTTTTGATGAGCGAGGCTCGGCGCAGCACTCGCGTTTACAGCGAAATCAAGGCCGGTCTGGCGCAAGCCTGACCTGCCAGTCTCATTCGCGCCAACAGGATGGCGAACACCATGTCCGATACCAACATGACCTCGACCGCTGAACCGCAGCCCACGACAGGCACCCGTCGCCGGCTCGTCTTCATCGATGTGCTGCGCGGCCTGGCACTCGTCGCCATGGCACTTTACCATTTCGTCTGGGATCTGGAGTTCTTCGGCTACGTTGCAGCCGGAACCGCCGGCACCGGTGGGTGGAAGATGTTTGCCCGGCTGATCGCCAGCAGCTTCCTGTTTCTCGCAGGCTACAGCCTCGTGCTCGGACAACGCCCGAAGATCCGTTTTGACGCCTTCCTGCGTCGCTTCGCCAAGATCGCCGGCGCGGCCGCATTGATCAGTGTCGCCACCTGGTTCGCCTTCCCGAAGACGTTCATCTTCTTCGGGATCCTGCATTCGATTGCAGCGGCCAGCCTCGTTGGCCTTCTGTTCCTGCCGCTTCCGACGATCGTTTCGTTCATCGCCGCCGCCGCCGCCTTTGCCGCTCCGCTTTATCTGCGCTCAACCGTTTTCGATATGCCTGCTCTATGGTGGGTCGGCCTTTCCGAAACGATCCCGCGATCGAACGACTATGTGCCCCTGCTGCCCTGGCTCGCGCCCTTCCTGCTTGGTCTCGGCACCGCGAAACTGGTGCACGACCGGCTTGTCGCGGCCCTTGCGCGGCGTCCGGATGGAGATGGAAAGACACGCCTGTGGACGAAGGCGCTCGTCTTCGGCGGCCGTCACAGTCTGGCCATATACCTCCTCCACCAGCCGCTGCTCATCGGACTGGTCTATCTCTTCTCGCTGATCTCACCGCCGACACTGCCGGATCCAAAGCAAGCCTACAGGACCAACTGCGTGGAGGCCTGCAGCCGTGGCAATCCCGCCGTGCCGTGCGACGCCTTCTGCGGCTGCACGCTCGACCGTCTGGTGCAACAGAACCTGTTCGACGATCTGAACAGCGGAAAGATCAACGTGAACACGGATGAACGCATTGCGCGAATCGCCGGCCAATGCACAATGGACGTGCAACCAGGGGACTAGGACATGAATGCCTACCGTGCCAAGCCGCTGAGTTTCCCATGGCCGGCCCTGCTCTACGCCGCCGCCACGCTTGCAGCCGTGCTGCTGGCGCGCCACTCGCCCATTCCCGTCGCGCATAGCCATGGCTGGTTCACCTGGATTTCAGGAGGCGTTCTGGTCACGGCCGCCATCTGGCTCGATCTTTGGGCGGTCAAGACGCTCCTGGACAGGCACACGGCAGTGATGCCTTATCGATGCGCCACCTGCCTCGTGACCTACGGGCCGTTCCGCTTTACCCGCAACCCGATCTACCTTGGCTACACGCTGATGATGATCGGCTTCGGCCTAATCGCGCTCAATCCATGGTTCTTCATCATGGCTGTTGCCGCAGTCATTTTGACCACCATCCTTGCCGTCCGCAACGAGGAGCGGCACCTGCTATCGCGCTTCGGCTTCGAGTTCGAGCGCTATTGCCGGCACACGAGCCGCTGGATCTGATCGCCGTCTAGAAGACGGCAACAAAAAAGGCGGCCAAGCCGCCTTTCTCAATCCTTGCCTGTGCTTAAACAGCGTCAGGTGCCGACGCCGATCTCGGCGAGACGCGTCAGGCACGCCTCCTCGACATTGTCGAGTTCAGTCAGCGTGTCCTCGATGTCCTTGCGCTTCTGGCGCAACTCTTCGCGCTTGGCCTCGACACGGCTCATCAGCAATTGCAGCTGGCCGAGTTCGCCCGGCGGATCCTTGTAGACCTGGATGATTTCGCGGATCTCGGCGATGGTGAAGCCGATGCGCCGGCCCCGGAGAATTTCCTGGATCAGGCGGCGGTCGGCGGGCCGAAACATGCGGGTTCGACCGCGACGCTCCGGGTGGATGAGGCCCTCGTCCTCATAAAACCGCAGCGTCCGGGTCGAGATCCCGAATTCCCGCGTCAATTCGGTAATGCTATAGTACTTATTCACGCTGCCATTCCATGATTTCTTGACAGTCACTATCGTTGACCTTGACGTAAAAGTCAAACAACCGGTCGCATCAGGTAACGTGGAACCACCAGGTGGCAATGCCGAGAAAGCTGGAGAAGCCGGTAATGTCGGTAATCGCCGTCACGAAGACGGCCGACGACACCGCGGGATCTGCGCCAAAACGTTCCAGAAGCAAGGGAACCATGATGCCGGCAAGGGCTGCGGCCATCATGTTGATGAGCATCGCAGTGGCGATGATCCCGCCGATATTCGGATCCTGAAACCAGAGGCCGGCCAAGAGACCGATCAGCGTACCGAAGATCATACCGTTGAGCAGGCCGACGCCCGCTTCGCGCCGGATGATTCGCGGCGCGTTGTGAATATCGAGGCCGCGGGTCGCAAGCGCGCGCACGGTCACGGTCATCGTCTGCGAACCGGCATTGCCCCCCATTCCCGCGACGATCGGCATCAGAATGGCGAGTGCGACGATCTGCTGGATCGTCGCGTCGAAAATGCCGATGACCGAGGCGGAGATGCACGCCGTCATCGAATTGATGAACAGCCACGGCACGCGTGAACGGGACGCTTCCGCGACGGAGTCCGACAACTCTTCGTCGCCGACGCCGCTCAGACGCAGCAGGTCTTCCTCCGCTTCCTCCTGGATGACGTCGACGACATCGTCGATGGTCAGCACCCCGACCAGGCGGCCGTTATCGTCGACCACGGCTGCGGAAAGAAGGTCATATTGTTCGAAGAGTTGCGCCGCCTCTTCCTGGTCCATTTCGGCTGGGATGGCATGGCTGGTATCGCGCATGATGGCGTCGACCTTGACGGAGCGCTTGGAGCGCAGCACCTGGTCGAGATCCACCGCGCCCACGAGCTTGAACGTCGGGTCGATAACGAAGATCTGCGTGAAGCTTTCGGGAAGCTCGGCGTCCTCGCGCAGGTAGTCGATCGTCTGGCCGATGGTCCAGAAGGGCGGCACCGCGACAAACTCCGTCTGCATGCGGCGTCCGGCCGTGCTTTCGGGGTAATCGAGCGAACGGCGCAGGCGGACGCGTTCGGTAAAAGGCAATTTCGCCAGGATCTCGTCCTGATCCTCCTGGTCGAGATCCTCCAGGATGTAAACCGCGTCGTCCGAATCCATCTCGCCGAGCGCCTCGGCGATCTGCTCGTTGGGCAAATGTTCAACGATGTCGAGACGGATCGCCTCATCGACCTCGGTCAGCGACGACAGGTCGAAATCCTTGCCGAGCAGCGAGACGAGTGCCAGTCGCTGATCCGGCTGGATCGCCTCGAGCAGGTCGCCCATTTCCGACGCGTGCAAGCCGGCCACGTGCTGGCGCAGATAAATCGTATCGCGGTCGGCGACGGCTGCGCCGACATGCATCAGGAAATCGGACCGCACCGAGCCATCGTCTGCATAGATGTCGGCCCCGTCATAGGCGGGGATATCGTCGGAACCGCGGTCGTCGTCGCCGGTATTGCTCATGAGCGCGCCCTCGAAACGATTGCCAACCTTCCGGTTGCCAGTGCGGCCTGGGAAAGCGTACATCACTGACGGTGTAGTGCGACCCATTTTCTTCAGGGAATTGGGCCTTACAGCCCTGCTAGCGCAAAGACTTGCCAAGGTCCACATCGCAGACCCCCGCATCGGCGATGTGGCAACAGATTTATTCAAGCTGTTGCAAATACATGGGAAACGCAGATACCCCCCCACAGTCGACATCATCGGCGCGATCGGATAGCACTATGCGGCCGCAGCCGAGGAGCTTCAGATGGCGATCCGACCCATTGTTCGTTTTCCCGATCCTGTGCTGAGCCGACGGACCGATCCGATCGACCGGTTCGACGATGCCCTGCAGGCCCTTGCAGACGACCTTCTCGATACAATGCGCGCCGCCCCGGGCATCGGCATCACCGCGCCGCATATCGGCGTGTTGCAACGGCTGACGGTCATCGAGCTCGACCGGGAAAGCGGGGTGCGCATCTTCGTCAATCCGGTGATCCTTTCCCGTTCGAATGAGATGATCAGGCACGCGGAGGGCAGCGTTTCGATGCCCGGGATCTCTGAAGAGGTCGAGCGCCCGGCCGCCATCCGCGTTCGCTACCAGACGCTCGACGGCACCACCATCGAGGAGGATGCCGAAGGTTTGATGGCGGTGTGCCTTCAGCACGAGATCGACCAGCTCGACGGCATCTTCTGGACGCAGCGCCTGTCGCGCCTGAAGCGCGATCGCGCCGTCAAGAAATTCGAAAAGGTATCGCGAGAAGCAGCGCGAGACTGAACCGGCTGGCGGTCATGCGCCTCAGGATCAACCTCCAGAACCGCCCGACCTGGCTATCGCGCAGCGAATGAAATTCGAACGCAGGTTTGCAAACAAGGAAAACTTCATGAGACCGACAAATGTAGCCATCATCGCCCTTCTCGCGCTTTCAGGGTGCAGCAGCACGACGCCCAACCTTGAACCGCTGCCGGGCAGCCTCACCTATGGCGAAACCGGCGCCACCCGAAAGACGATCGCAGCGCCGGGAACGATGATCCAGAATCGCTTCCGGCACGAAGGCGCCATGGTCTCGGAAGCCTACGAAGTCCAACCGGACCACACCTACAAGCTTGTGCGCCGCGACGTGGTCGATACCTGGCCGCCAAACTGAACACCGCTTGCGACGACAGTGATAGGAAAGCCGGAGCGCCTGTGCGGAAGCGCTTCGGCTTTTTGCTATCCCGTGGACCACCACGTCCAACGACGGAACATTGCCGATCAAACCCCGTTTATGATGAAGACAACAACGGAGGTCATCCAATGAACAGGTTTGTGGATGAACGCGGCGATCCCATCTCGGAAACCCATGATGCGGACCGGCACCATTTCACGGCGAACGAAAGCCGCCAGGGGTCTCTTGGGGTGCGTGTGCTGGCTATTCTCGGCGCCGGATTGTTTCTGACGTTGCTGGCCTGGGGTGGCGCGGAAATCTGGGGCGGGCGCAACGATACGGAACGCACAACGGCCGTCGATCAGGTTGACCCGCAGCCGTCGCCGGAACAAACCGGCAGCATAGAAGGCAAACAGGGTCGCGTATCGGCACCGAAAGACATCGATCCGGCCGCAGGCTCTGGCGTCGGTGTGCCGACGCAGCAGGTCTCACCGGACGGAACCGTGAAGTAATCGCCGCCTGGCAGCGCAATTTTCTGTCTGAATAGCGCGTGCGCCTTCGCACGGGCACGCGAGACGCATCGCTTGTGCTGTGGCCGGATCTGACGTTGATTAACGATTACCCTGACCGCTTTGCCACCGCCCTGTTGCGAAGCGAGCAGCTAGCGGCCTCAGGTCGGTGAGCGGCTTCCCTCTCGACAATCGGCAGCCAGGCGATACACAGCTTGCACTATCGTTCGGCCCATCCCATGCGTTGCCAACAGCGCCCGATTGTTGGACAATTGCCGGCGCGCGACAATAGGGTCTCGCCCGCCGGATGGGATTGCAGGGCATGACGACAGCCACATCCCTCGTGCCAACCCAACACGGCGCCAGCATCTGTCGGGGTTGCTGGGATCAGATGCGTGTGCCAATCCCGATCCGCGGTGCACTGGCCCTGCCCTTTCGCGCCTTCGGGATTACACGCAGCAAGATGAACCCGAACATCTGCACGATCTGCGAGCGCTCCTTTCGCTACGTCAAGAAGCAGCGCCACATCACCACCCGAGCCACCATCCTGTTTGCCGACATGCGCGGGTTCACGCAGCTGTCGGGACGAATCGGGGCGCTTGAACTCAGCGACATCGTCAGCCTGTTCCAGGATCGCTGCGCTCAGGCTGTCTGGGCACATGACGGCATCGTCAACAAGCAGATGGGCGATGGGCTGATGGCGATTTTCAATTTTCCGATCGCGATAAAGGACCATGCTCGCGCCGCGGTCAGCGCAGCGATGGACATGCAGCGCGCTCACGCAACCGCTCTGGACGGCGCAAAACTGGGGGAAGATGGCGTGACCGATCGAACACTCGGCGTCGGCATCGGCATCCACAGCGGAGATGTGGAGGTTGGCGAATTCTCGAGCTTCCGCAGTGACTTCACCGCGATCGGCGGCACCGTCAATCTGGCAGCGCGGCTCGAATCCCAGGCGGCTGCCGGCGAGATCCTGGTGTCGGCGGAGACCGCCGACCAGATGCCGGAAATTCTGGGTGACGCGGAAGCCCGCCTGCTTTCGCTGAAAGGCATCGAGCACACCGTGCGCGCCAACGTCCTGAGGGTGAATTGAGCCTTGGCGGCAGGGAACCTGTTAGCCCTGCCGCGCATGGGCAGGTAACCATCCGATCCCGGCCAGAACCTTTTCCGCCAACTCCGGCGGCTGTTTTCCGTCCGTCGGCACGACGATCAGGCCGTCGGTATCCTCGGCGGCCATGCGTCGCGCCTGATGAAGCGATCGTTCCGCCTGCGCCTTTGCGCCCGCACCGATCTCGCGTTGCGCCAGGCGTTCGAGCAGGACTGTCTCGCTCGCCCTCAGGCGGACAACGGTGATTTGGGCGTCTGGTATGGCCGCAAGGATCCACCGACGATCGTGGCGATGATGCATCATCACGCCGGACATGATCAGCCGCGAATGCCCCAGCCTCCGGTAGACCGACCAGATGGCGGCGAGGTTGAGGCTGCTCACATCGACAGTCCCCGGCTGGATTCGATCCAGTTCATCCAAGGTGGGCTTTGGGAACACCCGGTCGAGTTCGTCGCTTTCGACCACAGCATGGGCGACGTTTGCCGCGGCGAGTTGCGCGCTCAGCTCCCATGACAGCGTGGATTTTCCCACGCCGGCCGGCCCCGTGATCAGCAAAAGCTCCATATCACCTCGATCATCCAATGCGACGTATGGAAATTGCCCCGGCCGGGGTGCGTTGGCAAGGTGAGCGCTTGCCCGAAAGGCGCGATGAGGGAAGCGCGCATCACCCGCAGGTAACGCGCTTCCAGAGGCAACTATATGGATAAAAACAAAAAAACCTGCCGAAGCAGGTTTTCTTTGGTGCGGTCGAGAAGACTCGAACTTCCACGGGTTGCCCCACAGCGACCTCAACGCTGCGCGTCTACCAATTCCGCCACGACCGCATCGTGGTAGGCACCGAATTGCTCCGGCGCGGCTGCATGTAGCAAAAGCCCCTGAGGTACACAAGGGCAAGAAACGCAAAGCGCCATAACGACAGACCGCGACGCGCTCGAAGCTAACTATAAGGATAAAAACAAAAAAACCTGCCGAAGCAGGTTTTCTTTGGTGCGGTCGAGAAGACTCGAACTTCCACGGGTTGCCCCACAGCGACCTCAACGCTGCGCGTCTACCAATTCCGCCACGACCGCATCGTGGTAGGCGCCGAATTGCTCCGGCGGGGCTGCATGTAGCAAAAGCCCCTGGGGTGCACAAGGGCAAGGCGACAGAAATTTGACGCGAAAAGAAACTATTTCAACAGGCTCCTAGCGACACCCTGCAAACGCTGGACTCTTGTCGTGTGCCGCCCCATGTACAGAGCGTCAAAATAGGAATGCAGACGGAAATGCAGCGCGAGAATCTGACCCAGGACATGTTTGCCCCGCCAGAATCACCCCCGGTTCGGTGGCGGATCGCCCCTCACCTCGTCGATTATCCACAGGCAATCGAGACAATGGAGCGTGAAGCGGCAGCCATTGCAGCCGGCACCGCCGACGAACTTGTCTGGCTGGTGGAGCATCCGCCACTTTATACCGCGGGCACCAGCGCCGACGCAGCCGACCTGGTCATGCCCGATCGCTTCCCGGTGTTTGCGACCGGCCGCGGTGGCGAATACACCTATCACGGTCCCGGCCAGCGGGTCGTCTACGTCATGCTGGATCTCAAACGCCGAAAGCAGGATGTGCGCGCCTTCGTTGCCGCACTCGAAAGCGTCATCATCTCGACGCTCTGTTCGATGAACGTGAAGGGCGAACGCCGGGAAGATCGTGTCGGCGTCTGGGTGCGCCGCCCGGAGAAGCCATCGCTTCCCGACGGATCGCCGGCCGAAGACAAGATCGCGGCGATCGGCATCCGCCTTCGTCGCTGGGTGAGCTTTCACGGCTTTTCGCTCAACGTTGATCCGGATCTCGATCATTTCGGCGGCATCGTGCCTTGCGGCATCCGCGGCTATGGCGTGACCAGCCTCGTCGACCTCGGCCTGCCGGTCATGGTGCCGGATGTGGACATGCGCCTGCGCGAAGCATTCGAGACCGTGTTCGGTCCGACCCGCAACGACGAGGCCTGAGCGCACCGGTGTGAGGGCATCAGGGCGCTTCGCTGACGCACTCACCCGCCTGGCGCTCCCGCCAGATCATGAAGAGCCCCGACACCACAATGATCGCAATGCCCAGCCATTTCGACAATGACGGGAAATCCCCGAAAATAAGGAAGCCGAGCGCTGTCGCCGTGACGATCTCGAAATAGGCGAACGGCGCCAGCAGCGAAACCGGCGCGGCCTGGAATGCCTTGACCACCAGTAGGTGACCGTAGCCGGAAAGCGCACCGAGGATGACGACGAGCACCCAGCCGAGCGCAGTCTTCGGCAGCGACGGCTCGAAGTCCGCGACGCCCATGCCGTCGCCGATGGCGATGACGCCGACCATGAACAGCGTTCCGCCAACGCCGGCAATCGTCTGCATCGTCAGCGGGCTGTCGGCCGTGCCGACCGCGCGGTTCAACAGAAGATAGAACGCAAAGACAGTGGCGCAGGCGACCGGCAGCAACGCTGTTGCACCGAAGGCGGCGAAGCTCGGCTGGATGACGATCATCGCACCGGCAAAGCCGACGGCGATCGCCAGCCAGCGACGCCAGTCGACCCGCTCGCGCAGGATCAGCGCCGACAGGCATGTCAGGATGAACGGTTCGACGAAATAGATCGCGAACACATCGGCGAGCGGCATGTATTTTACCGAAATGAAGAAAAACAGGGCCGCCGCCGCTAAAAGCACTCCGCGCAACAGGTTAAGCCAAAGGCGTTTCGGGCGTAGCGCCCGCACGCCCCCCATCGTCAGGAGCAAAGGCAGCGTCGCGACCAGCTGGAAGAAGAAGCGATAGAACGTCACCTGCGCCGGCGCCATGCCCTCGACGACGGCCATGTACTTGGCAATCACGTCCATGCCGGGCAGGATGACCATCGCAAAGAGCATAATGGCGACGCCCTGCATCACCGTGTTCTGGGGCGTGGCTGCTGACGATACGGGCGCGGTCATGGCTCTGTTCCGATTTGGCTTCGCCACATTAGAACGTTCGCAGCGCTTTTCAACGCATGCGGGCACGACGCGAAAGGGCGCTTTTCATGGCCCGAGCCGCTTTTGACCGTGTTTTTGCCGCTCCGGGGTGGTCCGCAATGGGCCGAATGCCTATAAGCTCACTTCATCTTCCGCCCCGGAGGAGAAGCGCTTCCGTTCTCCGCCACAATCCGGGACCTTTGAACGTGACCGCGGCAAAGGAGATATCCATGCGCTTGTCCACCGAAACCATGATTGCCCGCCTGCGCGACACCGGCGACGGAGATACGCTGGGCGGACGCATCTGGCGCGCGCGCGACGCGGCCAATCTCTCGACCAAGGATCTCGCCGATCAGCTCGGCGTCCGGGTGGAAACGGTCGCCGCCTGGGAACGGGATCGGGCGGAGCCGCGCACCAACCGCCTGTTCATGCTTGCCGGCGTGCTTGGCGTAACACCGGCATGGCTCATCGCCGGCATGGGCCGCGCGCCTGATGACGAGACGAAGAGCGCTTCGGGTGAAAACCTTCGCGAACAGCTCGCGCTCGTCAAGAAATTGCACGAACAGACCGGCAAGGCCATCGCCGCACTTGAGATGGAACTCAATCGCGTCCAACAGACTGTTCGTTAGTCCATTGCCGATTCCAACGGGCGGCATTGGCCGATGCGCCGATGCCGCCTGAAATCATTGTTATTCCAAGGGAGACTTATTCATGGATGTACGCGCCGCCGTTGCCGTTCAGGCAGGCAAGCC
>UBXV01000048.1:2500-5990 GCA_900469625.1 Hyphomicrobiales bacterium
GGATGTCCGAGCCCAGTCCTTATGAAACCATGGATGGTCTAGCCGACCTGATATGGAGGAGGGACTGGAGGTAGGAAGGAAGCCTTGTCCTTGAGGCATGATCATTGTTTGGGTGCTCGCGAGAGTGCCCTTCTGGTGTTCATGCTGGATTGATGTTGCCTGACCGCGCATCACCGGACAGATCTCGAGAAGCTGGTCTTAAGATATGGCGCAAGTGAACCGCTCGGCGTGGTTCCAATAAAGCGACCGTATCGAACACGTCGATGGCATCTGGATTGGATTGGGTTGTAAAAGGTAACCCGGTCTGCCGCGTCCCTTCGGGACGACGGCTAAGAGATGAGCATTGGCAATGAGAACGATCAAGTGAAAGAAGGGCATTTGGTGGATGCCTTGGCATGCACAGGCGATGAAGGACGTGATACGCTGCGATAAGCCGTGGGGAGCTGCGAATAAGCTTTGATCCATGGATTTCCGAATGGGGAAACCCACCTTAAATACTTGGAAAATTTAAGTCGTGCTTTGGTACGGCTTAGGTTTCCAAGTATTGTTTAAAGGTATCTTGCTCTGAATACATAGGGGTAAGAAGCGAACGCAGGGAACTGAAACATCTAAGTACCTGCAGGAAAGGACATCAACCGAGACTCCGCAAGTAGTGGCGAGCGAACGCGGACCAGGCCAGTGGCACTGAGGAATAAAGTGGAACGACATGGAAAGGTCGGCCGTAGAGGGTGATAGCCCCTTACACGTAGAACACTCAGTGTCCTTGAGTAAGGCGGGACACGTGAAATCCTGTCTGAACATGGGGAGACCACTCTCCAAGCCTAAGTACTCGTGCATGACCGATAGCGAACAAGTACCGTGAGGGAAAGGTGAAAAGCACCCCGACAAGGGGAGTGAAATAGAACCTGAAACCGGATGCCTACAAACAGTCGGAGCCCGCAAGGGTGACGGCGTACCTTTTGTATAATGGGTCAACGACTTAGTGTGACGAGCAAGCTTAAGCCGATAGGTGAAGGCGCAGCGAAAGCGAGTCTGAATAGGGCGTTCAGTTCGTCGCATTAGACCCGAAACCGAGTGATCTAGCCATGAGCAGGTTGAAGGTTGGGTAACACCAACTGGAGGACCGAACCCGCATCTGTTGCAATAGATTGGGATGACTTGTGGCTAGGGGTGAAAGGCCAATCAAACTCGGAAATAGCTGGTTCTCCGCGAAAACTATTTAGGTAGTGCGTCGACCGAATACCCTCGGGGGTAGAGCACTGGATGGGCTATGGGGACTCACCGTCTTACTGATCCTAACCAAACTCCGAATACCGAGGAGTACTAGTCGGCAGACACACGGCGGGTGCTAACGTCCGTCGTGAAGAGGGCAACAACCCTGACCTCCAGCTAAGGTCCCCAAGTCATGGCTAAGTGGGAAAGGATGTGAGGATCCCAAAACAACCAGGATGTTGGCTTAGAAGCAGCCATCATTTAAAGAAAGCGTAACAGCTCACTGGTCTAATTAAGGGTCTTTGCGCCGAAAATGTAACGGGGCTAAAGCCATGCACCGAAGCTGAGGATACGTCGCAAGACGTGTGGTAGCGGAGCGTTCCGTAAGCCTGTGAAGGGATACCTGTGAGGGGTCCTGGAGGTATCGGAAGTGCGAATGTTGACATGAGTAACGATAAAGAGGGTGAGAGACCCTCTCGCCGAAAGACCAAGGGTTCCTGCTTAAAGTTAATCTGAGCAGGGTTAGCCGGCCCCTAAGACGAGGCGGACACGCGTAGTCGATGGGAACCACGTTAATATTCGTGGGCCTGGTGGTAGTGACGGATTGCTTAACTCGTTCAGACTTATTGGATTGTCTGGGCGGGGACGCGGTTCCAGGAAATAGCTCCACCGTATAGACCGTACCCGAAACCGACACAGGTGGTCAGGTAGAGTATACCAAGGCGCTTGAGAGAACTATGCTGAAGGAACTCGGCAAATTGCACGCGTAACTTCGGAAGAAGCGTGACCCTTTTATACGCAAGTATGAAAGGGTGGCACAGACCAGGGGGTAGCGACTGTTTATCAAAAACACAGGGCTCTGCGAAGTCGCAAGACGACGTATAGGGTCTGACGCCTGCCCGGTGCTGGAAGGTTAAGAGGAGGGGTGCAAGCTCTGAATCGAAGCCCCAGTAAACGGCGGCCGTAACTATAACGGTCCTAAGGTAGCGAAATTCCTTGTCGGGTAAGTTCCGACCTGCACGAATGGCGTAACGACTTCCCCGCTGTCTCCAGCATAGACTCAGTGAAATTGAATTCCCCGTGAAGATGCGGGGTTCCTGCGGTCAGACGGAAAGACCCCGTGCACCTTTACTATAGCTTTACACTGGCATTCGTGTCGGCATGTGTAGGATAGGTGGTAGGCTTTGAAGCAGGGACGCCAGTTCTTGTGGAGCCATCCTTGAAATACCACCCTTATCGTCATGGATGTCTAACCGCGGTCCGTTATCCGGATCCGGGACAGTGTATGGTGGGTAGTTTGACTGGGGCGGTCGCCTCCGAAAGAGTAACGGAGGCGCGCGATGGTGGGCTCAGACCGGTCGGAAATCGGTCGTCGAGTGCAATGGCATAAGCCCGCCTGACTGCGAGACTGACAAGTCGAGCAGAGACGAAAGTCGGTCATAGTGATCCGGTGGTCCCGCGTGGAAGGGCCATCGCTCAACGGATAAAAGGTACGCCGGGGATAACAGGCTGATGACCCCCAAGAGTCCATATCGACGGGGTTGTTTGGCACCTCGATGTCGGCTCATCGCATCCTGGGGCTGGAGCAGGTCCCAAGGGTTTGGCTGTTCGCCAATTAAAGCGGTACGTGAGCTGGGTTCAGAACGTCGTGAGACAGTTCGGTCCCTATCTGCCGTGGGTGTAGGAATATTGACAGGATCTGTCCCTAGTACGAGAGGACCGGGATGGACATATCTCTGGTGGACCTGTTGTCCTGCCAAGGGCATAGCAGGGTAGCTATATATGGAATGGATAACCGCTGAAGGCATCTAAGCGGGAAACCAACCTGAAAACGAGTATTCCCTTGAGAACCGTGGAAGACTACCACGTTGATAGGCTGGGTGTGGAAGTGCGGCAACGCATGAAGCTTACCAGTACTAATCGTTCGATTGGCTTGATCGTTCCCATTGCTCATGCTCATCATTCCAGATGATGAGCTAACGCGCCAAAAGGCGCGACGGACTTTGGCCTTGCGGAGCTGACGCTCCCAACAAGTGACCAAAGCACCGTATAAAGACGTGTTCAAATCAAAGAGGTGGCATCACCACCTCACCAGCTTCTCATTCGGTTTGCGTCCGCTAGACGCAAATCTTGCGCTTTGCCGACCTGGTGGTTCTGGCGGGGTGGCTGCACCCGTTCCCATTCCGAACACGGCCGTGAAACGCCCCAGCGCCGATGGTACTTCGTCTTAAGACGCGGGAGAGTAGGTCGCTGCCAGGTCTGCAAAACGCAAGATAAA
>UBXV01000012.1 GCA_900469625.1 Hyphomicrobiales bacterium
TTGAGGCCGTCGAGCTCGGAGCGAAGATGGGAGAGAAAAGCTGATGTCATAGAGGGTAAGCCTCGCTGTTGCCGACGGCGCTCATCGCGTCGCGGCATTCTGAAATTCTGGTTTGGAACGACAAGGACGCGGTCGCTGGTCACGATTTGCGCCGCGTCCTCCCCACCGCGCACTGCAGGCGGGGAAGACTGTCACAGGGCCTGATCAGGCCGCGACGGCATATCCGTTGCGGCAAAGATCTTTCAGTTCGTCCAGGGACATCGCATCGAGATCAAGAGCGTTGAGCAGGTCGTTTTCCGCGGTGAAATCGCGGCCGTACATCGCCGAGAAGATCTTGATGCCCGCTTCGTGCAGTTCGGCCGGATGGCCGGCGAGACGGCCGATCTTGGCGGTCATGACGAGACCAAAGGGTACATCCTCCGTGACGTAACGGCTGTCGGCGGTGGTCGGACCGCTGCCGCCATTGCCGGCCTCGTGCATCTCCTGGTTCATCTGCGAGATGGAGTTCATCGGCACATGGAAGGAGAGGTGGAAATGCTGGAAGATGTTGCGCACTTCAAGGCCGAGCGTGCTGGCAATGGCGATGCGCTCCTGATCGAGGTCCTCGAGCAGACGGCCGACATTCGGCGTGACGTTCTGGCCCTGGCTCCAGCTTTCGCCGCGCTCCATGCGGGTCATGTTGCCGAGCGCGATGCCCATGTGGTTCTGCGGATTGAGGTTGGAAAGCGCGATCGCCATCAGGCTGCCGCGGTCGAGGAACCGGTCTCCGAACAGGTCCTTGCAGACCGAAAGGCCGCGGGGGCTTTCAGACGACGGGACCGTTGCGAGATCGACCTGCTTGCGGATCGTGTTCACGTTGACCGTGGTCGGGCTCAGCTGGCGGCCCGAAACCGCAGTCGTTCCCCAGGCCACGATCGGCACGGTGACCCCGCGCGCCGCCAGCAGACGGGACAGATAAAGCGCGCCAAACGAGGCGTGCGAGCTGAAGATGACGATCTGCTGCGGTGTGATATGGGGCGCGATGGCATCGAGCACGGTCTTGTGGCCATAGGCCGGCAGCGCGATGACGAGCGCCTCGGCACCGGCAACGAGATCTTCGGCACTGGTGGCAACACCGGGATGGAACGTCCCCTTGATCGCGCCTTCCGCGGTGAGCGCTTCGCCGTTCGCCAAGGCACGCGTCCGCTCACCGGAGGGTGACCACAGCTTCACCTGATGGCCCTGCTGCTCGACAAGCACTGCTGTTCCAAAAGCGATCGAACCCGCTCCGACTATTCCTACCCGCATCATCATTCCTCTTCTCATCAATGACAGTTCGGCCGTTGGCCGATCGTTATTTCGGACGTATCGCCGTTCTCGGCGTGTTTGGACCGACATCGCCTGATGCAACCACCAGGAATGCGCCCGCTCCGACCGGCCCGACACTCGTCAGCGAATGGGGAACGTCGGCGGCGTAACGCGCCGTCTCTCCCGCGCGCACGATCATCGTGTTTCCGGCACTGCGCACGACGATTTCGCCCACGGTGCAGTGCAGATGCTCGATCGTACCCGTGCCGTGCGGATCGCTGATCAGTTTGCCGTCGACCTCGAAGCTCAGGAGATACCACTCGATCAGCGACACCATCGTGGCCGGCGACAGGATCTGCAGCGTGCAGCTGCCGTCGGCGCTACGGATGGTCGGCGTCAGGTTACCCGGCTGCAGATCGATGATCGATCCGCCCCGCTCTTCGCTGGCACCGCTGACCAGACTGTTAAGGTCGATCTTCAGCGCGCGCGTCAGGTGCCAGAGCGTGCCATAGGTCGGGTTGGCGTTGCCCCGTTCGATTTCCGACAGCATCGAGCGCGACACGCCAGACATGGCGGCGAGTTCGGCAAGCGTCAGGTTCAACTCTTTTCGGTATGCCTGCAAGCGTGGCCCGATTTCGGGCGGATTGACCAAATTCATGGCTTGTCCCTCTTTGCCGATCGCGTGGGGATCTCCTGCTGTCATTCCCTGATCGGTTCACCGAGCGTGTGCATGAGCCGATTGGCCCAGCCGAACAGGGACGTGGACAGGATGAGATCGAGGATTTCCTCCTTGTTCAAACCGACCTCGACGAGCGCTGCCATATCGGCGGCATTTGCTTCGGGCGGGCATTTCGAAAGTTTGACTGCAAAATTCAGGATCGCCTTCAGCCGCGCCTCGATCTCGGCTTCGGTGCCGTCGGCGAAAATGGCCGCGATCACGTCGGTGCTCTTGGTCAGCTGGTTGTAGCGACTGGCGTGCACGGCCGCGCAGTAGATGCAGCGGTTGACGATAGAGGCGCCGACGGCGCCGATCTCGCGCTCGGCGCGAGACAGGCCGCCGCTATTATACATCACCCCGTTGAACAGCGGGCTTCTGTGCGTCAGCGTCTCCACGTCATGCGCCAGCACCAGCACGTAGTCCGAGACCTTGGTGTTGGATGGCGTGACCTTGAGCGCTTCGAGCTGCTCCGGCGTCGCATCCGCCAGGTTGAGCGGCGTCACATAGGGTTTCCAGACCGGAATGTCGGTGGTGAAGTCGTGGACGATCTCGCTCATGCCAGCCCCCGCATCAGTTCAAGACCGACGGCAACCCTGATCTGGTAGCTGACGAAGGCGACGAGTTCGGAAAGCCGGACGATATCGTCGTCGGCAAGGCCCGCTTCCTGCAGCAGTTCGATGTCGCGGCGCGTCGCCTGCTTGGGGGCGTGTGCCACCAGATCGACGTGGCGGATCAGCGCCTTGGCGCGGATGTCGTTACCGCCGTCGAACCAGATATCGGCCATCCTGGCAGCCGCGTCGGGCGCGCCAGCCTTTTCCAAGAGCGCCTCGAAATGATCCTCGAAGGTCTTGTTGTCGTTGATCTTCGCCATCCGCCAGGCAAGTGCCGCCCGCTCGGCATGCGACAAGCCGCCGGGATTTTCCGGGCTCAGCGCACTGTCATGCGTCTTCTGCGTCAGCGCCATGATGTCGGCCCGCCCCGCTACGACAGCGGCGATCGCGCTGCCGGGCTCGATGCCGACGATCGCGGCAATCACGTCCTCGTTCTCAGCCATGTCGTCCTCCTATGCCTGCTTGCGGCTCTGGGCCGGCACGCTGTCCGGCAAGGGCGATGTCGTCCACTCGTCGCCGCGCAGTTCCGGCGTGTCGTAGTCGAGCAGCCGCTGCCAGTATTGATCGAAATTCTCGGCGTAGAGCTTGGCGGCAATCTCCCGCACCAGCCACGACGCGCCCTCACTGATGCCAGGTATGTCGCCGCTCACCTTGCCGAGGCTGGCAGCCGCACCCGAATTGAAGCTGTGGATGTTGGCAAGCCACGGCGCCGTTCCCGGTTCGCGCTCCAGAAAGCTGAAGTCGGCGGAGAGATACGGAAACCGACCGAGCTGGTCGTTCTCCTGGCCCTCAGGCGGGGTAAAGCGGTCCTGCCAGAGCAGGATCTTGTCGGCGTAGCCGTCGAGCTCCTTGCGTGCCAGCGGGTCGACGCCGAAGCCGGTGCCCAGAATGAGGAAGTCGGCGCGCACCGGCTTTCCCTGCGACGTCTCGATGACGATCTCGTCGCCGTCGAGCGCGACGCTTTCGACGGCCGCGTCAAAGTGGAAATAGGCGTTCGGGTGGCGGCTGACGCGCATGGTCGATCCGCGCGGCGCCGGCGTCTGGGTGCGCAGCGAATAGTTCATGATCTGCCAGCGCCTGGCGTCGCCGAGTTGCGAGAAGGCGGCGGTGAAGCCGAAGGAACCGATCCCCATCAGCTTGTTGATGCAAGGCATTTCCTTGCGTCGAATGAGATGGCGGACTTCGGCAGCGCCCGCCTCCAGCGCCTCGGCAGCATTGTCGACGGCCGAAGCCCCGACGCCGACGACCACGACCCGCTTGCCCTTGAGGGCCGCAAAATCGATCTCGTGGGAGGAATGCGCCCAGTATTTCCGAGGCAGATCTCCGACGAAATCGGGAATGCTCGGATGTCCCATGCCGTCGCGGCCGGTCGCCATCACCACCTTGCGGGCGAGCACCGATGTCTCGCGCGCGCCCCTGCCAGTCAGCTCCAGCCGCATCAGGCCGCCTTCGGGCCGGATCGCCTTGACCTCGACGCCGTTTTCGACCGGCAGGTCGAGCACCTTGCGATACCAGCGCAGGTAGTCCATCCACATCGGGCGCGGGATCTTGTCGAGCGCTGCCCAGGCGTCATCGCCATTCTGGGCGACGTACCAGGCACGGAAGGTAAGCGACGCCATGCCATAGGCCGGACCCGTCAGTTGCTTTGGCGAGCGCAGGGTTTCCATGCGGGCATAGGTCAGCCACGGCCCTTCGAAGCCCTCGTCGCTGCGATCGAAGATGCGGATGTTCTGAATGCCGCCGCCGATCAGCGCGAAACTGGCGACAAGGCCGCACATGCCGCCACCGATGACGACGACGTCGTGCACAGGCTCTTCGGCGCCCGTGGGCACGACCCAGTTTGCCGGCGGATAGCACAGGCACGCCAGATCGTCGCGCACACGCTGCTCCAGTTCCCGCAGGCTCATTGCCGCCGATGGGATCGGTGCCGCTACGTTATAGGCCATGGTTTACCTCCGTCGCCCGATGGAACCCCAAGGTTCACATCGGTCGCCCCTTCTGCCGATGCCCCGCACCGATCCGATGCGGGCCGTTTTTTCTTAGTTGTGGGCGTGCCGGTCGGGAATGACCGTCGCCGTCTCCGGCTTCCAGCCGACCCAGATGTCCTCGCCGTTAAGTTGCGCGACATCGCTTGGATGCACAAGGGTGTTGAGCAAGGTGCCGGCACCGACTTCGACCATCAGCGAGGTATGGTTGCCCTTGAACACCCGCTGGCGGATCTTGCCCTTGATGCGGTTTCCGCTTGTCGGTTCAGCGGCCGAACAATGGATCGCCTCCGGACGCAGGACGACGTAGAGGTGCTCGCCGACCTTCGGCGAAAGCCCGCCGGGGTTTGCGGTGATGGTGATACCGTTCCAGCTGAGCGCCGCGACATCGCCTTCGGTACCGACGACGGTGCTGCGCAACAGGTTGGTCTCGCCGATGAAGTTGGCGACGAAAACAGAGCCCGGACGGCCGTAGAGCGAATGGGGGTCGCCCATCTGCTCGATGCGGCCCTTGTTCATGACGACGATCGTGTCCGACATCGTCAACGCTTCTTCCTGGTCGTGGGTCACGAACATGAAGGTCTTGCGGGTCTTTTCCTGAATGGCCTTCAGCTCGATCTGCATCTGCTGGCGCAGCTTGGCGTCAAGCGCCGAGAGCGGCTCGTCGAGCAAAAGCACGTCCGGATCCGGCGCAAGCGCACGCATCAGGGCCACGCGCTGGCGCTGGCCACCGGACAGCTCGGCCGGCAGGCGGCTGGCATAGTCCTGCAGTTGCACCAGTTCCAGCAGTTCCGAAACCCGACGATGGATCGACGCGTTGTCGAGGCCCTTCAGCTCGAGGCCGAAGGCGATGTTCTTGGCAACGCTCATGTGCGGAAACAGGGCATAGTCCTGGAACACGATGTTGACGTTGCGCTTGTTCGGCGGAACCTTCGTGACATCTTTCCCGCTCAGGAGGATGCGGCCTGATGTCGGGGTCTCGAAGCCGCCGAGCATGCGCAGCGAGGTCGATTTTCCGCATCCGGACGGTCCGAGCAGCGTCACGAACTTGCCGCCCTCGATGCTGAGGTTCAGGTTGTCGACGGCGACGTGCTTGCCGTAGCTCTTGGTGACATTTTCGAATTGGACGACGGGTTCCATCAGCGGGTCCTCGCACGGCGGGTGAGAAATTCGGCGTACAGTCCGACGGCGGCGGTAACCACCAGGACGAGTGTCGCCATTGCGTTGATCTCGGGAGACATGCCGCCCTGCACCTTGGCGAAGATCAGCATGGGCAGGGTCGGGCGATAGCCGCCCAGGAAGAAGGTGCGCACGAAATCGTCGATCGACAGCAGCACGCAGAAGATCATGCCGCCGACGAGCGCAGGCCCAAGATAGGGCAGCGTCACCCGGAAGAAGGCAACGACGCTGTCTGCACCCAGGTCACGCGCGGCATCGACGAGATTGCCGGGCATCGAGCGCAGGCGGGTCAGCGCCATGACGACGACGAAGGGCACGGCATGCACGGTGTGGCCGAGGATGATCGCCGCCGTTCCGGTCGGCATATCGATCGTCGAGATGAAGATGCGTAGCGAGATCGCCGAAATCATGCCCGGCACGACCGCCGGCAGACAGGCGAGCGCGAAGATGATGACCTGGCCGCGGATCCCCTCGGCGACGATCAGCATTGCGATCCAGACGCCGAGTGTCGTTGCCGCAAACGTCGTCGCCGCGGCAATCATGATCGAATAGAGGCAGGCTTCCAGGAACTGCTTGTCCTGCATGACCTTGACGTACCAGTCGAACGTCCACTCCCCGATCGGGAAGGCGACGAAATTCGCGTCCTTGAAGCTCATGGCCATCATCAGCGTGAGCGGCAGGAGCAGGTAGAGGATGAAGGCCCAGTAGAACGCGGTCAGTGACGCGCGCGGGACATCGGAAAACAGGGTGCGCATTAGATTGCTCTCCTTTTGCGCCCGCCGACCAGCCGCATGAAGATGGCGGCAGCGGTCAGAGCGGTCACCAGCATGATCAGGGCGAAGGCAGCGCCGACGGGCCATTTGTCACTGGCGCCGTGGAAGAAGCCGCTGATCGTTTCGGGAAACAGCACGGTGTTCGGGCCGCCGAGCAGCATGGGGGTCGCAAAGACGCCGATGCACGTGAGGAAGACCAGGCAGCAGCCCGATACGATACCGTCGCGCGAAAGCGGCAGGATGATCCGGCGGAAGCGGGTGAACGGGCCCGCGCCGAGATCGGCCGCGGCATCGAGCAGCGGCGACGGGATCTTTTCGATCGCCGAATAGAGCGGCAGCAGCATGTAGAGGCAGATCAGGTAGACAAGGCCGAAACCGAGCGAGAATGACGTGTAGAGCATCGGGATCGGCCGGTCGATGAAGCCGATTTCGCGCAGAAGCACGTTCACGGCGCCGCGGTTGGCGAGCAGCATGATCACCGAGAATGTCCGGATAAGCTCGCCGGCCCAGAACGGCACGAGCAACAGCAACAGCGCCCTTGAGCGGCCCTGGGGCTTGACGACCTTGGCGACATAGTAGGCAACGGGATAGACGACCACCAGGGTCGCCGCCGTCGCGGCAGTTGCGAAGATGAAGCTCTTGATCAGCGGCGTGAAGTAGATCGATTCCCTGAAGAAGATCGCGTAGTTGTCGAGGGTGAAACGGGACTCCACCCCCGGCTGGACCGGATAGTGGGACAGCAGGCTGATCTTCAGCATCTGATAGATCGGCCCGACATGCAGCATCATCAGCCAGATCATCGGCACACCGGCCAGAAGCAGGATGCGGCCGATCCGCGATTCCACCGCCGCGCCCAGCGTGTGCCGGTAAAGCGGGGAATTGACCACCTTGGCTATCCCCGTCGAATATTTTGGAACGGGTGCTTCGCGCAGCGCACCGTAGCCGGCTGTCGTGTTGCTACTCACCATGAAACGATCTCGGTTGGCGCAGCCCGACCGGTCCCGCGCGGCGTGGCCGGCGGTCAGTCTTGGCGCGTTGTTGAGCTAAAGGGCACGGGCAGGCCGGCACCGCCTCCAAGCTGCCGAAGCGCTCGGGGACGGTGCCGCCCTGCAAATCATCGCCCGATCAGGCCGCCTTGACCTCAGCGGTCGCGCGGTCGATCATCTCGTTCTTCATGTCGCGGTTGAGCGAGGAGAAGAAGATGATGCGTTCGACTTCTTCCTGCGGAAGCGTCGAGGCAAGCTTTTCGCGCTCGTTGAGCAGATCGCCGACGCCGTTCATGGTCGAGCTGTAGCCCGACTGGCGGGTCATCGCAGCGCCGACTTCCGGGCTTGCCAGGATCGCGTCGAGCAGCTTGTAGGCATTCTCGGCGTTCGGCGCGTTGTTGACGACGTTGAGCGTGTAGCAGAAGCCGAACGTGCCTTCCTTCGGCACCGACAGCTGGATCGGATGACCGTCGATGATCAGCTTGGCAGCCGGGCCAGACCAGGAGTGCGCAAGATAGATGTCCTCGTTGATGAACATCTGCTGAACCTCAGAACCGGCGTCATAGTACTTGCGCACCATGTCCTTGTTCTTGATCAGGAAGTCGCGCGCCTCGTTGGTGGCCTTCTGGGCTTCATCGACCTTGCCGGCATAGCTGACGAAGTCGCCGTCGTGGCCGAGATACTGCATGACGATGGTCATGAAGTCGCTGACGATGTAGGAGGTCTGGCCCTTGAACTGCGGATCGAACATGATCTCCCAGCTCGGCGCTTCCTTCACGTAGTCGACGTTGCGGGCAAGCCCCTCGTAGCCGGCGAGAATCGGCAGGCCCCAGAGGTTGCCATCGACGCGCGCCCAGGATGCATCCTGGTAGGCGGCGTTGAGGTTCTTCCAGTTGGCGATCTTGCCGGTATCGAGCGGCTGCAAGAGCTTCGAGGAGATGAACTGCGAATAGCGGTGACCGGCGACGGTGACGATATCGGTCGAGGGATTGGCGCCTTCGGCGGTCAGCAGGTTGTACTGCTTGCCCTGGTCGTCCGTGAGACGGATGCGAACCTCGATGCCGGTGTCCTTCTGGAACTTGTCGATGAATTCCTGCGGCAGGAACTTGTCGTAGGTGGTGATGTTCAGGACACCATTGTCGGCCCAGGCCGGGCGCGGACGGATAATGGTCGGTGCCGCAAGAACAGCGCCGCCAGCACCAAGCAATTTCAGTGCGGCTCTACGGTTGATTTTTAGAATTTCGCTCATTTAAGTCCCCCTTTTTTAGTTTTGACTTGTGAGATCAGATATTTTCGGAAAGGTATCCCGTCCGCCGGACGTCTTCGTCCGTCGCCAACATGGCCATCGTGCGTGATCTGAAGAAACGGCCTCCCCGCCTTCGTCCGGTATACCGAACTTTGTTTCCGCTAAACAGGAATTGACCTCTATATTGGACGAAAGTCAAGCGAGGCTGGGTAGAAATTTACTGAATCTTGCGCGAACACCCTGAAATCCGTTCCGATAAGTACCGCGCGATCCAGCCGAAGCGGTCCCGATCCCAGGATTGTCCGCGATCTGTCGCTGAAAGTGGTGCGCAACAGCGATTGCATTCCTATATCGAGAAATGCCAAATCCGGCAGAGCGACACGTCGTAGATGAAACAGGGTTGAACGTGATGACCGAGAAATCCCCCGCTGATAATTTCCCCGCCGGCTATGTGGTTCCCAAAATCTGGACCTGGGACAAGGGCAATGGTGGTGCGTTCGCCAGCATCAACCGCCCGATCGCCGGCCCGACTGAGGACAAGGACTTGCCCGTCGGCAAGCACCCGCTGCAGCTCTACTCGCTCGCCACGCCCAATGGGGTCAAGGTCACGATCATGCTCGAGGAGCTCCTGGCTGCCGGCCACGCCGATGCGGAATATGACGCCTGGCCCATCCGGATCGGCGATGGTGATCAATTCGGCTCCGGTTTCGTCGACGTCAATCCGAACTCGAAAATCCCGGCACTGATGGACCACGCACCCAAGGGCGGCGGCGCACCGGTCCGCGTCTTCGAATCCGCCTCCATCCTGCTTTACCTTGCGGAAAAATTCGGCGCCTTCCTGCCGTCGGAGCTTCGCGCACGCACGGAAACCTTTAACTGGCTGTTCTGGCAGATGGGGTCGGCCCCGTTCCTCGGCGGCGGCTTCGGCCACTTCTATGCCTATGCGCCGATGCAGATCAAATATGCCATCGACCGTTATGCGATGGAGGTAAAGCGCCAGCTCGACGTGCTCGATCGTCATCTGGAAGGCAACCAGTTCATGGCCGGCTCCGAATACACCATCGCCGACATGGCGATCTGGCCCTGGTACGGTAACCTCGCGCTCAAGCAGGCCTATGGCGACGCCGGCACGTTCCTTGATGTCGACAGCTACAGAAACGTCCAGCGCTGGACCGCCGAAATCGCCGCACGTCCCGCAGTCAAGCGCGGCCGCATGGTCAATCGCCTGAGCGGCGACCCGTCAGAACAACTGCACGAACGCCACGACGCCTCCGACTTCGACACGAAGACTGAGGACAAGATCGGTCAGAAACAGACCGCGTAAGGAGAATAGAATGGCCAAACTGGCTGATATGACGAAACACCGGGGATTTCCCTACGCCATGCCGGGCACGGGCATCCAGTTCGTCATCCGTCGCGCCAATCCGAAGGGTGCAACGCCGATCAAGGCATTGCCCCGCCATGCCAGGCCGGGCTCGGGAGCGCACCGCATCGATGCGGCCTTCCTCCACGCTCTCTGGCATCATTTCGGCGCCGAGCCGTTCGAGCGTGGCAATCTCGATGCCGCCCGGCTCAACCTGCTGTTTGGCCGCGAGGTCGTGGCGGTCGATAAGGACTTCGATCCGGTCTCCTACGAAGCCATGCTGGTGATCAACGAGAAGATCGCCCGCCAGAGTTTTCCGGAATCCTTCGAAGACATCTTCGAAGTGTGACGGTAACGGGCCGCCCGCTGAGCACGGCGTTGGCGGCCCGCACATCCAAGGCCGATGCCGATCACCGGCCCTTCGCGGCGCGGTTTCGCTCCTTCGGGGCGATCGCGTCGGCACCGGCAGGGCTGAGACGGCCGCACCGCCAGACGCCATAGCCGGCGTGCGTGTCCCAATCATAATAGAAGGCAGCATCGAGGCGTCCCGCCGACATGAGATCGTCGAACGCCGAGCGGATCGCAGCGACGGCGTCGGCACGCTTTCGATCGTCGAGCGGGCATGCGCGCGCAGCGTTGGCGACGCCCCACTCGGTGACCCAGCAGGGTTTACCCTCAGCACCATTGCCACAGAAACGCAGGAGATCGCTGACATAGCCCGTCATCCTCACCCCTGTCTTCTGCCCCGGGTAGACATGAATGCCATAGGCATCGACATGGCGGTCGAGCCCACGCTCTTTCAGGAGCGCGATCACCTCTTGCGGATCGAGGCGTTCCATGCCCCTGCGATCCGCCTCCCCGGCGCTCATGTCGGACAGTCCGGCCGAAACGACCAGGGCGTTGCGGTTATGGAGGGTCGCCTTCAGCGCCTGCCGGGTCATCGCGACGATGTCGACATAGGCCGCCATTCCCAGCTCGAAGGCCTGTCTGTTGCGGATATCGGACACATGACGGGCCGTGGCGCCACCGGGCTTTTCAAGGACGACGAGGTCGCCATTATAGGCACTGTAATTGATCTCGTTGCCGGGCTCGACGGCGGCAAGCGCGACGCCGGCGGCGTCCATCCGGGCAAGCGCCGCCCTCAGCTTTCCGCCGTATATGCGCGGGTCGATGTCGGATAGCCGGCGAATGTCCCAGATGCGGCCGTGACCGGTTCGAGGACGCACATCGTCGGCGTAATAATCCGGATTGCTGAGCTGGATCTCAAGCAGGATCTTCAGCCCCAGACGATGGGCGATCTCGACCGCATCGATGCTCTTGTCGACCGGTGCAGACAGGGAGAGCCGCACATGGGTGGCCCCGCTCGCGGCAATGTCGGTCAGGATCCTTCTTTGTTCGCCGGGTGTCAGCCAGGCGAGATTGACCCTGTTGATGCCGATGATGCCCGCCGGATCCTGCTCTCCCGCGGCCGCCGCGTCGGATGCGACAACAGACAAGGACAGCAGCGCGCCGAGAAAGAACCGGCGCGCGCCAGAAAGCCAGCCTGCGCCCTCAGATGCCAATCTGGCCAAGCACATTTCTGAAGTTGGCCTCGCAAGCCTGATAGCGGTCGATGGCCGCCTCCGCGTCGATCTTCGACAGGAAATTGGCGAGATAGGCACGCTTGTCGCCCTCACGGTTCCAGGTCGCCGCCTCGATGTAAGGGAAGCCGATGAACTCCAGCATTTCGCGCATGCGATCGTCGACCGCGATCATCAATGCGGGAACGCCGGCCTGCATGCCGATGATGCAGCCATGAAACCTTCGGCCGAAGCACATGTCCCTGGTCGTGGTCCAGGTGCGCCACTGATTGGTGTCGAAGAAGGCGATCAGCTCATGCTCGCGCTGCCACTTCTCCTTGTGCTTGTACTGCGTCGCACCGGTAATCCTGCCGCTGGCGCGGTCGTAGACCGGCGTGGCGTCGTCGCCCGGCAGATCCAGATTGTAGGCGACGACCTCGTCCTGGACGACGTAGCTCGCAACGGACTTCGGCCCAAGCAGCGCATGCGCATCGACGATCGTGTCGGCAACGCTGCCCAGATACCCGCCGAAGGCGATCTTCTGCCCGTCGGCAAGCGCCGGATTGGCAAGTGCCGTGAGCGAGCGCACCATCTCGTTCGGCGCGAAGTAAAGCGACGGGCAGCCCGTCGGCTTGACGAACTTCATGCCCTGCTCTTTCAGGAACTCAGCGGTGAAATAGCCCCGCGTCAGGAAGTAGCTCTCCCGGTTCCTGAGCACATCCAGGAACTTGAGCGTTCCCGCCGGCAGCAGTTCCTTGAGGCCTTCCTTACGCTGGATGCCGATGCCCATCACCACCACCGGCATCTTCAGCTTGGCGAAAACCTCGGCCTCGAGATCAGCGGAATATCCCGGGCGCAACAGATTGGCAGAGGCGAAGACGCAGAGGTCGAACTCGCGGTTGGCCTGCTCGTAGAGCTCATCCGAGGTGCGGTTGTTCACGAGGTGCCAGAACGGCACATAGGTGACGTCATGCCCCCGCAGGCTCCGGGCAGCGCCCTCGCCGATCAGATAGTTGCCGGTATTGGCGATCTTCCGCACTTGCGAAAGGAAGTCCTTCTTCGCCGTCACCTCGTCGAAATAGGGGCGATGGTGCACCGTCAGGCCGGAAACCGAGCCGATCGTGCGCTGCAGATAGGAGGGAATTCCAGTAAGTAAGATACGCATAACTGTCCTTTGAGCGAGCCTTGGGAGGATGCCGCGTGCGGTGCGAGCGTTTCCGGCCCGAAAGAAGGCTCGGAAACGCTCTATGTCTTTGCTTTCGCGCGCGTCCTGATCGACGGCGCGTCGCATCTTCTTGGCGGACGTGTCCTAGTGACCGATGCCGATTTCCCGCAAGGTCGAGCGGAACGCGCGTTCGCGGTCGGAGTATCTGTCGACCAGCTCCGAGGCATTGAGCGTCTTCAGGTGACCGGCAACGAAGTCGCTGCGGTTCTCGGCGCTGTCGATCTCGTTGATGTCGACAGCCGGCAGCCCGGTGAAGCCGAGCATTTCGCGCATCCGGTCGTCCACCGCCACCATCAGGCTCGGCACACCCGCCTGCATGGCGATGATCGAACCGTGGAAACGGCGGCCGAGGTTGAAGTCCATCGACGAGGCCCAGGCCCGCCATTGGTTGGTGTCGAAGAATGTGCGCACCTGGAACGGCTTGCCGAGCCTGTCGGCACCGGGATAGGCGAGGTTGCCGACCATCGTGCCCGAGGCGGTGTCGTAGACGCGCCCTTCGCCATTGGGCTCGACGCTCATGTCGAAATGCAGGAACTCGTCCTGGACCACGTATTGCGGCACGCTGTCGCCGCCGGGCAGCGCCTTGGCATCGAGCACCGTATCCTGGTTGCCTCCGAGGTAACCGGAAAAGATGGTGCGGGCCTTGGTGACGTCGACCTCAGGCAGTTTCTTCAGCGATTTGCGCATGTTGTCGGGCATGAAGTAGACGGACGGGCAGCCCGTCGGCCGCACGAACTTGAAGCCCTGGTCCTTGAGGAAGCTCTCCGTCTCAAAGCCGCGCGTCAGGAAGAAATGCTCGCGCTCCTTGAGGATGGCGAGCAGCCGCTTTGTTCCTTCCGGCAGGTTGTTTTCGAGATCCTTGCGGTTCTGCTGGCCGATGCCGAGCATGACGATCGGCATCTTGAGCTTCTCCAGCACGTCGGCTTCAGCATCCGCCGAAAGCCCCTTGCGCAAGAGGTTGGCGCAGGTGAAGACGCAGATATCGAAATTGGCGTTGAACTCGTCGAGACCGACGCCGTTCTTGGCACAATTGTAGAGATGCCAGAACGGCACGTGCTTGGCATGGGGTGACAGTGCCCTGAGCGCGCCTTCGCCGATGAGATAGTTGCCGGTGTTGCTGATGTTGCGCAACTCCTGCAGAAACTCCTCTTTGGTCTCCGGTTGCTTCTGGCGCTCCGCATAGGAGACGGACAGACCGTGGGCGCCATTGACCAGGCGCGTGTAGTGGCCGGGAATACCGGTCACGAGAATCCTTGCAGGCATGCAATCGACCTTTCTGCTTTTAAAACCGGCGTGTGCTCAACCGGCCGCCCGGATGCCGGCGTCAACCGTCGGCTCCGAGGGGAATACGGCGGCTCTCGCCTGGGACGAATTGTCGACCCGGGCGTCGCACCACGCGAGAAACTGCGAAAACGAGGATGTCCACGAACGTCGGGATGCGGTCTTGATGCAGCCCTCGATCAGCGGCGCGAGTTGGTCCGGGTTGCGGGCGACCCTTTCGATGGCCTCTGCCATCGATCGCACCACATCGGGGTCGGCTGCCGCATGGATCAGCACGCCATCCTCGCCATCGACGATCAGTTCGTCGACGGCGCCCACCGACGTGGCGATCGGCACGCATCCGAGTTGCTGCGCCTCGGCGATGACCAGCGGCGCACCCTCCCAGCGCGAGGGCATGACGAGCACATCGGCCCAGCCGAGCGCCTTGATCAGTTCCTTGCTGGCAAAGGCCGGCGGGCGGACGTCGACGGCGAGATCCTTCAATCGCTCCGTCCAGGAGACGCTGCTGTCGGCGAGAATTTCGCCGCCGATGGCGCGTGCATCGAAAGGGACATTCCTCGCCCTCAGTTCCGACAGCGTTGCGGCCAACCGGTCGATCCCCTTCTGCCGGTCGAGCCGACCGAGATAAAGGACGCGCAGGCGCATGTCGCCGCGCGGCTGTCTGCGCGCCGCCACGACCTCGGCCTGGACCTTCGGCGGCACCGAAAAGCCGGCGCTGTTGGCAACCGCAAATACCTTGTCATGCGGCACGCCGAAGCTGTGCAGATAGGTCTTCAGCTGCTCCGAGCAGGTCAGGAAGGCGTCATAGCAATGTTCATGAGCGATGGCGGCGAAGGGCTGGCCGGCCGGACGCTTGAACGCGGTGTTGTCGACGACGTGCAGGTAGCATGCCGTTCGCGTTCCCTCGGAGCGCAGCCGGGCGATCAGCGGATGCACGGCCATGACATGGTTGTTGATCACCAGGTCGAAGCCGGAAAGCTGGCCCTTCAGCGCCTGCCAGTCGACGCCATGTTCTTCGGCGATGAAATCCTGCCCGAGAAACGAGCCCGAGCCGCCCCAGGCGGGAACGCCCCCATCCCAGAAATGGATGTGATCGAAACTCTGGTCGAACTCGTCGATGACGTCCATCCGGGCGCTGCCGAGCACGAACAGGTGCGTCTCGAAACCGGTGCGCTTGAGTTCCCGTGCAACGGCGTAGACGACCTTCTCCGCGCCGCCAAAGGAGGCGTTCGGCACCAGAAGGGCCGCCGTGCGCTTGCCGGCGCTGTGGCCGAGCGGCAGGACGGGCGAGCCGCCGACCTCCCTGCGCAATTCCCTGTGCAGTTCGCCATAGGGCACCAGCCGCGATGGCCGCCAGGTCCAGCGCTTTCCCGCCGTGTGGCGCAAGGGGCTTGCGGCAATCGCGTTGATGCAATTGATCATCATCTGCTGCGGAGTGATCAGGGCGCGGCGCGACAGGCTCTTGGGAAAGGGAAAGCGAACCTTCAAGAGCGTGACCGTCGGCCAGACCTGCTGGTTGCCGATCGACGCGAACCAGTCGACGGCGTTGTTCAAGATCACGTCCCTGACAAGCGGGGTCGGAACGAAAACCAGGTCCGCCGAGCCGACATTCTGCGAGCCCGCCGGCAAGGCAACCGCCTCGATCCCGCGCTTGGCGCCATCATTGGCGAGCTGGACGAACAGGGCATTGGTGTTTTCGCTGAGCCGCTCGAGGTGAGCAAGAACGTTGGGAAGCATGCGCGAGCGCAGCAACAGGTCGAAGGCCGAGCCGCTCCCCGCCACGAGAAAGGGCGGAAAGTGCACATTGTCGGGCTCGCCGACATTGGCCCAGAACGCCGGGATGATATCGTCAAGCCGCAGAACCGTCGGCGCCTTGGTCGGATCGGTAAATAGCGAGATCGATGCATTTTCAGTGCGCGCGAAAAGATAGCGCGGCGCTTCCTCATGCTCGAAATCGACGAGCATCGGCCGGCGGTAGAGCGCCTTGTGCCGCTTTCTGAGATAGCTGACCGATGTCGCGCGCTCGCGGTTGGCTTCCTTGAAACGGCTTTCGGCGCGCAGCCGATACTCGAAGACGGTGTCGTGGCAGGGCACGCCGACGAAACCGCTCTCGATGCACGAAAGCCAGAATTCCCAGTCCTCGAAGCCGTTCTGGCGGTCGTCGCTGAAGCGCACGCCGGCCCGAAACACGTCGATCGAGATCAGCGATCCGGTATCGCAAATATTATCCGTGATGCAGTGCGCAAGACGCGAGTATTGATTGCCGTAATGCGCGCGCCAGGATACGGAGAATGTATCGATATTTGTATAGACCCAGCCGCATGCAGTATTCTTCAGCTTCTGATAGAGCGTTTCGATGGTCCCGGGCAGAAGGCGATTGTCAGCATCAAGGAAATAGACGGCTCGAGCATTGGGCAGATGTTCGACGATAAAGTCGATCGCGCGGTTGCGCGCACCGCCCGGCCCGGCGTTTCGGCCGAAGATCACGTGGATGAACGGGTTTGCCGCAGCGTAGAGCAGCAACTGGTCAAACGTCTCGTGGCAGGGATCGCCGTCGACGGAAACCACGATCGCCAGCCTCGATGTGCTGAGATTGGATGCCAGCGCAGATTCGATCGCTTCCATGACCAGGGCCGCGTGCCCGTAGAGCGGCATCGCGATGGCGATGAGATCGGCCTGCGGACTATCGGACATCGAGAGACTCCGTCGACTGCTTGACCAGCCGGAAGCTCGACAGCTTGAGCCAGCAGAAATCGACCGTTTCACCCACGGCGCGGCTGAGGATGATCAGGTCCATCGGAACGCGGATCGCCTCGTCCATCTGCATGCTGATGCTGACCGATTGCTGGGCCCCGACCTCGCGCCAGCCGCTGAACAGCGTCGATGGCTTGACCGTACCCTTGCGCGCAAGTTCGGCCACTTCGGCCCGCGCATTCGAACCCGCCGGGCTCAGGAGAAAACTGACCGCGGCCGGCGCACCGTTCGGGTGGTCGATGATGGCGCTAGCAGACAGCGACACCGTGCCGGGCTCGATGGCGCGGCTGATCGCGCCGGCGGAAATGCCGGTCGGCAGGGGGTGACAGACGATGGCATGTTCGTGCTCGAGAAACCGGATTGTCTGGAAATCCGGGACGATCTGGGTCACCGAGGCATCGGCGATCTGGCTGAGCTTTTCGAGCCCGAGCCGGTAGTCGACCGTGAATTGACCCTCCAGCAAGCTGGTAGGCGCGATCATGTTGGCCGTGCTTGCGGGCTTCACGCCTGGCAGGCCGGTGAACACCCGGAACGCAAGTGGGCGCAGGTCGAGATCCGGATGCGGGTGTTCCGAGCGCGCTGAGTAGCGTTCGCTGGCAATATGGTGGCCGAGCGAAAGCCCGAGCGCGTCCGAGCCGCTGGCCGACACGCGCAGGCGTAGTGTTCTGGCCGCCCCGCCGCAGGCCCGCGGCAGCGAGAAGAAGTTCCACCCCGAGACCAGTCCGCCAAAGGGGACATTCCATTCGGCCACGCCTTCGCCGCTCTCCAGGAAGCCGAGGGTGACGATCATTTCGCCGCTGCCTCTCGGCAGCGAATGCAGGTGAAGTGCGAAACCCGCGACGCCGAGGCTCGAGACGGGCAGAAGCTGCTCGATATAGGCGCTCGCCAGCAGTTGCCCCACCCCCTCATCCTTTGGATCGGCGAAGGGATCATGAGCGAAGGCTTCGGCAACCGGCTCCCAATTGCGGGCGTGGAAAGCATCTTCCAGAACGCGATAGTTCTCGAAAAGCTCTTCCCGCTCGCGCCGAAGCATGGCGAGCTCCGATGTGATCGACGCCGCGTACCGGGCGAGCCGCCCGACGCCGTCTTCTGCGAGGGCACGCAGCAGGGCCGAGCTTTCCGCGACATTCGCCGGGTCGAGACGCAACACGGCTATATCGGGGATCGTGCGCAACGCGGAAAGTCGCACGAGCGCCTTCTTCAGATCCGCCTCGCCCTTGTCCGAGAAGGCGATCGAGGCGATCGGAAACGTATCCTTCAACATGTCGAAGGAGCTGCCATCGGCCTCGAGGTAGTCGACGAGATGGGCAACGTTACTGCCCTGCAGGACCGCGCGATCGTGGTCCGAAGCCAGCAACAATTTCTTCAAACCGAGCCGTGGCCCCATGGCGGATTGTCTTACTTCTTGCACGCAACGCCCTCAGAAGAAACGATAACGCATATCGGCGGGATCCATGAAAAGACAGCCACTGTATTAGCGCGTCTATTCATAATACTGATTACGTAGCAGTCAATTTCGCAATGCACAACGGCAAAATACGATATCTATACAACAATAAACTTCACATATACTTCAATATTTGAAGCATATGAAGCAATACTGTCATATTGCGACTGAACGCCCCGTCATCGTCGTCATCAGCTGCCGCTGGCGCAGCAGGCAATCCTCGAGACGGAAGCGACGTTCGATGGTGCGTCGCGCCGCCGCCCGCATGGCGCCGTACCCTTGCGGATCGCCGACGGCGCCAAGGATCGCTTCGGCGAGAGCGTCAGGGTCGAAGAACGGCACGAGGATGCCATTGTGCCCGCTGCGGATCACTTCTCGAACCGGCGGCGTATCCGATCCGATGACCAGCGCGCCGCAGGCCATGGCTTCAAGCACCGACCAGGACAGCACGAAGGGATAGGTCATGTAGACATGCGCCGCCGAGACCTGAAACAACTGCCGAAGGATGTGATGTGGCACGACACCTGGAAAGATGATGTTGTCCGGCGGCACGTCAAGCGAGGCGAGCACGTGCGATTTCCACGAGCCACCGCCGGGCGGTGGCGGCCCATAGCTTGTGCCCTCCCCCCCGACAAAGACGAAGACCGTGTCCGGACGCTTCCGAACGACCTGGGCCGCCGCCTGCAGTGCCTGGGGAAACCCGCGATAGGGTTCGAGGTCACGGGCAACGAACGTCACCACCGGCGGATCGTTGGCCTTCAGCACGCGGCCGTCGGGCAACCTCACCGAGGCCGCCGGGTTGGGGCGAAACAGCGCCGTGTCGATGCCTTCATGGCAGACGGCGATGCGCTCCCGCGTATCGGCCGGATAGAGGCTCTTTTGCCACTCGGTCGGGCTGATGCCGCCGTCCATGGCTTCCATCGACAGCAACTGTGCGGCGTTGCGCAGCCGCAATCTCTTGCGTTCTTCGAGATCGGGCTCGTCGCCCGGCGCAAAGCCGATATCGGCGCCCTGCGACCGGTAGAAGAACTCGCAATAACCAATGGCCGGCACGCGCGGAATGGCGTCCTTGACGAACATCATGCTGCCCCAGCCGATATGCCCGACGACGATATCCGGCGTCATGTCCTGCCGCGTCATCGCATCGAGCGTTTCGGCGACCCGATGCCCGATCCGGGCATGGTGATCCGGCACCGCCATATGTCGGGCGAGGGCTGCGGAGGCGCGCGGCGGTGGCTCGGACCGGTGGCGAATGACGCGCACGGACGGGATCTTCTGGTCCACCGTTTCGGTGATCAGACTGACGCTGTTGCCCGATCGGACAAGATCAGCCGCCAACGCGGCGAACTGGCCGAAGCCGCGCCGATGAACAAATGCCACATGCATGATATTTAATCCGCTACCTGAATGACGTGCATTGCGAGCTGCGCGCGGTCACATGTCGTACCGTGACGCGCTGCCCCAGACGAGCTCGAGTTGATGCAGGGTCTGAAAGGCGGTCTCCAGGTTCTGCCGATCCTGATGGCCGCGATTGAGCGCCCGCTCATAGGCCATCGCCGCATCGCGCAGGTTGGCGCGAAGCTGCCGGCCCTTTTCCGTGAGCTTGATGCGCGCCGAACGCTTGTCCCTCTGGGATGCCACCCGATCGATATAGTCGCCATCGGCCAGCTGCTTGAGGTAGTAGGAAACATTCGATCCGACATAGTGTCCACGATCGAGCAGCTCTGCCACCGAAAGCTCGGCATCGCCGATGGCAAGCAGCACCATGGCCTGGGCCGGCCCGATGTCGTCGACACGCAGCTTGGTCAGTTCCGCCCGTACCAGACCGGAAAACCGCCTGCTCACCCGTTCCATCAGGCGTGCAAGCTCGAAATAGGTCAGCTGTCGGCAATCGCTTGTGGCTTCCGCGTCTTCGTTGGCCCTTACCGCCATCGACGCCTGCTCCTCCTGCTGGAGCAACGACACGTCTTTGATCCCCGTGGACGGATAGAGTACTCTTTCATTCATCCAACTCTCCATTTCGAAATTTACTTCAAATCTTGAAGTAAATCTAAATACAACAACCCCTCCCTTTTGACCTTGAACTTGCATTACCTCTTATTTTCGTGCCACACATGCCGAAGCAATACTGAGCTTCACCCAAATTTAAAGCCATACGTCCTCCACGCATGGCTTTAACGTTAACTTCAGGCAACCGCCCATGCGTGATACTGTTCGGAACGAGACGATAAGCAACGGTCAAATTTTAGGGGTTCTGCGCCAGGACGAGATTATCAATCCAAGATTGCTAATGCTGCAAGCCAAGCGTGTGTTTCTTTCCGTGTCGCTTTACGCCGCATTGCTGAGTGTCTGCATAAGCCTGCTTCAACTCACGATACCGCTGTTCATGCTGCAGGTTCATGACAGGGTTCTCAACAGTCAGAGCTTCGATACACTGACGATGCTGACCGTGCTCGCGATCAGCGCGCTGGTGGTTTACGGGGTACTCGATCTCATCCGGGCCCTTGCCTTCCAGGCGATGGGCAGCGCCGTGGTGCGCAGACTGAATGCCCCCGTTCTGGCATCGGCCGTCCAGGCCTCGGTCAATCAGGGGCTTTCCCGCGCGGCGCAATCGCTTCGCGACCTTTCGGAGCTGCGCGGATTTCTCACCTCGACGGCGGTCGTAGCCCCCCTCGATGCCGCCTGGTCCCCAATCTTTCTGGGGGCGCTTTTCCTGCTCCATCCGCTGTTTGGGCTCGTCGGCGTCGTCTCGGTGGCCGTGCTGATTTGTTGCGGCCTGGTTAACGACATGTTAACGCGCCAGCTCACCAAGGAAGCCAATCAGGCGAATGTCGAAGCGGTCTCCAAGATCGCAGGTTCGCTCAGGCACGCCGAGGCGATCGAGGCGATGGGCATGCTGCCGGCACTCGCCCGGCGCTGGCGCACCCTGCAGATCCACGCCTTGGGGGCACTCGAAGCTGGCGGCAGCCGGAGCAAGGCGATGACATCGCTGACGCGCAGCCTGCGCTATTCGATCCAGGTGATCACGCTTGCGGCCGGCGCCCTCCTGGTGCTGGAGCAGGCCATCACCCCCGGCGCGATGATGGCCGCGAGCATCCTTGTCGGCCGCCTGCTCATACCCTTCGACACGATCATCGAGAACTGGCGCCAGTGGGTGCTGGCCGTTGCCGGATGGCGCCGGATCGAGGCGGCGATCGGCGAAGATCTGGCAATCCGTCAGACGACGCCGACACCGCATTCGGCCGGCGACATGGTTGTGGATAAACTCGTCTACGCCGTCCCCGGCGTCGAGGTCCCGATCATCAAGGGCGTCTCCTTCTCGCTTTCCCCCGGAGAAGTGTTGGGTGTCGTCGGCCCTTCCGCCGCCGGCAAGTCGACACTGGCGCGGCTTCTGGTCGGCATCCTGAAGCCGACCTCCGGCGGCGTCTTTCTTGACGGCCACAATACGTATCTGTGGGAACGGGGTTCGTTCGGCCAGTCTGTCGGCTACCTCCCTCAGTCGGTCTCCCTGCTCGAGGGCACGATCCGCGAAAACATCGCCCGGATGGAAGAGGGCGACCCCCACAAGGTTATCGAGGCAGCGCGGCTGGCAGAGGTGCACGAGATGATCGGTCGCCTGCCGCTCGGTTACGACACGCCCGTCGGCGACGGTCACCTGACGCTTTCCGGCGGGCAGAGACAGCGCATCGCGCTGGCGCGTTGCCTCTACAATCGCCCCCGTCTCGTCGTTCTCGACGAGCCGAATGCCAATCTCGATTCGCTCGGGGAGCGCGCACTGGTGCGCGCAATCCAGCGCATGCGCGACCAGGGCGCCATCGTCATCATGATCGCCCACCGGCCGTCGATCATGCAGGTCGCGGACAAGCTGCTCGTTCTTGAGAATGGCAGGATCAGCCAGTTCGGGCCGCGAACGGACATCCTGACCGCCGTGCCGGGGCCCGGCGAAACCTTGCGCGAGGTTGCTTCCGCATGACCGACAAATCCAATCTTCCCCTCCGCGCGCAGCCTTCCGAACTCGCCGCCACCCCCGCGACACGGTTGACGCCGAGGCCGGCACCAACTCTACCCGAGATCGACGACGCCCATGCCGAGCGCGGCCTTCGCCGGCTGATGGTCGCAGGCTTTGCAACGATCTTCCTCTCGTTCGGCGGCTTCTTCACCTGGGCGGTATCGACCGAACTCAGCAGTGCCACCGTCGCCAACGGCAGCGTCATCGTCGATTCCAAGCGCAAGACGATCAGTCATTTCGAAGGCGGGGTCATGGGACGTCTTCTGGTTCAGGAAGGCGAACAGGTCGCCACCGGCCAGCCGCTCATCCTGCTTGAGGACACGCGGGCGCGCTCCAACCTCAACGCCCTCAACAGCCGCCGCATCGGCCTCATCGCAAGACTCGCAAGACTGAAGGCCGAGCAGGACGGCACGGCGACGATCGCCTTTCCCGATGACTTCGGCGACGCCGGCACGATCGCCATCGATGAGGCGATCAAGGCCGAGACTGTGTTCTTCGACAAGCGCCACGAGGCCAAGGCCGGGCGCGTCGACGTGCAGACGAAGACGATCGAGGAATACGGCGAACAGACGAAATCGCTGCTGACGCAGGTTGAGGCGACCGATCGACAGATCGCTTTGATCACCGAACAGCGCACCGCCATCGCCACGCTGGTGAAAAAGGGATTCGTACAGCGGGCAAAGCTCATCGAGGTCGACACCCGCCTGAGCGAACTTGCCAGAACGCGCGGCGAACTGGCGGGCGACAAGGCGCGGGCGGAAAAGGCAAAGGCCGGCGCCCAGCTGGCATTGATCGGCATCGATAGCGAATTTCAATCGACGATCGCCGGCGAGATCACCACGGCACGCATCGACCTGACCGACGTCGACGAGCAGATCGTTGCGGCAAGGGATGTGTTGCGGCGGATGGAAATCCGGTCTCCGCAGGCCGGCGTCGTCAGCAACATCTGGCTGCGCACGCCCGGAAGCGCCGTCACGCCCGGCCAACCCCTCATGGAAATCGTGCCCGAAGACGAGCCACTGGTCGTCGAGGTGCGCGTGAACCCGCGCGATATCGACAGCATCTCCGTCGGCTCGCCGACCCAGATCAGGCTGACCGCCTACAACCAGCGTTCGCGCCTGCCCTTCAACGGTGCAGTGACCTATGTTGCCGCCGACCAGTCGGTCGACGAGAAGTCCGGCGCCTCCTATTTCACCGCCCGCGCCAAGATCGACGCGGTGTCGCTTGCCGCCGATCCCGATGTCCGCCTCTACCCGGGCATGCCGGCCGAAGTGCTGATCGTGCACAAGGCGCGCCGCGCCATCGACTACCTCGTTTCGCCGCTCACCGAGAGCTTCAATCGTGCCTTCCGGGAGGATTGAAGCAACCCTCCCGCAGGAATCAATAAGTAAAATGTTACAAATTTTGAATTATTTTGGCGGCAAAGTAGAGCTACAGTCACTTCAATCTATGTATATGTTAATTTGTACTGCAAATACCCATAAATAGTGACAATAACAACGCCAACATTTCATGATTTAATCACAGAATCTTTGTTGAAATATACTCTAGGCCAAGGCACACTCCCGGCGCATCAACATCGACCTGGTCGGTGGACGTGCGATTATCCACCAAGAGGAGAGGCACATGGCCACACTAGAAGGCGGCGCATACGACGACGCGTTGTTCGGCTCCCGCTTCAACGATTTCATCCATGCCCGTGGGGGCGATGACTTCGTGAGCGGCGGCAACGGACATGACATCATTTTCGGCGACGAAGGTGACGACCAGCTATTCGGCGGCAACGGCAACGATTCGCTGTTTGGCGGCGAAGGCGATGACGTGCTCTATGGCGACAACGGCAACGATATCCTGAGCGGCGGATGGGGCGACGACCTCCTGTTCGGCGGCAATGGCAGCGACATCCTGCTCGGAGGCCAGGGCAACGACTTCCTGTCCGGCGGCAAAGGCAGCGACACGCTGTTCGGCGGTGACGGCAACGACGTTCTCAACGGCGGCGCTGGCGACGACCTCCTGGTCGGCGGAGCCGGCAACGACATCTTCGTCTTCGACGGCGGTGGCGGCAACGATGTCATCCTCGATTTCACGCCGGGCGAAGATCTGCTGCAGATCTCCAAGGGCATCAACGGTCTCGACATCACCACGCCTGACGACCTTGCCTCGCGCATCACCCAGGTCGGCGGCAATGTCATCATCGACCTCGGCCATGGCGATTCACTGACCCTGGTCAATGTCGACATCGACGACATTCACGCAAATCCCGAGAACTATTTCACGGTTCACTAAGCGTGGACATGGCGTGCCCTGCATCCTCCCGCAGGGCGCGCACTCCAAGAGGGATCCACTTTGCCGTTCAGCGAGATCACGCAGCCGAAAACCGAGCAAGGCGGCGCAAACGCGTTCCGGCTGGGCTCGGACCTGACGGTGCTCGTCTGGGATCAGCCGCCGACATTGCCGGGCAGGTCCAGGCCGACGCTGACCATGGCAAAGCCACCTGTGCCGCTCGTCAGCTTGACCCTGCCGCTCGCTGATGGCCACCAGCGAACGCTGTGGGCGATGCGGACCGCGGGGCTGCCGACGACGGCCGAGATATCCGTCGATGGCGGCAGCGCCGCTCCGATCCGCATCGATCCCGCGGACAGCTTGCCGCCGCTCGACATGGAGCATCTGTTCGCGACGCTCGCACCCGAGGCACGCATCCGGTTTCTCAACGTCCTGCTCACGGCGTGGCGAAGCGCGTTCAAGGTAGCAACGGACCCCTACTTCTGCCTGATTGTCGAGGATGCACTGCATGCACTGGCACCATCGCCAAGGCCAGCCCGCATCACGTGCGAACTGGGGCGCGGGCGATTTCTGGTCGAGACCACGGTCAATGCGGAGTTCGACGACAAGCTTTCGGTCTACGTCGTCAGCGCGGCCGGTATCAGCCAGATACGACCCAAGGCGATCATCCGGCGCGGCACGCGAGGAGGCTGGCAGGCCTGCCACTTCATTGCCGAAATAGCGAACCAAAGCCCACCCTATCAACTGGTGCTTCTGAGCAGGAACGGCGCGGCCATACGGCAGCTCTCCGAGCGCGAAACACGTTGTCCGAACCTTTCGCGCTGGTGGACGGACAATCGCGATGCCGTCGAACTGCGTGAACTGCTGGTCCAGCATCTTGCGACCTGGCCGGACGGTGGCCCCGCCACTGCGATCGACCTGCAGACCCGAGCGCCTCTCAAGGATCGCCACGTTCCGAGGGCCGCGCAGCAGCCCTCCGGACAGGTCGACCTGGCGCTGGCTCTCTCCGACAGCCTGCTCGTCGGCGGCTGGTATCACGACCCCTCCTCCATGCTCGCCGGCATCGACTACCTGCAGGCGGATGGCAAGGCCGTGCCGCTCGACGGCAACATCTACGAATTTCCAGGCTGGGCGCAGACGCAGGCGGAAAAGTCGAAGACCGACGTGACTGGCTTCGTCGCGCGGCTTCCGCTCGACCAATCGCTTGGCCCGCTGCTGCAGCCGCGCTTTCAGATGCGGTTGGCATCGGGCGCGGTAAAGTCCCTCGTTCCGCCACCGCAGCCCTTCGAACCCGTGCTGCAGCGAAACCAGATCCTGCGCGCAGTGCCGCCACAGCACGCCATAGACGATGCCTTTCGCACCATCCTTGCCCCCGCGCTCAAGGAGGTGGAGAGCCGCCTCGGCAAGACGGTCGAAGTCAAGCGGACGCGCGATTATGGCCTGCAGCAGCAGGCGCCCCTCGTGTCCCTGGTGGTCCCGCTCTACAAGGTTCTCGATTTTCTCCGCTTCCAGCTCTCGGGCCTGGCCACCGACCCCTGGCTGATGGCCAATGCCGAATTGGTGTTCGTGCTCGATTCCCCCGAGATCAAGGACGAGACCGAGCATCTGCTCGGCGGCCTGCACCTGCTGCACGGGTTTCCCATGCGGCTGGTGGTGATGAACCGGAACGGCGGATACGCGCGGGCCTGCAACGCCGGTGCGCGGATGGCCCGTGGGTCAATCCTCGTAATGCTCAATTCCGATGTCGTTCCATGCGAACCCGGCTGGGCGCAGACCTTGATAGATCCAATCGTGAGCGGCGCCTTCGGCGCCGTCGGGCCCCGGCTGATCTTCGAAGACCGATCGCTGCAGCACGCCGGCCTTTACTTCGGCCGCGACCAGCGCGGGATCTGGCTCAATCATCACTTCTATAAGGGCTTGCCCAGCGACTACGCGCCGGCGATGCGCGCCCGAGCCGTTCCAGGTGTCACCGGCGCCTGTCTCGTCACGACGAGGGCCTTGTACGATCGTGTCGGCGGCTTCACTGAGGACTACATCATCGGCGATTATGAGGACAGCGACCTCTGCCTGAAGATCCGCCGGGCCGGCTTCGAGATCGGCTACGCGCCATCGGCATGCCTCTATCATCTCGAGCGCCAGTCGATCCGACGCAGCCAGGACTACATGCGCGGCGTCGCCAGCCAATACAATTCCTGGCTCCACACCGAGCGCTGGAATGGCGAGATCGAAGCCTTGATGGCGCGTGACGAGCGGTCGCCAAAAACACCGTTGCCAGCCTCCCCCGATGACCGCACATTTGAATGGACGAATGCATGATCGACGCCCTGCCGCGCATTGAGGTCGGCGCAACGCCGCCGCACGACGACGCGCAACTTGCCTGGTTGACCGACAGCATCGCGCGCAACCGCTTCCTGCCGCAACCCGATCCCAGCAACATTTTCGTCGGCGACGGCGATTTCCGGGCGATCGGCGCCGAGTTTCTCGGACATTTCGTGCGCCTCGGCGGCTTGCGCCCCAGCCACCGCGTTCTCGATATCGGTTGCGGCATCGGCCGGATGGCCGTTCCGCTGACGCAATATCTCGATGGCGAACACGGCCGATATGATGGTGTCGATCCGGTCGAGGGCGGTATCCGCTGGTGCAAGTCGGCGGTAGCGCCGCACTATCCCAATTTCTCCTTCCAGCACCTCGACATCGCCCACGACCTCTACAATCCGAAGGGCGCGATCAAGGGGCGTGCGCTGACGCTCCCGTTTGCCGACGGGCAGTTCGATTTCATCATCATGACCTCGGTCGTCACCCATCTGCCCGCCGACGAAGTCATGGCCTATCTCCGGGAAATCGTCCGGGTTCTTCGTGTCGGCGGCCGATTGTTCATGAGCGCTTTCATCGTCGACGACATCGCCGCGAAAAACGCCACGGGACGGCGCGATCCACGGCTCGGCTTCGCGCGCGCCGGTCAGGGGCCTTGCTGGTTCGTGCCCGGCCAGCCGCCGCTGGCGGCCGTCGGCTTCGACGACGGTTTTCTCGATACCGCATTCGATCGCACCGGCCTGTCGGTCGTCCTCAAATCCCTCGGCCATTGGCGCGCGCCGGGCGGCAGTCACTACCAGGACATTCTCGTTGGCGAGCGCCTGCGGAGCCACGCATGAGCAAGCGCATTCTCGTGGTGGCGCACAATCATCCGGCGCTGCATCCCGGCGGCACGGAGGTGTTCGCACACGACCTGTTTCGCGCCTACCAGCGGGCAGGACACGAAGCGCTGTTCCTCGGCGCAGTCAATCAGGTTCACCGCGAGGCGAGACCGGGTACCAGCTTTCAGGCGATCGGACCGACGGGCGACGAGATCCTGCTTTGGGCCGGCCATTTCGATCGCTTCTTCATGAGCCAAGTCGATCTTTACGGTTTCGTCCCCGATGTGACGGAACTGTTGCGCGAGTTCCGGCCGGATGTGGTGCATTTTCATCATATCCTGCTGATGGGCGCCGAATTTCCGCATATCGTGCGCCGGACCCTGCCCGATTGCAGGATCGTCATGACGCTGCATGACTACTACCCGATCTGCCACCACGACGGCCTGATGGTGCGCACCGACAAGCGGGAGCTTTGTCACGGCTCAAGCCCGGACCGTTGCCACGCCTGTTTCAAGGACATCAAGCCCGACCGCTTCGCGCTCAGGGAGCAGCATCTCAAGGCGCTCTTCAGCGCGATCGATGATTTTGTCGCACCCAGCGCATTCCTGAAGCAGCGCTATGTCGATTGGGGGATTGCGGAAAGCCGCATCTCGGTGATCGCCAACGGCCTGCCGGCCGGCGCTTTTGAACCTGGCCCGAGCAGGCCCAAGAACGGACGTCCGGTGTTCGGCTATTTCGGCAACCTCAATCCCTGGAAAGGCACGCGGGTGCTGCTGGAGGCCGCCCGCCAATTGATCGCCGATGGCGTCGACTTCGAGCTGCGCGTGCATGGCGGCGCGCCGTTCCAGGCCAAGGAGTTCGTTGCCGACATCGACCGGCTGTTTACCGAAACCGCCCCCCAGGTGCAGCGGCGCGGCCCATACCGGCGGGAGGATGTCGCCGCCCTGATCGGCGCCGTCGATTGCACCATCGTGCCGTCGGTCTGGTGGGAAAACGCGCCGCTGGTCATCCAGGAAGCGCAAGCGCAGGGTCGGCCTGTCATCGCGAGCAACATCGGCGGCATGGCGGAACTGATCAGAAACGGCTCCAACGGCCTGACCGTCGCACCCGACGATCCGCGCCAACTCGCTGCCGCCATGCGCCAGATCATCGAGAAACCGACGCTGCTGCGCCAGCTGTCCGGCCGCGCCGTTCGCCCCGACGATATCGACACGACCGCCGGGCGCTATCTCGCACTTTTCCACCCGCAGCAGGTCGAGGCCGCATAGAGAGGACCCATGGCTCAACTCGCAGAGACACTCGAGACGCCGCAAGAGACCGAAGCCGCCAAGCCGATCGCCGGCCGCGTCGACGCCATCGACGGTGGGCGCCTGTTCGGCTGGGCGTTCGATCCCGCCACCCCGGGCCAAAGGCTGAAAGTGCGCGTCCTTCTCGATGGCGCGCCGGTCGCCGAGGCCGTCGCCGACCGCAACCGCCCCGACCTGAAGAGAAACGGCATTGGAGACGGCAAGCATGCCTTCGAGATCGCCTTGCCCGAGGCCGTGCAGAAGCGAAGCCGCGACCTCGTCGTCATGGCGATGTCGGGAGATGGCGTCAGCCATCCCCTGCGCGTGCCGCAGCCCGACGAGCAGGCGGCCGAAGCGCTGATCGCCGCCCCCTTGACCAGGGTGCTCGACAAGCTGGATGTGCTCATGTCCGCGCAGCGGCAGCTGCAGGTATCGCAGCGATCGCTGCAGCGCGTGCCCAATCTCGGCCCGGATGCGGCACCTGTGGACGCGACGGAGGAGGCAGGCGCCGGCATCGAAGGTCTGCGCGCAGACATGAGCCGGCGGCTCGATGAATTGGATGTGCATCTCCTGCGCATGGACGGGGTCGTCGCGGGTATGGAAAAGACCCTCACCGCGCTCCAGAAGCGCACGAGCGGCGACAACAAGCCGCTCGTATTGCTGCTCTTCGTTCTCATGGGATTTGCCGCGGGCGCGCTCATGGCACTGCTGGCACGATGACGATGCCGCAGACGACAACGACAGTGGAAAGATCCGCTAGGCCCAGCGGCGCTCGCACCGCAGGCATGGGCCTGCGCCTCGGCAAAGGTCGGGCCGTCTTTGCCCGGATCGATCGGGACACCGTCCTCATCCTTGGCTGCGGGCGGGCGAGCGGCCGGTCGGTCTCGGTCAGGGCTGATGGCACAGGGCCTGGGCCGGGCGGCGGCTTTGTTGCAACCTGGTCGCTGCCGGCAGGGTCGCCATCGGCAACGCACGGCTTTGCAGCCCTCCTCACGCAACCCGATCGCGATGCGCCCCTCTCGATCGTCGATGTAGACGACGGGCGAACGCGCGAGCGTTTCATTGTCGCCCCCAGGCCGATCTCCATGGAAGACGCAGCGACCCTTTTCGCGCAGGCCGCGCCTGGAGAAAGTGTCGCTGCCGCCGGTCGCCTGACCGATCAGCTCATGACGCAATCGGCCGGCCGCGGCAGGATCTCCGCGGGGCTGTCGCTGATCAGGGCGCTGCAGCCCTCGGACGGCTTTATCGAACTCGTCGGTGAAACGCATGATGGCGGCATCGTCGTCATGGGCTGGAGCCATCACATCCTTCCCGGTCGTTGCCAGGTCCATCTGTTGGCCGATACGACCACCGCCGCCGAATGTTGCGTCGCCAGCTTCGCCCGGCCGGATCTTCCGGACGGAGAGGCGGGCTTCGTCGCCGTTCTGGAAACCGGCGGCAGCCTGCGGGCCGATGCAGTCAAGGGCATCGTCCACAACACCGGTGCCGGCTGGCACCTGACACCCGTGCATGCGCGCGTTCAGATAAGCGCCGCGTTGCAAACTCCGGACCACGTAAGGTCCGTCCTGCTCGAAGCCCGCACGACGCCGGAGGCGTTGCTGCGCCTTCGCTCCGTGGCAAACGGCTTTACCGGCAAGGACACGATCTCCAGCCTCCCCCTTCCGGTGCGCATGGATGTCGATCGCGTGTTCGAGACCGATGACGGCGACATGCTGATCTCCGGCTGGTTGCTCGACCCGGAAAATCTGGTTTCCTGCGTCAGGTTGCGACGGCCCGGTACGCAAGTCAGGCTCGACGATATCTGGTCCCGGCTCGATCGCGTCGACGTCGCACAGAGCTTCGCCGACCAGCCCGCGTTCCGCGCATCGCTTGACGGTGAAGACCAGGCCCACGGCTTTGTTGTGCACGCCCGGCCGCCGGACGCCAATCGCGACACCACGCCCTACCTCGAGCTGACCTTGCGCGAAGGTCGACGCGCCTTCCTGCCCCTGGCGCCCAAGCGCATGCCCGCGAGAAGAGCCGCGCTGCAGCAATTGTCGTTGCTGGATGCGAGCAACTGGGCGCTTCCAGCGATTGTCGATCATCAGATCGTGCCTCTGCTTTCAATGGCCGCCTCTATAGCGCCGCGCATGGAAACATGCGTCGACGTCGGCGCGTTCGATGACAGGGCGGGCGTCCCCATTGTCGTCGGTTCAACTGTCGGGATGCTGGAAGTCGGCCCGCTGCTTGCGCTGCTGGCGCTCGACCCGCAGACCCGCACGACCCCGATCGTGGTCGCAGTCGGCAAGGCCGCCTACCAGCGGGACCTCATCCGGTTGCAACAGCTGGCGCGCTTTTATCGCCTCTCCGTCCGGTTCGTTTGCGCCGCCGCTGCGCAGGACCGCTTCGAGTTGATGTCGGTCGGTGCGGAGGCCATTTCATGCGAGACCGTCATCACCATGTCGGGTTCGTTGGTCCCCATGGCCAAGGGCTGGTATGGCGCCCTGACGACGGAGGCAAGGGCCCATCCCGGATGCGCGATCTCGCCGATGATCGCCTATGATGATCATTCGGTGAAATGGGCCGGAAGCTGGCTCTCGCAAGACGGCGACCAGATCCTGCTCGATCGTTATGCGGGTTATCCGCTGATGGCGATCGCCGCCATGCAATTGACGCGCGTGGACGTCGCATCGCTCGAATGCTGCATCATGCCACGCCTGGCCCTGACTAAGGCCATGCGGACGTGCGGTGTCTATCTCGGTTCGAAACAGAAGGCCGGCGAGATCGGGCTTCGCCTCCACCAGGCGGGTATGACCGCCTATCTGCTGCCGTCGGTCCATCTGCTCGGATGTGACGAGCCGGCCTCGGACGAGCAGAACGGCAAGCTAGCCGCGCTCGCCGAACGCATCGACGCGCGGCTCCTCAAGGACCGGTTCCGGGACGGCGCCGCAAGCCCGACACCGTTGGACAGGATTTCCGCATGAAGACGAAAAAGCTTCGCGTGCTGGTAATCTCGCATGCGCACCCCGCGTTCTCCCTTGGCGGAGCGGAGATTGCCTCGCACAATCTGCATCGCGGGCTGAATGCCGTGGATGGTGTCGAGTCCGTCTACCTGGCGGCCGCGTCTCCCCCGCTGAAGCGCCATGCATCATCCGCGCTGATGAGCGCGCGGCTGCCCCAGGAAGAGGTGCTTTTCCACACGGATGCCTATGACCATTTCCACCTGGCGAACGAGGACGTACTGTCCATCGAGCGCGACCTCCTGCGCTTCGTGCGCGATGTCAAACCGGATGTCGTTCATTTTCATCACGTACTGGGTTTTGGCCTCGAGGCGCTTTATGCCGTGCGCTCGGCACTGCCCGGCGCTGCCATACTTTTGACCCTCCATGAATTCGTGCCGATCTGCCACAATCATGGGCAGATGGTGAAACGCCCGACGGGTGAGCTTTGCGAACAGGCCTCACCCACCGCCTGCAACAGCTGTTTCCCAGACATCCCGGCATCGAGGTTTCTGCGGCGCGAAGCGCTTGTGCGCGGCATGCTGCTCGACATGGTCGACGCCTTCGTGGCGCCAAGCGCCTTTCTCGCCAAGCGTTACGCTGAGTGGGGCATCGATCGCCAACGCATCCATGTCATCGAAAACGGCATCATGGGCGAAGAGGCAACGCCCCCGCGCGAGCTGGCGAGAGCCGATACCCGCCGCAATCGTTTCGCCTTCTTCGGCCAGATGACGCCGTTCAAGGGCGTCGACGTGCTGATCGATGCCGTCGGCCGCGTCCCCGATGACATCTGGGGCGATGACGCCTGCCTCATGATCTTCGGCGCCAACCTCGAGCGTCAGCCGGCAGAGTTCCAGGAGCGCATGAAGACGCTGATCGAGCGCGCCGGCAGTCGCGTCCGCTTCTACGGCAGCTACCGCAATGCGGACCTGCCGAAACTCATGCGCTCCGTCGACTGGGTCGTCTTTCCGTCGATCTGGTGGGAGAACTCGCCTGTCGTCATCCAGGAGGCGCTGCTGCACCGCCGGCCAATCCTCTGCTCCGACATTGGCGGCATGGCCGAAAAGGTCCGCGATGGCGCCGATGGCCTGCATTTTCGCGCCGGCAACGGCCAGCATCTCGCCGACCGCATGGTCGAGGTCCTGAACGACGACACGGCTTGGGACCGCCTGCGCGCCAGCATGCGGGCCCCCTTCAACACCCGGGATTGCGCGCGCGAACACCTCGGCGTCTACCGTGAACTCCTCGGCGACAGGGAAAATGCCGGGTTGGCCGAACATCGCGTCGAAATGCGCGCTGCATCGCAATCTTGAAAGACGGGACAGGCTCTTTGGCACGCATACTGGTCATGATCCCCGCCGGCGAAGTCTATGCCCACGACAACGTCCGCTGGTATCGGCATTGGGATATCCAGTCCCACATCGAAACCTATCACAACATGGGGGATGCCTTCGTCTACGATTCGTCGTTGAAGCTCTTGCGTTTCGAGACGCTGGGTGTGCTCGAGATTTCGCGGTTCGATCCAAACGAGATCGCCCGTCTGCGAGAGGAATACGACTACGTTTTCCTGAGGGGATCCAACTACATTCACGACAGCATGGACTGGGAGGCGGCCGCGAGGGTCCTGAAGGCGCTCGGCCTGCCCGTCATCGGCTTCGGCATCGGCGCCCAGGCGCCGGTCGATGGAAAGATCCGGCTCTCCGACGACACCCGCGCGGTGCTGCATCTGATGTCGGATTCGACCACCTCGATCGGCGTCCGCGGCGCCTATTCGGCAGAAGTGCTTTGGGACATCGGCATCCGCAACGTCAGGATCGTTGGCTGCCCGACCGCCTTCCGCCTGAACGACCCCAACCTGCGCATCACGCTGCCGCCGTTGCAACACGTCCGTAAGGTCGGAGTTACCGTCAGGCGGGAAGTGTCGGACGCCTACGCCAAGGACATCGAGCGTTATCTTAGGTCGCACCTCGACCTGGTGAAAACGATGGCCGGACATTTCGAGACGGTGCTGCTGGCGCAGGGCGAGGTCGAGGAAAAGAAGCTGGTGCTGGGCAACGAGACGCAGCGCGAGGAAGCAATCGCCGCACTGCGCGCCGACCACTGGACATCATCCTGGTATCTCGACGAACAGATACTCGCGCTTTATCGCCAGAGGCTCTTTTACTCCGACGTGGTTGCCGATTACGAACGGTTGATCCGCGCCCAGGATCTGGTGCTCGGCTACCGCCTGCACGGCAACCTCCTGGCCCTGGCCAATGGTGTACCGTCGATCTACTGCACCTATGACAGCCGCACGGCGGAATTCGCCGACACCTTCAAGATCCCGAGCTTCGACGTCTTCGGCCAGGCGCAGTTCCGGCTGGAGGACTATTGGGATCAGTCCCTTTTCGACAGGTACAACCGTGCCTGGTTCCATGCCTACGGCGAAATGGAACGTTTCCTCACCGAAAACGGCGTCGCGCACAAGATGCACGCCATCCTCAAGGCCCCCCGGGCGAAAATCTCAGATGTTGCTTGAAGAAAGAGGTGCGACCATGCAGACCGCAATGATCCCAAGGACAGTGCGCAAGGCCATCATTCCAGCCGCCGGTTTCGGCACGCGGATGCTGCCGGCGACCAAAAGCGTTCCCAAGGAACTGCTGCCGATCGTCGACCGGCCGATCCTCGACTATATCGTCGCCGAGGCCCTTGCCGCCGGCATCGAACATGTCGTCATCGTCACTGGCCGCATGAAGGGCGCGATCGAAGACTATTTCGATTGCGCCTTCGAGGTCGATGCCACCCTTCGCCGGGCCGGAAAGACCCCGCTTGCCGATCGGCTCGCGACCGCAACGCCCGAAGTGGGCGCCATCTCGTTCGTGCGCCAGCAGCAGGCCCGCGGCCTTGGCCACGCGGTATGGACCGCACGGCACATCATCGGCGACGAACCCTTCGCAGTGCTTTTGCCCGACATGCTGATGGTCGATAAGGAACCCTGCCTTCAATCGATGACGGATCTTTACCGTCGGCACGGCGGCAATGTCGTGGCCGTCGAGCGGTGCCTGCCGGAAGAGACCCACAAATTCGGTATCGTGTCGTTGAAGCAGACGCTGACCGGCAATCTGGTCGATGGCCTGGTCGAAAAACCGGCGCCGGGAACGGCGCCGAGCAACCTGTTCATTTCCGGACGCTATATCCTGCAACCCGAGATCTTCTCCATCCTCGAAAACCAGACGCCGGGGGCAGGCGGCGAGGTTCAGTTGACCGACGCCATGATCACGCTGATGAAAGACCAGGAGATCCGCGCCTTCGAATTTGGCGGGCGAACCTTCGATTGTGGAAACCCGGCCGGCTTCGTGGCAGCCAACCTTCACATGGCGTTGACCCACCCCGAGATTGCCGCCGGAATTTATGGCGAGATGCAGGCCCTCACCTCCCCCGCGCGGGCGATCGCCTGATCGCGCCAGCCAGGAGATCATCGCGTCCGGCGGCGACAACTGCCCGCGGTCGGACAAACACACGCAGCGTGAGCGCTCGGCGTGAGCCGGCGGTCCTGCCCTTTCTGGCAAGGCTGGATCTCGCTTCGGCCGTCGACTGGTTGGCTTTGGCGGGATAGTCGGAATGTTAAAACGCAAAAAGCCCGCGGACGTTATTGTCCAGCGGGCTTTTTGTTATGTATTTTTGGTTGCGGG
>UBXV01000010.1 GCA_900469625.1 Hyphomicrobiales bacterium
TCGGACCCGGCGTCGTCGTCGTTCACCGGCACCAGGGTCGGTGCAGCACCGTGGAAGGTGATGGTGTGCTCGCCACTCGAAAGCGTCGTCGTGCCGTTGCCGTTGTCGGTCGCCTGATAGCTTGCCGGGTCGGCGCCCGCCGGGATCTCGACCACGTCCTGCGGACGAAGCGTGCCGACGATGGTGTCCTTCCCGCCGTTCGAGCGGAAGACGATGCGATGTGCCGAGGTGAGGCTGGAAATATCGACGATGTCGTCGCCGCTCGAACCTTCGATGGTGATGGTCGAGTAGTTGAGACTGGTGCTGTCGAAATTGCCGATGACCTGGATCGTATCCCCGCCGCCGGCACCGCCGTCCGGCGTGCCGTTGCCGTTGTTGGCGGTCACGTTCAGATTGCCGACGATGATCTCCTCGATGTTGTCGAGTTCGGCCACGACAGTCTCGACGCCCGCCACCGTGCGGGTGATGACGATTTCCGTCGAAGCAAGGAATGCGGTGTTGAGACTTGCCGCAAGCCCGGCATTCTGGCCGTTGGTGACCGCATAGATGCGGAACTGTTCTGCGCCCTGCGCGCCCGACAGGCGGTAGGTGTCGCTCCCGGTTCCACCATCGATGATGTCGCGGCCCTCGTTGCTGGTCTGCTCGATGATGTCGTCGCCGCCGCCGGCGAGGATGACGTCGTTGCCGGCACCGGCGTTGAAGGTGTTGGCGGCGTCATTGCCCACCAGGATCTGGCTGCCGTTGCCACCGGTGATCGTGCCCACCGTGTCATAGCCAAGCGAGACGTTGGCGTTGTCCGCGTTGCTTCCCGTCGCCGTGTAGGTGAACTGCCCGCCGGCCGCACCATTGGTCGGATCGGTAAGCGTCACCGAGCCGGGGTTGGTGGTCAGGCTGACACCCGTGAGGCCATTCGGGTTGGACACTGCCGTCACGTCCAGCGTGCTGTCCGGATCGACGTCGTTATAGAGGAATGCCCATTCCGGAATGATGATCGCCGTGCCGCGCGCCACGTTCGTGACGATGCTGTCATCGTTGGCGACCGTCGGATCCTGAACCGCGGTGACATTGACGGTGGCCGTTGCGACAGAGCTGTTGCGAATGCCGTCATTGACCGTCACCGCGATCTGCCGAGGTGTCGTGCTCGGGTTGTCGGAGGTGTTTTCGAAGCGGACCGCGTCGAGGGCCCTCTGGTAGTCCGCAGCCGTCCCCGTGCCCGAAAACTGCAGGACAATCTGGCCATTGGCGGCCGTCTGCTGGACCGAGATGCCGGCCGGGCGGCCGTTGCCGGTCGTGGCCGTCAGGACGTCTCCGGCGGCAGCGTTGGTCAGGACGACCCTTGCGGAGACGATCTGCTCGTTGCTCGCAATTCCGGCGAGGCTCGAAATGCCGACTGCAGCCTGGTCCTCGACGAAGGTGCTGGTCCAGCCCGTCGATCCATCGTCGATCGGGCGGGTGAACTGGACGTTGACGTTGTCGATGCGCACGGTTTCGTTGCCGGCGTCGACGCCGCTGAAGAGGAAACGGATTGCGGCGGTGTCGGTAAACGGCCCCGTCAGTGTCAGGCTCGCCGTGCCGTTGTTGGAGGTGTTGTTGAGCGTCTGCAGCGTGGTGAAGTTCTGGCCGTCGGTCGAATACTGCACCTGCAGCGTTTCGCCGTTGTCGAGGTTGGCCTCCTGGTAGCTGAAGCTCAGCGTCGCCGTGCCGTTGCCGACCGTCGACAGGTCGATGCCGCGGGTGATGGATGCGCCAGCGGGGGTGGAGCCGCCCCCCGTATCCTGCCGGAATTCAAGCTGGCCGGCATTGATGCGGATCTCGCCGGTCGTTGCCTCATTCCCCACGCGATCGTTCGCTTCGGTCCAACTGCTCGCCCAGGGGACGGTTCCGTTGGAGTTGGCATAGCTAGCCGTTGCGAACTGATCCCGGTAGCTCTGGCTTTCGAAGGCGTGCAGGTCCACGGTCGGCAGGCGAAGGTCGAGGACCCGGTCGGCAAACTGGATGCGTTCGATGTTGAAGAGCCGGTCCGTGCCCTCGGCTTCGAGGGTCCTGCCGGTTTCGGGATCGACGATGCCGACGGTCGGGTTGATATGTGCGACCGTAACGCTGCCGTCGTCGTTATAGGTGATTTCGTAGTTCTCGAAGTCGTCGTAGTAGACGGCGGTATCGACGTCGCCTTCATTGCCGCCGTCGAGGATTTCCCGGACCACCTGCAACTGCCTCGGCTTGATCTCGCCGGAGAAAAGCCGCGCCTGAATGTCGGCGATCGAGTCGATGCTGAACGGTGTCCAGATCTGTCCGCGGGAGAGGTCCGGCGTCACGAGAATGCGGACGTTCAGCCACTTGTCACCGTCGATGATGTCGTTGCCGCCCATGCCGCGGATGATATCGGATCCGCCGCCGCCCAGGATGATATCCGAGCCATCCGACGTATCCATGACCCCAAGCTGCATCTCGCCGGCGGGATTGATCGGGTTGCCGTTGGCGTCGAGATTGTGCGGATTGTAGATCTCGAAGCGTTGCAGGTGGGCGACGAGATCGCGCAGGCCGGCGATCCGGTCGACATTCTTTTCGAGCAGTGCGTTGGAGAAGCTCTCGATCGGCGCATCGGGCTCGACCTGAGCCGCATTGCCATTCGGATCATAGCCGCCGATCACCACGTCGCGGCCGGTCAGCCGATCGTTATGATCCCAGCCGGACAGGCCCTCGACCAGGTCGTAGCGGTCCCTGACGATGTTATTCTGCTGGTTGACGAAGATGCTGATGTTCATGTTGGCATCGGCGCCATAGTCGTTGTTCTGGAACGACGTCCAGTCAAAGCCGGCCATGCCGTTCGAGCGGTTGATGCCGATACCCTGCACCATGATGTCGTCGCCGGATTCACCGTCGAAGTCGGTGTCATTCTCGCCGGCGATCATCACGTCGTGGCCGATGACGCGCGAGTTGAAGAACAACTCTGAGTTATCGCCGGTGAGCGTCGTCATGTTGCCTTGGGCTTCCATCCAGTCGTCGCCCTCGTTGCCGAGGAGGACCCCGCCGCCGGTGGGCGCCCGGATGAAGTCGTTGCCTTCGCCGCCCGAAATCGTCTTCTGATCCTCGCCGCCGGCCAGAACGTCGTTGCCGTCGCCGCCAAAGATGAGGTCGAGGCCCATGCCACCGTTGATGATGTCGTCGCCGCCCTCGCCCTTGATCACGTCGGCGGCGCCGATGTCGGTGCCGCTGTCGGTGATGATGTCGTCGCCGTCACCGCCATGCAGGTGGTCGACGCCAAACCCGCCCTCGATGCGGTCGTCGCCGCCTTCACCCCAGATCGTGTCGTCGCCGGAGCCGCCGATCAGCGTCTCGCCGGTATTGGTGCCGCCGAGGACCACGTGCTGGTCGCCGGTAAATCGCAGGTAGTTGGCCGCGCGCACGACCAGGGAGGTCGTACCGGTGATGGCGGAGATCACGTCGGCCTCGCCGGTCGGGTCGGCGTTGCCGATCCCCCTGTTGTACTGCTTCGACTGATCCATCGCGATGATGTAGTCGGCCGTCTGGAACGCGGCACCGTTGATGTGCAGGCCGGTTTCCTCGGTGTCGGTGTTGCGGCGGATCAGGTCTGCGAAGCTGTCGCTTTCCAGCTCGTTCAAAAGGTTCTGACCCTGCGTGCGGCTCAGATAGTAGAAGCGGTCGCCGTTCTGCAGGTTCTGGATCTGCAGCTCGAACACGTAGGTGAAAGTCGAGCCGAGCATGCCGCCAAAGGGCATCAGCGCTTCGGCAAGGCCGCCGATCCAGAAATCGACCTTGTTGAGACCGGTTTCGCGGGCGGCCCAGCTGCCGGTCGAGTTCAGGTAGTCGAGGCGCGCCTGACGCTCTCCGGCCGTCTCGCCTGCAACGCCGAAGACCAGATCCCACGCAGCGTCGCGCTTGGCTTCCGCGGTCGTGGCCGCGGTGATCGCGTCATGCGTGCCATAGGCGGCGATAAAGTTGACGATCGACAGCGGGTTCTTGATGTGCTGGGCGAAATCTGCCCAGCTTTCATAGGGTTTGAGATAGGTGTCGTTCGTCTGTTCGTAGATCTGGCGCCGGGCCTCGTTGAGCGACGGCACGCCGGTTTCGCGAGCGCGGGCGATGTTGAGTGCGGCAAGGTCCAGCGGCAGGCCTACGAGGTTGTTGCGCAGCGCGCTGGTCGTGAACTCGTCAATCTCGTTGCCGGCCTGCCGGGTCATGCCACGAAGGATTGCGCCCGAGGCCGCGTGCGCATCGACGCCTGCGCTGTTGAAGATGATCGGGTTCAGGAAAGCGTCGATCAGGCCGACTTCTTCCGGCGTTGCCGCATTGTTGCTGAGCTTCAGCATCTCGACGTTCTCGGCAAGCATCGAGTGGCCGAAGCGATAGACGACCTGGGCAAACTCCTCGTAAATCACCGCGTCGATCTCGACGGAATGCGAGAACACGAACGGATCGATCTGCGGGGCGACGGCGCGCACGAACTCTTCGAAGACCAGATGCTGGTAGACCATTTCGGTCGAGAAGCGCGCCGCCTGGAACAGCCGTTCGCCATCCCAGATCAAAGTGGACAAGTCGGCCGGTAGGCTCGTCACATCGACCAGCAGCCATTCGTTGAGGAGCGCCAGGTCGCCTTCGGCCAGGAGCGTCGCCTTGATCTCGTCGACCTGGCGATTGTGCTCGCTGTGGAAGATAGAGTGGGTCGCCGTCAGCGCGACGTTTTCGTTGCCGCGGCCATCGCCGACGATGAAGTGGGCGTTCAACAGCTCGTCGTCATAGGTGAGGTTGAAACCGAACTGGTTGGGAATGATGGGGTTTCCGGCGACATTGTCGGCATCCGGCAGCACCGCCACGGGTGCTGTCGCCGGGTTGCGGTCATGGTCGATCGGTGCGCTCGGCACCGCGTTGTGGGCGATGTCGTTAAGGAAGGCCCGGCCGGCGCTGAGGCTGGTCAGCGCATTGAGCGGCGCTGCGAGATTGCCTTCGACGGGTCCCGTCGCCGTCACCATCAGGGGCAGACCATTGGCGCCGCGCACGAACTCGCCATAGAGGTCGGTCACGAGAAGCGGCACGCTGTGGACGTTGAGATCGCTGAGCTCGATGCCCAGCAACTCGCGCGCCTGGGCCTTGATGTCGCCCCAGGTGGGCGGGCCGCCGTTTGCGCCTTCGAGCATCTGGCCCGTCGCCATCGGCTTGCCGCCGACCATGACATACTCGCGCAGGAACACCTGGTGCGAGGGGTTGGAGGTATAGACCTGGTTGAGGTCGATCCAGGGCGTTGTCTCGTTGCGATGATCGCGGATGTCGTCGGAGGTCCCGACCTGGCCATCCGGGCCGGCATGGACGGCATCGTTGGTTGCGCGGGTCAGAACCATGAAGTTGGTCGGGCTGCCCGGCACGTAGAGCGGGTCGTCCGGTTGCAGCGGAATGATGACGTTGCCGCTGCCGCCCTTGGAGGTGAGATCGAGGCCGTGGTCGAAGAACTGGCCGAAGATCGTCATGAAGCCGTTGAAGGAAGCGGTGTCGCCGAGGTCGGCGGCGATGTTCTTGATGAAGACGTTGTCGCCGTCCATCGTCACGCCATGCGAAGTGACTTCGGCGATCACGGCTGCATCGGCGGCCGCCGCGGCAGCGACGGCCGCCGCAGTTGCCGCGCCGCCCGTCGGGATGGCGTCGCGCGCCTCGATCGCGTCGGCGAGAGCGTCAGTTGCCTGGGCAAGGTCGCCGGTGGCGGCGGTCAAGCCTGCATCGGCATCGGCAAGAACTGCCGCCGCATCCGCGACCTCTCCCTGAGCAAGACTTGCCGCATTCGACAGCACCTGCTGCTCGGCAATCGCGTCCTGCAGGGCGGTGACCGTCGCGGCATGCGCAGACTGGGCGGCCCCGAGCGCGGCGACGGCGTCTTCATGGTCCTCGACGGCCTGGGCATGGATGATCTGCGCATCGTCGCGCGCATCGGCGGCCGCCGCATAGGCTGCGGCGTTGGCAGGGCTCGGGTCGTTCAGGAAGGCGGACAGCGCGCTCGCCTCTGCCTGCTGAGCAAGGGCGAGATTGGCAAGGGCGATGTTCTTGGATGCTTCCGCGGCGACTGCGGCAGCCGCAGCGGACTGGCTGGCGACGAGTGCGGCGGCGACAGCCGATTGGGCCGCGGTAACGACGGAGGCATGGGCATCACGCGCAGCGACAGCGGATGCCAGCGCCGCGTTGGCGGCAGCAAGGTCCTGTGCGGCGCCCGCCTGTCCGGCGGCTGCCGTATCGAAGGCAGACTGCGCGGTGGCCTGCGCGGCCTGCGCATTGGCGACGATCACGTTGGCAGCAGCTACGGCGGCGTCGGCGTCAGCGGTCGCGTCGGCGACAGCTGCGTGCGCGGCTCGGGCCGCCGCCTGCAACTGCATGACTTCGCCGATGATCTGCAGCGCCTGCGAGCCGGTGATGCCGACGGAAGCAAGCGCGCCGGAGATGGCGGCGGGGTTGTTGAGCGACTGATCGGCGACGATGTTCGAGATCATGCGTGGCTGGCTGTCGTAGACCGAACCGCCGAGATCGGCATAGCTCGTCGGCAGACCGTTGCGGATGTTGGTTTCAGCGGCCGCATAGTTCGGCGTCAGCAGCCGGGCCATCACCTGGTCCGAAGAGCCGAAGTGCGTCATGTTCGGCTGGAAATTGTTGTAGGAACCGTCAACGGTGCGCAGGCCGTAGGGAAGCAGCGGGCTTGATACCAGCTGTTCGAGTGCCACCCGCGGGTCGACACCGTTCTCGATGGCCGCGGTGTGGGCCTCCGCGATCTTGATCTGCTTCAGGATGAAGTCGAGGTCGTTTCGGTTCAGCTGTACCATTTTACCCTCCGTGGCCGTAACGCAGCCGCGCCCGCCGATTTTTGCCAAAGTTTCACCGTCCGAGGGGCAGGCATCGCCTGCGCCCGTCGGCTGCGCCATCGTCTGTTCGTCCGATCACTCGATCAGGACCTTCCTGTTGATGCTCAGATGTTCGGGGCAAACGACGAAGAAAGAAACGTCGCTAAGTCGGGCGAAATTGCCGACGAATGTCGGACCGAGGGTCGGACCACTGTCGGCGCGAAAATTAGAATAGGACGAGCAGAGATACTGGTCTTAGGTCCAGATATAGTCTGACCCGAAGATGTTGTTCGCCGATGCTCTTTCAATTTATGAAAATGCTGCGATCATCCCGAGGTACAGGCAGCACCTTGATTTCAGGCGCCGGGGCCGGCAGGAGCGATACTGACCATGACGCTTGATTTTCGAGGAGGCATGCCCGATGCGTGAAACGACTTCGGTGATCGTCGTCGACGACCATTCCCTGTTTCGCATGGGCGTGTTGCAGGCGTTGCGACTGGAGGAAAGCCTCTCGGTGATCGGCGAAGGCGGGTCAAAGGCGGAGGCGCTCGGTCTCGTCGAACAGCTTGCGCCCGACGTGGCGCTGCTCGACATTTCCATGCCGGGCAACGGCATCGACGCTGCGCGCGACATCACCAGCCGATGGCCCGCGACCAAGGTCGTGATGCTGACCGTTTCCGAGGAAGACGACGACGTGCTCGAGGCGCTTGACGCCGGGGCGGCGGGCTACGTGCTCAAGGGAACGCCGGCGTCCGAACTGGTCGCAGCGATCGTCGCGGTCGCCGAAGGGCGGTCCTACATGTCGCCGAACCTGGGCATGCGGCTCTTCGGCGTTATCCGCAACAGAACCGAGGAACATAAGGCCGAAAAGCTGATCGACGCGCTTTCACCGAAAGAGGACGCCGTGTTCCGCCTGCTCGGGCGCGGCTTTACCAACCGCGCGATCGCCGAGGAAATGGGCGTTCAGGTCAAGACCATCAAGTTTCACGTCAGTCGGCTGCTGATCAAGCTCGGCGCTAAGAACCGCGTCGAGGCGGCATTGGTGGCGCAGCGCCATCTCGGCACGACGAGCAAGGGGCAGACCCGGCGCGATGCCGGTTAGGTCTCACGGTCCGTCTGACGTCACGACACTGTTGGCGGGTGGCAGCACCTTTCAGCGCCCTCCTTCAAGTGCGCGAGATTGGAAACTACGAACCCGATCGTCGTCTCGAGGGCGCGCCCTCGGGCGGGAACACATCGATCTGCCCTGAATTTTACCGCGAGGCTTTCTCGCTCTCGAGGGAACCGGCGCCCGCGGGGCGCCGCAGGCGGCCGTTCAGGACGATATGGGCGACAAGCCCGATCAGCAGACCCCAGAACGCTCCGCCGATCCCGAGCATCTTGATGTTTGCGGCGGACGCAAGGAAGGTGATCAACGCTGCTTCGCGGGAGGTCGGGTCAGCCATCGCACCCGCCAGGCTGCCGCCGATGGTGCCGAGCAGGGCCAAACCGGCGAGCGTGGTGATAAACGTCGTGGGGAACGCCAGGAAAACCGCAGCAAGCGTCACGCCGAAGACGCCGACCAGCACATAGAAACAGCCTGCCGCGATGCCGGCAACCCACCGTCTGGACGGGTCGTCATGGGCTTCCCTGCCGGTGGCAATCGCCGCGGTGATGGCCGCGATGTTGAAGGCGTGGGAGCCGAAGGGAGCCATGACCAGCGAGCCAAGACCCGTGACCGTCACGATGGGATTGGCACTCGTCGTGAACCCGTCGTTCCGCAAGACCAGCATTCCCGGCATGTACTGGCCGGTGAGCGTTATCAGGAACAGCGGCATTGCGACGGAGAGCAGCGCGTTCAACGAAAACGCGGGCATGGTGAAGACCGGGACGGCGAATTCCAGCTTCAGCCCGGACAGATCGACGCGACCTTGAACCAGCAGGAAGGCAAGTCCGAGAACAAGGATGCCCACCACCGCGTATCGGGCGGAGAGGCGCTTGAGTGCAAGATAGGCAACGATCAGAACGCCGACGAGCAGTGGGTCGACGCTCGCGCCGCCGAACGCTCCGATACCGAACGGCAGCAGGATGCCTGCGAGAAGACCCGAGGCGATGCCAGGTGGAATAAGGCGGATCACCTTGTCGAAACAACCTGATATGCCGAGCACGACGAAAGCAGCCGCCGAAATCATGTAGGCGCCGACCGCCTCGGCGTAGGGCGTCGACGCCAGGGCCGTCACGAGAAACGCCGCGGCCGGGGTCGACCACGCCGTGATGATCGGTGCGCGGTGGCGCCAGCTCAGGAACAGTCCCGTGAGCCCCACCCCGATCGAGACCGACCACACCCAGGAGGCCGTCGCCGCGGGGCTCAAGCCGGCGGCTTTCGCCGCCTGAAAGACCAGGATGAAGGTGCCGCCATAGTTGACGATGACAGAGATCAGACCGGCGACGATGGGGTGGGCGAGATCCTCGGGGCGGGTGGCGGAATGGGAAGGCTCAGACGGCATGTGGTGAAAAGTCTCCGGACGTACGGGCGCAAGGCCGACAAGGTTTCTTGACATCTAGCCAATGATTGGCCCGATATGCCCTGCCACATTGCGCATCAGGACCAGACCATTTGTTCAAGCATTCCCTCCTCGAATCCGTGAAAGCGTGGATCGCACATCCTGCCCAGGCGGCAATGCCGCTACACGCCCGGATCCAGCGCGCCGTCAGGCAACTGATCGTTGACGGCGCACTTGGCCCGGGCAACCGGCTGCCCGCGTCCCGCGCGCTCGCCACGTCGCTCGGCGTCTCGCGCGATACGATCGAGGCGTCCTACGCCCAGCTTCACGCCGAGGGGTTCATCGAAAGGCGTGTGGGCAGCGGCAGCTTCGTTGCGCAGATCACGGAGTTCACCCCCTCTCGCCGCGCGCAGCGGAACACGCCGTCGCCCGGCCAGCCTCCCAACCTCAGCAAGCGCGGTGATGCGATGTTAGGCGGCGGCGGCGTGCGCGAGCACCTTTCCCCACGCCCCTTCGCGCATGGCGTGCCGGACACGCGCGCCTTTCCGCTTCCTCTCTGGGAACGCCTCGAAAGACAGGTCCGCAAGGAACTCGGGACGCAGACGCTGCTTCACGGCGATCCGCAGGGCGCCGAACCGCTTCGCCGTGCCATTGCCGACTACGTGAACGTGGAACGCGGCGCTCGTGCCACCGCAGACCGCGTGCTGGTATTGACGAGCTCGCAGCAGGCCCTGTGGCTGTGCGCAAACATTCTTTTGGATCCGGGTGACAGGATCTTCATCGAGGACCCTGCCTATTATGGCGCGCGAAAGGCCTTTACGGCGGCTGGACTGGAATGCGTTCACATCCGTGTGGATCGACAGGGCATCGTGGCGGACGAGATCATCGCCGCGCCGCAGAAGGCCAAGGCGGTCTTCCTGACGCCCTCGCACCAATTCCCGACCGGCGCGACACTGGCACTGGACCGCCGCCTGGCATTGATCGAGTGGGCCGCGCGGCATCGGACGTGGATCATTGAAGACGATTACGACAGCGAGTTTCATTATGCCGGCAAGCCCACGGCCTGCGTGCAGGGTCTCGATGCTAACGACCGGACAGTCTATATCGGCACCTTCACCAAGTCGCTTTTTCCCGGTCTGCGCATAGGCTATGCGGTATTGCCGCCCCAGCTCGTGAAGCCGATGACGGTGGCGCGCACGCTGCTGGATGGTCATACCGCGCCGATGGCGCAACTGACGCTCGCCCGCTTCATCGAGGGTGGGCATTTTGGCGCACATATTCGCACGATGCGCGGCGTCTATGCCGGGCGCCTGGAAAAACTGGCGCTGCTCGTTCGCAAGCACCTGCCGGATGTCGAGCCGCGCGTTCCGGCAGGCGGACTGCAGATGCCTTGCGTGCTCAACGGCGACCTCTCGGAACGCGCCGCCGTCGACGCGGCGCGACGGGTCGGGATCGAGCTTCTCGGTTTGTCGGCGCTCCATCACGCAGGCAACGGCGAGGCAGGATTTCTGATGGGATTTGCGGCCTACACGCCTCTGGAAATCGAGAGCGCGGTCAGGAAGCTGGCCAAGACACTTCAGTCGGTGAGGTGAGCCCGCAGGTCGAAGTGTTTCGGGCAAATGACCTGGCGACCTCTTCGCAGATGGACGAGCGCAATCAACCATGTCCGTGATCAGTGCTCCCTTCGACGCCGCGCAGGAACGTCCGGCCCTCCCGTAGCGGCTTCCCGGCCAATCGGCAAAATCGAAACCGCAATCAAGGACATCCCTGTGGTTGCTCACTCCCTAATTGCACAAACGAAATCGATCTCTCACGGATTGCAATTTCATCGCCATTGATGTACACAAAGTACATCTCGGAAAAAGATTTGCGATTGAGCAGGACGTGCGGAAAAACGCGCGGCGTGTAAGGCGTTTGCCGTCACGCCGCCCCTTCCGAAAGGATCGTCATGTCGAGCCAGCCACAGTCCATCGCGGGTGCACCGCGGATGGATGATCGCCCATTGTGGGATGTCATTTTCGGCATCTTCGGACTGCCGGCACTGTTTATTTCCCATCGGCTTGATCTCTTCAGGTTCGTTGCCGATAAGAACCCGACGCTCGGAGAACTCGGCGAAGGCCTGAAGCTTGAGCGGCGCGGCGCTCAGATCCTTGCAAGCACCGCGACTGCGTTGGGGTTCCTCGCCCTCACGGAAGGCCGCTATCGTTTGACGCCGCTGTCGCAGACCTATTTGCTGGATAGCAGCCCCACCTATTTCGGGCATTACTGGGATCTCCTGATCGACAACCACGAGGTCTTTTCGTTCGCGGCCTTGGAGACAGCCATCGTCAGTGGCGTGCCGCAGGCCTACGGCGTCGAGGACATCTACGAAACCCATCGCGAAGACGCCGAACGCACACGGGCATTTACCCGCGCGATGCACTCGGTCAGCGTGTCTGCCGCTTTCGGATGGACGCGCGTCCTGGATCTCTCCACCCACCGCAGAATGCTGGATATCGGTGGAGGGTCGGGTGCGCATGCCCTGATGGCGTCAAGGGTCGCCCCGCAGCTTCGCGCAACGGTGTTCGATCTCGCAACAGTCTGCCCGGTGGCCGAGGAATTCATCGCCCGGGCCGGCCTTGCCGATCGCGTCGATGCCCGCAAGGGCGATATGTGGACTGACCCGTTTCCCCCAGCCGACCTGCATTTCTACTCGCATGTCTTTCATGGCTGGTCGCCGGAAAAGTGCCGGTTCCTTAGCGACAAGAGCTTTGAGAGCCTCGAACCCGGCGGACGGATCATCATCCACGAGTTCCTGTATGACGACGCCGGCAAGACCGGGCCCTTTCCGGCAGCGGCGACAAGCATGATCATGCTCGGCTGGGGGGAAGGCGAGCAGTATTCGGGCCCGCAGATCAGCGGATTTCTGGAGGGCGCGGGCTTCCGCGATATCCGGATCATCCCGGCTTTCGGCTACCACAGCATCGTGACGGGACAAAAGCCGTGAACCGTTCCCAAGGGCACCCGACCGCCACTGAGGTCGAGCAATTCTCCCGGGCGCTCGATGGTCGGGTCTGCAGCCGGCTGTCGGCTGACTACGAGACCCGCCGACGGGCACTTGTCTGGAACGGCCGTCCACCAGAGTGCTTTCCGTCCTTGATCGTCGAGGCGCGCTCGGCGCCGGACGTTGTCGTTGCCGTGGAATTCGCGCGTCACCACAAGCTCGTGGTCGGCGTGCGCGGCACGGGCCATAGCTACAGCTCGATCTTCATGTGCGATGCCGGATTGCTGATCGACCTGTCGCGGATGAACACGCTCACAGTCGATCGTTCGGAGCACCGCATCGTCGTCGAAGCGGGAGCGACGAGCGGCGAGGTCGCAGCCGCCCTCGAACGCGAGGGGTTGGCCTTTCCCGTTGGCCACGGCGCACCCGTCGGGATCGGCGGCTTTCTTCTGGGTGGCGGGCTCGGGATCAATTGTGCCGCATGGGGCGGCATGAGCACCTTCAACATCCTGGCGGCCGATATCGTCACCGCCGACGGGGCCGAGCGACACGCCAGCCCCACCGAGAACCCCGATCTGTTCTGGGCTATGCGTGGCGGCGGGCCCGGACTGCCGTTCATCGTCACCCGCTTCCATCTCCACTGCTATGATCAGCCGGGTGCGATCACGAGCAACACCTATTTGCTGCGCTTTGCCGTACTGCCTCACCTTGCGGCCGCTCTGGACGCGATCGCGCCCACGCTCGACCGGCGGCTTCAGGTCATGCTGGCAGTGATCTCGGCGCCACTGGAACTCGCCAGCCACTGCGCTCCCGAAGATCACGGCCGCATTGCCGCCCTTACCGCCATCGCCTTTGCGCATGACGCGGTGGAGGCGCGGACGCTGCAGGCCCCGCTGGCGGAATTGCCGATCCTGTCGGACTGCCTGGTGCGCGTGCAAGATCAGGCAACGACATTCGCCGGCATTCTTGGCCAGGGAGAAACCCTTCTGGTCTCGAAACGCTTTCGCACCGACAATGTGCTTTGCGATCAGCTGGGCGTGGCCGTCGACATCATCATGCGCCACCTGCCGACCGCGCCCTCGCCCGCCAGCCTGTCCCTGATCGTCTGGCGGGGGCAGCATGACCACCCGGACGCCGCCTACTCGGTTTCGGGCCGATATTTTGTCTCGACCTACGCGCAATGGGGCTCAGCCGAGGACGACCCGGTCAACGGCGCCTGGCTCAAACACTTCTATGACGAGATGGCGGCGATCGCGACCGGAGCCTACGTCAACGAGTTCGATCTGGAAGCCCGGCTCGACGATATCGGGCGCTGCTATTCCACGTCCGCGCTCGAGCGCCTGCGGACATTGCGCCAACGGCATGATCCGGACGCGATCTTTTACAATCCGTTTGCCCGATCGCATCATTGAGAGGTCCCATGTCGATGCGCGTTCGCACCTACGGCAGCATCGAAGAAGCGGATCCAGTCCGCTGGGATGAGCTGGTTGTCGGCTGCGGCGCGCCGGTTTTCTACCGCTCGGCGTTCCTGCGTGCGTTCGAGCGATTTCCCCTTCACGGCGTGCGCTCGCATGTCTACATCACCGGTGAGGACGAACACGGCACGCTTGTCTTTGCAATGCCAGTCTACGTCATTCGCGGCATCGATCCGATGAGGGTGCTGCACGATCATTTCCCGGCCTTCGGCGACGAGACCGTGCTCGTCAATCACGTCTGGCATTGCTACGACACCTGGATCCCGACGCGCCGTCTCGATCCGGACATCGTCGGCGCGGTGCTGTGGACGATGGAGGCCCTGGCCGCTGATCTCGGTGCATCCCTTTGGGGATTTACCAACGTCGATGGCACCGGCGCGCTGGCCCGCGCGCTGACGGCCGCCGGCATGACGGGGATCCAGGTCGATGAGCGCTTCCTTGCCGACGTCTCGGCCATTCCCGACATCGATCACTACCTTGCAACGCTCGATCATCCCGTGCGCTCGAATTTGCGGCGCTACACACGCATTGCGCAGCGCGCCGGCGTCGTCGCCGGCATCGCGGATGTGGAACACGCCGACCTCGAAGGATTTGTTGCGCTGGCCAGGGCCGGCGCTGCCAAGTACGGCAATGCCGACTACTACCGTCCGGGTGTTTTCGAGGGCTTCCTGCGCGATCTTGGCGGGCACGTGCGCGTATTCGAACAGCGGCTTGGCGATAGATTGATCGGCTCCACGGTCCTGCTCGTCGACGAAAAGACGCTGCATTGGTGGGTTGCCGGCAACGACTACAGCGCCGTGCCCCAGATCAGCCCATTCTATCTCGCCTGTCTGGCCGCCATCAACGAAGCGCTGATCACAGGAAAGCCGAGGGTCGAAGCGGGCCGTCGCAACCCACGCTTCAAGACGCGGCACGGCCTCAGACCGCGGCCGGTTCAGGCGTATTTCATGCCAACGTTTCAGCGCGCCGCCACCTGACGGGTCCTTTGCGATCACAGTGGCAGGGCTTCCGTCAGTCGAAGCTCGCGTTAGTGAAGAAGGGGGAAACCCATGACATCCAGTGCCGATGCCAAGGACGGCGAGTATCAGCGCTTTGTATGGCGTCTACCGGCCGTCGATCCGGAAAGCCTGCTGGCGATGGCCGTCGCTTTGCACCACCTGTTCGACGGCGTATTTACCGGCAAGACCTGGTTGTGCCGCAACGCCGATGCCGATGCCCCGCTGTTTTCAGCGATCGAACTGGCCCGCCTCACGGGCGGCTCGATCAATCTCGGTACATGCCGCACGCTCGCAATGGAGGCGGGCACCGACCGGCGAAATACGCTCGGCGACGGCGAGCATGTGATCATCTGCAGTGGAGCCGCCTTGGACGTGGCAACCGTCACGCGCTGGCGTCCCCGCACGGCGTTCGCTGTGGAGCCCACGTCGAACGCGGATGTCGTGACCATCACCTATATCCAGCGGCAGAACGGTTTCAATGATCCGGGCTTCCCGGACATATTGGAGCGTGCGCTGCGTTGTCTGGTGGCGTCCGTCCGGCACGGCGCAGACGATGCCGCCGATATCGTCAAGCTCCTCCAACCGGCGCTTCCCGCCCAGACGATGACTGCCGATGCCGTCGGAAGTGGCGAGGATCTGTTCATCCGGCGCTTTTCCACGATTGCGGCACGCGCACCCGATCGTGCGGCGATCGTCGCCGGGGATACAATCATGCGCTACGGCGAACTTGCCCGCATGACCGATGGCATCGCGTCGGCTTGGCGGAATTTGGGACTGTCGAAGGGCGACAGGCTGCTGTTGATCGCTCCGCGCGGGCCTGCGCTGGTTGCAACCGTTGTCGCCGCATTCAAAGCCGGGCTTGCGGTGTGTCTGGTCGACCCGCGCCAGCCGGACGCCTACGTCGCGGCCTGCCGGCGGATCGTCCAGCCGGCGCTGGTGGTCAATCTGGCCGGCCGGCAGCTGGACTTGCCGGGGGTTCCTGTTGCGACAGAGGTCTTGCTCGACCCGAACACCCAGGCGCCGGCGATAGACACCGACTGCTTGGATGGCGACGACTGTGCGGTCATCACACTCACCTCAGGGACCACCCGTGAGCCGAAGGCGGTCGCGGGGCGGTACAGCTCACTCACACATTTCTTCGATTGGATGGGCGATCGGTTCGGGCCGATGGACGACGCGGCTTTCGGGATGTGCTCCAGCATCGGCCATGATCCGTTGCAACGCGACATCATGACCCCGCTCTACCTCGGTGGTCGCATCGTCATACCGGACGAACATGATTTGAGCGAGCCACTGCGTCTGCCGCGATGGCTGGCGGCAAACAGGATCGAGTTTGCCTGCCTCAACGCAGCGCTCGTACCTTGGCTCGGCGAAACGACACGCCTGCCACATCTGCGCGCGCTTTTTTGCGTCGGCGGGGCACTCACACGGTCGCAGGCCATAGCGCTGCGCGCCGCGGCGCCGGCCGCCCGGATCGTCAATCTCTACGGCGCGACGGAAACCCAGCGCGCGGTCGGGTTCTACGAATTGCCGGGCGATCGCGAGGCGCTCGCGGCTCTGCCGGACGTGGTTCCGCTCGGACGCGGCATGAACGACGTAAACCTTCTGGTGAGGGATCGTGCGCATCGGCGACTAACCCTGCCTTTCCAGATCGGGGAGATCGCGCTCAACAGCCGATATCTTGCCCTCGGCTATCTCGGCGACACCGAACTGACGACCCGCAGGTTCAGGCACGACGTCCTGCCGGAACCGAACGATGCCCCGACCTATCTGACCGGAGACCTCGGATATGTGTCGATGCGTTACGGCGTCGTCTTTGCCGGCCGGATGGACGATCAAAAGAAGATCAGTGGCTACCGGATCGAACCCACGGCCATCGACGATGTGTGCCGCCAGCACCCGGAGGTCGGCAACGCCGCCACACTTGTCATTGATGTGGATGGCTTGCCGACGTTGGTAACCTGCATCGTCCCGATACGGCCTCCAGGCGCACTTGAAGACCTTCGCCACTGGCTCGCCGCGCGCCTGCCACACTATATGGTTCCCCATCGCCTGTGCGCGATGGACGATTTCCCGCTCACGCTCAACCGAAAGGTCGACACCAGGGCGCTGGCCGCGCGAGTGCACCTGCAGATCGAGACGGACGCCGTCGCGGCGCGTGAATCGGCGATGGCTGCCGCGCCCATCGACGCGATTTCAGCGTTCGTCTTTCGGCATACCGGCCTGGAGGATGCGACACGCCAGGTGCCGCTGGCCGACCTCGGCGTCGACTCGCTGCGGTTCGTGGAGCTGGTGACACAACTGAGCAGCGATCTCGGAAGCAGCGAGCAAAGAATTGCAAGGCTTCACAACGGGATGTCCATCGTCGAGCTGGCGTCGGCACTTGCCGGTGAAGTCCGGCGCGATCGAACGGCTCCAGCAGGGCTGCAGGCCACAATCCAACCACACACCAACCCGCGCGATCTTCTGGGACCGGTGCTCGACGTCGATGAAACCCGCATCCGCTTCGAGCAGGGAACATTCGACCACTGCTGCTCCAACAGCTACCTCGGACTTGCCGGCCGGCCCGGCACCCGCATAGAGGTCGCGCATTTTCTCGAGCAATCGCAAGCGCATGGCGCGCATGGATCGGCAGAGCTGAATGGATTTACCTCCTGGCACGAACAATTGGCGGCCGCGATCGGGGCACTACATGGCAGCGAGGCCACCCTGCTCTACAGTTCAGGCTACATGGCCAATATTTCCACTATACCTTCCGTGGTCGAGGGCGATGCCCACCTGTTCATCGACGAGAGCTGCCATCAGTCCCTCGTGGATGGTTGCCGATTGAGCGGCGCAAGAATATCCATCTACCGCCACAACGACGCGGATAGTCTCGAGCAGCTGCTTTCAAAGACCTCGCGCTCTCGCGCCGGCACGCACGCAATCGTCACGGAAGGCGTGTTCAGCATTGAAGGCGACCTGCTGGACCTTCCGGCATTTCACGCCATCGCCCGTCGCTTCGAGTGCCTGCTCATTGTTGACGAGGCCTGTTCACTCGGCCAGATCGGTGTTGATGGATCGGGCGTGGAAACCCATTTCGGCTTGCCGGGATCGATCGACGTGCGGACCGGCACGCTGGCAAAAGCGCTCGGCTCGACGGGTGGATATGCCACCTGCCACGCCGAACACGCATCGCGCCTGCGTTTTCAGCGTGGCGCGAGTTTTTCAACCAGCCTCTCTCCCTTGAATGCGTTCATCGCGTTGCAAGGCGCACAGCTGATGCGAAAGGAGGGCCCCGCGCTGAAGAGGCGGCTTGATCACAACAGTGCGGTGTGGCGCGATGGGCTCAACGCATTGGGTTTCGACACCGCGCAATCCTCGGCCGCGATCGTGCCGATCATGTGTGCGGACCCCGATGCGGTCGCCTCCCTGTTCCGGCGTGCGCTCGAACTGGGCGTCTATGCATTGCCCGTGTCGCGGCCCTGGTCGCGGCGCGTGAATGCGCTGCGCACCTCGGTAACGGCCGAGCACGAGCCCGATCGGTTGCGGGAAATCATCACCCGTTTCAGAAGTGACGCGGCAAACAGCAATTGGCTGCAGTGAGCGGCATCGCGGGCAACCGGGCGACTAGGTCGCCAACGCAGTTCGCCGTGGCACCGGCCAGAATCGCGAGCCGCGTTCCGGTGCGGCTTCAGCCGTGTTCCCTTCGGTCCGTTCGCCATATCCTGTCGATGACGTCAAAGGCGAGCGCCACGTTCGGATCAGTGCGCCGGGGCCGCAGACAGACGAAGCCGAGCGTGGTCTCCAGCTTGACCCTGTCGGCAATGATGAGCCCGTTTGCCTGTTGTTCGCCGAGTGCAATCGACTCACGACAGAGGCTGAGACCGAGCCCGGTGCGCACCATGGCCAGCATCGATGTTTCCTGATCGACGAGCGCGACGACGTTTTGCCTCAGGTTCAAGGCGCCGAGCTTTCGCGCAAGCAACCGGTGATGGACGGAGGCGGGCGGCGTGCCGATCCAGGGCAAGGCCGCAAGCTCGCTCCAGTCCTTGCCCGCGACGATGCCGGCGAAGGACGGCGGCGCGACCACGCGGTAGGTCAGCCGCGCGAGCGGCTTGACGAAGAACTGGGCATCCGCGTCGATCGCCACGGCATCGGTGCTCGTGCCGAAATCATCGAGATCGCCCAGGAAAAAGCCGACATCAAGCTCGTTGCGCTTCAGGCCGATCGCGACTTCGCCGCTCATGCCCTGGCGCAAGGTGGTCTCGATACCGGGGCCGCTTTCGACCAGCGCCTGCAGGAAGGCGCCGAGCCGGGTAAATTCCGGGTCAATGATTGTGCCGATCCTGAGCGTGCCGCGAAGATGGGCGGTCAGATGCATCGCCGTCTGCCGAAACTCGGTGACCGACGCCAGCACCTGCTCGCCCTTTGCCGCCAGAAGTGCGCCATCGCGCGTCAGCTCCAACCCGCTGGCCGTGCGGTGAAACAGCGTGAGGCCAAGATCCTGCGACAGGCGCTTGATCTGCAGGCTGACGGCGGGCTGGGTGAGGTGCAGCAGTTCCGACGCCCGGGTAACGTTGCCTTCCCGCGCCACCGTGACGAAAGCCCGCAGCAACCGCAGATCCAGATGATCCGACATATATAAATTTCCCTAATAATACTCGACACCATTTATCATTGGATTTCACCCGATGGTAGTCGTCTAGTGCGCAAGGGAGGATCGCGGCGCTGCGATCATCGATGGAAATTATAAAGGCAGGACTATGGGCCACCCGCACGAAACGGATTGCGGCGGGGTCATCGCCTTCCGCCGACCTGGGACATGCTCGCAATGAGATCCGACGCTTCGACTTCTGACGCCACCGTTTTCGACTATGTGATCGTCGGCGCCGGCTCGGCCGGCTGCCTGCTTGCCAATCGTCTGAGCCGCGACGCGGACAAGCGGGTGCTGCTGATCGAGGCAGGCCGGCGCGACAACTATCCCTGGATCCACATTCCGGTCGGCTATCTCTATTGCATCGGCAATCCCAGCACGGACTGGCTCTACAAGACCGAGCCGGAAGCAGGGCTGAACGGCCGGTCGCTGCGCTATCCGCGCGGCAAGACGCTTGGCGGCTGCTCCTCGATCAACGGCATGATCTACATGCGCGGACAATCGCGCGACTATGAGAGCTGGGCGGCCACGACCAACGACCGCGAATGGTCCTGGGAGAATTCGTTGCCGGATTTCAAGGCCCACGAGGACCACTACCGGCTCGATGCCGGCGCCGATCCGGTCACGGGCGACAACAGCCGCTTTTCCGACATGCATGGCCGTGGCGGCGAGTGGCGCATCGAAAAACAGCGGCTGAAATGGGACATACTGGAATCCTTCGCCGAGGCCGCGGTCGAGGCCGGTATCCCCCGAACGCCCGACTTCAACAGCGGCGACAACGAAGGCGTCGGCTATTTCGAAGTCAACCAGAAGGCGGGATGGCGCTTGAACACCTCCAAGGCGTTCCTGCGGCCGGTTCGCCATCGCCGCAATCTGCAGGTCTGGACCGAGGCCGATGTCGAAAGCCTGGTGATCGAGACGTCTGCGGATGGCGTCAGGCGTTGCACCGGCGTCTCGCTTCATCGCGGCAACACCCGGATGACGGTCCGGGCGAGAGCCGAAGTCATACTTTCAGCCGGCGCCATCGGCTCGCCGCAGATCCTGCAGCTCTCGGGCATCGGACCGGGCGCACTGTCGCAGGCGATGGGCATTCCCGTTGTCGAAGATCTCGGCGGGGTCGGCGAAAACCTGCAGGACCACCTGCAGATCCGCGCCGTCTTCAAGGTGAAAAATGCAAGGACGCTGAACACGCTGGCGAGCAACCTTGTCGGCAAGGCGCGGATCGGGCTCGAATATGTGCTGAAGCGCAGCGGGCCGATGAGCATGTCGCCATCGCAGCTCGGCGCCTTCACGCGCTCCGACCCCGGCCGCGCGCATGCAAACCTCGAATATCACGTGCAGCCGCTCAGCCTCGACGCCTTCGGCGAGCCGCTGCACAGCTTCCCGGCCTTCACCGCCAGCGTCTGCAATCTCAACCCGACAAGTCGCGGCCATGTGCGGATCCGCTCGCGCCGCCGCGGCGATGCGCCGGCAATCGCGCCGAACTATCTGAGCACCGACGAGGACCGCAAGATCGCTGCCGACAGCATCCGGCAGATCCGCTCGATCGTCAGCCAGCCGGCGCTCGCGCGGTATGAGCCGGTCGAATGGAAGCCGGGCGTCGAATTCAAGAGCGATGGAGAGCTGGCGAAACTGGCCGGTGATATCGCCAACACGATCTTCCATCCGGTTGGCACCGCCCGCATGGGCGCCGAGGACGACCGCATGGCGGTCGTCGACAGCCGGCTGAAGGTGCGCGGGATCTCAGGCTTGCGGGTGGTCGATGCCAGCGTGATGCCGACGATTACCAGCGGCAACACCAGCGCACCGACCATGATGATCGCGGAGAAGGCCGCGCGCTGGATCATCGCCGACGCCCGGAAGCGGGCGTAGCCGAAGCCGCGTCGCAAGCCCTACTGGAACATCCCCTTCGGCGTCTCTCCCTTGAAGAAGGGCACGATCAGGGCCTGAAGCAGCTCGGGCTGGTTGATCACTGCGGTGTGCGAGGTGGCCGGCAGGATGGCGAGGCGCGACGCCGGCAGGGGCTTGCCCATGTCGCCCATGCCGCCGCCACCAAGCAGCCGGAACATCGCGACCGTATGTTCGAGGGTTGCGACATCGGCGTCGCCGGCAATCATCAGCACCGGGGTCTTCATAGCCTTGACGTCGTTTTCCCAGGCCATCGGCTCCTTTTCAAGCGCGATCAGCTTGGCGACGAGCGCCGGGAAGCCATCGGGATTTGCGGCAAGCTTGCGATAGTCCTCGGCAAACGGCATGCCGACGAACATCTCCACCGTCATCTGCGGGATAAATGCCTTGAACTCCGGCTGCCAGCCCTCGGCGTCGTAGCCGACCGAGGCGGCCGCAAGCTTGTTGACCTTGTCGGGATGGCGAATGGCAAGCTGCAGCCCCGCAGCGGCACCCATCGAGTATCCGAACACGTCTGCCTTCTTCACGCCGACCGCGTCCATGAACGCGGCGACGTCGTCGGCAAGGTTCGGATAGGTGATCGGCCGCTCGATGTCGGTCGTGCGCCCATGCCCCTGGAACTCGATCGCATAGACCTTGTTGGTCTTGGCAAGCTCGGGAATGATCGCGCCCATCGACGGTATGTTCATATAGGCGCCGTGCAGGACGATGAGCGGGTCGCCCTCGCCGGACACCTCGTAATACATCTTCATGCCGTTGATTTCGACGCGCTCGCCGACGGGCTGGCTATCGGCAAGAGCAGGCCCTGCGATCAACATTGCTGCAGCGATTAGGGCAGTTCGGAACATGGTTTACTCCTCGCGTTTTCATGTGTCGTGGCAATAAGACGTGCGGATGTCACGCGAACCGACATCGCCCTTGCACTTTTCTTTCGACCGGCCGCCACAGATCTCCGACAACGCCCGATTGGCGCAGCAGAACGGTGCATACAGCCACAGCGCGCAGCAACCAAAGACAGGCAGCGTCACACAACCGTCACAAACTAAGGGCCGGATCGCCGCATTCAGTTCCGGCTTTGCCGTAACACCACGAGGACGAGACGCCATGAATGCCAGTATGGAGGCGCATGCGCCGTCGGCCAGGGCCGAAAGATGGCACCGTAGCGAGGCCGGCGCGATCATCGCGCTCCTTCTTGTTTCCGCCGTCCTTCTCGGCTCTCTCGTCGTTGCCGACCGGGCCTTCGGCATCGACTACTATGACCTTGTTCGTGATCCGAACGCCATCGCGCGCAACCCCGGCTATTTTGGCCTGGTCTCCAACATCGGGATCATCCTGTGGATCGTCGGCGCGGTCGCAGCGCTCCAGGCCTTTGCGGCATCCCCGCGCGAGGGGGCAACGCCGCTGCGGCGAACCTTGCTCGCCGGCGGACTGTTTGCCGCCCTGATGGGCATCGATGATTTCCTCATGCTGCACGAGACGGTAGCGACCGCCGGCATCCCGGAAGAGGTGGTTCTCGTGCCACACATGCTGATGCTATGCGCGTTGTGCGTCTGCGCCTACCGCGTTCGCGCGGCGACGCCGCGGCTGCTGCTCGCAGGCTCGGTACTTTCGATGGCGCTATCCTTCATCGCGGACATGGCCCCGATCCATGGATCCGGGGCCACCTTCGTCGAAGAGGGCTTCAAGCTTGTCGGCATCCTGTTCCTGACCGCCTATCTCGTCGCAATCGGCCATCAGGCGCTCAGAAGTGGCGCAGCGCTGCAACGCGAGGCCGACGGTTAGCGATCCGTATCGGCCGGCCTATTTTTCGCCGCCGCCGAGCGCCTGCTCCAGAAACACATATTTCATCGCGGTCTGAGCCGCCTGTATCCGCCGGTCGCCGCGCCCGCCATGGCCGCCTTCGGTTTCCTCGTAGAACAGTGCATGCGCATGGCCTGCGGCCTGCAGTCTTGCCGCCATCTTGCGCGCATGACCGGGATGCACCCGGTCGTCGGCGGTCGACGTCGTCAAGAGAACCGGCGGATATGCGACATCCTCCGTGACGCGCTGGTAGGGAGAATAGGCCGCGAGCCAGGTTGCCTCCTCGGGCTTCGACGGATCGCCATATTCGGCCATCCACGACGCGCCGGGCGGCAATTCGGTGTAACGCAGCATGTCGAGCAGCGGCACCTCGATGATCACGGCACCGAACAGCTCCGGCCGCTGGGTCATGGAAACACCGGTGAGCAGGCCGCCGTTCGATCCGCCCTGAATGCCGAGCATGGAGGCGGTCGAGATCCCGCGCCGCACCACGTCCTCGGCGACGGCGGCAAAATCGTCGAATGCATTCTGCCGCTTGTCTTTCAGCGCCGCCTGGTGCCATCCCGGGCCGAATTCGCCGCCGCCGCGGATATTGGCCTGGACATAGGCGTAGCCCTTTTCCAGCCAGAGCTTGCCGCGCACGCCGGCATAACCGGGCAGCAGCGGCACTTCGAAACCGCCATAGCCGTAAAGCAGCGCCGGCACCGGCGCCTTCTGGTCACGCCGCCTGACGACGAAATAGGGAATGGCGGTGCCGTCCTTCGAGCGCGCCTCGAACTGCTCCGAGACCAGCTCGGACGCGTCGAAGCGCGCCGGCTGCGCCTTGATCGTCGCAAGCGTCTTGCCGTCATCGTCGGACCAGATGATCGAACTCGGCGTCAGGAAATCGGTGAAGGAGAACGAGACGCTGGAGCCGAACTGGTTGATATGGCTGATGCCGACATTGCCGTTTTCCGGCAGCGCCACCGGCGACAGCGACCAGCCGGTTTCGCTGCGTTGCGCGGCGACGACGCGACCGCGGACATTGTCCATGAGGTTGATGAAAAGCCGGTCGCGCGTGCTGGCGAGATAAGCGATCGACACGCGGTCCGCCGGCGGCAACACGGTCTCTATGACGCCGATGTCGCCCGTTTCCAGCCAGCACCTGAAATCGAAAGCGTAGAGCCCGTCGGGCAGGCATGTCAGGCCACCCGGCGCAGACCAGGCACTGCGCACCCCGAAGATGACGCGCCCCTTGAATATCGCTGTTTCGGTGGCGTCGTCCGGCAGCGGCAACCGCCGGTTTTCGCCGGAGGCCAGTCGGACGAAATGATGACCCGAATAGAAATCGATGGTTCTCGCCAGCAACAGGTAGCGCTCATCGCCGTCGAATTCCAGCAATCCGCCGACGGCCAGATCCTCCAGCTGCCCCTCGAAGATTGGCTCGGCGGCACTGAGATCGGTGCCGCGCTTCCAGAGCTTCACGACGCGGGGATAGCCGGACTGCGTCCTGTCGCCTTCCTCCAGGGCAGCGCCGACGATGACCGTATCAGCGTCAAGCCAGCCGAAATCGGATTTCGACGAGGCCGCGCGGAAGCCGCCCTCGACGAAGGCACCGGTCTCAATGTCGAATTCGCGCATCTCGCTGGCATCGCCGCCATCGGGTGAAAGGCTCACAAGGCAGCGGTTGAAATCCGGATAGAGGCGGCGCGCGGCGCTGAAGACCCATTTGATGCCTTCCGCTTGCGACAACGCGTCGAAGTCGATGATCGTCTGCCAATCCGGCTTGTCGGTCTTGTAGGAGGCAACCGTCGCGCGGCGCCACAGACCGAGGGCATTCGTCTTGTCCTGCCAGAAGTTATAGACATATCCGCCCAGCTCGTAGCCGACGGCGATGTTGTCCTGCGCGGTCATCAATTCCAGCGCCGTCTCGAACTGAGCCTGATAGGAAGGATCGCCCTTGAGCTTGGCTTTCGTCAGGTCGTTCTGGCGATGGACCCAGTCGAGCGCCGGCTTCGAGGTCCTGTCCTCCAGCCAGAGGAACGGATCTTCGGCACGCGTCGACAGATCTGGGGAAACGGCTTTGGTCATGAAATCTCCGGAAGCAGTATCGGCGGACGATCGCGCCGTTGCAGCGATATATGTTGTCTCTCCACCTGCCTTTGCAATGTCAAAGCGTGATGAACGGACGATCTGCAGTCTGTGGGTCCTCCACCCGCGCTACCGTGGGCTCAGGGGCACGGGTCGGTGTCCGGATGACGATCGGCGCGTTCCGCAAGGCAGACCTCGCGCACGCACATGCGCAGCCAGCGCTGCGCCGGATCGGCATCGAGCCGCGGATGCCAGAGCATCGAGACAGTCACCTCCGGGACCGGGAAAGGCAGCGCGAAACTGTGCATGCCGGCACGCAGGTTGCCGCTATGTCGCTCCGGAACGCTGGCGATCAGGTCCGAGCCGCGCGCCAGTGCAAGTGCCGCCGAAAAGCCGCCGACGGTGGTGACGACCTGGCGTTCGAGCCCGAGTTTTTCCAGAGCGTCGTCGATCGGCCCGCGCTCGAGGCCTCGCCTGGAGACGAGCACATGCCGGCCGCCGGCATAGCGCGATGCCGTGACAGGGGTGTCGATCAAGGGGTGCCCCGACCTGACCACTCCAATGAAGCGATCGCGGAAAAGCGCCTGCGCGCGCACTTCCGGGCCGGTCGAAAGCCCGATCACGCCGGTTTCCAGATCGACGCTGCCGTCGCGCAGCGCGCCGCTTTCCCGGTTCGGCTTCGGCAGGAAGCGCAGGCGCGCGCCCGGCGCATCGGCACCGATGCGGCGAAGCAGAGCCGGGCCGAAATTCTCCACGAAGCCCTCGCTCGTGCGCAGCGTGAACGTGCGGGCGAGCTGGGAAAGATCCAGCATCTCGGCCGGTCGCAACACGGCCTCGGCGTCGTCGACGAGCTGGCCGACGCGTTCGCGCAACGCGAGCGCCCGTGGCGTCGGAACAAGGCCACGCCCGGCGCGCACCAGAAGCGGATCGCCCGTCACCTGCCGCAGTCGCGCCAGTGCCCGGCTCATGGCGGAGGGGCTGAGGCGCAACCGCTCGGCGGCGCGCGCCACACTTGCCTCCGCAAGCAAAACATCAAGCGTGACCAGCAGATTGAGATCGGGTTTCGTCATCACACCGTTATAGCGCAATCCCGCCCTGATGTGGCGTTCGATGCAGGAATAATCTGCAAATCGTGCGTGTTTCGCCATATCAAATCACGACCTAGGCTTCCGGTCGCTCCATTTCGGAGCTTGCCAGCGAAGGAAGCGTGACGTGAAACGACAGATAACTGCACCCGCCGAACCCAGTGACACCGGCTGCGAGCGCACGGGCTCTCACCGGTGGTCGCTTGCGAGCCTGTCGCTCGCGACGCTGCTGTCCGCACTCGGCACCAGCATCGCCAATGTCGGCCTGCCCGCGATCGCGCACGCCTTCGAAGCGCCGTTCCAGGACGTGCAATGGGTGGTGGTCGCCTATCTGCTTGCCATCACGGCGTTGATCGTCGGCGCCGGGCGGCTAGGGGATATCGTCGGCAGACGCCGCCTGCTGCTGACGGGCATCGGCCTGTTCACCCTGGCGTTCGGCCTCGCCGGCCTTGCCCCGACGCTGTGGCTGCTGGTCGCAGCGCGCGCGATGCAGGGAGTTGGCGCCGCAATCATGATGGCGCTGGGCATGGCCTTCGTCGCCGAGACCGTTCCGAAGGAGCGGGTCGGCAGCGCCATGGGCCTGCTCGCAACGATGTCGGCGATCGGCACAGCGCTCGGACCGTCGCTCGGCGGCGCGCTGATTTCGGGCTTCGGCTGGCGTGCCGTCTTCCTCGTCACCGTGCCTCTCGGCATGCTGACCTATGGTCTCGCCCGTCGACATCTCCCCGCCCACCGGCATGTGGCGGCAACGACCCCTGCCCGCATCGACGTCGCCGGCACCATCCTGCTGGCATCGACGCTGACGGCCTATGCGCTCGCCATGACCACCGGGCGCGGCCATTTCGGCACGGTCAATATCGCCCTGCTGCTGCTCGCGGCACTGGGTATCCGGGTTTTCACGATGGTCGAAACCAGGGTCGCGTCGCCGCTGGTGGATCTGGCGATGTTTCGCGATCCACTCCTTTGTGCAAGCCTGATGGCGAACGGGCTGGTTTCCACGGTCATGATGACGACCCTGGTTGTCGGTCCCTTTTATCTCGCGCGCGCCCTGGGGCTCGATGCGGCAGCCACCGGCCTCATCCTGTCGGCCGGTCCGGTGGTGGCGGCATTGAGCGGCGTTCCCGCTGGCCGCCTGGTCGACCGTTTCGGTGCACGGCCGGTAACGATGGCGGGACTAGGTGCAATCGCGACCGGCGCTATCGCCCTCTCCATTCTGCCGGCGTCCTGCGGGATCCCTGGCTACCTGGCTCCGATCGTCGTCATCACCGCGGGCTATGCCCTCTTTCAGGCCGCCAACAACACCGCGGTCATGGCGGGCATCGCCGCCGATCGCCGCGGCGTCGTTTCCGGCCTCGTCAACCTGTCGCGCAACCTCGGGCTGGTCACCGGCGCCTCCGCAATGGGAGCTGTCTTCGTGCTGGCGTCGGATGCCTCCGACATCACCCTCGCACGGCCCGAAGCCGTCGCGTCGGGCATGCGACTGACCTTTGCGGTCGCGGCCTTTCTCGTTGCGCTCGCAATCGCGATTGCCTTGGCTGGGCGTGCGCTGGCTGCATCCTCACCGGCACGCGAGCCATCGCCTGAGAACTGATCGCGTCCGCGCCGGCTGGCCGCCCACTGGCGGCCACCGGCTTCACTCCAGATCGAGCGTCGTGAACAACCGGCAATTGGCCGCTGCCGGCACCGTTCTGCAAACTTCGGCCGAGGTCAAAAGTTCGACCCCGCCGAGCTTGGTCGTCAGCTTCATCTCCAGCATGGCGACCGGCTCGATCTTGCGGATGTCGGCAGCGGGCGTGATCTTCATCAGGTCGACGACGGCGCCACCGACGCCCATTTCCGTAAGGTAGGACTTGAGCTTGCGCTCGGTCTCCTTGCTCATCTCGTAGGTCTTGTAGCCACCGATATTCCTGCGGCTGACGACCTTCTTGCTGGTCATCGTCTTCTTGCCGTTCACGACGCGGTACTTTGCCCGATATTGCGTCTCGATCTGGACGTAGGTCGTGGTGATCTGGTGGACACCGAGAAATGCCCATTCGCCGACGACCCGCAAGGTGCCGCCGGCCAGCATCAGCGGGCATGCCGAGTTGCAATAGGCGTCACCGGAATAGGCGATGCCGATGCGGCGCGCGCCCTGACGATCGCGATCGATGCAATCCTCCTGCTCTGGCTGACAGTCGATCAGCCGGGTCTTGCCCACGGCCACTTCGATCTGGCGCGCCCGGATCATCCGGCCGATCGAGAGCGCCGCATCGACGTTGCCGCCGGGAGACGTGACGACGATCGGCAGGCGGCGATCACCGATCGACTTGAGCAGCTTCTTGAACAGCGCCGGGCTTTCATCGACGATCGTTCCCTCCGCCGATATCCATTCGGCACAGGTCGGCTCGCACCCCGGCTGACCGCTGCGAACGACGAAGAACTGCATTTCGCCACCTTCGGGCTGTGACGCCCGAGCCGCTCCGCCCGATGCGACAGTCGCAGCCAACAGGCAAGCTATAACCATTGAACCCCGAAGCACTTCGCGTGAAAATGCCGTGCCGCGCAAGGAAGTGCACCTCCTCTCGACTGTTTCGCACCGGATCTTCCAAGCGGGACGATCACGCCCCAACCCTTGTCTCGCATAGCCGGTGCTGCGCCGGATTGAAGAAACGCCATGCCATAAATGTACGTATCGAAACGAATGCGCTGTCCCGCACGATCGTTGAAATCATGCATGGGAAGGCAAAAAGAAAATGCGGATTGCGTGGATCTGGAATGAAATCAAAAATAGCACGGGCCATTAATATGAGGCAATACTCATATAAGCGTAGTCGCGGCGGAGAAGTGAGCCATTCGGCCAATTCCGCCATCTGATCTGCGTCCCGAAAGGGCTCCTGCACCTCAAAAAAAATGCCATCGATCAGCGTTGAAACACCGGCGTTCGCGCCGTTGCAGCGACACGATCGTACCTCCGCGCGATCGTTCGGGCACAAGGGGGGCTAGATACGGCGACGCCGCTTTGACAACATAGGCGCTCAAGGCAGGGTTGGCGATTCGATGACGATATACTTCAAGGCGGCGATTTCCGATGACGTGGCATTCGGAATGATTGAACGGTGTTTTGCCGATCCGGATGACTATGACGGTTATCTCGACATCTTCGGCGATCACACCGAACAGACCGTCTCATGGAGCAAAGGCAGGTCCGCCGACGAGTTCAAGGACCAGATCACCGAGGCATTGCGTGCGGCCTGGGAGACGGCGCGTTTCTGGCAGGTTTACGAGCGGCGCGAAGACCGCGACGATCCCGCAACCAATGAAATTCGACGCGCCGCCATCGATCTGACCCGTGCCTATGGCGGCGTGATCGTCATCACGCTCAGCCTGCTTGGTCGGCGCAGCAGTGCCAACGATCTCGAACTGGTGTTCTTGTGCTTCGAGGAAGATGCCCAGCGCCGGAATTTTCGCGTGCGGTACGACGGGAAATTCGTTCCGGCCTGAGGCCCAGTTCCCGGCTGCAAGCGTGCGGCCTGACGCGCTAGTGAAGTTTCCTCGATAGCAGTTGCAGGGACGCGGTCTCCTCGAACAGGTGGATGTCCTCGTTCAGCGACCCGCGATGTTTATGCGACAGGCTGACAAGGCAGTCGGCAACTTCATCGGACGTCCACCCGGCGGCTTCTGCGCGCTCCACCAGGTCCAGGAAGGCGGCATCGACGGCACCCTCGCAGTCCTGCTCCCGATCCGGATGTCCGTGGCTGATCAGTGGCACAGCGATTTTGGTCATCAACGATCCTCCCATATGAAGGATAATGTGACGGTGAACGGCTGCAAAGCGACCAAAGTCGGACCTTTACGGCGACCTTGGTGTTTCCGGCGCATTTCACACCGAATTTAACTGGACAAAAATAATCATAAAAAAATCGGCGTTTGGCGAGAAAAAATCGCGAGCCGGTCGTCTTTGTTTGAAAGCGCATGCCGACGCACTGCGCCGAAAGCCGAGACGGGTGGAAGATGAACGCACCGGAATGCCGTAACGGACGTCCGCCGTTCCGGGGGAAACGAGGCTTGACCGGCCCGTTTCTGCCTGGGACGCGCGCGGCCGACACCCGTGCGTCCTTGGCTTTGCACGCTGTTTCGCCTTCGCCCGTCAACGGCGGATCAGCCGGACACACTCCGTCCGGACCGCTCTCCCGTGATGCCCGGCTTCCCGCCGGGCGCACCTTGCGCCAATCCCACCCGCCACCAGCGGCGGGCGGCACACCGGTGGCGACGCACATCGCGCCAACCTGAGAAAGCTCACCAGGAAAATTCAATGCGTTGCGCCTCCCACGCGACGCGATTGCGCGACTTTGCATGTCGCGTGCCGAGGATCGACAAACATGAAATCGTCTAGGCAAATCGCAGAAACTGCGACATTTCAAAGCTTCGCCAACTGCTATCTGAGAGAGGTCAATTCCGGCGTACCGGTGATGCACCGGACCGCCGGCGGGTCCTGCGACAGCATCGAATGGTCGCTTCCCCGCCAGCAGATCATGCTGCGCGCGGAGGTGGCTTCATCGTCCCTTTGCGGTCCGCTTCACTTCGGCAGAGCCTGGGTCAGGAACCTCTCCGAGCCATCGTGGCGTCCGATCGAGCTGATGTCCGCTCTTCATATGCTCGTCCAGGCCGCCTACCGCCAGGACGATGCCGGCCAGACCGATGCGTTGCGCGGCTTTGAACTCGAACTTTTGATCCGCGTGCTCGAAAGCTACCAGCAGACGGCGCTCTATCTCGATAACGCAAAACTCTGTGAAGACGGGATCGGCGAGTTTCTCGAGGCTGAGCAGTCGCTCGTCTTCGGGCACTGGCTGCACCCGACGCCGAAGAGCCGGCAAGGCATGAGCTATTGGCAGCAGGAGAGCTACGCTCCCGAACTGCGCGGCCAGTTCAGGCTACAATATTTCGCAGCGAAGATGGACCACGTCCGCCATGCGTCCTCGCGCCCGACGGAGGCACCGGACATCGTGCGCTCCCTCGCCAAGCTCGACACGGCAGATCTGGGCCTTGCCGACGACGAGTGCCTGTTGCCGATGCACCCGCTGCAGGCGGAGGCCCTGCTTCTCGACCCCGGCATTCAGGCGATGCAGCATGCCGGCATCCTGCGGCACCTCGGCCCGGCGGGTTCCCTCTTCAGCGCCACATCCTCCGTTCGCACCGTCTATGGCGCGCACGAAGACTGGATGCTGAAATTTTCGCTGCCGGTGCGCATCACCAATTCTGTGCGCCTGAACCGAAGGCAGGAACTGGAGGCCGGCGTCGCCATGGCTCGGCTGGTCGACCGGATCGGCCTTGCCCGACGCTCGACGACCTTCCGCATCATCCAGGATCCAGCCTATGTGACGCTCGACGTGCCCGGGCAAAGCGAGAGCGGTTTCGAGGTGATCCTGCGTGAAAACCCCTTTGCCCACGGCAGGGGCGTGGGCGTCGTGACGCTGGCGGCGCTGACCGCAGACCCGCTTCCGCAGGCGCCATCAAGGCTCGAAACCCTCCTGCGCACGATTTCCCTGAGGGACGCCGAGGCCGTCGCCGACACCTGCCTCGTCTGGTTCCAGCGCTATCTTGCCTGCGCAGTCGAGCCGCTGATCCGTCTCTACGACGACTACGGCATCGCGCTCGAAGCGCACCAGCAAAACAGCCTGCTGGACATCAGCGCCGGCTACCCCTCGGTCAGCTACTACCGCGACAACCAGGGCTTTTATCTCTCGGAACGGTACCGCAACCTGCTTTCGAGCCATGTCCCGGAAACCGCAACGATCCCGTCGCTCTATTTCCCCGAGAGCGAAATCCGCGACCGCTTCGCCTATTACCTCATCGTCAACCAGGTCTTTTCCGTCATCAGCCGCATCGGCCACGACGGACTATGCGACGAAGGCATGCTGCTGCGCATGCTGCGCAACCACCTGGAGCGCTGCGCGCAGACGATGACCGGGGCCGGGCGCGACTTTGCCCGCCACGTGCTGGACCTGCCGACGATTGCCTCCAAGGCCAACCTGACCACCCGACTGTTCAATGTCGACGAACTGCAATCCGACCACGCTCCGATCCTTTACCGCCCTGTTCCAAACCCGTTGCGGGCGCCCGCGGCACTGACAGCATCGAGGACCAGCCATGCCATTGCCTCTTGATATCAAGGGACGCCATGACGATCGGGTGCTTCGCCAGCTAGTCGCCGCCCTCCTGTTCGAAGGCATCATCGAGGCGCATCGAAGCGATGTCGGCGGGACGGCACAGTTTCGCTGGAGCCTCGGTGACCGCGACTTCCGGTGCGACGCCGTGCCCGGCGCTTTTGGGCGGGTTCGGCCGCTGCCGGGGTCGGTGCAGATGCGCGAAAATGAAGGCAGCTGGAGCGAGGCTTCGCTCCCGCTTCTCGTCTCCGCCCTGCCCGGCACCGGCATCACCCGGGCGAAACTGCTGAACGAGATGAAGCAGACGGTCGCCTTTTCCGAATGGAACGACCGCCACATCGCGCCCCGAACGCGGCGGGGGATGACCTTCGCCGATCTCGAAGGCGCCATCGACGAGGGCCATCCCTACCATCCCTGCTACAAGGCGCGCACCGGCTTTTCCAACGCCGACCACGCGTTTTTCGGGCCGGAAACAGGAGGGACGTTTCAGCTCGTCTGGCTGCTCGTCGCCCGCCGCCATCTGCGCCAGGCCCTGCCCGGTGACGAAGAGGCCTTCTGGCGAAGGGAACTCGGCGAGGAAACCTGGGCGCAACTTCAGGCAAAGCGGGATGAACTCGACGCCCCCGTCGAGGATTTCGGCCTGGTGCCGCTGCATCCGTGGCAATGGCGCAATCTGGGCGAGACACTGACGGCCGGCTGGATTGCTGCCGGCGAGGCCCATTGCCTCGGCCCGCTCGGCGACCGTTACACTGCCACCCAGTCGGTGCGCTCGCTTCTCAACCGCGACCGACCGCTGGCCGCCAGCATCAAGCTGCCGCTCAACATCGTCAACACCTCGTCCCGGCGCATCCTCGAGCCGCACTCGGTCTGCACCGCCCCGGTCATATCGCGTTGGATCGGCGGGATCGTCGCAGCGGATCCGCAATTCAGCAAAGACTACCCGCTGACCATCCTTGAGGAATATGCCGGCGTCATCGCCGATGCGCACGAGCCGCTGGCCGGGCAGGTGGGCGCGATCTGGCGCGAAAGCGCCGAGGCGACGCTTAAAGCCGGAGAAACCGTCATCCCCTTCACGGCGCTGATGATGATGGAGGTGGACGGACGGCCCTTTGCCGACGACTGGGTCCAGCGTTTCGGGCTGATGCCGTGGATCAACCGGCTTCTCGAAATCGCCGTCCTGCCAGTCTGGCATCTGCTCGTCCACCACGGCATCGCGGTTGAGGCACACGGCCAGAACATGCTGCTCGTGCACCGTGACGGCTGGCCGGAACGGCTGATCCTGCGCGACTTCCACGAAAGCATCGAGTTCTCGCCCGGTTTCCTGCGCGAACCCGAAAAGGCACCGGACTTTCTGCCCCTGCACCCGTCCTACCGCGACGCCGAACCGGACCAGTTCTACTGGACCGACAACCTGGATTCGCTGCGCGAACTGGTGATGGACACGCTGTTCGTCTACAATTTGAGCGAAATCAGCCACCTTCTCGCCCATTGCTACAACCTTGGCGAACCGCTGTTCTGGCAGCGGGTGCAAAGCCTGCTGTCCTCCTATGCGCTGAGGCACGGCGCGGGCAGGCAGGCACAGCTCGGTCACGACCGGCCGGAAATTCTCACCGAATCCCTGATGACGAGGAAGCTCTTCGCGCGCAAGCCCGAGTACCACCACGTGGTGCCCAATGCGCTTGCCGCGGACAAGCTTCAACGAAGGAGAAAGCCATGATCCGCATCGACGACAGGCTCTATGATCGTGCCCATTTCGACGAGACATCCGCGCGACTTGCCGCCCAGATCGGCCTGAAGGCGCGCGACGACGGTCGTTACGCCGTCTGCTTTACAGACACGGCCGACTGGCTGGCGTCGTTCTTCGCCATCCGCACGGCTGGTGCCAGCGTTCTGCCGATCCACCCGGGAACGCCCTATGCCGCGGCGCGCAAGCTTGCCGTCGGCGCTGGCTGCGACCGCCTTTTCTATAACAGCCTGACGGCGGAGGTGCTCGACCGGCCGGCGGACGCCCCGTGCGAAGGCATGCTCCTGCAGATGAGTTCGGGCACGACGGGAGCGCCCAAATGCGTGGCGCGAAGCTGGGGCAATATCGACGCCGAGATCGAAAGCTATATCGCCACCTTCCGCGAACCGCAGGACATGACCCCGGTCGTCGCCTGCCCGACCACCCATTCCTATGGTCTGATCTGCGGCATACTGGTGGCGCTCGCGCGTGGCCAGACGCCTGTTGTCGTCAACACGGCCAACCCGAAATATCTACTGAAGGTCCTGCGCGAAACCGAGCGGCCACTGCTCTACTCCTCGCCGGCCATCCTGCATACGCTGGCCCGGCTGATCCCCGACGGCGAGCAGATCCACGCAACGATGACGTCCGGCACGCTGCTCCCCGATTCCTGGTTTGCCCAGATCCGGGCGAAGAGCCGTTACATGTTCCAGCAATATGGTTGCTCGGAAGCTGGATGCATCGCCATCAATCCCGATGTCACTGCCGCCGGCGACATGGGTTTCGTGCTGCCGCATCTGCTGTCGCAGACAGGAAACGCTGCCGAGGACGCCGGAGAAATCGTCGTGGCGAAGAACGACGGCGTCGCCATCCACACCCGCGACCTCGGCTATCGCCGCGCTGATGGCATGCTGGTCTTCGTGTCGCGCATGGACGACATGATCAATGTCTCCGGTCTCAACGTTTATCCACGAGACGTGGAGGATGCGGTGATGGCGATGCCGGAGGTCTCGGACGCCGTTGCCTTTCGGATCGGCGACCGCTTCGCCGGCGAACGTGTCGCGCTGCTGTTCAGCGCAGAAGAAACCGTGGCACCCCAGGCGATCCGCGAATGGTGCAACAAGCACCTCGCCAGCCATCAGTTGCCGATGGACATCCGCCAGGTCGAGGCTATTCCGCGCCAGGCCAATGGCAAGATCAGCCGCCGCGAGGTGGCCGCGCGCCACGCCGCCGGCGAGTTCAGCAAACCGATCGCCGGAGCAGCGTCATGACCCCAGACGAAACCCTGGAAGCCATCCACACGGTTCTCGGCCAGCACATGATGCATCCGCACCTCGACGGCTTTGGCCCGGAGGCGCGGCTCAACGAGGACCTCTATCTGGATTCCGTGCTGATCCTGCAGATCTTCCTCAATCTGGAGCTGGAATACGGTCTGAGCGTGCCGGAAGAGGCTATCGCCCGCCAGGATGTCCAGACCGTTGCCGACCTCGTCGCCCTCTACCAGCCGAAGGCCGTCGCCTCCGTCGTCCCGTCGTTTCCACTGACCGGCGGCACGACCGATGAAGGCGTGCACGGCGAGGCCTATTACGACATCAAGGTGCATTGCTTCGTCAGTTGTGTCTGCGACGGGCTGAAGCGCCAGGGCCTCGACCACCGGCCCTTCTACTTCGGCGTCTGGGACGCGAAATTCGCCGTGAGCGACCGTTTCCAGCTGCTCTATCACGCGCCCGATATCACCCAGGAGTTCTTCCGCGCCTGGTTCCAGCGGCTCTATGGCGTCACGGTCCGCGAATGGTACGATCCGGCAGCGAGCAAAAGCGACAATCTGGGCACGATGCTCGATCTCGTTCACCGCCGCACGGACACCGGTTCCGTCATGGTCATGCTCGACATGTTCCACCTGCCGGAGCGGGAGAACAAGTTCAACCAGAACCCGTTCCCGCATTACCTCATGTTGCAGGAAACCGCCGATCCAAACACATGGTTCGTGCACGACCCCGATTACCGATGGGAAGGGGAGATCGCCCGGGACAAGGTGATCCATGCCGTGATGCAGCCAACCGTCGGCGGGGGTTATGTCTTTGACAATGCCGAAGCGCGCGCCCCAGCCGCCGAGGACCTCAAGGCCTATTTCGAGGCCTGCTTCGTTGCGAAACGCAACCCGCTTGTCGACAGCGTGCGCGAGATCGTCACGGCGCATCTGGAGGGGCGCGGCGGCATGGATCTTGCCGACCTGACGGCGGCCGTGCGCGAGCTGCCCGTCATCACCATCCGCAAATACGCCTATGAGCACGGCTTTGCCTTCTTCTGGCGGGCGCTGAAGCTGCCGGCGCGCGAATTCGAGGGCTGGTGCGACGAGATCGAGACGCTGGTGCAGTCGCTGAAGGCGCTGCATTACGACTGCATGAAGCTGAGCCAGACCGGCAGCCACGCACTGGCTGCCCCGGTCTTCGAGCGATTGGCGGAAGCTGACCGCGCCGAGACGAAGCTGAAAGGCAAGCTCGCCGAGATCTTCGGTCTCTGGTGCGAGCAGAACGTCACTGCCGACATTCCCATGCTGAAAAGGGTTGCGCGATGAACATCTCGCTGTGCACGATCACGTTCCGTCATCACCTGATGTCGCTCGGCGAAATCGCCGCCTGGGCACAATCCAACGACTTCCAGGGCATCGAGCTCTGGGGCGCGCATGCGCGCAATCTGGCGCAACAGCCCGACCGCAACGCCGACTGGCTGGACACGTTCGGATTGAAGGTGCCGATGATCAGCGACTATCTGCCCCTCGAAGGCGATGCGGAGACGCTCAGGCTGAAGACAGTCGAGCTTTGCCGGCTCGCCCGCCGCTGGCGCACCCGCAAGATCCGCACCTTTGCCGGCAACAGCGGCAGCCTCTCCGTTTGTGAAGATGAACGGCAACGCATCGTGGAGCGGCTGCGGGAGATATGCGCTGTTGTCGCCGGCTACGGCATCCAGTTGCTAGCCGAAACGCACCCGAAGACGCTGGCCGATACCGCCGCCTCGACATCGCGACTGATCGAAGAGGTGGATCATCCCGCCTTTGCCATCAACTTCGATACCCTCCATGTCTGGGAGGGCGGCGACGACCCCATTGCCGTCCTGCGGAAGATGAAGCCGCACATCCGCCACTACCACCTGAAGAACGTGCGCGACCGGACGGACCTCGCGGTCTTCGAGCCGGCCAACGTCTATGCCGCCGCCGGGCGGCGCGACGGCATGACGCCGCTGTTCGAGGGCACCGTCGATTATGCCGATTTCCTCGCGGAGATCGCCGGCGACGGCCAGATCGATGCCTCGCTCGAATGGTTCGGCAACGATTGCCTCGACGTCCTCAGGCGCGACCGCCGGCAGGTTCGCCGGGTCATCGAGGGACAGGAACCGGTACGGCGCTCAGTCAACTTTTAGTGATTGCAACCGGCGCTGATAACAGGTCGATTTTCATGGAACGATAAAAAATGGCCCCAGCAACGCGCCGGGGCCCATTTTTTGTTATTGTTCTGGTATTGCAAATATCTAATTTATATATTTTTGAAGCACCGAAATACTGCCTCGTTCGCGGCTTTGCTCATTTTAGTCTTGGAGCGGACGAGCTGTGCTCTACGTCCCTACTCTCGCAATCTTGCCGATGAAAATCAATCAACTTTTATGGGTCAATTTTTCATCGAACGATGCCGCAGCACGGGCGAAGGTTGCACTGCGCATAAGCGCATGCCCCCGTAGGTCCGCGGCTGAACGATCGCTACGCCCGCATCGACTCTCTAAAGAAACCGCGGAACATCCGGCTGGCTCCGCCGGAAGGAGATGAAAATTTCAAGCGTCATGACGCACGAATTTTCATCGCCCCCGCATTTATGACCAGAAGCAGCGGCGTATTGCCGGCGGTCAATTTCCCCTGAGGGCAGCGACCTCCGCCTGGAGTGTCGCGACCGTCTCTTCGAGAGCCCGCAGGCGCTGCTCCAGTTCCGACAGACCGGCGCCGCCAAAGGCGGCTGCACCCGGCGTGGCGACGGCCGTCTGGTCGACCTCCCCGGACAGAAGATGCGCGAAGCGATCCTCGCGCTGGCCGGCGCCGCGGTTGAGCTGGATGATCAGCGGCGGCCGCCTGCCGATCATCAGGTCGAGATTGTCCTTCAGATCCTCGACCGACTGGAAGCGCGCCATGCGTTCGCTGCGCGACCAGAGTTCATAGGCCGTCTGCGGACCGCGCAGCAACAGGAGGCCAAGCACGACGATTTGCGGTGAGGTCAGCGAAAAGCGGTTGGCGGCGAGGTGTTCGTAGCGCTCGACGCGCGAAGCGAAGGCCTGGCGGACAAGGCCTTTCTGAGAAAGCGTACCGAGCGCCCGGTGCACGTCGGCCTGTTCCAGCGCCATCACCGGATCGCGCGCCGTCTTCTGATTGGCGGCGGAGTGCAGGGAGTTGAGCGTCAGCGGATAGACGTCGGGCGTCGTTTCCTTCTTCTCGATCAGGCAGCCGAGGACACGGGCTTCGATCGCATTGAGTTCCGGAAAATCGGTGTCTGAATTGGTGTTCATAAGCTCACTCTTCTCGGCACGGGGTCAACGGCAACCCAAAGGCTTCTCCAGGGACGGACGATCTCAGCCAGGCCCGTCGCCGGCTGCGGCAACGGCCGCCTCGATCAACCGCGCCCTTCGATAACGCGTTGATGGACCAAGGCCAAGTTGCTTTGCCGTTTCCACCGCATATATCTCGCTTGCGGTGAGGCCTCGCGGTGCACGCTGAGGTCGAGCGCGCACCGGATCATCATTATTTTGCCGACGACGAGGCGGCCGTAAGATCGATCACGATTGTGCCGCAGTTCGCGCCGATAGGATGCCCGTCAGTTCAGCTTAACCCGCCACAATCTGCCACCCTCGCCACCGCCGTCCAGCACGCAGCGTCGCCTTCTTCGGCGGTCGCCGTGCCCGCTGCCGACGGCTTTCGAAAACCGCCACCACAGAAGCCTCCCATGCCGCGTACCAACATGCCGCGTATCAAGAAGAGGGTCGTCCTGCACTTTCCCGGCTTCGAGCCACTCGACGCCGAGGCGCATCGCCAACGCTACGAGCGCTCGGCACAGCAGAGCGCCAAGGTCTGGGCCTTCAGCTCCGCTGTCGGGCCGCTCGCCGGCGCGCATTTCGACGTCGCCAGCGCCGGGCCGCATTGGCAGACCGCAAGCCGCATCCACGTCTTCGACCACAACGTCCTCGTCGATGCCCTTGGCCGCCGGTCGCTCATTCGCCGGCTGGGTGGTGGATTTGCCAGTGCCCTGCGTGTAACGGTCGATGGCGGACTTTGGGGCTATTTTCGCCACGCATGGCGGTTCGGCCTGTTTTTCCTGTTCCCGTTTCTGCTGGTTTTCCTGATGACCGCAACGGTGCTCGCCGTCGCGTCCAGTCCCTACTGGCTGGGCCTGTCGGGTTGGAACCTGGCGTGGAGCGCGCCGCTTTCGGCTCTTCTGCTGCACCGGATCCTGCTGCCTTTCGCAGCCCGGTTCCACACGCTGCACCTGTTTGCCGACTGGGAAATGGCAGCCGCGCTCGCACGGCTCGACCGGCCCGACTTCAACCGCTGGCTCGACGACTGCGCCGACGCCGCTCACGCGGCGTTGAACGAAGAGGCGGACGAATATCTGATCAGTTCGCATAGCATGGGCTCGAGCGTGGCCGCTCACGTGATCGGCATCCTGCTCGAGCGGCAGCCGGATGTTTTCAAGGGCAAACGGGTGGTGTTTGCAACGCTCGGCGGCGCGATCCTGCAATGCGCCCTGATGCGGTCGGCGCATGCCCTACGCACTCGGGTTGGCGCGATCGCCGCCACGCGGGAGATCTTCTGGTTCGAGGTCCAGTGCCTGACGGATGTGGTCAACTTCTACAAGACACGCGTTGTCGCGCTTTGCGGTCATGCGCGCGAGAAGCAGCCGCCGATTGCCTATATCAAGGTCAGGCTCATGCTGTCGGCGGATCGCTACCGCAGGATCAAACGCAATTTCCTGCGCGTCCATCGCCAATACGTACTCGACCCGGATGTCAGGGCGTCCTTCGATTTCACCCTGATGACGGCGGGCCCGCTGCCGGCGGCCGAATTCGCAGATTTTTCACGGACAAACCTCCCGGCGCTTCCAGGCCGGGACGCCGTCAACGACGACAGCCCGCCTGCAGCGCGTGGCGAGCATCGCGAGAGGCGCGAAGCCTGACGCCCCGCGACGTCAGGCTTCGCGTCCCGGCAGATCCAGCAAGGCCTGCAGACCGGCAAGCTGAAAGCGCCAGAAGAGTTCGAACGCGGCGGCAATCGCCGCTGCGTCGCGGTGGCCGGCAAGGATGTCGCCGATCGTGTCGATCGTTCGCGTGAACGTGGTCTCAAGCGTGAAGCGCAAGAGCGGCGTCAGAGCCTCGTCCCCGTAGCGGTCGGTAACGTAGCGCGACGCCAGTCGCAGCAATTCCCGGCTCATCAGTTGCGACATGTGGGCATAACGCGTCCCCTGTCCGCCGCGAAGCAGGATGATTACCACGAGCCGATGCTCGATCAGAAACTGCAGAAAGGCCCGCGCGCGCTCGGATCCGGCGGCATTTGCCGAAGACCATTGCTCTATGCCTCCAAGTTCGCGCACGCGGGCGCGCATCAGTCTCAGGAGCCTTGCGGCCAGCGCCGGGGTCACGACGGCGTGAAACAGCGCATCCTTGTGCTCGACATATTTGTATATGTTGCTCGGGCTCGTTCCCGCCCGCTCGGCAACATCGGCCAATTTCGCCGCGGCAAACCCTTTCTCGGCAAAGACCTCTGCCGCGGATGCAAGGACCCGCACACGGACACTCTCCTTCAACCGTTGCGGCATGCGAGGCGCTCGGCGAGACGATCGAGATGTTTTGCCCAGGGGGCCATTTCCTCCAGCTGGAAGGCCAGGGAGAACAACAGTGCGTCGCGCCCGGGGGCCGCGGCGAAATGGCAGCCGATCGGCAGGTCGTCTGCGGACCAGTGAAGCGGCACCGACATCGCCGGCCATCCGGCCAGTGACGCCACGACGGTGTATCCGGCGAGGTCCTCGGTGAAGGCGATGAGCGCATCGGGATCGCTGTCGGGCCCGTATTGGCCGAGCGGAAACGCCGTGAAGGAGACGGTGGGAGACAACAGCACGTCATAGTCTGCGATGAACCGGTTGGCGGCGTCATCGGCGGCAGTGAGCGCTGCCACCGAACGGCCGATGTCGTCAGCAGAAAGCGACCGGCTGCGCCGAACGATCTCGCGCGTGTACGGCTCGAAGACGGCTTCGTCGAACGCCGCGCCCATGTGGCTGTGGATCTGATCGAACAGGCCGGCAAGGCCGAGCCCCGTCAAGGCGAAGAAGGCGTCGCTCGTCGCCTTCGACGTAACCTGCGGCCCTGCGCAGGCTATGACCTCGTGACCGAGGGCCTCGCACAGGGCGATCGCCCGATCGAGCGCTTGATCCGCAGCCTGCGTGGCGGCGCGATCAAGGCTGTCCCTGCGAAAGACGCCAATCCGCAAAGGCTTTGCCGTGACGGAACCGAGCGCTGCGCACGTCGGCAGCGGCCGGTCGAGATCCGGCCTTTCCGTTGCCGCGAGCCAGACGGCACTGTCGCGGACCGACCGGCTGACGCAATGATCGCTGATCAGCCGAGCCGTCGGCATCGTCGGCGGCAACCCTGCCGAGACCGTGCGGCCACGGCTCGGCTTGTAGCCGAACAGTCCGCAGAAAGACGCCGGGCCCCGGATCGAGCCGCCACCGTCTGAAGCATGCGCGATCGGAACCATGCCCGACGCCACGGCAGCAACCGCGCCGCCCGACGATCCGCCGGTGGAAAGGTCCGTGTTCCAGGGATTCCTCGTCGCGCCATGGGCCAACGTCTCGGTCGTGCCGATGAGGCCGAACTCGGAGGTCGTCGACTTGCCGAGAACGACGAGACCGGCGGCATCCAGTGCGTTGACATAATCCGATCCCCCCTGCGCCGGCTGGCCCTTGAACAGGCGCGTGCCGAAGCCCGCCGAATGACCGGGATAGGGGAGCAGGTCCTTGAGCAGGGTCGGCACGCCCGCAAACGGGCCGGATAATTGCCTCGTGCGGGCCCGGGCACGTGCCCTGTCGAAATCGTAAGATGCCAGCGCGTTGACATGCGGGTTCACCAGTTCGATGCGTGCGATCGCCGCATCGACCAATTCGAGCGCGGATACTTCGCCCCGCGCCACCATGCCCGCCTGCTGGACCGCGTCCATGCAGACGAAGGGATCCACTTGCCGGCTGACACCGGTTTCCGCCTCGCGCATCGGCAATCTCCTCGCTTGAATATCAAAAGAGAANNTTCTCTTTTGATATTCAAGCATCGCGGGACACAGTGCGCCGCCGCCGAGCCGGCCACGCTGTTCGTCGCACCGGGGTGCTGCCCCGGTTACCGCGGCAATCACAATCCAGTGCCTATGCAGAGTTGATCCCACGGCCGGGGAGAAGTATTTATCATGTCGACAAAAGGATTCTTTCGATGACCGACACCGATTCCAGCCCCACACTCGAACGCAAGCGCGGCTCTGGCGTGAAGATGGTCTACGACCTCCTGCGCGACGAAATCCTCGATCTTGAGCTGGCGCCGGGCAGCCCGATCGATGAAGTGCAGCTTGCCGAACGTTTCAAGATGTCGCGCACGCCGATCCGCGAGGCGCTGGTGCGGCTGGCGGGCGAAGGCCTGATCGACACGCTGCCGAACCGGTCGACGATGGTTGCAAGCATCGACTTCCTCAACATGCACACGTTCTTCGACGCGCTTGTGCTGATGTATCGCGTTACGACGCGGCTCGCGGCGCAGAACCATCGCCCCGAGGACTTGCCGATCATTCGCGGTTTCCACGAGGATTATGCCGCGGCGATCAAGTCGGGCGACGCGCTGGCGATGATCGCGACCAACGCCGCCTTCCATGCGGCAATCGCCGAAGCCGGCCGCAACCCCTATTTCACCAGCCTTTTCCGCCGACTGCTGGACGAGGGACGCCGCATCCTGCGCCTCTACTACCAGTCCTACGAGGAACAGTTCCCTCAGCGCTTCGTCGACGAGCACGCCGAAATCATCGCCGCGATCACCGCCCGCGATCTCGAGGCGGCCGATCGTCTCGGCAAGGCGCATGCCGAGCAGATCGTTCAGCAGGTGCAGAAGCTTTTCGCCCGAAAGAACCAGCTCGACATCGCTCTGTGACGTTCTTTGTATTTTTCTTGTCGACAAGTAAAATACAAACAGATATATCTGATCTCCAGAGGCACGGAAAACGTCCGCCGCGGATAGCGCCCACGTTACGTGCCGAGTGACAAAGCCGAGAGGAGTTTCAGATGAAGGCACAGATTTTCACCGGCGTCATTCCGGCGTTGATGACCCCCTGCAAGGAAGACCGCACCCCCGATTTCGACGCGCTGGTGCGCAAGGGCAAGGAACTGATCGCCCAGGGCATGTCGGCTGTCGTCTATTGCGGTTCCATGGGTGACTGGCCGCTTCTGACCGACGCACAGCGCATGGAAGGCGTCGAGCGCCTGGTCAAGGCCGGCATTCCGGTCATCGTCGGCACCGGCGCCGTCAACACCGCATCGGCCGTCGCCCATGCAGCACATGCCGAGAAGGTCGGCGCGCAGGGCCTGATGGTCATCCCGCGCGTCCTGTCGCGCGGCTCTGTTGTCGCCGCCCAGAAGAACCACTTCAAGGACATCCTGTCGGCCGCGCCGAGCCTGCCGGCTGTCATTTACAACAGCCCCTATTACGGCTTTGCCACCCGCGCCGACCTGTTCTTCGCGCTGCGCGCCGAACATCCGAACCTCGTCGGCTTCAAGGAATTCGGCGGCGCCGCCGACATGCGTTATGCGGCCGAGAACATCACCAGCCGTGACGATGGCGTCTCGCTGATGATCGGCGTCGACACGGCCGTGTTCCACGGCTTCGTCAACTGCGGCGCAACGGGTGCCATCACCGGCATCGGCTGCGTGCTGCCGAAGGAAGTCATCCACATGTGCAATCTGTCGCGTGCGGCCGCCGAAGGCGACGTCGACGCACGTCTGCGCGCGCTGGAACTGGAGCAGGCGCTTGCCGTTCTCTCCTCCTTCGACGAAGGCCCGGACCTGGTCCTCTACTTCAAGCACATGATGGTGCTGAAGGGCGACAAGGAATACACGCTGCACTTCAACGAGAGCGATGCGCTTTCCGACAGCCAGCGCGGTTATGTCGAAACCCAGTTCAAGCTGTTCAACAGCTGGTACGCCGAGTGGAGCAAGCTCCCGGGCGCGGTCCAGAAGTACAAGGCCTGATCGTCCACATCAGTCCGCAGACACAGAAGGCCCTCCCATTGGAGGGCCTTCTGCTTTTGGCGGACGCAACGGGCGATCCGTTGCCAACGCGCATCGTCGAAGCGCGTCGATATCTGCCCTGCCGCAAAACCACTGGAACATGCAGCGCAACCGGATCGGCTGCTGCCAGGGGGCGCGGACCTCGCGCTTGCAAGCATCGAAAGGCTTGCGAATCACATAAGTCCGTGCTTATGTGTCGGCATGACCGAGAACGATATTTTCCGAGCCCTGGCCGACCCGACCCGCCGAGCGATCTTCGAGAAGCTGGCGACGCGCAGCATGAACGCCAGCGCCTTGCGTGAAGGCATCGCGATTAGCCAACCGGCAATGTCACAACACCTCACTGTCTTGCGCAACGCCGGGCTTGTCAGGGAAGAGAGGCAGGGGCGGTTCGTGAATTACCAGGTCGATCCGGAGGGCCTCGCTCTCATCGCACAATGGTTCGCCAAATACCGCGCGTACTGGCCGACACGCGTTGACGCTCTCAAGGCCCTGCTGAAGGATATGGACCAATGATCAACGGACACATCGAGGGCCAGCACAATGTCATCGAACTCGATTTTGAGGTCGATGAACCGCCTCACAAGGTCTGGCGCGCCATCAGCGTTCCGGCGTTTCGGGAGCATTGGCTGCCACAGGACGCGTTGACCGACCCGCAGGCGATCACCATCACTCCCGGACAGGAGGTCCGCTACAGGCTACGTGACGATGCTCCGCCATTCCTTGAAAGCACGGTGACATTCTCGATCGCTCCGAACGAAACCGGCGGAACCTGCCTTCGGATTGTCCACGAGTTGACGGATGTGCGGATCGACCGGCTGACCAGGGATTCCGCCAACAACAACAACGATCCGACGATGATGTCGGCCGCCTGACGCAGGCATGCCTTCCCCGATATATCCAGAAGACAGGAGTTCGCCGATGCGCGACGCGATGCAACTCGTCCCGATGGTCGTTGAGCAATCCAGTAGAGGGGAGCGGTCATTCGACATCTACTCCCGCCTGCTGCGCGAACGGATCATCTTCCTTAATGGTGAGGTGAACGATGACGTTTCCGCTCTCGTGTGCGCGCAATTGCTGTTTCTCGAAGCCGAGAATCCGAAGAAGCCGATCAATCTCTACATCAATTCGCCGGGAGGTGTCGTGACCAGTGGCTTTGCCATGTACGACACCATGCGCTTCATCCGCGCACCCGTGCACACGCTTTGCATGGGAACGGCCCGCTCCATGGGCTCGTTCCTACTGATGGCTGGCCAACCTGGCGAAAGGGTCGCGCTGCCCAATGCCAGTATCCTGGTCCACCAGCCCTCTGGCGGCTTTCAAGGGCAGGCGTCGGACATGCTGATTCACGCCGAGGAAATCCTGAAAACCAAACAGCGGATGACACGCCTATACGCGCAACATTGCGGCCGTTCCTACGAAGAGTTTGAAATGGCAATGGACCGCGACCGCTTCATGACGGCGCAAGAGGCGGTGGAATGGGGTCTCGTCGACCGCATCTTGCAGGATCGCGAAGATGCGGCGGAGCTATGATGCGAGGCGCCCGCAACGTTCTTGTTGCGGGCGTCTGCGACGGATATCGGCCTGAATGCGCGGCGGTGAGGAGCGATGCCCTCACCGCATGTCAGGATGTCAAGCGACGGCGTCGAGCCCGAGCGCGAGCAGCCGGTCGAGCTGCTCCATCTCCGCCTTGTTGAGAACGATGCCCTCGGCTTGCGACTTGGCGCGCGCCACGAAACGGCGCTGCGAAGGAAGGCGAGCGCCCTGGCCGACGATCGCCTCGAACAGCACCTCGGCACGATCGAAGGGATTGCCCGGCCGTCCGGCCGCGAACTTCTCCGGCGAGAAGGCGATGATGAGTTCGCCGTGGAACGGGGCCAGCGTCGTGGTGCCGAGATAGTCGAGCACTTCAGGGCTCGTCAGGTCGCCGATCATGATGCCGGCGAGAAGCTCGACCATGGTGCCGATCGCCGAACCCTTGTGGCCGCCGAAGGGCAGCATCGCGCCGGCGAGCGCCGCGTCCGGATCGGTGGTCGGATTGCCCTCGGCGTCGATCGCCCAGCCTTCCGGCAATTGCTTGCCGGCGCGCCGGTGCAGCTCGATCTCGCCGCGTGCCGCAACCGAGGTCGCAAAATCGAAGACGTAGGGCGGCTTGTCCTGGCGCGGCCAACCGAAGGCGAAGGGGTTGGTTCCCAGCAGCGGCTTGTTGCCGCCGGTCGGCGCCACGGTCGCATAGCTCGGGCACATGACGAGGCCGGCGAGCCCCTCGCCCGTCAGGCCCTCGACTTCCGGCCAGAGCGCGGAGAAATGGGTGCAGTCGTTGATGACGAGTGCGGCAATGCCGAGCGTGCGGGCGCGCTCGGCCAGAACCGGCAGGCCGAGTTCGAATGCCGGATTGGCAAAACCACCCCTGGCATCGACCTTGACGATCGCCGATCCTTCCTGCGCCGAGAGTTCGGGCACCGCATCCGGCTTGACCTTCCCGGCCTTGACGGTGCGCAGCGCGCCTTCGATGCGGTAAATGCCATGCGACTTGCAGGCATCGCGTTCGCCGGCGACAATCACCCGGGCCAGCGCGCCGGCCTGGACGGCATTGAGCCCGCCCTTGCGGAAGATCGCCTCGACCCGCTCCTGAACTGCGGCGATCGTCAGGGTGGTGGTCTCACTCATCTTGTACCTTTCTGACTGCGTATGACCCTTTGCGGGCGGTTGAAGTTCTGCATACATAGAGTATACAAAGATCCGACAAGTGCAATTCGGCTGGGCGCTATTCATGCCGAAAGACACCGGTGTTCTCAAGAAAGGATCCGCAGATGGTCTTCACCCCCAAAGGAAAACATCTCGTTGCCGGCGAATGGCTTGATGGCCAAGGCACCTTCGCCTCGACGCCGGCCCATGGCCCGTCGCATGATTTCGCCGTCGGCACCGTCGAGCTGGTAAACCGCGCCTGCGAAGCGGCGGAGGAAGCGTTCCTGAGCTACGGCTACGCCTCGCGGGCGGAACGTGCCGCCTTCCTGCGTGCCATCGCCGACGAGATCGAGGCCCGCGCCGAAGCGATCACCGAAATAGGCAGCCAGGAAACCGGCTTGCCGGAAGCCCGCCTTCAGGGCGAGCGCGGCCGCACCACCGGCCAGCTCCGGCTGTTTGCCGATCACATTGAAAAGGGCGAATATCTCGACCGCCGCTTCGATGCCGCCCTGCCGGAGCGCCAGCCGGCGCCGCGGCCTGAAATCCGCCTGATCCAGCGGCCGATCGGCCCGGTCGCAGTCTTCGGCGCGTCCAACTTCCCGCTGGCTTTCTCGACCGCCGGCGGCGATACCGCCGCAGCACTTGCGGCCGGCTGCCCTGTTGTGGTCAAGGGCCATTCGGCTCATCCCGGCACCGGCGAGATCGTCGCCCAGGCTGTCGAAGCCGCAATCCGCAAGACCGGCGTGCATCCCGGCGTCTTCTCGCTCATCCAGGGCGGCAACCGCCAGGTTGGTGAGGCGCTCGTCCAGCATCCGCTGATCAAGGCGGTCGGCTTCACCGGCTCGCTCGCCGGCGGCCGTGCGCTCTTCAATCTCTGCGCCGCCCGTCCCGAGCCGATCCCGTTCTTCGGCGAACTCGGTTCGGTCAACCCGATGTTCCTTTTGCCGGAAGCCATGAAGGCGCGCGCCGAAACGCTCGGTCAGGGTTGGGCCGGTTCGCTGACCATGGGTGCCGGCCAGTTCTGCACCAATCCCGGCATCGCCGTGGTGATCGAAGGCACTGACGCCGACCGCTTCACCGCCGCCGCCGTCGAGGCGCTCGGCAAGGTTGCGCCGCAGACCATGCTGACCGACGGCATCGCCAAGGCCTATCGCGACGGCCAGGAGCGCTTCACCACGCGCAACAGCGTCAAGCCGCTCCTGGAAACCGCCTCGACCGACCGCAAGGCGTCGCCCAACCTGTTCGAGACCACCGGCAGCCAGTTCCTGGCCGACCATGCGCTCGGCGAAGAGGTCTTCGGCCCGCTCGGCCTCGTCGTGCGGGTGAACTCCAAGGACGAGATGGAACAGCTCGCCCGCGGCCTCCAGGGGCAGCTGACGGTTACGGTCCACATGGACGAAGGCGACATCGAGGCGGCCCGCCGCCTGCGACCGATCCTTGAGCGCAAGGCCGGCCGCCTGCTCGTCAATGGCTTCCCGACCGGCGTCGAAGTGGTCGATTCCATGGTGCATGGCGGGCCCTACCCGGCCTCGACGAACTTCGGCGCGACCAGCGTCGGCACCCTGTCGATCCGCCGTTTCCTGCGTCCGGTTTCCTACCAGAACCTGCCGGAAGCCCTGCTGCCGGACGATTTCCTGAACTAAGCCACGACTGATCGCTGCGCGGGGACCCCATTTGACGAAACAAATGGGATCCCCGCGGGCGTTTCTCGATATCTTGATATACTTTTTGTATACTGTTTGTATTTTTGAGTTGATTTACGCGCTCTAACACGGGATATTAGCCTTGCCGTCAAACGGCACACCAAATTCAGGGAGAGAGAATAATGAAGACCTCGGTCCTAGCCTTCGGCCTCGTTGCCGCTACCGCATTGACCAGCCCGGCCCATGCCGACAAGCTGGATGACATCATCGGCTCCGGCACGCTGCGCTGCGCAGTGGTTCTCGACTTCCCGCCGATGGGTTCTCGCGACGAGAACAACAACCCGATCGGTTTCGACGTCGACTACTGCAACGACCTGGCAAAGGCGCTTGGCGTCACGGCCGAGATCGTCGAGACCCCCTTCCCGGAACGCATTCCCGCACTGATGTCCGGCCGCGTCGACGTCGGCGTTGCCTCGACTTCCGACACGCTCGAGCGCGCCAAGACCGTTGGCATGACGGTTCCCTACTTCGCCTTCGAAATGGCCGTAACCGCCAACGACAAGACCGGCATCAAGTCGTTTGAAGACATGAAGGGCAAGGTTGTCGGCGCAACCGCCGGTACCTTCGAAGCGATTGCGCTTGAAAAGCAGGTCAAGGAATGGGGTGCGGGCGAGTTCCGTCCCTACCAGACCCAGGCCGACGTCTTCCTCGCCCTCAGCCAGGGCCAGATCGACGCCACCGTGTCGACCTCGACGGTCGCCCAGGCCAACGTCAAGACCGGCAAGTTCGCCGGCATCTCGGTCGTCGGCAAGGCCCCGTTCGACACCGACTACGTGGCCCTCTTCACCAACCGCGAAGAATACGGCCTCATCAACTACCTCAACCTGTTCATCAACCAGCAGGTCCGCACCGGCCGCTATGCCGAGCTCTACGAAAAGTGGGTCGGCGGCGAGCTGCCGTCGCTGGCGGTAAACGGCGTCTACCGCTAAGCTGTCCGTTTCTCTGGTGGCGCGAGGCAAACGCCTCGCGCCACCATACCAAGATGCGTTGATATTGACTGATTGCGTGCGCCCGCCAGGCGGTCCACCCGAGAGGCCGGGCGCCGACGCAATCGGCCAATGTCAGCGCATATTGGTATCGCCCATTTTTCAAAAGGTGAGACGGCGATGTTCAATTACACCTTCCACTGGAACCAGGCGCTGAAAGCATTGCCGCAAATGCTTGACGGCGCGCTGGTCACGCTGCAGATCGCGCTTTTGTCGATGCTGATCGGCGTGATCTGCGCGCTCGCTCTGACCGGCTTCCGCCTGTCCGGCAACCGCGTCCTCAACGGCTTTGCCACCACCTGGGTCGAGATCGCGCGCAACACGCCGGCACTGTTCCAGATCTACATGGCCCATTTCGGCCTCGGCAATTTCGGCATCCATCTGAGCCCCTACACAGCTTTGCTCGTCGGCATCGCGTTCAACAACGCTGGCTATCTGGCGGAAAACTTCCGCGGCGCCCTGAAGGCGATACCGGATACCCAGACCCGCGCCGGCCGCTCGCTCGGCATGACGGCGGTGCAGGCCTTCCGCTACATCGTGCTGCCGCAAATGCTGCGCATCGCCTTCCTGCCGACCACCAACCAGATGGTCTGGGCAATCCTGATGACCTCGCTCGGCGTCACCGTCGGCATGAACACCGACCTTGCCGGTGTGACGCAGGAACTGAACGCCCGGTCCTTCCGCACCTTCGAATTCTTCGCGCTGGCCGCGGTGATCTATTACATCATCGCCAAGGCCGTAACCCTGGCTGCCCGAGCACTCGCCTCGCGCATGTTCCGCTACTAGAGAGAGGCGAGAGATGTTCAATACCGCCCTCACCTGGAGTGATCTGGCCTTCCTGGCACAAGGTGCGGCGATGACGCTTGCCGTCACCGCCGTCTCGGTGACCGCCGGCACGCTGCTCGGCATCCTCTTCGGGGTAATCCGCGTTCAGGCCGGCCCTTACTGGTCGGCGCCGCTGACCTTCGTGCTCGACGTGTTTCGCTCCGTTCCGCTCCTCATCCAGCTGGTGCTCGCCAACGCCTTCCAGTCCATTGCGAAACTGGGCTGGGCTCCGTTCACCACCTCCTGCGTCGTGCTGTCGCTGTACACGGCGGCCTATTGCACCGAGATCGTGCGCGGCGGCATCACCTCGGTGCCGGCAACCACGCGGCGGGCAGCGCGCTCGCTCGGCATGACCTGGTGGCAGGACATGCGTTACATCGTGACGCCGCTCGCCACCCGCGTTTCGCTTCCGTCCTGGATCGGTCTGACGCTCGGCGTCATGAAGGATTCCGCACTTGTGCTCTGGCTCGGCCTCATCGAGCTTCTGCGCGCCTCGCAGATCCTCGTCACCCGTCTGCAGGAACCGCTTTTCATTCTCCTGATCTGCGGTGCAGTCTACTTCCTCATCAGCTTCCCCATCGCCCGGCTTGGTGGGTATCTCGAAAAACGGTGGTCCCCCAATGATTGAGATCGAAAACGTCCGCAAATCCTTCGGCACGCTGGAAGTTCTGAAAGGGATCGACCTGACCGTGCAGAAGGGCGAAGTCGTCACCGTCATCGGCGGCTCCGGCTCGGGAAAATCGACGCTGCTGACCTGCATCAACGGCCTCGAGCCGATCGATTCCGGCCGCATCAAGGTCGACGGCACCGAGGTCCACGCCAAGAGCACCGATCTCAACAAGCTGCGCAGCAAGGTCGGGATCGTCTTCCAGCAATGGAACGCCTTTCCGCACCTGACCGTGGTCGAAAATGTCATGCTGGCGCCGCGCAAGGTGCTGGGCCTCTCCAAGCAGGCGGCCGAGGAAATCGCCGTCAAGCAGCTGACGCATGTCGGTCTGGGCGAGAAGCTCGGGGTTTACCCCAACCGCATGTCGGGTGGCCAGCAACAGCGCATGGCGATTGCCCGCGCGCTTGCCATGTCGCCGGAATACATGCTGTTCGACGAAGTGACCTCGGCGCTCGACCCGCAGCTCGTCGGCGAAGTGCTCGACACGCTGCGCATGCTCGCCTCCGAAGGCATGACGATGATCTGCGTCACGCACGAGATGAAGTTCGCCCGCGAGGTCTCCGACCGGGTGGCCTTCTTCCACAAGGGCGTGATGGCCGAGATCGCCCCGCCCGAAGCGCTGTTCGGCGCGCCGAAGGACCCGGAACTGCAAAAGTTCCTGGCAGCGACCCACTGAGCCGATCATGAACAGTGCAGCTCAGCCTGACGTCATCGTCATCGGCGCCGGCGTCGTCGGCCTTTCCGCGGCCATCGCCGCCCAGGCACGGGGGCTTTCGGTCACCGTGCTCGACCGCGAGGGCCCGGCAGCCGGAGCCTCGGCAGGCAATGCCGGGGCCTTCGCCTTCACCGACATCCTTCCGCTCGCCTCGCCCGGCATCCTGAAGAAGGCGCCGAAGTGGCTGCTCGACCCGCTCGGGCCCCTGAGCGTGCCGCCGGCCTACGCCGCGCAGATCGCGCCCTGGATGTTCCGCTTCTGGCGCGCCTGCTCGCCGAAACGCGTGGCGCATTCGACCGCCGCCCAGACGGCGATGATGGACCTTTCCAAAGCCGAACTGGAGCCGTTCCTCTCGGCAACCGGCACGCTGCCGATGCTGCGCAAGGAAGGCAATCTTCAGGTCTACGAAAGCGAGAGCGAATTCAAGGCTTCGCTGCCCGGATGGCAGGCCCGCGCCGACCATGGCGTCGAGTTCCGCCACATGGCGGCCGCCGAGATGGCGGCGATCCAGCCGGGCCTTGCGCCCCGCTTCACCCATGGCACATTCACGCCGGGCTGGTTTTCGATCGCCGATCCCAAGCTCTATACCCTGGCGCTTGCCGACCATTTCCGCTCCAGAGGCGGCGTGATCGAGCACGCCGAGGCGACAGCGCTTGCACCTATCGACGGTGGCGTCGAACTCCGGGCAACGAACGGCAGCACGCGGCGGGCAGCACAGGTGGTTCTCGCAGCCGGCGCCTTCTCGCACCGCATCGCCAGGACGCTCGGCGAAAACATCCCGCTCGAAACCGAGCGCGGATACAATACCACGCTGCCATCGGGTGCCTTCGATCTGCGCACGCAGGTCACCTTCGGCGGCCACGGCTTCGTCGTCACCCGCCTGTCGACCGGCATCCGCGTCGGCGGCGCCGTCGAACTTGGCGGCTTGTCGCTGCCCCCGAACTACCGCCGCTCCGAGGCCATGCTGCAGAAGGCGCGAACCTTCCTGCCGGGTCTCAAGCCCGAGGGCGGCGTGCAGTGGATGGGCTTCCGCCCGTCGCTGCCCGACAGTCTTCCGGCCATCGGCCACGCCCGCGCCACGTCGCGGGTCGTCTATGCGTTCGGTCACGGCCATCTCGGCTTGACCCAATCGGCGGGCACCGCCCGGCTGGTCGCGGATCTCCTGACCAGCCAGACGCCCGCGATCGACATCACCCCCTTCTCGCCGCAACGGTTCTGACAGAGGTTTCGACCATGGCCACCTATACGTTTTCCTGCATCGATGGGCACACCTGCGGCAATCCCGTCCGCCTCGTCTCCGGCGGCGGTCCTCGTCTCGAGGGCGCCAACATGCTGGAAAAGCGCGCCCATTTCCTCCGGGAGTTCGACTGGATCCGCACCGGCCTGATGTTCGAGCCACGCGGCCATGACATGATGTCCGGCTCGATCCTCTATCCGCCAACGCGCCCGGACTGTGACGTTGCGGTCCTGTTCATCGAGACCTCCGGCTGCCTGCCGATGTGCGGCCACGGCACCATCGGCACGATCACCATGGCGATCGAGAACGGCCTGATCACCCCGCGCGAACCCGGCAAGCTGTCGATCGACGCGCCGGCCGGCAAGGTCGATATCAGCTACCGCCAGGAAGGCCGTTTCGTCGAGGAAGTGCGCCTGACCAACGTTCCCGGCTTCCTCTACGCTGAAGGCCTGACCGCTGAAGTCGAAGGTCTGGGTGAGATCGTCGTCGACGTCGCATATGGCGGCAATTTCTACGCCATCGTCGAGCCGCAGAAGAATTTCCGCGACATGGCCGACCACACGGCTGGCGAAATGATCGGCTGGAGCCCGAAACTGCGCGCAGCACTCAACGCGAAATACGAGTTCGTCCATCCCGAGCATCCCGAGATCAAGGGCCTCAGCCACATCCAGTGGACCGGCAAGCCGACGCAGGCCGAGGCGCATGCCCGCAACGCGGTGTTCTACGGCGAAAAGGCTATCGACCGTTCGCCCTGTGGCACCGGTACCTCCGCGCGCATGGCCCAGCTTGCCGCCAAGGGTAAGTTGAACGTCGGCGACGAATTCGTGCATGAATCGATCATCGGCTCGCTGTTCAAGGGCCGGGTCGAGGCCGCGACCAAGGTCGCCGACCGCGATGCCATCATCCCCTCGATTGCCGGATGGGCGCGCATGACCGGCATCAACACGATCTTCATCGACGACCGCGACCCCTTCGCACACGGCTTCGTCGTCAAATGACAAATCCGATCGCCGCTCACAGCATCCTCGGCGGCACCGCCGAGGGACAAATCGTCGCCGCACCGGAAGCGCTGAGCTTCTGGGGTGGCGTCGACCCGGCCACCGGAGCGGTGATCGATGTTCACCACCCGCTGCACGGGGTCTGTCTCACCGGCAGCATCCTGATGATGCCGTCGAGCCGGGGCTCGTGCACCGGCTCGGGCGTGCTGCTCGATCTGGCGCTCACCGGCCGCGCGCCGGCAGCCCTCATCTTTTCTGAAGCGGAGGACGTCCTGACGCTCGGCGCGCTGATCGCCGCCGAAATGTTCGGCAAGCCACTGCCGGTGCTGAGGCTCTCGCACGATGCTTTCACAGCACTTGCCAAGGCAGGATCTGCGCGCATCACCGAGACCGCAATCGAGGCCGACGGCCTGACGATCGATATTCAGCCGCTTGCAGTCGCAGCCCTCGACCTTGATGACGCTGATCGGGCCATGCTGGACGGCCGCGATGGCGTCGCGGTCGAGGCGGCCATGCGCATCATCTGCGCCATGGCGGCACAACAGGGTGCCACCAGCCTCGTCAGCGTCACCCAGGGACATATCGACGGCTGTATCTATGCGAGCCCCGCAAATCTGACCTTTGCCGAAAAGATGGCCGACATGGGCGCGCGCGTCCGGCTGCCGACGACGATGAACGCCATTTCCGTCGACCGGGCCAACTGGCAGGCGCAAGGCGTGCCGTCGTCCTTCGGCGATCCGGCCGCCCGTCTCGCCGACGCCTATGTGCGCATGGGTTGCCGCCCGACATTTACCTGTTCGCCCTACCTGCTCGACAGCGCGCCGCGGGCGGGCGAGGCGATCGCCTGGGCGGAATCCAATGCCGTCATCTATGCCAACACCGTCCTCGGCGCCCGCACCGCAAAACATCCTGACTTCCTCGATCTCTGCATCGCGCTGACCGGTCGCGCGCCGCTCTCCGGCGTCTACCTCGACGAACACCGCAAGGCCCGCCGTGTCATCGACGTGCACCTGCCTGATGCAGTTGACGACGCGTTCTGGCCGCTGGTCGGCTACCTTGCCGGCCGTGCAGCACCCGATCGCATCCCGCTTCTGCGCGGTCTTGCCGCCGCAAAGCCTTCCGCCGACGACCTGAAGGCGCTCTGCGCCGCCTTCGGCACCACGTCGGCAGCGCCGATGCTGCATATCGAGAGCGTCACGCCCGAGGCCGAAGGGGCCGCCGATGCCGACGCCGATGCCGCGACGATCACACGCGCGGATATGGCGGCGGCCTGGACGGTGCTGAACGGTGGACCGGAGGACGTGGATCTCATCGCGATCGGCAGTCCCCATGCCTCGCTTGCCGAATGCCGGGCACTGGCCACGGCCCTCGGTGGTCGCCCGCGACACGGAGATGTCGCCGTCATCGTCACCGCCGGCCGCGACGTCATTGCCAGCGCCCGCGCCGAAGGGGTTCTCGCAGCCCTCGAGGCGAGCGGCGTTCAGGTGCTGCCCGACCTCTGTTGGTGCTCGATTTCGGAGCCGGTATTCCCGTCGCGGACCCGGGCGCTGATGACCAATTCCGGCAAGTATGCCCATTATGGCCCGGGCCTGTCCGGCCGCGCCGTTCGCTTGGGCAACCTTGCGGATTGCGTGACGGCAGCGCTGACGGGCCGTGCGCCTGCGCGCCTGCCCGACTGGCTCTCCCCAGTCGTCAAGTGACGGCCAGCGGATCGCTGGCCGCAGATCGCGCGCAGAATTTCATCGGGCGGGACCGCTGAAATCTGGAACGGTCTAAGCGTCGGGTGCGCGATCCACCAAGGTCTGGAACAGCACGTTTGCAGCCTCCTGGGGGCTTGAAGCGGCAAACCAGACGGGATCGGTCATCAGGACCACGGCACGGTCACGCCGCGCGGAAGGCCCCGAGACTTCGCCTTCGTAGACACCGCAGGCGCGGCCCTGTTTTCGATTGAATGCGATTTCAAGAACGCCCGAAGGCCGGGCATCCGGCGTATCGAAGATCTGCAGGACGTAGCCTCGAAACCCGGCTCGGCCGCCGTTCGCATCCATTTCATCGAGCATGGCGGGGTTGAGCTCCGTCTGCCCAACGGGAATGGGCCGTGTCCAGAATGGCCCTTCGACGCGTCTGTCCGTGCTCGGCATCTCATTCACCCTCGGCACCTCGGAGGGAGTGAGCTTAGCACCGGATCGGCCCGGGTTCAGCCCATTCAAAATAGAATGCGTCTCGCCATGATGACATGCTGGGTTGCAGCGCAACGCCTTCCAAGGCAGGATCGGGCCAGCAGCCAAACAACACCACTGCGAATGAACTGGCACCAGACCTTTGGCGCGACACCTCGGCTGCACCGACCGCCAAAGGCGGCAAAAGACGCGTCACAAGCGCGATGCATGCCCATGTCATCATACCTTCGGCTCAGCGAAACAAGGATGGAACAATGCGCAGATTGCTCAGCGGACTGTCAGCCATAGCGGTCCTGATCGCGACGATCGGCATCGCCGACCCCAGTGCAGCGCAGAACCGGCCGCAGGATCGCTCAATGCGCAATGCCGACGCCTCGGCCAAATCAACCACGTCTGCGGCGCGGAAAAAGCCCGCCGCCGTCGTTGTGAACAAGCCCCCGCCCCGAAATGGCGCCTATTACAAGGGTATCTTCCGGGACCAGTGACGCCGGTTGGCAGGCCGCCCGCAGGCTCGTTTTTAACGCTGAACAGCAGGGCCCTCCCGAGCGCTTCGTCGCTGAAGCCAAGCGCGCGTGCGCGGGCCCGCCGCCTCAGGCGCGGCGGCGATGCAGCAGCAGGGCGAAGATCGGGGCGCCGACCAGCGCGGTCACGATGCCGGCCGGCAGCTCGCGCGGCGCGATGATGCTGCGCCCGACCATGTCGGCGACGACGACGAGGATGGCGCCGATCGCCATCGCAACCGGCAGCACCCGCGCATGTTTTGGGCCGGCGAGCAGCCGTGCGCCATGCGGCGCGAGCAGACCGACGAAACCGATGGCGCCGATGGACGAGACGGCACCGGCGATGAAGGTGGCGGCAAGGGCGGCCACGGCAAACCGGGCCCTGCCGGTCTCAAGCCCCAGCGCGCGCGCGGTGTCGTCACCGAGAACCAGGACATCCAGCCGCGAGCAGAACGACGTCGCCGCCACGAACAGGAAGGCGACCCAGGGCATGAGCGCTGAAACGTCGTCCATGCCGCGCGCATGGGTGGAGCCGGCGAGCCAGGACAGAGCCTCGGTCGTCTGCAGGCGAGCTTCGACGACGACGATGGTGCTGCAGGCGGCGAGGCTCGCGGCCAGGGCAATGCCGTAGAGCACCAACCTCTCCGGTGTCCGGTGCACGCCGAAACAGAAGAGGCCAACGAGCGCGACAAAGGCGCCTGCGGCCGTCACGAGCTGAAAGCCGAGCGAGCCCGGCGACAACCCGCCGAGGAGGGCCAGAAGACTGAACAGGGCGGCCCCTTGCGCCAGACCAAGGGTTTCCGGACCGCAGAGGGGGTTGCGCGTGGCGGCCTGAAGAAAGACGCCGGCGCCGGCCAGAAGCATGCCGGCACCCATCGCCACCAGCAGGCGCGGGACGCGCAGGTCGAAAACCGCCGCAAGTTGCGGCAGTGTCGTCGCGATGCCGTCACCGACGGCGAGCGAAGAGGCAATGGTGAGCGCACCAACTGACAACAGCACGGCAAGAAGTATGCCCGTCGGCGCCCGCGACCCCGTCGAAAGCGGCCGTGGCCGCTTCTCCCCGCCGATACGGGCAAAGCGCAACAGCACGAGCATTGCCGGCGCACCGAGGCAGGCGACGATCGCGCCAGTCGGGATCGCCGCGCCTTCGGCGCTCAACCACTGGGCCATGACATCGGCTGAGAGAACAGCGACCGCCCCCCAGAGCGCCGAGAGCGGAATGACCTGGCGATGCCGGGTGATGCCGATGCCGCGCACCAGATTGGGGACGGCAAGACCGACGAAACCGATGGGACCACCGAGCGTCACCGCCGATCCGGCCAGAACCACGCTGACGCCGAGGGCAAGCATCGTCACCGTTCGCGTGACGCCAAGACCCCTGGCCGAATCCTCGCCGAGGCCCAGGAGATCCAGCGACCGCGCCATCACGCCGACAACAACAAGCCCGGCAAAGACAGCCGGCCCGACGGTTACGACCTTCATCCAGCCGGTCTGATCGAGGATGCCGGCCGACCAGAGAACGATGCCGGAGGCACGATCGTCGGCCATCAGCACGATCGCCGACGATATCGCCGCAAAGGACAGCGAAACGGCAATGCCCGCAAGCGCCAGACGCACCGGCGGCGCTCGCAGCCCGCCACCGAGCATCAGGCAGGCGAGCCCGCCCAACAGGCCGCCGAACACGGTCGCCGCAAGGCCCGGCACGTAGAACGGCAGAAGCAGCGTCGCGATAACCAGCGCAAGCTGCGCCCCGGTCGTGACCGCCAGGATATCGGGTGCCGCAAGCGGGTTGCGCAGCACCGTCTGCATGACGGCGCCGGCAACGGCCAGACATAGGCCGACCAGGATCGCCGCCACGAGCCTCGGTGCCCTGACGGTCTCGATGATCGCCTGCGCCAGCGTTTCCGGACGCAAGGGTGCGGCGACGATATCGCTCCAGGCAACGAGGCTGCCGCCCTGTTTCAGCGCCACGATCGAAAGCAGGACCAGGAGCACCAGACCCAAAGAGAACAACAGTCTCGGCGAGACTGCCGACGATAGCTGCGTCGTTGCACTGCGCACTATCGCTGGTCTCCAGCGCGGTCGCGATCATCGCCAACCCAGTCGATCAGGCAGAAGGGGCGGCCGGTATGGGGATGCGGGATCACATCGACCTTGCAGCCGAAGGCATGGCTGAGGCTCAGCGGCGTGAAGATGTCGGCCGGCGCCCCCGTCGACAGCACCCGTCCCTTCTTCATCAGGATGACGTCGTCGGCGATTTCGATCACCTGATTGAGATCATGCAGCACCGCGATGATCGTCAGCCCGTCCTGACGGTTGAGCCGGCGCAGCAATGTCAAAAGCTCCGCCTGGTGGCGCACGTCGAGGAAGCTTGTCGGCTCGTCGAGAAACAGGATCCGCGGCTCCTGCGCCAGCGCCATCGCCACCCAGGCGCGCTGGCGTTCGCCGCCGGAAAGCGAGGCGAGCTGCCGCTGGCGCATGTCCTTGAGATCGACGGCGTCGATCGCCCGCTCGATTGCCTCGCGGTCGTTGGCTCTCAGCCTTGTCAGCCACGGCCGGTGCGGATAGCGGCCCTGCTCGACCAGTTCCTCGACGTTCAGCCCAGCCGGTGTTTCGGGGTTCTGCCCGAGCACGGCGACCTGCGTTGCGATCTGGCGTCGGCTGAGACCTGCAAGCCGCTGGCCGGCCAGGCGAATGTCACCGCTGTCGGGCGCCTCGAGCCCTGACAAGCATTTCAGCAGCGTGCTCTTGCCTGAACCGTTAGCGCCGCAGATGGCGGTAATGCGACCGGGGCTGATGGCAACGGACGCGCGGTCGACCGCGGGCACGCCGTTGAAGACGACGCTGACATCCGTGGCCTCGATCATCGCCGGCTGGATGTTAGCGGCGTGTTGCGGCGCCTTCGCCGTGATGCTCACGACAGCACCTCGCGCAGGGCGTTGCGCAGCGCCGAAACGGAGCGATAACCGACATCGACCGCCGCCTCTTCCAGCCTCGCGCCTTCGGCGCGGCGGCGCATGACATGGGCAATGCGCAAACGCCGGCGCCACTCGGCGAAGCTCATGCCGGTCTGCGTCCTGAACTTGCGCGTCATCGTGCGCCGGCTCATGCCCAGCATGTCCGACCAACTGTCGATATCGAGATCGATGGACGGCTTGTCGGAGAGATCGGTGCAGAGTTTCTGCAGGCGCTTGTCCTGTGGCATCGGCAGGGCGAAGGGGCCCTCTTCGGCGCGCGTGATCTCCTGCAGGATCAAGGCGACCAGATGCCCGCCCCTACCCTGCTCATCATAGAGCACAGGCTCTTCGAGCAGGGCCGCAACGGTCGCCGATAGCAGAGGAGACGTCGGAATGACGCGGACCGGATCCCAGCCGAGCGCGGGATCGGTCACGGGCTCGATATAGAGGGACTGCATGCGCACCCGACCGTGGCTGGTGACGGCATGCGGCAGGTTCGGCGCGATCAGCAAGCCGTGCCCGCTCGGCACGATGAACGAGGCATCGAGCGTGCGCGCGGTCATGAACCCTTCGACGCTCTGCAGCAATTGCCCGCGTCGATGGCTATGCCAGCCGAAATCGACGCTCGTCTCGTAGAGGCGCGTCATCGCCGCAACGGGCCGCGGAACCGTCTGAAGATCGATGGCTTGCTGCGGGCGCTTCACTTCGTCCTCATTGATTGCTATCTGCTGCGCGCGACCATGCGTTGCGCCGCCCGCTCTTGCCCGGCGGGATTGTTTGCCCGGCCGGATGTCGTGGTGAGCAATAGACACGAGGCCGGGTATTTTCAAAACACTATTTGGCCCGGTTGTTCGATTTATCCGACTTGAGCTTGATCGGGCCATATATTGGCCCGTTGCAACTCATTTTTGACCTGACAATGTTGACTTCAAAAGTCTACTTACTCGCCGAACGCGGTTCGACAGACCCGCACGAGACGACAGGCATCGACCCTTCTTCGTACAGACAGGTCCGCCGTCCCCGGAAATGCAAGGTCAGGACAATTGGCAATGGCACACAGGCATTCGAGTTTTGCGCTCTCCTCCAACGGCGATGCGCCGACGCCCCGAGCGCACAGGGCCCGCTCGACCACCCATGGCCTGCTGATCTCGAGTGTCGCCGGTTTCGCCATCCTGGCGCAGATGCCTCTCGCCCAGGCGCAAGATGCCCAGCCAGCGACGAAGCTGGAGACAATCACGGTCGAGGGCAGCCGCGCCTCGACCAAGACCTCGCGCTCGGCCGGCGAAGGTTATGTCGCCAGGGACAGCGCGTCCGCCACCAAGACGGCGACACCGGTCGCCGAGACGCCGCAATCCATTTCCGTCATCACCCGGGCCAGCATGACCGACCGCGCGGTGCAATCGGTCGCCGACAGCCTGGTCTATAGCGCCAACGTCAACGGCCAGCGCTACGGCAACGACACGCGGTCGGATTACTTCACCGTGCGCGGCTTTCCGGCCGATCTCTATCTCGACGGCCTGCGCATCCCGCAGATCGCCAACCAGACGGGTGGTTACGCCGGCTTCCGCGTCGAGCCCTACTTCCTCAACCGCGTCGAGGTTCTTCGCGGCCCAAGCTCCGCACTGTTCGGCCAGACCAATGTCGGCGGTGTCGTCAACATGATCAGCAAGGACCCGTCGGATGAAGCAAGCGGCGAGGTTTACGCCCGCTATGGCAGCTTCAGCCAAAAGGAAACCGGCTTCGACCTCACCGGTCCGCTCGGCAAGGATAACGACCTCGCCTATCGCCTGACGGGCATCTATCGCGACAGCGAAACCGGCATCAAGCTCGGCAAGAACGACCGCTTTGCCATCAGCCCGACGATCTCGTGGACGCCCGACGAAGATACCAGCCTCACCGTCTACGGCGCCTACATCAAGGACGATGCGGGCCAGGCCGGCGCGATCATCCCGGCGCGCGGCAGCGTCCTGCCCAACAGCCTCGGATTGACGATCCCGCGGGACTTTACCGATGGTGACCCGCGCTACGACACCTACGAGAAGGAAACGGCCTATGTCGGCTATCGCCTGGAGCATGCGCTCAGCGAAGACCTGACGCTGCGGCAGAACTTCCGCTACTCCCGCCTCGACGCCAACTACCAGAACCTCTTCACTAGTGGTCTGACCGACGATCGAACGATCACGCGCACGGTCTACAACGCCCAGCCGGTGCTCGACGCCTATGCGCTCGACACCAACCTCGAGTACAAGTTCGATACCGGCCCGATGCAGCACACGGTGCTGGCCGGCGTCGATTTTCAATGGCAGCGCCTGATCAACAACACCGGATCCAAGGTCGGCCCGACCCAGGATCTGTTCGATCCGACCTATGACCAGCCATTCACGCCTGCTGCGTTGACGACCCGCCTCGACCAGATCCAGCGACAGGTCGGCATTTATGTCCAGGACCAGATCGAGCTGGGTGGACTGCGGCTCACCGCCAGCGGACGGCAGGATTTCGTCAGCATCAGCTCTCAGTCAAAGGCGCTGGCAACCGGGGTGACGACGCCATACACACAGGATCCGAGCCAGTTTACAGGACGCGTTGGCGCAGCCTACGTCTTCGACAACGGCGTCGTGCCCTACGCGCTTTATTCGACCTCGTTCCTGCCGGTCTTGACACTGGCCAATACGGCGCTGAAGCCGACGACCGGCACGCTGAAGGAAGTGGGCGTCAAATACGCGCCTGATGGAGCGGATTTCGACGTCACCCTGTCGGCCTTCGAGGCGACGCAGCAGAATGTGGTCAACCGCATCGCCACCGTCTACTATCAGACCGATGAGGTCCGGGTACGCGGCGTCGAGATCGAGGCCAATGCCAGCCTCTGGGATGGCCTCAACCTGACGGCTGCGGCGAGCTTCCAGGACCCTGAGGTCACGCAGAGCCAGACCGCGTCGCAGATCGGAAAGATGCCCTATACGGTGCCCAAGCAGCAGCAGTCTCTGTTCGTCAGCTACGACATGCCGCTACCGGACGCCTGGCAGGGCGAACTGGTGGTCGGCGGCGGCGTGCGCCATATCGGCAAGACCGCAGGCGACACCGCCAATTCCTTCTTCGTACCCGGATACACACTGGTCGATGCCTTCGTGCGCTATGAGCATGATCGTTACCGGTTGCAGCTCAACGGCTACAATCTCGCAGACAAGGCCTATGTCGCCGGCTGCAACACCATGACCCAGTGCTACTACGGCCAGGGCCGGTCGGTGGTCGCGACCGCGAGCATCAAATGGTGATCAGGCCGACACGACGGGGTTTCGTTTTCGGCGCCCTGTCGCTTCTGGCCGCGCCACGTCTTCAGGCGGGCGAGCCGCGCCGGGTCGTCACGCTTGAGTTTCTGGCAACGGAAATCGCCCTTCTGCTGGGCGAGCGCCCCATCGGCGTTGCCGACCTCGATGGTTATCGCCGCTGGGTATCGGTCGGCAACGACGGGCTTGCCGGCGCTACCGACGTCGGCGGCCGCCAGCAGCCCAGCATGGAAGCGCTGACCCGGCTGAAACCGGATCTCATCCTCACGTCCGCTTTGCGTCACCGCGCGCTCGAACATCGGCTTTCGCAGATCGCGCCGACACGTCTACTCAACGACCAGCCTGACGACGGCGACCTGCTGTCGGCCGTCTACGGCTGCACGAAAGCGTCCGGCGAGGCGCTCGGCCGCATCGAGGCGGCCAACGCGCTGCTTGCTGATTTCGACACGAAGCTCGCCGACATCGCCAAGGATGTCGGGAGCAGCAAGCTCGGCGGGCAGCCTGTTCTCATCGCCCAGCCCCTGCCGGGCGTGCCGCGCCTGCGCATCTTCACATCGAATTCCGCCGCGATGCAGGTATTTGTGCGGGCGGGCTTTTCGGCAGCGCTCGACCTGCCATCGGAGCCGTTCGGGTTCAGCACCATCGGGCTCGAGGGCCTCGCCGCACTCGATGGCAAATCCAGGCTCGTCCTGCTCGCCGACGCGGCACCGCCGGAGTTGCAGTCAAGCGCGCTGTGGCCGATGCTTCCGGTGGTCGCGTCCGGCGGTGTCGTTCCCGTCGGCCTGCCGAGCTGGCCGTTTGGCGGCCCCGCGTCCCTGCTCGGACTGGCCAGGAATGCGGTCCTGAAGCTCCAGGCCTGAATGCACGCAGCGCATTGCCGGCGCTGCCCATGCGCAAAGACAAAGAGATCGTTGCTGTGTTTCCGCGCAAATCGGAAAGGCCGCCACCACGATTTGACGCGGCAGCGGCCAACAATGAAGCAAGTGGGTTTTACGGCGAGCGCCTCAGCGTGGCGTAACGTCGAAGCCGAACCACTTTTCCGAAAGCGTCTTGATCGTTCCATCCGCCTTGGCGGCCGCGATCGCCTCGTTGAACAGCGCCTTCAGCTCCGGATCCGTCTTGCGCAGGCCGACCGAGCTGCCGCGACCGAGAAAGCCACCCTGGAAGCGGGGGCCGGCCGTGGTCATGTCCTCGTTGCCAGGCTTTTCGGAGGCGGTCGTCAGATAGGCCATCGAAGCCATCACCAGATCGACGCGGCCGGCGGCCAGATCGAGGTCGTGCTCTTCCGTCGTCTTGTACTCGCGCACCTCGACGACGCCCTTTAGATACTTGTCGACAAAGGCGGCACCGGTCGAGGCGATCTGGACGCCGATCGTCTTGCCTTCGAGCAGCGGCTTAAGCTTCTCGATCTCGGTGACAGCGCCCGCCTCGTTCGAAGCGAGCGAAAACACGACGCCCTTTTCCGGCAGCGATGCGAGCGGGCCTGACTTCGAGGTCGCGAAGGCCTGGCCGGTCGAGCCATAGGAATCGCTGAAATCGATGACCTGTTCGCGCTTGGCGGTCGCCGACATGCCGGAAATGATCGCGTCGAACTTGCCGGCATTCAGCGCCGGGATCATGCCGTCGAAGTTCTGGACGTTGATCTCGCACTCTACTTTCATATGGGCGCAGAGATACTTGCTGAGCTCGATCTCATAGCCGTCGAGCGTGCCGTCGGGCTTGGTGAAGTTGTAGGGCTTGAAGCCGCCTTCCGTGGCGATCGACACGCGCGTCCACGTCTTGTTTTCCGCGTGCGCGGCGCCGGCGGCAAACAGCATGGTCGCGGCGCACAGCGCCTTCATTGCAGATTTCGTGTAGTTCATTGGTAGTTCCCCTTTTTTGAGTGGTTAGGTCCGGTGGTTCAAGCCTTGATGAACCGCCGGAACCGTTCGGATTTGGCATTGCCAAAAACGTCTTCCGGTCGACCGTCTTCCTCGATCTGACCCTGGTGAAGAAAGATGACCCGGCTGGACACATCGCGTGCGAAACCCATCTCGTGGGTCACGACCAGCATCGTGCGGCCCTCCTCGGCGAGCGAGCGCATGACGCGCAGGACCTCGCCGACCAGCTCAGGATCGAGCGCCGACGTCGGCTCGTCGAACAGCATGACCGCCGGGCGCATGGCGAGCGCCCGGGCGATGGCGGCGCGCTGCTGCTGGCCGCCGGAAAGATGCGCCGGATAGTGGTTGCGCTTGGCGGCGATACCGACCTTGGCCAAGAGCGCTTCGGCCTCCTCGATGCACTCGGCGCGCGGGCGCTTCTGTACATGGATCGGCGCCTCGATGACGTTCTCCAGCACCGTCTTGTGGGACCAGAGATTGAAGCTCTGGAACACCATGCCGAGGCGCGAGCGGATGCGATCCACCTGGGCGCGATCCTTCGGCCGGCTCTTGCCGTTGGCTGCCGCGAGCATCTCGATCGTCTCGCCCGCAACCGTCACCGCGCCACGATCGGGCGTCTCGAGCATGTTGATGCAGCGAAGCAGGGTCGATTTGCCCGAGCCGGAGGAGCCGAGAATGGAGACGACCTCGCCTTCGCGCGCGTCGAGCGAAATGCCCTTCAGCACCTCAATCGGGCCGAAGCTCTTGTGGATGTCCCGAACGCTGATGGCGACGGGCGCAACGGACGAACTCAATGCGCTTCTCCTTCGATGATAGCGGGCAACACCGCGACCGGCTGCCTGAGATGCGGGCTCAGCCGGAACTCGACGAATTGGACCAGGCGCGTGAGCAGGAAGTTGATGGCGAGATAGATGGCACCGGCGACGACGAAGACCTCGATCGCGCGGTAGCTCTCGGAAATGATGCGGGCGGCAACGCCCGTCACTTCCATGAGGGTTATGATGGATGCCAGGGATGTGGCCTTGACCATCGCGATCATCTCGTTGCCGTAGCCGGGCAATGCCTGCCTCACGCCGAGAGGCAGCGTGATGCGCCGGAAGATCATGAACCGCGACATGCCGCATGCCCTGGCCGCCTCGATCTGTCCGAAGGGAACCGAGAGCAGGCCGCCGCGGACAATTTCGCTGGCATAGGCGGCCGTGTTGAGCGCCAGCGCCAGCACCGCGCACCAGTAGGGCTCCCGGAGGATCGGCCAGAGTAGGCTGTGCCGGATGGCCGGAAACTGGCTGAGGCCGTAATAGATGATGAAGAGCTGGACGAGCAGCGGCGTGCCGCGAAAAACAAAGACATAGGCCTGCGCCAGCCAGCGCAGCGGCGCGATGGCGGAAAACCGGGCAACGGCAATGCCGACGGCCAGGACCGCACCGAGCACGATCGAGTTGGCCGCCAGCAACAGTGTCAGCGGAACAGCCGAGACGAGGCTTACGAAGGTTTCCTGGAGGAAAATCCAGTCCATCAGCTTCTCCTCACGCCGCGGCTGAAATGATGCTCGGCCCGATGCAGGACGGCACTCGAGACCGTCGAGATCGCGAGATAGATGCCGCCGGCGATCAGATAGAAATCGAAGGGCAGGCCGGTGGAACCCGCGGCAATCTGGGACTGGCGCAGCAGTTCGGCGACGCCGGTAATCGACACAAGCGCGCTCTCCTTGAGCACGACCTGCCAGACGTTGCCGAGGCCAGGCAAGGCGTGCCGAAGCGTCAGCGGCGCAACGATGCGCCGGAAGCGCAGCCATCGTGGCATGCCGCACGCAATCGCCGCCTCGATTTCACCCGGATGGACAGCCCTGAACGCGCCACGAAAGACCTCCGTGTGCTGCGCGCCGGAGGTAATCCCGACCGCGAGCATGCCGGCGAGAAAACCGGGAAATCCGATGAACCCTTCGGCACCGAAGAAGTGCCCGATCGCGGAGATGGCGGCGGAACCACCGAAATAGAGCAGGTAGATGACCAGCAGATCGGGAATGCCGCGCAGTACCGTCGTGTAGACGTCGGCGGCAAGGCGGGTCGCCGGACCACCCCGGACCTTTGCCCAGGCGCCGAAGACGCCGATGACGGCACCGGTCGCATAGCCCGACAGCGCGATCAGGATCGTCATCGTCGCGCCGGCAAGCAGGATGTTCCCCCACCCGCCGGGGCCAAAACTGAGGAGTTCGAGGATACCGGGCTGGGTCACAACGCCTGAACTCCCTTTTGCGTGGCGCCGGCCTTGTGCACGGGAAGCGGCGGAGCGATATCGTCTGGGATCGGATTGACGAAGGGCGTTCCGTCGAGGCGGCGGCGATGATCCGCCTTGGCGGCGGCTACCAGGTCGGGATCCGCCATCAGGTCGATGGCAAGGCTCGCCATGGCTTTCGCCGCATGCGCCATGCCCTTGTGGGCAGCCGGCAATTTTCCTTGTGCGACCAGCTGCCAGGAATGGCCTGGTGTCCCGATCGCATAGGTCGCGCCGCGCATCTGTACCGTCGGCACGACCCAGCTCACGGTGCCAACGTCGGTGGAGCCGACAATGCTGCCGTCGCCGCCATAGAGCGGATAGACGATATCGCACAGCGGCTGCCCCTTGCGCGCAGCCAGACCGAAGCGGGCATAGGACGCAGCGATATCGTCGGGCGTGTAGGTCGCCTGGAATTTGCGTGCCGTCTCCAGATCGGCGGCATCGAAGGCGGCCGGGCCTAGATGTTCCAGCTGGTCGTGGAGCCGGGCTTCCAGCGGGCCGTTGCCGACGAGATTGGCATCGCCGCTGATCACGTCATAGCGCACGGTCGTCTCCGTCATCAGCGCGGCACCTTCGGCGATCTTCTTGACGCGCTCGATCAGTCCCAGCAGCTCCGGCAGGGACCGGGCGCGCACGAGGTAGCGCACCGTCGCACGGGCCTGCACGACGTTGGGCGCATCGCCGCCTGCATCGGTAATGGCGTAATGGACGCGGGCGCTCGATGGCATGTGCTCGCGCATGTAGTTGACGCCGACATTCATCAGCTCGACGGCATCCAGTGCGCTGCGACCGAGATGCGGCGTTGCCGAGGCATGGGAGGCCCGACCGGAGAAGTGGAAATTGATCTCGTTGCAGGCAAGCGAAATCGGATTGTTGACGCCGGTAAAGGCAGCCGGGTGCCAGGATATGGCGATATCGACATCGTCGAAGGCGCCCGCCCGCACCATGAAGCCCTTCGACGAACCACCCTCCTCGGCCGGGCAGCCGTAATAGCGCACGCGGCCCTTCAGGCCGTTGGCCTTGAGGTAGTCCTTGACCGCGGCTGCCGCGAGCATGGAGCCGGAGCCGAGCAGGTTGTGGCCGCAGCCGTGACCGTTGCCGCCGGGAACGACCGGCCGCTCTTCGGCAAGGCCGGCGACCTGGCTGAGGCCCGGGAGGGCGTCGAACTCGCCGAGGATCGCAATCACCGGACCACCTTCGCCAGCCTCGCCGATCAGAGCCGTCGGCAGACCGGCGACATTGCGCTCGATGCGAAAGCCTTCCGCTTCAAGCAGACGGGCGTGCTCGCTTGCCGATTGAAACTCCTCGTAATTGGTTTCGGGACTGTCCCAGACGCGATCGCTGAGCTCGAAGAAGGCCGGGCTTTTTTCCTCGACGATCGACCACAGGCGTTGCGTGTTTTCCATTGCGTTCAGCGTCCCAATTACGATAGTTACCAAAATTGGCGCCAATTTAGGATACAAAAATAAATTGCGCAATGGGCGACGATCGATATTTTCGGTATCCGTGTCTGGCCGGCTTCAAGCCGATCGCGGATGCGAACGCAGCGAGCCCGCCGGCAATCGACAAACAGGACTGTCCATGACCCAAATGCAGAGTGTTACCTATACTTCGGCCAAGGAGCGGGACGTCACCGATCTCGTGCTCGAGGACATCCTGACCGGCGTTTTGCCGGCGGGAACATGGCTCAAGCAGATCGACCTGGAAAAGCGTTACGATTGCACCCGACCGGAGGTTCGCCGGGCGCTCGATCGCCTCTCGCAGAAGCGGCTGGTGGAGCATGTGCCCAACCGCGGCTACCACGTCTACCAACCGGAGGGCCGGCGCGCGCAGGAAATCAGCGACATCCGCGTCATCCTCGAAACCGCTGTTGCCGACCTGATGGTCGAGAACGCCACGCCGGAAAGCATCGCCAGGCTGCGCCAGCTGGCCCAGCACTTCGACCGGATGACGATGGAGGGCACGGTGCTCGAACACTACGAGGCAAACCTCGCCTTTCACCGTGAACTGCTGCTTCTGGCGGGAAACACCGAGCTGGTGGAGGTCGTGTCCGAGATCCGCCAGCGAACCTCTTCCGCACCGGTTTCCCAGTGGCGGACGCGCGCCCGCGTCGAACGGTCCGCACGCGAGCACCACATGATGATCGACGCGCTCGAAGCCCGCGATGTCGCCGGTCTCAAACGGCTGATCGAGGCACATATCCGCCAGACGGGCGACGCCGCGCCGACGGAAAGCGCTGTGCGTCAGGCATGATGTACCGTGCTTTCTGATGGGTAAAACGGCCGGATTCCCCTGATTTCTCAGAGTTGTGACGCCGCGACACAGAACCTAAGCTCAAGCCGAAAATGAGGTTCTGCCATGTCAAACACCCGCAATTCCCCAACAACCGACATCGTGGAGATGCGCGAAGCTCTGGCGGAATGGTGCACCCAGAACAATTGCACCCAATCCGACCCGCCCGCCAACAAGATCGCGCTGCGGATCTTCGACGTCGCGAGCGGCAAGAAGCTCAACCGCACCGAGATCCTGGCCCTTCTGTCGAACGGTTAGCAAGCGGCGGGCACGCCGACCCGGAGTGACGGCACAGTACCCCGGCCTTGCCGGGGCCGTTCCTATCAGCGCTGCGCCATCCGGCTCGCCGTCAGCTTGACCCCTTCGGCGATCCGGTCCCTTCCGATCGACGAATATCCCATGCGGAAGAAGCGGCAGCTTTCCTCTTCGGTCGGAAAGAATGGCGATCCGGATTCGATCAGCACCCCGTCGTCCCGCAGGTCGGCCATCAGCCTGTCAGCATCGAGGCCCTCGGGGCCCTCGATCCAGAAGGACGTGCCACCGAAGGCCGCCGATCCGGCGATCTTGAGGCCATTGGCATTGAGCGCGTCCGCCATTACCCGATGGCGCAGATGGTATTCCTCCCGCATCCGGTGCAGCACGGCGTCGTAGTGGCCGAGCGCCAGGAAATAGGCGGCCGTGCGCTGGAGGTGGCCGGGCGGATGGCGCAGCATCAGGGCGCGCAGCGCCCGCGCCTCGCGAATAACCGGCGCAGGCGCGACGAGATAACCGAGCCGCAGTCCCGGAAAGAGCGATTTGGAGAAACTGCCGATGTAGAAAACCCGCCCGTTGCGGTCGAAGGCCTTGAGCGCCGGCGACGGTGGCGCGAGAAAGCTCATCTCGAACTCGTAATCGTCCTCGACGATGACGAAGTCGCGGCTCGACGCTGCTTCGAGCAGTGCCGCCCGTCGTTCCATCGGCATGGTCGCGCCCGTCGGGGAATGGTGGCTCGGCGTCACGAACACGGCGTCGACCTGGTCGGGCAGGCTGGAGGGCGGCAGCCCGCCCTCATCCACATCGAGCACCGTGACCTTTGCACCGCTGAGGCGCAACGAGGCGCTCATATCCGGGTGGCACGGATTTTCGCAGACGGCATGGGAGCCGCGCTGCAACAACAGCTGGATGACGATCCAGAGCGCGTTCTGCGCACCCACAGTCACCAGGATCTCGTCGGGATTGGCCCGGATGCCGCGCCCCGGCAGCGTGCGCGAACAGATGTAGTTCACCAACTGCACGTCGTCCGACGCGGCAAAATCGCCGGCCATCAGCTCGAAATCCTCGCGCGCGAGCGCCCGCCGCGCACAGTCCCGCCAGGCGCTGAGATCGAACAGCGACGGGTCCATCTGCCCGTAGAGAAACGGATAGGGATAGCGTCGCCAGTCGAGCGGCTTGCGCATCTGCTTGGCGACCCGAAAGGTCGATCTGAGCTTCGACGACCAATCTACCGCGTCCGCATCCGGAAGCGCCACGTCCGCCCCCAGTACGTTGAACGGCGGCTTGTCGGCGACGCGGTAGCTGCTGCGATCGCTCGCCTCGATATAGCCCTGCGTCGCCAGCTCCTGGTAGGCGAGCGTGACGGTGAGGCGCGAGATGGTGAGATAGGTTGCGAGCTTGCGGGTCGAGGGAAGCTGTGCGCCTGACGGCAAACGCCCCGACAGCACGGCGGACACGACCGTCTCTCGGATCTGCGCCTGCAGGCTCGTCCGGCTCGCCCGGTCGACGAAGAAGATGGTTTCCGGAACCGAGATGCGCGCCAAGTCCGATCTCCCCATCGGCTGTAACTGGACTTATCTAACTTTCAATCTGGCTATAAAGCAAACGGCAAAGCTGCATTATCCCTAATGGTCGAAAATGAGATCGGCAAAACAGCCGACAGATCCCGAAAAGCGGGATCGGAACCAGAGGGAAACATATGTTCTACTCCAACGCCTTGAAATATATGGCGGGGGCAGCCACGATTGCGGCCAGCCTCCTGACATCTACTCTTGCCAGCGCCGAGACCAATGTGATCGTCGGCTACCAGCAGATCGTCGGTCCGTTCATCGCGGCAATTGCCGACGGCCGCTTCGACGCCGCCGCCAAGGAAGCGGGCTACATCGTCGACTGGCGCCAGTTCAGCTCCGGTGGCGATATCTCGACGGCGCTTGCCTCGGGCAACGTCCCGATCGGCGTCATCGGCTCGACCGGCACCACGGCGGCTGCGACCCGCGGCGTCGATCTCGAACTGTTCTGGATCCTTGACAATATCGGCAAGTCGGAGGCGCTCGTCGCCCGCGAGGGCTCGGGCATCGAGAAACCGGAAGATCTGGTCGGCCGCTCCGTCGGCGTGCCGTTCGTGTCGACCTCGCATTTCCATCTGCTGGTCGGCCTCGAACAGGTCTGGAAGGTCGATCCGCGCGAGGTCAACATCCTCAACATGAAGCCGCCGCAGATCGTCGCCGCCTGGCAGCGCGGTGATATCGATGCCGCCTATGTCTGGCCGCCGGCCCTGTCGGAACTCCTGAAAACCGGCAAGGTGATCTCCGATTCCGAAGTGATCGGCGCGGCGAGCGTGCCGACCTTCGACGGCCTTGTCGTCGACAAGAAATGGGCCGCCGAAAACCCGAAATTCATGGCCGCCTTCACCAAGGTTCTGGCCGAGGCCTATGCCGACTACAAGGCGAACGGCGCGACCTGGACGGCGGATTCCGCGCCGGTCCAGAACATCGTCAAGCTCATCGGCGGCGATGGCGCCGGCACGGTCGAGGCACTGAACCTCCTGTCCTTCCCGACGGCTGAAGAACAGGCATCCGAGACCTGGCTTGGCGGCGGCGCACTGCGCGCGCTGACGGAAAGCGCCAAGTTCCTCGCCGACCAGAAGCAGATCGACAAGGCGCTCGACGATTACACCCCTTACGTCAACAGCGCCTACGCGAAAGAGGCTTCGAAGTAGCCGACGCTGAGCTCCTGGCCGCCAGCCGGCCAGGAGTGCTGCCAACGCCACTCAACAGCCATTTCCCGAAAGGCCTTTCCCATGGAAACTCTCAACGTCAGCAATGTGAGCCTGACCTATCCCGGTCTCTATACGGACGAGGCGGTCATCGCGCTCAAGGGCGTCAACCTCGAGATCAAGAGCGGCGATTTCGTCGTGGCGCTCGGCGCATCGGGCTGCGGCAAGACCACGCTGCTCAACCTGATGGCGGGCTTCATGGCCCCGAGCGCCGGCGAGATCACGCTTGGAAGCCGCCGCGTCTCCGGCCCCGGCGCCGACCGCGGCGTCGTGTTCCAGAAACACGCGCTGCTGCCCTGGCTGAACGTCATCGACAACACCGAATTCGGACTGAAACTGCGAGGTGTCGACAAGGCGACGCGACACGAGGTGGCCGCCAAGAACCTTGCCCTCGTCGGTCTGCAGGATTTCCACCGGCACATGATCTACCATCTGTCCGGCGGCATGCAGCAACGCGTCGGCATCGCCCGGGCGCTCAGCTGCGATCCGTCCATGCTGCTGATGGACGAACCGATGGCAGCGCTCGATGCGCTGACCCGCGAGACCATCCAGGAATTGCTGCTGAAAGTCTGGCAGCTGACCAACAAGATGTTCTTTTTCATCACCCACAGCGTCGAGGAGGCGTTGTTCCTCGGCTCGCGGCTGATCGTCATGTCGCCGCGCCCCGGACGGATCACCCACACCTACGAGCTCGATTTCAACAAACGGTTTCTGGAAGAAGGCAATGCCCGTGCAATCAAATCCAGTCGCGACTTCATCGACATGCGTGAACAGATCCTCAGCATCATCTACGGCGACGAGCGCCAGTCCGGAAGCCCGGAGCTCCTCCATGCTTGAGCGCGTGATGAAGGCCAAGCCGGTGAAGCCCGGCCGGATCTACGGCGCCCCCGGCGAAGGCATGAGCGGGCATATCAGCCTCCTGACCGCACTGACGCTCATCGCGCTCTGGCTGCTGATCACCGAAATGCAATGGGTCAAGCCGTTGTTCCTGCCGTCGCCGCTTGCGGTCTGGGACAAGTTCGTGATCGCGCTGACGGAGGGCGTCTCCAATTCGACGCTCGCCCAGCATACGCTTGCAAGCCTTGGCCGCGTGCTCGGCGCCTTTGCCCTCGCCCTCGTCACCGCAGTGCCGATCGGCATCCTCATGGGCGTCAACCGGGTGATGCGCGGCCTGTTCGATCCGATCATCGAATTCTACCGCCCGCTGCCGCCGCTTGCCTATCTGCCGCTGATCATCATCTGGCTTGGGATCGGCGAGTTCCCGAAGGTGTTCCTGATCTTCCTTGCGATCTTCGCGCCGATGGCGATCGCCGCCCGGGCCGGCGTTCGCTCGGTCTCGATCGAGCAGATCCACGCGGCCTATGCGATGGGTGCCAGCCGCCGCCAGGTCATCAGCCACGTCATCCTGAAGGCAGCCTTGCCCGAGATTTTCACCGGCATGCGCATCGGCATCGGCGTCGGCTGGACGACACTGGTTGCGGCCGAAATGGTCGCCGCGCACCGAGGCCTCGGCTTCATGGTCCTGAACGCCGCCGAGTTCCTCGCCAGCGACACCGTGATCATGGGCATCATCGTCATCGGCATCTTCGCCTTCGCCTTCGACCTTCTGATCCGCCACCTCGAAAAGGCGCTCATCCCCTGGAAGGGCAAGGTGTGACGATGCATCCGTCGATAGGACGACAGCCGCCGAGCGGATAACCGCTCGGCCCTAACGGCCCCTCCCCTGACAGACAAGCCGATCTGCCGGTTCTTCCGGCCACGGCGAAGCCATGCCCGAATTCATCGCCTGCAACACGCAAGGAACTGACATATGACCGCCCCGATCACCGCCAACGACCTCTCCGACCTCTTCGACGCCTTCAACCGGCACGACATCGACGGCGTGATGTCCTTCTTCGCCAGCGACTGCATCTTCAACACGGTCGCCGGCAGCGAAGCCCACGGCACGCGTGTCGAAGGCACTGACCAGATCGCCACCGCCTTCAGCGGCGTGTGGGGCGCGATGGCGGATGCGCACTGGGCGCATCACGGCCACTTCGTCCACGGCGACCGGGGCGTTTCGGAATGGACCTTTTCCGGCACCAACGCCGACGGCAGCCGCATCGAGGCGGAGGGCTGCGACCTCTTCACGCTGCGCGACGGCAAGATCGTGCGCAAGCAGGCCTTCCGCAAGAACCGGCCGCTGATTGCGGCTCCCTTCCGCTACTGAGCGAGAGCCAGGCCAGGAAACCGTCATGGAACAGCTTGTCAGAACAGTCAGGCCGAGCAAGCCCTTCGACCCGGCATATGACCCCAACCACGCGAGCAATCCCGGTGAGGGCAAGGACTATGCGCCGACCTACTGGATCGCAACGGCGGGCCCGCCCCCGGCAGACGACGGCCCTATCCTTGGGGATGTCGACGTCGACGTCGCGATCGTCGGTTCAGGCTACACCGGCCTCTCCTGCGCCATTCATCTGGCCCGGGAGCACGGCATCAAGGCGACGGTCCTGGAAGCCAACGGCGTCGCCTGGGGCTGCAGCACCCGCAACGGCGGCCAAGCGCAGATTTCCGCCGGCCGGCTCAAGCGCTCGCAGTGGATCGAGCGTTGGGGCGTCGACGTCGCCAAAAAGCTGCACGTCGAGATCGGCGAGGCCTTCGATCTCTTCCGCGACCTGATCCGCTCGCCGGAGATCAACTGTGACCCTCAGGACGGCGGGCATCTCTATATCGCCCATCGCAACAAGGTGATGCCGACGCTTGAAACCGAATCCCGTGTCCTCAACGATGTCTTCGGCTACCGCACGCGTATCCTCGGCCGCGAGGAGATCCACCGCGATTTCGTCCGTGACAACGAGGCGGTCGGCGCGCTTTACGAACCCGACGGCATGGGCGTCCACGCCGCCAAGCTCGCCTTCGGCTATCTCACGCTTGCGCGCAAGCTCGGTGCCCGCGTTCACACATCCAGCCCGGTTCTGAGCTGCGTCCAGAAAAACGGGGCCTTCTACCTCCGCACCCCCGGCGGCACCGTGCGGGCAAGGGCGGTGTGTTTTGCCACCGCAGGCTACACCTCGCCCGGCCTGCATTCGCTGACCAAGCACCGGCTGATGCCGATCCTCTCCAACTCGATCGTCACCCGCGTCCTCACCGACGAGGAGCGGGCGGCGCTGAACTTCCGCACGCACATACCGCTGACCGACACGCGCACGCTGCGCCACTATTATCGCCTGCTGCCGGATGGCCGCGTGCAGATCGGCAGCCGCAGCGCGATTACCGGCACGGACGCGGTCAACCCGAAGCATCTCGACCGTCTGCTCGAGGGGCTCTACCGGAAGTTTCCGGTGCTGAAAGGCATCAAGGTCGACTACTCCTGGTGGGGCTGGGTCGACGTCAGCCACGACATGATGCCGCGCATCTTTCGCCCGGATCCGCAACAGGCCCTGTTCTACGCCATGGGCTATGGCGGCAACGGCGTCATGTATTCGGCCCAGGCCGGACGGCGCATGGCGCAGATGGTCGCCGGCAAGGGCGGCGCCCTCGACCTGCCGATCTTCACCTCTCCCCTCCCCAGCCACGGGCTGCTGACGCCGTTCAGGCGCATCGGCCAGTGGGGAATGTACCGCTGGTACTACCTGAAAGACGAAATCCTCTAGCCGCTCGGTCGGCGCCAAATTCAACATGAAAGGAACAATACAATGAAAATGACGACCGAAGAGGCTTTCATCAAAGTCCTCCAGATGCACGGCATCGAGCACGCCTTCGGCATCATCGGCTCGGCGATGATGCCAGTCTCCGACCTCTTTCCGAAAGCCGGCATCACCTTCTGGGACTGCGCCCACGAAACCAACGCGGCGCTGATCGCCGACGGCTACACCCGCGTCACCGGCAACATGTCGATGGCGATCGCCCAGAACGGCCCAGGGGTCACCGGCTTCGTGACGGCGGTCAAGACCGCCTACTGGAACCATACGCCCATGCTGCTGGTGACGCCGCAGGCGGCCAACAAGACCATCGGACAGGGCGGCTTCCAGGAGGTCGACCAGATGGCGCTGTTTGAAGAGATGGTCTGCTACCAGGAGGAGGTGCGCGACGCGAGCCGCGTTCCCGAGGTGCTCAACCGGGTGATCGAGAAGGCCTGGCGCGGCTGCGCCCCGGCGCAGATCAACATCCCGCGCGATTACTGGACGCAGGTGATCGACGTCGAACTGCCGAGCATCGTCCGGCTGGAACGCCCGTCCGGCGGCAAACAGGCGATTTCCGAGGCCGCGAAATTGCTGTCGGAAGCGAAATTCCCCGTCATCCTCAATGGTGCCGGCGTGGTCATCGGCGGCGCGATCGGCGCTTCCATTGCGCTGGCCGAACGGCTCGACGCCCCGGTATGCTGCGGCTATCAGCACAACGACGCGTTTCCCGGCGGCCACCGCCTGGCGGCCGGCCCGCTCGGCTACAATGGCTCCAAGGCGGCGATGGAACTGATCGCAAAGGCCGATGTCGTGCTCGCCCTCGGCACCCGCCTCAACCCGTTCTCGACGCTTCCGGGCTATGGCATCGACTACTGGCCGAAGAATGCCGCGATCATCCAGGTCGACATCAACTCCGATCGCATCGGCCTGACGAAGAAAGTCACCGTCGGCATCTGCGGCGACGCCAAGCAGGTGGCAAGCCAGATCCTCGAGCAGCTGTCGCCCACGGCCGGCGACATCGGCCGCGAGGAACGCAAGGCGCTGATCCACACCACCCGCTCGGCCTGGCTGCAGCAGCTGTCGTCGATGGACCATGAGGACGACGACCCGGGCACCGAATGGAACGCCGAAGCGCGTCGCCGCGAGACCGACCGCATGTCGCCGCGCCAGGCATGGCGGGCGATCCAGGCGGCGCTGCCCAAGGACGCGATCATCTCGACCGACATCGGCAACAACTGCGCCATCGGCAACGCCTATCCGAGTTTCGAGCAGGGCCGGAAATACCTGGCGCCCGGCATGTTCGGCCCTTGCGGCTACGGCTTCCCGTCGATCGTCGGCGCCAAGATCGGTTGCCCCGACGTGCCGGTGGTCGGCTTTGCCGGTGATGGCGCATTCGGCATCTCGATGAACGAGATGACCTCCATCGGCCGCGCCGGCTGGCCGCCGATCACCATGGTGATCTTCCGCAATTTCCAGTGGGGAGCGGAAAAGCGCAACACGACGCTCTGGTACGACAACAACTTCGTCGGCACCGAGCTCAACCCCAACCTCAGCTACGCGAAAGTGGCCGACGGCTGCGGCCTCAAGGGCGTGACGGTCGACACGCAAGCCGACCTGACGGCCGCCCTGCAGCAGGCACTGCAGGACCAGGCCAAGGGCGTGACGACCTTCGTCGAGGTCATCCTCAACCAGGAACTGGGCGAGCCCTTCCGCCGTGACGCGATGAAGAAGCCGGTGCAGGTGGCCGGCATCGAGCGCGCGGACATGCGGCCGCAGCAACATATCTGACATCAGGTCCATGCCCGGCGACATCGGTCGCCGGGCATGGACGTCCGACTTGGCATTCTCAGACGGGAAATTTCACATGAGCGCGGTATCCGAAACGACGCGGCGGTTCCAGGGACTGCCGGCGGCCCTGTCGACCTATGGTCCCGGCCTGCTGGTGACGGCAGCGGTCGCCATGGCCGCACAGTTCCTGTCCGATCATTATGGCGCGCCTGCCATGCTGATGGCGCTGCTGCTCGGCATCGCCTTTCACTTTCTCTCCGAGGAAGGGCGCTGCGTCGCCGGCATAGAGCTGTCGGCCAAGAAGATCCTCAGGATCGGCGTCGCCCTGCTCGGCATGCGCATCAGCGTCGACCTCCTGATCGGGCTCGGCAGCGGCACCATCCTCCTCCTGGTCGCCGCCATCGCCGCAACCATCCTGTTCGGGCTGGCCGCTGCCAAGGTGCTCGGCCGGGGCTGGCGACTTGCGCTTTTGACCAGCGGCGCGGTCGCGATCTGCGGCGCGTCCGCCGCGATGGCAATCGCCGCCGTCCTGCCGAAGAATGAGTTTTCCGAACGCAACCTGATCTTCACCGTGCTGTCGGTGACGGTTCTGAGCACGCTCGCGATGATCGGCTATCCCATCCTCGCCCAGTCGCTTGGGCTCGATGCCCGCGGCACCGGCATCTTCTTCGGCGGCACCATCCATGACGTGGCGCAAGTGGTCGGCGCCGGCTTTTCCGTGTCGCCTGAGGCCGGCGAGACGGCGACGCTGGTCAAGCTCATCCGGGTCACGATGCTGGCGCCTGTCGTGCTCATCTTTTCGATCGTGCTTCGCAACGTCCCGCAGGAAGGCGTGGAGGCCGGCAAGCGCCCGCCGCTGCTTCCGGGCTTCGTCGTCGCCTTCCTGATCCTTGCAGCCATGAATTCCGGCGGAATGGTGCCGAGCTTCGTCGCCGAACTCGGCATGGAAGCGTCGCGCTGGGCGCTTTTGGCCGGCATCGTCGCCGTCGGCATGAAGACGTCGCTGCGCCGCGTGCTCGACGTCGGAGGAGACGCCGTCGCGCTCGTCGTTGCCGAAACCATTTTCCTCGGCGTCTTCATACTCGTCGGCATGCATTATCTGGGGCATCTGTGATGAAACCGCTCGACAAGATCCTTCAAACCGCAAGACAAGCGCCGCGCCATATCGTGCTCGCCGAGGGCGAGGATGCCCGCGTGGTCGCAGCCGCCCTGCGTGCCAAGGCCGAGGGTCTTGGCGATATCACCCTCGTCGGACGGCACGATATCGTCGGCGACCGCCTGCGCGAGCAGGGTGGCAGCGACGGGGACGTCCGGATCGAGGATCCGGCAACGTCCGCGCTGACGGAACGGTTTGCCTGCGGATACCACCAGCTGCGCCGGAGCAAGGGCGTCGACCGACAGGCGGCCGAGACGGCAGTACGAGAAGACCTGGTCTTTGCCGCCATGATGGTGCGCGAGGGCGAGGCCGACGGCACCATCGGTGGGGCGGTCGCGACCACGGCCGATACCGTGCGCACCGCGCTTCAGGTGATCGGCCGGGCGCCGGATGCCGGGCTCGTCTCCAGTTTCTTCCTGATGATGCTGTGCCAGCCTCATCACGCAAAGAAGGGCGCCTTCGTCTTTTCCGACTGCGGCCTCGTCGTCGACCCGGATGCCACAGGCCTTGCCGATATCGCAGCCATGTCGGCACGCTCCTACGAGGCACTGCTCGGGGACCGTGCCAAGGTCGCGATGCTCTCCTTCTCGACCAATGGCAGCGCTGCGCACGACCGCGTCTCCAAGGTGGTCGAGGCAACGAACATCGCCCGCGCCGCCCACCCCGACCTGCTGATCGACGGGGAACTGCAATTCGACACCGCCTTCGTCGAAGCGGTCTCGTCGGCGAAAGCGCCCAATTCGGCGCTGCACGGGCAGGCCAACGTCTTCGTCTTCCCCAATCTCGATGCCGCCAATATCGGCTACAAGATCGCCCAGCGCATCGGCGGCGCGACCGCCATTGGCCCTGTGCTGCAGGGCCTCGCCAAGCCCGCCAACGATCTTTCGCGTGGCTGCACGGCCGACGACGTCTTCCACATGATCGCCGTGACGGTGGTGCAGGCGGCGGCGCGGTAGAGGCCGCCCTTGCGACGATCCAGCGAGACGCCATTACCGCTCGCAAACCGAAAACAACTTCAAATCACCCGCATGCAATGGTGCTGAAGAACTCGGCCTATAGTTCCGTCATCGCGTTTGAGGAGACGCGCAGATTGAACTGAACACGCATCTGGGAGGAGGCACATGGATGTTTCGCATCGAAACGACCGCAATGAACGCACAATCGAGCGGCCGGAGGACAAGCGCCTCGGCGCCGGCGCAAACCTAGTCTACGGCCTCCAGCACGTGCTCACCATGTATGGCGGCATCGTCGCCGTCCCCCTGATCATCGGCCAGGCCGCCGGACTGTCGCCGGCCGATATCGGCCTTTTGATCACCGCATCGCTGTTTGCCGGGGGCCTCGCGACCATTCTCCAGACCATCGGCATTCCGTTCTTCGGCTGCCAGTTGCCGCTGGTGCAGGGCGTCTCGTTTGCCGGCGTCGCCACCATGGTGGCGATCGTCACCAGCCGTGAAGGCGGCGGCCTGCCGGCGGTGATGGGCGCGGTCATGGTCGCCTCGCTCGTCGGCCTTGCGATCACGCCGATCTTCTCGCGCATCACCCGGTTCTTTCCGCCGCTCGTCACCGGCATCGTCATCACCACGATCGGCCTGACGCTGATGCCGGTCGCCGCGCGCTGGGCCATGGGCGGCAATTCGACCGCGCCCGATTTCGGCAGCGTCAGCAATATCGGGCTGGCGGCAGTGACCCTGCTCACCGTCCTGCTTCTGAGCAAGGTCGGCAGCTCCAGCATTTCGCGGCTGTCGATCCTGCTTGCCATGGTCATCGGCACCCTGATCGCGCTCGCCTTCGGGATGACCGATTTTTCCAAGGTCGCAGATGGTCCGATCCTTGCCTTCCCCTCCCCCTTCCATTTTGGCGCGCCGGTGTTTACGGCGGCGGCGATCATCTCGATGTTCATCGTTCTCCTGGTGATCCTGGTCGAGACATCGGCCGATATTCTCGCCGTCGGCGAGATCATCGGCACCAAGGTCGACTCCAGACGGCTTGGTGACGGCCTGCGCGCCGACATGATATCGAGCCTGTTTGCCCCGATCTTCGGTTCGTTCACCCAGAGCGCCTTTGCCCAAAATGTCGGCCTTGTGGCAGTCACCGGCATCAAGAGCCGCTATGCGGTCGCGACCGGTGGCCTCATCCTGGTGACGCTCGGCATCCTGCCGGTGATGGGCCGGGTGATTGCCGCCGTTCCGCCAGCCGTGCTCGGCGGCGCCGGGATCGTGCTCTTCGGCACGGTGGCGGCAAGCGGTATCCGCTCGCTCTCCAAGGTCGACTACCAGAACAACATGAACCTGGTCATCGTCGCCACCTCCATAGGCTTCGGCATGATCCCGATCGCGGCACCACATTTTTACGATCAGTTCCCGGCCTGGTTCGAGACCATCTTCCATTCCGGCATCAGCTCGTCGGCAATCATGGCGATCTCGCTCAATCTGCTCTTCAACCACTTCAAGGCCGGCAATTCCGACCAGCAGTCGGTGTTCGTGGCCGGCACGGAGCGCATCATCCGCTATCAGGACATTTCCGCCCTGCGCGACGGCGACCACTATCGCGACGGCAAGCTCTACGACCGCGATGGCAACGAGGTTCCAGTCGCCGCGGCGCATCACTGAGTGTTTGGCGATTATGCGGTAGGCATCACGGAAGGATTTCGGCTACGAAGCACCGATTGATGAGGCAAATGCGCCGCGGGGACCTCTCCGCGGACCCTGCGGGAGACGGCGATGGAAGGATTGTTTGTCATACTGGTCTGCCAACTGATCGGTGAGATCATTGTCAGAACACTCGACCTGAGCATGCCTGCTCCCGCGCTCGGCATCGTGCTTCTGGTGGCCTATCTCTGGTTTGCCGATAGGAGAGCGGGGTCAGAGGATGGCCCTGCCCACACCCGCGTCAGCGGCGCCGCCGACACCCTGCTCAAGAACCTCGGCGTGTTGTTCGTGCCGCTCGGCGTCGGGGTGATGCAGAACTACCGGCTGATCTACGACTATGCCGGCACCATCGTTGTCGCCGTCGTTGTATCGACCGTGGTCACGCTGATGGTCACGGTCGGGGCCTTCCTGCTCGCCAGCCGATTGATCGGCGCGAAGGGAGCCGGCAATGGACACTAGCGGCCGCGTCTTCGAACTCTGGGTCTATCTCTCGACCAGCCCGCTTCTGTGGCTGACGGTGACGATCGGCGCCTTCATCGCCGCGCAGCGGCTGGCCGCGCTCAGCGGTTTCAACCCAATCGTCAATCCCGTGCTGATCGCCGTCGCACTCGTCGTTCTGATCCTCACGGTCACCGGCACATCCTATTCGACCTATTTCGACGGGGCGCAGTTCGTGCATTTCGCGCTCGGGCCCGCGACGGTGGCGCTCGCCGTTCCGCTTTACCGCAACCGGCTGCTGATCCGGCAAAATTTCGTGCCGGTCCTTGTCGCGCTCTTCGCCGGCAGCCTGACGGCGATCGTCTGTGCCACCAGCATTGCCCTGCTGCTCGGCGCACCCGACAGCGTTGCGATATCCTTGGCACCGAAGTCGGCCACCGCCGGCATCGCCGTCGGCATTTCGCAGCAGCTCGGCGGCGACCCGGCGCTGACGGCGCTTCTGGTCATCTTCACGGGGGTGCTTGGCGCAATCATCGTGACGCCGTTGATGAACCTGCTGCGGATCAAGAATTATGCGGCACGCGGGTTTGCAGCCGGCCTGACCTCACACGGGATTGGCACGGCGCGGGCTTTCCAGGTCAACGAGATCGCCGGCACGTTTTCCGGCCTCGCCATGGCGCTCAATGGCATTCTGACCTCGGCCGTCGCCGCGATCGTGCTTGGGCTTTTGCTCTGAACGGGAACCCGGGCAAACGACGGGAACCAGGAGGCGCTCGCCGAAGCGAGCCATGTCGTCGCTGACGTTGGAGAGGCAGGCGTTACCCGCCTCGCAACGCTTCGAGCCCCGCATCGAGGGCGCCGTCATCGCCGTGGTCCAGGCCGAAGAGCACGTCGAGCAGCGGAAATGTGCTTCGGTAGAAGCCGATCCGGTCCCGCATGGCATCGATCCCCGGATAGGATCGGCGCATCAGCGTAAGGAAATCGTCGCCGAGCCCGGCGGAAAGGCTGGCGAGATCATAGGCCGGGTCGCCGATCGCGCATCCGGCAAAGTCGATGACGCCCGAGACGCGCCCGTCGTCGACGAGGATGTTTCCGGTGCCGAAGTCACCATGGATGACCGTTCTCGGCAAAGGCTTGCCGCTGTCGACGAGAAAGCGCTCGAACCGGTGGCGGACCGCTGTGGCGATCTTGGCCGGCAACAACGGCAACACCCTGGCGTCGACATCGGTGAAGAGGTCGCGCCATTCGGCGAGCGGGTCATCCGCTTCGTCCGGCACACCGACAGTATCAAGGGGCAGCGCGTGCAGCATATTGAGAAAGCCAGCGAGCGTGTCGGCCAGCCGTTGGCGCTCCGCAACACTTAAACCGTCGAGACCGAGCAAAGGTGCGCCGGGCAACTTCGCGTGCACGGCGACAATTCCGGAGGCAAGCGTGATGACGTCTACGCTTGGAATGGCAAGCGGCAGCCGGCCGGCAAGCGCCGCGAGCACCTTCGCCTCCCGCTCGATATCCCGACCGGCTTGATCGTGCCGGGGCAACCGGACGATCAGTTCGCCGGTATCGAGCACGAGACTGTTCTGTCCGGTGTCGATCACCACGGCTGACAGGACGTCCGGACGCCCGAGAACGGCAGCTATTTCACTGAGGCTCGCAGGCATCGCCCAACTCTTCTTCCGACACACCGGCAACGACCGCTCTTTTGAATGGGCCATTGCGTCATGCCGCTTACCAGAAATGCCGGCTGTCGCCAAAGCTGCAATTCAGCCTGGCATTGCCGTGCCGAAGGCAAGCTCCGGCACGGCCGCTGTCAGATCAGGAGGTCGGCGAAAAATCAGAACTCGGCCTTCAGAGACGCATAAAAGGTCCGCCCGGGGCCGGGCTGCTGAACCAGGCTCAAGGGGTCGACATAATAGGCGTCGGTGAGGTTTTCGATCCGGAAGCTGGCGGTCAGCCCGTCGTTGATCTTGTATTCGGCGAATGCATCCACCAGCGTAAAGGGCTTCCAGTTGATCTGAGAGATGAACTGCGAAGCGCCCTGCGCCGTCACGTCGCCATGACCGATGGCGCGCGAGCCCGTGCGCGACACCCGGCCGCCAACGGTCAGCGCGTCGTCGAGGAAGGTCTGCGACAGGGTCAGCGCCAGCGTGTATTCCGGCGGGACCTGGTTGGTGGCGTAATCGGCATAGAGCGACTTGTTCCCGCATGTGGCCGCCGTGCGGCAAAACTCGACATCGGTGTAATAGTTGGCCGCGAGTTCGGCGGTGAAGCCGCCGCGCTCGTAGCGCCCAGAGAGTTCGATGCCCTGGAAGTGCGCGCCGGCGATGTTGTGGATCCGCATGCCCGAGATGCCCCGGGGGTCGGTGTGCCATTCGCGCGCGATGTAGTTGTCGACGTTCCAGTCGAAGAACCCGAGTTTCATCATAGCCTGATCGTCGGCGGCAATGAGGCCGTCGCGGCGCAGGTTCGTACCCACCTCCCAGTTGCTGGAGCGCTCTGGCACGATATCGGAATTGATATTCATGGTGAAGGCGGAGACCGCCTCCATGATGCTGGGCGAGCGCAGGGCGTTGGAATAGTTCACATAGAACTGCGTACCATCGAACGGTTCAATCGTGACGCCGAGCGAAGGGCTGAAGCCGCCGTCGCTGAGCGAGGTGTCGTAGACGTAGTCCTGCCTGGGTTGTTCGGGCGCATTGCGGTCCTTCGACCAGTAATGCTGGTAGCGCAAGCCACCATTGACCGTCAGCCAATCGGTCGGCTTGAAGGCGGCCTTGGCGAAGGCTGCCGCCTCCTGTCTCGTGCCATCGCGTAGATCGAGCCAGCTTTCGAGCACGGGCGTGAAGGCGCTCGGCCGGGTGTCCTCGCTCTGGAACGACAGGCCATAGGTCAGGTCGAGCCCGCCGTAGTCCGTCGTCAGCGCCGAGGTATTGGCAACGTCCGCGCCCCACATGATCGTATCCGAGCCGGTGCGGAAGTTCGCCGGCAGGCCGAAATCCTCAGGTCGGGGGAACGGCAGACCGGTCCGCCTGGGATTGCGAAGTTCGAGGCGCGTCGCCCAGAGATTGGCCTTCAGGTCGATCAGGTCGCTGTCATCGGGCTTCCAGCCATAACGCAGTGTACCGGCGTCGACCTTCGTTCCGACCGTCTGCGGCTGCTGCATGGCCTGGCTGCGGTCCGACGTCAGGCGCGAGGCGAGCAGGTCTCCCGCTTCGCTGCGAAAACCGTTGTAGCCGAACTGCAGGCTATGGCCGTCCTCGAAACGCACCGTGCCCTTGGCGAGAACGGATTTGGTCTGCAGCTGGGTATTGAGCACCTCCTCGCCGGCACGATAGTTGGCGATGCCGCTATTGTCGATGTAGTCCTTCCAGATCAGCCCCGGGGGGCATACGCCGCTCTGGTAGCAATAGGGTTGCGGCCCCAGGCTGACGGGCTTGGCCGCGGGGCCATCGCTGCCGGCGTGATAATTGCCCTGGCGGCGATAGGCGTAGCCGGCGATGAAGTCGACATTTTCTTCCTGCATCGCGCCGACGATGCTACCCGAACCACTGGTCGGATCGAAGAAGGACGGACGGTCCATGCCGTCGCTCCTGGATGTCGCGACCGGCGGCGCCCAGGTACCACCCGGCCATTCGTAACCGGCGGTGGTGCCGCCCGGCGGCGGGCTCGAGGTATTGGTACCGAAGCCGCCCTTGACGCGCAGGCCAAACGTGCGCCCCTCCTTGACGATGTCGCCGGCATTGAGCGTGCGCATCGCCACCGAGCCGGCGATGCCGTTCGATGCGGCATCGGAGCCCTTGGTGATGTCGACGCCACCGAGAAAATCGGGATCGACGAAGGTGCGGTTGGAGATGCCCTGGTAGCCCTGATAGACGGTTGCCGCGTTGGTTGCCCCATCGACGGTGACGGCGACGCGACCCATGCCCTGCATGCCGCGGATGTTGACGTCGATGGCCCCGGCGCCGTTGCGCGCTTCACCGGACATGACGCCGGGGGTGCCGCGGAAGATGTCGGCCGGGCTCGAGCCGCGGAAGCGATCGATATTCTCCTCGGAGATGAAGGCGGTCGGCGCGGCCGTTTCATAGGGCGCATCCACCGGATTGACGCCGGTACCGCGAACGCTGATCGCCTCGAGCATCGTTCCGCCGTCACCCGGGCTCACCGCATGCGCGCCGGAGACACGCTCTGAAATCGTGACGGTGCCACCATTCAGACTATAGGAAAGACCCGTTCCCGAAAGGAGCTGGGACAGCGCCTGCGACGACGAGATCGACCCACTTACCGCGGGCGCGGATTTGCCCGTCGTCAGCGAGGCCGAATAGGCGAGCGTCAGGCCGGACTGGCGTGCAAACGCCGTCAGCGCCGAGGTCAGGGATTGTGCCGGGATGTTGAAGGCGACGATGCCGGATCGGGCAGACTGTGCCTGCTGCGCCATGACGGGCGCCGCCGCCGAAATTGGACCTGCTGCCGTGGCTGCGACCACGAGCGCGTTGAAAAGATTGCTTCGCCCGAATTGACTGGACATCTGACCCCTATTCCCATGCCTAGAACGAGGGATCACCAATCCTGGCGAGGCAGGATACGTCCCTCATTAGCCGAGACGAGAGGCAGTGCGAAAATCCGCAACGGCGAGCGAAAGAAAATCAACAATTCGGCTAGACCGCTGAGATCAGGGTCACGAACCGCGTCATCCTGATAACGCGGATCTGCAGTCCGGCCGCGAGAGCCGCGAGTGAGGCATCCGGCGTGCGCAGATCCAGGACCGCACTGACCAGCCTGGATTTCAGGCTGTCGTGACTGAAGACGATCCAGCCCTGATGATAGCGGCCGAGCGCCGCAACGACGTCGCCGAGCCGCCGGTTTTCCGCGACATACATCCCCGTTTGCCAGGCAAGTGCGGCTGCCGGATCTTCGGCGATGGGCGTGCCGATGATCCCATCCGCATCGATCGACACCCGCTCCCCTTGCGAAAGCGTGAGATCCGCCGACACACCGCTCATGGATCGCACACGCACGGAATGGCTGGTGACGGCGACCGCAAGCGAGCCGTCGGCCACATTGGCGTCGATGTCGAATGCCGTTCCGAGTGCGGTTACATCGGTATCGCCGACCGAGACGGTGAAGGGCCGGGCTTCGGCCGCCACATCGAAAAACGCCTGGCCTTCCTTCAGGAGCACGCGGCGGATCTGCCCGTCGAAACGGATATTCATCGCCGAACGCGCATTGAGCATGACGCGCGACCCGTCGGGCAGGCCGATCGTGCGCGTCTCGGCCGTCGCCGTCGCGTAATCGGAGCCGAGCGTGCGCAGAAACGGCCGCGCGGCGGCAAAGCCGCCTCCGACAACGCCGAGGCCCGCGACCCCCGCCAGAAACCGGCGGCGGGAGAGACCTTCCCTGTTTCTGCCGGGATAAACGAGGCCGGTCCGGCCGTCCTGGCGCAGGTGTCCTGCATCGCTCCAGAGCGCTTCGGCTTCGGCCGCCGCCGCTTCGTGCTCGGCGCTTTGCGCGCGCCATTGTCCGTACTCCTGCCGATCGTGGCTGGAGGCGTCGCCCGAATGGAGCCGGACGATCCAGACCAACGCCTCGTCGGATATTTGCGCATTCGGACAGTGCGGCGGTGGTGATGCTGGCTGCTTCAAACGAACCTCAAGCTTTGCGGCGATCGTGCCGCTCTATTCCCATAGACGCTGCGCTGCCCGGAAAACCTCAAAGGGAAGCTGCGAAAATTCAGAGGTAATCGATCTCGCGCCGCACATCGCGGCAATGCGAGAAGGCGCGCAAGATATGCTTCTCGACCATGCTCACGGAAATCCCGAGCTTTTCGGCGATCTCCCTGTGGGAATGACCTTCGACCTTGTTCATGATGAAGGCCGTGCGGCAGGCGTGCGGCAGCTCGTTCATCAGCACGGAAAGCGTGGCGACCTTGTCACGGAACTCCAGCCTGAGCGCGAACTCGTCGGATGCCGAAAGGCTGTCGGCCTGATCGAGCTCGACGCGACGGGACCACTCCCGCTCCACCTTGATGCGGAAATCGATCGCCGCATTGCGTGCCGCCTTGAACAAATAGGACCTGGGATGGTCGACACTTCGGCTGTCCACCCTGACCATGCGCAGATAGGCGTTCTGGACGACTTCCTCGCCATCGTCGCGATTGCCGATCAGCCGGGCCGCGTAGCGCACCACCTCTTTGTGATGACGCCTGAACAATGCGCCCAGCCAGTGATTGAGGGAGTTTGCCACCATGCGCCCTCGTCAGAGATCAGCAATGCGGTGGCGATAGCCATGCGTCTTCAGAGGCATAATTCTTAACTTCGTGGAACGCGGAGAGGTCGGCCGATGCCGTGCGATAATACTTGTCTTTTATAATCAAGTTTTATCGCGCGGCAAGCGCATTTTGGCGAAAACGACCTCGCTCTCGACCAAGACACCAGCGGCGATGCCCGTTGCGCCCACGGCGTGCCGATGTCCGCTACCTGGCGTCGTGAAAAATGACGCCGACGGTGTGGCGCTGGCCGGAGCGAACACGGCTGACCCCGTGGCGAAGGTTGACACGATAATTGCCCTTCGTTCCCTGAACCGGCCGGTTGTGCACGGCGAAAGCGACGGCATCGCCCTGGCGAAGAGGAACGACCTCGACACGGCTCTGCATGCGCGGCCGCTGCTCCGTCAGCACGAACTCGCCGCCAGTGAAATCGTCCCCCGGCTCCGACAGCAGGATCGCCACCTGGATTGGAAAGGCGAGATCGCCATAGAGATCCTGATGCAGACAATTGAAATCGCCGGGCCCGTACTGAAGCAGCAATGGCGTCGGCCGGACCTGTCCCGCCTCATGGCACTGCCGCAGGAAGTCCGCATGCTCTGGCGGATATCTGTCCTCGACGCCCATGCGACCGTTCCATTGGTTGGCGACAACGGCGAGACGGGGATAGAGCGCTGTTCGAAGCCCACCGACGACATCCGGCAGCGGATATTTGAAGTAGCGATATTCCCCCCTGCCGAAACCATGCCTCGCCATGTGGATGTGGCTGCGGAAATGCTCCTCCTCACGGTAAAGGTCCGAAATCCGCCGGCACTCTTGCGGTGACAGCAGCCGTTCGAGGACTGCGCAGCCAAAGCCGTCGAGCGCGCTCGAAATCGCCTGCCAGTCATAGGATGCGACACGGGCTTCGACGGATCGTTCTGCAAGATCCGCAGGGGTGTCTGTCGGATGCTGGTTCATCGGCTTGTCTCCTTGATGGTTGGCGCCTGTGCGCGATCGATGCTGCGGCGGCAGACTTCGATCTGGTAAATGGGACGCATTGCGTCCCGGCCTTCGTTCGGCCGGCATGCCTTCGGCAAACGCTTGCTTCAAAGCGCCGAGCGGAAGGTCAGGTTGATGCGCATCCGTCCGAGCGTCTCGTGGTGGCCGTCCTTCAATTCGGGGACGCCGTGAAAGAAAAGCCGCGACGGACCGCCCCAGACGACGACATCGCCGTGGCGCAGCGCGTATTTTCGCACCGGGTCGCTGCGGTTTGGTCCGCCGAACTGGAACGTGGCGGGAAGGCCGAGCGACACGGAGACGATCGGCTGCAGGAAATCACGCTCGTCCTTGTCCTGATGCAGCGAGAGCCTCGCGCCGGGCGCATAACGATTGATCAGGCAGGCATCGGGCCTGAAATGCGGGTAACCCGCTTCCCCCGCCGCTGCGGTTGCAAGGGCGAGGAAGCACTGCGGCAGCGCCGGCCACGGCCTGCCGGTTTCCGGATCTTTCCTGTCGTATCGATACCCGCTCCGGTCGGTCACCCAGCCTGCGGCACCGCAATTGCTCATCGCGACGGACATCGTGTAGCCGCCCGGCGTGACCATGTGTCGGAACGGCGCCCCGGCCACGACCGAGCGCAGGGCCGGTAGGATCTGGTCTTCGACCGGCAAGGCGAACCCGCGAAGCAGCACCGCTCCCTCGGCCATGGCTTCACGCGATGGATCAAGAGCAAGTTTGGCGAAGAGGTCGGTCATGATGGCAATCCGGCGAGAAAACTGGCGATGTCGGGATGCAGTACCGGGCGGTAACCTGCCCGCAGCGCATGGAAGGTCGAAGGCGGCGTCAGCATTCCCTCGGCGTCGACGTGGGCTTCCGGTGCGCGGTAGCCCGCTTCCGTCCAGGGAAAACAGTGCCCGGAGGCGACCGTGAACGCGGCGTCCGCTGCCACGACCACCGTTCCATCGGGCAGGTCGGTGATGGGCAGCGGCAACGGATGGATGCGCTTGCGTCCACCAGACTGCCTTTGCGCATGGAGCGCCGCATCGAGTTCGCCCGCCGACGGCGGGCTCGAACCGTTGGCCCAGGCGGCCCTGAAGCCGAGGGCGGCCTCCCGCCGGCAGAAGAAGCAGGGACGATGGCCGGCGGCGAGCGCCACCGCCTCGTCGAGAAAGAAGAGCTCGGTCCAGCTGCGGCCGGCCATCACGTCGCGCCGCCGACCCCGATAATCGCACACACAGATCAGCCACGCTTTGGACGACCAGCGTCGTCTGAGCAGGCTCTTCGTCGCGGGATCGTGGATGATGCCGCGGTTTCCGGTGAACAGGCCGCGTTGCATGATGGCGACGATGTCGCCAAACGGCGTCACACGGTTCTGAAGCGGGCGATGCTGGTTATCCATGCCGGACGTTTCCCCGGATCGCGTCTGCATCCGAAAGCGAGACCATTGGGCGACGGGGTGGCGCGGAACGCAACACGATCGCCGTGAGGACCACCGCTCTTACAAGCGGCAGAACCAGGCGAGTTTCGCCGAAAAGCAGGGATCGCGCCACCCGTTTCCTGCGCGTGGCGTGACACGCAGGCAAACTGGCAAGGGGGAAAAGGAGGTTGCCGCCGCACGGCAGAGACGGCTCAGCCGTGCGCGATCAGCCGAACGCTATGATCGTCCTTGAGCGCGACCAGCTGCGAGGCCGGCGGCAGGCTGTACACGTCATGCTTGCCGATCTCCCGGGGATAGTAGTCGTAGCCGGATGGCGGCCGCGGCGTCTCGCGCACATCCACCGGGCTCTGGCCCGTGAGTTCGGTGACGGGATCGAGGATGGCGCCGATCAGGCGGCGCGTATAGGGGTGCTGCGGATCGGTGAAGACCCGGTCCCAGCTGCCGGTTTCCACGATCTGGCCGAAATACATCACCGCCACCCGGTCGCTCATGTGTTCGACCACGCTCAGGTCGTGGCTGATCATGATGTAGGACAGGTCCAGCTGCTCTTTCAGCTCCAGGAGCAGGTTGATGATCTGGGCGCGGATGGAAACGTCGAGCGCCGACACCGGCTCGTCCAGAACCACGACCTTGGGTTTGAGGATCAGCGCCCGGGCAATGCCGATGCGCTGGCGCTGGCCGCCGGAAAATTCGTGCGGGAACCGCTTCGCCTGCTCCGGCTTCAACCCGACAAGCTGCATCATGGTTTCGATGCGCCGATCGATCTCCGTGCGGTCCTTGACCCCATGCAGCTTCAACGGCGCCGCCAGCGACGTGTAGATCGTCTGGCGCGGATTGAGAGAGGCGTAGGGGTCCTGGAACACCATCTGCGCCATGCCGGCGCGCTCGAGCCTCGACGGCCGCGCCTTGCCGGTGATCGATCGTCCCTCGAAAAAGATCTCTCCCGAGGTCGGCTCCTGCAGCCCGAGGATCGACAGGGCAAGTGTCGACTTGCCGCAACCGGACTCGCCGACAACAGACAGGCACTCGCCCTTGTTCAGCGTCAGGCTGAGGTCGTTGACCGCGCGCAGGGTGCGCTTGGTGCGGCCGAAGAGGCCGTTGCGCACCGGGAAATGCACGCTCAGGCCATCGACCCGGACCAGAGGTTCGTTGTTATCGCTCATGATTGAAACACTTCACGAAGCCGTCATGGCTGAGGGCAGATGGCGGTGGAATTTCGACGGAACAGACAGGCGTCGCCCTATGGCAACGCGGCTGGAACCGACAGCCGGGCGGAAAGTTGGCAATGGACGGAACCGTGCCCTCGATCTCCTGCAGGCGCTTGCGCCCTTCCAGTCGACGCGAACCGAGCTGTGGCAGCGATTTCAAGAGGCCGTCGGTATAGGGATGGGCCGGATGGAGGAAGAGATCGGCGACCGGCCTCTCTTCGACAAGACGCCCGGCATACATGATGCCGACCCTGTTGCACATGTTGGCGATCACGCCCAGGTCATGGCTGATCATCAAGACGGACGTGCCGCGCGCGGCGCACAGCTCCTTCACAAGCTTCAAGATCTCCGCCTGCACCGTGACATCGAGCGCGGTCGTCGGCTCGTCGGCGATCAGGAGGTCCGGGTTGCAGGCAAGCGCAATGGCGATCATCACCCGCTGCCGCATGCCGCCGGACATCTGGTGCGGATAGGCTTTTACCCGTTCTTCCGGCGCCGGCACCTGGACATTGCCGAGCGCCTCGATCGCCAGCTTCTCCGCCTCCTTCCAGGTGGCGCCCTTGTGCAGTACGAACATCTCGGCGATCTGCCGTCCAACCGGTGACAGAGGGTTCAGCGCCGTCATCGGCTCCTGGAAGATCATGGCGATGCGCTCGCCGCGAAGCCGTCGCAGCTCGCGCTTTGAAAGCGCCCTCAGGTCCCGGCCATCGAAAATCAACTCGCCACCGGTCACGGCGAGCGGCTTTTTGAGCAGGCCGATGATCGAGAGCGCGGTGATGCTCTTGCCACAGCCCGATTCACCCACCAGCCCATAGGCTTCACCGCGCCCGATCGAGAAGGACACGTTGTCGACGACGTTGTGGCCCACCCGGCCCGAGACGATATCGAGGCGTAGATCCCTGACCTCAAGCAAGTTGTCCGTCATAGCTGGCGCGCCCTCATATGCGGATCGAGCCAGTCACGCAGGCCGTCGCCGAAAAGATTGAGCCCGAGAACCGTGACGAAGATCGCCAGCCCCGGGAAGATCGCCGCCCAGGGCGCGATGACGATGAGCTCGCGCGCGTCGGTCAGCATGTTGCCCCAGCTCGGGAAGGGCGGCTTGATGCCAAGGCCGAGATAGGAAAGCGCTGCTTCCGCCAGGATCGCATCGCCCATGCCGAGCGTTCCGATCACCAGGATCGGACCGATCATGTTGGGCAGGATCTGGGTGATCATGATGCGGATGTCGCCGTAACCGAGCGTCTTTGCCGCCTGGACATAACCCTGCTTCTTCAAGGACAGCGCCGAGCTTCGGGCGATGCGGCAGGTCCATGACCAGTTGGTGAGGCCGAGCGCAATCAGCAGACTGGCAAGCCCCGGGCCGAGGATCGCCATGATGGCGAGCGCAAAGATCAGGCTTGGGATCGCCAGCATCAGGTTGGTGAGCCCGGTGACGAAATCATCCCACCAGCCGCCGAAATAACCGGCCGAAATGCCGAGTGCCAGGCCGATCAGCGTGTTGATCACCTGCGAGCCGATGCCGACGGCGAGCGAGATTCGGGCGCCGTAGAGGATGCGGCTCAAGACATCGCGCCCTTGCGCGTCGGTGCCGAACCAGAACTGCGCATCCGGCGGCAGTTCGGCATTCATCAGGTCGGCGTCGAGCACCGGATCGGTCGGCGCGATCAGCGGCGCAAGCAGCGCCGTCGAGATGATGACGATGCACAACACGCCACCGATGAGGAGATTGAGCCTTGGTCTCATGGATCTATCCGTGACTGATGCGCGGATCGATGACCGCGTAGAGAATATCGACGATGGTGTTGATGAGCAGGAACCAGAGGACGATGACGAGGATCGCGCCTTGCACCACGGGGATATCGCGCAGGCTCACGCTGTCGACCAGCAGCGAGCCCAGCCCCGGCCAGGAGAACAGCTTCTCGACCACCACCGCCTGGCCCATCATCGAGCCGAATTGCAGGCCGATGGTGGTGATGATCAACACCAGGACGTTACGCACGACGTGCCACGTGACGAGGCGAAATGCGTTCATGCCCTTTGCACGGGCAGTGCGGATGAAATCGGCGTTCATCACGTCGAGCACCGCGGCGCGCGTCGTGCGCGCCAAGAGCGCCATCGGCGCGATCCCGAGCGTCAATGCCGGCAAGATGAGGTTCGCAGGCCCGCCATCGCCGTAACCGAAGCTCGGCAACCAGCCGAGAGTGAGCGCGAACAGGTACATGCCGAGCAGCCCAAGCCAGAACTGCGGCAGCGAGAGACCCGAGATCGCGCCGATCATGGTGAGCGTGTCGATGATGCTGCCCGGCCTCAGGGCGGCGATGAAGCCGAGCGGCACGCCGACGAACATCGCGATCGCCATTGCCGCGAACGCGAGCTTCAAGGTCGGCCACATGCGCTCGCCGATCAGCTGCGCCACCGGCTGCCGGCTGCGGAACGACGTCCCGAGGTCAAACCGCGCGAGATCTGACAGATACGATCCGAACCGCACGTAAAGCGGCTGGTCGAGGCCGAACTCGCGCGTCATCTTCTCGACGACCTTCGGGTCGCCACCGCCCTTGCCGTTGGCCGTCAGGCTGGTGGCGATGCTGCCCGGCACGACACTGAAGATCACGAAGATCAACAGCGAGATCGCGATGACTGTCGGGATCACCTGCAGGACGCGGCGCACGACAAATTGAAGCATTCATTCCCCCTCTCGCTGCGCCCAACCGCGGTTGCACGGGCGATAACCATTCGGCGCTTGGCCAACCGATCGCAAACGGTTCGGTCAGTTCGCTCAACCGAACGGCCTATACGTAAGGTAATACTTACGTTTTCAGCGGCGACATATGTCGGTTCGTTGCGGAAAAGCCCCGGTATCGCGCGGGCGATACCGGGGCGCTTGCATCAACGCCCGGCCGGGACGGTTTCGTCCACCCAGAGCTTCTCGTAGGACTGGATCGCCAGCTCGGCCGAGTTCGGCTGCAGCCCGTGCAGCCAGGGCTGGTAGGCCATGACCGCCTTGTTGTAGTTGAAGAACCAGACCGGCGCTTCCTCCTGGACAAGGTTGTTGGCCTTGCGCAGCAGGTCGTTCTTCTCTTCGTCCGTCTTGGCGACCTTGGCCGCCTCGAACAGCTTGTCGAAGTCGGCGTTTGCGAACTTCTGATAGTTGCACGCCGCTTGCGAGGTCTTCGAGTAGAAGCACTGCATTGCCGTCAGTGCGTCCGGACCGCTTTCCGACGACCACATGAAGGACTGGAAATCGCCGGCCGGCACGACTTCGGAAAGCACGGAAGCCTCAACGGGCTTGGCCTTCACGCGGATGCCGACCTTTTCCAGCATCGGGATGATCGCTTCGACGATCGTCAGGCCCCAGCTTTCATTCTGGGTCGCCGTCAGCTCGACGTCGAAGCCATCGGCATAGCCTGCCTCGGCGAGCAGGGCCTTGGCCTTTTCCGGATCGTAGGCATAGGGCTGGGCATCCTTGTCATAGGCCGGCGACGACGTCGGCAGCCAGCCGGTGGCCCGGTAGGCCTTGTCCTTGGCCAGCCGCTTGATGATCAGGTCGGCATTGATCGCGTGGTTGAAGGCCTGGCGAACGCGCTTGTCCTTGAAGGGTTCGAAATCGAGGTTGAAGCCGACATACCGCGTGTAGACCTCGGCAACCTCGAGAAGCCCCTTGGACAGCTCGGGATCGGCCTGGTAGGCGACGTATTGCGAGGGCCCGAGGACCGAGACGTCGATCTCCTTGTTGCGGAAGGCGACGTCGCGCGCCGAGGCATCGCCCATGATCAGGATGTTGATCTTGTCGGCATAGGGCTTGTCCTTCTCGTAGTATTTCGCCCACTTCTCGACCGTCAGCCGCGAACCGGGCACGTATTCGGCAAACTTGTAGGGGCCAAGGCCGATCGGGTGGCTGGCGAATCCTTCCTTATCGGCTTCGCCTGCCGGGTAGATCGCGGTGTTGTTGCGCATGAACAGGTAGGCCGGATCGACCGGGTCGGTCAGCGTCACTTCGAGGGTAAAGTCGTCGACCTTCTTCAGGCCGGAGATCGCCTGGGCCTTGCCGGCCATGTAGTCGGCGCCGCCCTTGATGTTGGCGATGTAGCGCGAGGGCGGATAGGCCTTGGCCGGATCGGCCATGCGGGTGAAGCTGGCGATGATGTCATCGGCCGTCATCTGCTTGTCGTTGTGGAAATAGGCGTCCTGGCGCAGCTTGTAGGTATAGACGAGCTTGTCGGCGGAGATGTCGACATCGGTCGCGAGCGCCAGCACCGGAACGTTCTTGTCCGCGTCCCAGTCGTAAAGCGTGCGGTGGATGGCCTTTGCGTAGAATTCGTCCTGCGTCTGCGGCGACGCCTGGATGTCGAGCGTCGAGAAGCTGTCACCATAGGGCGCCACGAAGTTGACCGTGCCGCCGGCCCGCGGCGCGTCTGCCGCCTGGACAGACGCCGCCCCCGCCAGCAACGCGGCCGTCAGCGTCGAAAGCAATGCTAATTTTTTCATCATTCCCGTATTCCTCCCCACTTGTTGTTCTGCAGATGGATAAACAAGATCGCGATCCCACCCGACCTCCCGGACCGGTTGGGATGCATTGAGCCGCGCCGAGCGGCTCACTCCGCCTTCGTCAGGCGTTCTGTCGCTCGAAGACCACTTCGCCGCCCCGGATTGCCAGGGTGCAGTGCGTGTCGTTGAGGATGTCTTCGGGGGTCGCCGTCAGCATGTTCCTGGAAAACACCGCGATGTCGGCAAGTTGCCCCGGGACCAGCCGTCCCTTGACCGTCTCGAGCTTCTGCGAGAACGCGCCATATTCGGTGTAGACCTGCAGTGCCTCCTCGATGGTCACGCACTCGCGCGCGTCCATCACCGTGCCCTTGGCCGTCTTGCGCGTCAGCATGCTGTAGATATTGGGGAACGGATTGGGATGACAGACCGGCGCATCGCTGCCGGTCGCAGGCTTGAAGCCCAGCTCCTTCCAGGTCTTCAACGGGTAACTCGACAGTGCCCGCTCCTCGCCGAGCACCGAAACGTAGGCGTCGCCGAAATCGTAGATGAACACCTGTTGCGGACAGGGATAGATGCCCGCCTTCACCATCCGCTGGTGCTGCGCGTCGCTGGAAAAGCCGCAATGCTCGATGCGATGGCGGCGGTCCGCGTCCGGGATGGCGGCGAGCGCCTTCTCGTAGGCGGTAATCAGCTGATCGATCGCCGCATCGCCGATGGCGTGGCATGCGAGTTGATAGCCCTTGGCATGGGCGTCGAGCACCATCGCCTCGAGGTCGGCATCCGAAAGGATCTGCACGCCTCTATTGTCGTCATCGCCGAGGTAGGGGCTGCTCATCCACGCGGTTCGACCGCCAGCCGAACCATCGAGGAAGATCTTGACCGCCCCGACCTTCAGCATATCGTCGCCGACGCCGGAAACGAGACCGGCCTCATAGCTTTGCGGCACGATCGAAACCTTGGGGTCTCCGAGAAGCACGAGCCAGGTGCGCACCGGCAATCGGTTGTTGAGCTTGGCCAGATTGTAGGCCTTGATCTCATCGAAGCCTGCGACCTGGCCGACGGCCGCATCCATGACGCTGGTGATGCCGTAGGACAACAGCAGATTGCCGCCGCTTTCGATGGCATCGATCATCTCGGCGGTCGATGCTTTCGGGATGGCGGCACGGACCAGCCCCTGGGCGTTTTCCGCGACCAGGCCCGTCAGCGAACCGGAGACCTGTTCGATCAGGCCACCTTCCGGTACGGCCGTGGTCTCGTCGACGCCGGCAAGGCGGAACGCTTCCGAATTGAAAATCGACACGTGCCCGCAGGCCCGCACGACCATGACCGGATGGTTTGGCGCAACCGCGTCGAGCTCGGCGCGAAGCGGATGGCGGCCAGTGTCGAGCTTGGTCTGGTCGTAACCGCGCGCACGGATCCAGGTGCCGGCCGGCGTCGTTTCGGCCTGCTCGCCGATCGCTGCAAGCAGGCTTTCGAGCGTGGGGGCCGCCTGCGGCGTCGCGTCGACCCAGTTCAACGTCAGGCCAACGGAAATCAGATGAAGATGCGCGTCATTGAGACCGGGGGTCGCAAATTGCCCCTGAAGGTCGAGAAGCTCGGTCCCCACGCCACGATAGGCTTCCATCTCCTGACGGGTGCCCGTGGCCAGGATCTTGCCCTGCCAGATGGCAACAGCCTCGACGACGCCCTCGGCTAGACCGCACCAGATCACACCATTGTGCACGATCCTGTCGGCGTGAAAACTCTGTCCCGCTGGCATCTAAGGCTCCTCCCCTCGGCCGTCACTGCAATGCGGAGCGCGGCTGATGACAACCGGCTTCCGGCACAGGGCTCGTGTCTCCCTGCCCGTTCGGGTGCGCTCTGGAACCGGGTTCCTACCCGGCCCGCAGCGGCGCACCGATGGGCCACGAACTGTGCATTGAGGATGCTAGAGAAAAGGAAAGTGGGCGGCCAATGCATAGAATTTCAGACGCTATGAAATAATTGCATAACGGTTGCGGGTTGCGCTTCTGATCGCGCGCAGCACGTGCACCACCACCGGTGCGCGCGCCCACGCAAAACGAATGCGGCGCGCGTCCGGGATGACGCGCGCCGCAATATCATATGGGTTTTCTAGGCGTTCACGCGCGCTTTTGCAGCGTCGCATAGACGACGTTGCGGTTCTCGCCGAACGTCACATGCGTCTCGAAATTGCCTCCGTCGATGCTTTCGTTGACGATACGCCACATGTCCGACTGCGAGCGCAGGAGAAGCGCCCAGTTCATGAACGTCTCCATGTAGCCGTCTACGCCGATATCGGTTGCGAAATTGGCGAAGAGGAAGACGCCGTCGGGCTTCAGCATCTGCAGGCAACGGCGGGTGAGCTTCACCGCGACGTTGTGCGGCAGATAGTCATAAAGTCCGGCCGCATAGACGAAGTCGAATTTTCCAAGCTTGTGCGAACGGGTGAGAATGCCACGCACCGAGCCGTCGATCGCCTCGACGCTGGTTCCGCGGAAATCCCGGCTGATCGATCCGACACTGAGCGGATCCTGGTCGAGCGCAACCCAGCGCTTGATGCGGCCTTCCTTCAGGGCGACCGAACGGTTCGCCTCGCGCAGATGACCGGCTGCAATCGTCAGCACTTCCGCCTGCCCGCCACGCGTGGCCGCGATCTCATCGACATGCTGCGTCAGGAGATCCCGGCGTTCGCGCACGGCAACCGACGACGAGGCGTCCTTGGTGTAGCCATAAAGCGCCTTGCCGGCAGGCGATGCCTTGGCGATCTCGTTGGCCACACTCGGGTGGCCGTAGATGAAGTCGAGCAACTGGGCGTCACCGGAGTAACCGCGCGGCTTTTCGAAGGACCAGCGGGTAAAAGGGTCCTGCAGGAAAAATTCAGATACCGGATGATTCTGTGCGATCGGGATCAGTTCTTGCCAGACGCTCGGATGAAACTTCGCGCGCGTCTCATGCAGCGCCCCCGCCAATCGGTGTATTATCTTCGTGGGGTCCAGTTGCTGGGCAATTTGCTGCTGTGCAATTTGGAGAATCAGGGCGAGTTCGGCTTTTCCTGTTGCAAACTGCTCATCATAAAACTCACTCCTTGACGAGGTGAACTCGGTTGCGATTGACTGGGGAGTAATTAGACTTTCGCCATCGAATACGATTTGAAGCTGGCTCACGCAAAACCCATCCGTTTAATGATCTGTTAACGTTATGGGTAACAATGCGCGAACTGCATCTCGAATTGCAAGTTTTTGTAGAGTATATGGTAAATTCTGGCGGACCCCGTAGCCAATCGGATACACTCGTATGCCGGCCGTCAGCCCCGGCTAATTTATCAAAATTTAATGGGCTTCCCCTAGGGTAACGGTGAGGCCTGCTCGTCCTTGTTGTGGTAGCCACCGGATGGCAAGCGTGGAATGCATGAAGCAACGCCCAGAGATGGATAGGCGAGACCAAATATCCGTTGAGCGCGACGAATTCCTCTGGACCGGTGCATGAAGCAAACCCTGGCCGATGTCGTTGAGATCGATTTGCACAAGCAGCCGCACCGGCCGCTGCCTGCAGAGCTGCGTTCGCTTTACCGCCAGGAAGGCCAGACGGCGCGCCGGGAAGCCACACGAAAAGGGCTGTGGATCGCGGTTGCGGTCTATCTCCTGTTTTCGATCACCGACCTGCTGCTGATCCCCGACGTCGCCTACAAGACGATCGCCTGGCGTTTTGTCGTCGGGGCGATTTCGCTTGCCGTCCTGGAAATCCAGGTCCGCGTCAACGCCAAGACCGACTGGCTGGACCGCACCTGCTCGGGCGCGCTTGTTTTCGGCTACCTCGGCTGGCTCATGCCGGCAATGATGACCGCGTACACGCAGAACATGTCCTATTACATGATCTTCGGCGCAATCTTCATGATGGGCGCCAACCTGTTCTTCATCTTTCAGTTCCGGCTTTCGGTGATCTCGTCGGGTATCATCCTCGGCGCGTTCTTCCTCGACCTCTTCTATTTCTCGCCACAGAACCCCTATTATCAGCTTGCCTTCGGTACCTTCTTCGTTTCGTGTTTCGTCTTCACCTCCTACGTCAACTGGAAGCTGAACCGGGAACGCTACAAGGTCTTCCTCAACGCGTTCGAGGCAAGGGTGCAGCAGCGCGAGGCGACGGAGCGCGGCAAGGCGCTGCTCAGGCTTTCAAACACGGATTCGCTGACCGGCCTCGACAACCGCCGGGCAGTGGACCAGAAGCTCAGGGAATACTGGAGCGACTGGCAGAAATTCGGCGACAGTTTCGCAGCGATCCTGATCGACGTCGATTTCTTCAAGAAATACAACGATTGCTACGGCCACCAGGAAGGCGACCGCTGCCTCATTCTCGTCGCCAACACGCTGAAGGAATCGATTGCGGATTTCGACGCGTCGATCGGCCGCTACGGCGGCGAGGAGTTCATCATTCTGGCGCGCGTGGAGACGCGCGAGGAGGCAGCGGAGCTTGCCGAAAGCATCTGCCGCACGGTCCAGGCGCTCGCATTGGTGCACGGACAGCGGCGCGACGGCACGTCGATCGTGACGGTCAGCGTCGGGGCCGCCTTCACCAGGCCGCAGACGGGCCCGAAGCTCGAGCGGATCATCCACGAGGCGGACCGGGCGCTCTATGCCGCCAAGGCGAGCGGTCGCAACTGCGCCAGGGTCTTCGACCCGAACGATCCGCAGACGAGTGACGAGAGCGAGAACATCGCGGCACTCCTGAAGATCGCGACCGACCAGGATCTGCTTTCTCTGGTCTACCAGCCGATCAAGAGCGTCACGTCGGGCCGGATCGAGGCTGTCGAAGCGCTGATGCGGCTGAAAATGCTGGACGGGACGGCTGTCGCCCCGAGCCTGTTCATCCCGATCGCCGAGCGAACCGGCGCGATCATCGACCTTGGCCGCTGGGCGATCCGCACGGTCTGCCGCGAGCTTCTCGCCAACGATCACGTGCCCGTCGTCAGCGTCAATGTTTCGCCGATCCAGCTGAAGACACCCGGCTTTGCCACATCTGTCGCGGCGATCCTCGGTGAAACCGGGGTCGCCGGCGGTCGCCTCGCCTTCGAAATTACCGAGGGCCTCGAGATGGAGATGCACTCGGATGTGTTGCGCTGCATCAGCGATCTCGAAACGCTGGGCATCCGCATCTGGCTCGACGATTTCGGCACCGGTTTTGCCGGGCTGTCCTGGCTCCGGCTTATCGATTTCGACACGGTCAAGGTCGACCGCTCCTTCCTTCACGATTGCGCCACGCCGAAGGGCAAGGCGATGCTGAAGGACATCATCGGGCTGGTGCGCAACCGGGGCCACAAGATCCTGATGGAAGGTGTCGAAACCGATGAGCAGATGGCGCTCGTGCGGGAATTCCGCATCGACCACGTTCAGGGCTACCATGTCGGCCGTCCCGCGTCGGCACACACCTATCATCTGATTTCGGCTGCCGAAACACGAGCCGCGACGATGGTCCGGCCGGCATAGGCTCGGCGCATTTCGTCAGCTTGCGCTTACGGACAACTCGCGCTGCCCATGACGAAAGCGTCAGCAGGCGGGCACGCGCAAGGTGAACCTGGTCTCGTTCGGCGTCGACGAAACGCTGATCCTGCCACCATGTGCCTGGGCGATCTCGGCGGCTATGTAGAGCCCGAGGCCGAGGCCCTGCACTTTGCCGTTGCCTTTGCCCTCCCGCCGTTTGAACGGTTGGAAAAGCCGGGGGATGTCTGCCTGCGATATCGGCTCACCGGCATTGGCGATCCAGAGTTCGAGCGTATTGCCGCTTCGGGTGGCACCGATACGGATCGGTTTGTCCGGTGCGCCATGGGTCAAGGCGTTGCTCAGCAGGTTGGAAAAGAGCTGACCGATGCGCTGGTGATCCAGCGTCAGCGGCGTATCGAGGGCGAGATCCGTTTCGATCTGCCTGTCTGGATAGGCGCTGCGATGTTCTTCCACGATCTGCATCAAGACCGGGCCGAGCGGCAGATGGGTTCGGTTGAGCCCGATACCGCCCCCCAGCCTGCCGCGGGCGAAGTCCATCACATTATCGATCAGATTGGCCATGCGATCGACGCTTTGCTGCATCAGCGCGATCACCGTCTTCGACTTCGCCGCCTGCTCCTCTCGCGCCAGGATGCGCGTGCCCGCGGAGATCGACGCCAGCGGATTGCGCAAGTCGTGCCCGAGGATGGCAATGAACTGATCCCGGAGTTCGGAGGTCTCAAGTTCGTGGTCGAGTTTCTGCTTCGTGTCCGTGACGTCGGCTCGGGCGTCGAGGTGCCGTCCGATCAGATCGGCAAACAGCCGGAACATGCCCACGGTCACCGTGCCGCTAAGCTTGGCAGGGTTGGGGTCGATGGCGCAGAGCGTACCGAAGAACACATTGCCACGCAGGTAGATCGGCACTGAAATGTAGCTTTTGAAGCCATATTGTAGCGGCGTGTGGTGGCGCGCATACACCTCGCTGGCATCGACGTCGTCGATGACCACGAGTTCACCGCTCTGCCGGATTTCGTGACAGATCGTCGTCTCGAGCCGCAGCTCTCCCCCGGGTCCGAGGCCGAAATCGATCAGATCGAGCGTCTGGCAGGCGACCCAGCGATCGTCCGTGACCCGCGCCACGGCGACGAAGCCCATGCCCGTCGATTGCTGGATGACGTCGAGAATCGTCGGAACGACCGAGATGCTGGCAACGGCGTCCAGATCTTCTTGCAAGTCATGCGCCAATGCCTGATGTCTCCCGGATACGCTGTTCGACCTTTTGTATAGGTGATCGGCGGGATTTGGCAAACGGCGCCGCAACGTTACCCTTGCGACGAACTGACCGATGCCATCGCCCTATCGGAATTCCCCCGTTTCGGGTTTTTGTGACAACGCCCATCGATGGATCAGGAACAGGTGGAGCAGTTGGATGGCGATGAGCCCCGCCGCCATCGCCGCCACCGTGATCACGACGAAGGCGGCATCGGCCGGTGGCGCCAAAAGCAGGCCAATTGCCGTACCGATGAGGATCGGCATGGCCACCAGCGGCAAGATCAGAAGCGCTGCAAGACGTGGCGAAAACCATGTCACCCCGCTGAACGACCACTGCATCGGTAGCCGATCGAAACGGCGAAGAACCCGATTTGCCCGGGCGGAAACGACGAGCATGACCGCGACACTGCAGGCTGACAATGCGAGACAGAACCAGCCCATGACGCCTCCACGCATCTCAGTTGCATGCCTCGCTCATCGCGATCGTCAGCCCTCCCGCATGCGGGTCATGCACCCCGCACCGGTGGCACCTTCCAGCCCAAATGTTGCGCGGCGATTGCATGGGGCGGACCGGCAGTCGCCAGCGCTTCCCGATTGCCTCGCCCCAGCCTTATCCTGCGCGCCGCTCAAAACAGCGATTGCTGGGCGGGCTCCGGCGGTCCCAAATGAACGCCTTCCAGTTCCAGCATCCGGATTTTCGAGGTCGAGCCTCCCGGCGCCGAGAAGCCGCCGACCTTGCCGCCTGCGGCCAGCACCCGGTGGCAGGGAATGATCAGCGCCACCGGGTTCTTCGCCATTGCCTGGCCAACGTCGCGTGCGGCCTCCGGTCCGGCGCCGAGCGCCTTTGCCAGGGCACCATAGGTCGTGGTCTGCCCCCAGGCGAGCTGGCGGGCGGCCGCGTAAATCTCCCTGAAAAACGGGTCCTGGCCCTCGAGATCGAGTGTGAGACCGGTGAAGTCGACCTCTTCGCCGCCGAAGTAGCGTCGAACTGCGTCGACCGCCTCGGCAATCTGCGGCGTCGGCGTGCCGGGTTCGCCGGCAACAAGCCGGCGCAACAGCAGCCTCTCGGTATCCTCCGCCTTTTTGGTCGGCAGCTGGAAACGGGTGATGCCGACGGCGTTCCAGGCGATGCCGCAGAACCCGGCATCGGTTTCAAAGATAAGATAGTTGTGAACTGCCTGCGCCATCGCATCGTCCTCACGTTTTCACATGGCATGAAAATCGTGCGGATGGAGGGCGAATTCAACCCGAAACCTGCGCTTGGGCGCCATTGCCAACAGGCTGCGGACTGTTGGAACGGCCAGCATCTCCTCGCCTCGCCAGAGTGATCGTCCGCGAGTGGGGGAGCGCCGTGCTACTTCGCTTCGATCATCTTCGCCCAGCCTGCCGCGCGTTCGGCCGACTGGATCAGCACCGGCTTCGGCGCCTTGTACCATTCGTCCTGCGGCAGGCCGCGCCGGTCGCGCACGAATGCGATCGCGGCATCCAGCGTCGGGAATTCGGCCGGCAGCGTCAGGTGCAGGAACAGCGACACCACGATCACCGAACGCGAGCGTCCGCCGCGGCAATTGACGAGGATGTTGCCCATCTCGCGGCGCGGATAGGACGGCTTTTCCGGCAGAACCTGCTCGAGTGCTGCGCGCAGGATATAGTGGGCCGCCAGCATCTGCGTGTCCGGATTGCCGCCGCCATCGATGAGCCCGGTCTTGTAGTAGCGGATCTCGCCCGGACCGTAGACGCTGCCCTCGTGATCGGACACCAGTTGCGCCTGACGGACGAAATTGAAATCGAGATTGACCGCGCAATTGACGACGGTGGTGATACCGTTCTGCCGCAGGAGATCGAGGTCGCTCGTGCCCTCCTTGCCGGCGATATAGATATCGACGCCATAGTGCGGATGTTGCTTGTAGACGAGGCTGAGCTTGGCAAGCTCCGCCGATGGCTGGCTCTTCGTCTCGGTGTCCTGGCTTGTGGTCAACATGCTGTCTCCGCTGTCTGTTCAGTTTACTGCTGCGGCAATGCGATTGGCCGAGATCGTCCGCGCCACGCGCTGCAATGTCGGATAGTCGCCCCCGGCGCCGGTGGCGATGTAGCCGGGGCACATGAAATCGGGCGCATCCGCCGGCACCTTGCCCAAGGTCAGCGGCTCGTAACGACCGCCGGCGTTTTTCAGGATCAGGGTCGCCGCCGCGACGTCCCATGAATTGACGCCGAAGCCGGTCGCCGCATCCGCCCAACCGGCCGCCACATGGGCGATGCTGAGGGCGGCACTGCCCGGCCGCCGAAGGGTGGAGAAGGTCTCGACGAATTCCCCGAGGTTGGCGAGCGCCACCTCCCGGCCGTCGAGGCGAAAGTCGCGCGACACGGGATAGCCGGTAATCAGCGTCGCCCGCGTCTCGTCGTCGACGGCCTGCGAGGACAGCACCTCACCATTGAGGTAGGCCTGTTCGAGATCGGCGGAAAACATCATCTCGGCAACCGGGTCATAGACGACGCCGGCCATGACCTCGCCCCGTTCGACGGCGGCAATCGACACGCACCAGAACGCCAGTCCGCGGGCAAAATTGGACGTGCCGTCGATCGGGTCGACATACCATTGGATGTCGCCGTCGCCCACCTGCCCTCCCTCTTCGCCGAGCATGGCGGAATTGGGCTCCTGCGCAAAAATGAAATCGCGAATGCTGGCTTCCGCGCGCTTGTCGTGGATCGTGACGACATCATGCAGGTCGCGCTTGTAATCGACGACCATGTCGGACCGGAATGCCTTCAGCAGCGGCTCGCGGACTTGTCTGGCCGCCCCACGGGCGATCTCGGCGAGACGTTTCGACCGCTCCAGCCTTGTCTCAGGGTTGCCCGCTGGGGCTGTCGCGGCTGAAAGGCGTTTTTCCATGTCGTTTGCATCCGTTCCGTAGAGAAAGAGGGCCGGTGCGCCAGCCCGTGGCGCACCGGCATTGCGTTACTTGCTGTAGTTCACGCGCCAGAAATCCTGCCATTCCTCGCGCCGGTCGAAGTCCTCGAGACCGGTCGAGGAATTGTACCCGAACAGGCGGTCGGCAACCGTCATCAGCCCCGAGGGCTCGTCAGCCGGCATCTTGATGTCGACGTTGGTCGGCAGCTTGCCGTCCTTCATCTGTGGCGCGATGCCTTCCTCGGTCAGGATGTAGTGGATGAAGAGCTTTGCCGCGTTCGGGCTCTGCGTCTTCGTCGCGATCAGACCAAGCTTGACATAGGTCCAGCCGACCCAGGGATTGAGTTCCTTGCAGATGCCGAGCTTGTAGCCCTTGCCTTCGTTGTCGCGGAATTTTGCCGACGAGAGCAGACCGAAGAAGGGCTCCTTCTGCCCGGCCGCACCAACGGCCTCCGCGACAGGGTCGTCACCCTCGGTGACGAGCGGCGCGTTCTGCGCCAGCGCCTTGATCCAGGCGGCCGACGCGCTCTTTTCCTCGGTCGCAAGGTCCTTGCCGAAATGGGCCTTGTAGGCACCGGCGACCTTGTCGTCGGCGTGTTTTTCCATCTGGTTGAACCAGTCGGTATAGGTGCCCTTGGTCAAGGGGTCGACGATGGCGACCTTGCCCTTCCACTTCGGCTCCGTCAGCTCCCAGATATTGGCGACCGGGCATTTGTCATAGGCTTCGGTGTTGTAGGCCCAGACATTGGCGTTGGTCGAAATCGCCAGAGGGTTCTGGAACTCCGCCGGGATTTTCGCGACCATGTCGGCCGGCAGGTAGCTCTCGACGAATTCCTGCGGCAACAGCTGCGCAAGTGCTGCCGGCGCGTCGGTGATCAGGGCGACATCGCCCTGCACGTTACCCGCCTGGCTTTCCCGGATGATCATTTCCAGCTGGCTGTTGGCCGACACTTTGACGCCGGTCGCCTTGACGCCGTACTTGGCGGTAAAGGCTTCGGCCATCTCGACGATCTTGCCGGTGCTGTCGTAAATATTGATCGGTTTTTCCGTCTTTGCCGCTGCAATCAGCGCGTCCAGATCGCCGTCGGCTGCTCTGGCCTGCGACGACAGGAGACCCGCCGCCAGTGCGACCGCGGTCATCGTCGTCCCATGCCGTTTGATCATGTCCGTTTTCATTTTCCCCTCCCAAGGAAACCGTGTCCGCTTCCGCGAACTTCGGTGGTTCAGTTTCGCGCGCTGCCATCGGCGCCACGAAAAGGGCGCCGGCGACCGCTCCGTGACGGAGCGGTCGATTGATGCACTGCATTGACATCGCGGCCGGTCGTGCCGGCCGCGTGCCGTCACTTCTGGTAGTTCACCCGCCAGAAATCCTGCCAGGTTTCGCGGGCATCCCAATCGTCGAGGCTCGTGTCCATCTGGTAGGGCAGAACCTGATCGAGAACCTTGCCGATGCCCGATGGTTCATCGGCCGGAAGCGCGACGTCGGTGTTGGTCGACATCTTGCCGTCGACCGCCTGCGGCGCGATGCCTTCCGCGGTCATGACGTAATGGATGAACAGCTTGGCGGCGTTCGGGCTGTTGGTGCCCTTGGTGATCAGCCCGACGCCCGGATACATCCAGCCGAGCCAGGGCTTCAGGTCGGTGCAGAGCCCGAGCTTCATGCCCTTCTCGGCATTGTCGCGGAACTTCGCCGAGCTCATCAGCCCCATGAACGGCTGCGACTGGCCGGGAGCGCCGACAGCATCGGCCGCCGCTGCATCCGCATCCGTCAGAAGCGGCGCGTTGGCGGCGAGCGCCTTCACCCATGCCGCCGTCGCGCTGCCGTCGTCGAGCTCCAACTCCTTGCCGTAAAGCTCCTTGTAGGCGGCGGCGACCTTGTCGTCGCCATGTTTTGCCATCTGGTTGAACCAGTCGACATAGGACGCCTTGCCGAGCGGGTCCTGCATGGCGACCTTGCCCTTCCACTCAGGGCCGGTCAGTTGCCAGATGTTGGTGACGGGGCACTTGTCGTAGAGCTCGGTGTTGTAGGCCCAGACGTTGGCGCTGGTCACGACGGTCAGCGGGCTCTGGTACTGCTGCGGGATCTTCGAAACCATGTCCGGCGGCAGCCAGCTCTCGGCAAAGCCCTGCGGGATCAGCTGCGCCATGGCGGCCGGCGCATCGCTGATGATCGAGACGTCGCCCTGGATATTGTTGGCGCGGGCCTCGCGGATGATCATTTCGAGCTGCGCCGACGCCTTGACCTTTGAGCCCTCGGCGGCAACGCCGTACTTGGCAGAGAAGGCCTTGGCCATCTCGACGATCTTGCCGGTGCTGTCGTAGACGGTGATCGGCGGCTCCTTCTTGGCAGCCTCGATCAGGGCGTTGAGATCGAAGGCCTCCTCAGCCATCGCCTGCCCTGCCAAAAGCCCGGCAAAGGCTGTTGTCCAAAGCAGGCAGCCCCTCGCCTCGCCCATCTTTCCATTCTTCCGAAAATGCATCGACTGCTCCTCCTCAGTAAGCGGTGTTCGTCTTTCGGTTGATGCGATCAGTGATGTCGTCAGTTCAGCTTCGCGCTGCGCAGCAGCTTGTCTGCCTCGGTTATGCGCTGGCCGTCCTTGTCGAAGACATGAAGCGCGTCGGGTGGCGCGAAGAAGCGGACCTTTTCCCCAAGCTCGAGCCGCGGCAGCGCGTGCGTCGTCAGGAACAGCGTGTGGCTGTCGCTTCGCAGCTCCAGGATCCAGCTGCCGCCGGTCGGCAGGATGCCGGTCACGACCATCTTGCCGCTGAAGCTGCCCTGCGGAACGTCTTCCTTTTTCGTGGCGTAGCTTAGCGCCTCCGGGCGGATGCCGACGGAGCCGATGCCGCGCAGGCTCGGGTAACGGCTCGACAGGTAGGTTTCCGCCTCCTTGGCCACATCGGACGTGTCCTTCTTGTCGAAGGACAGGATGTTGATCGGAGGGCTGCCGACGAACTCGGCGACGAAGCGATTGGCCGGGCGATCATAGATGTCGTTCGGCGTGCCCATCTGCTGCAAGGTGCCTTCGTTCATCACGGCGATGGTGGTTGCGAGCGTCATCGCCTCCCACTGATCGTGGGTGACGAAGACGATCGTCGTCTTGAATTCCTTGTGCAGGCGCTTGAGTTCGGCGCGCATCTCAAGCCGCAGCCGCGCGTCGAGGTTCGACAGCGGTTCGTCGAGAAGCAGTACGCCCGGATTGACCGCAAGCATGCGGGCAAGGGCCACGCGCTGCTGCTGACCACCCGAAAGCTGCGACGGGTAGCGGTCGCGATACTTGGCGATGTCGAGCGCCTGCATCACCTTCTCGACCCGGGCCTCGCGCTCGGCCTTCGGCAGCTTGCGCAGCCGCAGGCCGAAATCGGTGTTGCGCTCGATGGTCAGGTGCGGCCAGAGCGCGTAGCTCTGGAAAACAAGGCCCATTTCGCGCTTTTCCGGCGGCACGAAGACACCGTCGAAGATGGAATCCACCACCCGGTCGCCAATGCGGATCTCTCCGCCCGACAGGTTTTCCAGGCCTGCGATCATGCGCAAGGTCGTGGTCTTGCCGCAGCCGGAGGGCCCGAGCAGACACATGAACTCGCCATCGCGGATTTCGAGATCGAGGTTGGAGACGGCATTGGCGGAGTTGACGCCATAATTCTTCTGGGCGCCGCGCAGATTGATAGTGGGCATCAGCTTCCGAGTCCTTCTGCAAGATTGGTCTTGGTCAGCTTCTGGGCTGCCAGGGTTCCGAGATAGGCGATCGCCGCGATGATGAGCACGACCGCGTTTGCCGCCTGGGTGTAGTGGTAGTCGACGAGGCGCAGCGAATAGGTCGTCAGGACGTCGGTGCTGGGCACGGCGAGGATGACGAACAGGCTGAGGCCCTTGATGCCGGAGATGAACGGCAGCAACACGCCGGTGACGAGAGAACCCTTCTGGATCGGGATGACGATGGACATCATCCGCCGGAACCAGCCGGCACCGGCGATCTGGGCCGCCTCTTCCGGATCCTTGCCGAGCTGGGTCATCGCCGAGATCCCGGCGCGCGAGGCGTAGGGCATCTGGTCGGCCATCAGCGCCAGCACCAGGATGGTGACCGTGCCATAGAGCGCCGGCATCGGTCCCCTCGGGACGGCAAAGAGCGAAAGATAGGCGGCGGCAAAGGCAATGCCCGGCACCAGATAAGGCAGGAACGTCACCTGGCGCAGATAGACCGAGAGCGCTCGCACCGGGGTGCGGATGACGACGTAACCGACCAGCAGGCCGAGGATGCCGGAGGCGACCGAGGCGAGGCCGACGATCATCAGCGTGTTCTTCGCAGCCGCCCAGAGGTCGGGGCTCAGCAGCACGCCGGTCTGCAGCGCCACGGTGTGCAGGTCCCGACCGATCCAGTAGTCGAGCGTGAAGTTGTCGAGCGTGAACTGCGCCGGCAGCTTCATGATCGTCGACAGGAACAAGGTGAGTAGCGGCAGGCCAACACTCAACATGAAGATGGTTGCGGCAAAGCCGGTGGCCGGAAGCCTCAGTTTGCCGAGCCGGCTCTGACGGTTCATCGAGCCCTTGGAGCCGATGGTGACGAAGCGGCGCGCTTCACGCACCAGACGGGCATCGATCATCAGCGTGATGATGCCGATCAGCATGATGGAGGCGGCAACCACACCGGCAACACCTGTCTGGCGTGAGGCGATGCTGCGGAAGAGCGAGGTGGACAACACCTCGAACTTGACCGGCAGGCCAAGAACATAGGGCACGCCGAATTCGCCGAGGCATTTTGCGAAGATCAGGATCATCGAGGACATCAGCGCCGGGCGCATCAGCGGCAGGATGATCTGCATTGCCACCTGATAGCGCTTGGCGCCGAGGATGCGGGCGGAATCTTCCAGCTGGGAATCGAAGCGCCGCAGCGCCGAGCCGAACAGCAGGATGACGAAGGGGGTGTAATGCAGCGCGAGAATGATGGTGATCGGGAAGCGACCGTAGGCAACCCAGTCCGGCGGTGTCCATCCCAAAGCCTCGAACCAGCCCGGCTGGCCGCCGACCGTGCGGTTCTTGAACAACGTCGTCCAGGCGAGCGCGAAGGTCCAGGCGGGCAGCATGTAAGGCACGATCAGCGCTGTCGCAAACCAGCGCCGTCCGAACATGTCGGTGCGGCTGATCAGCCAGGCGAGAGTGGTTCCGATCAGGAGTGACAGCAGGATCGCGCCGACGGCAACCGACAGCGTGTTGAACAGGGGCCGCCAGAAGAGATCGACCGAGACCGGAGACGTGAACGTCCGGTCGAGATAATAGAGCGTCAGGTCGCCGAAATCCTTGCCGAGCCTGCGCTCATGCCCGAACTGGACCCGAACGGCATCGAGCACGATGGAGATGATCGGGACGACGATCAGATAGGTAAAAAGCAGCGCCGTCAGCACGCCGATCAATGTCGTCGGCTCGCGGGAGGCGACCTTCAGCCGGTATCGCCAGACCTGCCAGGACGAAGGCACGGCGGACGCCCCGTCGCCCACGGCGGGCGCTGCCTTCGTTGGTTCACTTAGAAATGCCATGCTCTCTCCCCTTGAGACCTCGCCTTGCCGCATGATCCGGCCAAGCGCCGGACGTGTTGCTGACGAGCCACCATGCGAACGGGGAGACCAGGAAAAGCCCCACATCGAGCCGGGACCGCGCTCCCTCGAGCGAGGCCGGCTGGCGTGAAGACGCGATGCAGCTTCATCGATCCAATCCTCCCTGTTCACGATCGACCCCGTTCAACGATCCTGTTGCGGACCGGGTCCGACAGCGGCCGACTACTCCTCAGAAGGCGGCGCCATCATCACGAACATGGACGGAATAAACATTCTATTTATAAACCGTCCATGGAACATATGATCCACTGAGATGGTGGGCTTGTCAATAAAAAAATGCACACGTGGTCATCAATCTATCTATTTGTTTTCCTTGATTATTTCTTCCTAATTATTGGGCATAGTACGAACACGTGGTCACTGCCGGGCGAACGACTGACCAAAATGCACATGCGAGAGAAGAAGTGACGGGCCAAACAAGGAGGTTTTTGGCAGACCAGCCGTGCCCCGGGGCGATGCAGTACATCCACGGCAGAAGAAACTTTCCAATGGAATAGCCCGGCTTTTATAAGCCATATGAGCGGAAGCTGATTCTTGAGGAACGCCATGACAAGAGGGTTCGTTACGGCCGAGGAAGTCGCAAAGCGTGCGGGCGTTTCGCGTTCGGCCGTTTCGCGAACCTTTACCCCGGGTGCCAGCGTTTCCCAGGCTGTCCGGCGCAAGGTGCTGAAGGCGGCGCGCGAACTCGGCTATCGAGTCAACCGCCTGGCGCAAGGACTGAACAACGACCGCTCGAACCTCATCGGCGTCGTCGGCACCAATCTCAGCGCGCCCTTCATTTCCAGGCAGCTCGATCTCTTGAGCATCGGCCTGCTCCGGCGCGGACTTCAGTGCCTGCTGCTCAACGCCGCAGACGCCCGCAAGGATATCGCACCGCTGATCGAGCTGTTGTTCGAATTCCGCGCCCAGGCCATCGTCGTGCTATCGGGCGAGCCCCCGTCCTCGATCGTCGATGAATGCATCGCGAATGGCGTGCGGCTGATCCTCGTCAATCAACGGCTCGACCGAACCGATACCAATATGGTGCTCAGCGACGATTCGCACGGCGCCGACCTCGCGGCACTCCGACTGATGTCCGCCAGGTGCAAGAAGGTGGCCGTCGTTTCAAGCGCCAGCCAGACACCGTCGCAGGTTCGTCGCGCGACGGCGTTTAGCCAGAGGATGCAGACGGCCGGCATCGAGGTGGTCGCCTGGTCGGACGGGCCGACCGGCTACGAAAGCGGCTATCAGGCGGGCTGCGAACTGCTGCGCGACAAAAAGATCGATGGAGCATTCTGCGTCACCGACCTTTTGGCGCTCGGCTTCCTCGATGCCGCGCGCATCGAGATGCAGCGGCGCGTGCCCGAGGACCTCTCGATCATCGGCTTCGATGACATTCCGCAGGCCGGCTGGAAGAGCTACGAGCTGACGACCATCGTCCAGTCTCTGACAACATTGACCGACAACGTGCTGACGGCGCTCGAAACCGATGAGCCCGCGACCCGGCTGCAGGTGGTGCCGGTCTCGATGATCGAGCGCAAGACGGTGCGCTAGAAGCGTTTAGAGGCAAAGTGCGAAGCGGTTTTCTGTCGGGAAATGCGCAGAAACGCTCGAACTTAAATCACCCGGCCTGGCGGATACGGCTTTCGATCAGAAGGCCGCTATCGTCGAGGATCGGGTGGGCAACGGACGCGATGTGAGCGTTGATGCGCTTGAGGTCGCGCAGCATGTCGAGGTGCAGTGAACTTGTCTCGATGCTTTCTGCCCTGCCGTCACGCAGGCGCTGCAGATGCCGCTCGGCCGATTGCCGTTCAAGGCGGCGCACATCTTCCTTCACCTCAACCAATCGCCGGGCGAGCGCTGCATCGCGGGTGGCAAACACAGTCTGCGCCAGGCGCAGATTGTCGAGCGTGATGACAAAGAGCCGCGTCAGCTCCTCATGGCCATCCCGCGAAAAGGCCAGCCCGAGCGAGATCTTCTTGGCAAGTTCGGCCAGCAAGCCCTTTTCGATGATGTCGCCGATATGTTCGAGGTTGATGGCGTAGTCGACGACATCCATGGCGCGCCGACGGTTGTCCTCGCCGATCTCTGCCTGGCCGAGGCGCGAGACATAGACCTTGATCTGGTGCTGCAGCCGGTCGACCCGGCCCTCAAGCGTGCTGATGGCGGCAAGCTTCGACGCGTCCGCGTGCTGGAGCGCGGCGCTCGCCTGGCCGAGCATGCTTTCGATCAGATCGCCGACGGCCAGAACCTCGCGGCTGGCACCGGCAAGGGCTGCGACTGGCGTCGAAAGCTTGTCCTCGTCGAGGTAACTCGGCGCATCCGGCATCTGCCCGGGCTCCGGCAACAGCCGGGCTGTCAGCGCCGAAAGCGGGCGCGACAGCGGCCAGGCGAGCATTGCGAGCGCCAGATTGAAGATCAGGTGCGCATCGACAGGCAGTTTTTCGTGCGACAGCGGCAGGATGTCGAGCAGCTGCGCCGAGTAGCCGGCAAGCGGCAGCGCCACCAAGCAGCCGATCGCACGCACGATGAGATTGCCGATCGTCACGCGCCTGGCGCCGATCGGCGAGCGCAGCGTCGCCAGGACCGGCGGCACGGCACCGCCGAGATTGGCCCCGAGAACGAGGACGATGATCAGCCCGGTGGAAATGCCGCCCGTTGCAGCGAGCGACAAGATGAGGACGACGATCGCGAGGCTGGAGGATGCGAGGATCGCCAGCAAGGCAGAGAAAATCAGTGCGACCGGCCAGGCATTGTCCAGCATCGCCAGAAAAGCGGAGAGCGCTGCGGAGGCGCGCAGCGGTTCCGTCGCAAGCCCGATCAGGTGCAGTGACAGCAGCATCAGCCCGACGCCGACCACGGCCGCACCACCGCCCTTTCGCGCGTTCGAGGTGCCGCGCGACAGGATAACGCCTGTCAGAATGAGGAGCGGCGAGAGCCAGCCAATCCCGAGCGATACGATCCAGGCGGTCATCGCGGTGCCGACATTGGCGCCCAGAAGCACGATCTGCGCCATGCGCGGCGCGACGAGATTGCGTTCGGCAAAGGACGCGATCATCAGCGCCGTGGCGGTCGAGCTTTGCAGCGCGACGGTCGCTATGAGGCCGGCGAGAAAGGAGCGCACGCCATCGCGCGTGCCGGCCGCCAATCCCGTCTTCAGCCTGGCGCCGAAGGCGCGCTGCACACCGGACTTGACTTGCGACAGCCCGAACAACAGCAGCGCCACGGCGCCGAAGAGATTGATGCTGACGATCGTCGATTCCATCTGTGCCCGTTCCCTTATGCGTCGTGCCGCCTACGGCCCGGCATTACTGCCGGCCGCGCCGCAATTCCTCGCGGAACAGGTTTTGGAAGGCTGCGTATTTCTCGAAACCAAGATCGTTGATCAACCGCATGACGGTGGAGGTGGAAACGCCGGCGCGCGCGGCCACTTCCCGCGCACTGGCGAAAGCGATGTCATAGGGATGCGAAAGCGCGAACTTGGCCACTTCGAGCCGGCCGCCCTTCAGGCCGCGAGCGCCCAGGCGAAACGCCTCCTTCAATTCCGGAACGCTCGCCGGCGGTCTCTGGCCATGGGCCGGCAAGGCAAACGATGGCTGATCCATAATTCAAACAACCTCCCTGACGTGCAACCGCAATGGAATCTCGATCCGGCGCGCACCAATTTCCGCGCGGTCGAGAAAAGCGCTGAAGGCACCGAAGAAAATCGACAGGAAACCGGGGACCGAGCCGTCCCAGCCCTCCTCAGGTTCTTGGCCAAACCTTTCGGCAAGGGCGCGATAGAGCCGAAGCCGCGCGGGCGCGATCGCCGGTAGCGCCAGGTGTGCTGCCTGCCGCAGGCAGTACCAGTCGGCGATGATGTCGATCATGCGCAGTGCCGCGATCTCGTCAGCAGAAATTTCCGACGATTTTGCAAACGCGTGCAACGTCGATGCCGCGGTTTCGACGTCGAGCAGCTCGGCGCAGACGTCAGCGAGGGTGGCATCCGAAACGCGGCTCACCACGTCCTGCGGCCATTCCTTGACGAAGTAGCGGTGGTGCACCAGCGCCTGCTTGTGGGCGCGTAGAAACGCACCATAATCGGCGGCATCGAAGGCAGGATCGCCCGCTTCGCCGCGGCGTTCGGTCTCCAGACGATAGGCCTTAGCCAGCCGCCGATCGAGCGCCGCTTCCTGCAGTTCGACGGTATCAACTGTGACGCCGGCATCCGTCGGCTCGATGATCTTGAAGGCCGGAGGATAGGCGACCAGCGACGGCACTGCCACGTTGGTGAGCCGGCGCCCGCCGTCACCCCGCCGCGTCACGCCTTCCACATGAAGATGGCCGCTGAAATGCACGGCAAGCCCGGCACCGAGCAGGGCGTCAAAGACAGCGTCACGTGGCGTGCGCCGGGCGACATTGGTTTCCCCGAACAGCACGCGCTCGGCGCCGGTCGCGCCATCGAATGGATCGAGTGCCGGATAGTGCGAGAAGGCGAGCACGGTCTTGCCCAGCACCTCAGCCCGTGCGCAGACGTCGGCGATCCAGGTGAGGATGAAGGGCTTCAGCCGCAGCATTGCGTTCCATCCCGCCGCCGTGCTGTCGACAAAGGCCGCCTCCTCGCCGCCTTCGAACGTGCCGTCGCGCGGCTCGAACACATTGGCATCGATCATCAACAACCAGATGCCCGGCTCCGGCTCGACCAGATAGGACGCGTCCATCAGCGCATGGCGGTTGCTTCCATCAGGCGAGACCACCTGATAGCGCCGGCTTTCCACGTCGTCGGCAAGGCCGAAGGGCGTCTCCCAATGGAGGTAGTCCGGTTTGCGAAAATAGCCGTAGGCAGCCATCGGGCCGAGACCGGACGGGTAGCCCTCGCAATACATGCGCGGCGTCACGATAGCGCCCTCGACGGGCGATGCCGGATCGCTCGTCACCCAGACGCCGGCGCCATCCTGATCCAGGAACTCCTTAGTGTGATTGCGCCCCTGCGGGCCGAAGATATCGTGGTTGCCGGGAAGGGCGTAAAAGGCGGTGCCGTGCTCGCGCGCATGCCGGTCGAGAATGCGACGCAGGCTCGCGGTCGTCTGACGCTGGCCGTCGTCGGTATAGTCCCCGAGAAGCACGACATGGCGGATGCCACGCGCACGCACTTCGTCCAGCGCCACGGAAAGCGCCCTGGCACTCTCGTTGAAAACGCGGGTCGACTGGCGTGTTTCCGACCAGCTGCGAACCATCATCCGCTCGCCATCAACGGTCATGCCGGGAAAATCGAAATCGCCTTCGAGATCGTGGAAATGCGCATCGGCGATGACGGCAATGCGCGGTTGGCTACGCTTCAACATCAGTCCTTCCCTGATCCCTCGCCGGCAATCCTGTCGATCCATCCGGATGCCCGACGCGCCGCCTCGTAGAGCATCGGCTTCGGCGTCTCGAACCATTCGTCGGGCCGCAGTTCGCGATGTTCGCGGATATGGGCAACGGCGGCATCGAGCGTCGGGAACAGCTCCGGCTGCTGCTTATGCAGGAACAGCGCGACCAGCGACACCGAGCGGCTACGGCCGCCGCGGCAATTGACCAGCACATTGCCACCATCGGCGAAGGGATAGGTCTCGCGCTTGGGCATCGCCTGGCGCAGCGCGCCGTCGAGGATGTAATAGGCGCCGAGCATCATCGTGTCGGGACTGCCCTCGCCGTCGATCAGGCCGAGCTTGTAATAGCGAATATCGGCATAGCCGCTCGGCCGCAGGTCGCCCTCGTCATCGGCTGCGTCACGCACCCAGTTGATATCCAGATTGATCGCGCAGTTGACGACGACCGAGATGCCGTGGCGCCTGAGCAGATCGAGATCGCGGGCACCGTCGCTGCCGCCGATATAGAGGTCCGAATTGTGCGGGCCAAAGCCCTTGGCGATCAGACTGATCGCCGGGCGCGCGTAGACTGGGGCATCCATGCCATTTCCTTTCCAGATCGGACGGCGCCGAAGCGCGGGCCGCCCACAAAATTCCGACTGTTGGCGCCGCAGGCGCCATCGTTCATGTAAGCGCCAGTTCAGCCACCCGTTCGCTCGCCGACGCGATCGGGATCCGCGACGCCCGGCTGATGCCGCCGGCAATGCCGGGAGCGGATGCGAGCACCGGTCCGCCATCGCGAAGGCTGCCGATATCCATGAAGGGGCAAACCTCGCCGCCGGCTTCGGCAACCAGCAGCAGGCCGGCAAGGCAATCCCATGAGTTCATGTGCAGCTCGACATAGGCGTCCGAACGACCGTCAGCGACATAGGCGAGCGCCAGGGCGCCCGAGCCTGCCCTGCGCACATTGGTTCCAAGCGCCAGCAGATCGCTGATGGCTTCGAGGTAGATCTCGTTCGCCACCCGGCCGGACCAGCCCATCTCGACGGATGCCGCTTCAAATGCCGTGGTGGCCGAGACCCTGATCGGCTGGCCGTTGCGGGTCGCGCCCGCCCCGCGCTCGGCGAAATAGAGCTCGTCCTGCGCCGGATTGAAGATCGCGCCGATTTCGGCCCGTCCATTCTCGATATAGGCGATGGAGATGCAGAAATGCGGGATGCCGCGCGCAAAATTGGCAGTGCCGTCGACCGGATCGACCACCCAGAGGCGATTGCTTATCGTTCCGCCGCCTTCCTCGCCGAAGAAGGCGTCATCGGGGAAATGGGCGGCGATCGCCGTGCGGATATGCGCCTCGGAAGCCGCGTCGGTCTCGGTCAGGAAATCCTGCGGTCCCTTCATCGAAAAGCTGCGGGTCGCACTGTCTTGGAAGCCCCTGAGCACCAGCGCTCCGGCCGACAGGATGACATCCCGACAGAGGCGCGCCCGACCCTTCAGGTCGTCCGAGTAGTGTGGTTCTTCCAGCTTCATTCCGCCGCATCTCCCTTGCACACGCGAGCATATTTGCACACGTGTTCAATAGAGGCAAGCGGCAATACATGACAAGCCTGTGTTGCACGCACCGCCCGACCGCGAGGGCCCCGACCGGCGAGGCAGTATCCCACGTGCAGCATTGAGGCGCTGCTCACCAACGGCTCGACGCGTTGTTCTCGCCGCCGCAACAACCGCACACGCCGCGCCCCGTGTCTTTGCGCGGGCCGACAGTATCTGTCTTCAAACGTGAGTTTACAAAAGTACTATTATATGATTTTTTTAATGCGCTGCTGGGAGAGCAGCTTTCTTTGGGAGGAAATCATGAAGTTCGCCAAAGCACTCGCGAGTGCAACGATCCTTGCTGCCTGCACGTTTGGCAGCGCATCCGCCGCAGATCTCGTCGTCGGTTTTTCCCAGATCGGCTCGGAGTCGGGCTGGCGCGCGGCGGAAACGACGCTGACCAAGCAACAGGCTGAAGAGCGCGGCATCGACCTGAAATTCGCCGATGCGCAGCAGAAGCAGGAAAACCAGATCAAGGCGCTGCGGTCCTTCATCGCGCAGGGCGTCAACGCCATCCTGCTCGCGCCCGTCGTCGCAACCGGCTGGGACGAAGTCCTGCAGGAAGCCAAGGACGCGGAAATTCCGGTCATCCTGCTCGACCGGACCGTCGACGCGTCGGACGATCTCTATATGACGGCCGTCACCTCCGACCTCGTGCATGAAGGCAACGTCGCCGGCAAGTGGCTGGCCGACACTGTTGCCGGCAAGCCGTGCAACATCGTCGAACTCCAGGGCACCACCGGCTCCTCGCCGGCAATCGACCGCAAGAAGGGCTTCGAACAGGCCCTTTCCGGCCACGACAACCTGAAGATCGTGCGCAGCCAGACCGGCGACTTCACCCGCACGAAGGGCAAGGAAGTCATGGAAAGCTTCCTGAAAGCCGAAGATGGCGGCAAGAACATCTGCGCGCTCTACGCCCACAATGACGACATGGCAGTCGGCGCCATCCAGGCGATCAAGGAAGCCGGCCTGAAGCCGGGCACGGACATCCTCGTGGTCTCGATCGATGCCGTGCCGGACATCTTCCAGGCGATGGCAGCCGGCGAAGCCAACGCGACCGTGGAGCTGACGCCGAACATGGCCGGCCCCGCCTTCGACGCGCTTGCCGCCTTCCAGAAGGACGGCACCAAGCCGCCGAAGTGGATCCAGACGGAATCGAAGCTCTACACCCAGGCCGACGATCCGATGAAGATCTACGAGGCCAAGAAGGGGCTCGGTTACTGATCCCAAGGCCCGGCAGGCGCTGGCGCGAACCGCCGGCGCCTGCCGTCGCAGGCCGGGCGATCGAACTGCAGGGCTGAGAGATGGAACGGGCTTGTCCGTCTCATCTTCGCCGCTGGCTCGACGTCGGGTTGGCCTGCTTTGCTCGAATACGAGGATCGACGCGAAGCAGGACGATGCGGTGCGCCCGATCGGGCGCGCCGCGTTCCACTCAGGGAGGGATCATGCAGCCCAATGGCGAGAACCTGCTTTCCGCGACCCGGATCGACAAGGTGTTTCCCGGCGCAAGGGCGCTGGACAAGGTCGATTTTCATTTGCGCCGCGGCGAGGTTCACGCACTGCTCGGCGAGAACGGCGCCGGCAAGTCGACGCTGGTTAAATGCCTGACCGGTGCCTACCGACGCGACGGCGGCACGATCCTGCTCGATGGCGTCGAAGTCGATCCGCGCGACACGTTCAATGCGCAGAAACTCGGCATCGGCACCGTCTATCAGGAGGTCAACCTGCTGCCCAACCTGAGCGTGGCGGAGAACCTCTTTCTCGGGCGCCAGCCGCGCCGGTTCGGTCTCGTCGATGTCGGCGCGATGAACCGCCAGGCGCGCGCGCTGCTTGACGATTATGAACTCGATCTCGACGTCACCCGTGCACTCGACAGCTACTCCGTCGCCATTCAGCAGGTCGTCGCGATCGCCCGCGCCGTCGATCTCTCGGGCAAGGTACTGATCCTCGACGAGCCGACCGCAAGCCTCGACGCCCACGAGGTCGAGATGCTGTTTCGCATCGTCCGCCGGCTGAAGGCCCGCGGTCTGGGCATCGTCTTCATCACCCATTTCCTCGAACAGGTCTATGAAATCTCCGATCGCATCACCGTGCTTCGCAACGGCCAGCTGGTCGGCACCCGCGAAACGGCGACGCTCGAGCGGCGAGACCTGATCTCGATGATGATCGGTCGTGAACTGGCCGCCGAAATCCGATCCGCGCGCGAGGGGCAGGTTGTGGCGGGACCCGTGCGCTATCGCTTCGAAAACTACGGTCGCAAGGGCCACATCGCCCCATTCGACCTCGATATCAGGGCCGGCGAGGTCGTCGGTATTGCCGGGCTTCTCGGCTCCGGCCGCACGGAGACGGCCGAGATTCTCTTTGGCGCGCATCGCGCCGACAGCGGCATGGCCGAGGTCGACGGCAGGGCCGTCCAGCTTTCGTCGCCGCGGCGGGCCATCGCGCACCGGTTCGGCTTCTGCCCGGAAGATCGCAAGACCGCCGGCATCGTCGGCGACCTGTCGGTGCGTGAGAATATCGTGCTCGCGTTGCAGGCGAGACGCGGCTGGACGCGCCCGCTCTCGCGCACCGAGCAGAACCGCATCGCCGACCACTATATCCGCGCGCTCGACATCCGCACGGCCGACCGGGAAAAGCCGATCCGGCTCCTGTCCGGCGGCAACCAGCAGAAGGCCATTCTCGCCCGCTGGCTGGCGACCGAGCCGGAATTCCTGATCCTCGACGAGCCGACGCGCGGCATCGACGTCGGCGCCCACGCCGAAATCGTCCGACTGATCGAGGGACTGCGCGAAAAAGGCATGTCGCTGATGGTCATCTCCTCGGAGATCGAGGAACTCGTCGCCTATTCCACGCGCATCGTCGTTTTGCGCGACCGCCAGCACGTCGCAGCCCTTGAAGGCAACAGGATCACGGCGGACCAGATCATCGAAGCCATTGCATCGGCGAACGAACGGGGAGCGGCATGACAGCAATATTGAGGGGCTATGCGCTCAGGCTCCTGCCGCAGCTGATCGCGCTGGCGGTTATCCTACTGATGGTATCCCTGGTGTTTCCGGGCTTCTTCCGCCTCGAAATCCAGAACGGGCGGCTCTACGGCAGCCTCATCGACATCCTCAATCGCGGCGCGCCGGTGGTGCTGCTTGCAATCGGCATGACCGTGGTCATCGCCACCAAGGGCATCGACCTGTCGGTCGGCGCCGTCGCCGCCTCCTCGATCACGTCGGGCCATTCGCTTGCGATGACGCTGGTGATCACGCTCGGCACCGGGCTCCTGTGCGGCCTGTGGAACGGCGTCCTTGTCGCCATTCTCGATATCCAGCCGATCATCGCGACGCTGGTGCTGATGGTGGCCGGCCGCGGCATCGCTCAGCTCGTCACCGAAGGCGCGATCCTCACCTTCAACGATCCCGGCCTGATTTTCCTGGGCAGCGGCTCCTTCGCCTGGCTGCCGCTGCCGGTCATCATCTGGCTTGTCTTCGGCATTCTGGTGGCTCTGATCGTGCGCAAGACGGCGCTCGGCATGCTGATCGAAGCGATCGGCGTCAACCGCCAGGCAAGCACGCTCTCCGGCGTGCTCACCCCGGTGCTGCTGATTGCGGCCTACATGCTGTCGGGCCTCTGCGCCGCCATAGCCGGCATCATCGCTGCTGCCGACATCAAGGGCGCCGACGCCAACAATGCGGGGCTTTGGCTGGAGCTCGACGCGATACTCGCGGTCGTCATCGGCGGCACCTCGCTTCTCGGCGGTCGCTTCAGCATCGCCGCATCCGTCCTCGGGGCGATCATCATCCAGTCGATCAACACCGGCATCCTGCTCTCCGGCTTCCCGCCGGAATTCAACCTGATCATCAAGGCGGCGATCATCGTCTTCATTCTGGTGTTGCAGTCGCCGCCGGTGCGCAACGCCTTCACCTTTGTCGCGCTTCTGCGCGCCGGCAGAAAACCGACAGAGGGCCAAGCGCGATGAAACCCAAATACCTGCCGCTCACCGCCACCATCGTCATCTTCGTGCTCAGCTACGCGCTTTGCGTGATGCAATACCCCAACATCCTGTCGACGCGCGTGGTCGGTAATCTTCTGACCGACAACGCCTTCCTCGGCATCGCGGCCGTCGGCATGACCTTCGTGATCCTGTCGGGCGGCATCGACCTGTCGATCGGCTCCGTCATCGCCTTTACCGGCGTGTTCCTCGCCGTCGTTCTGGAGAACACCGGCATCCACCCGCTCGCCGCCTTTGCGTTGGCGCTGATGATCGCGACGCTGTTCGGCGCGCTCATGGGCGCCATCATCCACTATCTGGAAATGCCTGCCTTCATCGTCACGCTCGCCGGCATGTTCCTGGCGCGCGGCATGGCTTTCGTGCTGTCGATCGACTCGATCGCGATCAAACATCCGTTCTACGGCACGCTGAAGGGTTTCTATTACAAGCTTCCCGGCGGCGGCCGGATAAGCCTGATCGGCGGGCTGATGCTGCTGGTCTTTGCCATCGGCATTCTCATTGCCCATCGCACCCGCTTCGGCACCGATGTCTACGCCCTTGGCGGTGGCACGGCGACCGCCAAGCTGATGGGCGTCCCGGTCGGTCGCACCACCATCCTGATCTATGCGCTGTCGGGGCTGCTCGCCGGCCTCTCCGGCATCGTCTTCTCGCTCTATACGTCCGCCGGCTATTCGCTTGCCGCTGTGGGCGTCGAACTCGATGCGATCACGGCGGTGGTGATCGGCGGCACGCTTCTGACCGGAGGCTCCGGCTTCGTCGCCGGGACCTTCATCGGCATCCTGATCCAGGGCCTGATCCAGACCTACATCACCTTTGACGGATCGCTCTCCAGCTGGTGGACGAAGATCCTGATCGGCCTTTTGCTGTTCGTCTTCATCCTGATGCAAAAGGGCATCGTCTACGCGTCGCGCAGCAAACAGCGACATGCCTAGGAAAGGGCCCGTTGCACCCCATGCCGCCAGGAACCTTCGCAAAGCAGCCGCTGAAGCGTTCGAGCCACGGCCACGTGGTGGACGAGCTCGGGCGCGCGGTGATCGGCGGCGAGTTCGCGCCCGGCGATATCCTGCCGGGTGACGTCGACCTGGCGGCCCGTTTCAAGGTGTCGCGCACGGTGCTTCGCGAAGCGATGAAGACGCTCGCCGCCAAGGGCCTCGTCTTTCCGCGCGCGCGTATCGGCACCCGCGTCATGCCGCAGGCCCACTGGAACCTGTTCGACGGCGACGTTCTCGCCTGGCACTTCAGCGTCGGCGTCGACGAAACCTTCCTCAATCACCTGAGCGAAATCCGGCTGGCGCTCGAGCCGTCCGCGGCAGCACTGGCAGCCGAGCGCGCAACCGACGCCGACATTGCCCAGATGATGCGGCTCGCCGTCGCCATGGGCGATGAAAACCACAGCGCCGAAACGCTGGCGCATGCCGACCTCGAGTTCCATCTGCACCTGCTCGAGGCGTCGCTCAACCCCTTCATGCGCACCGTCGGCAGCCTGATCGAGGCGGCGCTGATCGGCGTCTTCAAGCTCACCAACCCGACCGCCCAGCGCAGCGACATCGACCGCGTGGCGGTCACCCATATCCGCATCGTCGAGGAGATCCGTCGGCGTGACCCCGAAGGCGCTCGCCAGGCGATGGAAAACGTCATCCGGGCCGGCCAGCAGCGATTGATGGAAACCCTGACGCTGCGCCGGGCAATGCCGTCCTGAACCGCTGACAAGGGCGCGCGCGCAGCCTCCTGCAAGGCGCCGAATGCGCCAACGGCCCCCGCGAATCCTCGCAGTGCGCCTTTGCGAAACCTTTAACAATCTGCCTCATAACCTCCCCGCAGAATCCAGGAGTTGACGGTGGAAGCGCTACATACCCCAACGATCATGATCAGCTCCTTTGCGACGCTGGTGGTTTTCGCCGTCTATTTCGGGCTTGCCTCGCTGCAAGAGCGCGACAGCCTGGAGCTGCGGCTGTGGTCCGTTGCGTTTCTGGTCGCAGCTCTGGGGTTCACGCTCCTGGCCTTCAGGGGCCCCGACTACTCCTTCATTGCCGTTTCGCTCGGCAACGCTCTGGCGGTGCTCGGACTGGCGCTGATCTGGCTCGGCCTTCGTGCGTTTGACAACCAACCGATGAAGGTGGCATCCGCCCTGGCGGGGCCGGCACTTTGGCTGCTGGTCACCGGCTTTTCCGACTTTGTCCAGAACGACGTAACCAGCAGGATCGTCCTGTTTTCGGTGCTGATCTTCGTCTATTCGGCGATGATCGCGGTCGAGATCTTCCGCTCCGACAATTTCCGCCGGCTGCCGAGTTCCTACATCGTCGCCTTTCTGTTTGCCACACACGGGCTGTTTTATCTCGTGCGCATCCCGCTGATCTTCGTCTGGCCGCTGTTCGGCAACACGGCGTCCGCTGCCGAGCAGCCGCTCTGGTACCAGTTGCTGACCTTCGAACTGTTCATCCACAGCCTTGCCGGCGGCTTCTCGTTCTTCGCGCTGATCAAGGAAAGAACGCAGTACAGATACAAGCTGGCGTCGGAAACCGACGCGCTGACCGGCGTCAGGAACCGCCGCGCCTTCATGTCGAGCCTCGAGACCTATCTTTCGACTAAGCCGGTTCAAGGCGCACTGATGTACATGGACATCGACCACTTCAAGTCGATCAACGATCGCCATGGGCACGCGGTCGGCGACAGGGTGCTGGTTGAATGCGCCGCCGTCATCTCTAGGGCGGTTGGTGGCAACGCGTTCCTGTCGCGCCTCGGCGGTGAAGAGTTTGCCGCCTGCTTCCCAGGGGCCGACAGCTCGCAGGCGGCGGCCATCGCGGAGGACATTCGGCGTGCCTTCGAACGGGCGCATATCCCGGCCGGCAATGCCACGGTGTCGGCAACCTTGAGCATCGGCGTCGCCTTCGTTGGCAAAGACCAGGCGGCAAGCGACCTCCTGAACAGCGCCGACCGCGCACTTTACGCCGCCAAGACTGCCGGCAGAAATGCCGTCTGGATTGTCGCCAGCGACGGCGCTCCCCGCTTCGCGTCGGGACGGACGGCCCAGGCGACTGAGAGAGCGCTTTCTCCGGGCAGGACCGAGAGAGGTCCGATGGCGAACTGCGCCTGAGGCCACCTGCGCCAATCGGACGGCCCGATGGTTCAACGGCCCTGTTGGTGGCGACACCCGCAGGTGCGCTACACCTTCCTCGTGGGCGCCGATCGTGCGGCCGATATCGACAGAACGGTAGTTGACCGGCCCGCTGTGGCTCGCGCCGGCGCCGGGCGGCACCGAGGATCCGATCAGTCCTCGGTGAAGATCGGCTCCGCCGTGAACATCCCGCCCTGGTAGACGGCAAGCGGCGACGACGGCTGCGGCCGGCCGGGGGAAAGCTCGAGTTCGGCGCGAAAGCGTTCAGCATTGTCGCGCGGCCGCCAGCCGAGATAGGCGGCATGGCCGTTGTCCCACCAGCGGCTGTCATTGTCGGAGACCCCCCAGACAATCGGGCAGCCGAGCATCGGCGCCCGGAACACGCAGGCGATCAGCGCGGCAAAATCTTCATGGGACATCCACGTCGACAGCATACGGTGGTTGGTCGGCTTCTCCATGCAGCTGCCGATCCTGACCAGCGCCGTCTCCTGCCCGAATTTTTCGAAATACATCCGGGCCAGTGCCTCGCCGAAACATTTCGAGACGCCATAGAGGCCATCGGGGCGCATTGGCGCATCCGCCGCCACGGGCTCGTCCTGCCGGTAGAACCCGACCGTATGGTTGGAACTGGCAAAAAGGATGCGCGGCTGGCCATGCGCCCGCGCCGCCTCGTAGAGATTGTAAAGGCCAAGGAGGTTGGCATTGAGGATCCTTGAGAACTTGTCCTCGACCGAAATGCCGCCGAGGTGGAGAATGGCGTCGCAGCCTTCCACCAGCCGATCGACCGCCGCGGCATCGCCGAGATCGCACGCGACGACCTCCTCGTGCGGCGCCGCCGCGCCGAGATCGGCAATATCCGAAACGCGCACGATCTCGGCCAGATGGGCAACGCGCGAGCGCATGGCGCGCCCCAGTGCCCCCGCTGCCCCGGTGATCAACAATCGCTTCAAGTCACATCCTCCGCCGGACATCGATACATTGCAATTCATCCAAACTCATCATACATGTTGGGGCAACGACGTCAATAAATCGGACCGGTGATGTCACAGGCCAAATAATCTGGCATACCGGCGGGCAAGGCGCGCCAGCGCAACGACCAATGGCGACGAGGAGGAGGCGAGATGAGCGTTCAAACGAAGCTGGAGCCGGGCACCGGAACAGGCACGCTGACCTCCAGGCTCGGCGACGTCCTGCGGCGGACGATCGCTTCGGGCCAGTTTCCCCCGGGCAGCAAGCTGCCGAGCGAGGCACAGCTCTCCGAGGCCCACGGCGTCAGCCGTACGGTGGTGCGCGAGGCGATCGCGGCGCTTCGGGCGGACAGGCTGGTCGAGGCGCGCCAGGGTGCCGGCGTTTTCGTCCTCGATCCGCCGCCTGCCGCCGGCCTTGCCTCGCTGTCGTTGCAAAACATCGATCCGGTGCGGGTCTCGTCGATGATCGAACTTCTGGAACTGCGCACGGCAGTGGAGGTTGAAGCCGCAGGGCTTGCGGCGCTGCGCCGCTCGCCGGCCCAGGAAGAGGTAATCATCGAGCGGCACGACGCGGTACGGGCCTGCCTCAATGCCGGCGTCTCCAGCGTCGAGGCAGACTTCGCCCTGCATCTCGCCATCGCCGAGGCCACCAACAATCCGCGCTTCCGCGAGTTCCTGGCGATGATCGGCCGAAACGTCATCCCGCGCGGTGCCCTGCGCAACGACGACAGCGAACAGGACCAGTCAGCCTATATCGCCATGCTCGACAACGAGCACAACGACATCGTCGTCGCCATCTGTGACGGCGACGAAGACGGCGCGCGCGCCGCCATGCGGCGGCACCTGCGTGGCAGCCAGGCGCGCTACCGGACGCTGCTGCGGGAACAGCGCTTACCTGTACGATAAATCATTGACACGAACCCGTCATACATGTACGACAACTTTGCCAGAGGAGACAGGCAGAGGAATCCAGCATGACGCCGCAAGAAATCAAGGCCGCGCTCGGCGCCGGCCTTTTGTCCTTTCCCGTGACGCATTTCGATGCCGAGCGGAAGTTCCATGCTGAAAGCTATCGCCGCCATGTCGAGTGGTTGTCCGGCTTCGACGCCCCGGTGCTGTTTGCCGCAGGCGGAACCGGCGAGTTCTTCTCGCTCTCGCCCGCGGAAATCCCCGGCATCGTCGCCGCAGCCAAGGAGGCTGCCGGCAAGACTGCGATCGTTTCGGGATGCGGCTTCGGCACAGAGATCGGCGTCGAGCTGGCGCGCGCGGTGGAAAAATCCGGCGCCGACGGCATCCTGCTTCTACCGCACTACCTGATCGATGCGCCGCAGGAAGGGCTTTACGCCCATGTGAAGGCGATCTGCCAGTCCGTCGGCATTGGCGTCATGGTCTACAATCGCGACAATTCGGTGCTTTCGGTCGATACGCTGAAACGCCTTTGCGACGAATGCCCGAACCTCATCGGCTTCAAGGACGGAACCGGCGATATCGGCCTCATCCGCCAGATCACCGCAACGATGGGCGACCGGCTCACCTATCTCGGCGGCATGCCGACGGCCGAACTTTTCGCCGAAGCCTATCTCGGCGCCGGCTTCACCACCTATTCCTCAGCCGTCTTCAATTTCGTTCCCGGCCTGGCGGTCGAATTCTACGGCGCGCTTCTCGCCGGAAAGCGGGAGCGCTGCGAAGAGATTCTGCGCGATTTCTTCTATCCCTTCATGGCCATCCGCAACCGGCGCAAGGGCTATGCCGTCGCCGCGATCAAGGCCGGCGTCCGCCTCCAAGGATTTGATGCCGGTGGCGTCCGGCCGCCGCTCGACGATCTGACGGCGGAGGAAGAAGACATGCTCGCAACGCTCATTGCGCCCTGGAAACGCTAGGATGAAGATCGCCGCCGTCCGCACGCATTTGCTGGAACACCGCCTCGCGGTGCCGTTCGAGAGCGCCTCGATGCGCTTCGACCGGCGCGCCCATGTGCTGGTGGAGATCGTCTGCGACGACGGCACCACCGGCTGGGGCGAATGCCTCGGCCCGGCGAGGCCGAATGCCGCGGTGGTTGCCGCCTACACTCCATGGCTGATCGGCGCCGATCCTCTCGAGACGGAAAAGATCTGGGCGCGGCTCTACAATGCGCTGCGCGACCAGGGCCAACGCGGCCTGACGCTCACGGCACTTTCGGGCATCGACATCGCGCTTTGGGATATCAAGGGCAAACATTTCGACGTGCCGGTCTCCACGCTTCTGGGCGGGCGCTTCCGCGAGACGATCCGGGCCTACGCGACCGGCAGTTTCAAGCGGGACGGCGTCGACCGCATCGAGGACAATGCCGCCGACGTCGCGCGCTATCGCTCCGAGGGCTTCCACGCCAGCAAGATCAAGATCGGTTTCGGCGTCGATGAAGACCTTGCCGTCGTGCGCGCGGTTCGCAACGCCGTCGGGCCCGACATGCGGCTGATGGTCGATGCCAACCACGGCTACGACGTGCTGGAAGCGCTCGAATTCGGGCGCAAGGCTGCCGAACTCGACATCGACTGGTTCGAGGAGCCGGTGGTTCCGGAACAACTTGGTGCCTATCGCGAGGTGCGCGCCGGCCAGCGGATACCGGTTGCCGGTGGCGAAACATGGCACGGCCGCTGGGGCATGCGCGAGCCGGTCGAGACCCGCGCCGTCGATATCCTCCAGCCCGATCTTGCCGGCGTCGGCGGCTTTACGGAGGCGCGGCGCGTCGCCGACATGGCTGCACTTCACGGCGTGCGCGTCGTGCCGCATGTCTGGGGCACGGCCGTTCATATCGCTGCCGCCCTTCAGTTCATGGCGGCGATGGTGCCCAACCCCGTGCGCGTCAACCCGATCGAGCCGATCCTCGAATTCGACCGCACCGACAACCCGTTCCGGCAGGCGGTGGTCAAAACACCGATCGACCATGACCAGGGGGTCGTCAAAATCCCCTCCGGCCCGGGACTTGGCATCGAGATCGACCGCGATGCGCTTGCCGAGTTCCGGATGAGGGATGATTGAGATGCTGGTGAGACCGCTCTCCGGCCGCCCGCCCAAGACCCCGCTGCCGAAAGGCGCGGTCGACACCCAGATGCACATGTATCTGCCCGGGTTTCCCGCCCTTGCCGGCGGACCGGCACTTCCCGCGGGCGCGCTGCCCGACGCGGATCAATACAGACAATTCATGCGCTGGCTCGGCATCGACAGGGTCATCATCACCCAGGGCAATGCCCACCAGCGCGACAATGGCAATCTCGTGGCATGCCTGCGTGCCATGGGCGCGGAGGCTCGCGGCGTGGCTGCCTTCGGCGCGGAAACGTCGGAAAACGACCTCGATGTCCTGTCGGAAGCAGGCGTGATCGGGGCAAGGATCATGGACCTGCCCGGTGGCGCCGTCGGGCTCGACGAACTGGAAGCGGTCGATGACCGCGCGGCCGCGCGCAACTGGATGATGGCCATCCAGTTCGATGGCTCCGACATCCTCGAACACGAACCGAGATTGAAGAAACTGAAATCCCGTTGGGTTTTCGATCACCACGGCAAGTTCTTCTCGGGCGCGACACCCGAAGGCCCCGAGGTCTCCGCGGTCAAGCGGCTGATCGACGGCGGAAATTGCTGGTTCAAGTTCGCCGGCGTCTACGAATCCTCGAAGAACGGCGGTCCCGGCTATGAAGACGTGGCCGCGCTCTCGCGCGCGATTGCCGAGCATGCGCCCGAGCGCATTGTCTGGGGCAGCAACTGGCCGCACAACCTTGCAAAGACCAATGCCGACTATCCCGACGACGCCGAACTGACCGACACGGTCCTGGGCTGGCTGCCCGATGCGGCGGCCCGTCATCGCGTGCTCGTCGAAAATCCCGAACGGCTCTTTGGCTTGAAGCCGTTTACGCACGGAGCCTGAAGCCATCCGCATTCGTCCGGAGCGAGGAGGCTCCGGCGCTACAAGAGGAGGAGGACGGAATGAACATCGCAAAAACCCTATGCCTGGCCCTGGGCGTTGCCCTGGGTGCCGGCACCCTGCAGGCGCAGGAAATCACCCTGCGTTCGGCCGACATTCACCCGGATGGCTATCCGACCGTCGAGGCGGTGAAATACATGGGCGAACTGGTCGCCAAGCGCACCAACGGCCGCATCAAGATCGACGTCACCAACAATGCCGCCCTCGGCAGCGAGAAAGACACGATCGAACAGACCCGCTTCGGCGTCATCGACATGAACCGCGTCAACGCCGCGCCGTTCAACAACCTGGTGCCGCAGACCGTCGTGCTCGGGCTTCCGTTCCTGTTCCGCTCGACCGAGCACATGCACAAGACCGTCGACGGGCCGATCGGCGACGAGGTGCTGGCCGCCTTCGAACCGCATGGGCTGATCGGGCTCGCCTTCTACGATTCCGGCGCGCGCTCGTTCTATTCGACCAAGAAGCCGATCGAGAAGCTGGCCGATCTCAAGGGCATGAAGGTGCGCGTCCAGCAGTCGGACCTCTGGATCGCCATGATGGAAGCCTTCGGCGCCAATGCCACGCCGATGCCCTTCGGCGAAGTCTATTCGTCGCTGGAAACCGGCGTCGTCGACGCAGCCGAAAACAACTGGCCGTCCTACGAATCCTCCAGGCACTTCGAGGTGGCCAAGAACTACACGCTTACCGAACATTCGCTCAATCCGGAGATCCTGGTGATTTCCAAGATCAGCTGGGACAAGCTTTCGCCGGATGACCAGAAAGTGCTGAAGGAAGCAGCCAAGGAATCGGTGGTGAAGATGCGCGAGCTTTGGACCGCCCGGGAAAAGGCGTCGGAAGAAAAGGTTCGCGCCGCCGGCGCCAACGTCATCAAGGTCGACAAGGCGGAGTTCTCCGCGGCGATGAAACCGGTCTACGACCGCTTCGTCACCGATCCGCAGATGAAGGACCTGCTCGAGCGGATCCGCGCCATCAACTGATGCGCGCCGCTATAGCGAGGTGTCCGCTCTTTGGAGCGGGCACTTCCTTCGTCTGCAGCCTATGGAGGATAAGGCAATGTGGCGTCTCTTGCAGGCCGTTAGGCCCGTGCTTTCCCGGCTCAGCCGGCTCTCACTCTACATTTCCGGCCTCGGCCTTGTCGCGATGACGGCAATCGTGGGCTGGCAGGTCTTTGCCCGCTACGTGCTCAACGACACGCCGAGCTGGTCGGAACCGCTGTCGCTGCATCTGATGTCCTGGTTCATCCTGCTTGGCGCCGCCGTCGGCGTGCGCGAGAGCGTGCACCTCGGCCTCGATTTCGTGCGTCATTCGGCGTCGCCGGCAGCGCAGCGCCTGATGGATATCGTCAGCCTGTCGCTCATCGTGCTTTTCGGCCTTGCCATGAGCTTCTATTCGGCCCTGCTTGCCGCCGGAACATGGGCGGCGACCATCCCGGTGCTCGGCTGGCCGGGTGGCGTCGACTTCTTTCCGATGATCGCCGGCGGCCTGCTGATCGCATTGTTCGCGGCCGAGCGGCTCGCCGACGTCGTTCTGGGCGAGTCTCCCGTGGCCGACATCGTCATCCAGGAGGCAGCATAGTGGCCTACAGTATTCTTTTCGGCACCTTCACCATCCTGATGATGATCGGCATGCCGATCGCGTTCTGCCTCGGCATCGCGTCGCTCGCCACAGTCATCTACATGGGCCTGCCGCCGATCGTCGTCTTCCAGCAGATGAATTCCGGCATGAACGTCTTTGCGATGATGGCGATCCCGTTCTTCATCTTTGCCGGCGACCTGATGGTGCGCGGCGGCATCGCCGACCGCCTCATCCGCTTTGCCGCCGGGATCGTCGGCCATCTGCGCGGTGGGCTCGGACAGGTCAACATCGTCGCCTCGACGCTCTTCGGCGGCATCTCCGGATCGGCCGTTGCCGACGCCTCGGCCGTTGGCGGGCTTATGATCCCGCAGATGGCGGCCCGCGGCTATGACCGCAGCTACGCCGTCAACGTCACGGTCAATGCGGCGATCATCGCGCTGATGATCCCGCCCTCGCACAACATGATCCTCTATTCGATCGCCGCCGGCGGCAATGTCTCGGTCGCCGATCTCTTCACCGCCGGCATCCTGCCCGGCCTGCTGCTTGCCGCGGCCCTCATGGTCACGGCCTACGTGGTGGCACGGAAAAAGGGCTATCCGTCGGAACCGTTCCCGGGCCTTCGCCGCCTCGGGTACTATCTGCTCGCCTCGCTTCCCGGCCTGCTCCTGATCGGCATCATCTTCGGCGGCGTACGCTCGGGCGTCTTCACCGCCACAGAAAGCTCATGCATTGCCGTGTTCTACGCGCTGATCGTCGCGCTGCTGGTCTACCGCGAACTCGACTGGAGCGGCTTCGTCGAGGCGGTACTTCAGGCGGTGCGCACCACCGCGATGGTGCTGCTGGTGATCGGCACCGCCGCTTCCTTCGGCTGGCTGATGGCGTTCCTGCAGGTGCAGCAGAGCATGGTCGCCGCCATAAGCGCGATCTCCGACAACCCCATCATCGTGCTTTTGCTGATCAACATCATCCTGCTCTTGCTCGGCACCTTCATGGACATGGCGCCGCTGGTGATCATCAGCACGCCCGTGCTTTTGCCGGTGGTCAAGGCGTTCGGCATCGACCCGGTGCATTTCGGCGTGGTGATGATCCTGAACGCCGGCATCGGCCTCAACACCCCGCCGGTCGGCACCGTGCTCTTCGTCGGCTGCGCCGTCGGCGGCATCTCGATCCGCGAGGCGATGCGCACGATCTGGCCGTTCTTCGGCGCCAGCATCGCCGTTCTGATGCTCGTCACCTATATCCCCGGCCTCTCCCTCTGGCTGCCGAGCCTGTTTCGGTAGGCTCACACGCCCCGCGCAAACGAAATCGTCGATCGGCCCGAGCCCACAAGCTCGGGCCGGTCCACAATTCGACCGCATTGCCTCGGCATCGCAGCGATGACACCAGCAGCGAGGCTATCCACTTGGTTCAGCGATCGGACGAGAGACGTTTTACTTCGCTCGAAGCACGTATCGATGCGGCCGCACACCGGCTGCTCGACCGGCTTCCTCGCCATGGCGTCCTTGGCGGCCTCACGGAGTTCCTGGTCTTCGGCATCAAGCAGGCCTTCGCCTGCCTTTTCGGCGGGGTACTCCTGGCGCTGATGATCGCCACCAAGCTGGCCTGGCCCGATGACATCGGCCTTGCCCGCTACGACTTTCTCTTCCTTGCCGCCCTCGGCATCCAGCTGCTCATGCTAGCTTTCAAGCTCGAGACGATCGCCGAGGCCAAGGTCATCCTGATCTTCCATATCGTCGGCACGCTGATGGAGATCTTCAAGACCTCTGTCGGCTCGTGGATCTATCCCGAAGAGAGCTTCTTTCGCATCGGCGGCGTGCCGCTGTTTTCAGGCTTCATGTATGCCGCCGTCGGCTCGTATCTCGCGCGCGTCAGCCGTATTCTCGATCTGCATTACACGCATTACCCGTCCCGGTGGATGACAGTGCTCCTGGCTCTCGCCATCTACGTCAATTTCTTCACGCACCATTTCATCATCGATCTGCGCTACCTCCTGTTCGGTGTCATAGCGATCCTGTTCTTTCGCACCACCGTGCACTACCGCGTTTTCCGCTTCCGCCACCGCATGCCGCTGCTCCTGGGCTTTCTGCTCATCGCGCTCTTCATCTGGTTTGCCGAAAACATCGGCACCTGGTCGCGCGCCTGGATCTATCCGTCGCAACATGGCGGCTGGACGCTGGTGTCGCTGCACAAGCTCGGCGCCTGGTACCTGCTGATGATCCTCTCCTTCGTGCTGGTCACGCTTGTCCACCGACCGCGCCCGCTCGCTGCCACGAACCAGCTTCACCCGCTCAGCACGTCGATCGCCGATCTCGGCGAGACAGCGCAGATCAGTCGCTGATATCGCAGCAATGGGCGGCAGCGCCGGGCGGCGGCGCCACCCTCACTTCAGCACCGCTCTCAGCCGGGGAGCGGCGAAGTCGACGAAGGCCCTGAGCTTCATCGGCACGTGTCCCTGAGGCAGGTAGACGAGCTGAACCGGCAGCGCCGGATGCTCGAACGTTTCGAGCAACGGCACCAGCTGGCCGCCGGCAACCGCGCGCGCGGCCTGATAGGAAAGAACGCGCGTCAGGCCGAGCCCGGCAACGGCCGCATCGACGGCGGCCTCCGCCGTGTTGACGGCGAGCCGCGACCGGATCGGCGCGGCGATCTCGCCCGTCCCGTCGACGAAGCTCCAGGTCCGGTTCGACATCAATCCTTCGAAGGTGATGCAATCATGCTCGGCGAGCGCGCGCGGATCGACCGGGGCGCCACGACCGGCGATGTAACCGGGGCTTGCGTAAACGACCCGCCTGATCGTGCCGAGCCGGGTGGCGATCAAATTGCTGTCGGGCAGGTTGCCGATCCTCAACGCGACGTCGATGTGATCCTCGGTGAGATTGACGAGCCGGTCGCCGAGCGACAGGCGCATGTTGACCTCGGGGTTGGCCTTCAGAAAATCGACGACGACGGGAAGGACGTGCAGCCGTCCGAAGACGATCGGCGCCGTCATCATCAGGTCACCCCTGACGGCGGTGTATTCGCCGGCCGCCACCCGTTCCGCCTCCTCGACGCGCGCGAGAATTTCGCGCGCCGCTTCCACATAGGATCGCCCGGCTTCCGTGAGCTGGATACGGCGGTTCGTGCGGGTGAACAGCTGCGCGCCAAGATGGCTTTCGAGCTCCGAAACCTTGCGGCTGACGGTCGCGAGCGGCATGCGCAGATGGCGCGACGCTGCGGACAAGCTGCCGCCTTCGACAACGCCGAGAAGCACGGTCATTGCATCCAGTCGATCCATCTTCTTTCCAATTTTCGGGAGTCAACCTATCGAGATGGCACTCTACAGCCGAAATTCGGAAAGTCATAGATTGCGGCAAGGCAGCTCGCTCCGGCCTGCCCGCAACCGCCAGGCGCCCCCTGATGAACCGTTGATCGCCGTCGACAGGACGCGCCCGACGCTTCTGCAGGCGGCTCGGTCCGCTGGCTTCGACACGAAGGAAATTTCGACATGAAACTCTACCGCCACCCCCTCTCCGGCCATTCGCACCGCGCACAGCTGTTCCTCGCTCTGCTTGGCGTGCCGCATGAGCTTGTCGACGTCGATCTGATGGCGCGGGCGCACAAGGCGCCGGATTTCCTCAGGCTGAACGCCTTTGGCCAGGTACCGGTGCTCGACGACGACGGTACTGTTGTCACCGATTCCAACGCGATCCTCGTCTATCTCGCCAAGAAGCTCGGCCGCACCGACTGGCTGCCGGAAGACGCCGTCGGCGCGGCGAAGGTGCAGAAATGGCTGTCGGTCGCCGCCGGCGAAATCGCCTACGGGCCGGCCGCCGCACGGCTCGTTACGGTCTTCGGAGCGAGCCTGCGGCCGGACGAAGTGATCGAAAGAGCGCATCGCATTCTGGAACGGATCGAAGCCGAGCTTGCCGACCGCTCCTTCCTGCTGGGAGGCCAGCCGACCATCGCTGATGTCGCGCTCTACAGCTATGTCTCCAGCGCGCCAGAAGGCAACGTCGATCTTGCCGGCTACGCCCATGTCCGCAGCTGGCTCAACCGCATCGAAGCACTGCCCGGTTTTGTCGGGTTCCAGAAGACGGCTGCAGGCCTCGCCGCCTGACCATGCTGCCGGGGCGGACCATCCCGCCCCGGCCTTTCTCAACCAGCAAGGAGCATGACGATGCCGGACATTATAGAGCCGACCGCAGCTGCGTCGCCCTGGCACGAGGGCGAACTCGCCATTCAGCGCAGCCTTGGGGTGGTCGAGCGCATGGACGGGCCCGGCCGCAACTTCGTTCGCACCTTCATGCCCGAACAGCACCGGCAGTTCTTTCCGCTGCTGCCGTTCATCGTGCTCGGCGCCGTCGATCCCACAGGCGACGTCTGGGCGAGCCTCAGGGCGGGCAAGCCGGGCTTCATGCAAGCTCCGGATCCGCACGTCCTTGCGCTTCAACTGCCACGCGACCGGACCGACCCGGCCGATGCCGGCATGGAAGATGGCGACGCCGTAGCATTGCTCGGCATCCAGCTGGAGACACGGCGCAGGAACCGGTTGAACGGCACCGTCAGGCGCGCGGATGACAATCACTTTGCCGTGGCGGTCGGCCAAAGCTTCGGCAACTGTCCGCAATATATCCAGCTGCGGGATTTTTCGTTCGCGCGGCACCCGAACACACCATCAGAGGCGCGGCCGGTCTATCTCGACAGCCTCGATGCCCGCGCCAGGGAAATCATCGCCAACGCCGACACGTTCTTCGTCGCCTCCTATGTCGACCGCGACGATGCCGGGCGTCAGGTGGATGTCTCGCACCGTGGCGGCAAGCGCGGCTTCGTGCTCGTCGGCGAGGACGGTGTTCTCACGATCCCCGATTTCGCTGGCAACCTGTTCTTCAACACGCTGGGCAACTTCATGCTCAACCCCAGGGCCGGGCTGCTCTTCGTCGATTTTTCCACCGGCGACATGCTGCAGATGACCGGCGAGGCGGAGGTGCTTCTGACATCACCGGACATCGATGCTTTCCAGGGGGCGGAACGCCTCTGGCGTTTTCGACCCCGGAAGGTGGTTCATCGGCCCGATGGCTCGCCGCTTCGCTGGTCGTTCGACGCGGCGGGCTGGTCGCCCAACTCCCTGATGACGGGGGACTGGAAAGAGGCCGAAGATCGTCTGCGCGCCACAGCGCGGGCCGGCCAATGGCGGCCATTTCGCATCGCGCGGACAGAGATGGAGAGCGCGACCATCCGCTCGTTTTATCTCGAACCGGCCGATGGCGCCGGTCTTGCGCCGTTTCAAGCTGGCCAGCATCTTCCGATCCGGACCGTGATTGCCGGCAAACCCGTGGTTCGAAGCTACACGATTTCGGCCGCCCCCTCGGACGGAACCTACCGCCTCAGCGTGAAGCGCCAGGGCGCGGTCTCGTCCTTCCTGCACGGGCTCGTCGCCGGCGACATGCTCGAGGTGCGGGCACCGGCCGGCGGCTTCGTCATCGACGCTGAGGAACGGCGCCCGGCCGTGCTTCTGGCTGCCGGCGTGGGCATCACGCCCATGATCGCGATGCTGCGGCACATTCTCTACGATGGCGTGCGCAAGCGGCGCATCCGCCCGACCTGGCTGTTCCAATCGACGCGCAATCTTGAAGAGCGCGCCTTCGATCGGGAAATCGCGTCTCTGGTCGCGGCCGGCGAGGGCACGATCCGGCTAACCCGCGTGCTCGGCCGGACGGAAGGCGCACGCAAGGGCGTGGACTACGATGCCGACGGGCATATCGACCTACCCCTTCTGCAGTCGACCCTGCCCTTCGGCGACTATGATTTCTATCTCTGCGGCCCGCGGCCCTTCATGCAATCGCTTTACGACGGGCTGCGGGCATTGAACGTCCCCGACGCCAGGATCCATGCCGAAACCTTCGGTCTGTCTTCGTTGATCCGTGGCCAGGATGCAGACTTGACCGCGAAGCCGCCTGCCGACGTGCCGGTGCGTGTGGTCTTTGCCAGTTCCGGCAAGGAAGCGCGTTGGCACCCGGGCGAAGGTACGTTGCTCGACCTCGCCGAAGCGCGCGGCCTTTCGCCGGAATATGGCTGCCGCAACGGCAGTTGCGGCAGTTGCAGCGTGCCGGTACTGGAAGGCGACGTCGCCTACCCCAGGCAGCCGTCGCTTGACCCAAAGCAGGGCGAAGCGCTGCTCTGCTGCGCAGTTCCGGCGGACAATGATGGGCAGGCGCTGCACCTGGCGATCTGACCCGTCGCGGCGATCATTTGCAGGAACGGGCAAGAATGCCGGAGTGCTGTTCTAAAGCTCGATGGGCGGGAAGGCGTATGGTGCTTTCAAGGCCGGGCCCGTCTGTCGGCATTTTGCTGCCCGGCGACGCCACGATGACGTGCGCGGGCCTGCCGCTGAAGGCAGCGCGTTCCGATCGGCTCGCGGCATGAAATCCGACGACCAATGGAACCGTGCCGGTCTATGAACGGTTGCTTGTCCTCGTGCCGGAATTGGCTATTGATAAATGCTCGCGCCGGACCGACGGCCGCTGCAGAACGGGATCCGCGATGAACGACCAACAGATCCGCGACATCGTCCTCTGGCTGTCGGAGCAGGGCCTCAAGGGACTGGAAGAGCCCGAAATGCTTGCCGGCTTCTGCGAGAAATGTCGCGCCGCCGGCCTCGACCTTGCGCGGGCGCAAGGCCTGATCGATACGCTGCATCCCGAATTCGAAGGCCGCGCCTTCCAGTGGAACAGCGAGAGCGACGTAACGCCGGAAGTCGTGCAATATTCCTCGACAACAGGGGGAGAAGCCCAGGCCAACTGGCATCGCTCCATTTTTTATCACATGCTGACCGCTTGCGAACCGGAGCGGCGCGTGCGCCTCGCCATTGAGCCTTCCGTGCCTTACCAGGTGCTCGACCGCCTCAAGGAAGAAGGTCACACCGACTGCATCAACATGATCCACCATTTCACCGACCAGGGCCGCGTCGGCGAGATGGACTGCTTCTATTCCTACTGGACGACACGCAGGCAAAGCGGGTTTACGGACGACGAGGTCGCAGCCCTTCGCATTCTGCTGCCGACGCTGGCGCTCGCGGTCAAGACGACCTCCTGCGTGCGCATCATCGGCACGCTTGCCGACGTCTATCTCGGCGCCGATGCCGGCCGCCGTGTGGTCGAGGGCAGCATCGTGCGCGGCGAGGCCGAGCGCATCGAAACCGTCATGTGGTTTTCGGACCTGCGCAACTACACGCGCATTTCCGATACCGCCGCGCCCGAAGATATCATCCCGTTCCTCAACGACTACACCGGCATGGTGATTTCCGCCATCCACGATCACGGTGGCAGCGTGCTGAAGCTGATCGGCGACGGGGTGCTGGCGATCTTCAACGCGGCGGATCCGGCCACCGCCTGCGCCAGCGCAATCGCGGCAGAGCGGCAACTGCGGCGCATGCTGGAGGCGCTGAATGCGCGCCGAGAGGAGGCAGGAAAACCGACAACCGACGTCTATCTCGGACTGCACATCGGCGAGGTTTTCTACGGCAATATCGGCAGCCAGAATCGCCTCGATTTCACGGTCGTCGGCCCTGCGGTCAACGAGGTGAGCCGCATCGCCTCGATGTGTCGCTCGGTCGAGCGACAGGTAATCATGTCGGCGGATTTTGTCGCGGCATGCCCGCCCGCCCTTCAGGCAGACGCCGTATCGCTCGGGCGCTTTGCCCTGCGCGGCATTGCCCGCGCGAAGGAACTGTTCACCTGGGATCCGGAACTTCAGGCGGATTGAGGTCCCGGTTGTCGCCTTCGGCGAAAACGCCGACGAGCCAGTCGATGAAAACCCGCACGCGCGGGGAAAGCTGACGATTGCGCGGATAGAGAATGTGGACTGGCGTCGGCGTCGGCCGAAAGCTTTCAAGCACCTCGATCAACGTTCCCGCCTTCAAATCCTGCGCGACATGATAGCGCGGAACCTGGATAAGCCCGAGCCCCAATCTCGCGGCGGCAACGAAGCTTTCGGCGGCGTTGACCGCGACGGTGACCGGCAGCACGACATGCTCGACCCTGCCCGCGACCTGAAATTCAAGCGGCATCGGCGCGCCTGTCGTCGATGAACGAAAACCGATCATACGATGCCCATCCAGCGCGTCGGGCCGCTCGGGCCGGCCGTGACGTGCAATATAATCGGGTGCCGCGCAGGTGATTTCGTCGAGCAACGTCATTCGCCGCGCGATCATGTCGCTGTCCTGCGGCTCGCCGACCCGCAGCACGCAATCGATGCCTTCACGGATGAGATCGACGAGCCTGTCGCCCTCGCTCATATAGAGCTCGATATCAGGATAGGCGGCAAGAAAGGCCGGAAGACGCGGCAGCACGAAGTGCCGCGCCAGCGTACCATGCACGTCGATGCGCAGCAGTCCCTTGGGCCTGGCGCGGGCAAAGGCACCCTCTGCGTCCTCGATATCACTGAGGATTGCAAGGCACCGCTGATGATAGGCGGCGCCATCGAGCGTCGGGCTGACATGCCGGGTCGTGCGCTGCAGAAGTCGAACGCCAAGCCGCGCTTCCAGTTGCTTGACCGCATCCGTCACCGTCGAGCGCGGCAGGCCGAGATCGGCTGCGGCCAGGGTGAAACTGCGCCTTTCGACGACACGTGAAAACACGCGCATGGCATCGAACCTGTCCATTTGTTCGCGATCCCCGGATTATATTGCCGGATTATGCATGATTATGCGGATCGAGAAAGGCTTCATGATCTTGGCATCAACAACGATGGAGCAAGATCATGCAGGAGCAAACCAACAGGGTCGCGATCGTCACCGGCGCCTCACGCGGCATCGGCGCCGCCATTGCCGAACGTCTGGCCGCAGACGGTTTGACCGTCGTCATCAACTATGCCGGCGACGTGGCATCTGCGGAGAAACTGGCGCGCAGCATCGAACAGAAAGGCGGCCGCGCCCTGACGGCGAGAGCTGATGTATCCGATCCCGAAGCGGTCGCCCGGTTGTTCGATGCCGCCGAGGCCGCCTTCGGCGGCGTCGACGTCCTCGTCAACAATGCCGGCATCCTTCAGGTGGCGGCGCTCGCCGACACCAGCGACGCGGAATTCGACCGCCACTTCGCCATCAACACCAGAGGTACCTTCAACACGCTTCGCGAGGCGGCACGGCGCATGCGCAAGGGCGGCCGCATCGTCAATTTCTCCTCGACGACGCTCGCCCTCAACCTGCCGGGCTACGCCGTCTACAACGCCACCAAGGCGGCCGTCGAGGCGATGACGCATGTCTTTGCCAAGGAGCTTCGTGGCCGCGACATCACCGTAAACGCAGTGGCGCCGGGGCCGGTCGCGACCGATCTGTTTCTGTCGGGAAAGAGCGATGAGCTGGTCGCCCAATTTGCCAGGATGCCGCCGCTGGAGAGGCTCGGCCAGCCGGACGATATCGCGAATGTGGTGGCGTTTCTGGTGGGCTCCGGCGCCGGCTGGATCAACGGCCAGGTGTTGCGCGCCAATGGCGGGCTTGCCTGACGACGGCAAGCCGGGACGAAACCGGACGGGGGACGGTCAGCCGGCTTACTGGCTGACCGCGCCGGCGGAAACGCGGGACTGGTGGCGCTCCCAGAGTTCGGCCTGGACCTCGGCCTGGAACGCCATGACCTCAGCGCGCATTTCGTCTTCAGAGCATCCGAGCGCGAGCAGTTCGTCGGCAAGCTTTCTGCATTCGCGCCGCCAGAATTTAACGGCATCGTCGCCATGAAGATCTTCGAGTTCGGCAGCGCAGATGCGGATGGTGCTCAGCCGTCTTGCCATCGGGAACGGAACGACATCCCGCCCGCCAAACACCGTTGCTTCATCTGATCGCTCGACTGCCATTGCTTCGTATTCTCCCCTGGTGATTCCCTCTTCTACGGAGCTTATGGTTAACGTTTCCTTCCCTTGCGCCGCGTTCCGTCTCAATCGAGGATCACACGCGCGGGTTGCTCGTTCGTTTGGCTCCATCTTCGCTTTTCGAGCCCATGCCTGTTGGCTTCCGGGACAAAACATGACATTTGAGCTCAGATTTTAAGGCCGTCCCAAGCGGCCGCCCATGTGAGTGCGATTGTCATGTTGAAGCGCTTCTTCGCGTTCTACCGGCCCTATCGCGGCCTCTTCATTCTCGATTTCACCTGCGCGGTGCTGTCCGGCCTCCTGGAACTGGGCTTTCCAGTCGCGGTGAAACTGTTCGTCGATCATTTGCTGCCGAGCCAGGAGTGGACGCTGATCCTGCTTTCGTCCGTCGGCCTGCTCGTCGTCTACCTGCTCAACACCGGCCTGATGGCGACGGTGACCTATTGGGGACACATGCTCGGTATCAACATCGAGACCGACATGCGCCGCATGGCCTTCGACCATCTGCAGAAGCTTTCCTTCAGCTTCTTCGACAACCAGAAGACCGGCCATCTCGTCGGCCGCCTGACCAAGGACCTGGAAGAGATCGGCGAAGTCGCCCATCACGGCCCCGAGGATCTGTTCATCGCGATCATGACCTTCATCGGCGCCCTGCTTCTGATGCTGACGGTGCACTGGCAGCTGGCGCTGATCACCGCAGCCGTCGTGCCGATCACGGCCTGGGTCACCAGCCGTTACGGCGGCCGCATGGCCAACAACTTCCGCAACCTGTATGGCCGCGTCGGCGACTTCAATGCCCGCATCGAGGAAAATGTCGGCGGCATGCGCGTGGTCCAGGCCTTCGCCAACGAAGAGCACGAGCGCAGCCTGTTCGAGACCGACAATCAGAACTACCGCCAGACGAAGCTCGAGGCCTACCGCATCATGGCTGCCAGCACCTCGCTCAGCTACATGAGCATGCGGCTGACGCAATTGATCGTCATGATCACCGGCAGCTATTTCGTGCTGACCGGACAATTGACCAATGGCGGCTTCATCGGCTTCCTGCTCCTGGTCGGCGTCTTCTTCCGCCCCGTCGAAAAGATCAACTCGGTGATCGAGACCTATCCCAAGGGCATCGCCGGCTTCAGGCGCTTCATCGAGCTGATGGAAACCGAACCCGATATCGAGGATCGCCCCGATGCAGTCGAGGTGAAGGGCCTGCGCGGCGACATCACCTATCGCAATGTCTCCTTCGGCTACAGCGCCGACAAGCCGACGATCTCCAACATCGACCTGACGATCAAGGCGGGAGAAACCGTCGCCTTCGTCGGCCCGTCTGGTGCAGGCAAGACGACGATCTGCTCGCTGCTGCCGCGCTTCTACGAAGTCTCCGAAGGCAGCATCATCGTCGACGGCGTCGATATCCGCGACATCAAGCTCGCGTCGCTGCGCGGACAGATCGGCATCGTGCAGCAGGATGTCTTCCTGTTCGCCGGCACGATCCGCGACAACATCGCCTATGGGCGCCTGGGCGCAAGCGATGCGGATATCCTTGATGCCGCCCGACGGGCAAAGCTCGACGGGATGATCGCGGGCCTGCCCGACGGCATGGACACGGTGATCGGCGAGCGCGGCGTCAAGCTTTCCGGCGGTCAGAAGCAACGCCTGGCCATCGCCCGGATGTTCCTGAAGAACCCCTCGATCCTGATCCTCGACGAGGCGACCTCGGCGCTCGACACCGAAACCGAAAAAGCGATCCAGCAATCGCTCGCCGAACTGTCAAAGGGCCGCACCACGCTGGTCATCGCCCATCGCCTGGCAACGATCCGCGATGCTGATCGCATCATCGTCGTCGACGCCAACGGCATCAGCGAGCAGGGGCCGCACGACACGCTGCTCGCCGCCAAGGGCGCCTATAGCCGGCTTTATCATGCCCAGGCGGGATTGCGCTGAGAGGACCTGCAGCCCGGTTGCAACTGTCCTGACGGAGCGGTAGGTACGAAACCCATCCGCCCGTCCGGGCGGCAGGTTTTCTCACCCACCGACTGGCATCGTACATCATGAACAACCTCGACCTTCCCGCCCTTGAGCGAGCCGTGCTGGCCTTGACGCATCAATACAAGGGGCCAGGTGGCGTCGTGGGTGTCGTCAGGAACGGCGAGGTCATCCTGAAGCACGTCTGGGGCTATGCCGATCTGGCCGCGCGCCTGCCGTTGACGTCGGGCGCGCTTTTGCCAATCTGCTCGATCAGCAAGCACTTCACCTGCGCCGCGCTGCTCGACGCAGTGGGCAATCCCGCCAACCTCGACGCCGCGCTCAATGCCTATCTGCCGCTGATCGAAGGCAAGCGCCCCGATGTCGCGCATCTCTGCCACAACCAGTCGGGCCTGCGCGACTACTGGGCGCTGACCGTGCTGCAGGGCGCCATGGCGGACGGCGTCTTTCGCCGCGAGGACGCGCGGCCGCTTCTGTCGCGTGCGCGCACGACACATTTCGAGCCCGGCACACGCTATTCCTATTCCAACGGCAACTACCGCATCCTCGCCGACCTCATCGAGGATCATACGGGCCGGTCGCTGTCAGAATTCTACGATCGCAGCGCTTTCGGTCCGGCTGGCATGGCAACTGCAGCGCTTGCACCCGATACCAGCGTCTCGCCAGGCGGTGTGATCGGCTACGAGGGCAACGAGACGACGGGCTACTTCGAGGCTCGCAACCGGATCTATTGGGCCGGCGACGCCGGCATTTGCGCGAGCCTCGACGACATGCTTGCCTGGGAGACTTTCATCGACAGGACGCGTGACGACGAAGGCGGGCTCTATCGCCGGCTCTCCGTCCCGGAGACCTATGCGGATGGCACCCCGGCGACCTACGGCTTCGGCCTTGCCCATGAAAGGATCGGCGACGTCGCGATCACCGGGCATGGTGGCGCCCTGCGCGGTTTTCGTTCGCGACGCCTGCATGCGGCCGCAGAGCGCCTGTCGATCGTGGTGATGTTCAATCACGAGGCCGACGCCCACGCCGCTGCGACCCGCCTGATGAAGGCCGCGCTCGGTCATAGCGACGCCAAGACCGAAGCCGGCGCGTGGGACGCCGCGCACTTCGGCACCTATCTCGAACCGGAGACCGGCCTTGCCCTCACTACGCGCCCCACTGGACCGGGACGGCTGGAGCTGCGCTTTGCGACTGGAGCAGAGGCATTGCAGATCGCAACGGACGGCATCGCCCGCTCCGGCGCCGTCTCGTTGACGGCTGAAGGCACCGGCCTATACATGGAGCGCGAACGCGAAAACCTCGCGACGACGGCCGAGAAGGTCTCCGGCACGGCAAAGCCCGACATCACTGGGCGCTACCATTGCGCGGAACTCGACGCCGATATCGAGATCGTCTCGACCAGCGGCGTCTTCTTTGCCGGCTTCGAGGGCCTGCTCGGCAAGGGCGCGATGCATGCGATGCAACCCGTTGCCGAGGATATCTGGCTTGTCAGCTGCAAGCGTTCGATGGATGCGCCGGCGCCGGGGGACTGGACAGTGCGCATCCACCGCGATGGCAAGGGCGCCATATGCGGCCTGACGATCGGCTGCTGGCTTGCCCGCCAGATCGGCTATATCAAGGTCGTCTGAAGCACGGTGCCAAAGGCGTAGCGACACCCGTCGCTGGGCCGCGATGGAAGGAATGACCCGAAGTGAGGCAGAAACGGCCGACAGCAGGACGAGGTGACGGCACCGGCCGCATGACCGGCGACGTCGGCAAACGCGTCACTGTTGCCCGAGCGCTATCCAAGCTCGGCTACTGCTCGCGCACGCAGGCCGAAAAGCTCGTGCTCGAAGGCCGCGTCAGCATCAGCGGTCGCAAGACCACCGACCTTTCCCAATGGGTGGATATCGACAAGGACAGCATCGCCGTCGACGGCACGCCGGTCGCGGCGGAAGACAAGATCTACCTGATGCTCAACAAGCCGCGCGGCCTAGTGACGACCCGGCACGATCCCGAAGGGCGCCCGACGGTGTTTGATTGCCTTGACGACGCCGACGCGCAGCACATCGCGCCGGTCGGGCGACTGGACAAGGCGAGCGAGGGACTGCTGCTCTTCACCAACGACACGGTTCTCGCCCAGCGCCTGCTCGACCCGGAAACCCATCTCGGCAAGATCTACCATGTGCAGATTTCGGGCGAGATCGGTGACGATAAGCTGCACGCCATGGTCGACGGCGTCGAGGAGGGCGGCGAGCATTTGCGTGCCGCGCGAGCGGAACACCTGCGCGGCGGCGAGAAGAACAGCTGGATCGAGGTCGAGCTGCAGGAAGGTCGCAACCGCCAGATCCGCCGAATGCTCGATGTGCTCGGTTTCGAGGTCCTGCGGCTCGTGCGGGTCTCGATCGGTGATATCGCCCTAGGCGCGCTTGCGAAAGGCGCCACGCGGCCGCTGACGACCGACGAAGTGCTGTACCTGCGGCAGCGCACGGGACAAAAGTAAAGCTGCGCAAGCCGCACGGCCGCCGGTGGCGCAGGGCCTCGGCGCGCTGACCCGCCCGAGACGGGTGGAAATCCACCCATCAAACACACCCGTTGTTTCAGATTCCACCCAAACCAAGACAACCATCGGCAGAAATGCGCAAGCACCCACGCCAAGACCGTTGTCGTTGGCGGGATTACGTCCGCAAATGGGCTCAACCAGAATCGGCATGGGAGGAGCCTTGCCGGCTGGTCGATAATTCATCCGGGAGGAAAAGATGAAAACCCTGAATGCGCTTCTTGGCGCCGTTGCCGCCCTGTCGCTGTTTGCCGCTTCCGCCAATGCGCAGACCTACCCCGAGCGCTCGATCACCATGGTCGTACCGTTCTCGGCCGGCGGCCCGACCGACACAGTCGCACGGCTCGTTGCCGAATCCATGTCGAAGGACCTCGGCCAGCAGATCATCGTCGAGAACGTCGGCGGCGCCGGCGGCACGCTCGGCGCCGGTCGCGTCGCCCAGGCCGACCCGGATGGCTATACCGTGCTGCTGCACCATATCGGCATGGCAACCAGCGCCACGCTCTACCGCAAGCTTGCCTATGACACGCTGAACGCCTTCGAATATGTCGGCCTCGTCACCGAAGTGCCGATGACAATCGTCGCACGCAAGGACCTCGAACCGGCCGATCTCAAGGGCCTCGTCGAATACGCCAAGGCCAACAAGGACACCATCACCGTTGCCAATGCCGGCATCGGCGCCGCCTCGCATCTTTGCGGCATGATGTTCATGAGCGCCATCGAAACGCCGCTGACCACCGTTCCCTACAAGGGCACCGGCCCGGCGATGACCGACCTGCTCGGCGGCCAGGTCGACATCATGTGCGACCAGACCACCAACACCACCAAGCAGATCCAGGGCGGCACCATCAAGGCCTACGGCGTCACCTCGCCTGAACGCCTGAAGGTCTTCCCGGACCTGCCGACGACGACCGAAGGCGGTCTTCCGGGCCTGCAGGTCGGCATCTGGCATGGCGTCTACACGCCGAAGGGTACGCCTGCCGACGTCACCGAACGCCTGTCGAAGTCACTGCAGGTCGCCCTCAAGGACCCGAACGTCGTCGCCCGTTTCGGCGAACTCGGCACGGTTCCGTCGAGCGATGCGGATGCGACCCCGGCAGCGTTGAAGGCCAAGCTTGAAGGCGAAATCGCCCGGTGGAAGCCGGTGATCGAGGCGGCCGGCCAGTACGCCGACTGATCCGATACCTTTGACCGCCACGATCGTCGGCCGAAGAGCCACGGTCGTGGCGGTTTTTGCCGCTTCAGGCATAGTATCCGGCAGGTACGGTGAAGCGCTCGTTCCGATGGCCCTTGCGCACAAGACGCTCAGGCGCCGTGCGCCGTCTCCAAGCCATGGATGACAGCCAGTTCGGGTTTGGGCTTCGCTCCGGCCATTGCCCAGCTCCAATAACCAAATGGGGACACGATGAAATCATTCTCCTTCGACAGCACCAATGCGCTCTGTGGCGGCATCCTGACAGCCGTCGGGCTGTTCTTCGCCTGGCAGGCCTTCAACCTGGAGCTCGGCACCGCGTTCCGCATGGGGCCGGGCTACTTCCCGCTGGTTCTGGCCGTCATTCTGACGCTTCTCGGGATCGTCATCCTCGTTCAGTCGACAAGGGTTTCGGGCGAACCGATCGGGCCGATCGCGGTGCGCGGCATGCTGTTCATCCTGCCGGCGCCAGTGTTTTTCGGGCTCACGGTGCGCGGGCTCGGCTTCGTCCCCTCGCTGTTCTTTACCGCGCTCATCGCCTGCTTTGCCTCCGGCCGGATGAAACCTCTGACCGCCATCGCGCTGTCTTTGGCGCTCACGGCCTTCTCCGTCGCCGTCTTCAGCTACGGCCTCGGCCTACCCTTCCAGCGCTTCGGCCCCTGGACCCAGTTCTAGGAGACGGATGATGGAACTCTTCAGCAATCTCGCCCTCGGCTTTGCCACGGCCGCCTCGCCGGAAAACCTGTTCTTCTGCCTGATCGGCGTTCTGCTCGGCACGCTGATCGGCGTACTGCCCGGCATCGGCGCCACCGCGACCATCGCCATGCTGCTGCCGATCACCTTTCAGCTGGAGCCTGTCTCCTCGCTGATCATGCTGGCCGGCATCTACTACGGCGCCCAGTATGGCGGATCCACCACGGCGATCCTCATCAACATGCCGGGCGAATCCTCGTCAGCCGTGACCGCGATCGACGGCTACCAGATGGCCCGTAAGGGCCGCGCCGGGGCAGCGCTCGCGATCGCCGCCCTCGGTTCGTTCTTTGCCGGCACGGTCTCGACCTTCCTCGTCGCGGTCTTCGCGCCGCCTTTGACCGTGATCGCTCTGAAGTTCGGCGCGGCGGAATACTTCTCGCTGATGATCGTCGGCCTCGTCTCCTCGATCGCGCTCGCGCACGGATCGATCGTCAAGGCACTAGCCATGGTCGCGCTCGGGCTCCTGCTCGGTCTCGTCGGCACCGACATCTACACCGGCACGCCGCGCTTCACGCTCGGGATCAGGGAATATTCCGACGGGCTCAATTTCGTGGCGCTCGCGGTCGGCGTCTTCGGCATCGCCGAGATCCTTCGCAATCTCGAAAATGAACGCACGCGCGAAGTGCTGATGGCCAAGGTGACGGGCCTGTTGCCCTCCCGCGAGGACTTCAAGCGGATGGTCGGCCCGGTCCTGCGCGGCACGGCGATCGGCTCTGCGCTCGGCATCCTGCCGGGTGGCGGCGCCATCCTTGCGGCCTTCGCCTCCTATACCGTCGAAAAGCGTGTCTCAGACCGGCCCGAAGAGTTCGGTCACGGCGCCATCGCAGGCGTCGCGGGGCCCGAAAGCGCCAACAATGCCGGCGCCCAGACCTCGTTCATCCCGCTATTGACCCTCGGCATTCCGGCAAACCCGGTCATGGCGCTGATGATCGGCGCAATGATCATCCAGGGCATCGTGCCCGGACCGAATGTCGCATCGGAACAACCGGCGCTCTTCTGGGGCATCATCGCCTCGATGTGGATCGGCAACCTGATGCTGGTGGTGCTGAACCTGCCCTTGATCGGGCTGTGGGTGCGGCTGCTGAAGATCCCTTACTACGTGCTCTTCCCGATCATCATGGCGTTCTGCTCGATCGGCGTCTACAGCGTCAACTCCAACGTCTACGACCTCTATGCGGTCGCCTTCTTCGGCCTTGTCGGTTACCTGCTGTTGAAGCTGCGGTGCGAACCGGCGCCGCTGCTGCTCGGCTTCGTGCTCGGCCCGCTGCTCGAAGAAAATCTGCGGCGGGCGATGATCCTGTCGCGTGGCGATCCGACCACCTTCGTCACCCGTCCGATCAGCGCCATCCTGCTGCTGATTGCCGCCATCGTGCTGGTGGTGGTGTTCCTGCCGAGCGTCAAGGCCAAGCGCGAGCAGGTCTTCGTCGAGGAGGATTGATTAGGGGGATGCGGCATTCTGCCCCTGCGCGGTTTGCCACATTGAGCTTTGTCAAGATCATCGCCTATCCCTCAATCGACAGACCGGCACAGGGATAGGCACAACGAATGAAGCCTCGCACGAGGATCAGAATGCAGCAGGCCATGCGCATGTTTTGCGCATTGGCCGTGCTGCTTCTCGGCTTCGCGCATCAGGCGCCCTCGGCCGCAGCGGCGCTGACGCCCGCTGAGCGCGCCGCGTTCTCGCTGCCCGACGGTTCCCTGCCCGATCTCTGCCTGCCCGGAACCCCGGATGACGGCAGCGGCAAGAAAATCTCCCACAGCCATTTCTGCGGCGCCTGCCGTGTCTTCTGGGACCTGTTGCCAGCACCGGCAGATGCCGCGCACACGATCGTGCGAAAGACCGGGGCGGTGTTGCCACCTTCGCAACCTGTCGCCTCCGCCCGCGCCCACCTTCCACCGAACGCGAGCCCGCGTGGGCCACCAGCGTCGGGGTTCAACTTCTGAGCCCCACGTCACGACCGATCGTGACGAAACGTTGATGCCTGATCTCCGGCGCGTCGCAGAGCGACGATCCCGGTGAGGTCGCAAGATGGATCGCCTGCCATGCCCGATACCATGACTTTCGCGGAAACGACGCTTCCGCCCCCGACCGCATTTTCGACCAAGACGCTTTCCCCAAACCGGCAGCGCCTCGTTGGCGAACACGCGACATTGCTGTTTCAGGGTGGGCGCAACCGCCATCTCTACAGGGTCGTCGACGGCTGTGTGGCGCTGTCCCAATTGCTCGACGACGGCCGTCGCCAGATCACCGATGTGCTTGGCCCCGGGCGCCTGTTCGGCTTCACGCATGATGGCCGCAACATCGCCACCGCCGAAACACTGACCTTCGCCCGCATCGAAACGCTTGCTGGCAGCCAGGTCGAAGATTGCGATCACGGGCCGGACGTCGCCACCGAACTCAAGGCGACATTGCACCGAATGCAGGCGCACGCCACCCTGCTCGGCCGGAAGACCGCAACCGAGAAGGTTGCGACCGCGCTCATCGATCTCGCGGACCAGTTCGCCTGGCGCGGCCGCGCCGCAAACCGGAACCTGTTCAGCTTCAACCTCTATCTCTCGCGCGCCGATCTCGCCGATTGGCTGGGCCTGACGGTCGAGACGGTCAGCCGCTGTCTCAACCGCTTCAAGCGCGACGGCCTGATCGACTTCAACCACCCGAAGACGGTGCGCATCCTCGATGAGCAGCAATTGCGGACGATGGCCGGATTGGCGCGCCGCGACTGAACCCTCGCCCATGACCGGCGACCCCAACAGATCACGGTGGGCGCGACGCCCACCCCGACGAAAGGCTTGAATACAATGATTGCGAAAATGGTTTATCACGTGCCGGTGTTCGGCTGGATGCTCAAGGAGGCTGTTCGCGGCTCCGGCACCGCCAAGGTGCTGTTCCTCGTCAACTGTATCTTGATGTGGCTGCTGGCGATCGTGACGTTTGGTTATCCGGCGATCATCCTTCCCGCGCTCGCGATGGTGCTGGTGGTGTTCGTTCTCCTGATCCTGATCACGACGGGCTGAGCGTCGCAGCGCGCTCAGAAGTCGAGCGCAGCGTTGTCGACCACTTCTTTCATCACGAAGAACGTGCGGGTCTGGCGCACGCCCGGCAGCGCGATCAGTTGCGTCCCATGGATGCGGTTGAAGTCGGCCATGTCGCCGACACGGATCTTCAGGAAATAGTCGAAGTCGCCGGCGACGAGGTGGCAGTCGAGAATGAACTTCAGCTTTTCGACGGCCTTCTCGAATTCGCGGAAACTCTCCGGCGTCGAGCGGTCAAGAACCACGCCGACCATGACCAGCGCGCCGCGATCGACCTTTTGCGGCGCCACCAGCGCGCGCACATTGCTGATGTAGCCTTCCTCGAACAGCCGCTGCGTCCGGCGGTGGCAGGTCGCCGCGCTGACATCGACCATCTGCGCCAGCTCGGCATTGGTCAGCCGGCCGTTCTTCTGCAACAGCCGCAGCATCTTGAGGTCGATCCGATCGAGTTCGCCCTGCATGGAAGATTCTTCCTTTCTGCCCATAATTAACGGAAGTGAATCATTACTATCTGCCATTCGCCAAGAGAACAGCAAAATTATGGAATGATATTAGAGAGCACCTTTCAGCCATGGGGTGATAGCGTTTCCTGACTTTCACAGCAAAAGGAAGGGAACAGCATGCTCAAGAAGTTCGAACGCTACCCACTCACCTTCGGGCCGACGCACATCGAAAAGCTCGACCGGCTCTCGAGCCATCTGGGTGGCAAGGTCGAGATCTATGCCAAGCGTGACGACTGCAATTCGGGCCTGGCCTTCGGCGGCAACAAGCTGCGCAAACTCGAATACATCATCCCGGATGCACTGCGCTCCGGCGCCGATACGCTGGTGTCGATCGGCGGCGTGCAATCGAACCACACCCGCATGATCGCCGCCGTCGCGGCCAAGATCGGCTTCAAGTGCCGGCTGGTGCAGGAGAGCTGGGTGCCGCGTGAAGACGCCGTCTATGACCGCGTCGGCAACATCATGCTCAGCCGCATCATGGGCGCCGACGTCCAGATGGTGGACGAGGGTTTCGACATCGGCATCCGCCAGAGCTGGGAGGATGCGATCGAGGACGTCAAGGCGCGCGGCGGCAAGCCCTATGCCATCCCTGCCGGCGCCTCCGTGCACAAATATGGCGGGCTTGGCTATGTCGGCTTTGCCGAGGAAGTACGAGCGCAGGAAGAGGAGCTCGGCTTCAAGTTCGACTATATCGTCGTGTGCACCGTCACCGGCTCGACCCACGCCGGCATGCTTGTCGGCTTTGCCGCCGATGGCCGCCAGCGACGGGTGATCGGCATCGACGCGTCCTTCACACCGGCGCAAACCAGGGCACAGGTGCTCGAGATCGCCCGCAGGACCGCAGACCTGGTCGAACTCGGCAAGGATCTCGTGGAAGGCGACGTGGTGCTGCTCGAGGATTATGCCTACCCCGTCTATGGCGTGCCCTCGGAAGAGACCAAGGCGGCGATCCGGCTCTGCGCGCGGCTCGAGGGTATGATCACCGACCCCGTCTACGAGGGCAAGTCGATGCAGGGCATGATCGATCTCGTTCGCAAGGGCTATTTCCCCGAGGGGTCAAGGGTCCTTTACGCCCATCTCGGCGGCGCCCCCGCTCTCAACGGCTACGGTTACACGTTCCGCAACGGCTGACATCGGCGGCCACGGACCGGATCGCGAGCAACGGTCACCAACCGGGCCGTTGCTCGCCCGCCCTGCCGCCTCGCGCAACATCGTTATCACGCACGACACACGCGCGGATTTCAGGCAAGCGCGAGATCGACCGCCGCAAGCGCATGAAGCTCGGTGGTATCGAAGACCGGCACCGGACTGTCGGCTTGCGAAATCAGCAGCATGATTTCGGTGCAGCCCATGATCACGGCCTGGGCGCCGCGATCGACAAGCCGCTGGATCACCTGCCGATAGGCGTCGCGCGAGGCGTCCTCGACGCGCCCGACCACCAGCTCGCGATAGATGATGTCGTGCACGATCTTGCGGTCCGCGTCATCAGGCACGATCACGTCCAGCCCATGGCGCTCGATCAGCCGCCCCTTGTAGAACTCCTGCTCCATCGTGAAGGCGGTGCCTAGCAGGCCGACGCGGCTGAGGCCGAGCGCCTTGATTTTTTCCGCCGTTGGATCGGCAATATGCAGAAGCGGAATGGCGACGGCAGCCGAAACCTGATCGGCCATGCGATGCATGGTGTTGGTGCAGATCACCAGGAAATCCGCGCCACCGGCCTCAAGGTGCCGGGCGGCGGCTGTCATCTCCTCCGTCAGGGCAGCCCAGTCGCCGCCATGCTGCAGTCGCTCGATCTCGCCGAAATCCATCGACCACATCAGGCTCTTTGCCGAATGCACGCCGCCGAGCCGCGCCCGGACCTCCTGGTTGACGATACGATAGTACTGCGCCGAGCTTTCCCAGCTCATGCCGCCGATCAATCCCATGACCTTCAACGTCATTCCCCTCCCAATGAAAGCGATCCCAAGCCTTGTGACCCGGATCTCTGCCACATCCCGAAGCCTGCACCAAGCACCGTCGCTCCAAATTCAGCGTCACCGAAAGGCGCTCGACCCCTCATCAACCGCATGCCACACGTCGCCCCCGCAGCGCGGACATGGCGCCACCGTCTCGCCCGCGGCGACCTCGAGAACCTCGGCGCATCGCACGCAGGCGAGGCGGCGTCTTTCGCCGGCACCCTCGCCTGCACGAACTTCCTTGGGCTTGCTGACGTCCCAGGGCGGCTCGATCACCAGGCCTGGCCGGGTCGAGGCGTCATCTGATGTGAAGACCGACAGCAGGCCATTGGTTTCGAAATAGGCGGCGCGCACCTCGCCGAGATGCCGCACCTGCTTCAAGCGCAACTGCTCGAACAGCTCGTCATGGCCGACATTCATCCGCTTCAGCGCCTTCCACAGGATGCCGCCATCGCGCACCACCTCGATGCTGATGCCCTCGATCACGTCTTCGAGCTTGCGGTTGCGCGCGACGATGTAGCTCAACGCCTTGTCGAGCAGGACGACGACGGTGATGACGACCATGCAATGGATGAGCGGCACGTCGGGATAGAACATCGCGTCACCCACCGCCGAGCCGAGCGCGATCACCAGCAGGAACTCCACCAGCGACAGCTGGCCAATCGAGCGGCTGCCGATCCAACGGATCAGGAACAGCGTATAGGCGTAGATGATCACCGTCCGCAGCGCGATTTCGAGCAGAAAAAGGGGCGGCGCCTCACCGAACACCATCCGCCCGAGATCGAAAGCCACAACAGGCTCATCCATGGTCGTCCTCCTCCAGAATGCGCCGCCACATCAGGGCGCTTGCCTGTTGCTTAACTGTGGCGATCGGGCGGAAAGACGAGAGGAGACGCGCGCGTTCGAGCGAAAACGACGGGCAGAGACATCGAACTTTTTGGACGCGGCGATTGAACCAAAGCCGATGCCAGGCGTTTGTCTACCAGTACAACCAAAACGTCAGGAGATGCGAAGATGGATTGGAATCGTGTTGAAGGCAACTGGAAGCAGTTCAAGGGCAAGGTCAAGGAACAGTGGGGTAAGCTCACCGACGATGACCTCGACCAGATCGCCGGCAAGCGGGATCAGCTGGAAGGCAAGATCCAGGAACGCTACGGCATCGAGAAGGACCGCGCCCGCCGCGACATCGACGATTGGTATGGCCGCCAGAACTAACGGTCAACAAGTCTTCAAAACCCCGCCTCGGCGGGGTTTTTTTGTATCTTACGGAACTTTGTCCGGTTCCGCGTGTTGTTGGCAGGGTCGTGAAGAACGACCACTCGGAATTCAAGGGAGAGATCGAGAACGATGGCAAGATCCACGCAAGAAAACAGGCCGACCGTTCAAAGAGAAGTGGTTCACGGCTGGAACAACATCTACGATCTGACCGAATTTATCCGTGCCTACGACCTGCCGCCACTGGAGGCGCGGCCGCTGTTTCAGCAGCATGGCCCCTCGCGACAGGCCCTCGACGCCGCCGTGAAAGCACGCAATAGTTGTATCTTATAAACTGCTTCGACGCTCGGGAAATCCAGGGGGAGAAAGAGATGCGGCTCTTTGAGTGCGGCGTCTGCGACCAGACGATCCACTTTGAAAACCGCAGCTGCATGCGCTGCGGGTCGCAACTGGGGTTCGATCCCGTCGGGGTCGGAATGCGCGCCCTGGTGCCGCTCGACAACGGCCTCTTCCAGATCCATGGCGACACGTCACGGACGTTTCGTTTCTGCGACAACGCCGCCATCGACGTCTGCCATTGGCTGGTGCCGACCGATCAGTCCGAGCGCTATTGTGTGGCCTGTCGGCACAACACGATTGTCCCCACAAGCGACGACGACGGCCTGGAGCGCTGGAGACGGATCGGCGTGGCGCAGCGCCATCTGTTTTACTCGCTGCTGCGCTGGCGCCTGCCGCATCCGACACGAAGCGAGGATCCCGAGGGCGGGCTCGCCTTCGAATTTCTCGCCGACACCGTCGATTCCAACGGCAATGTTATTCCGGCGATGACCGGCCACGAAAACGGGCTGATCAGCCTGCGGGCCTCAGAGGCCGACGACGTGGTGCGGGAAGGTGTGCGCGTTTCCATGAACGAGCCCTATCGCTCGCTGCTCGGTCATTTTCGCCACGAGATCGGTCACTTCTACTGGCAGCAGCTTGTCGTCGACGATCAGACGAGAACTGCGGCCCGGGCACTGTTCGGCGACGAAAGCGAGGACTATGGCGCGGCACTGGACCGCCATTACGAACAGGGGCCGCCGGAGGATTGGCAGGATCAGTTCATCAGTCCCTATGCGAGCGCCCATCCCGCAGAGGATTTCGCCGAGTGCTTCGCACACCTCTTCCATATCGTCGACACGCTGGAGACCGGCCACGCCTTCGGCATCAATATCGACCCGGTGGGGCATGAGGCGCTCGAGGCGGATATCGACTTCGATCCCTATCGTACGTCAGACGCCGATGCGCTCGTCGAGGCCTGGGTGCCGCTCAGCGTCGCGCTGAACGCCCTGCAGCGGTCGATGGGCCAACCCGACAGCTATCCCTTCGTCCTCTCCCAGCCGGTGGTCGAGAAGCTGGATTTCATCAACCGGCTGATCCGCAGCGCCGCATCTTCAAGCCGCTGAGCGCAGCCCTTCACGGTTTCAAGTGCAGGGCCGGACCGCCTCCAGACGTCACCGAGCGGAACAAATCCACCCGGTGCAGCGTTGCTTGAGGTTAGTAAGCCGTTTGCGGAGGGATTTATGAACGGCGCAGAAGCATTGTCGGCGGCACTGGCGGCGAAAGCGGGAGCGCCGACCATCGAGTCGAGGGCAGTTCTCGACAGCCTTCCTATCGCGATCTACACCACGGACCCTGCCGGGATCCTCACCTATTTCAATCGCGCCGCGGCGGACCTCGCCGGGCGCGAACCGCGCCTGAATGTCGACCGCTGGTGCGTCTGCTGGCGCCTTTATCGTGCCGATGGTACGGCGCTGCCCCTGGACGAATGCCCGATGGCCGAGACCCTGCGCAGCCAGTCCGCCGTTCGAAGCGAAGAGCTGATCGTCGCGCGTCCGGACGGTGCGATGGTGCCGGTGCTTCCCTGCCCGACGCCGATCTTCGATGCTGAGGGCGACATGATCGGCGCGGTCAACGTCCTTATCGATATCGGCGGGCGCAAGGCCGCCGAACAGGAATTGCGCTGGAAGACCGACCGTATCCAGGCGCTCGATCGCATCGCGAGGCTGCTCGCCAGCGATCTCAACGTCGAGCATATCGTCCAGACAGTCACCGACAGCGCTACGGAACTGACCGGCGCGAAATTTGGCGCCTTCTTTTACAACGTGCTCGACGAGACCGGCGGGCACTTCCAACTGTTCACCCTGTCCGGCGCACCCCGCGAGGCCTTCGAAAAATTCGGCCTGCCGCGCAACACCGCCGTGTTCGCGCCGACCTTCAACGGTGAAGGGGTCGTGCGCAGCGACGACATCCGCACTGATCCGCGCTATGGACAGAGCGGACCGCATTTCGGCATGCCCTCGGGGCATCTACCGGTTGTCAGCTACCTCGCGGTCCCGGTGATCGCCCGTTCGGGCGCCGTGCTTGGCGGCCTGTTCTTCGGCCATTATGCAGCCGGCATGTTCACCAGCGATTCGGAAGATATCGTCGTGGCGATCGCCGCGCATGCGGCAATCGCGATCGACAACGCCAACCTGCTGGCCGAAAGCCGGAGGCAGTCCGAGAGCCGGCGGATCGCCGAGATTTCCGCCCGGCATCTCGCCTCGATCGTCGAATCCTCGGATGACGCCATCGTCAGCAAGGACCTGAACGGCATCGTCACCAGCTGGAACAGGGGAGCCGAGGCGCTGTTCGGCTATAGCCGGCAGGAGATGGTGGGAACGTCGATCCTGCGGCTCATTCCCAAGGGCCATGAGGACGAGGAAGTGCATATCCTCGATCGCATTCGCAGGGGCGAACGTGTCGATCACTACGAGACCAAGCGCCAACGCAAGGACGGCACGCTGCTCGACATCTCGCTGACGATATCGCCGATCCGCGATGACGACGGGCGCATTGTCGGCGCTTCCAAGATCGCGCGCGATATCACAGAGCGCAAGGCTTCCGAAATCGTCCTGTCCGAGCGTTCGCGCGAGCAGGCCGCACTCCACCAGTTCACCGAGCGCGTTTACCGGGCACGGTCGATTGCCACGGTCTATGAGGCGGCGCTTGATGCCATTCAGTCAGCACTGCGCTGCAGCCGGGCGTCGATCCTGCTTATCGATGACACCGGGATCATGCGTTTTGTCGCCTCGCGCGGACTTTCGGAGAGTTACCGTCTCGCCGTCGACGGTCATACGCCTTGGAGTGCGGAGGCACAGGACCCGAGCCCGATCTTTATCGAAGACGTCGAAGTGGCCGACATTCACGACGACCTTCGCGCTGCCGTTCAAACCGAAGGTATCGGCGCTCTGGGCTTCATTCCACTGGTCTCGGCCGGACGACTGATCGGCAAGTTCATGACCTATTACGACGCGGCACACCACTTCGCCGGCGCCGAAGTCGACCTCGCCTTGACGATCGCGCGCCAGCTGAGCTTCAGCGTGCAGCGGATCCGGGCGGAAGAGGCGAGGCGGCGGGCCGAAGATCTGCTGCGGCACAACGAGGCGAAAGAACGTGCCAGGGCCACCGAGGTGATGGCGCTGATGGAAGCGGTGCCGGCGCCGATCTGGATTGCAAGGACGCCCGACTGCCGGGTCATCAGCGGCAACAGAAGCTCGTTCGAGCTGCTGAGGCTGTCGCCCGACAGCAACCCTTCGCTCTCTGCACCGGCGAGCGAAAGACCCGCTCACTTCAAGGTCTATTCGCAAGACAGGCTGTTGTCGGCGGACGAACTGCCGGTTCAACGGGCCGCACGCGGCGAAGAGGTGCGCAGCTTCGAGCAGGAAATCCGCTTTGACGATGGCACATCCCGGCATCTGCTGGGCAACGCCACGCCCCTGATCGACGCCCTGGGAATTCCGCAAGGCGCCGTCGCGGCTTTCGTCGACATCACCGAGCGCAAGGAAAACGAGCAGGCGATGCGCGACAGCGAGCGGCGCCTGCAGATGGCGCTCGAAGCCGGGCGGATGGGAGCATGGGAATGGAACTTCGATACCGGCAAGGTGATCTGGTCCCCAGGCCTCGAGGCACTGCACGGCCTGGAGCCCGGCAGCTTCGGCGGCACGCTTGACGATTTCAAGGCTGACATTCACCCCGACGATCTCCGTCTGGTGGAACTTGAGATTAAAACTGCCATCGACAAGAAAGAGGACTATCACACGACCTATCGCATCGTGCGCCCCGATGGTTCCATCCGGTGGCTCGAGGCGTTCGGGCGCTTTCTGCAGGCCACGGGGTCCTCTACGCTCCGCCTCGCCGGCGTGTGCATGGACATTACCGAACGCAAGGATGCCGAGGCGCAGCGCAACCTTCTGGTGGCCGAGCTCAGCCACCGCGTCAAGAACACGCTCGCGACCGTGACCTCGATCGCCCGTCAGTCCTTCGCCATGACCCCCGATCAAAAGGAAGCCGAGCAATCGTTCCATGCCCGCATCCGGGCTCTGGCGCAAACCCACACCCGGCTGGCCGAGGCAACCTGGGCCGGCGTTTCACTGGAAACGATCCTGTGCGACGAGCTGGCCCCTTACAGGAACGAAAACGCGGGAAATATCTCCTTTGGCGGACCGGCAATCATGCTGTCGCCACGGCATGCCCTGGCAATTGGCATGGCCGCTCACGAGCTTGCAACCAACGCCGCCAAGCATGGCGCGCTCTCGGTGGAAAGCGGTCATGTCGACGTCAGCTGGAGCCTGCATCGGGTTGACAAGACGCTCAACATCGCCTGGCGCGAAACCGGGGGTCCCAAGGTGGCTCCACCATCGCGCAACGGTTTCGGGCGATTGCTGCTGGAGCGCGTCGTCGGCTCGGATCTCGGCGGAGATGTCGAACTGGATTTCGCAAAGACCGGCTTGAGATACACCATCAACATGCCCTACGACGCAGGTGCCGAGCGATGAACGGCACACAGCGCAGCGTCCTTGTCGTCGAAGACGAGTTTCTGCTGGCGATCCAGATCGAGGACGATCTGATGGCCGCCGGCTTCTCGGTGATCGGCCCGTTCACCAGCCTGCGCACGTCGATCGCCGCGGCAAGGCGCGAGACGCCGCAGGCCGCCACGCTCGATGTCAATCTCAACGGCGAGTTTGTCTATCCCGTTGCCGACGAACTGATCGCGCGCGGCATTCCCGTTCTCCTTTTGACGGGCTACGCCGCCTCCGATCTTCCCGAGCCGTATCGCAGTCTTCCGCGGCTGGCAAAACCGTTCAACACCCGCGATCTCATCCGCACGCTCGAGCATCTTCTGGCCGACCAATGACGTCCACGACCGGTTGCCGCAAGATGCATCCGCCTCTTCGTGGGGCCGCATCCCTTGCCCTCACGTTTGACGCGCGGGAGCCGTAGCGGCCCGCTTGCGGGCACGGGCGCTGGATCTGAGAAAGCGCAGCAGGCGGTCTTCCTCGGCGCGCAGCAGGGCGCTTTGTCTCGGCTGCGCCTCGAGCCGCCGCAGGTTGATCTTCGCCTCCTTCTCGGCGAGCGCGATGATATCAGGATGAACGTAGCTTTTGCGGCAGACGGCAGGCGTGTTGTGCAGCACCTCGGCCGCCGCCTCGCACATCCGCTTCACCGATGGCCGGCGACCTTCGCCAAATGCCAGGCGCGCCTCGGTGAATGCGGCAACGCTTCCCGCCCAGGTGCGAAACGTCTTGGCCGAAATCGGCGCGCCGCAGACGGCCGCGAGATAGCGATTGAGGCGACCGGAATCGATCGGATGCAGATCGCCGCTCGCATCCCTGCTGACGAAAAGCTGGCGCCCCGGCAGGTCGGCGATATCCTCCAGCAAGCGCTGCAATCGCGGGCTGCGCAGTCGGCGAACGACGCGCTTTCCGCCCTTGCCGAGGAAACGGAGCTCGATGCCGTCTTCGCCCAGCTTCAGATGCCGCTTCAAAAGCGTGGTCGCGCCAAAAGTCCCGTTCTCCTGCGCATAGGCGACGTTTCCGACGCGCAGCGACGCCTGATCGAGCAGCATCGCAAGCGCCGACAGAACCGTGCGCGGATCGTCGAGCGGACCATCCATGTGGCGGCGCAGGGTTCGTCGGAGCTTTGGCAGGATCTTGGCGAACTCGATTAGCTGGTCGAACTTTTCGTGGTTGCGCATTGCCTGCCACGCATCGTGGTAGCGGTATTGTTTTCGCCCCCGCGCGTCGAAGCCGGTGGCCTGCAAATGCCCGTTCTGCTTGATGCAGATCCACACCCGTTCATAGGCCGGCGGGAGGCCGAGTGCTGCGATGCGAGCCGTTGCGTCCGGGTCCTTGAGGAGGGAACCGCCGGGAAGGCGGTAGCTGAACCGCTTTCCCTTTCGGTAGCGCCTGATGCCCGGATCGGCATCGGTGACGTAGATGAGGTCGGGTTCCATCGCCGCTGATCACGGGATTTTCGTCGGCGTCAGATCCGTCCCATGAGGACGAGGATCAGGAGGACGACCACCAGGACGCCCAGTATGCCGGACGGGCCGTAGCCCCAGTTGCTCGCATGCGGCCAGCTCGGAAAAGCACCGATCAAGAGCAGGATCAACACGACAAGCAGCACAGTTCCAAGCATGGCGTTTCCCTTCACGAATGCATTGTTTGGTGCTTTGGAAATGCGCACGAGCCTCATTGGTTCCGTCGCCGATCGCACGGCAGCGTCCGACACCCTGACAGGAGAACTGTCGCGCCTGCTCGGGCGGGCCCAGCGCCGTCTTCGCGACCGGACGAATTGCATCGTGCCCGGAACAGAACAGCCATCTCGCGAATTGTAGCGAGACCTAACGGCCGTCGATGAGGGAGGAACAGGTCGCAAAAATGCTGAAACGGACAGGCGAGACCTTGAGCGACGCTGGCAATGATGGCTGGTGGACGGTGCACCGCGGCGACAGCCCGATTGTCGCAACGGCGATCCATGACGGACACGGCCTTCGAACCGAGATCAGGGCATTGGCTGCCCTCACCGACGGGGAACGGCTGCGGGAAGAAGACCCGTTTACGGCTTACGTGATCGAGGACATCGCAAATCGCGTCATCGTGCATCGCTCGCGCTTCGAGGTCGATCTCAACCGCGCCCGCGACGGTGCCGTCTATGTCGACCCTTCACAGGCCTGGGGACTGTCCGTCTGGCGAGACGCGCTGCCGCAGGCGCTGCAACAGGGCTCTCTGGTGCTGCACGACGAATATTATCGCATGCTGCGATCGATGCTGCTGTCGATCGAGCGGCGGCATGGCAGTTTCGTCGTTCTCGACGTCCACAGCTACAACCACCGCCGCGACGGGCCGGATGCCACGCCCACGGACCCGCAAGCGGCACCCGAGATCAACATCGGCACCCATTCGATGGATCGCGCCCGCTGGGCTGGCGTGCTCGACGCGCTGACTGACGCGCTGCGCCGGTTCGAGTTTCGCGGCCGGCGGTTCGACGTTCGCGAGAACGTCGCGTTTCAGGGACGCGGCGAACAGACCCGCTTCATCCACGAGCATTTTCCGCAGACCGGCTGCGCCATCGCAATCGAGTTCAAGAAGTTCTTCATGGACGAATGGAGCGGAGAACCGGATTTCGAGGTGCTGGACGCCTTGCGCGCGTTGATGGCCTCGACCGTGCCCGACCTCGTCAAGGCGCTGGATCAGCGCCGATGAAAAATGCCGCGACGCCCAGAGACCGTGACACATCGCCTACTCTCGAGGCCGGACGGCCGGCGCCGGATGACGCTTGGCTCGATGACGTGATCGGGTGTCTTGCGGCCGGCAAGGCGGTGCGGCGCGACTTTGCCGAGGGCGGACGCCTGCACATCGACAGACCGCTGCCCTTTCTCTGCGTGTTTATCGCCGAGGCGAAACAGGCGGTCGTCGCACGCGAGATCACCCAGTCCAATGCGTCCTATCTCGTTGCGCCGGATGCTGCGACGGCCGCGCTCGTCGTTGCCGCTGTTGGCTCCGTGATCCGGGACCGCCTCGGGGCCTTCTTCGTGCTCGAGTTCGGCGAACTCTCCCATGACGACAAGCCCGCCAAGGACGCGCCCTATCTGCCGCCTTTCACGATCGAAGTGACGGCCGGCAACGATCCGTCGGCGCAAGCCGCGGCGAAAGCCTTCCTCGGCTCGGTCGGCACGATCGAAGGCAAGTTTCGCACGGCCCATATGGACCTGCTCTCACCGCAACCGGAAAACGAGCGCGGCGACGCGCCGTTGACGACATTTCCCGCTATTGGCGTCCGCTTCGCACCGATCTACCGTGAACCGGGAACAGAGCGCATCTATCCGGAATTGCGCGAGCGCCTGATCGCCAACATCTTCGATGCCGGCCTCAAGGCGTTGGCGGCGGCAACGCAAAGCGCGACCGACATCAGCCTTTCGACGCACCGGGCGCTTGGACGCAAGACCTTCGTCGACACCGTCACGCGCACCGATCGCGCCATCGACGAGATTGCCTCGAGTTTCGACTTCCTCCTGGCGGTCACGCCGATAAACTCCGATGCCGCCTGGGCGGAGTTCGTTTCAAGTCGCCACCAGGTCGCACCGCGACTGCTGTATCGACCGCTGACGCTCGAAGTCGAGACGGCGAAGAAGAAGCTCTTTTCCATCAGCTTCGAACACCTCGAAGATCCGCTGCTCTACGCACTCTATCGCGAAAAGCAGCAGGAGCTCGACCTGCAGCTTTCGATGATCTCGGCCCGCGAGGGCCGCACCTTCGTCGAGTTCGGCCGCGCGCTCTATGGTCCGGTGGAGAGAAAGCTGCTGGAGGCCGCGACCGACATTCTGACGCAGACCCAGAAACGTGTGAGCAAGCCCGGGAAAAAGCCGGCAGTCGACGCCGTCGATAGCGCCTATGTGCGCAATCGGGCGCAGGTGATGGTCTCGGCCTACAAACGGCAGTATGCCGATTTCAGCGCATCGGTGGAACTGCGCGACGACATTCCCGCCGGGTTGCTGGTGTCGAGAAGCCAGCTTCTGATCGCGCGCAGTACCGCCATGAGCCGGGCCCGCGTCGAGGCCCTGCTCAGCCACGAAATCGGCGTGCACCTGCTGACCTACTTCAACGGCTCGGCGCAGGGGCTCAGGCTCTTCCGCTCCGGCCTTGCCGGCTATGAGGGCATGCAGGAGGGGCTTGCCGTCTTCGCCGAATATCTGAGTGGCGGCATGACGCTTTCGCGTTTGCGCCTCATCGCGGCGCGCGTGGTTGCCTGCGCGGCGATGCTGGACGGCGCCCTCTTCCCGGAGACCTACCGCCTGCTCGTCGACCAGCACCGGTTTCAGCCCAACGAAGCCTTCAACATCGTGCTGCGGATCTATCGTGGCGGTGGCCTCGCAAAGGACGCGATCTATCTGCGCGGTCTGCTTCAACTGCTGGCTCACCTCAGCGCAGGCGGCAGCCTCGAACCCTTCTGGATGGGCAAGATAGCCGCGTCCCATTTTACCGCCATGCAGGAATTGAGCTTGCGTGGCTTGCTGGGTGCGCCGGCGGTGCGCCCTATTTTTCTGGATGACGCCCATGCACGCACCCGGTTGGACCGGGCGCGGGGGGGAATAACCCCACTCGACATGGTCGCAGAGTAGGAGACCTGATGCGCTTAGCCTTCTTCGTCAATTCGATCGAATCGGAAACGGCGTCCTACACGACGACGTCACTGGCGCTCGCCGCCCTCTCCAGGGGGCATGAGATCTGTTACGTCACGCCCGCGGACTTCATCCTGCGGCCCGACGACAGGCTGATGGTCCGGGCACGCAGCCTCAACGGCACCAAGCCGAAAAAGCCCGAGACGTTCATCTCCGCCCTCAAGGCCGACGACGCGACGACGAGCGTCGTCGATGTCAGCGAGATCGACGTACTGTTCCTGCGCAACGACCCCTCGGAAGACGCCGAAGGCCGGCCCTGGGCCGCCCATGTCGGCGCCAATTTCGGCCGCCTTGCCGCGGAACGCGGCGCGATCGTCGTCAACGACCCCTCCGGTCTCGCACTGGCGCAAAACAAGCTCTATTTCCAGGATTTTCCCCAGGCCGTGCGGCCGACGACGCTGATCTCCAAGAACATCGAGGAGATCCGCGCCTTCATCGACGACCATCGCGGCGGCGTGATCCTGAAGCCATTGCAGGGCTCGGGCGGCAAGAACGTCTTCAAGATCAAGTCCAGCGATGAAGCCAATCTCAACCAGATCTTCGAGGCGGTGAGCGAGGTCGGCTATCTCATCGCCCAGAGCTACCTGCCCGAGGCGACCGCCGGGGATATCCGGCTGTTCCTCATGAACGGTCGCCCGTTGGTACGCGGTGACGTCTTCGCAGCCTTTCGCCGTGTACCTGCCAAGGGCGAGGTGCGCTCCAACATCCACGCGAGCGGCACCGCGGAAGCGGCGATCATAACCCCGGAGATTTTGGCGATTGCCGAAAAACTTCGCCCCAAACTGATCGACGACGGCATGTTCCTCGTCGGCCTCGATATCGTCGGCGACAAGGTTCTCGAAATCAACGTGTTCACGCCCGGCGGACTGCAGAACATCCGGGCACTGCACAAGATCGATTTTTCCGAAGAGATCGTGATCGCGCTCGAAAACAAGCTCGCCATTCGCGAGGCCTATGGCGGAGCGCTGTCCAACCGGGCACTCGCGACCCTGTGACCGGTCCGCGCCGCCCGACCGAGGGGTTGGGCGGCGCGGTCGGGCTTCAGTCGTTGCGTGACGCCAGCAGCTTGTCGATGCGCATGCCGTCCATGTCGATGATCTCGAAGCGCCAGTCCTGAAAATCGAAGGTCTCGCCCACATGCGGAAGATGACCGAGGACCTGTAGCGCGAAGCCGGCAATGGTGTGGAAGTCTCCCTCCGGTCGCCCTTGTATGCCCAGCCGATCGAAGGCGTCGTGCGCCGACATCAGCCCTTCGATCAGGAGCGAGCCGTCGGAGCGGGTGACGATGTCGGGATCGTTCGCCTCCGTATCCGGCAGGTCACCGGCAATCGCTTCGAGAAGATCGGTCTGGGTGACGATGCCTTCGAGACTGCCGTACTCGTCGACGATGATCGCAAGCCGCACGGGCGCCGTCTTGAAGGCTTCGAGAACACGGAAGACCCGTGCCGATTCGTGCAGCACCAGCGGCTCGCGCATCGCCTTCATCGGATCGGGCAGCTGTCCGTCGAGCAATTGGTCGAGCAGGTCCTTCTTCAACACCATGCCAAGCGGATAGTCGATGCCGCCGCGGCCGATCAGCAGCTGTTCGTGGCGGCAATCGCGGATGGTGCGCAGGATTTCCTCGCGGGTGTCATCGGCATCGATCCAGTCGATTTCCATGCGCGGCGTCATGAAATCGGAAATCCGCCGATCGCCGATGTTGAAGATACGCTCCACCAGCTCCTGCTGGGCGACATCCAGAAGCCCCGCCTCCTGGCTTTCGGCGACCAGCAGCTTCAGTTCGGTCGGCGAATGCATCGATGCCTCGCCCGTGCCCGGCCGCAAGCCGACCAGCCTGAGGACGAGATTGCCGAGGCCGTTGAGAGACAGGATCGCCGGGCGCAACAGAAACAGGAAGAGCCCGAGCGGGCGCACCACCGCAAGGGCCGTGCCCTCGCTTCGCTGCAGCGCGAGGCTTTTCGGCGCAAGCTCTCCGAGCACGATGTGGAGCGCAGTGATGATGATGAACGAGATGGCCACCGCGATCGCATGCGAACCGAACGAGGCCCAGCCCATCGGCAGCACGTTCAAGAGCGGTTCGATCAGATGCGCAAGAGCCGGTTCCCCCACCCAGCCGAGTGCCAGCGATGATATTGTGATGCCGAGCTGCGTGGCCGCCAGGTTTGCATCGAGATTGTCGACCGCGTGCTGCAGCGAGCCGGCGTTCATGCGCCGTTGCGCGACCAGCTCTGTCACCCGGCTGCGGCGGACGGATACCAGGGAGAATTCGGCTGCGACGAAAAATCCGTTGGCGGCGACGAGTAGAAACACGGCCAGTATCCCGAGATAGTCGAAAATACTGCCATCCGAACCGGACATGGTCTCCCTTCGGGCGCTTCGCGCCTCGCATTGTTGACGTTGCCATCAACGTAGCACGCTCCGGCGGCACGCGTCATACCGGAGGCAGGCGATCTTTACGCTGCCTGCATCCGGCAGGACGCCCGGAACTAGTTCGCGCCTTCGACAGCCTTGAGCGCTTCCAGATCCGCGTGCGATACGAACTCGCATGCCAGCAGGGTCTTGCCGGGAATGGCATCGCTTTCACGCGCAACGATCGACACGATCCCCATTTCCGCCGTCGGCTGCTCCGCATCGGCCAGCGCTCGTGCAAAGCCCTTGGTCGACGTGCCGAGAATGCTGCTTTTCTCAGGCTGCAATTGATAGCGGGCCGCCAGGTCGTCCGCACGCGCGCCTTCGATCAGAACGCCGACGGAACTGCCGGCAAAGACGACCTCGCTGGTCTTGAAGCCGTCACGACCGATGTCGGACGGCAGTTTGTAGACATAGGCCGTCAGCAGCGACGTATCGGGCTTGGTCAGCTTCTCGGCCGCATCATAGAGTTCGGTTGCCGATTGCATCGTGTAGGGCGGGCTGCAGAGCGCCCCGTCGTAAAAAGCCGTCATATCGTCGGATGCCATGAGCGTCGCCGGGATCAGGAAAACGGCAAGGGCAGGCAAAACTCTAGAAAGCAAAGTCATCACTCCAGTTGGTACTTGAACGGTCCGGTCCCCGCGCGGCCGAATACCGCGCGCTGTTCGACGGGTGGCCGAATGCGCGAAGCGATACACCATCTTGCCGTTACCGATCACGACAATCTCCACCGCGGCAGCTGTCGATCCCCATGCATGGCCGTACGTCGCGTTCAGCACCAGCGTTGATGGTCCAATGCAAGTTCCACCACCCAATACTAAGAATAGTTGGGTGCAAATAAGGGCCATTTTTTAACAGATTGATGTGAAATAAACTGTCAATTTCGGAATTCGGGGCAAATCGAGGAAATTCAAGGTGCAACAACAAAAGAACCCACTAAAAAAGGGGTCGCTATACATGAACTTATTTCAGCCATTACGCATTTTCGGCGCACGAAACTCGAAAAGACTGCTGCGCGACAAATCAGGAAACTTTGCCATGCTGGCCGCGGTGGTGGCCGTTCCGCTTATGGTGGCGGCTGGAGGCGCAGTCGACCTGGCCGGGGCCCTGGCGCTGAAAACGGAACTCCAGGGGGCGGCCGATGCGGGCGCGCTTGCCGGCGCGGCCGTTGGCAGCGACCGGCACGTTGACGCGGCCGAGTCCTTCCTTGCAGCAAACCTTGGGGGCAATTCCAGCGAAGATCTCGAGCGAAGCTCCCGTGTCCACAAGATTGAAAGCGCGCAGGGTATCGTCACCGTTCGATTGAACCAGCCATACCAGACCAGTTTCCTCGGCCTGATCGGCATGGAGAGCATTCCCGTCTCGGTTCTCGCCAGGGCAAAGGCGCAGAAGCGAAACGACGCGTGCATTTTCGCCCTCGATCCGTCGAAGGTGGAGGCCTTTCGCCTGGTCAACGCCAACACATTCCGGGCCGAATGCGGCATTCAGGTCAATTCGGACAATGCCCGGGCTCTGAAGATCGAGAGTTCGAAGTTCTTCAGCGCCACGACGATCAACGTGCACGGTGGTTCGTCGGTCAAGCAAACGCTGCTGCCGCAACCGATCGACAGATCGCCCGTCGTGCCTGACCCGCTGGCCGGCATCGAAGAGCCGCAGCAAAAGGGCAAGCCCTGCAATTTCACGGCGCTCACCATCGACAGCAGCTCCCCGGCCACGCTCAATCCTGGCGTTTACTGCAAGGGCCTGACGGTCAATTCTTCCGCCGGGCTGGTCTTGAAGCCGGGTGTTTACGTCTTCAGGAACGGCAACTTCACGCTCAACGCCTCGGGGACCGTGAAGGGGGAGGATGTGCTCCTCTATTTCGAGGATGAGCGCTCGGCGTTCATGTCGAACGGCGCGGCCGTGCTCCAGCTTTCGGCGCCGACCACCGGCAAACTCGCCGGTATCCTGATGTTCCAGGGCCGGGACGCGGTGGGAAGCAGCGTCATCAAACGCCTGAACACCGCGGACGGCAGCTATTACGCCGGCACCATCTACCTGCCGCATGCGGCGGTCGAATGGAACGTCAGCGGCAGTGCCAATGTTGAGGCCGCCTACACGGCGCTGATCACCAAGACGCTCTACATGGCGGTGTCGGGAACGGTGGCATTTCGCAAGCCCCCGGAAAACAGCGCAGTTCCCGTTCCTCCGCAGCTCGCGGGCGGTGGGGGCCCGCGGCTCATCCAGTAAGGGCACGGATTGCAGGATAGCGTCAGGCCGGGCGACGCGCCGGAACTTGAGGCTTGCGAGGGTATCGTGATCAATGCCCTCGCCGCCAACCTATGGGAAAGAGTTTTCCTGTAGACCCTTTGTTCCGGGACAGCGGCGGGCAATTTCGCGCCGGCATATGGAGTGGGCGCATGCACGAAGACAAGATTCGCCAGGCCCTGATCGAGCTTCTCTATAGAAGCTCCTATGGCGTGGTCATCTCCAACATCGTCGTTTCGCTTGCCGCCATATCCGTGCTGCGGCAGGCGGTATCCACGAGCTGGCTCGTCGGATGGGTCGGCGCGCTGTATCTGCTGATCCTCCTGCGTGTCCTTGCCTCCCGACGTTTCTTCAGTCGCCCGAGAAACGCGCGCTCCACCATGCGGTGGGCCTGGCTCGCGGCCGCCTTCACCTGGTCGTCGGGCCTGCTTTGGGGCACGGTCGGATGGGTCGGCTTCCTTCCCGAGGAACCGATCGTGCTTTCCTTCACGGTCATCGTCCTCAGCGGCCTCGTCTGCGGTACGGTGCCGTCGCTCTCGGCATTTCCACCCGCCCTCGTGGGCTCTATCCTCGTGACGGTGTTGCCGATCGCCGTGCGTTGCATCCAGACGGACAGCGAAATTACCGGCCCGTTCCTTTTCCTGCTCGCCTCGCTCGTCGCCATCAACTTCTACTATTGCCGCATCACCTACCGGATGTTGCGAGAGACCGTCAGCCTGCGGCTGGAAAACGAGAATCTCGTCGGTCACCTGCAGGAAGAGCGTGACCGCGCCCAGGCCGCAGACCGCGCCAAGACGCGCTTTCTTGCCGCCGCGAGCCACGATCTTCGCCAGCCGATCCACGCGTTGAGCTTGCTGGTCTCCACCCTTCAGATCCTCGGGCAGCGTGGAAACGTCTCCTCCGGCGATGCCCGCGATCTGGCGACGAGGGCGAAATCCGCCGTCGGCAATCTCGGGGGATTGCTGAATGCGCTTCTCGACATCTCGCGGCTCGACGCCGGCATCGTCACGATCGCCAATGAGACGGTATCGATCCGCGAACTTTTCCGCGACCTGAACGACACGTTCGCCGCCGAGGCGGACCAGCGGGACCTTGATTGGCGGATCGTCGACAGCGGCTTGCTGATCGACAGCGACCCGATGATGCTGCGACGCATCCTGAGCAACCTTCTGTCGAACGCCTTTCGCTACACGAAAACGGGCAGCGTTCTGCTGGGCTGCCGCAGACGCGGCAATTCGGTGGAGATCCAGGTGCTGGATACCGGCCCCGGCATCCCTCCCGACCAGCAGACAATGGTCTTCGAGGAATTCATGCAGTTGCAGAACCTGGCAAGGGACCGGACGCAGGGCCTCGGCCTCGGGCTTGCCATCGTTCGCCGCACGGCCGAGCTGCTGCAGCACCCGTTGAGACTGGTCTCCGTGCCCGGTCGCGGCTCCATGTTTTCGATCACGGTGCCGTTGGCGCGCCGGGTGGCGTCACCCCTGCCGGCCGTCCGCCCCTCGCCCACAGCCAGCAGCGCTGCCGGCATCATCCTGGTGGAGAACGAGAAGGAGGTCGCCGATGCCATGGTCGGGCTCCTGACCCTGGAGGGACACCGCATCTATGCCGGCCGATCGGCCGACGAGGTGCTCAAGGTGCATTCGAAAGCGCTGGCGACCGGCGGCGCGCCGGTCGACCTCATCATTGCCGACTACCGCCTCGAGCACGGCGCCACGGGTCTCGACGCCATTCGGGATCTCTGCAGCCACCTTGGTCGTCACGTTCCGGCTATCATCGTCACCGGCGACACCTCGCCATCGCGGCTGAAGGAGGTCAGCGCAAGTCGAGTCCGCATCCTGCACAAGCCTATCACCGATGAGGAACTGCGCGAGGCGATCGATGCCGCCCTGCATGGAGAAAAATCGCCGGCGCAGTGATCGGCACCGCAGCCGGCGGGCCGCAGTTGATCGATGCAAGCTCTCGCAAGTTTGCATGCGCACGAAGATGCGCATATGCTAGTAAAGACAAGGAGACCTTCCATGAGCGAGCATGCCCGATCCGTCGCTGCAAAGCGCGCCGCCAATCTGACGATCGATGCCGAACTTCTTGCCGAGGCGCGGCACTTCGACATCAATCTGTCGCGGGCGGCCGAGGCCGGCATCGCCAGGGCCGTGGCAGATGCCAAGGCCGACCGCTGGAAAAAGGAGAACCACGAGGCGCTGCAGAGCTCGAACGCGTTCGTCGATGCCAACGGCCTGCCACTGGCGCAGTTCCGCCAATTCTAGCGCGCCCGGCGTGCCTGATGGCGCAACGCTCTACCGCCCTTTTCCGACGCCGTCTGGCAGCGGAAGCCGATCTTCTCTTCTCCTGGAAACGGTCTCATGCCGCGTTATGACGTCTATGCCAATCCGGGCGGCGGGCTTGTGCTCGATGTGCAGGCCGACGTGCTCGACGCGTTGAAGACGCGGGCCGTCATCCCGCTTCTGCCGGCGGAAACAGCCCCCAAGCCCGCCAGGCGCCTCAACCCGGTGTTTGAAATTTCCGGCGTCAGCTATGTTCTGGTCACCCAGTTCATGGCTGCCATACCCATGTCGGCGCTGGCGGCGCCTGTTGCCAATCTCTCCGAGCGGCATGACGACATCATCGCGGCGCTCGACATGGTCTTTCACGGCTTTTAGGGACACTTTCTGAAAAGAACGCGCAGATGGCATGCATCGCTGCAAGCTGAGATGCACGGCGCGAGGAACGAACAATGGCCGGCGCCGGGCTCCACATGCGAGGCCGGCGCGTGCGGCAAGCCTTGAGCGACGATCGAAAAATCTGGTTCGACCGGGACGATGTCATCAAGTCCGGACGACCAGAGCTCCACTCGCCCGCCTCAGGAGGCCAACGGCTCCCGCATCGCCGCCTTGCTTCGGTAGTGACTGGGCGGTGCTCCGATGATCTTTCGGAAGGCGCGGCTGAACGAGGCCTCGGAATCATAGCCAAGGCGGTTTGCAACGAGTGCAACGCGCTGTCCCTGCTGCAGCCATTGATGCGCCTGATGCATCCGCATGCGCGCCACATAGCGGGCGGGCGTTTCGCCCATGGTGTCGACAAAACGCTGGGCAAAGCCGGATCGTGATGCGCCCATGAGTTTTGCCAGTTCCGGCACACTCCAGTCCCTTGCCGGCTCCAGATGGATGGCGGCAAGCACGCGCCCGAGTTCCGGATTGCGAACGGCCGCAAGCCAGCCCGTTGCCGAGCCGCAGCCATGCTCCACCCAGGTCCGAATGAGCGTTGCCGTCAGCACGTCGGCGAGCCGCGCCAGAATTCCGCCGGAACCGACGCGCTGCATCTGCGCTTCGCGCAGCATCGCTTCGAGCAAGGCCGGTATCGACGGCTCGCTCGCGGCAAGGTCGCTGGTGCGCATGACGGCGGGCATCAATTGCAGCAGCGGATGCAGACGATCGACGTTGAACTGCATCACCGCGTAGAAGATCAGGTTCTTGCTGTCGGTCGACGGGCATTGCACGTCGACGATGCCGTCGCAGAGCTGCCGCCTGGGGAGGTCGCTGATCGAGACGGGGCGGATGCCTGGCTTGCTGGCGAGCACATGCGCGTCACCTCTTGGCAACAGCACCGCATCGCCCTCGGCAAGCTCCATCCATTCACCGTCCGGCGTCTGAAGATGGGCCGAACCTGCGGCGAGGAAATGGAACCGTGCCGGCTGCTGCGCCGGATAGGCTGTCGCCCAGGGCGCACAGGGCTGACAACGACCGTATTCGACGCCGTCGAGCCTCAGCCCGCGCAGGATCTCGGTCAACGCATCGCTCATCTAATGCCCCTGCAAGTTTGGACAATCGGCATGGTCTTTTGGATTTTCTAGCATAGAAACTCCTGAAGGTCGCGCCTATTTTCGCCATCAACACTCGCGGAGATTAAAAATCATGGATGGTGTGGTGACGAAATCTACTGGTCCGACGGACGAGCAGAGCAAGGCGCGATGGGGCGCTGTCGTATCGCTTTCGCTCGGGGTTTTCGGGCTGGTAACGGCGGAATTCCTGCCGGCGAGCCTGCTAACCCCGATGTCCGCTGACCTCGGGGTCAGTGTCGGCGCGGCCGGACAATCGGTAACGACGACCGCCGTCGTTGCGGCCGTCGCCGGTCCGGCGATCGTCGTCTATACCGGGCGGTTCGACCGGCGCACGGTTCTTCTGGCGTTGACGGCTCTGCTCGTCGTCTCGAGCCTGATGGCGGGCTTTGCCCCCAATCTGCCGTTCCTGCTTGCGGCGCGCGTGCTTCTGGGTGTCGCGCTCGGCGGCTTCTGGGCAATGTCTCTGGCGCTCGCCATGCGCCTTGTTCCAGGCCGGCTGATGCCCCGCGCGATGGCGATCGTGATGTCGGGCGTGTCGATCGCAACCGTTTGCGCGGCCCCGGTCGGCGCCTGGATCGGTGCCACGCTCGGCTGGCGCTACGCCTTCCTGCTGGCCGCCGCCGTGGGCGTGATCACCTTCATCGTCCAGGCCCTGACCGTCCCGTCGTTGCCGCCGGTCGGCACGACCGGGCTTGCGACCATCGCAAGGGTTCTCCGGCGTCCGGCGATCCGGCTCGGCCTTGCCACGATCCTGCTGGTGGTCACCGGCCATTTTGCCGGCTTCACCTATATCCGCCCCTACCTCGAACAGGTGCCGCGCTTCGACGTTGAAATGATCACAGCTATCCTGCTTGCCTTCGGCATCGGCGGCTTCTTCGGCAACATCGCCGGCGGGTTCCTTGCCGAGCGCAACACACGCCTGGCGATGATGCTGGCAGCGATCGGCATCGCCGTGACTGCGCTCCTGCTCGCGGTCGCCGGTGGGCTGCCGGGCATCGCCGCGGCTGCGACGGCCGCCTGGGGCTTTGCCTTCGGCGCGCTTCCCGTCAGCGTCCAGTCCTTCCTCAGCCGGGCTGCCGGCGACGAGGCGGAAGGCGCGGGGGCAGCGACCCTGACGACATTCCAGATCGCGATTTCCACCGGAGCCATCCTCGGCGGCCTGATCGTCGAACTGCAGGGTCCGGCCGGCGTCTTCCTGTTCGCATCATTGGCCGCGCTGCTGGGCGCCTCTCTTGTCGCGATGTCCCGCAAGGTCGCGCTTCAGCCAGGCTAGACCGAAGGCGCCGCCCCTCGGCGGCCCGGGACCTGCCATTGCTGGCAGCCAAGGCCGGTCCCTTGTAGTCGCCGCCGTCAGCGCAAGTGTCTGACGGCGGCGATGCCAGGCAGTGCACATGCCTCGGCTCTACCGTCGCGAGGCAATTCGGGAATGGCGCCGATGCGGTCAGCGACAGGATGGTTCGCAAGCGGATGGGAAACACTGTGTTCGCGCCGGCACGGCTGTCGCCCAAGCCGGTCTTATGCCATCTAGGACAGTGACAACGACACATGCACAGGCGGCGCTATCCGTGAAGAAAATCGGTTTCCTCTCCTTCGGCCATTGGACCCCCTCCTCCCAGTCGCAGACCCGCTCGGCCGGCGATGCGCTGCTGCAGTCGATCGATCTTTCGGTTGCGGCAGAAGAACTTGGCGCCGATGGCGCCTATTTCCGCGTCCACCATTTCGCCCGGCAGCTGGCCTCGCCCTTCCCGCTGCTGGCCGCCGTCGGCGCCCGCACGAAGCGCATCGAGATCGGTACGGCCGTCATCGACATGCGCTACGAGAACCCGCTTTACATGGCGGAAGACGCCGGGGCGGCCGACCTGATATCCGGCTCGCGTCTGCAGCTCGGTCTCAGCCGCGGATCGCCCGAGCAGGTGATCGATGGCTGGCGCTATTTCGGCTATGTGCCCGAGGATGGCGCATCGGATGCCGACATGGGCCGCAGCCACACGGAAGTGTTTCTCGAGGCGCTGAAGGGCAACGGCTTCGGCCAGCCGAACCCGCGACCGATGTTTCCCAACCCGCCGGGGCTTTTGCGGCTCGAACCGCATTCGGAGGGATTGCGCGACCGGATCTGGTGGGGATCAAGCTCGAACGCCACCGCCATCTGGGCAGCAAAGCTCGGCATGAACCTGCAGAGCTCGACGCTGAAGGACGACGAGACCGGCGAGCCGTTCCATGTCCAGCAAGCAGCCCAGATCCGCGCCTATCGGCAGGCCTGGAAGGAAGCGGGACACACCCGCACGCCCCGGGTCTCCGTCAGCCGCAGCATCTTTGCCATCGTCGACGACCGCGACCGCGCCTATTTCGGCCGGAGCGGCAAGGAAGAGGACACCATCGGCTTCATCGACGACAAGACGCGGGCGATCTTCGGGCGATCCTATGCCGCCGAACCTGATGTGCTGATCAAGCAGCTGGCCGGCGACGAGGCCGTGGCCGAAGCCGACACCCTGCTGTTGACCGTGCCGAATCAGCTCGGCGTCGACTACAACGCCCATGTCATCGAGGCGATCCTGAAGCACGTGGCGCCGGCGCTCAGCTGGCGCTGAGCAACGGCGTGCCGCCATCATGGCGCGCCTCTCGACTGGCGTCCGCCCTATTGCCGAAGTAGAGCGCCGGGCCGGCCCGGCGCTCTACTTCGGGCAACGTTTCGTCAAGCCAGACCGACGTCGAGTGTGATCGGCACGGCACCGAGTGCCTTGGAGACAGGGCACCCGGCCTTTGCCTTGTTTGCGAGTTCGGTAAACTTGGCGAGATCGGCGCCCGGCACGCGGCCTTTCAGCGACAGGTGGATTGCCGTGATGGCAAAGCCGTCTGCAACGGATTCGAGCGTCACCTTGGCGGTCGTTTCCATGCTCTCGGCCGTGAGCCCCGCCTCTCCCAGGATCAACGACAATGCCATGGTGAAACAGCCGGCGTGAGCGGCACCGATGAGTTCCTCCGGATTGGTGCCTGCAACGCCCTCGAAACGCGCCGCAAAGCCATAGGGATAGTCCTTGAGCGCGCCACTCTGGGTCGAAATCTGCCCCTTGCCGTCCTTGAGGCCGCCAGCCCACTTTGCCTGTCCAGTGCGGTTGATCTGCATGCTCCATCTCCTACCGTTAAAATCCACGGCGTTGCAGATAGCGCGGTATCGACGGATTGCCATGACGATGCACGGATTTACCGGCCACGAAAGACATGGCGAGCGGGAGTTCTTCCATCCCGTTTAACGCTGCCACACCCGTTTGCCGGCCCGGAAAATTATTCCACCTATTGTTCCTCACGCGCCAAACGGTTGCTTAAACTGGCTTGCAACCTTGACTATTTTGCCCTCGCTGCGGACGATGCCTCCCTCACGCTCCGCTCCACCAATCAATCGAGTGTAAATCGTGTCCCAAGCTTCCATCAAATCCCCGCCGAAGCCGTTCTACCTGTCCTTCGGTTTCCAGGTTCTGGCCGCCATGGTCATCGGGCTGCTGCTCGGTCTCATCGCCCGCAACATGGGCGCCGACGCCGCCGGCACCCCCAACTGGCTGACCGTTACATTGCAGACGATCGGCTCGATCTTCGTGCAGCTTCTGCGCGCGCTCGTCCCGCCGCTCATCTTCACCGCAATCGTTGCCTCGATCGCCAATCTGGCAACGCTGCAGAATGCGGCAAAGCTGGTCTGGCAGACGCTGCTCTGGTTCGCGATCACCTCGCTGATCGCAGTCGTCATCGCCATCGCGCTCGGCCTCATCATCGAGCCCGGCATCGGCTCGGCCGTGTCGCAGGAAGCGGCCAAGGCACCCTCGTATTCCGGCTCCTGGCTCGACTTCCTCAAAGGCCTCGTCCCGGCCAACATCCTGGGCCTGGAGGCGAGCACCAAACTGACGGAGGGAAGCGCCAGCACGTCGCTGAACTTCAACGTGCTGCAGATCCTCGTCGTTTCCATCGTCTTCGGCGCCGCCGCGCTGAAAGCCGGCGACGCGGCCAAGCCGTTCCTCGCCTTCAACCAGTCGCTGCTCGTCATCGTTCGCAAGATCCTCTGGTGGGTCATTCGCCTGACGCCGCTCGGCACCATCGGCCTGCTCGGCCGCGCCGTGGCGCAATATGGCTGGGGAACGCTGGCGCAGCTCGGCTGGTACGCTGCCGCCGTCTATATCGGCCTCGCCATCGTACTGTTCGTCGTCTATCCGGCACTCCTGATCGCGCATGGCCTGAAGCCCTCGCGCTTCTTTGCTGGCGCATGGCCGGCGATCCAGCTCGCCTTCGTCTCGCGCTCGTCGGTCGGCACCCTGCCGGTCACCGAAACGGTGACGGAAAAGAGCCTCGGCGTACCGCGCGAATATGCCGCCTTTGCCGTGCCGCTCGGCGCGACGACCAAGATGGACGGTTGCGCCGCGATCTACCCGGCGATCTCGGCGATCTTCATTGCCCAGTTCTTCGGCGTGCCACTCGGCATCCAGGAATATGTGCTGATCGTCTTCGTCTCCGTGCTCGGCTCGGCCGCGACCGCCGGCCTCACGGGTGCCACCGTGATGCTGACGCTGACGCTGTCGACACTTGGCCTGCCCCTCGAAGGTGTCGGCCTGCTGCTCGCCATCGATCCGATCCTCGACATGGGCCGCACCGCCGTCAACGTCGCCGGACAGGCGCTGGTGCCGACGATCGTTGCCAAGCGCGAAGGCATTCTCGACGAGACCGTCTACAATGGCGGCGGATCCATCGAGGATCCGGAACCGGTCGCCGGTCTCCAGGCTGCCTGACCGCATACACACACGAAAAGGGCCGGCAGCTATGCCGGCCTTTTTTGTTTCCCCGCCGTTCTGCCCCTTGCGGCCGAGCACCCCGGCCGATCGTCGCGCGGCCATGGCGAACCGAATCCCTCCCGGTTTTTGCCCACGCGATCCGCCGGCCTCGACGCGGGTTAAATCTTTGTAACTTGCTGCAAAAGCCTGGATGCGCCAGTTGTTGTAGCCATATGCATTGGTAATGGAGCGGTTTTCGTCCGCGTCGCAACTTCGAAGGAGTTCGGCCGATGCCAAAGCGGTTCGTCATCGTCATCATCGCGGGCGCGCTATGCGCGGCTGCCCTCGCCCTGAGCGTCGGCCGATGGAGCGGTCCGCCGCCAGAGGCAAGCTTGCCGACGCGCGTGGTCAGCCTTGAGGCCGGCCACGCGCGGGCTGGCGGCGCAACCGTTGCCGTCACGGTGGCGAATGCACAACTCAAGGACTTCCCGATCGTGCTCAGCACCTTCGGCAACGTTCAGGCGCCAGACACCGTGGCGATCGGTGCCCGCACCGCGAGCCAGATCACCGCCATCCACGTCAAGGACGGCCAGATGGTCAAGGCGGGTGACCTGCTTTTCACCCTCGACGATCGCGCTGCCAAAGCCCAGCTGGCGCGCGACCGCGCCGTTCTCGTCAAGGATACCGCGCTGCTTGCCGACGCGACGGCGGAGCTGGAGCGCGCGAGAACGTTGCGCGACGACAAGAACGGCACCCAGCAGGCCTACGACACGGCCCAGTCGGTCCAGCAGTCCGCGCAGGCGACCGTCGACGCCGACAACGCGACCATTGATGCCGACCTGGTTGCCTTGAGCCTGCTTCAGATCAATGCGCCGATCGATGGCCGGCTTGGCGCCGTCCAGGTGACAGTGGGTGACCTCGTCGGTACGTCGACGAACACGCAGAATACGCTTGTGACGATCACCGCGATCAACCCGATTGACGTCGTCTTCCGCGTTCCCGAGGATCGCCTGCAGACGTTCAAGACGCTGCTCGACACCGACAAGCCGCCGCGGGTCAAGGCGAAGACGAACAATACCGACACCGTCATCGCCGAAGGCGTTGTCGACTTCATCGATTCCGCCGTGGACGCGACCTCCGGCACGATTGCGATGCGTGCCAGCTTTGCCAATGACGAACAGAAGCTCTGGCCCGGCCAATATGTCGATGTCGACGTCGAACAGGGCACGCTGGCGCAAACGCCGGTTATTCCGGCAGTTGCGATCCAGACCGGACAGAACGGCCCTTTCGTCTATAAGGTGAAGGCCGATAGCTCCGTCGAAGTGCGCCCGATCGTCGTTGCCGCCAACGACGGAACGGATGCGGCCGTCAATTCGGGCCTGGCGGCGGGCGACAAGGTCGTCACCGAAGGCCAATCCCGCCTGAAGGCGGGTGATCTCGTATCCATCGCGCCGAACGCCGGCACATCCCCGATCAATGGACTAGCGCTTCCTTGAACACCAGCCGGGCTGTCACATGGCTCAGCCGCAATGGATGTAAAAGCTCATGTCTCTTTCCGAGTTCTGCATTCGCCGACCGGTCGCAACCATCCTGTTGTCGCTGGCCCTGACCATCGCCGGAATCTTCGGCTATCTGGCATTGCCGATTGCAGCGCTGCCACGCACCGACTTTCCCGTTATCACTGTTTCAGCGACATTGCCCGGCGCGTCGCCCGACACGATGGCAAGTTCGGTTGCCACGCCTCTGATCAAGCAGATCGCCACGATCGCCGGCATCGACACGATCTCGACGACGAACGCGCTCGGCTCCACCTCCATTTCCATCCAGTTCGTGCTCGGGCGCGATATCGATGCGGCAGCCGCCGACGTCCAGGCCGCGATCACGCGGACACAACGGGCCCTCCCGCAGGACATGCCGTCACCGCCGAGCTACCGCAAGAGCAACCCGGCCGATGCACCGGTGCTACTGCTTGCGCTGAAGAGCCAGACCGTGCCCCTGACCGATCTCGACGCCATCGCGCAGCAGGTGATCTCGCCGACACTGTCGACGCTCGACGGCGTCGCGGAAGTCTCGATCCTCGGCAGCCAGGAATTTGCCGTGCGGATCCAGATCGACCCGGATGCGCTCGCCGCGCGCGGCATTTCGCTTGCAAATCTCCAGGCGGCGGTTGCAGCCGCCAACGACAATTCGCCCCTCGGCACCGTGCAGTCCTCCGGACGGCAGATGGCGATCGTCGCCAATACCCAGCTCGACAATGCGGCCGCTTTCTCGAAAATCATCATCAGGACCGATGCGGGCAAGGCGGTGCGCCTTGCCGACGTCACCAAGGTGATCGATTCCGTCGCCAACAACCAGACCGCCAGCTGGCACGACGGTTCACGCGCCATCATCCTGGCCATCCAGCGCCAGCCGGATGCCAACACCGTGGCGGTTGTCGACAAGGTCATGACCGTGCTTCCGACGCTCCGGCAGTCGCTTCCCGCGGCCGCTTCGATCGAAACGCTGAACGACCGTTCCAGCTCGGTGCGCGGCGCCGTCCGCGATGTTCAGTTCACGCTGATCTTGACCATCGGCCTCGTCATCCTTGTCATTTTCGTCTTCGTGCGGCGCCTCTGGGCAACGCTCATTCCCGCACTGGCCGTGCCCATCTCCATCATCGCGACATTCGCGGCGATGTATGCGCTCGGCTTTTCGATCGACAACATCTCGCTGATGGCGCTGACGCTGTCCGTCGGCCTTGTGGTCGACGATGCCATCGTGATGCTCGAAAACATCGTGCGCCATGCGGACGAAGACCGGAAGGGATACTTCGAAGCGGCGCTCACGGGATCGAGCGAAATTGGCTTCACCATCATCGCAATCTCGCTGTCGCTCGTCGCGGTGTTCATCCCGGTTCTGCTGATGGGAGGCGTGATCGGGCGGATCTTCAACGAATTTGCGATCGTCGTCTCCGTCGCCATCCTCGCCTCCGCCTTCGTATCGCTGACCTTGACGCCGATGCTGGCGGCGCGCCTTCCCGACAGGAAAGATGGCCCGAAGAGCGGTGCGTTCGCCGGGATCGATGCGGCGTTCGAGCGCGGCTTCGCTGCCATCGTCGCGGGCTACGACCGCCTGCTCGGCCTTTGTCTTGGCGCAAGGCCATTGATGCTTTTTCTGTTCTTCGCAACGCTCGCCATCAGCGCCTACCAGATCATGACGATCCCGAAGGGTTTTTTCCCACAGGAGGATATCGGCCAATTGCAGGTGACCACGCAGGCACGCGAAGACGTCTCGTTCCAGGCGATGTCGGATCTGCAGGCCAAGGTCGAAGCGGTTTTTGCGCAATCGCCCTATGTGGCTCATGTCGCCAGTTCCGTCGGCTCAGGTGGCGGCGGCGCCACCGCGCTCAACGCCGGTCGGTTGTTCGTCGAGCTGAAGGCCAGGGACCAGCGCCCGCCGTTGCAAAAAGTCCTGTCCGATCTGCGCACCGAGCTTGCCCGCATCCCGGGCATTCGCAGCTACATGACACCGGTGCAAAACCTGTCGGTCGGCGCCCGTGCCTCGTCCAGCCAGTATCAACTGGTCGTGCAAAGCCTGGACGAACCGCAAATGAACGAGTGGGCTCAGAAGCTGGCGGATGCGATGCGGGAGGATCGCGCCTTCTTCACCGACGTCAACACAGACCTGCAGAACAACGCGCCGCAGACGCGGCTCGTCGTCGACAGGGACAAGGCCGCCGTCCTCGGCGTGTCCGCCAGCCTGCTGCGCACGACGCTCTATGGCGGTTTCGGCAGCGAGCAGATTTCGACGATCTACACGCCGAGCGACAGCTATGACGTGATCATGGAGCTCGACCCCGGCATCGTCTGGTCGCCGGACAAGCTGGCGCAGTTGCAGATCCCGACCGCCCAGGGCGGCCTTGTTCCGCTCGGCGCGTTTGCAAGGGTCGAGACCGTCTCAGGCCCGCTGACCATCAACCAGCTCGGCCAGCTGCCGGCAGTGACCATTTCCTACAACCTGCCGTCCGGCGTGGCGCTCGGCGACACGATCCGGCAGATCGACCAGCTGAAAGACCGCATCGGCGTGCCGCCTGGCGTCAGCACGCGCTATTATGGCACCGCGCAGCTGTTTCAGGATGCAGCCGCCAATCAGGGGCTGCTGATTCTGGCAGCTGTCGTCACGATCTACATCGTGCTCGGCGTGCTCTACGAGAGCTTCATTCATCCACTGACCGTGCTGTCGGGCCTTCCGTCGGCGGCGTCGGGTGCGCTGCTTGCCCTCAGTCTCTTCGGCTTCGACCTGTCGATCATCGCGGTCATCGGCCTCCTGATGCTGATCGGGATCGTGAAGAAGAACGCGATCATGATGATCGACGTCGCTTTGTCACTTCAGCGCAGCGGCCTTACCGCCGGTGAGGCGATCCGCCAGGCCTGCCTCCTGCGCTTCCGCCCGATCATGATGACATCGCTCGCCGCCATCATGAGCACGCTGCCGATTGCGCTTGGCAGCGGCGCAAGCGCCGAGCTGCGCCAGCCGCTCGGGGTCGCCGTCGTCGGCGGGCTCGTCGTCTCGCAGGTCCTGACCTTGTTCGTCACGCCGGTCATCTACCTCTACATGGAAGATCTATCGAACGGGCTGCGGCGATTGCGCCGCGCCGTCCCGCGTCGCCCGCAAACCAGCGAGACGGCATAGGAAACCCGCGCGGAAAGAAAGTTGGGCGTGTGTCACAATCCCTAAAAAACCCAAGTGGATTATGGCCGGATTTTGTCGTCAACTCTGACAATAAACTTACTTTTATTTAACGTGACCATAAAGAAACGCGGATGTATAAATCTATTGAGACTGAATACTGCCGACGATAGAGTATATCGCGACGCGACGGTATGAGACAGTCTAACCTGGAAGCTTTACTCTTCCGCCGACAATGGAGCTGCACATGCGCTCGCTCTTGACATCCGTTGCAGTTGCAACCCTTCTCCTGGCCACGTCGATCCAGACGGCCGCAGCCTATGTGGATCCGGGCGATTACTACCCCGGCATCACCAATCACCCTGAAGACATGATGCCGGCCATGACCGCGCCGACGATGCCGGCAAAGCCGGCTCATCACCAGGCCGCCGTCAGCCACAGCCACAAGCAACTGCGCACCGGCAGCCATCACCCGACCAGCCAAGGCTGATCTCCGACTTTTACCGTAGCACCGGGACATCGAAGCCGAGCGCCTCTGCGGCATGGCGCTCGCAGCCCCCTTGCCGTTGCCATGCCGAACACAGAAAGGAACGACGTCATGTCGAGCATTCTTCGCAAGCACCGCGTGGCCGCACTTCTTGGCGCGGCCTTAATCGCAGCCCCGATCGCCCTCACGATCGTCGTGGGCGGCCAGACGGCCCAGGCTGCATCGCCGCCCCTGCCCGGCATTGCCGGCCCGGTCGCGCCCGGCGGCTCGTTCGCGCCGATCGTGTCGGCGGACAAGCCCGCCGTCGTGACGATCATGACGACGATGAAGGCCGAGACCGTCAGTTCGGACCAGACGTCGCCCTTCGGCGGCGATAGCCCGTTCGACCAGCAGTTCCGGCAGTTCTTCGGCGATCGCGGATCCCCGCTGCCTGGCGGCGGCCGGCAACAGCAACAACAACAGCCGCAACAAAAGGCCGAGGCGCTCGGCTCCGGCTTCATCGTCTCGCCCGACGGCTATATCGTCACCAACAATCACGTCATCGACCATGCGCTCGCCATCAAGGTGACACTCGACGATGGCACCGAGGTGCCCGCGACCCTGGTCGGCGCCGACCCGAAGTCTGACCTTGCGGTCATCAAGATCGATGCCCCGCATCCGCTTGCAACCGTTACCTGGGGTGATTCCGCGACGCTTCGCGCCGGCGACCAGATTCTGGCGATCGGCAACCCCTTCGGCATCGGCACGACGGTGACCGCCGGCATCGTTTCCGCCCGTGGCCGCGATCTCCACAGCGGCCCCTATGACGACTTCATCCAGATCGACGCCCCGATCAATCACGGCAATTCGGGCGGTCCCCTTGTCGACCTCCAAGGACACGTGGTCGGCATCAACACGGCCATCTACTCGCCCAATGGCGGCAGTGTCGGTGTGGGCTTTGCCATCCCGTCGGATCAGGCCCAGACCGTCGTTGACAAGCTGATCAAGGACGGCGCAATCGAGCACGGTTTCATCGGCGTCCAGATCCAGCCGGTCACCGCTGACGTCGCCGACGCCATCGGCCTCGCAACGGCCAACGGCGCCCTGGTTGCCAATGTCAGCGATGGCGCACCGGCATCGGAAGCCGGCGTGAAGGCAGGCGATGTCATCACCGCGCTTGGCGGCAAGGCGATCAGTTCGCCGAGAGATCTGTCCCGCATGGTCGCCGACCTTGCGCCCGGCGCCAAGGAAAGCCTCACCGTCTGGCGAAGCGGCCAAAGCCAGGACCTGACGATCACCATCGCCGCCAATGCGAGCGACGGCAAGCAGGCGACGGACGAAACCGGAAGCAAGCCCAATCCCGCCGGCCTGCATGTACCGACGATCGGTATCGGACTGGGCGACATCACCAAGGCCGTTCGCCAGGCGCTCAACCTGCCGCGTGGCGAGGCCGGTGCGGTCATCGAGAGTGTCGCGCCTGACAAGCCCGCAGCCGATGCCGGCCTGCAGCCCGGCGACATCATCGTCTCGGTCAACCAGAAGCCAGTCAAGTCGGCGGAAGAGACCAGGGCTGCCGTATCGGAAGCCGGTAAATCCGGCCGCAAGTCCGTTCTGCTCCTGGTGCAAAGACAGGATAGCCAGACTTTCGTTGCCGTGCCCTTCTCCCTCGGTTGACGACAGTGTCTGAAAATGTGCGGTTGGGGACCGGTTCTGGTCCCCAACCAAGCCCGTGCCGTCGGCCGGCGCTGTCGGTCCGTGTCCAAACGCTATTCCGGTACGACCTCAGCCGAACCTATCCCGCCAACGTGTTGCCATCGGCTCCCGAGCATGGCGGAGCTTCAATCAGCACGTTTTAAATGCACGCGACAATATCGTAGAGTTGTTATCCTTCACGGATTGGAATACTGAAGGATTGTCGCCGCGCCGGATCCCGGCGTTACAGTGTGCCAGCCGTTTATGGCGCATTGGCAATGCCACAGTCCTCCAAACATCCTGCGTCATCTGTCCAGACATTGTGATCGTGCAGGAAAAAGACAGCCGAAGCGGAGCTTGGATGCCGGTCATCTTTCAACGCATTCATGAGGACCACGCGTCCCAGGCGGCGAAGATCATTGTCGAAGCCTATCGCGCGCCTCCCTGGAACGAGGCATGGACATTGGACGGAGCGATGGCACGCATGGGCGAGCTGTCAACGACGCCGGGCTGGTTGGGCGTCGGGGCCCTGACGGATGGCGCATTGCTCGGCTTTGCCGTCGGCCTCCCCCATACCTCGGCGACGGGCCGTGGCCTCTACATCCCGGAAATCGCCGTTCATCCCGATCACCAGGGCAAAGGCGTTGGCAAGCGGCTGCTCCAGCTGCTCGAGGACGAAGCCCGCGAGGCCGGTTTTTCCGGCGCATGGCTGCTGTCGCAAAGCCGCGGGACGGCTGCGGAATATTACAAGGGAAGCGGCTACCGGCAGGTTTCCAAGCTGAAAGTCTATACCAAGCCGATCCGGTAGGCATCGGCATTCGAGCCGGCAGGGCGCACCAGGCGTTGCGGATGCGTCCAACCGGACGTGCGGCTTTCACCGCCGTCCAGTTGGCGAGGGCAGGCTGAAGGCACTGCCCTCGCGCGATGGCCAGTCACCCCTCGTAGTGGCCCGACATCGCCGCGTCAGCCGATTTGACCACCACTGCCACATCCGCACCCTTGATCACGTTCTCCCCTTTCGCCCTCCGATCCGCCACGGCCTTCAGCCCACCGGACTTCGGCAGATCGAGACGCTCGACGGTGAGGGCCCCCAGATCGACGACCCAGAGGTCCTTTTCGCCTTCGATGCCGATTACAACAACTTTGCTCATGCGCCTTGTTCCCTTTTGTTGGTTGGATCAGTCTAGAATCCTGCCCTCTTCAAGCCTTCGCGGTAGAGGTCCTTGTGCCACTGTTCCTTGCTGGGAACAGCGGCAAGCCACGTGTCCAGATCGAAGTTCGGGTTGGCCTCGCGGACCCGGCGAACGAAGACCCGCGCCTTGTCCTTTTGATCCAGCATCGCCCAATTCGCGGCCGAAAGCCTGTCCGCCAGGCCGGGATCCGCCATCCGCCCGATATAGTCGAGCGAGGCTTCGAACTCGCCGAGTGCATAGTTTGCGCCGGCAGCGGTCCACAGATAGGAGTCCGGGCTCAAGGGATTGAGCTCGATCGCCCGTTCGATCTTGCTGAGCGCCCTGCTCGGAAGCGAGCAATGCACCAGCGTATCGGCATGATCGGCAATGATGTCGGCATGGTGGGGACCGAGCGTCTCCGCTAGTTCCATCGCCTCCGCGCTCTCGTCGAAAGCGCCCTGGAGCAGCTTGGCGACGCCGAATTCTCGGTAGCCGTCGGCCAGGTTGCGATGCGCATCGATCGCGCGCATCGCGAAGGTCTCGGCCGATTTCAACAGATCGAGATCGCCGCGCGCCGTCAGCAACCATTCCTTGGAGTAGGTTCTGGCAATCGAGCTGAGCGCCGGCGCAAAATCGGCGCTCGCATGCAGGGCGGTTTTCATCTCCTTACGCGCGCGCCTGAGGTCCGGCAACGTCAGCCGGCTCAGGTGGCGTCGGCCGACGAGATAGCTGTGGTAGGCTGCCGGATTGAGTTCGCGATAAAGGCGCGCCGCCTCGTGTCGCTCGATCTCGCTCGAAACCGACAGCGCGATGTTGCGGGCAATGACCCGCCGGGTTGCGACGAGATCGGCATGGCTGAGGCTGAACCGTTCCGCCCAGACGATCTCGTTGTCGGGAAAAAAGATAAGCTGGACGAACAACGTCCCGTCGCTCGCCTGACTGCTGATGCGACTGTCGAGTATGTAGTTCAGCGAAAAACGTTCGAAGAAGTCGGCCTGAGCGTCGAGTTGATAACCGATGCGCACGGCGGAATGATGCGCGATCACCTGCAGGCTATTGAAGGCGCAAAACCCGATCGTGATGTCCTCGATCAGGGCGTTTGCGATGAAGCGACTGTCGGGACGGCCGATGTGGTCGGTCGGTGGCAGCAGCACCAGGCGTGGAACGGCGTGCAGGCTTGTCTCTTCGCCTCGAGCGGGCTGGCTTGGTTCGAAGGTGGCTGCAGGCGATGGGGGCAGCGGCTGGCCCGGGGATGTCTGCCTTGCCAGCGCATGGACGAAATCGGCACCGCGGGCGAGCGCATGGCTTCGCTTCTCGATCACGCGCCTGAGATGATCGACCTCCTCCTCGGCGTCGAAGACTTCGACGAGCAATTGCAGCGTTTCCGGGTCGGCCCGTTCCGACCCGATGAGCAGGATCCCCGCATCCTTGAGAATATCCGTGTCCGCCTGTGCGTGCTCCTCGCGCGACGCCTTTTTCAGGAGATCCTTGAGCAGAGCGTTCTGACGGTCCTTCTGTTCCGCAAACCATCCGTAAAAATCGCGACTTTGACAGCCGACTGCACCGAGGAAGGCCCGGTGCATCAGCGTCGTCAGATTGCGAAGCCGGCTTAAAGGCTCGCCCTCGTCATCGTCGCCGATCCAGGCCATATCCGAAGACAGCGAGGCCCGATCGACTGCGACCATGTCGCCGGGAAAGGACAGCAGTTGCGCCCCGAGCTCGTCCTGGCGCGCCTTTATCCTCGAAATCATCTTGCGCAGGTTGACGAGAGAAACGCCGCTATCCTCATCGCCCCACAAGAACGCGGCGATTGCGGTCCTATATTCGGCTCCCTCCCTGGCCGTCAGCAAGTAGGCCAGAAGCAACAGACCTTTTTCTGGATAAGCGACCTGCCGCCCGGAGGGATCGACAAGCTTCAGTCCACCAAAGGTTTGCAACAAGAAAGCCATTTGCACCTTTTAGGCGGAACCGCACTGACGATAGGCGTTCCCGCGTCGAAAAAAACAACGGCAGTGTCGTGACCTTGCGGCCTGTCTTCAGGAGAGCATTTGGAAATGTGATTGCGCTAAGAGTTTGTATCAATGCTCTTCACAATTCAACCGGGAATCTACCTCGAAAGTTGTATCGGCGCGCAGATAATCTTTCGGATTAATCCGCGCACCGCCTGATTATGCGCTTCAGGATTGTATTTGTATTTTATCCAGTCCCGGAAAGGACTGAACGATACTCTAGGGAGATCCCGCGGACACCACGCAAAGAGCACCGCTCGGCCTTGTTTCCGCTGACATTCGGACGCCGTGACGGACGTCGCTGCGCGTTTGAAGCGGCGCATTTCAGCTGGAGAAACACACAAGACCACTCTCATTCGAATGGGCAGGTACGACGTGCCGCAGGCACGCCCCCTGGTCACGGGCAGGTCGGCCCGAAGTTACGCCTGTCGATCGCCCGCGGCGGCATCCGGCCGCACGGATGAGGCGTCCTGGTGTAGCGTACCAGGCCCGCTTTCAAGCGCACCGGCTTCCTGTCGTGCCCAGTCTTGTGCACGATCCATCAACGCGCGCATTTCGCCATTGAGGGCATGGCAGCGCAAGATGGCTTCGGCATAGGCGGCATTGGTGCGTGGATCATAGAAGCGACCGATATCCTCGCCGGTGGCACGGCGCGCCTGCTCCAGCAACGCCCTGAGCTCCGCACGTTCGGCCTTGGCGCCGAAGTATCGCCGCATCACCTCAATGAGTTCGCGATCGCGCGCTTTCGTCTTCATGAATGCCTCCGTCTCACCAAATCGTGACTGGCCCGACAAGATGTCAAAATCGCGGTCCGCGATCCGAAGCGGGCATGTTGTCTGTGGACGAGGTGCCGGAAGCATCGGCCAGGGTCCGATGGCGAACCGTCATCGTGATTGGACTTCGGGCGCGTCTGGAGTCACGCTTTCATGCAGGGAAAGTTGGGCTGGCGCAGAGCATCTATCGTCCTAATGGAGGCGACAATGAAGCACCATACACGCGAGCAGCTACAGGTCTTTGCGCAAGTCGAGCCGGACTACCGGCCTCAGGCCCTGTCTCGCCAGGAACGCCTCGCGCGTTGGGCGGAACTGCTCGACCAAAGCCACAATCGGCATCTGGCGACGCTCTACGAGACGGAACACCAGCCGACAGCGCTGCGTAACGCCTTGCGCAGCGACGGCTCGCCGATCTCGGTGGCATTCGACGACCCGATGCTGCGCGCCGCGGGCATGAAGGACGATACCTATGGCGAGGCGCTCCGCTTTTTCGGACTGCGTCACTGGCAGCTGCACGACGTGATCTGCTACTGCCATTTCGGCGCCACCGTGAATGCCGAGACGGCAGCGACCCTCGTCCGCTCCATCATGAGCGGGGAACGCAGCGGCCTGATGGCGCGCCTGCGCGCACTGTTCTTCGGCTGATAACCGTTTTAACGCCGCACGGGTGCGAAGAGGGGCTGCCGACGTGCGGCCCGCAACACCGTAACCGGCGATGCCGGATCGCCTATGCGTGAGAGAGCCGGTCTAACGACCGGCTCCGGCGATTGCTGCGACCGTCGCGTCGCCAAGGCCGACCTCGGCCAGCACCTCGGCCGTATGCTCCCCGAGCGCCGGTGCGGGGCGCCGGAAGCGGCCTGGTGTTTCGGACAGGCGCGGAACGATATTGTGCATCGGCAGCGCACCGTGTTCCGCATCGTCCAGCGACACGATCACCTCGCGTTCGGAAAAATGCGCGTCCTCGCTGGCGTCAGCGATGTTGTAGATCGGCCCAACCGTCGCGCCGCTGTCGCGCATGATGGCAAGCGCCTCGTCGTGGGAGCGGACGGCAAACCAGGCGCCGATCGCCTCATCGACCAGGTGACGATGCTTGAGACGCTCGCTGTTGGAGCGGAAGCGCGGGTCCTCGTTCATGTCGGCGCGGCCGATGATCTCGAATATCCGCCGGGCGACGGCCGGCGTCGATCCGGAAAGCGCGACATATTTGCCGTCGACACAGCGGTAGACATTGCGCGGGCACGCCGTATTGGAGGCGCTGCCGATGCGCTCCTTGACCGTGCCGTTGAGTGCGTAGATAGCAGCCTCCGGGCCGAGCACGGAAAAGATCGGCTCCAGCAGCGACAGGTCGATGACCTGTCCGCGCGCCCGGCCCTTCTGGCGGGCAAAAAGCGCAGTCATCGTCGCTGACATACCGTAGATCCCGGCGATCATGTCGGCGAGCGCCAAGGGCGGCAGCACCGGTTCGCGGTCGGCAAAGCCGGTGCGGTAGGCATAGCCGCTCATGCCCTCGACGATGGTGCCGAAGCCCGGAAATTCGGCGTAAGGGCCGGTCTGGCCGAAGCCGGAGACGCGCACGACGACGAGATCGGGGTTGTGCGCCATCAACGCGTCCGGGCCGAAGCCCATCTGCTCCAGCGTTCCCGGGCGGAAATTCTCGATAAAGACGTCGGCGCTTGCAATCAGCGCCCAGAGCGCCTCGCGGTCAGCATCCTCGCGCAGGTTGAGCACGACCGAGCGCTTGTTGCGGCCATAGGTCTTCCAGAACAGCGACAGGCCCTCGTCCTTCCATTCGCGTAAGGGATCGCCGGCGGGCGGTTCGATCTTGATCACGTCGGCGCCGAAATCGGCAAGCTGCAGCGACAGCATGTTGCCAGCAACCAGGCGCGACAGGTCAAGCACCCTGATCCCCTGGAGCGGCCCTTCGGCCTCGGGATCCCAGTGCATTCTCGCGAAATCGTTCATTGGATGCGCCCGCCCGTCTTGTCATCGAACAAAAGCACGTTGGCGGTGTCGAAGCCGATCGTCAGCTTCGCGCCCGACTGCAAAAGGGCGCTTTCGCCAAGGACCATGGTGATGTCGGTGGTTTCGATCCGAAGCATCACGTCCTGCGCGTCCCCTGTCGGCTCGACCAGCATGACGTCGGCGGCGATGCCGCTGTCGGCAAGATGGATATGCTGCGGGCGAATGCCGTAGACGAGCTTGCGGCCGTCGGCGAGACCATGACCCGGCGGCAAGGGCAGCCGGGCGCCATCGGCAAGTTTCAGCGCCTGGCTGTCGACCTCGCCACGCAGAAGGTTGATTTCGGGCGAGCCGATGAAGCTGGCGACGAACAGGTTCTGCGGGTTCTTGTAGAGCTCCAGCGGCGGTCCCATCTGCTCGATCTTGCCGCCGTTCAGAACCACGATCTTGTCGGCCATGGTCATGGCTTCCGTCTGGTCGTGGGTGACGTAGATCGTCGTCTTGCCCAGGCGCTGGTGCAGCTTCTTGATCTCGCCGCGCATCTTCACCCGAAGCTTGGCGTCGAGGTTGGAAAGCGGCTCGTCGAAGAGAAAGGCGCGCGGATCGCGCACGATCGCCCGGCCCATGGCCACGCGCTGGCGCTGGCCGCCCGACAATTCGCGCGGGAGCCGTTCGAGCAGATGCCCAAGCCCGAGAATGTCGGCGGCCTCATCGACGCGCCGCTTGATCTCGTCTTTCGGCACGCCGGCAAGCTTCAGCGCGAAGCTCATATTGTCGGCGACCTTCATGTGCGGATAGAGCGCGTAGCTCTGGAACACCATGGCCAGGTCGCGCTCCTTGGCCGGCATGTCGTTGACGATGCGGCCACCGATGGTGATCTCTCCGGCGCTGATGTCCTCGAGCCCTGCGATCATCCGCAGCAAGGTCGACTTGCCACAGCCGGACGGGCCGACCAGGACGACGAATTCGCCGCTGCCCATGTCGAGCGAAATATCGTCGAGCACCGACAGGCTGCCGTAGCTCTTGCCCACATTCCTGAGTTCGATCTCGGACATGGTCTCTCCTCCCACTTGATACGCAGAAACGGTTCTTTTGCCCTCCCACCGGCCCATTTTCATGGACCGGCGGGCAGGATCAAGATCGCTCAGGCGGCTTCGACAATCTCGATCGTTCCGACGCTCATGCGACCGAGCGCACCCAAGCGGAGGCCGGCCATGCCGTAGACGAACTGGCCGTCGCGCGCCTCGATCAGCGGCTTGCCGTCAATCGCGAAGGACAGCGCATCGCCCTTGAGGGTGAACGCGAAACCGTAGCTCTTGCCCAGTTCGCGCTTGAACGGAGCGCGCGCGAGAACGGTGGTGCCGAAATCCTCCTTGAGGATGACCACGTCGTCGCCGTCAAAACCGGCGGCATAGAACCGGCTGGTGCCCTGCGCGCGGGCGGTGACCAGCTGCGAGGCTCCGGCGAGCGGCTTGATATCGGCAAGCACCTCGACGTCGCGGGCGTAGTAGTGGCCCGTCCACATATCGGCGTCACTGGCGGTATGGGCATGGATGCGGCCATCTTGCAGGCTCCAGTGACCGCGGTTCCAGGTAAAGCGCGAGATAGCGCCCCACTCCTGCACTTCGCCCTTGGGATCGATGACCGTGTGGCCAGCGCCCTCGACCTTGAAATCGGCGAGAAACAGGCGGCCAAGGAATTTCAACCGACCGAAATACTCGACCTGGATGCCGATCTCGTCGATCGCTTCGGCACCTTCAGGCACGGTGAAGGAATAGTCCTGCCAGCCTTCATGGTTGGGCACGTGCCAGGCGCCGGTCTCCTCGATCGCACCGGTGATGGCGCGGCGGATATAGGGCGCAACGCGCAGGTTGCCGTCGCCGTTCCACGGATCGAGCCACAGCTTGAACGATACCGTCTGGCCGGCATCGACCAGTGGCGAGAACATCGGCCGGTAGCGCTCGTCGTCGAAATCGGAGCGGCGATAGAACGGCTTCCAGAAGATGCGTCCACCCTGGCCGCGCTCGAGCCGGTCGAGCTGGATTTCGAGCGAACCGCGCGAACCTTCGGCCTGTTTCTCGGTCGAGCCCTTGAGGCTGATCTGGTTGAAGCCTTCGGTGCGGAAACCGTGGGTCGACCCCGGAAGGTCGAAGTCGAAGCGCACGCCGCGACGGGTGAAGTCTTCGAGCCAGAGAGCCGGCACGTCGTCACCACGCAGTTGCAGCGCCAGCACCGTGAGTTCGCGGGCAAACGACGGGATGTCGACGATGTTGATCGAGCCGACGACGCCGGATGCAACGATGAAGTCGTTGATCGGCTTTCTGTACTTGTCCCAGCCGGGCTGAAGACCCTGGAAGGTGCCGACGATGGCGCCGGCATTGCCGGCGTTGCAGTCCGTGTCCCAGCCGGCCATGGTGGCGATCTCGGCGGTGCGCGGCAGGTCGCCTTCGCCATAGAGGATCGCCATGACGGTGACTCCGGCATTGGGGATGATGTGGCAGACGCCCGGGTAGCGGTCATAACCCCAGTCGGCGGTCAGCATGTCGCGGCAGGCGCGCCAGTTGCCGGGATTGGCCTTGTGGAAATCGATCACCGCCTGCGCCACGCGGGCATAGGTGGATTTCGCATCGATGGTCGCCATGGCGGCAGCGATCACCTCGTCGATCGAGGTCGCGTCGAAAGCCTTGGCGATGGCGGCGGCGCAGAAGCGCGCGCCGTTCAGGCCGTCGCCGTCATGGGCAACACTTGCAGCACGTGCCGAAGCGTCGGCCGCCTTCTGCGGCTCGCCCGGATGCACCCAGCCCCAGCTGTCGATGAAGATCTGCCCGCCGATCTGCTCGGCGACGGTCGCGCCGTTCTGGGCAATCGACCCGGACTGCGGTGCGGGAATGCCGGCGCGCAGGTTGCGGTAGGCGGTGTGCTCGGTCGAAACGCCAAAGCCGCCCCACCAGTACATGCCATGCTCTTCGGCGGCATAGTTCACCCAGGTCTTGCCGACATCGGCAGCGCTTGCCTTCAGACCGTAGTCGCGCAGCGCGCGAATGAAGTAGACCGGGCCGTTGGTGTCGTCGTCAGCGGCGAAATTCTTGAAGTCCCGCAGATACTGGGTGACTTCGCCATAGGTCTTCTGGACGCGCTCATAGCTCCAGATCGTCGGTTCGACAGGGGCCCCCAGGCGAACGCCAATGGCCTTGCCGATGAAACCGGCATAGATCTTCTCGTAAATCGTCTCTTTGCTGAGCTTGGGCATCATGCGTCTTTCGTTATCAATCAGAATGTGAGGGCGGCGCGGAAGCTGGCCCGCTTGGCGGCTGCCGCCTGGTCTGCGGCAAGCATGGCCGTTGCCACCTCGGTAAAGCGGTCGGCCGAGGCGGTAAGGTTGAGCCGGTTTGCCCGGTCGAGCAGGGCGTGGTCGGCGGCGTCGATGACGCTTTCGCCGTGCATCGCACCGAGGATCGCACCGGCCATGACGCCGATGGAATCCGTGTCGCGGCCGGAATTGATGCCGTCTTCGATCGAGCGGCGGAAATCGCCGTCGTTGAACAGGCAGAACCCGAGCGCGAGCGGCAGTTCCTCGATCGAGCCGAGGCGGCTCGGCTGATAGGCGGCCGTCAGGCGACCTGCCTTGGCGGGTGTGTGGTTGACGTCATCGCCCATGGGAGAATAGGGCGCGATCGCCGCATGGAAGGCGGCGACGACCGTCGTGTGGTCGGCACCTTTCGCCTTGAGCCGGCGGGCGACGTCGGCGATGTCGGCAATGGCGTTGCGCGTCCCGTCCTTGGCCAGCGCCAGAACGGCCGCGATTACGCCTTCGATATCAATGCCCGGCGTGAAGGCCGCGGCAACCGCAGCGGCAAACACGCCGGCGGCCTCGAGCCCGAAGCTTTCCTGGTGGCCGGAAGCAAACGCGATCGCCTCGTCGTAAGCCGCCTTCGGATCGCAGGCATTGACGACGCCGATCGGCGCTACATACATCGCGGCACCGCAATTGACCATGTTGCCGATGCCGCCCTGGCGCGGGTCGCACGAGGTCAGCTGGTGGCGCTGGAAGATCCATTTTTCCGGATAGAACAGCCGCTCGATCAGCATCGCTTCGCGCTGCAGTTCCGGCACGTAGCGCGGCACCCAGGCGATCTGCCTGACCATGCCGTCGGCCATGTCCCAGGCGTCGAGATGTCGACTTACGTCACCGTAGATATCCATCAGGCAGAGCGTCATCAACGTGTCGTCGGTGACGATGCCGTTGCCGCGCACCCGGCCGTTGCGCGCCGTGGCATCGAGCGACATCTTGTGCCACTCGGTGTCCAGCGAGCTGACCCGGCCATATCGCTGCGCGATTTCGGCGGCCGGCAGTTTTTCGACCGGCGCCCCCATGGCGTCGCCGAGTGCGACGCCATGGATGAGCGCGCGGACTCTCCCCTTCAGAGAGAGCCCTTGAACGCTACTTTTCTGCATCGAGAACAGTCCTTGCATACTCGTTGAGACGTTTGCCGCCGGCCGCTTCCCACTCCGCGACATACTGGTCCCACTGATCCATCTTGGCGGCGCCGGAGATGAACTTGTAGACCCAGGAGCGGTAGACGTTTTCGGTGGCGTCGAGATCGGCGGCGTAGTCGGCCGGCCAGACGAAGGTGTTGTCCGGCTTGAAGTCCTTCTGGATCGTCGCCAGCGACTGCTGGGCCGCTTGCGACTGCCAGACGACGGGCGGGGTCCAGTTGGCCGCCACCATGAAGCGGGCATACCAGGTGGCGATCTTGTCGGTGACCTTATAGGCGTCACCGTCCTTGGTGTATTCCTGGCCCTCGAAGCCGAGGCGGTCGAACATCTGGCCTTCCGGGCTTGCCATGAAGTCGAGCAGCTTCATCACCTCGGCCTTGTGTTCCGACACGGATGAGATCGCAAAGCCACGCGATTCCTTAGAAACATCGACGGCCGAGAGCCCCTGGCCGCCCGGTCCCTTCGGCGGCGGCAACAGCACGAGTTCCGTGCCCGGATGAACCTGACGCATCTTGCCGCCATAGATGTCGATGACCTCGCCGGAGGAGCCGAAAATCACCCCGGCACGGCCGGTGTAGAACTTGTCTTCCTTCACATCGAACTTGGTGGTGATGTATTCGGGATCGTAGAGGCCCTGTTCGCGCAGCGATGCGTAGAAGGCGATCTTGTCCTTCTCCTGCGACGTGACGCGGGCATGCACCCACTCGCCGCCGGCGTTCTTCATCCAGCTGCCGGTAATGCCGAAAGCCTGGTTGAAGATGGAATCGAGCTCGTTGGTGTTGTCGGCCGTGGTCACGCCATAGCTGTCGGCGACGCCGTTGCCGTCGAGATCGCCATCCTTGATCGCCTTGAACAGGGTGACATAGTCTTCGACGGTTTCAGGCGCCTTGAGGCCGGTCTTTTCCAGCCAGTCCTTGCGGATCACCGGCTGGGGGCCGCGCACCGGATAGACGTAGAGCAGATAGGGATAGTTCTTCAGGCGCTCGACATTGTGCGGCCACAGCGCGTCCTTCAGATATTTGGTGTCGGCCAGCATCGGGCCGAGGTCTTCAAGCACGCCCTGCTCGACCATCTTGGCGTCGCCGCCCTGGAAATAGATCAGGTCCGGGATATCGCCCGACAGCAGCATGACCGACAGCTTGTCGGCGTAACCGGAAGACGGCAGGTCGACGAGTTCGATGTCGAGATCGGTGCCCTGCGCCCGGAGCGCTTCCTCAATGCGCTGCAGGTGCTTGACGTCGTCGGGGTTGGACGGGGTGAAGTCCTTGGAGACCACCCGGATCTTGACCGGCTCGGCCATCGTCGGGGCAGTGGCAGCAAGGCTGAGCGCTAGCGCAGTCGATGCCAGCAGGACCATTTTTCTAAGCATTTCGTCTCCTCCGTTTAGATAGGCTTCTTGGTTGGAACGCGTGTCGTCGTCACCCCTTGAGCGCGCCGCTCATGGTTCCCTTGGTGAAGAATTTCAGGATCAGCGGATAGATCGCCAGGATCGGCACGATGGTGAGCAGGATCATGCCGGCCTTCAGCGACCGCAGGTCGATCTGGCTGGCGCCGGTGTTGTTGCTGGCGCTGTTTGCGCCGACGATCGCGACCTTGTCGCCATCGATGACGAACTGGCGCAACACCACCTGCAACGGCCATTTGCCCTGGTCGTTCAGGTAGATCATCGCGCGGAAGAACTCGTTCCAGTGAAAGACGAGGTAGAACAGCGAGATGGTCGCGAGCGCCGGCTTGGCGAGCGGAAGGACCAGATGCCAGAACACCTGGAACGGGTTGGCGCCATCGAGTTCCGCGGCCTCCAGCAGTTCCTTCGGGATCTCCTCGAAGAACCGGATGAGGATGATCAGGTACCAGGCATTGACCGCCTTGAAGAGGATCACCGACCAGTAGCTGTCGAGAAGGCCGAGCCGCTTGTTGACGAAATAGTCGGGGATGATGCCCGGCTCGAAGACGATGGTGACGAGCACGAGGATGAACAGCGCCTTGCGGCCCGGCAGGCCGGGCCTGGAAAGACCCCAGGCCATCAGGGCCGTGCCGACGACGCCGATCACGGTGCTGACGGCGGTGATGAAGATCGAGTTGAAGATGCCACGCTGAACATTGGGATGCTGCAGCAGAACGCTCCAGACCTCGAAGGACAGGCCTCTCGGTATGATCGTCAGCCCGCTCATGCCCGGCACCTTTGCCGGCTCCGACAGCGAGACGGCGAGCAGGTTGAGGATCGGCTGGACCGTGACGACGACGAGCAGCAGCAGCGTCGAGACAATGATCGCATATTCGATGCGTTCGATCGGGGTCTTGCGCGACAGGGCCATTACCAGACTCCCTTTCCGGTCAGACGCTTGGAGACGAAATGGGCGATCACGATCATCATCGTGCCGAGCACGGCCTTGAAGAGGCCGGCGGCCGTTGCCAGCGAGTATTCGCCGGTCTGCAGCCCGATGCGGTAGACATAGGTGTCGACGATATCGATCTTGCTGCGCACCACGTCGTTGGACAGGTTGATCACCTGGTTGAGATCCGCGTTGAGGAACATGCCGGCATTGAGGATGAACAGCGTCGCGATCGTCGGCACGATGCCCGGCAGCGTGACGTGGCGGATCTTCTGCCAGCGGTTGGCGCCATCGATTTCGGCGGCATCGTAAAGCTGCTGGTCGATGGCGATGATGGCCGCGAGATAGAGCAGGCTGTCCCAGCCGGCCGAACGCCAGATTTCGGTGAAGACCAGCACCCAGCGGATGGCGCCGGTGTCGGTCATGAACGAGCGCGGCGCAATGCCGGCCATGCCCATGAGATTGTTGACGGCGCCATCGGTCGGCGACAGTGCGGCAATGAAGATGCCGGCAATCACCACCCATGACAGAAAATGCGGCAGATAGATCGCCGACTGGATGAACTTGCGCAACGATCCGCCGCGCACCTCGTTCAGGAGCAGCGCGACGATGATCGGCACCGGCAGGAAGAACACCATCTTCATCGCCGAGATGATCAGGGTGTTGGCGAGCACTTGCCAGAACACCGGCGAGGAGAACAGCACCTGGAAATGCTTGATGCCAACCCAGATGTTGGGCGGCACGATGCGGACCTGTTCGAAGGCGATGCGCGCCTCCCAGATCGGCAGATAATGGAAGATCAGAAAGAACAGGATGCCCGGCGCCATCATGACGTAATAGGGCCACCAGCGCCGCCAGCCTTCGGCGGCGACCGCCACGCGGCCCTGCTTGCGGCGCGCGCTCGATTTGGGAACGTTCCCAAATTTAGGCGCCATCACCGCCTCGTCACGATTGGTCATTGCTTACCCCCTCCCGGAGCTTGCTGCGCGTCTGGGCTGGTCGAGCGACAGATCGGCCAATGAGCCGCGCTCGATCAGCCGGCATGGCATGAACACCCGGCCATGCTCGGGCCGGCCGGCAATTTCGTCGAACAGGCAATCGACGGCGCGTACGCCGATCTCGCGCCCGGGCTTGGCGACCGTCGTCAGTCCCGGCCAGGAAAATGCGCCGGCCGGAATGCCGTCGAAGCCGAGGATCGAGACGTCTTCCGGGCAGCGCAGACCGGCTTCGCGCACGGCCACCATGGCGCCGAGCGCCATCAGGTCGTTGGCGGCAAAGACTGCGAGATGGCCGACACGGTCGCGCTCAAGCAGTCGCATCATCGCCGTGCGCCCGCCCTCGACGGTGTATTCGCCATCTTCCATCGGCAGCGCCGCCGGGTCGATATCGCGCTCGACGCAATGCTCATGGAACGTCCGCAGGAAGCGGGCGCGCGCAATACGCGACTTCGGCCCGAGGATCAGCGCCGGCGCGTGATGGCCCTTGGAGACCAAATGGTCCATGCCGAGCCTGACCGCCTGGGCAATATCGGAGCCGACGCTGGAATTGGCGGGAAAGCGCTCGGCACTCGAGCCGATCAAGACGAAGGGCAGGCCGAACCGGTCGAGATCATCGAAGCTGTCGGCGACGGGATTGATGATCGCGCCATCGACCCGCGCCTGCCGAAGCGCACGCAGGTGGCTGGCCTCACGGCCATGATCCCAATCGGACGAGAAAACCAGAAGCGACGTACCGTTTTCGGCCGCGCGATCCTGCGCGCCGCGCGCCACCTCGGCCCAGAACGGGTTGGTAATGTCGGGAATGACGAGACCGAGCAGGCCGGTGCGGCCGGACCGCATCCCGACGGCCAGGTCATTGCGCTCGTAGCCGACGGCACGGGCGGCCTCGAGCACGCGCTCGCGGGCTTCGTCCGTGATGTTGGACGCGCCGGAGAGCGCCCGGCCGGCGGTGCTCTTCGACACCCCCGCCTTGCGCGCCACGTCAATGATCGTCGGCCGCCTCCGCTGCATTCAGACACGCCCTCCCATGGCATGAGTTCGTGGGAACGTTACCACGGAGATTTTGAGTCCGCAAGTCCACCGATTTCCGAGGTGGTTTTGCCAGTGATGACGCGGGGTAGAAAAGAAAAAGGCCACCGTGGAACCGGCGGCCTCAAATTGAGAGATATGACCTCCACACACGGTGAGAGGTGCAACCTCCAGAGGGAACATCGCTCCTGCAGCCGGGAGGATGGCTGCGTCCCGAGCGACAACGATAATGTGACATCTCCGCGCCCGCTTCTCAATCAATGCAAAACCAGAACTCGGGGCGGAGCCGGATCGCTCTTCCAACATTCGCCCGGGGGCCGCGATTTTTTACTACGCTGACGCATCAGACGCTCAAGCGCTGTGATAGACCGCGCTCTCTCAGGCAGCCGCCACACCCGGCGGCACCACAGAGAGTGCGGCGCTTGCGCACATCCGGCCCATTGCCTTGACATATGCGCTGTCGCATTTACGATAGTGGCATGCTGATCGTGACTTCATATGCCCTTCGAGAACCCGTGCGCCTCAAAGCGGGATCGTAACCCGGCCGCGGCTTTCATCGTGCGCGACCGGGGCATGTCACACCATCCCAGCTATTTCCCCGTGGCTGAGACGATGAAATCGATCGCCGGTTCGTACCGCCTCTTGCGGACATCCTGATAGCGAGCAGGCCTTCAGTACTCGACAGCATTCCATGAAAAACATCCCGCAATCAGACAGCTGGCACTCCGGCCTTTTCACGACGTTCGACGTTGCCAACGCACTTGGTGCGAGCGCGACGTCCCTTGCCGCGCTGCTTGAATGCGGAATGCTGAAAAGTGCCCGCCAGGCGGCCCGCGCCGGCAAGGCCGAGCATTTCGTCCTGGACCCGGGATCGCGCGCCAGCCTCGCCATCATGCATGCCCTCCACAGCCACGCCGCCCTCGACGTGACGCTGGCCGAGCAGGCGCTTTCGAGCTGGCCGACGATCGCCGCGTCCGTCGCCAGCCTTGTCGACTTCCAGCCGGACGCCTCGAACGACGATGGTGCGTGCATTGAGCCGGCATCGACGGCGGACCCATTCCAGTTCTACGGGCCCCATGCCGGCGAACCGCTGCCGGTCGCCATGCTCGACGACTACATCGATGTGATCGACGGGCGATATCTGCTGTGGCGAAGGCCGATGGAGGATCCGCAGGGGCTGGCATCGGCTCTCCATGCCAGCCAGCAACGCCTGCGCATCGACCCGCATGATGTCGCCGCACAGGGCGACTTTCTCGCGGCGGCCGCCGTCGTCAGGCGGTCGCCCGAACACCAATCGATCTGGCTCGGTTCGATCAGGGACGGACGGTTCTGCCCGGTCTCGTCAACGCGCGACACCCGTCCGTGCGAGCGCCTGCCAACGGCACCGAAGATCGACGAGCCAGACAGCCTCGCAACACTGGCCACCAATTATTGCTCGAAGCACTCGGTCAATATCTCGCTTGCCGCGCGCTCGATGAAGCGGCGAGCGCTCGGATTGACCGTCAGATAGCGCCAGCCCGCACCGGTTTCCCTGCAAGCGCCAGCATTTGAATACACTCTGAAGACACAAGGCATGATCATGATCCAGACCCCTTACTACCTGATCGACAAGGCGAAACTCCTTCGCAACATGGAGAAGATCGCCCTTGTGCGCGAAAAATCCGGCGCCAAGGCGCTGCTCGCGCTCAAATGCTTTGCCACATGGTCCGTCTTCGACCTGATGCGCGACTACATGGACGGCACGACGTCGTCCTCCCTCTATGAGGTGCGACTGGGGCGCGAAAAATTCGGCGGCGAAACCCACGCCTACAGCGTCGCCTACGGTGACAATGAAATTGCCGAGGTGATCGGCCACGCCGACAAGATCATCTTCAACTCGATCGGCCAGCTCGATCGCTTCGCCGACAAGGCATCCGGCATCGCCCGCGGCCTGCGCCTCAATCCGGGCATGAGCTCGTCCAGTTTCGACCTCGCCGACCCTGCCCGCCCCTTCAGCCGGCTCGGCGAATGGGATGCGGCCAGGATCGAGACCGTCATGGATCGCATCAGCGGCTTCATGATCCACAACAACTGCGAGAACAGGGATTTTGCCCTGTTCGACCGGATGTTGTCCGAGATCGAGGAAAAGTTCGGTACGCTGCTTTCTCGCGCCGACTGGATCAGCCTCGGCGGCGGCATTCACTTTACCGGCGACGACTATCCGGTCGATGCCTTCTGCGAGCGCCTGAAGGCATTTTCCGGCCGCCATGGCGCTCAGGTCTATCTGGAGCCCGGCGAAGCCGCGATCACCCGCAGCACGACGCTCGAGACCACCGTTCTCGACACGCTCAACAACGGCAAGGACCTCGCCATCGTCGACAGCTCGATCGAGGCGCACATGCTCGACCTCCTGATCTACCGCGAAAGCGCCAAGGTTGAGCCGAATGCCGGACTGCACAGCATCATGGTCTGCGGCAAATCGTGCCTTGCCGGCGATATCTTCGGCGAGTTCCGCTTTCCAGAGCCTCTGAAGGTCGGCGATCGCGTCTCGTTCCAGGATGCGGCCGGTTACACCATGGTCAAGAAGAACTGGTTCAACGGCGTCGGCATGCCGTCGATCGCCGTCAGAGAGCTTGACGGCAGCGTCAGGCTCGTCCGCGAATTTTCATTCGCCGACTACGAACAGAGCCTCTCCTAAGGCTCGTCATACCCCCACAGAAGAAGGAAAAATCACCCGAAATGAAGAAGAACGTTCTCATCATCGGCGCCGGTGGCGTGGCTCAGGTCGTGGCGCATAAGTGCGCGCAGAACTGCGATGTACTGGGAGACATCCATATCGCATCCAGAACGGTCGAAAAGTGCCGCGCGATCGTCGACTCCATTCACGAAAAGAACAGCCTGAAGACCAAGGTCGCACTCGAAGCCCATGCGCTCGACGCTATGGACGTTGAGGCGACGAAGGCACTGATCGAAAAGACCAAGGCCGGCATCGTCATCAATGTCGGCTCCGCCTTCGTCAACATGTCGGTGCTGCGCGCCTGCATGGACACGGGTGCCGCCTACATGGACACCGCGATCCATGAGGACCCGAAGAAGATCTGCGAAACGCCGCCGTGGTACGGAAACTACGAATGGCAGCGTGCGCAGGAGTGCAAAGAAAAAGGCATCACCGCCATCCTCGGTGTCGGCTTCGATCCGGGCGTGGTCAACGCCTATGCACGCCTCGCCAAGGATGAGTATTTCGACAAGGTCACCGCCGTCGATATCGTCGACATCAATGCCGGCAGCCATGGCAAATACTTCGCCACCAACTTCGACCCGGAGATCAACTTCCGCGAATTCACCGGCGTCGTCTATTCCTGGCAGAACGGCCAGTGGCAGACCAATTCGATGTTCGAGGTCGGCAAGGAATACGACCTGCCGGTGGTCGGCAAGTGCAAGGCCTACATGACCGGCCACGACGAGGTTCATTCGCTGGCAAAGCACATGGACGGCGCCGACGTGCGCTTCTGGATGGGCTTCGGCGATCACTACATCAACGTCTTCACCGTCTTGAAGAACCTCGGCCTCCTGTCGGAGCAACCGGTCAAGACGGCCGAAGGGCTTGAGGTCGTGCCGTTGAAGGTGGTCAAGGCCGTGTTGCCGGATCCGTCGTCGCTGGCGCCTAACTACCAGGGCAAGACCTGCATCGGTGATTTCGTGAAGGGGTTGAAGGACGGCGTTGAACGCGAAGTCTTCATTTACAACGTCGCCGACCACAAGGAAGCCTTCGAAGAGGTCGGGTCGCAGGGCATTTCCTACACCGCAGGCGTTCCGCCGGTCGCTGCCGCGATGCTGATCGCGTCAGGCGAATGGGACGTGAAGCAGATGGTCAATGTCGAAGAACTGCCACCGCGCCCGTTCCTCGACATCCTCAACCGGATCGGGCTTCCCACCCGCATCAAGGATGCCGATGGCGATCGCGCCCTGACGTTCTCGTGAGCCGATGAACCCCGTCCGGCAGGTGGTCCGCATGTGACTGCCTGCCGGGGGTCGACAGCAAGCCCAATCATCGCGGGATGATTGGGCTTGCGTTGTTTTTTAATGGCTTATCGGCTGCCACATCGATGCTGCATGCGATAAGCGAAACGCTTCATTAACGCGATTCACTTAGCTGCCCGTACCCCGGCGCATCGCCGGCCAACCACGTATGAGTTCCTTCTGACATGCCCCCAATGACTGCCCCGGTTCACAGTTTTCATCAAAAGATTGCATCCTTCTGCGAGCTCCGGCTCGCCTGTGCCCTTCCCAAGCACGACTATGACAACCTTCGCCACTACATGCTGGATTTTGTCGTCCGGCGGGCCATGCCGCCGCAGACCGGCAACAAGCTCGACTGGAAGGAAATCGGCCTTGCCTGCGATCTGGACGAAGACAGCCTGCGCATCACCAAGCGCCTCGCCAAGCATGGCTTTGAAGCCATCATCCGCTGGCTGAAAGGGCCGAGCGCCAGCGCGCCGGCCAGAAAGACGCCGACCGGCCATGGCTGGGTCAAGGCACCGGCGGCGCCAGTCCGCCGGATCGGCCTGGAACAACGGCGTTTCGCCACCACCCGGTAATTCCCACCCACAACGTCCCCGAAATCGTTTCGATCAGGGGGCGTCCGCCTGCAACGGGAAGGCGGCGGCAGAGAGCGCTGCGGCCGCAGCCGCGGCACTCAAGACGCGGAAAGCTCGATTTTCGGCCAGGTCCTTTCGGCCGATGGCTCGGTTTCGATCAAGGCCGAATGCCGCTCGCGAAAGGCGGCGGCAAGCGTCTGCAAGGCCTTGCGGGAGCGCGCGTCGGTCAAGGTCGAATGCAGGACGATCTCCGAGGACGGAAGCGGCGGCAGGCCAAACTGCTTGCTGACTTCGACGGTGTCTGTGGGCGCAAGACGACAGGAAAACGGGCCGACGGCCAGGCCCGCGGAGACGGCGGCGTTGACCGCCGTCGACACGCCGACGAACACTTCCACCCAGGGAACACCGGCCGCATCGAGCGCGCGCGTAGCGATGTCGCGCACGCCGCAGAGCGGCGCTAGTGCGGCAAGGCGAAGCGGCTCGCCCGGCGCGCGCTTGAAGCCAGGGGACGCGAACCAGCCGAAATGCTCCGGCCCCAGCGTCTCGCCGTCACGCCGATCCTCGTCGCGCCGGATGATGACGGCATCGAGTTCGCCGCGGTCGAAGGCGCCCAGAAGATTTCGCGATGTTTCCAGCCGGACCTCGATGCACAGGCCGGGATCATGCGCGTAAAGACGCGCGAGCAGGGTCGGCACCTCAGGTCCGGCGACATGCGCCGCAATGCCGAGCCCGAAGCGGCGGCGCGTCGATGACAGCCCGGCCAGCGCCCGCTCATGGGCGGCCAAAAACTCGCGCGCGCCAGCGATGAACACCGCGCCCTGCGCCGAAAGGCGAACCTGCCTCGGCGTGCGCTCCAGCAGCCTGACGCCGAGGCGATCCTCGAGCCGCTTCAGCTTGACGCTGATTGCACCTTGCGTGCTGCCGAGAAACTCCGCCGCGCGGGTAAAGCTCTGAAAATCAGCAATCGCAACAAAGGCCTGCACCGCGTCCACATCCAGCGTCGTCATAACAATCATCCGGTTTTGTTGTCTCTGAAATAGCTATCCATACAATTCCGTTGTGATCAAGGTCCGATTATCGTGCGCCTGCCCTATCGATATCAAACCGGGCGGAGCGCTCGGGAAAGGTCGCATCGCCTATTCCCGCATTCCGCCGCAGCCTCGAAAGACCAAGAGCATGAACCAACCCATAAACCGCCGCAGCGCGCTGGCGCTTTCAGCCGTCTGCCTCTCGACGGCGATGTTCGGACTGGAAATCTCCAGCATTCCGGCAATCCTGCCGACGCTGGAACAGGTGCTCGGCGCGGACTTCAAGCAGCTGCAGTGGATCATGAACGCCTACACCATTGCGGTCACGGCCGTGCTGATGGCTGCAGGAACCTTGGCCGACCGTTACGGACGCAAACGCGTGTTCATCGCCGGCATCGCCGCCTTCGGCATTGCCTCGTTGATCTGCGGGCTGACCGACAACGCCTCGGTGCTGATCATCGCGCGCTTTCTTCAGGGCATGGCCGGTGGCGTGATGCTCATCTGCCAGATCGCCGTTCTCTCGCACCAGTTTCCATCCGGCCGCCAGCGCGGCATCGCGTTCAGCTGGTGGGGCATCATCTTCGGCGTAGGCCTCGGCTTCGGCCCGATCGTCGGCGGAGCAACGGTCGCGCTGCTGAGCTGGGAATGGGTGTTTCTCGTTCACGCCGTGCTTGCGGTCGTAGCCGTAGCGCTTGCGTTCGCCGGCGTGCAGGAATCGCGCGATCCGGGTGCCGAGCGCCTCGACGTCGCCGGCATCGTCACATTATCGGTCGCGGTCTTCTGCCTCGCCTACTTCATCACGCAAGGGCCCGAACTCGGCTTTACCAGCCCGAGCGCGCTGTCGATCCTCGGCCTGGCCGTCCTCAGCCTGATCGGCTTTGTCGTCGCCGAAAAGGTCAGCCCCCGGCCGATGTTCGACTTTTCGGTGTTCCGCAACCGCGACTTCTCCGGCGCACTGTTCGGATCGATGGGCATGAACATCAGTTTCTGGCCGTTCATGATCTATCTCCCCATCTGGTTTCAGGCGGGCCTCGGCTATGACGGCGTCACCGCGAGCATAGCGCTTCTGGCCTACACGCTTCCGCCGCTCGTCATTCCGCCTTTCGCAGAACGCCTGATGCTTCGCTTTCGCCCGGGCATCGTCATTCCGGCCGGCCTGTTCACGATCGGTCTCGGCTTTCTCATGATGAAGATCGGCAGCACCGTTTCCGGCGCCAGCTGGCTGACGATGCTTCCGGGCTGCGTGGTCGCCGGAATGGGCATCGGCTTCACCAACACGACGGTCACCAACGCCGCGACCGGAGCGGTCACGCCCGAGCGGGTCGGCATGGCCTCGGGCATCGACACCAGTGCGCGGATGATTTCGCTTGCAATCAACATCGCGCTGATGGGGCTGATCCTGGTCGAGGGTGTGCTGTCGGCGTTGCAAAGCGCGCCACTCGGCCACATCGCTGGCACGGAGTTGCGCGTGCTTGCCGAAAAGATCTCGGCCGGCGGCATGCTGGGCTCAGGCTACGGCCTGTCGGAAAGTCTTATACACGGAGCGCTGAAAGAGGGATTTGGCTGGGTCATGCTCTATGGCATGGCCGGCGTCTGGCTGTCGGCAGTCGCAAGCCTGCTCGTCTTCGGGCTGCGCGCGAAAGCGGAAACGACGCTTGCCTGCCCGACGGCGAAATCGTCCTAACGCAGCCGGCACCGCCCATGCCCCTTCGCCGCGTCGACAAAACCGTCGACGCGGCGAAAAGTCCATTCACGGCGGCATCCGCGATGCGCTATAGCGTGACAATCGTTGACGCAGACATATTGGACACATTGCCCATGACCGACACTGTTATCGATCGCTTCCTTCGCTACGTCGTTATCGACACCCAATCGGATGCCAAGTCGAAGACCACGCCCACCACCGAGAAACAGAAGACGCTCGGCAAGCTTCTGGTCGAAGAGCTGCTGGCGATGGGCGTCTCCGACGCGCATCTCGACGAACACGGCTATGTCTACGCGACGGTTCCGTCGAACGTCGACAAGCCGGTCCCGGTCATTTGTTTCTGCTCGCATATGGACACGGCGCCCGATTTCACCGGCACCAACGTCAAGCCGCAGATCATCAGGAATTATCAGGGCGGTGACATCCGGCTATCAGGCGATCCGCAGCAGGTCATTCGCGTCAGCGACCACCCGGTTCTGCTCGACCAGATCGGCAATGATATCATCACCACCGACGGCACGACGCTTCTGGGCGCCGACGACAAGGCCGGCGTTGCCGAGATCATGTCGGCAGCACAGATCCTGATGGACAATCCCGATATCAAGCACGGCGCCATCCGCATCCTCTTCACACCCGACGAGGAAGTCGGCCGCGGCGCCGACAAGGTCGACCTGAAGAAGCTCGGCGCCCAGTTCGGCTATACGATCGACGGCGAGACCGCCGGCCATATCGAGGACGAGACCTTCTCCGCCGATGGCGTCGAAATCACCATCGCGGGCGTCGCCATCCATCCGGGTTTTGCCAAGGGCAAGATGGAAAACGCCATCAAGATCGCCGGCGCCATCATCGACCGCCTGCCCAAGGACATTGCGCCCGAAAGCACGGAAGGCCGCGAAGGCTTCATCCATCCGACCGGCGTCACCGGCACGATGGAGAAGGCCAGCCTCAGCCTGATCGTGCGCGATTTCGAGGACGAAGGCCTTGCGACCAAGGAAGCCCTGATCGAGGGCATCGTCAAGCAGGTGATCGCCGCCTATCCGGGCTCCTCCTACACCTTCGAGGTCAAGCAGCAGTATCGCAACATGAAGGCGATCCTCGCCCGCAACCCGGAGATCACCGACAACGCGCTCGAAGCCGTGCGTCGCGCCGGCATGACGCCGGTGCGCGGCAGCATCCGTGGCGGCACCGACGGTTCGCGCCTGTCGTTCATGGGCCTGCCCTGCCCCAATATCTTCGCCGGCGGCCACGCCTTCCACTCGCCGCTCGAATGGGTGAGCCGCCAGGACATGGAACGGGCCGTCAACACATTGGTGGAGCTCGCCAAAGTCTGGGAAGAGCGCGCCTGACATCGGTCGTCGAAGCCGACGCTACGGCTTCGAGATAGCGACATAGACAAAAAAGAGCCGAAGCACGCGATGTGCTTCGGCTCTTTTCATATCGGACAGCCGGTACAGCGTGGCCGCGACCGATCGAGATCAGCTGCGCAAGCCAGGGGCTTCCTGGCCGGTGCGCGCGACATATTCGGTATAGCCACCGCCATACTGGTGCACGCCCTCCGGCGTCAGCTCCAGAACGCGGTTCGACAATGCCGCCAGGAAGTGGCGATCGTGCGAGACGAACAGCATCGTGCCCTCATACTGCTCCAGCGCCTTGATCAGCATTTCCTTGGTGTCGAGATCGAGGTGGTTGGTGGGCTCGTCGAGCACCAGCAGGTTCGGCGGATCGAACAGCATCATCGCCATCACCAGTCGCGCCTTCTCGCCACCCGAAAGCACCCGGCAGCGTTTCTCGACGTCGTCGCCGGAAAAACCGAAGCAGCCGGCAAGCGCGCGAAGCGGACCCTGGCCCGCCTGCGGGAAGGCGTCTTCGAGCGACTGGAACACCGTGCGTTCGCCATCGAGCAGGTCCATGGCGTGCTGGGCGAAGTAACCCATCTTGACGCTGGCGCCGAGCGCGACGCTGCCCTCGTCCGGGTCGGTCGAACCGGTCACCAGCTTCAGAAGCGTGGACTTGCCGGCGCCGTTGATGCCCATGATGCACCACCGCTCGCGGCGACGCACCATGAAGTCGAGGCCTTCATAGATGCTGCGCTCGCCGTACTTCTTGTGCACGTTCTTGATGTTGATGACGTCTTCGCCCGAGCGCGGCGCCGGGCGGAACTCGAACGACACGGCTTGCCGGCGCTTGGGCGGCTCGACCCGGTCGATCTTGTCGAGCTTCTTGACCCGGCTCTGCACCTGGGCTGCGTGCGAGGCACGCGCCTTGAACCGCTCGATGAACTTGATTTCCTTGGCGAGCATCGCCTGCTGGCGTTCGAACTGCGCCAGCTGGTGCTTTTCGTTCTGGGCCCGCTGCTGCTCGTAGAAGCCATAGTCGCCGGAATAGCTGTTGAGCTGGCCACCGTCGATTTCGACCACTTTGGTGATGATCCGGTTCATGAACTCGCGGTCGTGCGAGGTCATCAGCAGCGCGCCTTCATAGCCCTTGAGGAAGGCTTCGAGCCAGATCAGGCTTTCGAGATCCAGGTGGTTGCTGGGCTCATCGAGCAGCATCACGTCAGGGCGCATCAACAGGATGCGCGCCAGCGCGACGCGCATCTTCCAGCCGCCGGAAAGCGCGCCGACGTCGCCGTCCATCATCTCCTGGGAGAAGCTGAGGCCCGCAAGCACTTCGCGCGCGCGGCCCTCGAGCGCATAACCGTCGAGTTCCTCGTAGCGCGCCTGCACTTCGCCGTAGCGCTCGATGATCGCGTCCATCTCGTCGAGACGATCGGGATCGACCATGGCGGCTTCAAGCTCGTGCAGTTCGGCGGCAACGGTGCTGACCGGCCCGGCGCCATTCATCACCTCGGCCACGGCGCTGCCGCCCGACATCTCGCCGACATCCTGATTGAAATAGCCGATCGTCACGCCCTTATCGACGGCGACCTGGCCTTCGTCCGGCATCTCTTCGCCTGTGATCATGCGAAAGAGCGAGGTCTTGCCCGCACCGTTCGGACCGACGAGGCCGACCTTCTCACCCTTGTTGAGGGCAGCTGATGCCTCGATGAAGAGGATGCGGTGGCTGAGCTGCTTGCTGATATTTTCGATACGAATCATGTTTTACGGGCCCGGAACGTTGCGGCGCCCTTATGTCACGGGTAACCGCCGCGCCGCAAACGTTGATTCGCGGCGTCTGCCCTCCCAAAAATGCAAGGGAAACGAGGCATCCCAAAGCCTAGATGCCTCCCCAAGCCTTGCGATTACTGCTCAGAATAGTGGCCGTAGAGAACCGGCATCAACCCGACCAGCGCCTCGAAGCGTTTGAAATTCTTGCGCTCTGGGCGGGTCCAGCCGGTCTCGGCAAGCGCCGACAGCCGCGGGAACACCAGCCGGTCGAACACGCCGCGATCGGTCATCGGCTCGGACCAGATGCAGCACTGCAGTCCGCGCAGATGTTTCTTCTGGGCGTCCGTCCATCCCTCGATCGGGTCGAACAGGTAGAGTTTTTCCGGATCCGACCACCCGGCCCAGCTGCCGCCGGGCTCGGACCAAACAGGGCTGTTGGCCATGTCGAGGTAGTAGACCTGCCCCGGGCAGACGACGATGTCGTAGCCTTCGCCGGCAAGCTCGGCATTGGCCTCGACCGTGCGCCAGCCGAACAGCAGCGATTTCTGCTTGTCGATGACGTTGCCATGGGCGGCCTCCTGCCAGCCGCCCGTGACGCAGCCGCGGCTGGCGAGGAAGCTCTGCACACGGGCAAGGAATTCGGCCTGCAGCACCGCGGCGCCCGAGCCGTCGATCTCGTCGGCGCCATGGGTGTTGGTGACCACATTCAGCCGCTTGGCGTGAGCCGCCGCCATTTCGTCGCCAGCCACCTGCGCCAAGCGTTCGAGCGCCTGCGGCGAACCAGACCAGGCCCCGAGCGGCACCTCGTCCGCACCGACATGGATGATCTTTGACGGGAACAGCGCGATCAGTTCGTCGAAGACGGTTTCGAGCACCCGATAGGTTTCCTCACGCACCGGGTTCAGGCAATTGTCCGGGAAACCCTGCACCGAGTAGTAGCTTCCTGCCTCTTCAGGGTCGCGCAACTCGGGAATGGCCTGCAGCATCGCAAAGGAATGGCCGGGGACGTCGATCTCCGGCATCACCTCGATACCGAGCGTCGCGGCAAGCGCGACGATCTCGCGAACCGCCGCCTTGGTATAGTAACCGCCGGCGACATCAGGGCCGGAGCCGAGCAGAGGCGGGATCTTGCGACCATGGCCGCGCCAGGCGCCGATATCGGTCAGCGCCGGATAGGCGTCGATCTCGATGCGCCAGGCCTCGTCGTCGGAGAGGTGCCAGTGGAAACGGTTGAGCTTGTTCCAGGCCATCAGCCTAAGAAATTGCGAGACTTCGGCGGTGCTATAGAACTGGCGGGCAACGTCGAGATGGGTGCCGCGCCAGCCGAGCGCCGGCTCGTCGCGGATCTCGCCGCCGGCCGGAAACAGGAACGTGCCTGGATGAAGTCGCGCCCCGCGCAGGATCTGTCCGAGCGTGATCAGGCCGTAAAGCAGACCGGTGCGCGTGCCGCCTGATACCGCGATGCCGGCCGGCGAGAAGCGGATGACGTAGCCTTCCTGGGCAAGGTCGGCCGAGAGCGAAAGCGTGGCCCGAAGCCCACCTTCCGTGACCGGCCGAACGATCCCCTCGACCGGAAACAGGCTTGTTGTCAACGCCGCAAAGGCCTCAGCCGCCGCTTCGGCCTCCGGCCCCTCCGGCGAAAGGTCGAGCCCCTGTGGCGGCGTCAGGCGACCGGAGACGGACACCTCCTGCGGCCAGGGCACGACCGAGACGGCAACCGGTGCGACCTTCGGCACCGGGTAGATCACCGCGCCACGCTTCAGTTCGGCATTGTCGCCATGGGCGCGCGACGGCACCACCGAGATCGGCGCCGTGCTGCCGTCGGCCAGAACGAGATAGGCGGCATTTGCGCCATCGGTCCAGTGCTGCGGCGCAAAGCTCATGCCGTGCGCCTTCACCGTCCATGTGCTTCCGGGCTCAAGCACCAGGCCGGCCGGCGGCGCGAATTCGGAATGGTTGGAGAGCCGGCTCAACAACGCCCCGCCTTCGACGACGGCGGCCGGGTCGATGCGGGCGGGTCCGGAAACGCAGAGCCGAAAATCCCTGAGCGGCCGATCGGAGGCATTGGTCAGCGTCAGCGAATAAACGGCTTGTGTCTCCGTCTTTGCCGGCGTCCAGAGGGTCTCCAGCCGAAATTCCGGTTTGGTGGCGATCGTCATCATCATCTCCAGAAAGGTTGGTCGTCGAAAATCTGCACGCCGGCATCGCTGCCCTGGCGCGGTGGATCTGATCGGCACGGCGCCGACGGTCTCTTCACAGGATATCGTTGATGGCGCGGGCCCGGCCCATCGAGTTCGGATCGCCCAAGGAGGCAAGCCGCAATGCGTCCGCCGCCCCTTTTCCATGCACCGTCTCGCCAGCGCCCCGGCAACGGATGTGGCCGAGCTGCGCGAAGGCCGTGCTCGTGATGGAATGCCCCCTCACCCAGGCCCCGCAGGCGTCGCCCTGGACCGGATCTCTCGACTGCGAACATGTCGAACTCCCCTCCAGGTTTCGATGGCGCATAAATTAAGTCAAGAACTTTGACTTATTGATAGGGCTTGGATCGGAGCGGTGTCAATCGGCAGCTTTTCACGCTCGAAAAACGCAGCGGGAGCATGAAAACAGTCCCGTCCGTCGGGGCGACCGCCGTTGCCATCCATCGCAACTGCCCCGCCGTACCTGCGAATGCAGGACACCATGGCTGATCGCAATGTTTCGCAACATTTCGCAACATCCGGCTCGCAAAAGATGATTAGCTTGGCAAAGTTTCAACCCAACGCTCCAGGATTGCCCCATGCCGAGCGAAGACCGCCGCCAGAACACGCCCGCCGCACGTATCCTCATCGTGGAGGACGACCCCGAAATCGGCCGGATGCTGGCCGAAGCGCTCGGCGAGCAGGGCATGGAGACCGACATTGCCGATGGCGGCGTCGAGATGGATCGCCGGTTGATGAGATCGACCTATGACGCCATCATTCTCGATGTCATGCTACCGGGCGAAAGCGGCATCTCGATCTGCCGTCGCCTGCGCGCCGACAGCACCACGCCCATCATCCTGCTGACCGCGCTTGGCGACGAAGTCGACCGGGTCGTCGGCCTGGAGATCGGCGCCGACGACTATGTGACGAAGCCGTTCAGCTCGCGCGAGCTTGTCGCGCGCATCCGCAGCCTGCTGCGTCGATCCGGCTACGGCGCCGCGAGCAAGCAGCGACCGCGCACCCTGCGCTTCGACGGCTGGCGCATCGATGCGACGCGCAGGCAGGTGCATGACCCGAGCAATGCGCGCATTTCGCTCACGACCGCAGAATTCGATCTGCTCTATGCCTTCTGCCTCAACCCGGGACGGGTCATCAGCCGCGAAGAACTGCTCGCCATGACCCATTCGGGACTTGCCGGCCCGATCGACCGCAGCATCGACGTGCATATCAGCCGCCTCCGGCAGAAGATCGAGACCGACCCGAAGGCGCCGGAGATGCTCAGAACCGTGCGGCTCGGAGGCTACACGTTCACCGCCACGGTCGAAGCATCATGATCGCCCGGTTCGCCCGTCTCCGGCCAAGCACCATTCGTGGGCAGATGATCCTGCTGATCCTCGTGGCCGTCGTCGCCGTCGTCCAGATTGGCAGCCTCCTGGAGCGCGCAACGCGCAATTCAGGCGTCACGATCACCAATCCGGACCTCGTCACCGCCCGTCTCGGCACGATCGCGCTCCTGTTGCGTGCATCCGGTCCCGAAGGTGAGGCCGAAATCCTCCGTTCCGCCGCCGCAGCCGGCCTCGATCTGGCAATCGTCGATAAGGCGACGGCCGACGCCCTGTCGGCCCCAACCGGGCTGAACGCGGCGGTCGGCCGGGTGTTTTCCCGTGTCTTCCCGCCGGATCTCGACATGCCGGCCAACAGCCGCCACGTGCTCGTCGACAACAGGCTGGCGCTCACCGCCGATCTCGACCCGTCGCGCGCGCTGATCTTTCGCAATGTGCCGGAAACGGTGCTGACGACCGACATGACGAGCCCGCTGATTTATCAGCTCCTGTCGGTCGCCATGCTCGGGATCCTGTTTTCCGCCTTCATCTATTTCGTCGTGACAGCGCCCTTGCGGCGCATTGCTGCCTCGCTCGGCTCCGTCGACACGTTCCTGGCAGGCGACCGGCCTTTGGACGAACAAGGCAGCCGGGAGATCGTCGACCTTTCAAGAACGCTCAACGAACTGCGCGACCGGATCCACACGCTGATCCAGGGCAGAACGCGTATGTTGCGCAGCATCAGCCATGACCTGAGAACACCGATGACGCGGCTGCGGCTGCGCGCCGAGCGGATCTCGGATCAGGGCCTGCGCCAGCAGATGCTGCTCGATCTCGGGCATATCGACCGGATGATCGCCGCCGCCCTCGATTACTTCAGAACCGACAGGCATTGCGAGCCAACCGAACGCGCCGACATTGCCAGCATGCTGCAGACGCTGTGCTCCGACTTCTGCGATGCGGGACATTCCGTCACCTATGAGGGGCCGGGCCGCCTTATCGCGCTGTGCCAGCCGGATGGCATCATCAGGGCGATGGCCAACCTCTGCGACAATGCCGTCAAGTTCGGAGCGGCGGCCGTCATCCGGCTTTCCGGCGACCAGCGCCAGATCGTTATCGAGGTCCGCGACGATGGGCCCGGCATTCCGCCCGACATGCACGAGCGGGTGCTGGAGCCATTTTTCCGGATCGACAATGCCCGGGCGATCGATACCGGCACCGCCGGCTACGGTCTCGGCCTTTCGATCGTCGACGAAATCGTCAGGCACCACGACGGCGTGCTCGCGCTCGTCAACGATCCACGCGGCGGACTGACCGCCCGCATCGTCCTTCCGATCACACGCCCGGCCGCAACATAATGTAATATTTCAACATCCCCCGACCGCGTGCCTCATGGGATGACAGGTGATCGCCATCGCCTCATCGGCGCCGCTCAGATGCGGCGCAGAGCAGCCCCGGAGTGTACATGCTTCATTTTCCAGGCCCGCGCCCCGCCGCCTTGCGTCTTTTCCTCACCAGCTTCTGCCTTTTCGCCGTGCCCGCAGACCCGGCGGCCGCTGCCGATGCCACCAGCTTCGATGAGGCCCGCCTGTCTCCGGACCAGGCGCCTCACTCGAAATGGAAAATCGTTGTCGGCGCAGGCGGCATCATCCAACCGGAATTCGAGGGCGCCGACAGCTATTCGGTCACGCCGATCCCCTTGGTTTCCATCACCTATGGCGACTGGGTCGAAGTCGATCCGGAGGGCCTCGCGGCAACGGTCGCCGATGTGAATAATTTCGCCGTCGACGTGCTGGTCGGCTACGAACTCGGCCGCTCGGAAGACGACGACGTACGCCTGCGCGGTCTCGGCGATATCGACTTCGGGGTCTCGGCCGGAGCGCGACTGCGCTATGAGATCGAGCCTTTCAGCCTGTTTGCGGCGGTGAAGAAAACGGTGAACGGCAGCGAGGGCCTCGTCGGCGAATTCGGTACCGAGGTGACCGTGCCACTGTCGGAGACGCTGATCGTCGGGCTTGCGGCCTCCGCCACCGTTGCCGACGACAAATACATGGATGCCTATTTCAGCGTGACGCCCGACCAGTCGACCGCTTCCGGTCTTGATGACTATGATGCCGAGGCGGGCCTGAAAAGTGCCGCGGTATCGGTGTCGGCGATCTATCTGCTTGACCGCAACTGGTTCGTGCGCGGCGAGGCGGAACTCGGGATGTTGGTATCCGACGCCGCCGACAGCCCGATCGTCGAGCGAGACCTGCAGCCGACAGCGTCCTTGTTCGTCGGCTATCGGTTCTGATCGCCACGCACCGGGCAAGAACGGACCGTTGCCGACAAGGGCACGGCCGAAGCACAGCGAAATATCCATCCGGCCCGGGCAAGCACATCCACTGGGGCGCCTTCGGCGTGGCTCGCGATCGTCGCTCCACCGGTCGACAGCATGAGATATGAAATGGTTACAGTGATGGGCCGGCGCCAACGCCTGCTATGGTGGGTCTTTATGCCGATCTGTGCCCTGGTCGCCGTAGTGTCCGCGCGATACCTCACCGGCGCGGGCCCGATACCGCCGGTGATCGCGACCAACGAATTCGCGCGCCCTTTCCTGGTGATCCATGTGGCTGGTTCCGTGGTCGCGCTGGCGACCGCGTGCTTCCAGTTCCTGCCGCGGCTGCGTCCACCGGCCTCGAGGCTCCACCGGCTCACGGGGCGGGTCTATGTCATGGGATGCCTTGTCGGTGGCATCGCCGGCGTGCCGCTCGCGCTCGGGGCATCCACCGGCATGATCTCCTCTTTCGGCTTCGGCATCCTGGCTCTCGCCTGGATCTTCGTCACGGTGCAGGGATGGCGCTGTGCCGTCGAGTGCAGATTTTCCGCGCATCGGGCATGGATGATCCGCTCCTTCGCGCTGACCTTCGCGGCGGTCACGCTGCGCCTTTATCTGATCCTCCTGGAATTCTTGCCGGTCGACTTCGAAGAGGGATATCGCGCCATCTCCTTTCTCTGCTGGGTGCCAAACTGGATCGTGGCGGAAGTCCACCTCTATCGCCACGGCGCAAACGCCAGCAATCTGGCTTACCGCGAGCCCGCATGACGATGCGGGCTCGACGGCTGTGGCCTCATGCCGCCGCCTGTCGACCGAGTTCGGCAAGACCAGCTTCGACGATGTCGAACATCTCGTCGATTTCGGCGGCCGTGATGATCATCGGCGGGCAGAAGGCGATGGAATCGCCGATGTTGCGGCAGATCAGGCCGTTCTTCTGCAGGATCGCACCGACCCGCGCGCCCGTTGCGCCGGCGGCGGCACCGTCGGCGGGCTCAAGCTCGAGCGCGCCGATCAGGCCGACGCCGCGCGCTTCGACGGCGAGCGGATGGCGCTCGAGCGCGTTCAGCCGGCCGAGAAACTGCGGCGAGAGACGGCGCACATTGCCGACCAGATCCCTCTCCTCGATGATCGCAAGATTTTCGAGCGACACGGCGGCGGCGACCGGATGGCCGCTGGCCGTAAAGCCGTGTCCGAGCGCCCCGATCCGGTCGGCCTCGTCGGCAATCGGCTCGTAGACGTTGTCGTTGATCATCAGGGCCGCAATCGGCTGGTAGGACGACGACAGTTGCTTCGACAGCGTCATGATGTCGGGGCGCATGCCGAAGGTTTCGGAACCGAACATGTTGCCGGTGCGCCCGAAACCGCAGATCACCTCGTCGGCGATCAGCAGGATGTCATACTTGCGCAGCACCTCCTGGATCGCCGCCCAATAGCCCTCCGGCGGCACGATGACCCCACCGGCCCCCATGACCGGTTCGCCGATAAAGGCGGCAATCGTCTCCGGGCCTTCCTCGAGGATCAGCGCTTCGAGTTCCTCGGCGCAACAGCGCGAAAAGGCAAGCTCGTCCTGACCCGGTTCGGCGCCGGTTCGGTAATGCGGGCAGGTCGTGTGCAGGATGTTGGGGAAGGGCAGGTCGAAGGAGCGGTGGTTGTTGGGAAGGCCCGTCAGGCTTGCACTCAGCGCGGTGACGCCGTGATAGCCCTTGATGCGCGAGATGATCTTCTTCTTTTCCGGCTTGCCGAGCGCGTTGGATCGATACCAGACCAGCTTGATCGCAGTGTCGTTCGCCTCGGATCCGGAGTTGGCGAAATAGACCTTGGACATCGGCACCGGCGCCATGCCGACCAGCTTCTCGGCGAGATCCGCCACCGGCCCGTGCGATTTCTGCGAGAAGGTGTGGTAGTAGGGAAGCCTTGCCATCTGGCGGCTCGCCGCGTCGACCAGCCGCTGCTCGCCGAAGCCGACGGCCACGCTCCACAGCCCCGCCATGCCCTCGATATAGCGCTTACCGCTGTTGTCGAAAACGTGGATACCCTCGCCGCGATCGATGATCAGCGGTCCATCCCGTTCGAGCTTGCGCGGGTTGGTATAGGAATGGAGATGGAAGGCCATGTCCCGCGCTTCGGTGGAATTGGGCTGTGCGGTCATCGGCGTCTCCTGTTTCGATGCGTGCTTGTTCTGATGCCTGATTACAGGGCGATATCATAGGTCAGCCAGTCCGTCCTGGTGGCCAGTTGGTCGTAGAGCCCACGTGCCCGATAATTGTTGTCGCGCGTGATCCAGCGGATGACGGACCAGCCACGGTCGCGCCCGATGTCGGCAACCGCCCGGATCAAGGCGGGAGCGGCGCCACTGCCGCGGGCTTCGGGAGCGACGAAGAGGTCGTCGAGAAAGCCGCCGCGCGCGGCCATCAGCGGCCGGATATACTCGCGAAAATGCGTCAGGCCGATCGGGCGCCCGGAACCATCGAGCGCCAGCCGGCATTCGAGCTGACCGTCGCGGATCCAGCCCCAGACCCGGTCGCGCATCTCCTCGGTCTGATGAACGCCATAGAAGGCTGCAAATCCCGCGTGAAGCTCGTTCCACGCGGACCTGTCGCCCTCAGCAGCCGCGACGATCGTAACACCTGCCATGCCATCCCCCTGTTTGCCGGGTGGGCGCTGCGCCCACCCCTCGATCCTGTCCGTCCCTCACTGCCACCCGGCCGCCGAGCGCTTGCGATACATGTCGCGAAACTGCTCAGTAGAGACGGGCAGGAGATCGCCAGTATCCCAGTCAAGGATAACCGCATGACGGCGCACCGCATCGAGCGCGTCGATTTCGCCGGCCTTGAATCGCTCAGAGATTTCGGCCGGATCGGTCTCCAGCCAGCCCATACGCTCAGACCGGATCTGTCGCCGCAGTTCGGCGGTCGCCTTCGCATCGATCTCGTAAGCGCAGATTTCCGGATCGACGGGGTCGATGACGACGCCGTAATCCTTTGCCGCACGCCCGACCGAGACATAGTCGTCGATCACATCGGCCAGCACCCGCTGCGGATCGCGCTCCAGCGGGTCGCCAAAGCCGCCACCGCCGGCCGTCGGGCGCGAGAAGACGTCACCTGCCTCGATCGCCACATCGGAGAAGGTGGCGCCCAGCCATTCCTTCCTGCCGGTTTTTTCCCGCGTCAGCGTCAATCCGTGCGGCATGGAGGGCAATCCACCCTCGATGCCCCAGACGATCGCGCGTTCGCGGTCGCAGATATAGGAAATAACGGTGTTTTCGGCCTCCAGCATCCGTGAGGTCTTCATCACGCCGGCGCCGCCGCGCCATTTCCCCGGACCGGCCGAATCCGTCAGCACCTCGAATTCGGTGGTCAGGATCGGATTTGCCCGCTCCTGGCCTTCGACCGGCTGGGCCATCAGCCCCGTACCGAAACAGGCGGTCGTGACGTTGCAGCCGTCCATGCCGTTGCGCCCGCCCCAGCCGCCCGGCAGCCAGTCGTAGAACATGAAGATCGGCTTTTCCGGCGCCCGGGCGTCGCGCCCGCCGGTTAGCAGATATTCGAGGTTGAAGGCGCAGGCGATGGCGCGTTCCGGAATGATCTTCGACCAGATCTCGTAGATCGCGTTCATGATCTTCTCGAACGGCATGAGGAAACCGGTGACGGCCACCGGCCATTTCGCATCGACGATCGAGCCTTCCGGCGCGACGATTTCGAACACCCGGTAGAAGCCGCTGTTGAGCGGCAGGTCCGGGAAGAAGGTCTTCATGCCCGCCGCGACCGCCGAGAAGGTCGCGCCGAAGGCGGAGTTGTAGATCGAACCGATGGTCGGGTGGCTGCCGGTAAAGTCGTAGATCGCCCGGTCGCCCTTGATCGTCAGCTTGACCTTGATCGGGATCATGCCTTCGTTGCCGGCCGGGTCGCGATCGATGAAATCCTGCGTCTCCCACTCGCCATCCGGCAAGGCTGCGATGCGCTGGCGCATGGCGCGCTCGACATAATCCTGCACGGCGCCGAGCCCCTGCTTGACCGTGCCCTCGCCGTACTTGCCGACGAGCCGCAGGATCTCGCGCTCGCAGACCTGGGTCGCCTGCGCCTGGGCGTGAATGTCGCCGATGATCGAGGCCGGGTCGCGGGTGTTGGAAGCGATCAGATGGGCAACGTCCTTGCAGAACCGCCCCTTGTCGAACAGCCGGATCGGCGTGATGCGCATCCCCTCCTTGAACATTTCCTTGGCAGCGACGTCGAAGGAGCCTGGAACGCTGCCGCCGAGATCGGACCAGTGACCGTTGGACTGGCTGAAGGCGATGATCCTGCCGTCGACGAAGATCGGGCGGATCAGCCTGACGTCGTTGAAATGGGTGCCGCCGGCATAGGGGTCGTTGATCGCGTAGACGTCGCCCGGATGCATGTCGCCTTCGAAGGCGCGGATGACGTCCTTGCAGGTGAAATGCAGCGTGCCGACATGCACGGCAATGTCCTGGTTGCCCTGGGCGGCCGAGTTGCCTTCGGCATCGTGGAGCGCACTGGAGAAGTCTCTGTTATAGATGACGAAGGAATAGCAGGTTCGCAGGATCTGCTCGGCCATCTGGTCGACGCTGGTGATGAAGGAATTCTTCAGGACCTCGAAGGTCACCGGGTCAAGGTTTTGCTGTTCAGACATTCGCTTCACCTTCGATGCGGATGATGATGTTGAGATAGGTGTCCACTTCCGCGGTCGTTCCCGGCGGGACGACGACGGTGGAATCGAGCTGTTCGACGATGGCAGGGCCCTTGAAGACGAAGCCTGCGGGCAGGGCTTCCCGGTCATAGACCGGTGTCTCGACCGCGCTATCGGCTGCAAACCAGACATCGCGCCGCGTCTTCGGTTCGGGGGTAAGCCCGGTCGGTTCGTGCTTGGCAAGCGATGCCTTCGGCACCATGCCGACCGCCTTGAGATTGATGCGGAACAGGCTGACGGGCGTCTCGTCGCGGCGGAAATTGTACTCGCGCTGATGCTCGCGGTGGAAGGCTTCGACCAGCGGTGCGATGTCGACAACCGGTGACGGCGCGGCGACCGCAAGCGACCGCCACTGGCCGAGATACATCATGTCGATGCTGCGCTGGAGCACCACATCCTTGGACGCGACCCCTTCATGTGCGAGCCGCTCCGAGGCTTCCTGCTCGAGGCGCAGGAACGCCTCCTCGATCGCGGTCGCGTCGGCATCGGCCGCCGCCTTCAGGTAGCTCTCCGAAAAATCATGCTGCATGTCGACAAGCAGGCAGCCGAGCGCTGAGGTGACGCCGGGGTTCGGCGGCACGATGACGGCCGGGATCGCCAGTTCGCGGGCGATTGCCGCGCCATGCAGGGCCCCTGCACCGCCGAAGGCGACGAGCGCAAAGTCGCGCGGGTCGTAGCCACGGCTGATCGAGATCAGCCGCACCGCATCCGACATGTTGGCATTGGCAACGCGGATGATCGCGTCGGCGGCCGCATGCGGTTCAAGTCCGAAGGGCTCGGCCACGCCCTCGCGGACGGCCTGAAGCGCCAGGTCCGCATCAAGCGTGATCTTGCCGCCGGCAAGGCTGGTGCCGAGACGGCCGAGCACGACATTGGCATCGGTGTTGGTCGGCTGGCGGTTGCCCTTGGCATAGCAGGCAGGCCCCGGATTGGCGCCGGCCGATTGCGGCCCGTTGCGCAGCGATCCCGCCTCGTCGGTCCAGGCGAGCGAGCCGCCGCCGGCTCCGATCGTCAGAACCTCGATCGAGGAAAAGCGGATCGGATAGCCGAATTCGATGAACCAGTCCTTGGTGATGCGCGACTGGCCGTCATAGGCAAGCGACACGTCGGTCGAGGTGCCGCCCATGTCGAGGCCGATCGAGTTTCGGAAGCCGCAAAGCTCAGCGATGTATTTGCTGGCGATCGCGCCGGCGGCGATGCCGGAGCCGGCCAGCCGCGCGGCAAAATCCTCGACGCTCTTCGGTGTCATCACCCCGCCGCCGGTGTGCAACAGCAGAAGGTCGCGCTCATAGCCGTCCTGCTGCAGCCGCTTGCCGAGCCGAGAGGTGTAGTCGACGACGACGGGGCTGAGGGCTGCATTGGCGACCGTCGTCGAGAACCGCTCGTGCTCGAAGATCTCCGGCAGGACTTCCGACGAGGTCGAGACCGGAACGCCGGGCATCACCTCCATCAGGATCTCCTTCATGCGCCGCTCGTTGGCGCCATTCATGAAGGCGTTCATGAAGCAGACGGCGACGGCCGCGACATTGCGGCGCTTGAGAATGCGCGCCACCTCGCGGGCCTCGTCCTCGTCGAGGGTGGCGACGATCCCGCCTTGCGCATCGACGCGTTCGGAGACCACCAGTCGGTCGCGCCGCGGCACATAGGGCGGCACGACATCCTTGTAGGTATCCCAGAGGTCTTCCTTGTTGGCGCGGCGGATCTCGATCACATCGCGAAAACCGCGGGTGCAGACCATCGCGGTGCGCGGCAGCCGCCGTGTGATCAGGGCGTTGGTGGCAACGGTGGTGCCGTGCGAGAAAAGCGCGACTTTCGACAGATCGATACCGGCCTTTTCGACGCCGGTCATGATACCGTCGATCGGATCGGCCGACGATGACGTCTTTTCGACCCGGATCAGGCCCGTAGTCTCGTCCATGATGCAGATGTCGGTAAAGGTGCCGCCGACATCGACCGCAACGCGAAGGTTTTGCAAGATCCGTCTCCTGTCTTTCAATCATTGAAACGCGGGCAAGGCTTCGCCCTCGCCCGGTCGGGCGTTTGCGCACCTCATGTCTGTCTGGCGTGTGGGCGGCCCTCGGTTCAGCCGGAACCGCTCGGGCGCGCCATGCTATAGCGCTCACGCGCTTCGCTTGGGCTGTAGCCGAAATGCGCCTTGTAGTGACGGCTGAGCTGCGCGTGGTCGCTGAACCCCAGCGCATAGGCGATTTCCGAAACCAGCTTATGGCAGGATGGATCGCGCAGCATCTCGTCCGAGCGCAACAGCCGCTGGAGCCGGATCCAGTGACACACGGACGTGCCCTGCCGCTTCATCAGCTGGTGCAGATAGCGCACCGAGATCCCGCAGGCATCAGCGATCATCTGCGGGCCGAGATCGGCACGCGCGAGATGCGCGCGGACATAGCGTTCGACGCGGTGCAGGTGGCCGACCTGGACCGAGCCCGCATCCGACATCAGCATGCGCTCGTCCGATATCAGCGACATCGCGAGAATATCGACCAGGTGCTTGCCGGTCATGTCGCGGGCGGGCGCATCCATCTCGACGAGCCGTGGCGCGACCAGCCGGATCATGTCGACGAACAGGGCGCCGGTGCCCCGGGTGGAATCGAAGCTCAGCGATGCGATGCGCTCGGGCAGCCCGACGCGAGGCCGCAGCGTCGCGATCGGCACCTTCAAGACCCAGAGCGTGTTCTTGGCGGAATAGCTGAACTCATAGGGAAGATGGCTGCGCTCGACCAGAAAGGCACCCGGCTTGCACTGCACCGCCTTGCCGCTCTGCTCGAAGCTGATCTCGGCTTTTTCCGGCACGGTGATCAGGTAGCTTTCTTCCCGCTCATGCAGGAGATGCCGCTTCTGGCGACGGTAGAGAAGGCCGTCGGAATCGAGCCGCGACAGCGAGACCGCACCGAGGTCCCAGACGTTGAGCTCGCCGGAGAATTCCGCCGCGTTCTGAAAGCGCAGGTCGAGCGGAAAATAGGTGCTCGACACCGCCTCGTCCCAATAGCGCTTGCGCTCGACCGCAGCCGTGCCTGCCGTGGAATAACTCACGTCCATGCGAAGCTCCCATCCCGGCCGCAGTCCGAACGCTTCGGCTGTTCCCATGGTGCCGAGGCGACGGCCGATTGCGGCCCATTGTTCCCGTCGGTTGCCTTTGATGTCGCCGCCTCTTCAGGGCTTTCGCGACCGGCAATTCCTCAGGTCTTCAAACAGTAGACTATGCCTTGCCCCTTGCCGCTAGTCGCAAAGCGCGCTTGCGCTTGTCGCTGGGCGTATTGACCGTTCAATCGGCACGCACGATGGCTTCGGCCGCGAGCGCGACCGACAGCAGATGCGCATCGTGATGCGGCTGGGCAGACAGCAGCAGGCCAACCGGCATGCCGGCATCGCCAATACCGCAGGGTATCGAGACACCGCACCAGTCGAGGAAGTTGCCGATCAAGGTGTTGCGCAAGGTCTTGGCGTTGGTTTCGACGAACAAGGCGTCATCGGTGAGAAGCGGCGCTGTCGGCGCCGCTACATGGGCGACCGTCGGAAAGGCGATGATCTCGTTCGGCCCGACGCTGAAGGCAATCTCGTCGATCAGTGCCGCGCGAAGCTCTGATGTGGCGATGTAGTCGGAAAGGCTGATCTTTTGCCCGAGCCGGGTCCGCGCCACGACGCGCTGGTCCATCCCTGCGGCCTGCGGGCCATCCAACCTCTCGCGATGCAATGCATAGGCTTCGGCAGTCACCAGCGGCCCATGCTTCGACATTGCCTCGAAGATACGTTCGAACGTCGGAAACGGCTGGCGGCGGACATGGGCGCCGGCGCGCTGCAACCGGACGATTGCCGCTTCGAAGGCGGTGACGACGCCGTCCTCGGCATCGTCGAACACGATTGTCGTCGGCACGACGATCGACAGGCCCTCAATATTGCCGCGACGGATTTCCGGCGCCGGCAGGCCGCGCATGGCGGCATCGACCCAGACGGCATCCTGCACGGTCCGACAAAGAGGTCCAAGCGAATCCAGGCTTTTGGCGAGCGGAAAGACGCCGCGCATGGAATAGCGGCCGCGCGTCGCCTTGTAGCCGACGATGCCGTTGAAGGCGGCGGGAATGCGGATCGACCCGCCCGTGTCCGTGCCGATCGACACCGGTACGAGATCGGCGGCAACCACAACGCCGGAACCGGAGGATGAGCCACCCGGAAGCCGATCGACGTCCGTGGCCCAGGGGTTGCGGGGCGTGCCGTAATGCGGGTTGATGCCGAGCCCGGAAAAGGCGAACTCGCTCATATTGACCCGGCCGACACTGATCATGCCGGCATGGCCGAGCGCCGTCACCACGGCTGCATCGCGCTCGGCCGGCGGCGCGTCCTTGAGGACGACCGATCCGGCCGTCGTCGGCAGACCCGACAGGGCAAACAGGTCCTTCCAGGCAACGGGAATGCCGTCGAGAAGGCTGAGCGGGCGGCCGGCGGCAAGACGCCGGGCGGAAGCGTCCGCCTCGCGCATCGCCCGTTCCGGCACGACCCTGGTGAAGATCGCCCGGTCCTCGTGGCCGCCGATCCGCTCCAGCGTCCAGCCCGTCAGTTCGCGCGGATCGAGCGCGCCCGATTGCAAAAGCACCGACAGCTGCGCGATCGATTTGCCGCCAAGATCCTGCGTCATTGCGTCGATCTCCTATCGCTCGACCAGCTGCATCCAGCGACGGACCAGATAATTGTGCTCGTCCATCGTCGTGTTCCATACGGCGATGCAGTTGGCGCGCTGCCAGTAAGACCCACCGCTCCTGACCGATCCGGCGCGGATGCGCATGCGGCCATCCGGCCCCGGCAGGTCGCTGACCGCCGGCAGGCCACCATACCAATAGTCCCATTCGGCCACCGACATGAATTGCCGCGAGCGCTCGGGCGTCGAGATGTAGTAGCCCTGGCGCGCGACCACGGCACCCGGCCAGCCCGAAATCCACCAGTTGAGATATTCATAGGCGACATCGCGCATGCGCCCCGACAGATGACGCGCGAGGCACAAGCCCCCGTGCCAGGCGCGATAACCTTCCGCCGGCACCGCCTGTTCCACCGGAACGCCCTGGCCGTTGAGGATGCTGATGCCCGTCGACCACATGCTCTGGATGTCGGTTTCGCCGCGCACCATCAGCCGGGCGGCATCTTCCGCCGTGCGCCAGAAGGCGCGGAAATAGCCGTCCTTCTTGCGCGCCTCGAGCAGCTCGATCAACCGGTCGATCTCGTCGACCGTCATGGCGCCGATATTGTCGAACGACATCAGCCCGGACGCCTGTGCGGCAAGTGCGGCATCGAAAATGCCGATCGCGGGCTCATCGACGAGGGCCGCGCGTCCGGCCCAGCGGTCGTCGAGAAGGGCCGCCCAGCTGTTCATCGACACGGTGTTGGGGGCGACGTCGGTCCTGTAGGCAAAGCTGTCGAAATTATGCGTCGTCGGCAGCATCGAGATCGTGCTCGACGGCGTGTCGCCAAGTTCGAGATTGGGCTGCACGAACAGTTTCTTGACCGGTGCGTCCCCCTGCCCCAGCCGGGCATTCGGGCCGATATGGCCGGTCTTCGTCAGATCGTTGATCTCGTCCCAAAGCGCGATGCGGCCGATCTCGATCGGCTGGATCGCCCGCCAGTACCAGACGATATCCAGATTGTGGAAACATTGGTCGTAGATGTCGTAGCTGTCGGGCTCCTGCGCCGCCTTGTGCTGCGTCGTCAGGAAGTCATTGTTGTCGAAGACGACCTCGATGCCGAGATCGGCCTCGGCGCGCACCCTCAGCTCCTCGAGCAGCGAGATCGCCGTGCCGAGCACGCGCAGCCGCGGGCGCCCTTCGAGGTGAAGGGCCGGTGTCGCAATTGTCGTTTGGTCGGGCTGGCGTTTGCTCATATAGACGACTGACGTTCCTGAAGGCTGCTTTTCGGGACGGCGGCCTCCTCGACGGGCGACCGGTCGAGGGCAAAAGCCTCGAACGACCGTTTCAGCAGCTCGATATCCAGACCGTCAACAATAAAGACGATGCGCGACCGGCGATCCTCGTCCGGCCAGCGCTCCATATGGACGGGCGTGTGCACCAGATGCTGGACGCCGTGAATGGCGACCGGGCGGTCTTCGCCCGCAATGTTGAGAATGCCCTTGACCCGCAGCACCCTGTCGCCGTGGCGATTGAGCAGCATCGTCAGCCAGATGCCGAAGGCCGTCCAGTCGATGGCGCGCTCCACCGTCATCACGAAAGAGGTCACCGCCGATTGGTGCACACCGCCGGCGGCCGTCGCCAATTGCACCGGCGTCTCACAGTAAAAGCCACGTGTCGACTGCAGTGCCGTCGCCCGCAGGCTGAGGTTTTCATCGACGAGCGCGCCGACGTCGAAGGACGGATCGGTCGCCAGCAGCAGCGGTGCATCCGGATTGAGGCCGCGCAAAGTCTCGACGAGGCCAGACACATCGGCCGATGGCGCCAGATCGGCCTTGGTGACAACAAGCCGATCGGCGATGGCGGCCTGGCGGTTGGATTCGACATAGGTGCCGAGCTGGCTGACCCCGTTGACCGCATCGACCGTCGTGATGACATTGCCGGGCCGGAAATGGTGGCGCAGGACCGGATCTGACTTGATCGTCGACAGCACTGGAAACGGATCGGCAAGCCCGGTGCTTTCGACGACGATGCGGCGGAAGGGCGGCACCACACCACGTTCGCGCTTGGAATGCAGATCCTTGATCGCCTCGGCAAGCTCGCCACGCACCGTGCAGCAAAGACAGCCGGACTGCAGCAGCACCATGGTGTCGTCGATGCGTTCGACCAGGTGATGGTCGAGGCCGACCTCTCCGAATTCGTTGATGAGCACGGCCGCATCGGAAAGGGCTGGATCGGCGAGCAGGCGCGCAAGCAGCGTCGTCTTGCCGGAACCGAGGAAGCCCGTCAGCAGGTTGATCGGGGTCAAGAGCGGGATCGTGGTTTCAGTCTCAGCCATCGATGGCGGCCTCCGCAGCGGCAATCAGGCCGGGATCGAGCGGGTCGCAGGGGCGGCCGCAGAGCCGTTCGGCCGCCGGCCAGAGATGGCCGAGATCCTCGATGATCTCGCTCTTGCCGGTGCGGGTCGCAAGCACGAAGGATGCGCCCTGCCAATCGGAGATGGTCAGGCCGAAGCGCGCCAGCATGCCGTTGGCGATCCGCACCCGATTGGCGCGCTCGCGCCTGCGGTCGATGCGCTCGACATTGCGGGTGTAGACGCCGGGCCGCGCCACCGCGTCGGCCCAGTGTTCGTTGCCTCCAAGGACGCCGCAGAGAGAGCACATCGTGTCATCCAATCGGTAAAAGGCGGGCAATCGGCAAAAAGGTGGGCAATCGGTAAAAAAGGCGGGGACGGCGCTCAGGACCACCCCCGCCAGTCGCTCACTTCTTGCGCGGGAAGCGCTTGGCAAAATCGTCGGCGATCTCGTTCATGGTCACGAACTTCACGCCCGGATGCTTGATCATGTGGGCATAGAGCCGCTCCAGCATCATCAGCACCTGCGGGCGGCCGGCAACGTCGGGATGGATGGTAATCGGAAACACCGCATAGTCCATCTCGCGGTAGACCCAGTCGAACTGGTCGCGCCAGATCTGCTCGATGTCGTGCGGGTTGACGAAGCCGTGGCTGTTCGGCGACTTCTTGATGAACATCATCGGTGGCAGGTCGTCGAGATACCAGGATGCCGGGATTTCGATGAGATCGGTTTCCTTTCCGCGGGTGAGCGGCACCATCCAGTCAGACGGCTTCTTGGAGTAGTCGATCTTCGTCCACTTGTCGCCGACGCGCACATAATAGGGCGTGAAATCGTTGTGCATCAGCGAGTGGTCGTACTTGATGCCGCGCTCGAGCAGCAGCTCGTTGGTGACGTTGGAAAACTCCCACCATGGCGCAACATAGCCGGTCGGGCGCTTGCCCGAGAGCTTGGTGACGAGATCGATGCACTTGTCGAGGACTTCGGTTTCCTGCTCGCGCGTCATGGCGATCGGGTTTTCGTGGGTGTAGCCGTGAATGCCGATCTCGTGGCCGGCATCGGCAACCGCCTGCATCTGCTCGGGGAAGGTCTCGATCGAGTGGCCGGGGATGAACCAGGTGGTCTTGATGCCGAAGCGCTCGAACAGCTTCAGAAGGCGCGGGCTGCCGACCTCGCCGGCAAAGAGGCCGCGCGAAATATCGTCGGGCGAATCCTCGCCCCCATAGGATCCGAGCCAGCCGGCAACCGCATCGACGTCGATGCCGAAGCTGCAGAGGATTTCCTTGGCCATGGTATGTCTCCTTCGTGTTTTATCGTTCAAAAGGTCAAGCTGGCTGGACGTCAGGCGGGGATGACGGTGGCTTCGCCCGGCTGCCAGCTCAAAAGAATGTCGGCGCCGACCGGGAAGGCGTCGGGCTGGTATTTGTCGACATGGGCTTCGAGCGAGACGGTGCGCCCGTCCCCAAGTGTTGCCGTCAGATGGGACACGTGGCCGACCACGTCGAAGCGGCTGACGCTGGCGCCGACGACATTGCCGCCGACAGTCTGGGCAATCTGTTCGCGCGAGACGCGGGCTGCCGGGTGCACCTCGATCGCCTCGGCCGGAATGACGACGTTGACGCGCGACCGCCTCGCAAGCGCGCCGTTCGGGCGGCCGGACAACTGACCGAGCGGCGTCGAAACCAGCGTCCGGTCGTCGGAGGCGCCATCGACCTCGCCCTGGAAAATGGTGTTGTTGCCGATGAACTGGGCGACGAAAGCCGTGTTCGGCCGGGTGTAGAGCTGATGCGGCGGGCTGATCTGCTCGACCTTGCCCTGGTTCATCACCACGATGCGGTCGGAAAGCGCCAATGCCTCGGACTGCGCGTGGGTGACGAAGACGAAGGTCACGCCAAGCGTCTTCTGCAGCAGCTTCAGCTCGTTCTGGATCGCCTTGCGCAGATTGGCGTCGAGCGCTCCCAGCGGCTCGTCGAGCAGCAGGATATCCGGCTCGACGACAAGCCCACGGGCAAGCGCGATGCGCTGACGCTGGCCGCCCGACAAGCGGTCGGGCTTCTTCTCGGAGATATCCTCGAGCCCCAGCGTCGCCAGGATCCGGTCGACCTTGGCGTCGCGTTCGGCCTTTGCCATGCCCTTGACGTCGAGGCCGTAGCCGACATTGCTGCGCACGGTCATATGAGGAAAGAGCGCGTAGCTCTGGAAGATCATCGACGTCGGCCGGTGTTCCGGCCGGATGTCGTTCATGCGTTTGCCCTTGATCAGCATCTCGCCCGACGAGATCGTCTCGAAGCCGGCGATCATGCGCAGCGTCGTCGTCTTGCCGCAACCGGACGGCCCGAGAAATGCAATGAACTCGCCCTTGGAAACCGACAGGTTGAAATCGATCACGGCGGGCGTGCCGTTGTCGTAGACCTTGCCGACATTGTTGAGTTCGAGGTCGAAGATCATCGTGGCGCTCCGGAGCTTGCTGAAATCACGGGTATCTGGCGCGTGGCCCCGGCCGCACTGTCGTTCGTGCAAGGCCACGCACTGTGTTTCTGGACACCGGGAGGCTTTCGCCTCCCGGCCTGTCCGATCAGGCGTTCAGGAACTCGTCCCACTTCTGGATCAGGTGGTCGTATTCATCCGGCCACTGGTGCCAGTAGGCGACGTTCTTGGCGCGTTCTTCGAGCGAGCCGCCGTCGCGCAGGTCACCTTCCTTGATGCCGCGCTCCTCGGCGCCGACCCACGGCTTGCCTTCGTACCAGAAGGCATATTTCTCCGGCGCCATGACATTCTTGATGTTGGTCGACGGCGAGTAGTAGCCCTGCTCGGACACGGTGATGCCGGGCTCGCCCGAGAGCCAGTAGTCGGCATAGGCGATGACCGCTTCCTTGTTGGCGGTTCCGGCAATCATCGCCGGCCCGATCGCCCAGCCGCGATAGCCTTCCTTCGGCACCGCGTAGCGGCAGGCCTTGCCCTGCGCCTTGACGGCCATGACCGCCGGCTGCCAGGCGTCGCAGACGACCATTTCGCCCGATGCCATCAGGTTGACGAGCTCGCCGAAGTCGCCCCAGAGCGCGCGGAACTGGCCTTCCTTCTTCTTGGAAATCAGGAACTTTGCGGCTTCGTCGATTTCGGCCGCCGTTGCATTTCCGGGGTTCTTGACGTCGGAGAGGCCAAGCGAGTTCATCGCCATCATCGCTTGTCCGATCGCGATCAGCGGGTCGGTGTTGATGCCGGACTTGCCCTTCCACTTCGGATCGAAGATCGCGGTCCAGCTGTTTGCCTCCTCGGCCGAAAGCACATCCGGGTTGTAACCGATGGAATCGTAGTTGTAGACCGCCGGCACCATGTTCAGCCCTGTCTGGCTTTCATCGGTCCAGATCTGGCCGACGATCTGGGCGGAGCGGTCCCACTTGTCGCTGGCGGTTGTGAACGTGTCGCGGATGTTGGCCCAGTTCTTCAGCGCGGAGGCTGGAATGGGCTCGACATTGTTGGTCATGACGATCGACGGCAGGCGCTCGGCGATGATTTCCCAGCAATCGTAGTCCTTGGAGCCGGAGAGGATCTTCGTCTGGGCGTCCGGGAAGGTCGCGGCCGTTCCGGAGGTGCCACCGACACCGGCGGCGGCCTTGAACTGTTCCAGGATGCGCTCCTGAACGGTGACCGAAAGTCCGATCGTGCGCAGCTGCTGGCCGGCCAGGTCGGCTGCCTGCGCGAAGGCTGCGCGCGACGACAGGAACGGCGTGCCGCCGCCCATGGCAAGCGCCATCATGCCTGCGGACCGTTTGAGGAGGGAGCGGCGATTGAGTTCCATACGTGGCATTGTCTCTTCTCCAGTTGTTGTTGTTCCCCGGAGCCCGATTGGCACGAACCCCATTTCGTTCGCCGCTGAGCGCGGCTTTAGTAGCGCCCCACCAGGAGGCCCCCATCCACGACCAGCACCTGGCCGGTGATGTATCTCGCACTGTCGGATGCCAGGAACGCGATGACGTCGGCGATATCCTCGGGCGTTCCGAGCCGTTTCATCGGAATGAAGGCGGCAGCCGCTTCGGCGCCCTCCGGCCCCAGCGAATTTTCCTTCGACAGCAGCTGCGCCGTGCGGATGTAGCCGGGCGCCACGCCGTTGACGCGAACGCCGTCGCCGGCCAGCTCGACCGCGAGCCCCCGCACCAGCCCGACGACGCCGGACTTGGCGGCGGAGTAGTGCACATGCTCGTCCCAGCCGTAGGCGACGCCCATGATCGAGGAGAGAGCGACGATGCTGCCCTCGCCGCGCTTGCGCATGCCGGGCGCTGCGGCGCGCACGAGCCGGAAGATGCCTTTCAGATCGATGTCGAAGGTCAGGTCCCACTTGTCATCGGTAAGGGCCGAAAGCGGGGTGCGATGGGCAATGCCGGCATTGGCGACGATCACGTCGATGCGGCCGTGGCGTTTTTCCAGATCGGCGACCAGCGCATCGGTCGCCGATGTCGAGCGCACGTCGTAATAGGCAAATTCGGCGGAGCCGCCGGCCTCGCGGATCGCGTCGACCGTGGCCGCGCCCTCGCGCTCGAGAATGTCGGTGACGACGACATGGTCGCCCTTGGCGGCAAAGGCCCGGGCGGCTGCCTGACCGATGCCAATGCCGGCACCGGTGACGATGACAATGCGGGAGGACTTCTGAGGATCTGGCATGTTCATCTTTCCTGTCAAAGCATCACGTCGCCGGAATTGGGCCCGAGCGTCTGGCCGACGAACAGGCTTGCCGACGGGGACGCCAGAAACGAAACGGTGGCGGCGACCTCGTCCGGCTCGCCGAAGCGCCCGAGCGGCAGTTCGGCCTTCTTGGCGTCTCGCCACTCTTCGGAGAGCCCCATGACCAGCGGCGTGTTGATCGGGCCGGGCGCGACGGCATTGACGCGCACGCCACGGCTCGACACCTCGCGCGCCAGCGCCTTGGTCATGCCGATGATCGCAGCCTTGGCGGACGAATAGTGCACGAGTTCCACGCCGCCGATCTGGCCGAGCTGCGAGGCCATGTTGACAATGACGCCCTCGCGGCGGGCGAGCATGTCCGGCAGCACCGCCCTCGTCATCAGGAAGGTGCCGCGCACATGCACCGCAAACATCCGGTCGAAATCGGCAACCTCCAGATTTTCGAACAGCGCCTGATGGGCGATGCCGGCGTTGTTGACGAGCAGCGCCACGGGGCCATGGAGCCGGGCTGCCTTCTCTGCCGTCGCCTTGACGTCCGCTTCGCTCGAAACGTCGCCGGCAACCGCCGTCGCCACGCCGCCGGCAGCCGCGATCTCGCCGGCGACCGCGGCAGCACTTTCAGGCGAGAGATCGTTGACGACGACGGCATAACCGTCAGCCGCCAGTCTCAGGGCAATGGCCCGGCCGATGCCGGAGCCGGCACCGGTGACGATCGCTGCGCCGCGTGCGGAAGAGCCAGCCATCACGCCTCCTCCTGGATCGCGACACGCTTGGCACGGCGCACCGACAGCATCATCAGTGCGGCGTAGGTCCCGAGCAGGGCGAAGGAAAACAACGTCGTCAGCACGCCGAAGGCAAAGACGTTCGGATGCACTTCGACGGAGAAAGTACCGTAGATCGCCAGCGGCAATGTCAGGTCGCGGCCGGAGGCAAAGAGCGTGCGCGAAAACTCGTCATAGGACAGCGTGAAGGCAAAGAGCATGGCGGAAAGCACGCCCGGGAAGATCAGCGGGAACGTCACCTTGCGGAAGGTGCGCGCCGGCGTGACCCCGAGCGACCAGGACGCCTCCTCCATGCTCGGATCGAAGCGGTTGAAGATCGCCAGCATCACCAGGAAGGCGAAGGGGAAGGTGTAGACCACGTGGAGGACGAAGGCGGTGCTCCACCAGTGGCGGTCGATGCCGAGCGTGTTGGCAACGAGCGCCATGCCGAGACCGACCAGCACGCCCGGCACCATCATGCCGAGAACGATGAGGTAGAAGACCACGCCCGAGCCGCGGAACTTGCGGCGGAAGGCCTGTGCCGCGGTGACGCCGAGCACCGTCGAGACGATCATGGTCATCACCGCGAGACCGAGCGAGCGGACCAGCGCCTGCTCGATCGGCAGCGGCGCGATGCGCGACGGCGGGGTCAGGCCGAAGAGATGCTTGTACCAATAGGTCGACCATTCGATGATCGGGAACTGCGGCCCACCTTCCGGTCCCGTCTGGAAGGACAGGATGGCAAGCACGACGAGCGGGCCGTAGAGGAAGACCAGGAAGAGCGCGGTGTAGGCCCCAAGGCCGGTTTTGATGCCGCTGGCATTCATGATCAGAGCTCCTTCCTGAGATCGACGACCCTGAGGAGCGCCGCCACGACCGCACCCATCAGGATGGTAAGCACCACGCCGGCCACCGCCGCGAAGGCCCATTTCAGCGAACCGACCTGGGTGACGATGATATTGCCGAGCAGATTGACCTTGCGGCCGGAAAGCGCGGCGGAAGTCGCGAACTCACCGAGAACCATGACCGAGACGAAGATCGCGCCGACGACCACGCCCGGCATCGACAGAGGCAGGATGATCGTGCGGAAGATCCGCCAGAAGCCGGCTCCGAGGTCCTGGGCGGCCTCGATGATCGAGGTGTCGATGCGGCCGAGCATGAAGGCGATCGGCCCGACCATGAACACGCAATAGATCTGCGTCATGCCGATGATCACCGACAGTTCTGAAAACAGCAGCACCTCGATCGGCGCGTCGGTAATGCCGAGGTTCATCAGGATCATATTGATCGCGCCCTCCTTGCCGAGCATCGGCCGCCAGGCGAGAACGCGGATCAGGAACGAGGTCCAGAAGGGAATGACGCACAGCACCAGAAGCACCGTCTGCAACGCCTTGTTCTTGACGAACAGCCCGACGAAAAGGGCGGCGGGATAACCGACCAGCACGGTTGCAACGAGCACGATCAGCCAGATGCGCACCGTGGTCCACAGCGCGCCCAGATAGGTGTCGCTGGTGAAGAAGGTGATCCAGCTCTTCAGCGTCAGCGTCGGCTCGATGGTAAACGTCGTCTGCGTCCAGAAGGACACGTAGACCATCATCAACATCGGCAGGACAAGAAAGAGGCTCATCCAGATGACGCCGGGTGCCAGGAGCCAGAGCGCCTTTCCGGGTGATTTCTTCTCGACGACGGGTTCCATTTCCGTCTCTTCCGCAACGGCCATCATGCTCATCTCTCATTCTCCGGGCGGGAACGGTGCGGCGCGCAAGCGCCGGGTTTTGCGAAATGGGGCTTACGCATAGACAAGGGCGTCCTCCCGCTTCCAAACGAGCGCGTAGCGGCCCTGTTCGGCATAGGTCTCGGGCGCTGCGTGGCTGAGGTGGCTTTCAACCTCGAAAACCCGGCCGTCATCGAGCGCGAAGAAGGAATTGACCGCGGCCCCGGAATATTCGCTGGCGACGAAATTGGCCTCGATCCGGATCTCGTCCTCGCCAATGGCGGCATCGCGTGGGCGGACGGAAACCCGGTCGTAGCGGATCGCGTAGGCGGGGGTCGCCGCCCGCGTCGGCGCTGAAGCGCCGAGCGCGAACCGGCCAGCGCCGCCGACGAACGCACCGGCTTCGATCCGCCCCTGAAAAAGGTTGTAGCAGTTGAGAAAGCGGGCAACGGCCGGAGACGCGGGCCTGTTGTAGACAGTGTCGGAATCGGCCGACTGGGCGATGCGGCCGCTTTCGAGCACTAGCACGGTGTCGCCCATGGCGAGCGCTTCGGCCTCGCTTCCGGTCACATGCAGGAAGGTGACACCGCAGCGTTCGCGGATCGCCCTCAACTCCGCCCGCATCCGGGCGCGCAGATTGGCGTCGAGCGCGCCGAGCGGCTCGTCGAGAAGCACCATGCGCGGCTCGGTGACGAGCGTGCGGGCGAGCGCGACACGCTGGCGCTGGCCGCCGGAAATCTGCGTGACCGCGCGGCCCTCGAGACCGGAGAGACCGACGAGGCTGATGATGTCGCGCACTCTCGCATCGACGACACGCCGGTCGGTGACGGGATCGACATCCCGGTTTTCCAGACCGTAGGCGATGTTCTGCGCGACGGACAGGTGCGGAAACAGCGCAAAATTCTGGAAGACGAAGCCGATGCCGCGCTTGTGCGGCGCGACGGTGTCGATGCGCTTTCCGTCAAACAGGATGGCGCCGCCATCGGGCTGCTCGAAGCCGGCAATGACCCGGAGCAGCGTCGTCTTGCCGGAACCACTCGGCCCGAGAAGCGAGATATAGGCATCGCCGGGCAAGGCGAGATCGATACCGCTCAGCGCGCGCATGTCGCCGTAGGTTTTGGTGATGCTCTTGAGCTGAAGGACCGTCGACATTGGTTTCCCGCCAGTTTGCCGCCGCGACGTCCGCCCCCAAAGCTTCGCCGTCGCCGGAGCCGACGCGGCATCCGAACGGACATGCGATTGCGGTCGCGCATGGTCACATGCGCGTCGGGGACGAAGGTCCTTTGCGGTTCAAAAAATAAGTTCCACCTGCACGCTTCTTCTGAGCGCTTGCATGTCACGAACAATGACATGAATGATTTTTGTATGCAATAGACTTTTATTCGCCATTTCGAGCGAGCAGAAGCCGCCCATCGCACGCCAAATGCTCGCAAAAGCCGATACGGCACCGAAAGCGGCTCAGCCTCCGCGAAACCCTATGCAATCAGCGGTAAACAGCCACTCCACCCCTCCGTGCAAACGTGATGCCAAGGCGGCGGAATCATCATTTTTCGCTCTCGCATGGCTGTTTTACCGATAGCCAAACATCAAGGGCCGCTTCAAAACGCACATTTAATTTGCCAATCGGTATGCAAAATGCATTTATTTTCAGCTGTCACAGTCCCCGGCAAGTGGCGTAAAGAAAGAGGACGAAATTGCCAGCCAAACGGAAGACGCCCGACCGCATGAGCGAGCCACGCCTCGGCCAGAATACCCAGCGCCGCTATGAAATTGCCGAGGACGTGCTGCGCAGCAATATAGCCGACGGCATCTTGCCGGCGGGCCTCGTCCTGCTCGAGGGACCGATTGCCGAGATCCTGCAGATTTCGCGAGCGCCCGTGCAGCGCGCGCTCCTGCAACTGGAAAGCGACGGGCTCGTACACCGCTTCAAGGGCCGTGGTTATCTCGTCGGGCCACCGGGCCGGGCGATCGAACCCAACCGCACCGACATCAAGTCGCTCGGGCTGACGATCCCGCAGCATGCCGACGAGGCGCTGCAGAGCCGCTCGTCCTGGGAGCGCATCTACACCGAAATCGAAAACGACGTCGCCGGCTGCGTCATCTTCGGCCAGTACCGCATCATTGAAAACGAACTGGCCAACCACTTCAGCGTCAGCCGCACCGTGGTGCGCGACGTGCTGACGCGGCTGCGCGAGCGTGGACTGGTGCGCAAGAACCAGAGCTCGCACTGGATCGCCGGACCGCTGACGGCCCAGACCGTCAAGGACCATTTCATGCTGCGCCGGCTGCTGGAGCCGCAGGCGCTGGCGCTCGGCGCCGGCCATATCGACCGGGACCGGCTTGCCGCCCTGTTCGAGAGGCTCGGCAAGCTCGACAGCCCGCAGGCCGCCGACGCCTGGCAGAGCCTTGAAGACATCCGCACGCAGTTTACCGAGTGCTGCGTGCTGGCGATGCCGAACGAACGCCTGCGCGAACTGATCCGCAACAACCTGCTGCCGGTGACGGCGACGGAACGGCTGCTGCGGCAGCTCGGTCTTCCCGGCGATCCCGCGGTGATCGCGGAAATCAGGCTGATCGTGGAGTTGATGACACGCGGCGCGACGGCGGCGGCGGCAGCGATGCTGGAGAACCATATCGACGCCTCGATGAACCGGACGATCGCGCAGATGAAGATCGTCGCGATCATTCCAGGCCCGAGCGTGACGGCCGCCTATCTGACGCGCGTCGTCGAATAGGCAGACGCGCGCGATACCGGTTTTCAGCGCGGCTACCGATTGTCCTTTCCGATGCCCGCGCGCCATCCCGGCCTCCCTTTCTCCGTCCCCTCAGGCAAGCGACGCGCGCAAGGCGCCGAGCCTGACGGTTTCCGCGGCCCTGGCCGCCAGCGCCTCGTCCATCGTCACCTCGACGAAGCGGGTCGGCGTGTGCGGCTGCATCTGCCCGATCAGGTCCATGTCGGCCGAGATCACCGTGCCGAGCATGAAGTAGCCGCCGCCCGATACCGCATCGCGATGCAGGATGATCGGCTCGGTTCCGCCGGGCACCTGGATGGAGCCATAGGGATAGCAGCTGTCGACGATGTTCGAGGGATCGGAACCGGCGCCGAACGGCTGTTCACGCTCGACGAAGGAGAGCTTGGTGCCACCACGGAAGCGGTAACCCATGCGGTCGGCCTCCGGCGCCACCTTCCATTCATCGGCAAAGAAGCTCTGTTTCGCCTCGTCGGAGAGACGGTCCCAATAGAGGCCCGGCAGGACGCGCAGGGCGACGGGTGCCGCCGCCAGGCGCCGCAAGGATGCATCGACCGAGCGTCCCTCGGCGGAGCCGTTGCCGGCACCGACGGGCAGTTCGTCGCCCGCAGCAAGCGGCCGGCCCTTGTAGCCGCCGAGCGCGCCGATCGGGTAGGTCGAACGGCTGCCGAGCGCCAGCGGCACGTCGATGCCGCCGGCAACGGCGATATAGATGCGAGCGCCGGATTTGAGGAAATCGAAGGTCAGGGTCTGGCCGGCACGAACGGCAAAGGCCGTCCATCCCGGCTGCTCGACGCCGTCGACCCTGACCGGCATGTCGGCGCCGGTCACGGCAACCACTGCGTCCTCGGTAAATTCGAGCTTGGGGCCAAGGAACACCGCCTCGAGACCGGCGGCACCCTCGTCGTTTCCGACGAGCAGGTTGGCGGCGCGCAGCGCATAACGATCCATCGCGCCCCCGAGCGGAATGCCGAGATGGAAGTAACCGGGACGGCCAAGATCCTGGACGGTGGTCGCAAGCCCGTGATGCAGAACCTTAATGGCCATTGATCATGCCCTCCAGCCGGGTGTTGTAGCCAGTGATAGCCTTCTGGAATTCGCGCAGGTCGAAGCTGACCTCGCGGACCGGCGGACTGAAGCGCCCCTTGTCGACATCCTCGACCGCCTGGTCATAGGCGTCGCGGTCGATCGGCTTGAACTTGACGATATCGCCAGGCCGGAAGAACACCATGAAATCGCGGAGATAGCTGGTGGTCTGCGTCGGATCGAAGATCGGCATCGGCGTGATGCCGAACATCTGGTAGCCGCCGGCACCGCGCACCGAATAGATGCAGCCGAAGCAACCACCATGGCCAACGGTCAGCCGTGGCGTATCCGTGCGCGGGCGCAGATACTTCGGCACCTGGATCTGCCGTTGCCGCTCGACCATCTGGTACATGAACGGCAGGCCGGCAACGAAGCCGACCATCGAGACGAACCATGGCGAGCCGGAATGGGCGGCGACGAAATCGTCGACATCGCCGTAGCCGTTGATCCGGGTCGCATAGTCGAGATCGGTTCCCGACGGTTCCTGGTGGCGTTCGCGAAAGCGCATCAGCGTCTCGTGCGTCCAGGGGTCGTTGTAGAAGACCGGGATCTCGACAATGCGGGTGCGGATGACGGGCTCGGCCCGCGCGGCTGCACCCTCGATGGCGCGCACTTCCCGCAGCACGTCATCGGGCTTGATGACATCGGGATCGAACTTGATCTGGAACGACGCGTTGGCCGGGCAGATTTCGGTGATGCCCTTGATGCCGCTCTCCTTGACGCCGTTGGCCATGGAGAGGCTCTTGAAGAAGGCTTCCAACGACATCTCGTCGCTGCATTCGACGAACAGGTGCTCGTCGCCTCCGAACGTGTATCGTGTCGGCATCACGCGACCTCCGCGGCACGGCCGCCATCGGCGGCAAATTCAGTTTCAAGCCAGGTTTCGAGAAAGCGGGTATGAAAGGCACCCTTGGCGATCTGCGGATCGGCAGCGAGCGCTCGATGCAACGGGATCGTCGTCGGCACGCCGTCGATCCTCAGGCGCTCCAGCGCCTGCGACAGGCGTACCAGGCACGCCGCGCGGTCTTCGCCCCAGACGATCAGCTTGCCGAGCAGCGAATCGTAGAACGGTGGGATCACGTAGCCTTCGTAGAGCATCGTATCGAAGCGAATGCCCTCGCCTTCGGGCACGTCCAGCCTTTCGATCTTGCCCGGCGCCGGCATGAAGCCGCGCCTCGGATCCTCCGCGTTGATGCGGCACTCGATGGCGTGACCCCTGACCTTGATGTCAGCCTGGCGGATCGACAGCGGCGCGCCGGCGGCGATACGAAACATCTCCTCGACCAGATCGATGCCGGTGATCATCTCGGTGACCGGATGTTCCACCTGGATGCGGGTGTTGACCTCGATGAAGTAGAATTCGCGCGTCTCGTCGTCGTAGAGATACTCGACCGTGCCCGCGCCGCGGTAACCGACGGAGCGCGCAAGGGCTACGGCGCTGTCGCAGAGCTTCTGTCGCACCTCCGATGGAAGCAGGAAGGACGGCGCCTCTTCCCAGACCTTCTGCCGTCGCCGCTGCAGCGAGCATTCACGCTCATGGCAGTGCACGACATTCTTGCCGTCGCCGAGAATCTGCACCTCGACGTGTCGGGCGCGGGTAATGACCTTTTCCAGATAGAGACCGCCATCGCCGAAGGAGGCCAGCGCCTCGGCGGATGCCTGCGGAAACTGGGTCTCCAGTTCGCACGCGTCGTTGACGATGCGGATGCCGCGACCACCGCCGCCGGCCGCCGCCTTGATCATGACGGGATAGCCGGTGCGCTCCGTGACCGATAGCGCTTCGGCCAGGCTCGAGATCCGGCCGTCGCTGCCCGGCACCGTCGGCACGCCGGCCTTTTCGGCAACAGTGCGGGCCGCCACCTTGTCTCCGAGCAGGCGGATCGCATCGCCCGATGGCCCAATGAAGATGAGCCCGGCGGCAACCACCGCGTCGGCGAAATCGCCGTTCTCCGACAGGAAGCCGTAACCGGGATGCACCGCATCGACATTGGCGCGTTTGGCCGCCTCAATCACGGCTTCGATATTGAGATAGGATTTCTTTGGCGCCGGCGGTCCGATTTCGATCGCCTCGTCGGCGAGCTTGACGGCCAGCATGTCGGCGTCGGCGGCGCTATAGACCTGGACGGTGCGAATGCCGAGCGCCCGGGCGGCGCGGATGATGCGAACGGCGATCTCGCCGCGATTGGCAACAAGAACCGAGCGCAGCTTCATTGCTCGACCTCGGCGATCACCTGGCCGGCCATGACGGGCTCCTCGTTGTCGACGAGAAAGCGGATGCTGCCGCCCGCCACGCCGGCCTGGATCTCCTGAAAGGTCTTCATGACTTCGATCAGGCCGATGGCGTCGCTGGAGGAAACCGGGTCTCCATCCGTCTTGAACGGCGGGACATCGGGAGCAGACGAGCGATAGAAGGTTCCTGGAAGGGGCGATCGTATTTCGTGCTTGCTCATGGTTGCCTCCGCTATGTTATCTGGTTTTGACCTGAGAGGCGGGAGCGATGCGAATGCCTTCGGCACTCAGCCCCTCCCGCATGAGGCGCACGATATCGAGCGCGCCCAGCGTATCGGAATGAAAACAGATGGATTCGAACGGGACGTCGATGTCTGCGCCCGTGACCGTGCGCACGCGGCCCTCGCGGCAGGCGCGAACGACCTTGCGGGCGATGGACGCGGCATCCGGCCGTCCGGCATCGCGGGTAAAGACGATCGAGCCGCTATCGTCATAATCGCGATCGGCATAAAACTCGCGAATGACGGGCTGGCCGACTTCCTGTGCCGCAAGCTCCGTCGCCGATCCGGCCATGCAGAAGACGAAGGCGTTCGGCGCCACCGTGCGCATGTATTGCATGAAGATCTGCGACAGCTCGCGGTTGACGGCCATCTCCATGTAGAGCGCGCCATGCGGCTTCACGTGCTGCAAAGGTGCGCCGTGGCGCCGGGCGAATTCGCGGATTGCGCCAACCTGGTAGACGATGTCGTTGACGAGCTCGCGGGCCGTGCCGGCAATCTTCCGCCGGCCGAACCCCTGCAGGTCGCGATAGCCGGGATGCGCGCCGATACCGACGCCATGTTCGGCGGCAAGCCGAACCGTCTCATCCATCAGGTTGGGATCGCCGGCGTGAAAGCCTGCGGCGATGTTGGCAGAACTGATCAGCGGCATGAGCGCAGCGTCATCCGTATCGCCGATACGCCAGCGACCGAAGGCTTCTCCCATATCGCAATTGATGTCGACGACGTCGAGCAATGCCTCATCCCTCTGTTGCAGGTCGCTCTCCTGGAGATTGCTCTCCCGGCAACCCTGACCTCTCGGGAAACGCTAGGGTGAAACGGCGCATTTGAAAAATTCTATTTTCATATGCTCATTATCTGAATTTCAGAATTCGCAGTTGCAAAAGCGGCCACGGAAAATTAGCGTCTTCAGAAGGACTTAGCCGATGATGCCCTAGAGATGATCAGCTGACTGCTCAAACACACGGCAGGCTTTCTGATTTTCTCAGCCGCATTATTAAAAAATCAGATGGGAATGCGTGATGTCGATGAGCCTTCGCCAGCTTCGCTATTTCGTCGCAACCGCCGAGCTCGGCCAGATATCGCAGGCGGCGATCGATCTTTCGATCTCGCAATCGGCGGTCACCACGGCCATCAAGGAACTGGAGCGCATCGTCGGCGCCAACCTGTTCCTGCGCACGCCGAGCGGCATGGACCTGACGATGGCCGGCCGGCAGTTCCTCTCGCACGCCTACGAGATCCTGAAGAAGGTGGATGAGGCGACACATCTCAACGTCGTCAGCAGTGCCGTCGAGGGCACGCTGGCAATCGCGGCCACCTATACCGTCATCGGCTATTTCCTGCCGCAGCATATCGAGCGGCTGCGGCGACTGTTCCCGAAACTCGATGTGCAGCTGTTCGAACTGAAGCGGGAATCGATCGAGGAAGGTCTGCTGACCAACCGCTACGACATGGCGGTGCTTCTGACGTCGAACATCCTCAATCCGGCGTTGACGACCGAAAAGCTGATGAGTTCGACGCGAAGGCTGTGGGTGCCGGCCCAGCATCCGCTGCTTCAGCGCGACAGCGTCGGCTTTCGCGAGATCGCCGAGGAGCCCTATATCATGCTCACCGTCGATGAGGCCGCACACTCCTCACTGAAATACTGGAGCGCCTCGACTTATCAGCCACGCGTCATCCTGCGGACTTCCTCCGTCGAGGCCGTGCGCTCGCTGGTCGCAAACGGCCAGGGCGTCGCCATTCTGTCGGACATGGTGCATCGCCCCTGGTCGCTGGAGGGCCGGCGCATCGAGACGATCAACGTGCGCGACACCGTGCCGGCCATGGATGTCGGCCTTGCCTGGCGCCGCGGCGCGGAGTTCACGCCGCCGATGCAGGCATTGCGGTCCTATTTCCAGCAGACGTTTCACATCCCGGGCGTGCGCGACGCGTCGTTCACTACGGCCTGATCCGAACACGAAGGGCGGTCAGCCGACAGCCAGTTCCAACGCCCGGCGGTGCGCAGCGATTGCCGCCCGCTTCACCAGATCGCCCAGACTTGGCTCTGCCGTGAAGATGTCGAGCGCGGCAGCCGTTGTGCCGTTCGGACTTGTCACCTGCCGGCGCAAATCCGCCGGCGAGAAGGCGCTGGCGCTGGCAAGTGCGGCGGCACCGCAGACGGTCTGGCTGGACAGGGCCTGTGCCGTTGCCGCCGGCAAGCCCACGGCGATCGCTGCTTCCTCCAGGCACTCCATGAAATGGAAGAGATAGGCCGGGCCCGAGCCAGATATCGCCGTCGCTGCATCGACGAGCGTTTCTTCATTGAGCCAGTGAACATTGCCGACGGCGCCAAGCAGGCCGGTAACCTCAGCCATTTGGCCGTCGTCGGTGTGGACGTTGGCAAAGGCTGCAATCACGCCCAAGCCGATCGAAGCCGGCATGTTGGGCATGGCGCGAACGATCGCGGTCTCGCCAAGAGTGGCCTCGAAGCGCGCGATCGGCACGCCGGCGGCGATACTGATGAAGACAGCCTTTCCGCTGAACCGTCTGTAAGCGCCGAGCACGGCACCGATGACCTGCGGCTTGACGGCGACGATGACGGCGCGAGGGCGCAACGCCTGTGGCAGCTCGCCCGCGTCTGCGTAGACCGTGGCGCCCGCGGCCGCCGCGCGGTTGCGCAGTTGATCCATAGGCTCGATCACATGGATCCGGTCGGCGGCAATGCCGGCCCGCCCGACCCAGCCTTCGAGCAGCGCAAACCCCATGTTGCCGCAGCCGACCAGCACGATCCCGTCAGACTGATCCATCCCTCTCACCTTCCTTCGTTCGCCGTGGCCACCAAGGTCATGGCCGCGCCAGCCGATCCCAGCAATTGTCGAGACCGGCGGGCAGCCGGTGCTTCATGATGCGCTGGCTCGGCGTGCGTTCGAACTCGTCGACGACGGCGATGTAGCGTGGGTTCTGGTAGGGCGCGAGCCGATGGGCGAGCCAACCGGACAGGTCGATCGGATCGATCGCGGCGCCCGGCTTCGGCTTGACGAAGAGCTTGATGTCCTGTTCGCCGACGTCAGCAGCGACGCCGATGATGGCGCAATCTTCCACCGCCGGATAGGCGGCGGCGACATGCTCGACCTCCCAGGCGGAGACGTTCTCACCCTTGCAGCGGACACTGTCGGTCAACCGCCCATGGAACCAGAGATTGCCGTCCGCGTCGAAGGAACCGGAATCGCCGGTGTGAAGCGCGCCGTTGCGAAGCGCTTTTTCCGTCGCTTCGGGATTGCGCAGGTAGCCCTTGAACAGCGCCCCCTCAAGCGAGGTGCGCACGACGATCTCGCCCTTGTCGCCTGTTGGTACCGGCGCACCCTTGTCGTCGAGGATATCGACCGAGAACCAGGGCATCGGCTGGCCGACGGCACCGACGACGCCGTTGGTGTTGCAGGTGGTGATGCTGGAGGCTTCGGTCATGCCGTAGCACTCGCGCATCTCGACGCCGAAGCGCTCCTTGAACAGTGGCCAGACCTCCTTCGGGCAACCGCCGCCCCAGGCGATCCGCACCGGATGCTCACGATCTCGCTCGCTTTCGGGCTGCTTCAGCAGGATCTGCAGGATGCCGCCGAGATAGTGGATATGGGTGGCGCCATAGTTGCGCACCTGCTCCCAGAACCGGCTGGCGCTGAACCTGTCGACCATGGCGAGCGAAAGGTCTTCGATGATCGGCAGCACGATCAGCTGCGCCCCACCGATATGGTAGAGCGGCTCCCAGACGAAGAAGACATCGCCGGGACCGGCAACCGACAGCGTGCGCACCGCCTCGCCGGCAAGCCGGATCATGCCGTGGGTCACGAGCACACCCTTCGGCCGGCCGGTGGTGCCGGAGGTATACATGATCGCAAACAGATCGTCGGCGGCAGGCGGCGCCTCCTCGAAGGCGGCACCCGACGACAGGATCGTCTCGAGCGACGTCGCACCCGCCGGTTCGCCGGCGAGAATGAGCCCGGCCGCGGGTAGCGCGGCACCACTTTCGGCGATCGTTTCGGCAAGCTCGGCGTCACAGATGACGACGCCCGGTTCGCAATGTTCGAGGATATAGCGCAGGCCCTCGCCGCGCAGCTGGGCATTGACCGGCACCCAGACGACGCCGGCCTTCGCGAGGCCAAAGAGCACGGCAAGCGACAGCCGCGAATTGCGCATCATGACGGCGGCGCGATCCCCGGATTTCAGGCCGCGCTGGCGCAATTCGGCGGCAAGGGCTGACGACATCGCGTCGAGCGTGGCGAAGGTGATCGGCTCGCCGTTGAAACGGGCAAACACCTGTTCCGGTTTGCGGACAGCCTTGGTCGTGAAGCTTCCGAGGAAGCCTTCGAGAGATACGGTCATGGGAAGATCTCGAATAGCGTGTCAGGAGGAGCGGCGGAGTTTTTCCGCCGCCAGGAGAAGTGTCGTCACGACGATGAAGACGACGACCGAAACCGCCGCAAGCGTCGGGTTGAGCTGAAGGATCATGTCGTCCCACATCTGCTTCGGCAGGGTCGTCTTGACGCCGCCGCTGACGAAGATCGCCACGGTCAGCTCGTCGAACGAGGTGATGAAGGCAAACAGGAACGCTGCCGTCAGGCCGCTCTTGATCAAGGGAACGGTCACGAAGCGTAGGGCCTGGACCCTGTTTGCCCCGAGCGTCGCCGCCGCCTGGTCGAGCCGCCAGTCATAGCTCTTCAACACAGCGGCGATGGCGACGAAGGCGAAGGGCAATGCCAGCACCGTGTGGCCGATCACCAGGCCGACATCGGTCGCGACCAGTCCCATCTGCGCAAAGAGGTAGAACAGACCGACGGCGATGACGATGCGCGGCACGATCATCGGCGCCAGGAAGAAAGCGAAGATGATGCCCCGCCAGCGCGAGCGCGAACGGGCAAGTGCGAGCGCCGCAAAACCGCCGATGACCGTTGCAACGATCGCGGTCGCGAAGGCGACGCCGAAGGAGCGGATGGTGGCAGCCACCCAGAGGTCCGAGGTGAAATAAGTCCTGAACCATTCCAGCCCATAGCCCGGCGGCGGGAACTCGAGGAACTGCGAGCTGGTGAAGGCAATCGGCAGCACGACGAGCGTCGGCAGCATCAGGAAGGCGAACATCATGACGCTGTAGATACCGAGCATGCGGCTTGAAACCGCCTGCCCCAGCAGAGCGTGACTGCCGGATGCGATGGCGCTGCTGACGGTTGCGACCCGATCGAGGATCGCCAGGCCGATGGCGCGCAGAACACCTGTCTTGCCAGCCTTGCCGTCGGACGGTTCGCCGGACAGGCTGGAGAGACCGAACACCCGATCGTAGAGCCAGCACGTCACCAGTGCTGCTGCCAGCATCATGGCGGCGAGCGCGCCTGCGAAGGCCCAGTTCAGGATCTCCTGCACCTGGACGATGATCAGCTGCGCCAGCATCGTCTGCTGACGGCCGCCGAGCAGGGCCGGGACGATGAAGAAACCGAGCGAGGAGATGAAGGTAAGCAGACCGGCGGCGGCGGCACCCGGAAGCGAAAGCGGGAAGTAGACGAGCCAGAAGCCTTTCGCAGGCGTCGCGCCCAAGGTCCCCGAAGCCTGCGTCAGCCGGCGATCGATGCCGGTCATGACAGGCAGCATGGTGAGAATGGCAAGCGGCACCATGGCATGGACCATGCCGATCATCACGCCGAGTTCGTTGTGCAAGAGTTCGAGCGGCTGGCTGAGCAGACCCGAGCCAAGGCCGATCTGGTTGATGACGCCGGTACGGCCGAGCACGATGACCCAGGCAAAACTCTTGACCAGGTAGCTCGTCCAGAACGGCACCATGACGAGCAGGATCATCGTCCCGCGCGTCCGGTCCGGCAGGCGCGACAGCCAGTAGGCCAAGGGATAACCGAGCAGCAGCGAGCAGAGCGTCGTCAGCCCTGCGATCCGGAACGTGATCAACAGGACGCGGAAATAGACGTCCGTCTCCAGGATCCTCGCATAATGGCTTGCGGTCATTGCGCCGGTGTCGGCGTCCTCGAGGCTGAGGCCCATGAGCCTGGCGACGGGAACGAGGAAGAAGATCAGCAGAAAGGCGATACCCGGCACGGCCAGCCAAAGCGGACCGAAGCGGAAGCGATTGGGACGCGCTGCGCGTCCTGAGGTCATGGCGGCGGTGGTCATGGCGTCACCAGCACGGCCGTTTCCGGCGCCCAGCTGAGCGTGATGGTTTCGCCAATGCTCGGCAGCGGCTTACCCGGAAGGACACGAACCGTGACCAGCGCGTCGGCCGCGACGTCGACGAGCAGGCGGGTTTCCGATCCGGCATAGACGACTTCGGCGACGCGGCCGCTGATTTCGTTTGCACCGGTCGAGCCGAGTTCGAGATGCTCCGGCCGCACCACCAGCGCCATCTCGGCATTGTTGGAAAGGCCGGTGCCGTCAATCCGGAAGCGGCCGTTTTCGGTCGAAAGATGGGCGACACCACCGGAGCCGATGTCGACGCGGCCACGGAAGATGTTGGAGATGCCGATGAAATCGGCGGCAAAGGCGGTGCGCGGCCGGGCGTAGATTTCCTGCGGCGGGCCGATCTGCTCGACCATGGCGTGGTTCATCAGGCAGATGCGGTCGGACAGCGCCAGCGCCTCCTCCTGATCGTGCGTCACATAGATGATCGTGGCGCCGGTCTGGCGGTGCAGCCGCTTGATTTCGAACTGCATGTGCTCACGAAGCTTCTTGTCGAGCGCACCCAGCGGCTCGTCCATCAGGATGATCGACGGCTGGTAGACGAAGCAGCGCGCAAGCGCGACGCGCTGCTGCTGCCCGCCCGAAAGTTCGCGCGGGAAACGCCCGGCCAGGTGGCCGAGCTGAACCATGTCGAGCGCGCCTTTGACCTGCCTGTCGATCTCGGCACTGCTCTTGCCGCGCATCTTCAGGGGAAAGCCGATATTCTCGGCCACCGTCAGATGCGGAAACAGGGCGTAGTGCTGGAAAACCAGGCCGATGTCGCGCTTGTGCACCGGCGTGTCCGTCTCGTTGCTGCCGTCGATGAACAGGCGGCCCTCCGTCGGCAGGACCAGCCCGCTGATCATCTGCAGCAAAGTCGTCTTGCCGGAGCCCGAAGGCCCGAGAAGCGTCAGGAACTCGCCGGTCTGGACTGCGACGTGCGTGGGCTTCAGGGCGACGGTCGCGCCATAGCTCTTGGCCAGTCCGTCGACGAGAAGTTTGGGGCGAGTGGCTTGTTCGGGCTTCGCGAGCATCTGTTTTCCCCTTAACCCAGGATCCAGGCGTTGAAGCGCTCGGTCATTTCGGAGCGGTTGGCGCTCCACCAGTCTTCACGCGCAATGGTCATGACCTTGAGATTGGCCTCTGAGGTCGGCAGCGCCGACGCGCGTTCCGCCGGGATATGCTCATAGGCCTTGAGGTTGGTCGGGCCGTAGGCGAGGAACTCGGTGAAGAGCGCCTGCTGCTTAGGATCGGCGCAGAAGCGGACGAACTGCCGGGCGATATCGGCACGCGGCGACCCCTTGGGAATGCCCCATCCCTCGATCGAATAAAGCCCCTGGTTCCAGCCGATCTTGACCGGCGCGCCGCCGTCGATGACGGCCTGGGCGCGGGCGTTCCAGAGTGCGATCAGGTCGACTTCGCCGCTCTGGATCAGCTGGCTCGACTGCGCGCCACCGGTCCACCAGACGTCGACATGCGGCTTGATCTTCTCAAGGCTGGCATAGGCGCGTTCGATATCGAGCGGATAGAGTTCGGCGAGCGGCACGCCATCGGCGAGCAGCGCCTGCTCCAGCGTATCGATCGGGTTCTTGCGCAGGGCGCGACGGCCCGGGAACTTCTCGACGTTCCAGAAATCCGCCCAGGAACTCGGACCGTTGGCCGCATCGAAGCGGTCGGTGCGATAGGCCATGATGGTGGAATAGACGTCGACGCCAAGCCACAGTTCGGTGAGCGCGTCGGGCATCAGCCCGGGCACGTCGGCAGCCGGCAGGTTGATCGGCTCGAGCAGGTCGCGCTTTTCCAGAATGTCGCGGGCAGACAGCGTCAACGTGCAGACGTCCCAGCTGTAGGATTGCGTCTCGACCATGGCGCGGAACTGCGCAGTCGGTTCGGCATCGCGCGCGACATTGATGACCTTGACGCCGGTCGCCTTTTCAAAGGGGTCGTAGAAGGCCTTGCGATATCCCGGGCTATAAGGACCGCCGGGATCGGCGACGGTCAGCGCTTCGGCGGCAAAGGCGGGCCGTGTGAAGATGGTTGGCGCGGCCAGGGCAACGCCCAGGCCTCCGCCGATTTTCAACAGGTTGCGGCGATCAATCAGCATGCTTTTGTCTTTGGTCATTGTTCTACCCTCTTGTCTTGGATTGCGTGCCGCCTCCCATAAGCGGCCGGGCCTTTGTCAGGCCTTGCTTGCCGCACGCCGTGCGAGAAACTGCTCCATCATCCGCGCCGGTTCGCCGGAAGCGTAGGCTTCGCGCTGGATGCGGGCGCCGGCTTCGAGGCAGTCGCGGAAACCAGCCTCTGTCATCTCCCTGAAGCGCTGTTTGTCAAGCCGCATGGCGACCGGCGGCTTGGAGGCCAGTTCATGCGCCAGAGACAGCGCTTCGTCCATGACGCGTTCCTGCGGCACGATGCGGTTGATGATGCCGATGGCCTGGCATTCGTCCGATTGCATCAACCGGCCGCTGAGCGTCAGGTCGATGGTGCGGGAGAGGCCGATCATCTCGCGCATCATCCACGGTCCCGTGGTGCTGGCGATACCGGAGTTGATTTCCGGCTGCCCCATGCGCACGCCCGGGTGAGCGATGCGGAAGTCGCACAGAAGCGCCACCTGGAAGGCCGAGCCGGCGGCAACGCCGTTGAGTGCCGCGATCAGCGGCTTCGACAGCGAGCGCATCGCATCATAGAGCCGCTCCCATTCGCCCACCCATTCCTGGCCACGGGCGCCGTCGAAGGTACGGGTCTCGTTCAGGTCCTGACCGGCGCTGAAGGCACGGTCGCCGGCGCCGGTGAGAATGATGGCGCGGACCGCCTCGTCTTCTTCGAAGGCCTTGAAGGCAGCGACCAGCTGCTGGCGCATCGCGCTGTGCCAGGCATTGAGGATTTCGGGGCGGTTCAGCGTGATGATGCCGACCTCGCCGCGCCGTTCAGTCAGGATGAAGCGGTCCATGATTTTCTCCGTTGCAATGAAACAACTATTGCAATGCGATAATTGTTATGACATAGTGTGATTATGTTTATTTTAGCTGTCAAGCACCTTTTCCTGGGCTTGGCGATTCTGTTATCGATATGTGGGAAACGGCAGGGATCGGGGATACATGGCGCGCAAGGCGAACAGGGCTGCGACGGACGAGAACGAAACGTCGGGAGAAGACCGCGACCCCTTGCTGGTGCAGTCGGTCGAGAAGGCTTTCAGGGTCTTGAGAGCCTTTGACGGGCGCCGGCCAAACCTAAGCCTGTCACAGATCGCGGAAGAAACCGGGCTCGACATGAGCGCGGCACAGCGCTTCACCCACACGCTGACCAAACTCGGTTATCTCGGCAAGAACCCCGATACAAAGCGCTTCGAACTGACGGTGAAGGTGCTCGATTTCGGCTATCACTACACGCGCGCCAGCGGCTTCGTCGAAAGGGGCATGCCCTATCTGCTGCATCTGAGCAAAGCCACTGAGGAAACGGTCAACCTTACCGTGCTCGACGATACCGACATCGTCTTCGTGTCGCGCTTCATGAGCCGGCACGTGCTCAACAACGACGTCATCACCGGCACCCGGCTGCCGGCCTATTGCACCGCGCCTGGCATCGCCATCCTCTCCGGGATGCCGGAAGCCGCAGCCCATGCGATCCTCGAAAAATCGGATCTCTATCCGTTCACGCCGCACACGACCTTCGACCTTGACGCCCTGAAAGCAAAGCTGAAGCAATCGGCAACCCAGGGCTACGCCACCGCCTACGAGGAATATTTCCACGGCGACCTGTCGATCGCGGCACCGGTGCTCGATGCCAATGGCACGCCCTATGGAGCGATCAACATCGCCGTATCGCGCAGTCGTTACACGCCGGAAGAAACCGAAGAACGCTTCGCCCCGCTGGTGACCGCGGCAGCGCGCTCGATCTCGCTCGTCGGCGGCGCCCGAAGATAGAGCCCCGCCTGACACCCATCCCCCTTGGCCGCGAGTGGCGGCGGCGCAAATCCTTCGGAGCCCGGTGCCGTGCGCGCGCGCCGGCACGGCCATGGGTCGGCACGAGCCAGCAGATATGCGGCCGTGTGCTTCACTCCCTCGCCTTCAACAAGCGCCAGCCGGATCGTCGCCGATCCGTTCATCCGGATGGCAGGTGACACCTGCGCTGTCTGCGATAAGACCAGCAGCATCGCGGCAAAACATTCCCGGCATCTTCATTTTTCCCGACTGGACACGGCCGGCACGCCGCTCCACATTCCCTGCCGATAGCGGGGGCGCGGTCGATGCATCCCCTCCGGCAGACACGGGTTGGGATGGTGCGCATGTTTCTGAATGGTGGAGAACTGGACGAGATCACAGCGTTTCGACGCGAACTTCACCGCCAGCCGGAACTCTCCGGCGAAGAGGTCGGGACCGCCAGAATGGTGACGGAGGCACTGCGGGCGAGCCAGCCGGATACTGTCGTCACCGGGCTCGGCGGGCAAGGGGTGGCTGCCATTTATCAGGGAGCGAGCGATGGACCGACCGTGATGGTCCGCGCCGAACTCGATGCCCTGCCGATCCACGAAATCTCCACCCTGCCCCATCGATCCGAGATCGACGGCAAGGGACACCTTTGCGGCCACGATGGGCACACGGCGACGCTGATGGCGCTTGCCAGGGCGCTTTCCCACAAACGTCCGCGGCGCGGACGGGCGATCCTGCTGTTTCAACCGGCCGAAGAGAACGGGGCTGGCGCGGCCGCGGTGCTGGCCGACCCGAAATTCGAAACGCTGAGACCGGACTTCGTGTTTTCGCTGCACAACTTTCCCGGCCTGCCCCTGGGGCACGCGGCCCTGACGGAGGGACCGGTTAATTGTGCCTCGCGCGGCATGCGGATCGTGCTTTCCGGAAAGACCGCGCATGCCTCCTGCCCGGAGGACGGCATCGCGCCGACTTTCGCCATGGCGCATCTCCTCGGCGAATTGACCGGCCTTGGTGTCGGCGGCCCGCTCAACGCCGAATTCACATTGGTCACGGTCACCCATGCCCGCCTCGGCGAACCCGCCTTCGGCATAAGCCCGGGTCATGCCGAGATCTGGGCAACGCTGCGAACGCTGACCGATGAGCGGATGGGCGACCTGGTACAGAGCGCCGAAGGGCTGGTGCGCCAGCACGCAGTCGCTGCCGGGCTCACCGCCTCGATCAGCTACGAAGATATCTTCCATCAATGCAGCAATGCGCCGGCAGCCGTCAGCGCCCTGCGTCAGGCGCTTGGCGAAGAAGGCATCAGCCATGATGAAGGTCCGACGACCCTGCCGATGAAGGCGTCTGAAGATTTCGGCCTGTTCGGCCGCGTCGCCCCTTCGGCGATGTTCTTTCTCGGTGCCGGCGAGAACCACCCGCGCCTGCACAATCCCGACTACGACTTCCCCGATGCGCTGATCGAGGTGGGTGGTCGCGCCTTCCTGCGCACGATCCGCAATCTGCTTGGCTAACCCGGAATAGGAGGTCAGCTGGCCCGCCTGCGGCGATGGCCATCTAAGGTTACGGCTGAAGCAATCGCGGCAGGCCGCAGCCTCATGTTCGCTTTCGATCGATGGCCGGATCCGGCAGCGGCGCCTACAATATGCCCCAGCCGCGATAGCGTCCCCTGCCCGTCATTTCCTTGGCGCCAAGTTCACGCACGAGATTGAGCGCACCCCGTTGCGTGACCCCGACGTGATGCGCCACCAGGCCGGCGGAGACGATCGGTCGCGACAGCAGAAGTTCGATCAAGGCCGGCAGGCTGCTGTTGGAGCGGCGATCCCGGACACGCATTTCCATCTGGGTCTTGGCCAGAAAAAGCCGGTCCAGCTCCTTGAGGCCCTGCTCTCCGGTCAGAGCCAGCGCGTCGAGAAAAGCCCGCAGCCTGACCTCCTGATCCCTGGAGCGCCGACGTTCATGGCGGATCGTCTTCAGGCCGATGTTGAAGCAAAGCAGATGCGACGTCACCTTGCCGCGCGCGCGCAGGTAGGCAGAGACCAGCAATCCGCCGAGCCAATGTTGCCGGCGGAGCGGTTCCATCTGCTCCCAGGCATCGAAAAGCATTGCCGCGCCAAGGCAGGCCGGCAGGCGATCCGCCGACGGGATCAGCAACCGCCAGGCATCGAGCCGCGCGCCCTCGTCCCACTCGTCATCAAAAAGCAAACCCAATTGCCCTTTGGCTTCCTCCGCGGATGGGCGCTCGCCTCCTCCAGACACCATCTCGCCGCGCTCACCCGCTTGTTCATCGAGCAGGCGCTGCGAGCGCGCGATTGCGGCATCGATTTCTGCAAATTCGCGCGAGAGCGGGTTGTCGTCGTCTTCGTCCTCCACGTCGCTTTCTTCATCGGGCTCGGAGCGAGCCCCTGTCTGGCGCGCGATCGGGCTTGGATCTGCGGCCGGCTGTTCCCCGCGCAGAACCGCCAGACCGGCCGGCGACAGCGCCCAATCCGGATCCGACAGCCAGATCCTGCGGCGCGCCCTCAGCACCGCGTGCGCAATCGTCAATTCATGTGTCGGTGCCCGGACATCCATATGCGCGTCATGCAGCACCAGATCTTCCACATGCACCAGCTCGCCCGCGACCCAGAGTGCGCCGGCGGCATCGAAGAACTGGCCCCGCTCGCGAAACCCCTCCGCAACGGGGTGACGACCGGCGCGTTCGTCCAGTCGCGCCAGGCGATCCTCGGCCTCGATCGTGGCCGAAAGCTGCGTCTGGAGGAGAAAATCAGGGATATCGTATCGCATTACAATCGCACACTAATTCCGGCAAACGGAACTGAATTCGCCCGTTATCTTCCGACACATATGATGGGTCGTTTTATCGGAATTTATGCTGATTGTCGTTGTGTTTCTGCGGCGCCGAATTGAGAAACCCGATTTGCTCGACGGCGCGATGCATTTGAGCGAAAAATCGGCTCGATTCGAAGAATTTGGCCACCCGATAATACGCTGTTGGTGGCCAATATCAAAGCATCATGACCATCAGGCAGAGGATAACAGCGCTTCCTTTCCATTCCGCTAACACGTCCAAACTGGGCTTGAAATTGCCATGAGCCTTCCATGGCAGACGCAGTTTCCGGCCAACAGGCAGTTCGTTGACAGCTGTCAACCGCAACCCGCGCGGGGTCGATAAGGTTTACACTCGCACGATCTCCATCGCAGATACCCGACAAGCCCGATGCAAATCCTCTACCCGCCACCGACTGCAATATCCGATCCGCAGTCGTCCCGTGGGCAGGTGCTGAGACTTTCGACGTTTCTGCACATTGTGAAGCCAACATCGGGCATTCACCACACGTCCAATCGGTCGCCCCATGCATCGGCAGCAAACGGATTCAGTGGCCACCCTCGCCGTCTATGCCAAGCTGCGTCACCAATGATCCCCGCCATCGGCTCGGTTGACAGCTGTCAACTGTCGAACGGTAGCCTGAGTACATCCCATCTTGCCAACGGATTAGTGCCGTCAGGGGAAAGCTACGTGCTCCGTCGAGGGACTACGACGACGTCACGGGACCGAGATCAGCGCCGGGTTTCATCTCCCACGCTTGAAATGTGCACGCATCCTCTGCAGACCCTAAACGTTGACAGCTGTCAACTTGAGCGAACTGCGCGGAACAATGCGCCAGATCGATTGCTTGCCGTAACGGAACAAACCGATCATCCACCTGTTGTCGGGAGTTGCCGACCCGTGATGTAAAAGCAATTGACGCGTCGATAAACTCGAGAACGAAATCGTCGTTTCTCATGTTGCCCGTACGCGGTAATACCTGGCCCCACCCCCAGCTCAGCGTCCAGCCTCGATCATTTGGCGACAGTCCGGATTATCACCGACATACATTTCCTGCCCGTTCTTTGCGTTGGTGCTTTGTTTACTGTCACGCACACGTCCGCTTTGGTTGACAGCTGTCAACCTCCAAGCAGACCGAACGTCTTCATCCTGCTCAGCTGGCGAGGGCGATATCCCCGGGACTGGCTCGCAACAAGGCCATGATCATCGGGCCGGCTGCGAACTCCTGCCGAAGCGCCCGGCGCGTCAGATCGCGCAGATATCCCCCTGCGGATTTGATATGCGTGGAACGCTGCAGAATACAGGCCATAACCGTAGCGGCCACCTCCGGCCCAAGTACCCTGCACGCCTCGTCATGGGCGCCCTGGCTGACATTCAGCATGGAACGGACAACGAGGGCGGCGGTCATCAGATCTCGCCAGGAGCGGACCTCTCCGCCGGGCCCGTAGTCGACGATATCGGGGCAGGCGCGAAGCACCGTGACCAGAGGAAAGGCCTGAGCTCCCTTGCCGGATGGTTGTGGGCTGGGTCCAGTCTCAGTGTTGCGACCATTGTCGCTGGGTGCAGGTCGCTGACCGATCGGCACACCCACCGATCTGCGGCTTTGCAGCTCCGCATTCGCAACAGCAGCCGTTTCGTTTCCTAAGCCCGGTTCAGATTCAGTAGAAGAGTCTGGATGTGAACTCTGTATGTGGCGACCATTCTGGCTATCATTGGCGGCCAGTTTTTGGAGATTTAACAGGATTTCCAATTGGTTGAGCGTTTCCGAGCGTAGCCCGTCCAGTTCTCTCAGAATGGGCTCGATTTCTTCCAGTCCGGGCTTTCTCGTCAGAGCGCCGACTGCATGAAGATAGCGGTCATGAATGCCCTGCCAGTTTGAACTGTGATCGGCTTCGCGCAACATGTCGATAAGCTTCGTGACGTCGCGACGGCAAAGGCTGAGGCGTTCACGGGCGAGCTGTGCCTCCTGCCGGGCCAGTGCAATGGCAGCAGCAGCCGTTTGCAGCTCCTGTGCACGGGCCAGCAGCGGTGACAGGTCGAACCCGAATGCATCGCCGATCGAGCCCTTGCTGTCCCGTCTGGCATAACGCTTGCCGTTGGGGCTGTCCTTGCGCAGGATGAGACCGGCATCGACAAGAGCTGCCAGATGCCGGCGCAGCGTCGTGCCGGCCATACCATGGGTGCGCAATGCGAGTTGCGTGTTGGACGGAAAGACCACCAAGCCCCGGCCAGGCGTCAGCTCGACCTTTGGATAGAAGCTCAACAATGCGTTGAGCACAGCGAGCGCACGATCGGACACGCCGATGACAGCCTTCGCTTCGCATGCGGTCCGAAACAATTTCCACTTGTCGATTGGCTGATGCGAATCGATTTCGCTCGCGACAACCTGGCTTGCAAGCATGCCAAGTGTCATCGCGCGCCGCCCAAAGGGCGTCGTCACATTTCCTCGCTCCATCTTTCTTCACCTTTTCAAAGGCAAAAGAAGTCCGTTCGCCGAAACGACGTTGAAAACGCTTGACAGTGATTCGCGGAAATGGGATTCTCTAGTTGCTACACGAGAGAAGGGTTTCCGGTGCGCTAGTCGTTCGGAAGCCTTTTTCTTTTGCTCTGTTAGTCTCCTGTTTCCTGTTGATATTCGAGGTACAGAGAGTTGAGCCTCTGCCTCACGAAATCGGCAAAACCCGGCGCCGTCTTCCTGTTGAAGGACAGCGTCGTTTCGCGGTTTGTTTCACGAATACGCACCGGGCTGGTATCATCCGGCGCGACCCAGGCTATCACCTGGCTCCTGGCCTTGACTTGGCTCAGGTACGCAAACAGCGTCTCAAACCGTTGATCGCTCGGCCTTTCCGGAAAATCGGATCGGGCAACGAACGCCTGTGTTCGCACGCGTTCGTCGTCCTCGATGATCAGCTCGGCGAGTTCCGTCCACCGTCGCCGACCAATCGAAGGTGCAGCACCGACGGCCTCTATGACATCGACGGGTAGCCGGCGCACGATCGCGATCATCTTCGAGAGTGCCGCCTTGTCGACGCCAAGCGACGACATGATGACATCGCGCGAAAAACCTCGATCCTCGAGACGGGTGGCAAAAAGCGATCGCTCGATGAACGACAGGTCGGTCCGGGCATTGTTTTCCTGGCCCTGCGAGATCACCAGCTGTTCATCGCTGAGTTCCCGCACGACGGCCCTGACCTTGCTGCCAAGCGCGCGTGTGGCTGCGAGGCGTCGGTGGCCATAGGCGACCTGATAACGGCCTTGCTCATCCGGATGCGGGCGCACGAGGATCGGGACCTGTTGTCCGTGATCGCGGATCTGCTGCAAAAGGGATTGTTCGACATCGGCCTCGATGCCGAGCCGGTCAGCGACGAAGGAGACGTCGACCATGGCCGGATCAAGCTCGATGACGGCCTGGCCCTCCGCAAGCTGGCGTTCAAGCTCCTGCGCGCGTTCGACCTTTTGCGTTATGGCCGACAGGGAGCGGGTGATGCCGCCAATGGGGGTTGGCGGTCTCTGCCCGGCAGCAAGGCCGGCAATCTGGCGTCCAGCAAGCGGACGCTCATCCTCGAGGCCGGCCGCGTGGCTGTCTGAAACGCCGATCAGGTTCTTGCGGGCCATGGCTTACTTCCTCCCCCACACCTTGCGCAGGAGATCCTCGATCTCGCCGTTGACGAGTGTCAGGGAATCCATCGCGCGGTCGTAGGTGCCGCGGACAAACTGCGAGCGTTCCACCTCGTAGAGCGTCTGCTTGGTGACGCCTGCGTCGGAAACGGCCGTCGATTTGACCATGGCATTGTGCAGCATGCGGTTGCCGAAGATGGAGCGCATGAACCCCGTCATCTGGCTCTGCGGGCCGTCATTCGGCTCAAACCGAGTGACAAGGTAGCGCATCCAGTCGTAGCTCGTCCGCCCACCTGCATTTTCGACGACGCGCATCAACTCGCTGGTCATCGAGAGAAACTGCGACATCGACATGACGTCGAGCATCTGCGGGTGCACCGTTATCAGCACCGATGTCGCGGCACACAGCGCCGACATGGTCAAAAAACCCAGTTGCGGCGGGCAGTCGATGATGACGACGTCGTAAAAACTCTCGATATCGGCGAGAACATCACCGATGCGGGCGAAAAACATCGTTTCCGCAGAGCCGCTGCTCATGGCCTTGGGCGTTTCGTGCTCGAATTCCATGAGTTCGAGGTTGCCCGGGATCAAATGCAGATTTGGCAGATGGGTCGAGCGGACGATTTCGGCGATAGGCCGGGGGCTGTCGTAGCGGATAGCACCGTATATCGTTTCAGCTTCGCCGACATCCAGCTCGGGCTGATGCCCGAACAGTGCCGAGAGCGATGCCTGCGGATCGAGATCGATCGCCAGCGTGCGATAGCCCCGCAATGCGAGGTGTTGGGCGAGGTGGGCCGACGTCGTGGTCTTTGCCGATCCGCCCTTGAAGTTCATGACCGAGATGACCTGCAGTCTCTCGTCGCCGCGACGATGCGGGATGTATTTTCCCGGCTTGCCGCCGTCGTCCAGGACGCGGCGAATGCGTTCGATGTCCGAGATCGCATACATCCGTCGGCCGTTTGCCAAGGGGGCAGGGCCGTGCCCCTCCGATGCGATCTGGCGCAGGTAGCCTTCGGCGATCCCGATGAAGGCGGCTGCCTCTGCGGGGCTGAACAGACGTAGCGTCTTTTGCGCTTGTGGCGGGAAGATTTTCTTCTGATGCTGCTGGAGCTGACGCGCGAGTTCCATAGCATCGGCAGCCAGGAGCGTTGGCAAATGCTCCTGTACGTCGAGGCCCTGGATCTTCTGTTGCAACATCGCATTCTCCGAAATCTGCGCAAAAATTGTCATATCGAGGCAATATGCGCAGATGCACTATGATCCGATTCGGCCTGAATGTACAAATGGATAGCCTGATGGTGCCATCCGTCGCCCTTACGCGATCGAGGCGGCGCAGGGCGCCGGTCAGTTGTCCGCGGACAACTCTGTCTGCATCCAAAAGCGTCCATTCGTCATGGCACGATTCGGCATAGTAGAGGCGATCTCTTCGCGGACGGCCTGGATGATCTTGGCGCGTTGCGGTCGCAGCGAAGAACCTGTCCGCCACGGCGCAGATAACAAGCTATTAGAATATGGATTTAGTCGACTATTGACAGCCCGCCGAATTGTGGCAAGATCATGGTGCGATGACGATGGCGTCAGACGGTCTGGAAGGGATGCACCATGTTCTACCTCGGCGGGATGACACTTGGCTACCTCGAGCCCCCGGCACCGCGGGGCGTTGCGAAGCCTTCAAAGCCGCGTATCGAACTGGCTGCCCGCGAGACGGAAGACGACGACCGGGAGCGGGAGCGCGAACAGGAATGGGCTCGCGCCTTTCTGACGCCCTGGCACCTGTTTTATTGATCGGGTGCTTGCCGTTCGGAAATTTGGGTTGAATATCCGAGCGCCGGAGACGATGGCGCCGCTCGCACAGGCCAGTACCGCTGACCGTCGTTGACAGCTGTCAACCGGAATGGCGGTTCCCCTCTCGCACGACAGGCCAAGAGGGAGGTTGGCGGCCACGCGCCGCCGGTGGTAGCCACTTTTCCAAATTATCTCATGTATAACAATTGCTTGCGTCGTGTTGCGCTGGGCCGCCCGGTCTGGGCAAGGCGAGCAACGCGGCGCCATCGCCAGCCGGCGTTCGTCGATGCACCGGTGGAAAAGCAGGAAAGGGCGAGGGGAGGGCTGTCGCGGCGCTTCGAAATCGTTAAGCTTGCCTGCTGAAGCAAGCCATCGAGGGTGCCAACATTCCGAGCGACCAGCCAACCGACGACGCGGGCAACCAGCCGCAGTCGCTTTCGTTGCACCAGAGAATTCTTGGCGAGGTCGAAGGTCATATCCTGTCTGGCGCCTGGCCGCCTGGCCATCGCATCCCGTTCGAACATGAGCTGACCGAACAATACGCCTGCTCGCGCATGACGGTGAACAAGGCCCTGACCGAACTGGTCAAGCGCGGTCTCATCGAGCGGCGCCGCAAGTCCGGCAGCTATGTCACCTTCCCCCATGTGCAGTCTGCCGTGATGGAAATCCACGATGTCAAACTAGAGGTCCAGTCTCTCGGACTGGACTATAGTTTCCAGGTGGATGAACGCAGCATCCGCAAGGCCGAGGCGAAGGATGCCGGGCGGCTCGACCTGCCATCGACTGCAAGATTGCTGGAGGTCAGCTGTCGACATTTCGCCGGCGGCCGGCCTTTCTGCTACGAGGAAAGGCTTATCAGCCTGGCGGCGGTTCCCGAGGCGGAGACCGAGCTTTTCGAAACATCCGCGCCAGGCTCCTGGCTCCTGGGGAAGGTGCCGTGGAGTACGGCCGAACATCGCATTCGGGCGGTGGCCGCAGGGCGCAACGCGGCCCAGGCGCTCGACATCTCCACGGGGGCGGCGTGTCTCGTGATCGAGCGACGCACCTGGAGCGGTCGCGCGTCGGTGACCCATGTGCGGTTGACCTATCCCGGCGATCGTCATGAGCTGGTGGCGCAATTCGCGCCGAGCCCGCTCGGCTAGATGCAATCGAGCCACGCGCCCCTGCCGGCCGGGTCGGGCAATGCAAGGGTGGGGAGATGGAAAAGATGATGCTTTTTGATGGCCCGCAGACTGCGCCCCTGACGATCTTGCTGGCCCATGGCGCTGGCGCGCCGATGGATTCGGCATCGATGACCGCATCGGCCGAGGCGCTGGCCGCTGTCGGTTTCCGCATCGCCCGGTTCGAATTCTCCTACATGGCAGCACGCCGCAGCGGCAGTCGCAAGCCTCCGCCGCGAGCCGAAACCCTCAATCCGGAGTTCAAGGCTCAGGTGGCGACGCTTGCTGCAGCCGGTCCGCTGGTGATTGGCGGTAAATCGATGGGCGGCCGGGTGGCGAGCATGATTGCCGATGAGCTTCATGCCGAAGGCAAGGTCGCCGGCCTGTTGTGTCTCGGCTATCCCTTCCATCCGCCGGCAAAACCAGAGCAGCTGCGTACACAGCATCTGGAAGGGCTGAAAACGCCGACGCTGATCTGCCAGGGCACGCGTGACGAATTCGGCACCCGTGAAGAGGTGTCAGGATACCGCCTATCCAGCGCGATCGAGATCCTCTGGCTCGAGGATGGCGATCATGATCTCAAGCCACGCAAGACGATTTCGGGCTTTTCAGCTGCCGATCATCTGAAAACGATGGCCGACACGGTCGGGCGCTGGGCGCGCGAGCGTTTGGCGTAGGATGCCTGGCGTCTCCAGGCTTCGCAACCGGCGGGTGCGATGTCGGTCGGATCACTCCGCCGCCTGAGCGGTGCCCGACGAGAATGCGAAGACGTCGATCGGCTCGTCGAGGCCCTTGACCGGAAAAGCGCCGAGATGCTCCATGTCGCGCGTACGGCCGGCGAGTTCAACGAAGGCCCGCGACAGGAGCACCGGACGCTTGGCCAGCTTCGTCAGGTTTTCCAGCCGCGATGCGATATTGACGGCAGGTCCGATCACCGTGAAATCGAGCCGGCGGCGCGAACCGATGTTGCCGTACATGACATCACCGACGTTGACGCCGATACCGTAGCCGAGCGCTTCGCGGCCTCTTGCCAGGTTTTCCTCATTCAGCCTGGCGAGTGCCGCTTCCGCTTCGCCTATGGCCTGCAACAGGTTTTCGCAGGCCTGGGCATTGCTGAGCGGGAAGATCGCCAGCAGGCCATCGCCCATGAATTTCAGGATCTCGCCGCCATGTCGTTCGATCGGCTCCGACATGGCGTCGAAATAGCCGTTGAGAAGCTCGATCACGTCGTCGCGGGGCCACAGGTCCGAAAGCCTGGTGAAATCACGCAGGTCGCAGATCAGGATCGCGGCGCTGACCGTCACGCCGCTTCCGCGCGTCGTTGCACCGGCGAGGATCTGTTCGCTGGCGTGTGGTCCGACATAGGTTTCAAGAAGCGTGCGCGCCATCCGGTTCTTTAGCCGGATTTCGCTGACGAGCGCGAGAACGGGCAAGAGGCCGGTGAGATACGCGAGATGATCGTCCGTAAAGCCGCCCTTGCGATCGCTGGCGAAGGTGATCACGTGGCGCTTGCCGAGCGTGTGTTCGAGCGGCAGGGCGACATAGTCGGTAAATCCTTCGGCGCGCAGCTCGTCATAGAGTGAATTCGCCACCTCGTCTTCGACTGCCACCTCGAGGTTCTTGCGAACCTGGCTGGCGCCATTGTTGATGGCATAGAGCGGGCTGTTGAGATACACGGTCGTGTCTTCGACGCCGTAGTCGTACATGCGGATATCGGCCTCCGGCAGGCCCTTGCGCCACAGAATGCGGGCGCCGAGCCATTGCGGGTGGTGGATCCGGAAATGCAGCGTGGCACGCGCGAGCGGCAGGCCGGCGTCGACCAGGCGCTCGCACAGATCGACGAAGATGTTGTCGATGAAGCGCTGGTCCCGGGTCTCGGTGACCAGCCAGTCGAGAACGCCCTTGCCGCCGATGGGCTTGTCGCCGCTTTCGTCCAGCACTCCGGCCTTCGCCTCGGATGAAGTCTGCATTGCAATTTCTCCACACTGGTCTGCCGGCCATGGCCGCCTCGAGGTGCACAGTTCGCTTGCCTGGAAACGCCGAGACATATGTGGACCATCGCCCGACCGTTGATAAGGGCCAAGGCGAAAAGTGATCTGAAAAAGCACGCGGCCGTCGGCGCTCGTCGCGCCGTTCGATTCAGGTCAGGCGCTGGCCGCCGACGGCGCTGCCGTTTGCGCGACGCCGACGACCGGCAACTGCAGCCTTATGCGAGCGCCGACCCACGCACCATAGAGGATATCGACCCGACCGGCGTGCAACCGGGCGATTTCTCGGGCGAGATTAAGCCCCAGGCCGGCACCGCTCGACCGGGGGCGCAGGCGATAGAAGGGTTCGAACACGCGGTCGCGCTCGGCTTCGGGAATACCCGGACCTTCGTCGTGAATTTCGATGCCGCCGTCGGCATCGACCAGCACGGTGATCGTTCCGCGATTGCCGCCATGCTCGACGGCGTTGCGCAAGAGATTGGCGACTGCCTGCTCGATCTGCTGGGCCTGGACCAAGACCGGCACCGGACGTGTCGTCCTGGCTTCGAAATCCAGTTCGTAACCGGCCTCGAACGCCAGCGGCGCAAAATCGGCGGCAATCGTCCTGGCCAGCGCCGCGAGGTCGACCGTCTCGCGGCTGCCGCTGCCATGTTCCAGCACCTGGCGGTCCAGAAGCTGCTGGGCCAGGTGCGACAACCGTTCGATGTCCTTGCGCAGCGACGCACTCTGCGGATCTTCCTGCAAGAGTTCGGCCCGGGTGCGCAGGATGGCGATCGGTGTGCGCAACTCATGGGCGGCATCTGTCAGGAACCGATTGCGCTGGTCATAGCCCTCGTCGAGGCGGGAGAGTGCGTTGTTGAAGGCATGTACCATCGGCGCGATTTCCGTTGGAACCCGGGCCGTCTCCAGTTGCACCGCGCGATTGTCGATATCGATCCGCCCGGCCTGGTCGGCCGTGGAGATGAGACCGGCGAGCGAACGGCGCACCACGGCCGGCGTGGTGACGAGCGTGGCAACGCCCATGACCAGTATGATCGGCAGCAACAAGCCAAGGATCAGCAGCGCCAGAACCGGCAGCACGCGCAGCCAGTCGGGATTGCCATTAGCGTCCTTCGCCGTGTCGACATTGACGCTGATTTCCACTTCGAGCCCGTCATTCTCGTCGCGCGAGGCGATCGATGAGGCAAGGATCTGGACGCGGCCGGCATCCGTATCGACATTGGCAAAAGCGGCCTCCGGCCGTCTGTCGCCTTGATCGAACCGCAGCGTGGCGCGGCCGATATTCGTCATGAGCACACCGCCGGCAGCCGCGTAGGCAGGGGGAACGCTGCCTTGCCGGACTATATGGCCTGCGCCGTCTCGGATCACGAACCAAAGGCTGGGAAAATCGTCACGGAATGCGCGAAGCTCTTCGGTATCGCGAACATAGAGGCCGCCGCCATCGTCGCGTGCCACGGCTTCGGACAGGTGTTTGATCGCGGCCTCGTTGTCGATGATCAGCCGCGGCTGAGCGATCGTCAGGATCGCGATCAGCAGCGCGATGAAGGCGACGAAGGTCGCCGCCTGCAGCAGGATGAGGCGCCGCACCAGAACCCATTGAAGCGAGCGCGGGCGAGGATCTTTCATGCCGTGGCGCGCAGGAGATAGCCGAGGTTGCGGATCGCCCGGATCTCGACGCCGGCTGCGACCTCCTCGAGCTTGCGCCTCAATCGCGAAAGATGCGAATCGAGCGCATTGGAATCGATCTCGTCCTCCATGGCATAGACGGAATCTTCGAGCGTCGCGCGCAAGACGGTGCGGCCGGGCCGGCGCATCAGCGCCTCCAGCGCCAGCCGCTCGCGGCGCAGCAGGTCGAGCGGCTTGTCGTCGACGACGGCCTCGCGATGGCGAAAGTCGTAGGTCAGACGACCGACCATGATCTGGTCCGACTTCAGCGTGACGGGACGGCGGGCGAGGGCCCGCAGCCGCGCCATCAATTCCTCTACCGCAAAGGGCTTCGCCAGATAATCGTCGGCGCCCCCATCGAGGCCGGCGACACGGTCGTTGATGGCCCCGAGCGCAGTCAGCATCATGATCGGCGCCTCGACGCGCAATGCCCGCAGCTTCGGAATGAGGCTCAGGCCCTCGCCGTCGGGAAGGCGGCGATCGAGCACGATCACGTCATAGGACCAGAGCTCGACCACGGCCTCGGCATCGGCGAGCGTCGAGACATGATCGACGATCACCTGCCGACGTTCGAGCGCCGTCTTCAGCGCAGACGCCATCTCGGGCTCGTCTTCCAGCAGCAGGATGCGCATGCCGATCTCTCCTGGGTGCGGCTACGAAAGCCCCGTAGCCTGGTGTCAACTGCATCAGTTCTCAAATCGCGTCCGCGTTGTGGCGCTCACTCGCATTCGAGCTTCGGCTGGCGGAAGTTGGTGATGTACCAGCGGCCGCCCTGCTGTCGGGCGTAGAATGTATAGAAGCATTCCTGCTCCTCGACATAGCCCGGCGTCACGAATTCTTCGTAGCGCTGGCCGCGGCGCGTGTCGCGGATCTCGCCGCTGGTCGAACCAGAAACGACGTTGGTGGAAATCTTGCGCCACTGGTAGGCGCGCTGGTCCCAGCCGAGATCGATCACGGATGTCGGCGGGCCGTAGTCGATGACGACGGATTCCACCGGTTGACCGATGTAGTTTTTCATCTCGGTGGAGGCGCAACCGGCAACGGCAAGCGTTGTGGCGATGGCGATGGCGGCGAGAACGCTGCGCGCATTGCAAGAGGGCATGGTCGATCCCGGGGTTCGAATTGTCTGCCCAGGAGCTAATCTGCCAAGATTACATAGACATTGCAGTCCGCTTCAAACGTCGCCTCAGGCCAGAAGGTTCGAAGTCAGGCGGCACGGCTTTCGGGCGCATCCTCGATGCTGGCATAGACCAGCCCCGGCTGGACGATCCATTCACCCTTCCTCAGAGACTGGACATCGGGCCCACCGGCAGCGTTGCGCGGTGCGACGCCGACGAAACGATAGCGCAGCCCGTGGCCGTCGGTCGCGGTTTCGAGGATGGGCCGCCCGGCAAGGTACCCGACGACCTGTCCTTCGAAACGCACATTCGCCAGGACGAAATATTCGGTGGGCAGTCTCCGGCTCTGTTTCGGCGCGAGCTTGAAGGCAGTTTTCATCTTCATCGTAAAATACTCATCATGGGGGACCTTGTCGTTGGCTCCAAAGGCATTGCTGCCGGCTGTCGGGCCACACGAGAAAGCGGCGGGCGTCTCAAACACCCGAAAGCGGCGCAAGCATGGCAAAGGGACGACGCCGTCCCGGTGAGGCGGACGATCCAGGTCTCTGCCTAAATCTCTGCGGCAATGACACAGGCACAATAGCCTGACGCGCATAGGTATTCGCTTGCGAAGACGTGGTTCGGACATAAGGAAGTCGTAAAAACTGGCACCCCGAGGGGAGCGTTCGCGGCGATGACGCCGGGCGCAAAGGGCCAACGCGGTCGCATCCGAAATAAAAGATGAGTAATATTCTCATATTTCTTGTGCGCGCTGCAATGACACGCTAATGAACGCCGGCACTGCCCATCCCGTGCCCATCCTGTCGTCCCATATCTTGCCGCCGACCACCTCGCTTCGGTCCGGAAAAACACACATGTCAGAGAAATCAGCCTCGCATTTGATGCTCGACGACGCGATCGTGGCCTACTACGACGAGCTCTGCGGGATGACGCGCCGACGCGGGCACGCGCAGGCAGCGGCAAACGACGTCGTTCACGAGCTCTATGTGCGGCTGGTCGACCGGCGGACTTCGCTTGAGGGCAAGTCGTCCTTGCGCGCGTTTCTGCGCCGTGCCTGCGCCAATCTCGGCATCGACAGGCTGCGACGCGACCGCTTCGAATTGAAGCTTTTCGGCGGCTCTGAGGAGGAAGCCCTGGCGGTCGCCAGCGACATCGCCGCTCCCGACGCCAATATCGATCTTCGCCGCAGACTGTCGATCCTGAAGTCGGCGATCATGGAGATGTCTTTGCAGCGGCGACGGGTGTTTCTCGCCAGCCGCATCGGCAACCTCACTTCTGATGAAATTGCGCGGCGCACCGGCATCAGCCGCAACATGGTGGATCGGCACTTGCGCAAGGCCTACCTGCATTGCCTCGATCGGCTGGAGGAGACGCTATGACTGCCATTGGCAAGCGCCATCCAACGACCGCGGCCGCCGATCGCCACCGCAAGGCATTCGAGAAACGGGTGCGCGAGCAGGCGGTGGACTGGCTTGTGCGCCTGACTGGCGAGCCCGCGGACGACGACCTGCGGCTGGCATTTGAACGATGGCGCGCCGAGGATCCGGCGCATGCCGAAATCTTTGCGCGGGCTCAGCGGGCGGTCGGCGATGCCACACTGCTGGTGCGGCGCGAGCCGGAATTTGCTGCCAAGGCGGTGCGCGCAACGGCAAGTCGTCGAAAGACGATAGCAGCGCTCGCCGTTGTGCTCGCCGCCGGGGCCGGCGGCTTCCTCTCGCTCGACGGAGCGATGTGGATGCGGGCCGATGTCATCGCCGGCAAGGGCGAGCGGCCGACCCTGAAGCTGGAAGATGGATCGACGCTGCAGCTCAACGCCCAGTCGGCCGTCGCCTACGAATTCACGCCAGTTGAACGGCGGATCGTTCTCCTGCGTGGCGAGGTGTTCGTCGAAGTCGCAGCCGACAAAGACAGACCCTTCGTGGTCGAAGCGGGCGCGGGGACGACGACGGCGCTCGGAACGGCATTCGACGTCAATCTGACCGACGAGGGCGCCGATGTCACCGTTCTCGAACACGCGGTGTCGGTTGCCACAGAGAGCGCGGAGCCACCCCGTCGCGTCGAGGTCAACGAGCAGCTGAGCTACAACCGTGAGGGCAGGCTCGGCGAGATCAATCCCATCGATCCGCTGTTGGCTGCGGCATGGCGCGACGGGCGCCTGGTATTCGAGGCGCGCACCATCGCTTCGGTCGTGGACGAAATCGGGCGCTACGTGCCGGGCCGGATCCTGATTGCGGATGCGGCCGTCGGCGCCAGACGGGTATCCGGCAGCTTCGATCTCGCAGATCCGGTCAAGGCGCTGCAAGGGCTTGCCGAGGCCTTCGACATCAACGTCACGCGGATCGGGCCCTACATCACGATCCTGCGCTAAAAAAAATCACGCGCGGTGTCCCTGACGTGGGACCTCGTTCGTCCAGAAACCAGACCCGGCCTTTTCTCGGCCATCGCTCATTGTCTGGGACCATCATGCCATATTCGAACAAGACCGGCGCACGACGCCATTCCGCAATTTTCAGCCTCCTGATGGCAGGTACCGTGGTTGCGCTCGCGGCCACGGGCGCCCTCGCCGACGATGCCGCGGTCCATCGGGTCGATGTGCCCGCCGGAAAACTGACCGCCGCCGTCAACCGGCTGGCAAGCCAGCTCAAGCTTCAGGTCGTGTTCGACAGCTCGGTTGCGTCGGGCGTAAACACGCCGGGCCTTTCCGGGGAGATGACGGCCGATGAGGCGCTCGAGCGGCTCCTGAGCGGCACCGGCGTGCGCTACCGCTTCGTCGGCGGCTCGACCGTGAAGCTGATGGGGACAAACGAAGCGTCCACACCGGTTGACGGCGATGGCACGTCGCTGGCGCCTATCGTCGTGCGCGGCGATGCCAAGCGTGGCGATCGCGCGCCCAACGTCGCTGTCCTCGACGCCGAAGACATCGAGAAGGCCCAGGCGTCGAGCCTGCCAGAGTTGCTGCAGAAGACGCCCGGCGTGTCGATGGGCGGCGGCGTGCGCATCGAGGGGCAGACCCTCGCCATCCGCGGCTTTGCCCGGCAGTCCGATGTCCGTATCATTCTCGACGGCGCACCGAAGAACTTCGAAAAATATGACCAGGGCACCGTCTTCATCGAGCCCGAGCTGCTGAAGCGCGTCGAGATCGAAAAGGGCGCGACATCGGTGCGCTACGGCAATGGCGGCTTCGGCGGCACCGTGCTGATGGAAACCAAGGATGCCGCCGACATGCTGCGGCCCGGCGAGGAATGGGGCGTCTGGGCCAAGTCAGGTTTCCAGAGCGCCAACAAGCAGTTTCTCGAAACAGGCGCTCTCTACGGCAAGTCGGATTTCGGTGGTCCGGTCACCTATGACGGCCTTCTGGCGGCGACATGGCGCAAGAGCGACGATATGCGCGTCGGCGGCGGCGAGATCTACAACTACTCCAACTCGAAGCTGACGACCTTCCTTGCCAATGTCGGTGCCGAGTATGACGGCCACGAGATCAGGGGTACGGTCGCCTACGGCGAAAACAACAACTGGGGGCCGGTGGCGGCCATCCGCGGCCAGTCGGCGCCATCGGACTACAACATCACCCGCTACGGCTACAAGGAAGCGATGCGCCGCCTTCTCACCTGGCGCGAGATCGAGGATTTCACCTCGACGCTGAACTACAGCTACACCGGGGACAGCGACCTGGTGAATTACCGCATGATGGCGAGCTTCTCGCAGACCAGTCAGCATGCGACGCGGCCCGATATCGCCGGGCTCAACCCGAGCGCATCCGTCGGCGGCTATGAAAACGATGCCGCCTATACCGATATCAAGTTCGAGGTCGAAAACACGTCCAACTTCACGCTCGGCGGCTTGTCGCACAGCCTGAACTACGGCGTGCAATATTTCGACCATGACCGCGACATCTGGATGTACGACATCGCCAACCGCACCCAGGCGCAGTACAACTACGGCTACTATGCGCCCTGGTTCATGCCTGAGGGCACGCAAAAGACATTTGCCGCCTTCGTTCGCGACAGGATCGAGCTGACCGACACTTTGGCCGTGACGCCGGGCCTTCGCTACGACCACGTGCGTTCCAAGGGCGTGCCGAACGCAGCGCCCCGCTTCAACAATCCGCTGGCCGGTCATGATTACTCCGCCGTCTCGCACGAGGGCGTGACGCCGGCGATCAGCCTGTCATGGGAGGCGACGTCCTCCGTGCGGTTCTTTGCCGATTGGGCCTATGCGATGCGCGTGCCCAACATCGACGAAATCTATTCGTCGCAGAGCTTTCAGACCAGCGCGCCCGGCACCAGCCGCGACCTGGAGGTCGAGCGCAACAGCACCTTCAACATCGGCATCGACATGAGCTTCAACGATGTGCTGACGGCCGACGACATGCTGTCGACACGCATTTCGGCCTACAACAACCACGTCTCCAACCCGGTCACGCGTCGTTTCGGCACGGCCAACTTCGTCGGCGCTTCGGGCGTCGTGCCGTTCTACTGGAACACGCCGTCCTATGATATCCGCGGCATCGAGTTGCAATCGCACTACGAGACCGAGCGCATGTTCGCCGATCTTGGCGTCTCCTGGATGACCGGCGAGCGGACCGGTGCCGTCAACAACGTTCGGGGCCCTGATACCTATATCAACGATCTCGCGCCGCTGACCGTCATCGCCACCGCCGGCATCAAGGTGCCGGACCAGGACCTCGCCTTCGGCTGGACCGGCACTTTCGTCGACGACCAGAGCCGCACGCCCTATAATCAGGACGGACGCAGCTATGCCCGCCCGCCCAGCGCCGGTTATGCGGTCCATGGCCTCTTTCTCGACTGGACGCCGACATCGGGTTTCATGGACGGCGGCGAAGTTCATCTGGCCGTCGACAATATCTTCGACAAATATTACGAGCCCTATCTCAGCGACGGCATCTCGGCGATGCCGGGCCGGAACTTCAAGATCGCGATCAGCCGGAAATTCTGACAGCGGAACGGCATTCGACCGGCCCGCCGTGGCGGGCCGGTTGCGCTTGGGCGACGTCGCTCGCCCTCAGGGTGCCGATGTGAAGCGCCGTGTTGCCGAACGCACCTGCTCCTGTATGCAAAGTTGCGCGCGAGGCTGCATTTCCTTGCCAATCCTTGCTTGACAGAGGTCGGTTGCCCGTATCTTAATCATGGCTGCAGATTGAGCAGTTCAATCCATTTCACATGACCTTTGTGGTCGACGGGCAGTTTCGCCCCATGATGCCCCATCATCGATGGGAACCGCGTCATGGGGTTTTTGGTTTTTGGCAGGTCCATGAGCGACGCGGTGAAGATCGGCATTCTCTATTCGACGACCGGCCCCTATGGCACGATGGGCCGCGACTGCCGCGACGGTGCCGAGCTGGCGATAGACGAGATCATGGCACGTTATCCCGGCCGCATCGAGCCGGTTTTTATCGACCCGCATGCCAGCATCGACCGTTATCTCGAGGGTGCGCGTTCATTGCTGCGCGACAAGGGGTGCCGCCACATCGTCGGAACCATCACGTCGCTGGCGCGCAAGGAAGTCATTCCGCTCGTCGAAAAGCATGATGGGCTGCTCTGGTACATGTGCCCTTACGAGGGTTTCGAGGCCAACGACAATGTCGTCTATACCGGCGGCTGTCCGAACCAGCACCTGCTGCCGCTGCTCGACTATCTCCTGCCGCGCTTCGGGCGTCGGCCCTACCTCGTCGGCGCCAATTACGTCTGGGGCTGGGAAATGAACCGCCTTGCCCGCGAACTGATCGAGGAGGCCGGCGGATCGGTGCTCGGCGAGCGCTATCTGCCGCTCGAGGAGACCGCGGTCGAGCGCATTGTCGCGGAGATCGAACAGCGGCGGCCGAGCTTCATCCTCAACAATCTCGTTGGTCCGTCCAGCTACGCTCTCCACGCGGCGATCCGGGCGCTCGGTGAACGCGACACCGCGTTTCGCCCGGAAAATTGCCCGGTCGTCAGCTGCGACCTGCAGGAATGCGAACTTATCGATATCGGCCTCGGCGTGGCGACGGGACAGCTTTGTGCAGCCGCCTATTTCGACACGGTCAACTCGGCCGAAAATGCGGCATTCAAGGCTCAAGTGAGCGCGCGCTTCGGTGTATCGCGCCGGATCTCCAGCGTCTTTGCCAGCGCCTATGCGGCCGTCAAGCTTTGTGCCGAGGCGATCATCGACGCCGGCACCGACGACCCGGCCGTGGTTTCCAGCCTGCTTTGTGCCGCACCTCGCCCGAGCGTTCTCGGCCCGCTCCGGATCGATGCGGAAACCCGCCACGCGGCCCTGCCCTTCCACCTCGGTCGCATCAACGACGAAGGCGGTTTCGATATCATCGCTTCCGAACCCGCCATCCTTGCCGACCCGTATCTGACGGGTCGTCGGACACGCAAGCCACCCCAGCTCCGGATCGTCTCATGAGGGAAACGCCCAACTTTGCCGGCTGGCGTGCCACCGTCCTCCATCGCGAGGATGCAACGACCGAGCGGCTGACCCGCCAGCTGAAGCTCTTCGGCTTCCACGTCCATGTGCAATGGACGCCGCTTGCCGCCGACAATCTGCCCGATCTCGTTCTGGTCGATGCCGATCAGGGCTGGACCGGGTTGCTGCCCTGGGCCGACGAACGCGCGCCGCGCCCGCTCGTCGCCCTGCTCGGCTCGGAAGCGCCCGGCCGGGTGGCCTGGGCGATGGATCAGGGGGCCTCGGCCATCATCGCCAAACCGGTGGCATCGTCTGCCGTCTATCCGGCCCTGGTGATGGCACTTGCCATCCATCGCGAGCGCCAGGCCGTCCTCGACGAGATCACCCATCTCGAAGAGCGGGTGCGCATGCGGCCGCTGGTGCATGCGGCCGTCGAAAAGATCAGAAGTGCCCGCAAGCTCGACGAAGAAGCGGCCTATCGTATCCTGCGCAATTGCGCGATGCAGCGTCGGCTGACGATGGAACAGGTCGCTGCCTCGATCGTGGGCGGCGCCGAGCCGCTGCCGGAGGCAGGCTGATGCGGGCGATCAAAACCATGATCCGCCAGCCGGCGGCATTGTTCGGCCTCATCGTCGTTGCGCTTGTGGTGCTTCTCGCCATCGCCGCCCCGTTGATAGCGCCCTATAGCCCCGATGAGCAGATGTTCGACGGTTTGACATTGGAGGGCGCGCCGCTGCCGCCGAGCGCGCAGTTCCTTCTCGGCACCGACACGCTCGGGCGCGACCTGTTCTCGCGCCTTCTCTACGGTGCGCGAACCTCGCTGGTGATCGGCCTCGTCGCCAACGGCGTGGCGGTCACGATCGGGCTCCTGATCGGCATCCTCTCGGGCTATATGCGCGGCATCGTCGGCGGCGCGCTGATGCGCTTCACCGATCTGATGATGGCTTTTCCGGCGCTGCTGCTCGCCATCGTTCTCGCAGCGCTGCTGCGGCCGAGCCTCTGGATCGTCGCCATGGTCATTGCGCTCGTCAACTGGGTGCAGGTGGCGCGCATCGTCTATACCGAGACGCGCGGTCTGGTGGAGCGCGACTTCATCCTGGCCGAGCGGTCGCTCGGCGCCGGCCATGGCCGCATCCTCTTTCACCACATCCTGCCGCATCTGGTCCCGACGGCGATCGTCTGGGGCACGCTCGGCATCGCCACGACAGTCCTGCTCGAAGCGACGCTTTCCTTCCTCGGCATCGGCGTGCAGCCGCCGACGCCGTCCTGGGGCAACATCATCTTCGAAAGCCAGAGCTATTTTCAGGCCGCCCCCTGGCTGGTCTTCATCCCCGGTGCCGTCATCCTTTTGACTGCGCTCTCCTTCAATCTTGTCGGCGATGCGCTGCGCGACATTCTCGATCCGACGCAGCGGGGCAGGGGCTGACATGGTTTTCCTGCTTCTTCGCCGCCTGGTGCAGACCGCGCTCATTCTTCTCGGCGTTGCCGCCATCACCTTCCTGCTGCTCTATGCGCTGCCGGCCGATCCCGCCCGCATGATCGCAGGCCGCAGCGCCACGGCGCAGACGGTCGCCAACATCCGGCGCGAACTCGGTCTCGACCAGCCCCTGCTCGTCCAGTTCTGGAGCTACCTGCAGGGCCTGTTTCAGGGAGACCTCGGACGGTCCTATGCGCAGAAGACCGATGTCGGCGCGCTGATTGCCGCCCGGCTGCCGGCAACGCTGATCCTGATGGCGGCCGGCATCGCCGTCGAGGTGGTGCTCGGCGTGTTTCTCGGCGTGCTCGCGGCTGTACGCCGCGGCGGCTTCGTCGACCGCGCCGTGATGATGGCGTCCTTCGTCGGCGTCTCGGCGCCACAGTTCGTGGCGGCACTGCTGCTGCTCTACGTCTTCGCCGTCACGCTCGCCTGGTTCCCGATGAGCGGCTTCGGCACGCCGGCGCATGTGGTGCTGCCGGCGCTGACACTCGGCGTTCTCGGTGCCGGCTGGTATGCGCGCATGGTGCGCTCGGCGATGATCGACGTGCTCAACCAGGATTATGTCCGCACTGCCCGGGCCAAGGGCCTGTCGTCGGCCCGCATCATTTTTCGCCATGCACTGCCGAACGCGCTGCTGCCGATCATCGCCATGATCGGCATCGATATCGGCCAGTTCATGAGCGGCGTCGTCGTGGTCGAGGCCGTCTATGGCTGGCCCGGCATCGGCCAGCTCGCCTGGCAGGCGATCCAGCAGGTCGACATTCCAATCATCATGGGGGTGACGCTCGTCTCGGCGCTGGCGATCGTGCTCGGCAATCTCATCGCCGACATTCTCGCGCCGCTCGTCGATCCGCGCATCCGCGCCCGGTAAAATCATACAGCAACCAAAAAGGGGAACGACAAATGTTCAAACGCTGGCTTCGAAACTCGACCGTCGCAACGGCGCTGATGCTTGCGCCATTGCCTGCCTTCGCACAGGACGCGCCAAAGCAAGGCGGCGACATCGTCATCACCTACAAGGATGACATTGCCACCCTTGATCCCGCCATCGGCTACGACTGGGTCAACTGGTCGATGATCAAGAGCCTGTTCTCGCGGCTGATGGATTACACGCCCGGCACCACCGAACTGGTGCCGTCGCTTGCCGAAAGCTTCGAGGTCGCGCCCGATGGCCTGACCTATACATTCAAGCTGCGCAAGGGCGCGAAGTTCACCAACGGCCGCGAAATCGTCGCTGACGACGTCAAATACTCGATCGAGCGCGCCGTCGATCCGAAGACGCAAGGCCCCGGCGCCGGCTTCTTCGGCGCGATCAAGGGCTTCGACGACGTCACCGGCGGCAAGACGACGACGCTCGAAGGCATCGAGGCACCGGATGCCTCGACCGTGGTCTTCCACCTGTCGCGCCCTGATGCGACCTTCCTCCACGTTCTTGCCGTCAACTTCGCCTCCGTCGTGCCGAAGGAAGCGGTCGAGGCCGCTGCCGGCGATTTCGGCAAGAAGCCGGTCGGCTCGGGCACGTTCATCCTGAAGGACTGGACCGTCGGCCAGAGCCTGACCTTCGAGCGCAATCCGGATTACTTCATCAAGGACATGCCGCACATCGACAAGTTCACCGTCGAAGTCGGCCAGGAGCCGCTTGTCGCGCTGCTGCGGCTGCAGAAGGGCGAGGTCGATATCGCCGGCGACGGCATTCCGCCAGCAAAGTTCCTCGAGATCAAGAACTCGCCTGAAGGCGCCGAGATCATTGTGGACGGCCAGCAGCTCCACACCGGCTATGTGACGCTCAACACCAAGGTCAAGCCATTCGACGACGTCAAGGTGCGCCAGGCCGTCAACATGGCGATCAACAAGGAACGCATCACCCGCATCCTCAACGGCCGAGCGACACCCGCCAACCAGCCGTTGCCGCCGCTGATGCCGGGCTACGACAAGGCCTACACCGGTTATGCCTTCGACGTCGAAAAGGCCAAGGCCCTGCTCGCCGAAGCCGGCCATCCCGATGGCTTCGAGACGGTCCTCTATTCCACCAACACCGATCCCCAGCCGCGCATTGCCCAGGCGATCCAGCAGGATCTGGCAGCCGTCGGCATCAAGGCCGAGGTTCGCGCACTCGCCCAGGCCAACGTCATTGCCGCAGGCGGTACCGAAGGCGAAGCGCCGATGATCTGGTCGGGCGGCATGGCCTGGATTGCCGACTTCCCGGATCCGTCCAATTTCTACGGGCCGATCCTCGGTTGCTCCGGCGCGGTTCAGGGCGGCTGGAACTGGTCGTGGTACTGCAACGAAGACCTCGACAAGCGCGCGGTTGCCGCAGACTCGATGTCCGATCCGGCCAAGGCCGGCGAGCGGCAGGCGGCCTGGGGCAAGATCTTCACCGACATCATGGCCGACGCCCCGTGGGTGCCCGTCACCAACGAACGCCGCGTCGTCGCCAAGTCGCCGCGCATGGGCGGGGCGGGCGAGATCTACGTCGATCCGACCCGCGTCATCAATTACGACGCGATCTACGTGAAGCAATAAGCCCTTGGGCTCCCCGGGCCGTGGCGGCCGGGGAGCCCCGTTATCATCTGGGGAGAGAAAAATGTGCGTTGCCTGCACCCATACCATTCACCGCGCCAAGCACCATTTCGGCTGGAACCGCGATTTTGAACCGACCTTGATCGCCAAGCCGGGCGAAACCATCCATTTCGAGTGCCTGGATTCGTCCGGTGGACAATTGGGTGCGGGGTCGACCCTCGATACGCTGGCGGCGCTCGATTTCAACCGGATCAATCCGGTCACAGGTCCCGTCTATGTCGAAGGTGCCAAGCCCGGCGATGCGCTGAAGGTAACGATCCGTCGCTTCGTCCCCTCGGGCGTCGGCTGGACGGCCAATATCCCGGGCTTCGGCCTGCTTGCCGACCAGTTCACCGACCCGGCACTGCACATGTGGACCTACGACGCCAGCACGATGGCGCCGGCACTCTACGGCCCCGGCGGCCGCGTTCCGCTCAAGCCCTTTGCCGGTACGATAGGCGTGGCACCCGCCGAGCCTGGCCTTCATTCCGTCGTGCCGCCGCGTCGGGTCGGCGGCAATCTCGACATTCGCGATCTGACGTCGGGCGTAACGCTCTATCTTCCCGTGGAAGTCGACGGTGCGTTGTTTTCGATCGGCGACACCCATGCGGCGCAAGGCGACGGTGAAGTCTGCGGCACCGCCATCGAGAGCCAGATGGAGGTCGAGGCGACCATCGAACTCGTCAAGGACGCGCGCCTTGCAAGCCCGCGCTTCACCACGCCGGGGCCGGTCACCCGCCATCTCGACGCGGCCGGCTACGAGGTGACCACCGGCATCGGTCCCGATCTGATGACCGGCGCACGCGAAAGCCTGATGCGAATGATCGATCTGCTTGGTGCCGAGCATGGCCTGAGCCCGGTCGACGCCTATCTGCTCTGCTCCGTCTGCGGCGATCTCCGGATCAGCGAAATCGTCGATCAGCCGAACTGGGTCGTGTCCTTCTATTTCCCGAGGATCGTCTTTTCGTGACAGCATCCCAATCCGCATCCCCGTCGGTTCTCAGCGTCGACAGATTGTGTGTCGACGCAAGAACGCCGGAAGGCGCCAGGCGCGTGCTCGACAATGTCAGCTTCGACCTCAAGCTCGGCGAAACGCTGTGCATTGCCGGCGAGAGCGGATCGGGAAAGTCCGTCACGTCGCTGGCGATCATGGGGCTGTTGCCGAAGGCTTCGCTGCGGATTGCCTCCGGCAGCATCCAGCTGGAAGGGCGCGAACTTTCGCGCCTCAGCAACAGCACCATGCGTAGTGTGCGCGGCGGCGATGTCGCCATGGTGTTCCAGGAGCCGATGACATCGCTCAATCCCGTGATGTCGATCGGCGCGCAGTTGACCGAGGCGATCCGGGAGCACCAGGGCTCGCAAGGTGTGTCGGCCGAGGCGGTGGCTTTGCGCATGCTCGATGCCGTACACATCACCGAACCGGCGCGGCGCCTGACGCAGTACCCGCATGAACTGTCGGGTGGCATGCGCCAGCGCGTGATGATCGCGATGGCACTGTCCTGCCGGCCGAAAGTGCTGATCGCCGACGAACCGACGACCGCGCTCGACGTGACGGTGCAGGCGCAGATCCTGAAACTGATGACGGAGCTGAAACGGGAGTTCGGCGCTTCGATCATCCTGATCACCCATGACATGGGCGTGGTCGCTCAAATGGCCGATCGCGTCGTCATCATGCAGCAGGGCAGGGTGGTCGAACAGGACGGCGTCCTGCCGATCTTCGAGGCTCCGAAGGCGGCCTATACGCGCGAGCTTCTGACGGCGGTGCCGCGGCTCGGCGCCCACGCCGGCACCGACGGCCCACCGCGTGTCGGATCTGGGCTGCTCGCGGCCAAGCCGCAGACGGCAAGCCCGGTCCTTTCTGTGCGCGGCCTGGAGGTGAACTACGGCAAGAAGGCAGGCTGGCTCGCAAAACCCACCGAGAGCCGGCCGGCGGTCAGCGACGTCTCTTTCGAGATCCTGCCCGGCCAGACCCTGGGGCTGGTCGGCGAAAGCGGTTCGGGCAAGTCGACGACCGGCAAGGCGGTGCTCGGGCTCGTGCCGTTCAGCGGTCAGGTGCTCATCGACGGTTGCGACATCGGGCCGCTGAGCCAGCGCCAGATGCGGCCGGTCCGGCGCTCGGCGCAGATGATCTTCCAGGACCCCTATGCCTC
>UBXV01000030.1 GCA_900469625.1 Hyphomicrobiales bacterium
GGGCCGATGCCGTCGCCGGGAAGGATGAAAAGCTTACGAACGGCCATATCGGCACTCCTGTCGTTTTGGTCTTGAGAGGTGTTTCAGGCGGCGATCTTCGGCCAGGGCCGCTGTTGCGGGCGCAGGGTCTCGAAGGATCGAGCGAGGCGCAGCACGCCGATATCGTCGAATGGCTGGCCGATGATCTGAAGTCCGATCGGCAGCCCGGCGGCGGTATAGCCGCAATTGAGCGAGATCGCCGGCTGTCCGCCCATGTTGACGGCGACGGTGAAGGCGATGTGCTCGAATGGTTTTTGCGGGTCGTTGACCGGCGAGGCCCATTCGGCGGGATAGGAGGCTGTCGGCGCCGTCGGCGAGAGGATGAAGTCAAAACCGGTCAGCGCCGCATGGATCGCGTTGCGCATGGCGTCGATCTGGGCAAATCCGGTATAGACCTCGCGGCCGGAGAAATGCTCGGCCGTTTTGATCCAATCGAAGATGTAGGGCAGGATCTGCGCCTGCTGCTCCGGCGACAATTTCGACACGTCTTCCCAGCCACGCGCCCGCCAGAAGCGGTCGAGGCCGTCGATCATCTCGCGGGTGAGGAAGGGGCCGACCGGTTCGACAATCGCGCCGGCATCGGCCAGCAGGCGTGCCGCCTGGCTGACCGCCGCTTCGGTTTCCGCGCTGACATCCTGGCCGAAGCCCGCATCGAGCCACAGGCCAATCTTCAGGCCCCTGACATCGCGGTCGAGGTCGAGCCAGGGGATGTCCGCCTGGGGCAAGGACATCGTGTCGCGCGCGTCCGGCTTCGACAGCACCGACATGTAGAGCGCGGTGTCGGCGACCGTCCGGGTCATCGGCCCGGCGACCCGGCCGATAAAGGGAGGATTGATGGGGACACGGCCAGCCGACGGCTTCAGCCCGACGACGCCGCACCAGCCGGCCGGCAGGCGGACGGAGCCGCCGATATCCGTGCCGATATGAAGGGGCCCGTAGCCGGCGGCAGCCGCCGCACCGGCACCGGCGCTCGATCCGCCCGGATTGGTCGAGATGTCCCACGGGTTGCGGGCAAGCTTGTGGAAGCTCGAAAGGCCCGACGAAAGCATGCCGTAATCCGGCATCGTGGTCTTGGCGAGAAGGATCCCGCCTGCCTCGCGGGTGCGCGCGGCCGGCGGCGCATCGGTGGCGGCTGGCGTGAGTTGTACGGCAGCACAGCCGAGCGGCACGGCCGTTCCCTTGGTCGCAATGTTCTCCTTGATCGTCACGGGCACGCCGTCGATCGCCCCCAGAGGCTCGCCCTTCCCCCAGCGCGCTTCGGACGCTCGCGCTGCGGTGCGTGCCGCGTCCGGATCGTAGGCCCACAGCGCATTCAGTTTCGGCTCCGAGACATCGATGCGGGCGATGACGGCATCGGTCACCTCGACCGGAGAGAGCTTTTTCGAGCGATAGGCCTCGACGAGGTCGACGGCGGAGAGATCGGCGAGTTCGGACATAAGGGAAATTCCTAGGCGAAATGACAGCGGGCTGACCAGGCCGGCGTCACCGGCTTGGCCATGGGCGTTTGGGTCAGACAGATCTCCTGCCTCAGCGGACAGACGGCGGCATAGGCGCAGCCGACGGCGGTGGTGGCCGTGTGAACGGGCGTTTGCGGCGGCGCGTCGGAGCGCACGCGCTTGCGGCGACCGGAAAAGGGTTTCGGCACGGCGGCGACAAGCGCCTGGGTGTAGGGATGGCGCGGATTGTCGAAGACCGCGCCGGTCGGGCCTTCCTCGACGATCCGGCCGAGATGCATGACGGCGACCCGATCGGTAATGGCGCGAACGACGCCGAGATCGTGGCTGATGAACAGATAGGAGAGACCAAGTCTTTCCTGCAGGTCCATCATCAGGTTCAAAACCTGCGCCTGGATCGACACGTCGAGCGCCGAAACCGGCTCGTCGGCAACGATCAGCGCCGGCCGGGTGATCAGCGCGCGGGCAATGGCGATGCGCTGGCGCTGGCCACCCGAGAATTCGTGCGGATACTTGTCGGCCGACGCAATCGGCAGGCCGACGGCCTCCAGGACTTCGGCGATGCGGCGGTTGCGCTCGGGCGTGGCGATGCCGCGTTCCAGCGATACGATCGGCTCGGAAATGATCGTCCTGACCGTGTGGCGCGGATCAAGCGAACCATAGGGGTCCTGGAAGATTGCCTGAAAGCCCTTGCGTGCCTCGCGCAATCCCGCCCGGTCGAGCGCATAGATATTGCTTCCGGCAATGTTGACCTCGCCCGACTGCGGTCGCTCAAGGCCCATGACGGCGCGCGCCAGCGTCGATTTTCCGGAGCCGCTTTCACCGACGATCCCCAGGCTCCTGCCCGCCGCAAGTTCGATGCTGACACCGTGCAGCACCCGCAGGCTCGTCTGCTTCGAAAAGATCGACGGACGCGGCATCGGGTATTCGCGCACCAGATCGGTGGTCTTCAGAATGACCTCGCTCATGGCGCCACCATCCTTTCGCGGGGGTGAAAGCAGGCAGCACGATGCGGCGCATGTCCCTCAGTGTTGATCAGATCGAGCGGTGGTATCGCCCGCCGGCAATCGGCTTCAGCGAAGGAACAGCGCTCGGCAAACGAACAGTGGGTCGGACGGGAAAAGGGGTCCGGAACGATGCCAGGAATGGCGTTCAGTCGCGGCCGCCCCTCGCCCTCTCGACGCGGCTGAAGGGCGGCACCATGCGGCGACGCGGCAAAGAGCCCCCTCGCATAGGGATGGGCCATGCGGGCGAAGACATCATCCGTGCGCCCGGTCTCGATGATGCGCCCTGCATACATCACAGCGATGCGGTCGGTCATTTCCGAGACGACGCCGAGATCGTGGGTGATCAGCATCAGCGCAGTGCCCGTGTCCTCGATCAGGTCGTCGATGAGATCGAGGATCTGCGCCTGCACCGTGACATCGAGTGCGGTCGTCGGCTCGTCGGCGATCAGGAGATCCGGCTCGCAGGCGATCGCCATGGCGATCATCACGCGCTGCCTCTGGCCGCCGGAGAGCTGGTGCGGGTAGAGATCAAGGTCGAAGCGCGGCGCCGGCAGACCGACGCGATCGAGCAGCGCCCGCGCCTTGTTTTCCGCATCGGTTTTGCTTTCGCCGAGATGAAGGCGCCGGCCCTCGGCGATCTGGGCGCCGATCGACTTGACCGGGTTGAGCGCGGTCATCGGCTCCTGGAAGATCATCGCGGCGCGCCTGCCGCGATAGCCGCAATACTCGGCCTCGGAAAGGCCCGCCAGATTGCGGCCATCGAACAGAAGCTCGCCGCGCACCCGCATGCGCTCAGGCAACAGGCCCATGACGGCAAGCGCTGTCATCGACTTGCCGCTGCCGCTTTCGCCAACAATCCCCAGGCGTTCGCCGCGATTGAGCTCTAGGTCGACATCGCTGATGATATCGACCCGGCTCGGGCCCGCCGACAGTTCGACCGACATGCCGGTCATTTGAAGCAAGGGTCTGGTCATCTTTGCCGCCTCACGCGGGGATCGAGGATGTCGCGCAGGCCATCGCCGAGAAGGTTGAGGCCGAGCACGGCAAAGGTGATCGCCAGCCCCGGGAAGATCGCGAGCCAGGGCGCCTGGTAGATGAAGGTCTGGGCGTCGTTCAGCATCTTGCCCCAGCTCGGCATCGGCGGCTGCGTGCCGAGGCCGACATAGGAGAGCCCGGCTTCCGCGACGATCGCCAGCGCGAACTGGATCGTCACCTGGACCAGCAGCACATGGTTGATGTTGGGCAGGATGTGCAGAAACGTGATGGCGACGTCGCCGCGACCAGCGCAGCGCGCCGCCTGCACGTATTCGCGTTTCCAAAGGCCCATCGACGCGCCGCGGGTCACGCGGGCAAAGACCGGAATGTTGAAGATACCGATTGCGGTCATCGCGTTGGTGGCGCCGGGGCCGAAGATGGCGGTGATGATCACCGCCGTCAAAAGCGCCGGAAAGGCGAAGGCAAGATCGCTCATGCGCATGACCAGGCCATCGACCCAGCCGCCGCGAGCGGCTGCCCACGCGCCGAGCGGCACGCCGATGCCGGCGCCGACCAGCACCGCGACGATTGAAACGGAGATCGAGTTGCGGGCGCCGACCATGATCATCGACAGGATGTCGCGGCCGAAATTGTCGGTGCCGAACCAATGGGCAAGGCTCGGCCCCTGCAGCTTGTCGCGGAAATTCATTGCCGTCGGCGAATAGGGCGTCCAGACATAGGACACCAGCGCCATCGCCACGAGAATGACAGTGACGATTGCACCAAGCATCAGGTTTCGGCTGCCGATGAGCTTGGAAAACAGGCCGGGCTGCGAGACGGTTGCGGACTGGGACATCAGTGGCCTCCCCGCGACAGGCGTGGATCCAGATAGCCGTAGACCAGATCGACGAGGAAGTTGATGGTGATGACGGAGGCGGCAAGCAGCGTCACCAGCGTCTGCACTGTGACGAGATCGCGCTGCGCGATCGCCTGAAACACCAGCCGGCCGATGCCCGGCAGGTTGAAGACGTTCTCGATGATGATCGTGCCGGCAAGCAGGAAGGAAAACTGCAGGCCGATGATGGTGACGACCGGGATCAGCGCGTTCGGCACCGCATGCTTCCAGAGCGCACCGGCGCGCGTCAGCCCCTTGGCGCGGGCGGTGCGGATGAAATCCTCGCCCAGCGTCTCGATGACGGCCGAGCGGGTGACCCGCCCGAGGATGGCGGCAAGCGGCAGGCCGAGCGCAAAGGCGGGAAGGATAAGCGAGCGCAGGCCGTTCCAGATGCCGTCCTGCCAGCCGGAAAAGCCCGAAGCCGGGAACCAGGCAAGCTTCAGGGCGAACAGCAGGATGAAGAGAAGCGCCAGCCAGAAATTCGGGACGGCGACGCCGACCTGGGCGATACCCATGACGACGGTATCGCCTGCTTTGCCGCGGTTGGCCGCGGCATAGACACCGATGCCGATGGCCACGACGACCGAGATCGCCATGGAAAGCAGAGCCAACGGCAATGTCACCAGAATGCGCGGTCCGAGCAGTTCGCGGATCGGCACCGAATAGGTAAGGCTGGTGCCGAAATCGCCGACGACGAAGCCGCCGATCCAGTGGAGATAACGGATCCAGATGGGCTGATCGAGGCCGAGCTGACGGTGCAGCGCCGCGATCGCGTCGGCATCCGCATTCATGCCGAGCATCAGCACTGCCGGGTCCCCGGGCAGGACCTGCATCAGCAGAAAGACGATGACTGAGGCGGCGAGCGTCGTCAGAATGAGCGACACAAGGCGACCGCCAACAAAGGAAATCACATCAACCTCCCGGATTGCGCTGACGTCGACCGACACCGGGTGCGGCGGTCGAGGTCTGATCTGCACTCGCCCATCGGTGATGGGCGAGTGCTTGAGCGGGACGAGGAGAGCAGCTGACGATCTTCAGTCCGCCCTCTCGATAAACGATCAGTTTTCCCAATAGGTCTGGGTCTGGTCGTCAGCCGGTACCGGCATGTTCTTCCACAGACCCTTCACCTTCTTGTTCCAGACGCCGATCTTCGGGAGCGCGTAGAGGAAGACGTTCGGCTCATCGGCTGCCAGCTTGCGCTGGAGCTTTCCGACGAGGCCGAGCTGCTCGGCCTCGGTCGCGGCAAGCGTGAACGACTTGTAGAGCGCCTTGTATTCGGGGTTCTGGTAGTTGAAGTAGTATTTGTCGCGGGCATAGATATCGAGGTCACGGGCCTCGGCATGCGCGATGATCGTCGCGTCGAAATCCGAGTTCTTGAACACCTGGTCGAGCCATTGCGCAAACTCGATCGGAACGAGGTTCACCTTGATACCGGCTTCGCCGAGCATGGCCGCGATGATCTCGCCGCCGCGACGGGCATAGGCCGGCGGCGGCAGCATGATGGTCATTTCCAGGCCTTCGACGCCTGCCTCCTGCAGCAATTGCTGCGCCTTGGCCGGGTCGTAAGGATAGGTATCGTTGAGATCGACATAGCCGGGCTCGACCGGCGAATAGTGCGAACCGATGGTGCTGCCCAAGCCCGAATAGGTCCCCTCGACGAGTGTCTTGCGGTCGATCGCATGAGCAAGCGCCTGGCGCACCCTGACATCGTCGAAGGGTTTGCGGGCATTGTTGAGCGCGAGAACCACCTTGCCCGAGGTGCTGCCGACCTCGACCTTAAGGTTGGGATCGCTCTCGAACTGGCTGACGAGTTCGGCAGCCTGGAACATCGGGAACGCATCGACATTGCCAGCGAGAACGGCAGCCGCCGCTGCCGAGGGATCGCTGATGAACTTGAAGGTGACTTCGCTGAGCTTGGCCGGCTCGCCCCAATAGTCGGCGTTCTTCTCGAGCACGACCTTGTCGCCCTTTGCCCATTCCTTGAACTTGAACGGACCGGTGCCGACCGGTTTGGTCTTGTTGTCGGCGGCCGATGTCGGCGCGATCATCACCGCATCGCCCCAGGCCATGTTGAACAGGAAGTTGGAGGCCGGACGCTTGAGCGTCACGACCGCCGTCGCCGGATCCGGGCACTCGGTCTTTTCGATCGGCTCGAACAGGCCCTTCTGCGCATTGGTGGAATCGGCCGAGACCGCGCGCTCATAGGAAAACTTCACGACTGAGCAATCGAACGGCGTGCCGTCGTGGAACTTGACGCCCTGGCGTAGCTTGAACGTGTAGCTCTTCTGGTCGTCAGATACCGTCCAGCTTTCAGCCAGGAGCGGCTTGACCGTGCCATCCTCGACCACCCGCACCAGCCCCTCGAAAAGGTTGGTGTAGGTGATGTAGCGGATCGGCGCTGCGGCACCCGCTGTCGGATCGAGGCCTGGCGGCTCCAGCACCTGGCCGACCGTAATCGTATCCTTGGCCGTCGCCGGTGTCAGCGATACGGCAATCATGCACGAGGCGAGCGCCCATTTCGTCAAGTTCATCATCGTTCCCCCGCTTTGCGGTTGGTTGTTTATGGTTCCCACTGCATCTTTCCATTAATCGTATCCGATTGAAGGAAAGATGCAGTCAATCAAAGGCATACAGCGTCGCGCGTCTCGCAGGGCGCTGTAGGTGTCAGATCGAGCGGCCTCCGTCGACATCGAGCGCGACGCCGGTGATCATCGATGCCTGTGGCGAGGCGACGAAGGCGGCGGCTTCGGCCAGATCCTCGGGCTTCAGCAGGCGCCCCAGCGGAATGGAGTCGCGGAACTTCTGGCGGATTTGCTCGCTGTCTTCACCCATGAAGGTCGCCAGCAGCGGTGTTTCGCCGGCGACCGGATTGAGCGCCACGACGCGAATGTTGAAGGGCGCAAGTTCGATCGCCAGTGCCTTGGTGGCCGAGACCACCCAGCCCTTGGTCGCGTTGTACCAGGCAAGGTTCGGGCGCGGCCTGTTGGCGCCGGTGGACGCGATGTTGACGATCACGCCCGACCTGTTCTCCTTCATGTGCGGCAGCAGCGTGCGCGTCATCAGGTAGATGCCACGGACGTTGACGCCGAGGATCCGGTCGAACTCGTCCGGCTCGACCAGTTCGGCGTTCTGCGGCTTGTGACCGATGCCGGCATTGTTGACGAGAACATCGATGCGCCCGAATTTCTCGAGCCCGGCCGCAACAGCCGCCTCCACGTCCGCCTGAATGGCGATATCGGCGACCACGGCAAACGCATTGCTGCCGAGGTCCTTGGCGACACGCGCAGCACCATCGGCATCTCGGTCGACAACGACCACCTTTGCCCCGCCATCGACGAAGCGCTTCGCAATACCCTCACCGAAGCCGGAGCCTGCGCCGGTGATGAGAGCGACTTTACCTTCTAGTGACACGTGTTCCTCCTGAGGCAAACCTGGATGATGGGCTGAAGCGGGATGCGGGCTGACAGCCACGCATCGTTTTCACCGTCCCGCTCTAGCCGTGGTAGACAGAAATGGTTTTCATGCTGGCAAAGCCGTAGAGGGCTTCAAACCCCTTCTCGCGGCCATGGCCCGATTTCTTGACGCCACCGAAAGGTAGCTCGACGCCGCCGCCGGCGCCGTAATTGTTGATAAACACCTGGCCGGCTTCAACGGCGCGCGCCAGACGCATCTGCCGGCCGCCATCATTGGTCCACACACCGCAAACGAGGCCGTAAGCCGTACCGTTTGCGAGCCGGATGGCATCGGCCTCGCTGTCGAACGGCATGATCACCTGCACCGGCCCGAAGATTTCCTCCTGCACCGTGCGGTGCTCGTGCGGCACGTCGCGCAGCAGCGTCGGTGCGACATAGGCGCCGTCGGCCGGCGCATCGGCAACGATTTCGCCTTGCGCTGCAACCTTCAATCCGTCCTTCTCCGCATCGGCAAGGAAGCCCTCGATGATCGCCTTCTGCCGCTGCGAAACGACCGGGCCGACGGAGAGATCGTTACCGGCCGGTCCGACCTTGAGCGCCCGGTAACGCTCGCTCATCAGCGCCACGACCTTTTCGTAGATGGCGCGCTCGACCAGGATGCGCGACGAGGCCGAGCAGGTCTGGCCCGCATTCTGGATCCCGGCATTGACCAGGAAGGGAACGGCGCGGTCGAGGTCGGCATCGGCAAAGACGATCTGTGCCGACTTGCCACCGAGCTCGAGCGTCACGGGCACGGCATTCTTCGCCGCCGCCGCCTGTACCATTTCGCCGGTGCGAACCGAGCCGGTAAACGAGATGTGGTTGATGTCAGGATGCCCGGAAAGGGCAGCACCCGCTTCCGCGCCGTAACCGGTGACAATATTGAGGGCGCCCGATGGCAGGCCCTCCTCCTGCGCGATACGGGCAAATTCGAGGATCGTCAGGCATGCCTCTTCGGCCGGCTTGACGACGGCGGCATTGCCCATGGCGAGCGCTGCGCCGAGGCTGCGACCGAGGATCTGCATCGGATAGTTCCAGGGGATGATATGGCCCGTGACCCCGTGCGGCTCGTAAACGGTCAGAACCGTAAAACCGTTCTGGTAGGGGATGGTGTCGCCATGCACCTTGTCGGCGGCGCCGCCGTAGAATTCGAGATAGCGCGCAAGCGCAACGACATCCGCTCGCGCCTGCGTCAAGGGCTTGCCGACATCGCGCGCTTCGAGCTCGGTCAAAAGGTCGATGTTGCGCAGCACCGCGGCCGAGATCCGGTTGAGCACCCGGCCGCGCTCGGTCGCCGTCATCTGCCCCCATTCACCAGATAGCGCCGAACGCGCCGAACGCACGGCAAGATCGATGTCATCAGCGGTTCCCCGGGCGATCCGCGCGAAAATCGCACCGTTCGAGGGATCGCGCACGTCGATAAACTCGCCGTCAGTCGCGTCCTGCCATTTGCTTGCGATGAAATTTCCGTAGGTCTTCACATCATGCCTCATTGTCAGTCCCGCCCTCAGGCAGCAGCGTTTTCAATCTCATGGCCGTCGCATGGATATGCGCGCGTGCCAGCTTCTCGGCCTCATCGGGATTTCTTGCTGCGATTGCCTCAACGATCAGGCGATGCTCGGCAACGGCGGCACTGGCGCGTTCGCTGGAGAGCGAAAAGGCCGGAGCAAAGACCTGGGATGTCATGCGCAGAAGCGGCCCGAGCGTCGAAAGCGACGCGTTGCGCGAGGCACTGACGATCGCTTCGTGGAAGACGACGTTGGACTGGGTATAGGCCGCAGGATCCCAGCGTTCGACGATCTTCGTCTGTCGTTCGATCTGTTTCGTCAGCTCCTTGATTTCGGGTGCGGTGGCGCGCTCGGCGGCGTTGCGCGCCGCCACGCCGTCCATCGCCTCGCGCACGGCATAGGCGTCCAGAAGCTTCGGCAGGTCAGCGGTCGCAACCCGGACGCCGCTGCCGGGCTTGTTGACGACGAGCCCGTCGCGCTCGAGCACCCGCAGGGCTTCGCGCAGCGGCGTGCGGCTGATGCCGAATTCGGCGGCGATCCGCTCCTGGCGCAGCGTCGCCCCCGGCGCATAGACGCCGGCATAGATGCGCTCGCGAAGCGCCTGGGCAACTTCGTCGAGCAGGCGCGATTGGCTTCGCCATTCGAAGGTCTGGTTCATCGATCCCTCCCAAGATCGAGGCAAATTGTATCCAGGATACAGCTGTTGTCAATCGCGCTCGAAACGCGGCAGCGATGTCGGAGGTCGGCAAGGCTCGGTTTGACGAGGACGACCGGCGCATTCGGTGGCCGCAGGCAATGGACAGCCGTTCCTTGCGCTCCATTTGAAAGACCTTGGAGATTTCTCAGGCGCGACTGTCGGAAAGGCGCGTTGCCAGGCGTCTTCAAAACAGACAACAGTGGAGAACAGCGATGACCGTGACCATCACCGCCTTCGAGCGCTCACCCGATCGCGGCAAGGGGCTGGCGCGTGACATGCCCGTACGCTGGGCGCTCGAAGAAGTGGGGCAGCCCTATCGCGTTCGGCTCGTGTCGTTCGAAGCCCTGAAGCAGCCCGCGCATCTGGCCCTTCAGCCCTTCGGGCAGATCCCGACCTTTGAGGAGGGCGACCTGGCGCTGTTTGAGTCCGGGGCGATCGTGTTTCATATCGCGCAGCATCACGGCGGCCTTCTTCCGGACGATGCGGATGCTCGAGCCCGCGCGATCGCCTGGATGTTTGCAGCACAGGCCACGATAGAACCGCCGATCGTCGACCGCGAAGCCGCCAGGTTCCTCGAAAGCGACAAGTCCTGGTACGAAGAGCGTCGGTCGGGCGTTGAGCGACGCATCTCGAGACGGCTCGGCGACCTGTCCGCCCGGCTCGGCGATGCCGATTGGCTCGATGGCGCCTTCAGCGCCGGTGACCTCATGATGATCACGGTGCTGCGCAGGCTGGAAAGTTCAGACCTGTTGAACCCATACCCCAACCTCTTGGCCTACGTTGCGCGCGGCAAGGCCCGGCCGGCCTTCCAACGTGCATTCGACGCGCAACTGGCCGTCTTCACCGCCGCCGCCTCGGGATGATCTGAACCATGGCTACTGACGTCCGCGAGATCGCGGACTTCAACGCCCCGGCGGCGGCCCGTTCCCGTATCAGGGCCGCGCGAAATCGGACGATTTTTGCAGGACGGGCAAGAGCATGCCCATCGTCATGATGACGATCGCAGCAAGCTGGACAGGCGTCGGCATCTCACCGAGCACGGCCATGCCGGTCAGGGCGGTTGCGATCGGGATGCAGGGCATGAACAGGGATGCGATCTGCGGACCGAGCTGTCGTATGGCGTAGGTGTAGAGGAATGTCGCCGCCGCGCCGGCAAGGAAGCCCTGGATCACGATCTGCGCGCCAATCTCGCTTGCCGACGCCACACTCAGGCCGCTTGGCGCCAGACCATGCAGGAGCGGCAGCGGCAGGCACGACAACAGCACGACGGCCGCAGTGGCAGTCACGGGATCGACCGCCCACCGCCGCACAAGGATGGCATAGGTGGAAAACATCACGCCCGATGCGACAAACAACAGATCGCCAAATGCCGCGTCGGTTGCCTGCGGTCCTGAACCGAAAATAAAGATCAGGAGCCCGGCAATGATCGCAGCGATACCGATCACCCGTCGCCTGGACACAACATCCTTGAAGACGAGACGAGAGAACACGAACGAACAGAAAACGATCGAGGCCGGACAAAGGGCGGCGGCGTGGGCGGCGGGCGCATGAGCCAGCCCCCAGTTGATCAGCAGCGGATAGGGCAGCCCCACCAGCGCTGCCAGGATCGAGGCGCGCCGCCATCCGAGCGCTCTGAGCTTTGTCAGGCCCGCGGTGCACAGGATCGGCAGGAAGATCAGGCCGGCCCCGGCAAAGCGCAAAGCCGAGATGTCAGCGGCAGTCAGTTGCTCACGCAAGCTGAAGCGGGCAGCGACGAACTGGATGGCGGTAATGCCCACCATCAGCAACCCGGCGATGATCGCGAGCTGTGTCTTTCGTCTCTCCGCTTCACCCGAACGGCCCATGTAAACCTCCATTGCAACACGCGTGCGGGCTGTTGTGGAGCGGCTTTCCACCTCATCTCCTCGCCCTGTCATCAACGCAGGTTATTGCCGAGTCCACTGTTATGAAATACACAGATATTGCGTTACTTGAGTGATAATCGCTCAAAATAGACACCGATACTGCGGATAATGAAATGGAAGAACTCGACCTCATAGATCGTCGCCTGCTGCGTTTGCTGCAGGAGGACGGCCGGCGCACGACGCTCGACCTGGCCAATCGGGTCGGACTGTCCCCGACGGGCACCAGCCTGCGCGTCAAACGGCTTTTCCGCGAACGCTTCATCACTGCGGTCAGGGCCGTTCTCGATCCGCAGAAGATCGGACGGGGAACGCTGGTGTTCATTCAGGTTCGGCTCGACCAGACCTCTCCACACGTCTTCGACCGGTTCGCGGAGGCGGTGGCGAAGGCGCCGGAGGTGCTGGAGTGCCATATGGTCGTCGGCGGCTTCGACTATCTGGTCAAGGCGCGGATCGCCGACATGTCGGTGTTTCAGGATTTCCTGCAGCGCGTGATCCTGCCGCTTCCCGGCGTCCGGGAGACGCACACCTATGCGTCGGTGGCGGACGTCAAGCCGGATACGGTGCTTCCGGTGTGAGCCAGTCCGCCAGGCCTCGTGGGGCCGTGTCGGGTACCTATCGCGCCTGCCCGATCGATGGATGGGCTGCCAGTTCGGCGACGCGGGCAAGATCCTGCGCAAACCGGGCAGTCTCCTCCTCCCGCCGCCCCGCATCGGGGATGCGCAGCAGGAAGGACGGATGCACGGTGACGAACACGCCAGGGCCACTTTCCGGGTAAAGGATCTGCCCGCGCACGTCGGCGATCTTCGGACGCGCGCCGGTCAGCGCGAACAGGGCCGTCGCCCCCATCGCCACCACCAGCCGCGGCTTGACCAGCGCAAGCTCAAGGTCGAGCCACCATCGGCAATGTTCCACCTCGCCGGCATCAGGCCTTTGATGCAGGCGCCGCTTGCCGCGCATCTCGTACTTGAAATGCTTGACGGCGTTGGTGACGTAGAGCGATTTCCGGTCGAGCCCGACTTGCTGCGCCACCGTATCGAACAGCTTGCCCGCCGGTCCGACGAAGGGTCTGCCGGCAAGATCCTCCTGATCTCCCGGCTGTTCGCCGACGATCATCACCGGAGCGTCGGGCGGCCCTTCACCGAACACCGTGCGCGTGGCGTTGCAGTGAAGCGGGCAGCGCGTGCAGCCGGCGGCTTCCGCCCGGACGTCCTCCAGGGTCATTCGCGAGGACGGTACCACGCTGCCCTGCCCGTCCGGGGCAGGTCGAACACGCGCATGAAAGGCAGGTGGATCGGTTGCCGCCCGCTCGGCCATCGCCGCGACGCTCGCCTCAGCGCCGGCGATCATCGCGGGAATGAGCGAGGCCTCCGGCAGGTTCTTCCAGTACTTCTTCGGCATTTCCGACTGCATCGCCCTCACCTTCAGTCGCGCCGGATTGAAGATGCTGGAAAAATAGGTGCGCCAGAGGTCTTCGGTATCGTCCGACATCGGCGATTTTTGCCCTGGTGCCGACGACACCTCCATAACCGCGCCATCCCAGGCGGCGACGCCGCGCGGTGTCGCGATCATCCAGTCCATGTCGAAGAAGCGACGCTGGAAGAACGGCGCGACCCGGGCAACGACGTAATGATCCGGCTCGAACCAGGCGACGAAGCGTCGGCGCTCGCTTCCTGCGCGATGTCCGACCTCCTTGAACCGGACGAAGGCCGTCATCTTGTGGCTGTCGCGCCGCACCGACTTCACCAGGCCATTGAGCATGGCGACGTCTTCATCGGTTGTGAGCGAAAGCAGATTTCTATCCCGCTGCAATCGATTAAGGACGCGGTAGAGAATGGCGAAGCGAGCCGGATCGGCGTGACAGATGGCGGCAGCCGCGGTGTCGAGGAACGACTTCGGCACCGTCAATGTCGATGTCGCGCTCACGGTCGGCGCGGGCACTTGCCGCCCGTCCGCACCCCGATCGAACAGGTCGCTACCCGCATCGGCATTCTCCCGCCAATCGACAGCCTCGGGCGGCACGCCCGAGATCAGCAGCCTGCGCGCCGCCTCGCGCCATTCAGTGAAATCTCCCCGCCCTTCAAGGGTCACGACCGGCATCAGAACAGATCCAGCTGTTCCGGCTTGGGATCGAACATCGTGCGCAGGTCGGATCGGTCGATCAGCCTGTGTGGCGTCCACCCTTCGGCCACGAGAAACGAACGCACTTTTTTGACGGAGATGTGCAGGCGCGCGAGATCCTCCAATCTCAGGCGACGCAGACGACGCGCCGACAGGATCGCCTTGACGCTCTTGGTGCCGAGGCCGGGCACACGCCAGAGCGCCTCACGCGTCGCGGAATTGACATCAAGTGGAAAGAACTGCCGGTTGGCCAGAGCCCAGGCGAGTTTCGGGTCGAGTTTGAGATCCAGCATGCCGTCCGGCTGGTCGGCTGTGATCTCGTCGATCTCGAAACCGTAGAAGCGGTAGAGCCAGTCGGCCTGATAGAGCCTGTGTTCGCGCATCATCGGCGGCTTGATCAGCGGCAGCTTGCGCGACGCATCGGGAATGGGACTGAAGGCGGAGTAATAGACCCGGCGCAAACCATAGCTGCCGTAGAGCCTGGCGCTGGTGGCAAGAACGACGCGATCGTTAGCCTGGTCGGCGCCGACGATCATCTGGGTGCTTTGCCCGGCCGGCACGAAGCGTTGCCTTCTCTTGGTCTGCAGCGTCGGATCATTGGCCGCGTCGATCTTCAGCCTCAGCTCCCCCATCGAGCGGCGGATGTTGCCCGGCCGCTTTTCCGGCGCGTAGCGGGCAAGGCCGGCATCGGTCGGCAGTTCGATGTTGATGGACAAGCGATCGGCATAAAGACCGGCCTGCTCCACCAGCAGCGGCGATGCCTCGGGAATGGATTTCAGATGGATATAGCCCGAGAAATTGTGGTCGACGCGCAAGGCGCGGGCAATGCGAACCATTTCCTCCATCGTGTAGTCGGACGAACGGATAATCCCCGACGACAGAAACAGTCCTTCGATATAGTTGCGCCGATAGAACTCCATCGTCAGCCAGACGACCTCTTCCACCGTAAACCTGGCCCGCTCGACATTGCTCGAGGAGCGATTGATGCAATAGGCGCAATCGTAGATGCAGAAATTCGTCATCAGGATCTTGAGGAGCGAAATGCACCGGCCGTCCGGGGCATAGGCGTGGCAGATGCCGGATCCTTCAGTCGAGCCAAGCCCGCCGGTATCCGCAGAGCTTCGCTTCACGGTTCCACTCGAAGCGCACGAGGCGTCGTACTTTGCCGCATCCGAAAGGATGGCGAGCCGTTCTTTGAGGGACTTTTTCATTTATGTTCACTATATGTTCCGAAGCACTCCAAGTCAATGTCGATCGCGCGATCGCATGCCGAAGAAAGGCAAAGCCGACGAAGGGTCAGACACACCCGAACGCGCGCCGCTGCCCGCCTCCCTGTTGCGCAACGTCGCCCCGCGCTATTGTGAGGACCGCGCGGTGGAGGTTTTCGGCATGGCAAAGCTCGTCTTTGGAATGAACCAGTCGCTCGACGGCTACGTCGACCACACGAAAATGGCGACGGGCCCCGAGCTTTTCCGGCATTGGACGGAACATGTGGGCGGTCTTGCGGGCAGCGTATACGGTCGCCGCATGTACGAGACCATGCGCTATTGGGACGAAGACCGTCCGGAATGGAGCGCAGAACATCGTAAATTCGCGCTGGCCTGGCGGCGCCAGCCGAAATGGGTCGTGTCGCGATCCTCGGCGTCGGTCGGCCCCAATGCCACCCATGTCGAGGGGGACATCGAGACGACGATCCGCGACCTCAAGGTTCGGCTCGCTGGCGAGATTGCCATTTCCGGCCCGGACCTGGCCGGAAGCCTGAGCGACCTCGGCCTGATCGACGAATATCGCCTCTATCTCCACCCGGTCGTGCTTGGTGGCGGCAAGCCATTTTTCGCCGGCCCCAGACCGCCGCTCCGCCTTGTGGCAACCGACCGCGTCGGCGAGGACGTGATCCGGTTGACCTATGTTCCCGTGTGACTGCGCCTTCTCCTGAGGGGGGGTCGGCGCCGCGCTTCCACGCGGCGCCGACATCGCTACGCTTTAACGCGCAGCCCCTTCGGATCGTAAGCCGGCGAAAGATGGACGGTTGCCGGGAAGCGGACGCCTGCGAGCTCGACTTCGAAGCGACCGCTTTCCAGGAACGCCCTGTCAACGCCCGAACCTTGCTCGATCAGGCAAAGGGCGACGGAGCGGCCAAGCGTGTGCCCATAGGCCGCCGAACGGACCTCGCCGGCTGGCTTGCCGTCGCAAAGGACCAGTTCGCCGCCCCACAACATCGGTGACGGATCATCGACGGTCAGCTGCACGATGCGTCGCGTCTGAACGCTCTTCTCTCTCGCAGCGATCACCGCGTCGCGACCGATGAAACCGCCCGATTTGTCGAGAGACAGCGCAAAGGACAGGCCGGCCTCGTAAGGCGTGATATCCGGCGTCAGCTCTCGGCTCCAGGCACGATAGCCCTTCTCCAGACGGAGCGCTTCCAGCGCATAGTAGCCGCAATCGCGCAGCTCGAAATCGCGCCCGACCTCATGCAGCGCCTCGTAGACGCCGACGGCGAACTCCGTCGGCACAATCAGCTCCCAGCCGAGTTCGCCGACATAGGTCATGCGGTTGGCGTAGGCCGTGGCGTAGCCGATATCGATCTCCCTGACCGTCGCGAAGGGAAAGGCGGCATTGGAGAGGTCGGCCGACGTCAGCCGCGACAGGATCTCCCGCGCATGCGGGCCCATCAGCGCGAGGACCGCATAGGCGGAGGTGAGGTCGGTCAGCGTCACATGCGCGTCTGCGGGCAGGTTCTTGCGAATCCAGTCGGCATCGTGCACCGGTTGCGCCGAACCGGTGATCAGCAGGAAGCGGTCCGCCGAAAGCCGCAACACGGTCAGGTCGCTTTCATAGCCGCCCCGGGCATTGAGGAGACCGGTATAGATCGAGCGGCCGACGGCAACGTCGATATCGGCAGCGCAGATGCGATTGAGAGCAGAGGCCGCGTCGCGCCCCTGGACGAGCAGTTTTGCAAAGGAGGTTTGGTCGAAAATACCGGCCGCCTCGCGCGTCGCCTTCATCTCGCGCTTGACCGCCTCGTGCCAGTTCTGCCGGCCGAAGGCGTAGGCCGTCACCGGCTCTTCTCCTTCTGAGGCAAACCAGTTGGCCCGCTCCCAACCCATCTTGGAGCCGAAGCAGGCGCCCTTGGCCGCCAGCCGGTCGTAGAGCGGCGAGCGGCGGAAGGGTCGGGCCGTGTCCAGCTCGCGGTTCGGCCAGGGCATGGCATAGTGCAGCCCGAGCGTCTCCTTGACGCGGTCGTGCAGCCAGCGCGGGTTGTTGTTGAAATTGGCGAAGCGGCGAATGTCGACCGGCCAGAGATCCATGGTCGGCGCACCGTTGACGATCCACTCGGCAAGCGCCCGCCCGGCGCCGCCGGCGCTGGCGATGCCCATCGAATTGAAGCCGGCGCCGACGTAGAAATTCTTCAGTTCCGGTGCCTCGCCGAGAATGAAATTGTTGTCGGGAGTAAAGCTCTCGGGCCCGTTGTAGAATTTCTTCACCTGCGATGTCGCCAGTTGCGGCACCCGCTGCAAGGCGCTCTGCATCAGGTTTTCAAACTGGTCCCAGTCGTCGGGCAGCAGGGCGAACTCGAAATCGTCGGGAATGCCGGCCATGCCCCATGGCTTCGCCTCCGGCTCGAAGCCGCCCATGACCAGGCCGCCGACCTCCTCCTTGAAGTAGATGTAACCGTCGGGATCGCGCATGACCGGCAGGTCCGGATGCACGCCTTCGATCCTGTCGGTGACGATGTACATGTGCTCGGCCGAATGCAGCGGCACCGACACGCCACACATCTGACCGACCTTGCGCGCCCATTGCCCGGCGCAATTGACGACGATCTCGGCCGAGATCGTGCCCTGATCGGTTTCGACACCGGTCACCACGCCATCGGCAACGGAAATTCCCGTCACGCGCACGCGCTCGATGATGCGCGCGCCGCGGTTGCGCGCGCCCTTGGCCAGCGACTGCGTCAGGTCGGTCGGATTGGCCTTGCCGTCACCGGGCAGCCAGACGGCACCCGCAAGATCGTCGATCGCCATCACCGGCCAGAGGTCCTGGGCCTCCCTCGGCGAGATCACCTCGATGGCAACGCCCTGGGCACGGGCGGAGGCGGCGGTGCGCTTCAACACGGTCATGCGGTCGGCGGTTCTCGCCACCGAGACCGAGCCGCAATTCTTCCAGCCGGTGGCAAGCCCGGTTTCGGCCTCCAGCTCGCTATAGAGCTGGGTCGAATATTTGATCAGGCTCGTCATGTTGGCGTGACTGCGCAGCTGGCCGACAAGGCCGGCCGCGTGCCAGGTGGTGCCACCGCTCAGCTGCCCCTGCTCCAGAAGCACGACGTCGGTCCAGCCGAGCCGGGTGAGATGATAGGCCACCGAACAGCCGATAATGCCGCCGCCGACAATGACGACCTGTGCCTGCGTTGGAAAATTCTGCGCCATGAAACAGCCTCCCGAAGCCATGGAAAGCCAAACCATAACAACGAAAACGCAAATAACAAGACAAAAAGTTACAAATGATTACATCACGTCGCAACGATCAGGCCTGGGCCGCGCCTTGCCAGCGCCTCGCAGATCGCCGGCGCCGGCCTCGTATCGACGATGACGCCGGTTGCCCCCTCGAAACGCGGGATGCGCAGCGGCGTCAGCCGACCGAACTTCGAGCTGTCGAGAATGAAATAGGCCTTGGCCGCCATCGCGATCATCCGCGAGCGCTGCTCGGCGCCGTTGCGGGTAAAGTCCGTCACCTCGCCGTCGGGCGACAATCCGCCGCCACCGAGAAAGGCGACGTCCACGCGGAAGTGGCTGATGGCCTCCAGCGCGTCGATGCCGACGGCCGCTTCTTCCGCCGGATCGATCTCGCCGCCGAGCATATGGACCCGCACCAGCGGCTGGCGGCACATCTGCAGCGCAATTGACAGGGAAGTGGTACAAATTGTTAGGTTTTTCCGCTCCGCCAGCGCATGCGCCACCGCAAGCGTCGTCGTACCGGAATCAAGAAACACCACCATGCCGTCGCGCACGAGCGCCGCTGCCGCCCGGCCGATCTTCGCCTTGGCCGCCGCATTTTCCCCGCGCCGTTCGGTAAAGGCAGCCTCCGTCGGCTCGAACAGCGTTGCGCCACCGTGGACGAGCTCAAGCTGGCCGCGCTCGGCCAGATGCTTCAGGTCGCGCCGGATCGTCTGTCGCGAGACATCGAAGTGGTCTGCAAGCTCCGTGATACTGACGGTGCCGTCGGCAGCCAGCCGGCGCAGGATCTCACCATGACGACGGGGCGCAAGGGCGCGGCTATTCTGTGGATCTGACATGCTGCAATCTGCGATCATTTTTGGCGTTTTGACAAGACGCACCGCGAAGCTCGGCACAGCAATCCGAATTTGCGCTCAACTTCTGTGCCCATCGGGCATTTTTTCGATCGACAGGCTGCCTCACGTCGTAACTTTATGTTCAGTATTGTTGCATAATGTAATTTTTGTTTGCATTATGCACCCATGTTCTGGGACGCGGATGGAGACGGACAGTGCAACACGCAAAGACCCAAGGCCGCCGGATCATCTTCTACCTGCTCGACGGCTACGCCCAGCACGGTTTTGCCGCAGCACTCGAACCGCTCCGCCTCGCCAACGATATTCTGCGCCGGCCGTACTACAGCTGGCGCATCCTCACCCGCGACGGCGAGCCCGCACGAACGAGCTGCGGGCTGCGCATGGTCGCCGAGGGTGGGTTGACCTCGGAACTGCACGGGCTCCACCAACCGGACCCACCCGATATGATCGTGGTCTGCGGTGGCAGCGCCATTCCTGCCGCCGATGCGAAGGCCGAGGGCTGGTTGAGGTTGTCGCGGCGGGCCCGCGTGCCCGTGGCAGCGCTTGCGGGTGGCCTCTACAGCCTTGCGCGTGCCGGCTTGCTCGAGGGGCGTCAATGCGCCGTGCACTGGGAGCATTTTCCCGATTTCTCGGAACGTTTCCTGACCGTCAATGCCCGCCAGACGGCGTTCGAGATCGACCGCGATGTGTATACCTGTGCTGGCGGCAGTGCGCCGTTCGACATGGTCCTTCGCGTTGTCGAAGACGATCTCGGCCCGGACGTCTCAAACCGCATCTGCGAGCTGGCGCTGTCGGAACGGGTTCGCACCGCCGGCGATCGCCAGCGGCTGCCGCTGCAGACCCGGGTCGGCATCGACAACCGCCAGCTGATCGACATCATCGAACGGATGGAGGAAAACCTGGACGAACCGCTGAAACTCGCCGACCTCACGCCATCGACGGGGCTGTCGCGCCGTCAGGTCGAGCGCCTGTTCAAGCGGGAACTCGGGCGTTCGCCCAAGCGCTACTATCTGCAGATGCGACTTGAGCGCGCGCACCTGCTTCTCGTCAACGCATCACTTCCGATCTTCGAGATTGCCGTCGCCTGCGGATTTTCCTCGGCGTCGCACTTCTCGCGCACCTATCGGGAGAGCTATGGCTGTACGCCGCAGCACACCCGCCTTCAGGCCCGCGAGCAAAGCCGGTCCGCGCGACCGTCCCAAGCACCTGATCGTCAGTTTCCCGCTACGAAGGTCGCGTAGGCGTTCGGCCGAATTTCCTCGAGAAAGGGGCAAGCGCTGCGGGCGGAGGCGTGTCACGCCCCCGCCCAATCAAATACCGTCCCCAAAGGAAAACCGCAGGCCTACCGCCAGGCCTGCGTGCGCGTGAGCAGCCCGCGGGACACCGCAGCGTGGAGAAGTTTCGCCACGACGTTGGTGTAGAAAATCATCATGCCCATGGCTGCCGCCGGCGCGATGTCGCCGGCATCATCCATGTTGAGCACGGCGACCGAGGCAAGCTTGGTGTCCGTCGAATAGAGGAAGACCACGGCGGAAACCGTCGTCATGGCGTTGACGAAAAGATAGATGCCGATGTTGAGGATCGCCGGCAGGCAGACCGGCAGGGTCACGCGGAAGAACAGCCGGTGGAAGGGCTGCTTCAGCGACGCACCGACGGATTCGAATTCCGGATCCATCTGCTTCAGCGCCGTCAGCGCCGTCAGATGCGCGACCGTGTAGAAATGCGTCACCGTGCAGACGACGAGGATCGTCATCGTGCCGTAGATCGAACTCAGCGGATTGGCCGGGTTGTTGAAGAAGAAGATATAGGCGAGGCCGAGCACCATGCCGGGTACCGCCATCGGCATCATCGCCAGGAAATGAAAGACGCCGCGGCCAAGGCGGAACCCGTCGGCCTTCTCCACCATATAGGCGCCGGCAAAGACGATCACCGAGCCGAAGATTGCCGTCAGCAAGGCGAGCTTGATCGAATTGGCATAGGCCGCCCAGCCGCCGCCATCCATCAGGTCGAAGGCGAAATTCTTCGTCGTCAGCGTCAGGTCGTAGGGCCAGAACTTCACCAGCGCCGCGATCTGGCACATGGCGATCATGCCGAGAACAAACAGGCTGACGAGACAGGAAAACGCAAAACAAAGGCTGTCCCTGCGCCCACTGGGTTTGGGCGCATAGGGCACCGCGCGCGCCGAAAGCAGCGCCACCTGGCGCTTCTGCATACGGCGATCGACGACGAAGGCAAGCACCGCCGGCACCAGAAGAATGACGGACACGACCGCGCCCATCTCGAAATTCTGCTGGCCGATCACCTGCTTGTAGATATCGACGGCGAGCATGCCGTACTGGCCGCCGATCACCTTGGGCAGCCCGAAGTCGGTAATGACAAGCGTGAAGACGACGAAGGCGGCCGAGACCAGGCCGTAGCGTGCGCCCGGCACCGTGACGGTCGTGAACGTGCGCCACTTGCTGGCTTTCAGCGACGCCGCCGCCTCGTAATGGCGGGCATCGGCAACCGACAGCGCCGTCAGGATGATGAGAAAGGCATGCGGCAGCGTGAAGAACACCGAGCCGATGACGATGCCGATCGGGCCATAGATCGAGTAGCCGAGCAACCAATCCTTGAAGACACCCTGGTTGCCGAAAAGATAGACGAGCGCGATGCCGGGCAAGAGCGACGGCACAAGGATCGGTATGGTGAGAATGCCACGGAAAAGGCCCTTGAGCGGCATGCAGCTGCGCGTCAGAGCATAGGCAAGCGCAAAGGCGATCGACACGGTCACCACCGTGCTGATCGACGCCATCAGCACCGAATTGTAGATCGAGCGGGCGAGTGCCGGCGTCGAAAAATAGGTCTTGAAGTTTTCGATGCCGAAGGTGCTTGCCGGGCGTAAAACGACACGCCGGAAGGTGGCGGAATCATATTCGCGCCATTCTATGCCCTTCTCGAGCGTCGAGCCGACGAGAAATGCCGCGCCGTCCGCCGTACCGCGAATGCGGTAGTGCACGGGGCTGCGGAAGTTGAACTCGGGGAAGAACTTGGTTGCGGCGAGCCGCCCATCGGAGTTGGTGGCGAGATCCTTCTCGGTGACAACACCAAGGTCCCGGTTGAGCGCCTCCGCGGTGACGGCATCTGCCCAGGTCTTGCCGGTCTCGTCGCTCACCTGAAACTCGAAAGCCGCGAGATCGAAGCGGTAGGTCGACAGCGACTTCGACAGCATGACGAAAAGCGGCGCACCCAGTGCGACGATCAGATAGAGCCCGATGACGGCCATGAAGCCGAGCTTGACGCGGTCGTCGCGCGAGGTCTGCTGGCGCAGCCGCTTGCCCGGCGGTGCGTAGTCGATCGCTAGGCTCATCGTTACGCGCCCCTCGGATAGAGCAACAGGCGTTCCCTTGGGATTTCGACCTGGATGACGCCGCCCGTCTCGATGCGCAGCCGGCGAACCGCGTTCACCGAGAAGTCGGCAACGAGGGCCTGGTCACCGAGCCTTGGCGCACTCAGGCGCGTTCTCCAAAACATGCCGAGGAACTCCATCTCGTGCACTTGCGCGTCGATCAGGTTCTGCGGTGTCGCCGGCCGATCAAGCGAATGGACCGCATGGGCGTCGGCACCGTGCGGAATGATATCGACGGGCCGGACTACGGCCGTCGCCGCATCGCCAGCAGCCAGGCCATCAGTCGGACAACTGAAGGCCGAGTGGCCGATCTCGACCTGGCCATCGGGCAGCACCCTTGCCGGAAACTTGTTGGTTTCGCCGATGAAATCCGCAACGAACAGCGTCGTCGGGTGGCGATAGATTTCCGTCGGCGATCCGACCTGCTCGATGACGCCGTGGTTCATCACCACGATCCGATCCGCCATGGCGAGCGCTTCCTCCTGGTCGTGCGTGACCATGATCGTCGTCACGCCGAGCTTGCGTTGCAACGCCTTGATTTCGTGGCGCAGGTGCACGCGCACCTTGGCGTCCAGCGCCGACAGCGGCTCGTCGAGCAACAGCAGGCCGGGAGAAATCGCGATGGCGCGCGCAAGGGCGATGCGCTGCTGCTGTCCGCCGGAAAGCTGGGCGGGGTACTTTTTCGCCTGGGCGGGAAGCCCGACCGTTTCCAGCAACTCGGCGACGCGCCCGGCCACTTCCGCCTTCGGGCGGCCGGTGTTTTCGAGACCAAAGGCGATATTCTGTTCGATGGTGAGATTGGGAAAGAGCGCATAGGACTGGAAGACGATACCATAGTCGCGCTTCGATGCCGGCAGGATCGAGATATCGCGCCCGCCTTGCCGGATCATGCCATGGCTCTGCAGGTCAAGTCCGGCGATCGCTCGCAGCAGCGTGGTCTTGCCGCAACCGGAGGGCCCGAGAAAACAGACGAATTCGCCCTTGCCGATGTCGAGGGAAATGTCGCGCAGGGCGGTGAAATCGCCATAGCTCTTCCAGAGATCGCGGATCTCGAGATAGGGGGGCGAAGGGATGTTCGCCTGGTCAGCGGCGCGGGGAATGCTCGTGGGCGTCGGTTCGATCGACAGGGCATGTCTCATCTGCAAGCTCCGCTGGCTGTCTGCGATTTCTGGAGAATGCGAAGGGCGGAACGCTGATGCGCTCCGCCCAGGATCGATCAGGGTCAGCTCTTCGGCTCGGACTTGGCGTCGTAGCGCTTCTGCCACTCCTTCAGAATGGTGGCGCGATTGTTCGCGGCCCATTCGAAATCGTTGTCGATCATCTTTGCAGCGATGTCGGAGGGAAGATGCTCGACCGCCTTGGCGACACCGGGATAGGCGACCACGGCATAGCCGGCATTGTACATTTCGTTGGCTTCCTTGGTGACCGACCAGTCGACCAGGGTCTTGGCGGCCTCCAGGTTCGCCGTCCCTGCGATGATCGCCGTCGCCTCCGCTTCCCAGCCTGATCCTTCCGTCGGGAAGATGATGTCGATCGGTGCGCCGGCGCTCTTGGCCTTGGCGCCCGGGAATTCGAAGGAAACGCCGATCACGGCCTCGCCGGCACCCGCCATCTTGCAGGGCTTCGAACCGGAATGGGTATAGGCGGAAATATTCTCGTGCAGCTTGTCCATGAAGGACCAGGCCTTCTCCTCGCCCCACATCTGCATCCAGCCGGAGACGTCGAGGAAGCCGGTGCCGGACGAGCTCGGGTTTGGCATGACGACATGACCCTTGTATTCAGGCTTCGTCAGGTCTTCCCAGGTCTTAGGCGGCGTCAGCCCGAGCTTTGCGGCCTCCACCGTGTTGTAGCAGAGGGCGGCCACATAGGCGTCCATGCCGACCCAGCTCGGCGGCGTGTCGCGATCGACGAACTTCTTGTCGAGCGCCTCGACGCCCTTCGGCGCGTAGGCCTCCAGCATGCCCTCGGTTTTCAGGAGCAGCAGCGACGTGGCGGCCAGCCCCCAGACGACATCCGCCTGCGGATTGTCCTTTTCGGCGAGCAGCTTGGCCGTCATGACGCCGGTCGAATCGCGGACCCAGTTGATCGTGATGTCGGGATGCGCCTTCTCGAAGGTCGCCTTGTAGCGATCGAGGTCGACAGCCTCGACGGCGGTGTAGACGGTGAGTTCGGTCTGGGCTGAAGCAATGGTGGGCAGTGCCACGGACATGGCACCGACAAGCATAAAAAACATATGTCTGTTCATGCTGAAAATCTCCTCTGGAAGCCTGGAAAAAATTCCGGGAAGCATGGCCGGCAATCTGTCGCTGCCCTTGTCCTGCACGCTTCAGGAGGCATTCTGCGTGGGTCATTTCAATTAGTAAAATTTATTATTCTTATCGTTGGCAAAGTAAAAACGATGGATCTTCTGCCGTCTTCTTCGGCATCTTCTGCACAATCGACGCCAAAACGATCAGCATCTGCATGAGCGCGTTGCAATTGCCGGCAGCAGGCCAAAGAAAAAGGGAGCTGCCGGTCGGCAGCTCCCAAAAAAGGTGGCCAGACAGGGGACACCCGGATCACCGGAGGTTGATCACCAGACCCATAGCACCGGGCCCAGATCACCAGGGAAGAGAAAACGTCTTGACGTTGGTGAAGCTTTTCATCGCCTCGATCACGCCTTCCTTGTAGCCGTTGCCGGAATCCTTGATGCCGCCGAAGGGAGACATCTCGATGCGGTAGCCGGGCACTTCCCAGATGTTGACCGTGCCGACCCTGAGGCCGGCGATGTACTTCTGCATCCGGCGGAAATCGTTGGTGCAGACCCCCGACGACAGGCCGAAGGCGGTCGAGTTGGAAAGGGCGATCAGCGCATCGTCGTCGTCGGGTGCCCGCACGATCGGAATGATCGGCGCGAAGGTTTCCTCCATCACCAGCTCGCTCGCATGCGATACGCGATCGACCACGATCGGTGGCAGCAGGGCACCGCGACGGCCGGGATCGTACAGGATCTCCGCGCCCTGCTCGGCGGCCTTGTGCACCCGGCGCTCGAAGGTTTCCGCGGCACGGGCATGCACGACCGTGCCCAGTTCCGTCGTCCGGTCCATCGGGTCGCCGAAACGCAGTTTTTTCGCCCGCTCCAGCACGAGGGGCACGAAGCGGTCGGCGACGCGCTCCTGGCAGAGGATGCGCTTGACGGCCGTGCAGCGCTGGCCGGAGTTCTTCGTGGCACCTGCAACGGCCAGATCCGCAGCCTTTGCCAGGTCGTCGTCGGAGAGGTCGTTCAGAATGATCAGCGGATCGTTGCCGCCGAGTTCGAGGATCTGCCGCTTGTAGTGGGCGTTGGCAGCGATCAGCTTGCCGACAGGTACGCTGCCGGTAAAGGTGATGAGGTCGAAGTTCGGATTGGTCATCATCTCCATGCCGATATCCGTCGGCCAGCCGGTGACTACCGACAGCATTTCCGGCGGCAAACCGGCCTCGTAGAGAATGTCGGCGAAGACGAGCGCCGTCATCGGCGTCAGCTCCGTCGGCTTCAGCACCACGCAGTTGTTGGTGGCGATCGCCGGCGCGACCTTGTGCGCCACCATGTTAAGCGGATGGTTGAAGGGCGTGATCGCCGAAATGGCGGTCAGAGGCTCTCGCATGGTGAAGATCTTGCGCGCTTTGCCGTGCGGGGTGAGATCGCAGGAAAAGATCTCGCCGTCATCGCGAATGCACATCTGGCCCGACAGCGTCAGCACGTCGAAGGCCCGGCCGACCTCGTAGAGCGAATCCTGCTTGGAGATGCCGAGCTCCAGCGTGATGATGTCGGAGATTTCCTCCTTGCGGGCGACCAGCATCTCCGCCGCCTTCAACAGGATGCGCTGGCGCTCGTAGCGCGTCAGCTTCGGCTGATAGGCAGCCGCGATCTCGAAGGCCTTGCGGGCATGCTCGGCATTGCCGGCTGGAACGGTGCCGATGACGGCGTCGTTCCAGGGATAGTGGACCTCGATCACCCCGTCCGCATCGATCTTTTTACCGGCAATGCGCATGGGCTCGTGGCGCAGCGCAAACGTCGTTTCCACCTTGGTCATCTGCCGTCCCTCACTTTGCCGGCTGCGCTGCGGCAACCAGCGCATAATAGAAGGCGTCGAAGTTGCGCAGGGTATCAGCCGAGGTCAACTCGGGCAGCTTGCGGTTGGCGATGAAGGGCACCTGCTGTTCGGTGAGGCCGCCATGCGAGCGCAACGGCTCGTCGAGCGCTGCAAGATCGTGGCGATGTTCGCTGGTGCCGAGCGTCTTGTTCTCCGAGGAGATCAGCACGATATCGCCGATGCGGTCGTCCGGCAGTTCGAACCGGATGCAGGCTTCGGGGCGCGAAAGAACGACGTCGATGCCGTCGATCGCCTGCAGCCGCTCGATGATCTCTTCCTTGTCCGCACGCTCCGGAAGGTAAGCGGTGGCGAACGAACCGAGCGCGCCGTGATGCACGACATAGGGGTCGGTGATCGGCAGGATGACACGGGCGGCATCCTTGCCGAGCCATCCGTCAAGCACGTCCTGCACGTAGATGACATCCGGCGAACCGTCGGCCTTGTGCTTCGGCTTCATGCCGTGGTCGGCCGTGACGATGATCGCTGCACCCAGCGCGTCGAGTTCGGTCAGATACTTGTCGAACATCTCGTAGAAGGCATTCGCCTGGGGAACGCCAGGCGCATATTTGTGCTGCACGTAGTCCGTCGTCGTCAGATACATGACGTCGGGAGAAAACTCCTTCAGAAGCTTCACGCCGGCGGCAAAGACGAACTCCGACAGCTCTGCCGAATAGACCTCCGGCACCGGGCGGCCAAGCCAGGCCGAGGCATTGTCGATGCCGTGTTCCGCCTTGGTCGACGTGTCTGACTTTTCCGAGGAGAAGCAGATTGCCCTGCCCTCGTCGAATTTCAGGCCATCGCCGAGCAGTGCGCGCAGCTTGTCCTTGGCGGTGACGACCGCGACCTTCGCGCCCGCATCGTAGAATGCCTTGAAGACGGTCGGCGCGCGCAGGAAACGCGGATCGTTCATCATCACTTCTTTGCCGGTCTGCGGCTCGTAGAGATAGTTGCCGCAGATGCCGTGAATGGCCGGCGGACGGCCGGTGGCGATCGACAGGTTGTTGGGATTGGTGAAGCTCGGGATGACGCTGAGCGCCGTGCGTTCCGTGCCGGTCTTGCGAATGCGGGCAAGTGTCGGCATCAGCCCGGCCTTGATGGCCTCGTCGAGATAGGCGGGCTCGCAGCCGTCGAGGCAGATGGCGATGGCCGGGACGTTCGGCCAGGGATAGCTGCGCCGATTGGCGGTAACGGCAACGTTGATCTTGGACATCTGGTTCATCGGGAAAATCCTATCGTTCATTCAGGCGGCGAGACGGCTGCGTTCGGCAAGCGCGACCGCCGGAGGGGCGGCACTGGCAACCCCCATTTCGGTGAGAGATGTGCGTGCGGCCTCGACCACACGGCGCATGACATGCTCGTCCATTCGGCCGATGCAGCCGACGCGGAAACTGTCGACGACCGTCAGCTTGCCGGGGTAGATGATGAAACCCTTTTCCTTCATCAGTTCGTAGAAGCGGTCGAAGGCGAAGGCCGGGTCGGCCGGGCTGAAGAAGGTAACAATGATCGGCGACAGCCAGCGGTCGGCAAGCAGCGTTTCGAAGCCCGCCTCGCGCATGCCGGCAACCATCACGTCGCGGTTCCTGGCATAGCGGACGCCGCGGGCGGCAACGCCCCCCTCCTCGCGGTGCATCCGCAGCGCCTCGAGGAACGCGGCGACCACATGGGTTGGCGGCGTAAACCGCCACTGGCCGGTCTTGTTCATCGTCTCCCACTGCGCGTGCACATCGAGGCTGAGCGAATGGCTGCGCCCCTTGGCGGCCTCCAACTCGCTCTTGCGGGCAATGACGAAGCCGAAGCCCGGCACGCCTTCGATGCACTTGTTGGCCGACGAGACGATCGCCTCATAGCGCAGATCGGCGATCCCAGCCGGAACAGCGCCAAACGCGCTCATGCTGTCGACCAGAAGCTTGCGGCCGCTGGCGTAAACGACGTCGGAGATTTCCTTCAGCGGATTGAGAATGCCCGAGCTGGTCTCGCAATGGACGACGATGACGTGGGTGATATCAGGATCGGCGTTGAGGGCTGCGGCGACCTCGGGACCGCGCGGCGGCATGTAATCGCCCTTGTCGATCGTCACATGATCACGGCCGAGATAGCCAAGCGTCTGGGCGATGCGCTTGCCGTAGGCGCCGTTGATCAGCACCAGCACCTTGCCGTCGCGCGGAACGAAGCTGCCGAGCATCGCCTCGACCGAGAACGAGCCGCTGCCCTGGATCGGAACGCAGTCGAATTCGCCCTTGGTATCGCCGGCGATGTCGAGAAGCTGGCGGCGCAGTTCCGCCGTCATCGCGCGGAAATCCCCATCCCACGAGCCCCAGTCCCGGAGCATCGCCTCCTTGACTTCATAGGCCGTGGTCAACGGTCCCGGCGTCAAGAGGTAGGGCTCGCCCAGCCTCGGCGTCTCCAAGGGTGAAATGGTTTTGTCAGAAGCGGTGTTCGGCATTGTCCGTCCTCACGTTGGCGTCTCCGGGGATGACAATGCTGTGGGCGAATATATATGTAAAATCGTTCTTTTGTATGAATCTATCGATTTTATCGATGTATCTATGCGGCGGGAACGAGGCGGCTTTCGAGCAGGTCGCCGGTCTCGCGAAGACGCGGATAGGCCATCGTCGTGACCAGCGAATTGAGCTCCTTCAGTGCTCGCACGATCTCCAGATGCATGTCGCTCGACTGGATGCTGGCGGCAATGCCCTGTCGCAGGCGCTCCAGGTGGCTCTGGCTGCTCTCCTGTACCAGCCGGCGCACGTGCTCTTTCTGACGCACCATCTCGCGGGCGATGATCGGTTCGGGTGAAACCAGCAGATTCGCCGCAAGCTTGACGTTCGAAAGCACCGCGGCATGCAGCGACGTCAGTTCGCTCCAGCCAGCCGGCGAGAAGGCGCCGGCGCCGTCGAGCCGCTCCTGCGCCATGCGCAGCAAGCTCTTCGATACCACGTCGCCGGCATATTCCAGATGGATCGCCGCCTCGGTGAGCTCGATCCCGCGCCGGGACTGTTGCTCACTCAAGACGCCGCGGTTGACGGCGGCGATGAACAGCTTGATCTCGCTATGGGCGCGATGGATGTCGCCGTCGATGCGTCGCAACGCGTCGACGGTCTCGGGTGTCGGCGACGCGATCACGCTCATGACCGGGTCGAGCATGCGGGTTATCAGGCTGCCCATGTGCAGCACCTCGCGGGCGGCCGCAGCGAGCGCCTGCGCCGGCTTGTCGATCAGAGATCGATCGAGCGCGCTGACATGCGTCGCGAGGCTCGCATCCGTGCCCGTGACGGTCTCTGGCGTCAGAAGCCGAAGGACGTGCGCCATCACACCGCAGGACACGAGCCCCAGAAGCACCAGCGCGGCATTGAAGAGCACGTGCAGATTGACGAGTTGGGCTGCGACCGTTGCGCCAGGCAGCCACGCGAAAGACACCTGCAGGGAAAACAGCGCGAAGACGACGGCACTGAAGAGTGCGCGAAAGATCAGATTGCCGAGCGGCAGGCGCCTGCCCGCGACCGGCAGGCCACGCGTCAGCCACAGCGCGATCAATCCTCCACCGAGATTGACGCCCAGAACGAGCGGAATGCCGACATCGAGCGGCAGCAGGCCCTTGGCAGCAAAGGTCAGGATCAGAAGGATCGCGGCAACGCTCGAATGCAAACCCCAGGTGAAGAGCGCGGCCACGATCATCACCGTCAACGGATCCTTGCTCAGCATGTCGATCTCCGTTGGCAGCAGCGGGCTCTGGCCGAGCGGCAACGTCGCATGGCCGATCATCTGCAGCGACAGGAGCAGCAGCCCGATGCCGAGCACCGCGCGCCCCGCCTCGATTGGCTTTCGAGCACGCGCCTTCAGATGCAAGAGGCCGCCACCGGCAATCAGGAGCGGCGCCAGCCAGTGAAGGTCGAAACTCAGGATCTTGACGACGAGGGCCGAGCCGAGGTCGGCGCCGAGAAGCACGGCCAGGCCGGCATCGAGCGCAAGCGCGCCACTCACGGCAAAGCCGGCGGCAAGCATGGCAACCGCCGTCGAACTCTGCAACGCGATCGCGATCACACAGCCATAGGCTGCCGCCCGCGGCCTACCGCCGGCGCCGCCAACGGCGCGCGTGACTATATCGCCGCACGCGGCTTCCACCCCCTTCTTCACGAGGCTGACGGCATAAAGCAGCAGCACTGTTGCCGCGGCAAGCTCGAGGGCGACAGCCGAAAGGTTCATGGGCGCGCTCCGGAAGGGGTTGCATCAGGAAACTATCCTTTGCCCCTTTACATAAATCAAATCGTTCGTTCTGATGGTTCCATTGGCAGAACTTATCTTTGGAGATGTTTCCGTGCGCTATGTCCAGCTCCGTGCCTTCCACAATGTGGCGATCCATGGCGGCTTCTCGCGGGCAGCAGAGGCACTGTTCCTGACGCAGCCCGCCGTCTCCGACCAGGTTCGCAAGCTGGAGGAGGAGTATGACGTCCTGCTCTTCAACCGGAACAAGAAGCAGGTGACACTGACTCAGTCCGGCCAGCAGCTTCTGGAAGTTACCCGCCGCATGTTCGACGTCGAACAACAGGCGCTCGATCTTCTTTCGGAATCGCGGGCACTGCGGGCGGGAAAGCTTCGGATCGTCGCGGACGCTGCACACCATCTGCTCCACATCCTGGCCGCCTTCCGCCGGGCCTATCCGACCGTCCAGGTGTCAATCGATGCCGGCAACACCGAGACGGTGATCACCAGCCTTCACGCCTACGAGGCGGATATCGGGGTTCTCGGCGAAATCCCGCTGGTTGGCGATTTCGACGTGCTCAAGCTCAACTCAACCCCGATCGTCGCCTTCGCCAGCCGCGACTATCCGCTGGCCGGCCGCCAGACCGTCACGTTCGAGGAACTGTCGAGGCATCCCCTCGTCATGCGCGAACGCGGTTCAAAAACCCGACAGAAGCTCGAGGCGATGGCGGAACAATGCGGGGTGGTGCTGACACCGCTGATCGAGGCGGAGGGCCGCGAGGCCGTTCGCGAAATCGTCGCCGCCGGGGGCGGCGTCGGTTTCGTCTCGTCCGCCGAGTTCGGCCAGGACAACCGCCTCGTCCCGATCCGGATCGATGCCCCGGAGATGCTGATGGACGAAGCGCTCATCTGTCTGCGCGAACGCAGCAACGGCAAGCTTGTCCACGCTTTCTATGAAATCGCGCGCAAGCTGACGAAGGGGCCGTCCGGCGACGATTAAGGTCAGCCCTCCCCGAACCGTGGCGCGGCTTCCTGCGCCCTCTGGACCCGGCCGAAGGCCGACCAAAGTGCCCGATCGGCGCAAGAATGGCGATTCAGATCATTTTCCGGAGATCGAAAGCAAAATTTAACCATAGTTGTTCATCTTTTGTCGATCGGTCGTCAAGAAGGGGACAATCCAGAAATCGCGCAGCGGCTGCCGCTCGGCGGCCTGGATACCTTTGTGGGATTTACTGGCTTGGTTTGCGTTGTGAATAAGATTGTTCGTCCAAGATCTTTGCACCGTCTGTTGCGCCCGCTGCTGGTGACCTGCTGCGGCGTCGTCATTGTCGGCACGGCCGCTGGCTCGATCGCCGGCGTCGCCTCGATGGGCAGCGTGTTTGCCCATAGCTCGGGCCATCTGCTTCCCAAGCCGCAACTGCATCTGGCGGAGCGAGCAACGGAGCGCCCGTGGGTCAAGCAGACCCGGGTCAAACCGACGCCGACGCTCATGGCGGCAGAACCGGTCGTCGCGAGCCTGGGCAACAGCCTTCAGAAGTCCGGCCGACTTGTCGCGACCACTGGCGATGCGGAGGCCCGGGGCAAATCGGTGCTGCGCGACGCCATGGTGAAGCAGGCTGTCCTTGCCGCCCTTGCCACCCGGCCGCCTGCTGGCAAAGCCGGTGATGCGATGAGGTCGAGCAATGCCATAGCGGCGCTCGACACACCTTCCGCCGAGCGTTTCGCCCGGCTGCCTGTCGCTTCGACCGAAAAGCCCCCGACGCAACTTGCCTATGCAGCACCCTCTCAGAGCGCGGCGGCCGGAACGGCCTTCTCGGCGCTGATGGCAACATCGATCGAGGATGATCCCTCCGAGCCTCAGGATGACGATACCGACACCGTCGACGTCTCCGCCGACATGCCGGATTATGCGGACACACCAGTCTCGGGTCCGCTGCCCCAGCTTCGCCCTCGCGACATGCAAGCCCAAAAGCCTGCAGCCGAGCCGGCGAAATCCGCAATCCGACAATTGCAGGACGGAGCAGAGGCCGAAATCGAAAACACCGCGAAGGCCGATATCCGCGAGACGCCAAAGCAGCAGAAGGTTGCTTTCGTCCGGCCAGACAATCCGGCGACTGACCGCTCCGGCGGCGGTCTCGGACAAACCTTGCGCAACATGTTCGGTGGCGGAGCGAAAGCCGGAAACGGCGTCGCCGTCTACGACATCAGTGCCGCCCGGGTATACATGCCCGATGGCAGCGTGCTCGAAGCCCATTCCGGCATCGGCAAGATGGCCGACAATCCGCGCTACGTGAACGTCAAGATGACCGGCCCGACACCACCGCACACCTACAACCTCCGGATGCGAGAAACGCGATTCCACGGCGTCGAAGCGATCCGCATGCTGCCGATCGACGGAAAGAACAAGCACGGCCGCGATGGCTTCCTGACCCATAGCTATCTCTTGCGCGGAAAGCGGGCGGAATCGCACGGCTGCGTTGCCTTTGCGGACTATCCGCGCTTCCTTGCTGCCTTCAAGCAGGGCAAGGTCAAGCAGATCGTCGTGGTCCCGAGCGGCGGACGTGCAGCCGGCATGTACCTGGCATCGAACGGGAAAAACAGCTGAACATCCATCGACGCGATGGTGACGGCGCCCGCGCATAAGCACAACCGGAAATTGTGAAAATCCGGAGGGCGAAACGCTGTTGCCATCGGCCGAGGCGCGCACCGGAAACGCCTTCGAGCTTCGTGGCTGAGAGGCACGCCTTCGCCTCCGCCGGAACAATCGCCCCCGCACCGGCTTGACAGGTTCAGCTAAAAGATTGCAAGCTTATTGAAAGCGAAGGCTTACGCCCTCGCAATATTCGCCCCGTTCAACGCATGTTGATGACGATCCGGAGTTCGCACCTCCTGGAACAGGGTCCTAGCGAAACTGGCCAATCGCCGGTTCAACTATGGAGCTGTTGGGCATGAAGGAAGACCTTCCCTCTCGAGACTTTGGCCGTGATCGCCGGACCACATCCGGGCAAATCGCCGGCTCCGGCTGTCGTTGCTTTGCCTGCGACAACCAACGCGATGCCGACGCCGCGCGAAGCTCGCCGGTGGGCAGATCTCGCTCCGGCAACGGCCACCACAATCGGCAAGGCTCTCAGCTTCAGGCATGAGCGCAGGCTCCGGCATGTGCCCGCGCCCCGATGGCCATGCCCAAATGCCCGATCGAAATCGGGGCGCAATCCGCAGCGAAACGCAAGCAAAGGTATGGAGGAGTTTACCTTGGCATATGCAGAAGCAGAAAGTGCATCCGACACGCGCCCGGAAGACGAAAAACTCGGCATCGGCGCCAACATCGCCTATGGACTTCAACACGTTCTGACCATGTACGGCGGCATCGTCGCCGTGCCCTTGATCGTCGGCCAGGCGGCGGGGCTGAGCCCCGCCGAGGTTGGCCTGCTGATCACGGCTTCGCTCTTTGCGGGCGGGCTTGCCACCATTCTGCAGACCCTGGGACTGCCGTTCTTCGGCAGCCGCCTGCCTCTCGTCCAGGGCGTATCATTCTCCGGCGTGGCGACGATGGTCGCCATTTCCGGCAATGGCGGAATTCCCTCCATTCTGGGCGCCGTGATCGCGGCGTCTGTGATCGGGCTTCTGATTACGCCGGTTTTCTCGCGCATTACCCGCTTCTTCCCGCCGCTTGTCACCGGGATCGTCATCACCACCATCGGGCTGACGTTGATGCCGGTCGCCGCGTTCTGGGCCATGGGCGGCAACAGCAGTGCGCCCGGTTTCGGCAGCACCGCCAATATCCAGCTGGCGGCCGCGACGCTCGCCATCGTTCTGCTCTTGAGCAAGCTAGGCAGCGCCGCGATCTCGCGGCTCTCGATCCTGCTTGCGCTGGTGATCGGAACGGGCATTGCCTATGTCGCCGGCATGACCGACTTCTCGCAGGTTCCGAACGGCCCGGTCTTCGCCCTGCCGACGGTATTCCATTTCGGCTATCCCACCTTCGAGATCGCCGCCATCGTCTCGATGCTGATCGTCATCATCGTCACGCTGGTGGAGACGTCGGCCGACATTCTTGCCGTCGGCGAGATCGTTGAAACCAAGGTCGATTCCCGCCGTCTGGGGGATGGCCTGCGCGCCGACATGCTGTCGAGCATTCTCGCCCCGATCTTCGGTTCGTTTACGCAAAGCGCCTTCGCGCAGAACGTGGGGCTTGTCGCCGTCACCGGCGTCAAGAGCCGCTATGTGGTGGCGACTGGCGGGGTTTTCCTGGTCCTGCTCGGCCTTCTTCCGGTGATGGGACGGATTGTTGCGGCCGTGCCCAGTTCCGTTCTTGGCGGTGCCGGCATCGTGCTGTTCGGGACGGTCGCGGCAAGCGGCATTCGCACCCTCTCCAAGGTCGACTACCACAACAACATGAACCTGGTCATCGTCGCGACCTCGATCGGTTTCGGCATGATCCCGATCGCTTCGCCGGGGTTCTACGAACAATTTCCGGCCTGGGTCGCCACCATCTTTCATTCCGGCATCAGCTCCGCCGCGCTGATGGCGATCGTCCTCAACCTGCTGTTCAACCACGTCAAGACCGGAAATGCCGACCAGCAATCCGTCTTCGTGGCCGGCACGGAACGGACGATCCGCTACAAGGATATCGCGCCTCTTCGCGACGGCGACTACTTCCTCAACGGCAGGCTCTATGACGCAAAGGGCATCGAGATACCGATGCTGCCCGAGGGCGCGCATTGAGGACCGTTTGACGACACGTTCCGGACCGAAAGGCGACCCTCGGTCCGGGCCAGATTTGCTTTCGACATATCAAGGAGATGAAGAATGTCAGAAGAAAACGAAACCGCGCGCCTGATCGACGCCCTGTTCAACACTATGGAGGCCGGCATCATCCCGGCGACGGAGATCGGCGTTGCCGCGGGCAACAAGGTCTTCGGCGCAGCACTGCTGCGCAAATCCGACCTCTCCACCGTCCTGGTCGAAACCAACAACGAGACGGAGAACCCGCTGTGGCACGGCGAGGTGCATACCCTGAAGCGTTTCTACGAAATGGCCGGTTCCGAGCGGCCGGATTCGAAGGATCTCATCTTCCTGTCGACCCATGAACCGTGCTCGATGTGCCTTTCTGCGATCACGTGGGCCGGATTCGACAACTTCTTCTACTTCTTCAGCCACGAGGATTCCCGTGACGCGTTTTCCATCCCGCACGATCTGAAGATCCTGAAGGAGGTGTTCACGCTGGAGCCCGGCGGCTACAACCGGTCGAACGCCTTCTGGAAGGGCCAGTCGATGGCCGGGCTTATCGAGAAGATGCCCGAACCGCAGCGTTCGGACCTCAAGGACAGAGCCGCCGCGATCAGCCGCAAGTACGACGATCTGTCCGCCGTCTACCAGGCGAGCAAGGACGGCAACGCAATCCCCCTCAACTAGGCGCGACGCCAGTGTCCTGAAGCGGGCGGCAGGGATGCTCCGGGACTGGCAGTCCAGAGCATCCTTTCCGCCTTCAGCGGGTCGGAAGACACCCGCACGGAGGTATCCACCGCCCGGAGACACCCGGGCGGTCATGCCCACGCCTGCCCTGTCGGCCAGCGCCCGCCGGCTGATAATCCGGTTCGTCGCCGTGGAACCTTTCCGGCCTTGCGAGGTTAGACGCAAGAGCTTGCGCGCCCGCAGCGGTAGGGAGTGGCAGATGAGCAAGGAGAAGATTGGCAGAGCGAGGCTGAAACTGCGTTTGCCGGCCTATAGGCATGTGCTTTCAGACTTGAAGAGCCCTTCGCTGAGCGAAATTTTCGTGGCCTATGCGGAGGCCTCGATGCACCTCGATGCCTTGCGCGCGGCCGAGCATCCGGATCCGCAGATGATCGAGGAATACGAGCGGGTCTGCCGCCAGATCGAAAACAGCATCGAACCGTATCTGCGGATGTTTCGACCGCCACGCGCGTCGGATGCCCGCTGACAACGCGGCTCCCCAAAATCGGGGCGACAAGGCTTCTCCTGTGGGCGAAGTCCCGATGCGGCGGAAACCAACAACCCTGGCCTCACGAGAATATTTCTAATTGAGATTGCAGCACGAAGGTGATCCTATCTTCTGGTGTAGCCGAATCCTCGCCTCCCTTCCGTCACGAACCCGAGCGAGCCATGTCGATTTCAGATGCAATCTACCGTCCCTTCGAGACGTTGATCAGGCCGTTGGACATTCCTTATCAACCGCTACCGTCCAAGGGGCCGGTGGCCGTCCTCTTGCACTTCATATCGATGTTTCGCGGCGTGCTGATTGCGCTGGCCCTCTCCTCGATGGCGATCGAGGCCATCAATCTCACCATCGTCTGGGGGCTCTCGGTCATCGTCGACGGGGTGACGCAGATGGGGGCCTCCGCCTTCCTGGAGAGCGAATGGCGCTTCCTCGCCTTTCTCGGCTTTCTGATCTTCCCGGTCATGCCGATCGCCTCTTTCCTCCTGAACACGCTCAACTCGCACACGCTCGGTGTCGGCATGCCGGCGGCGATCCAGTGGCAGGGTCACAAGGCTGTCGAACGGCAGGATCTTGCCTTCTTCCACGACCTGTTTGCCGGACAGGTCGCCTCACGGCTGTCGCAGGTATCATCAGCCGTTCAGCAGCAGATCATCGCCGCCTTCCAGTCGATCCCACGCTTCCTGTTACAGATGGTCGGTTCCGTCGTCCTCTTGAGCAGCCTGTCCTGGCAGCTTGCCCTGCCCGTCGTCGTCTGGATCGCGCTCAACGTGGCGCTTGCGGCCAAGATGGCGCCTATCTTCGTTGCACGCTCGCGCAAGACCGCCAAGCAGCGCAGCCTGCTGGCCGGCGCGATCACCGACCTCTACACCAACATGCAGATGATCAAGCAGTTCGCGGCGGAAGACAGCGAGGCCGGAGCGATCCGCCGCATCATCACCAGAACGATGCAGACACAGCATAGCGAACAGCGCATCTACCGCACGTCGGAACTGACGGTCGTGGCGATGAACATGGCCCTCTGGCTGGCCATGCTTTCGATCGGTTTCTCCGGCCTGGTCGACGGTTATCTCACCGTCGGCGAGTTCGTCGGGGCCGTCTATATCCTGCAGCGGCTGTCGGCGCACACCTTCACCTTCCTGCAGATGGGCCAGCAAATCTTTCAGGCGATCGGTACGATCAAGGATGCGATGCCCGTCATGACGACGCCGCCGACCATCATCGATCGGCCTGGAGCAACGAGCCTTGCGGTCCACGGCGGCGAGATCCGCTTCCAGGACGTGTCTTTTGCCTACAAGTCCGGAAAGTCCGTGATCGACGGTCTGTCGCTGACGGTCCGGCCGGGGGAAAAGGTCGGCCTGGTCGGCCTCTCCGGTGCCGGCAAGACAACGATCGTCAACCTTTTGCTGCGCTTCTACGACATCGAACAGGGCGCGATCACCATCGACGGCCAGGATATCCGCGATGTGAGCCAGGCGAGCCTTCGTCGCAACATCGGGGTCATCGCCCAGGACGTGGCCCTGCTGCACCGCTCGGTCGGCGACAACATCCGCTACGGCCGTCCCGAGGCGACGCAGGACGAGGTCGAAGAGGTGGCAAGGACGGCCAGGGCCGACCTGTTCATTGCCGATCTGGCCGATGGCGAAGGACGCAAGGGCTATGGCGCCTTCGTCGGCGACCGCGGCATCAAGCTTTCCGGCGGCCAGCGACAGCGCGTCGCGATCGCCCGCGTCCTGTTGAAGGACGCACCGATCCTCGTGCTCGACGAGGCCACATCCGCCCTCGACAGCGAATCGGAAGCCGCCATCCAGGAAAAGCTCGACCTGGTGATGGAAGGCAAGACGGTGATCGCCATCGCGCATCGGCTCTCGACCATCGCGATGATGGACCGCATCGTCGTGGTCGATGAAGGGCGCATCGTCGAAGAAGGCAGGCCGGACGAGCTGATCGAGCGGGACGGTCTGTTTGCCCGCCTGTGGAAACGCCAGACGGGCGGCTTCATGCCGGAAGAGTTGACCTGACGCGCCTTTCGATCGGTAGCCACCCAAGTGTCCCGGCGACACGTCCTTGGCCGAAGCTATGCGGTGATTTCGACCGGTTCGGCCGAGCGGCTTTCCGTCGGCTCCAGAGCGTGCCTGTGCAGCGGATGACGCGGATCGTCGTGCGGGCTCAACAGGTAACGCCGAGCGACCTCGAGATAGCCGTCATAGACAAGGCCACCATTGGCGGCGATCAGCGTCTGGCGATGCCGGCGATAGAGCAAGGGGATCCGGTACCAGGGCACGCCGGGCCGCTGGTGATGCAGCACATGGAGATTGTTGTAGAGAAACAGAAGCCCGAACAGCCGGCTGTTCTCGACGATCGCCGTGCGCTCGTCATGATGGTCGGCGTACCGATGTTCGGCATAGGAGCGCAGCCGGCTCAGCGCCGCGCCGACGTAGACGAAGCCGACCAGATAGAGCCAGAGCGGCATGCCGCACACCGCGACGACCCAGGTAAGAACGACGGCCACGCCGATCGCGTGCCTCAGCCAGAGTGCTGCGCGCTGCCGGTCGCCATCGCGCACGAGCGCGGCTTCCTGCGCAAGAAAACTGACGATCATCACCATCGGCCCGAGCGTCAGTCGGCCGAGCAAGGTGGTGTTCCAGGCCGCAAGCTGCCGGCCGGCAGCCCCCATGCGTTCCCAGGCGCTCTGGGTGAAATAGGAGGATTCCGGATCCTCGATCGGATCGGTCAGGTGCTCGTCGCGATGGTGCGTCAGGTGCCCCTCGCGATAGATGGCATAGGGCAGCCAGAGAGACAGCGGCGGCCAGGCGATCGCGTCGTTGATCACGCGGCTGCGGGTGGGATGCCCGTGAATGAGCTCGTGCTGCAGGGATCCATGCCAGGCCACCAGCCAGCCGCCAAGCGCAAGCACGGCGACGACGGGCAGCGATTGCCAGAACCATGTCACCGCGAGAAAGCCACCATAGATGACCAGCGCGAGCGCGACGGTCTGCCATTCGACGCGAGCAAGGGTGCTCAGCATCGAAAATGGAGGAAGGGGTGCTTCCGACTGGGAATTGTGCATGAGGCGGTTTCCTACGGGCATGAACGATGGCATTCGGGCGGCAATATAAAAGCCCGACCGCTTCCGCCGCGCCGTATCGCTTTGCAATCAAACGGCAAACCGGGAAAAGCCATTGCGTTTGAACGGCAGCGGCTGAAATATTTATCTATGTAATCTATAGACTAATGCGAGTGCGCGCGAGGCGCCTTGATGCGGTCATCCGCCGGCCGGCAAATTGCCGGCCGCACTTCAGGCGAGCGTGGGATAGCCCCGGCCCGCGGCATCCCGGTCGAATGCGGCGAGTGTCTCGTAATCGGCATCGCCGAGCAGGCTGATGCCTTGAAGTGAGAGGGTGTCGCAAACCTCGGCAAGGGCCGGGTCGGCGATCGTTTCCGCCAACGCGCGACGCAGGATCACCAGGTCTCTGGCCGGCGTCGATGCGGCTGTGATGAAAGGCAGGCCGGGTCCCTTGGCCGTTTCTGCCAGGATACGGAGACCGGCGACACGATCGGGCTCGAAGCGCTGCGTGTTGCCGAAGGTCACGCAATCGATCGACGCGACATCGGCAGCCCCGCTCGACACCGCCTCCATGCTGGCGCGATGCCCGCCCGTCTGCAGCACGCTGGCGAAGAACCGGCCATCCACCGCATGAGGCGCAACGAAAGCCCGAAACAGATTGTAGCCGGAATTGCTACCCGGCTCATTGATCGCCGCGCGACTGCCTCTCAAATCCGCGATCGATGTCGCCGACGACCCGGTATTGACGACGATGAAACTGCCATTGAGCGGGCCGTCGCAGCCGGGAAAGCCATAAACAGGGGTCGCGACCAGTTGCACCTTCCCGCGCAATTGCCGGACATAGGGATAGCCGCAGGTCTGGCCGAAAAGCAGATCCGGGCGGAACCAGGCCTCGTCGTAGTGAAGATCCTCGTCGAGTGCTTCTGGCGCCTCCAGGCCATGGCCGCGAATGCGCTGTGCGAGCGCGCGCCAGAACAGCCGCGTCGCCTCGTCGAGCGGCGGCGGGCTGACATACATGGCAAGGCTGGCAACGGGCATGACCGCACTCCGGAATGATACGCCGGAAACCTATGCATTACATAGAATTAAACTTCAACACGCAGCCGTTATCGCCTCCCGGATATCCAGAGCGTCCTGCCTGGCCAAACGACCGCCCGCGTGCACCAAAGCTCGGCCATCGGACGGGCGGCGCGGATACGGGCACTGACGCTCCCGCCCCCGCGCGCCGCCAGGTGCCGCAGAGAATGCCATTCCGGCGCACGCAGTTCTGTCTGATCGACGATCGACCGAGACAGACAGGCGCGCCAGCGCCGCGAAGGGTAAGGGCGCGTCGCTTGATCGCGCCACACCTCCATTTGCGTCGTTGCCAGGTTTCAGAACCGATTGGTAAGGCTGATCCGGAATGTCCGGCCGGGCGCCGGTACTGCGTTGGCGACACCGGTCGCTGCGTCCAGATAGAAGCGGTCGGTCAGGTTCTCGACGCTCACGGCCAGTTGTACCCAGTCGTTGATCTTGTGCTTGGCATAGAGGTCCACCGTGGTGAAGGGCGGCGCGAAGTTCTCGACGCTGGTGCTGCCCAGGACCTTGAGATTGAAGGCCGTGTCGGTCGCATGGGTCACGCGCATGCCGACATCCAGCGCCTCATCGAAGAAGCGGCCGCCCACGGTCAGGTTGTGCAGGTTCTTCGGCACCGCATGAATGCCGATGATATCGCCGAGCGCGCCATAGCCTCCGTCGCAGCCGACCATATCGTTGAGTTCCGGCGCGTGCGGCGAGCCGCAGATCTCGGCCTTGAGATAATGGGTCAGCCCGTATTCGGCATAAAACTGGTTCGCGTCATAGCGCAGCGATAGCTCAAGCCCGCGATGCGTCAGGCTCGGCATGTTGGCATAGCCGGGGATGAAGCCGTTGCCGGTGATATAGTCGGTATAGCGGTTGTCGAAGTAGCCGAGCTTGCCGCCCAGGAAATCGCCGTCGCGAAAGACGTCGTTGCCGGAATAGCTCGCTCCGAATTCGATGCCGCGCTTGCGTTCCGGGCGGATGGCGGAACCGTCGGGGTTGGCGCCGAACAACCCGATCTCGCGCATCGACGGCGCACGCCAGCCTTCGCTGTAACCCACGTAGCCGGCGGCGCCCTCAAAGGGCAGATCGAACGCGGCGCGCAGATGTCCGGTGGTGGCCGAGTAGCGGGCATCATCGACACCGCTGTCGTTGGAAGGCAGCGGATCCGGCAGGTTGCGGCTGAAATACGCGCGATCGTTGCGCACGCCACCCTCGAGCCGCAGCCAGGACGTCACGTCCACAGCAAGGGTCGAGAACGTGGAAAGTCTGTCCATCCGCCCCTCGGCGAATTGCCAGTCGCCGCCGAAGGCGCTGTCAGGCAGGCCGCGCTCTCCCTTCAGATCCTCTCTTGCGCCGTATATGCCGATATCGAGCTGGGCCTCGTGGTCCGCGATGCTGAACAGGCTGGTGTTTGCAACCGAAATGCCGGTGTTTGACGTTTCGCGTGACAGGCCGGTCAAGAACCTGTGCTCTTCGAGCTTGCCGCGCCAGAGCTTGGTGCGCAGGTCGATCAGGCCGCCCTCCTGCGGGTTCCAGCGATGCTCCAGGCCGACATTGTTCTGCTCCGTCGTTGCCGGGTGGTAATAGGGATCGAATCCGCCGGCCATGTTGCCGGCGCTGCGGATATTGCCGTTCCAGATGTCCATCCGGCTGAACACCAGTGACAATTCATGACCGTCCTCCAGTTCAGCCCTGGTCTTGAAGAGGGTGTTGTCGCTTTTGTTGTAGGTGCCAAAAATCTCCGCGCCGGGCTCGTAGGCGGTGATCGGCACCGCCGGCATCTCGGGGAAACCTGGCGGCATCAGGTACTTGCGCATCAGGGTGCCATTGCTGCCGGCACTATAATTTCCGGATTCGCGGTGCGAATAGCCGAAGACAAAGGACAAGATGTCGTTTGCGCGCCAACCGGCGGCAACGCTGGCGGAATAGTCATGATCCGGGATGCCCTTGCGCACAGCCGGATCGAAGGGAAACAACGCGGGCCTGGGGCAATGCGCCGGCTGCAGCGATGGCGCCTGCGTGCAACTGTCGTAGCGGCTTCCGTCGTCGGCGTTGCTGCCGACGCCGACCTGCGTGCGCACACCCCAGTTCTTGTCGCCGAAGATCAGTTCGTCGGCCTCGACCGTGCGCATCTCGATGGTGCCGCTGATGGCATCGCCGCCCTTGCGCGAGGTGGCCTTGTCCACCGTGTAGCCGCTGATGAAGTCGGGATCGATGTAGAAGTTCTGCGCGTTGCCCGAGTAGCCCTTGTAGGTATGCGAGGAATTCTCGACGCCATCGACGATCAGGGCGATGCGGCCTGATCCCTGCGTGCCGCGGATCATCGGCTCGATGGCCGGGGATGACCGGTTGTTGCTGGCGAGAACCCCCGGCACGCCTTTCAGGATGTCTCCGGGGCTGGTGACCGGCACGCGCTCGAGCATCTCGGCGTCGACGACATAGTACTCGGCAGGCGTCGTGTAGGTCTGTTCGCCGGAGATGCCCCTGCCCGTGACGACAATGGGATCGAGGACCGTCGAGCCATCGTCTATGCCTGAGCTGGTGTGCCCCGGCAGCGTTGCATCGATTACCGCGACGTCGGCGCTGACGAACCGAAAGCTGATGCCGGTGCCGCTCAGGAGACGCCCGAGCGCTTCGGCAGCCGTCATGCGGCCGGCAACGGCACGCGCCGTGACATCGCCCGCAACCGCACCGGAGACCTGCGAGACCTGGACGCCCGATTGGCGGTTGAAGGCGAGAAGCGCGCGGTTCAACGGTTGTTCGGGAATGTCGAAGGTCTTGATCTGGCCCTGCTGTGCGGCCGCCGATGGCGCCGGCTCAGCTTGCGCTGCGGCGCGCGGGATGGCCAACGCCAGGACCATGGCGGTCGAGGCCAGGAAGAGCGCAACGCGCGCTCCTTCGTGCCTGGTTGCGATCTTGCGATGAACTGTCTTGAACGCCATTGTGTCCGTCGTCTCCCCATTTCTGGCGCCTCAGCCCGGCACCTTCAAATGTGGAACACTTGGCACGTCGATTTTTTTCGCGACGAACGCGAAAAGTTGAATTTCTGCAGAAAGGTTTTTCAGAACCCGGTCACGACGCGCATGTAGGGCGATATCTTCCTGACCTTTCCGCCATGCGGCGCTACCAGCGCCAGCAATGCCTTGTCGGGATCCGCGAGCGTGAAAATGCCGGTCACGCGCCTGTCTGCGAAGCCTTGATCCGGGGCAACGATCCAGGATGGGTGGTAACGGCCAATCTGCTCGATGACCGACCCGATCGTCGCGTCCGAAACGATCAGGCGCTGACTGCGCCACGCCCCGATGGCATCCGGTGCGATCGCTTCCCTGCGGGTTTCGCCGGTCCGCCTGTCGACGGAGACCAGGTCACCGGGTGCAAGCGTTTCGTCGATCGCATGGCCGGCCACAGCGCCCCTGGCTTCGATCTCCCCACGCTCCAGGCCAACTTGCGTCCCCTCCTCGCTCACCCTGACATTGAAGGCCGTGCCGAGCACGCGAACGTCGAGATCGCGAGATACCACGTGGAATGGCCGGGATGCGTCATGGACAATGTCCAGGTAGATTTCGCCAGCCAGCAATCGCACGGTTCGCGATCCGGCCGTAAACTCCGACGCGAAGGCACTCTCAGGCCCAAGTTCGATCCGGCTGCCATCCTCAAGGATGACCTCCCGGGTCTCGGCGTTCCGCGTTCGGTAGTCCGCACTCCATTGCAGCAGCAGCGCTGGCCCGGCGATATAGGCAAGACAGACGGCAGCAGCGATCCCGGCGACAGCGCCGCTGATCCAACGCCGTTGCGGGCGCGCATGCGGGACGGTGGGCACGGAAACGTTTTGTGATTGAAGGTGACCTTGGGCCTCCCCCATGGCCGCCCACATCGCGCAGGCTCTGTCCCAGACTTCGGCATGCGCCGGCGAGCGCGCGAGCCAGCGCTCGAACTCGTCGCGCAAGCCGGGAGCGTCCGGCGTATCGTTCAACCGGATCAACCACTCGAACGCTTCGTCCTTGAGGTGGGCAGCGCCGTCCTCTGCTGTGCTTGCTGTCATAGGCCGATGGTTCCAGACCTCAATTTTCGGGCGATGGCCGCCTGCTTTTCGCTGAACTCCCGAACCAGGCGGTTTGGCGAGGCCTCCGTGTCCGGCATCATGGGCACTCTATCCGTCGAAATCCAGCCGATCCCACAGGCATTCCATCGCTTCCTTCAGCAGCCGATGGGCCGTTGCGACGGAAATGCCGAGCTGCGAGGCCGTCTGCTGGAGCGTGAGCCCTTCGAAACGATAGAGCTCGACCACGGCGCGCGTTCTCGGCGGTAGTTCCTCGATGGCGCGCGCCGCAAGCCGGGCGCGCTCGAGGATCAGCACCTGGGCTTCCGGCGTGCCCGTCCGCTGGTATCGCGCCCACCACGGATAATCTTCCGGGTGCCCGGCCCGCCGCACGCCAAGATGCCGATGACGATTGCGCACCAGGTTCTTGACGACGGTATAGAGAAAGACCTTGCTGATCTTGTAGTCGCGATCATTGCGCGCCAGGCAGATGGTGAACGCTTCCTGCACCATGTCCTCGGCAACGTCACGCAGGCCCGTCAGCTTGGTCGCATAGTCGACAAGGGATCGTCGCTGGTCTGCATACAGAGTAAGCCAGTCGTCATATTGTTCATGGTTCATTTTCGGTCAGTCGATGCGACGAGACGGCGGCGCTGGATGGAATTGCGGTCAACTGCGATGCGCCGGGAACCGACATCGGCATGGAAGCGCTTCGCCCCGCATCGCGCCACACTTGATAGTTTCAATACATGAGAATTGCAATCATATTTTTGTGGGCGGCCGAGGCAAATTGCTAAGCGCTATGAAGGTGTTACGAGACTCCTTGGCCCGTCAGCGCCCGCGCCACGCCGCAAACCGGCGCATGCCGGCAAGGCCGATGACGGCGCCAATCGTGCAGAAGGCGAGGAAAACCCAACCGGACAGTGCCCCGGCATGAATGCCCGACAAAAGCACGCCGACAGTGCAGCCAAGGCCGGTCATCGCGCCCCATCCCATCAGGAGGCCTCCGAGGAAGCGCGCCAGCAGACCCGCAGGGGCCGGCCATGAGGGACGGAAGCGCCCGGCCGCCAGCGCGGCGGCGAAACTCGAGCACACCAGTGCGAGAACGAACACGCCGTTGGGCGACAGGATGGCCGTCTTCACCAGGCTGATGCAGCCCCGAACCGTATCGAGGCCGACGAGGCTCTGCGGCGCGAGCCCAAAGGATGCGGCCGAGGTGCGAACGAGACTGCCGAGCTCGGCAGTGACGCCGAGCGGCCCAACGCGCAGATAGGCAAAGGCGCTGATCGCAGCGACAATCAGGCCGGTAACGACCGGCGGCCAGCGCCGCACCAGCAGGGCGTTGATGGGCGAGACGACCAGCACATCGGCTTTGGCCGGCGGCGCTCCATGGCGCAGGACCGCCACCGCGATCACGGCGAGGGCCGCAAGCGCGAGCATACTCGCAGCCGCGTAGCCGAACTCGCCCGGCAGCCAGATCGCCGGATCGTCGAAGACGGTCAGGACGTAGAGCTTTTCCCAAGTGGAAAATGCGATCAGGAAACCGAGGCCTGCACCCGCGAGGGCGGCGAGCGAACCGAAGGCGCCTTCGCCGAGCCGATAGAAATGCGCCGAAAGGCAAGATCCGGAGAGCGCCATTCCCACCCCGAACACCAGGGCTGCAATGGCAAGCACAATGCCGACCGGCCCCACATGCGCTGACGGCGGCAACCGGCCGGGCTGCGGCACCGGCACCCAGGCACCCAGCACGGCCTGATAGAGGACGATGCCGGCGGCAAGCGCGACCAGAATGGCGATCACACCCGACGCGTCGCGCCTGTCGACGAAATCGCGCAGGTTGCACAGGAAGCAGAACCGCCCGCGTTGCAGGACGATGCCGAATGCAGTGCCTGCCAGAAGCGAAAAGGACAGCGCCCTTCCTGCGGCATCCGTCGCCAGCCAGACACTCCAGAAAACCAGGACAAGGAGGATGATGGCGGCAACGAGACGCGGCACGAAGAGGGACATGGCGATCCTGCGACTGAAAACGACGATGCGGGCGGACCTTGGTGGCGGCCGCCCGGCCGTGCCTGTCGCCGACGCGGACAACAACAACCGCGTCGGCTGAAGGCTGCGACTACTTGCCGGTCCAGACCGTTCCGGCAATGTTGTTGACGGGAACGCCGACCGCGTTTCCGTATTCGGTCCAGGAACCGTCATAGTTGCGCACGTCGTAGCCAAGGATCTTCTTCAGCGCGAACCAGGTGTGGCTCGACCGCTCACCGATGCGGCAATAGGTGATGACCGGCTTCGAGCCGTCGACGCCATTTTCCGCATAGATCGCCTTGATGTCGTCGGCCGATTTGAAGGTGCCATCCTCGTTGACGATCTTGCCCCACGGCACGTTCACGGCGCCGGGGATATGGCCGGCCCGGACCGAAAGTTCCTTGACGCCCTCGGGGGCAAAGATCTTGCCGGCATATTCGTCGGCGGAGCGGATATCGACGAGCTTGATGTCATGCTTGCCCTCCGCAACCGCAACGACATCGACGAACCGCGCCCGCACCGAGTTGTCGCGGTCGGCAAGGGCAAGGGTCGAATCGGCGTGATCGGGCACGGTCGTGTCGAGCGGCAGCCCCTTGGCTTCCCAAAGCTTGCGTCCGCCGTCGAGAAGCTTCACCTGGTTGCCGAGACCATAGACCTCGAACACCCACGCGCCCCAGGCGGCAAACCAATTGTTGTTGTCGCCGTAAAGAACAATGGTCGTGTCCTTGTCGACACCGGCATCGCGAAGCAGTTTTTCGAATGCCTCGCGGCTGGCAATGTCGCGCTTCTGCGGATCGACGAGATCCGTATGCCAATTGAGATGCGCAGCGCCCGGAATGTGACCGCGCTCGTAGACGCCGGTGTCGACGCTAACCTCGAAGACCCGAACTTTCGGGTTTGCCAGATTGTCCTGCAGCCATGTCGCGTCGACGAGTGCGTCAGACGCCTGGACCGAGCCGGCAAACAGCGTTGTAGAAACGACAATGGCCGAAAGGGCCTTGATGCCCGAAATAGCAGTCATGAAATTCTCCCCTGGATGTTCTGATCACGGATCAGAACATCGCCTGTGGTGGCCGGAGATTGAAGAAAATAAATTCCATAAATTTAATGTACATTAAATCAACATTCTAGGTTGTGCTCAGTGCGGCGACACACGGGGAGACACTCCCATACGAATGGGCTTACTCGAAAGCCGAAGCGACCGATGTGTTCTTCGACCGCAGGCCCGAGCGAGCCCTGTCCCGTCTATGTCAACTGGACGATACGCGATCCAAGCAGGGCACCGGCGGGAAAACACATCTTGTCACTCGACACCGTGGTGCCGTCGAAGCTGCGATCAGGCCAAAAATGGGATGACGTGAAGGAAGCCTTCGGCGAGACGATGTTGAGCGAAGTGCGCAAGCACGTCACCAACCTCGACGACGGCAACATAATCAACTCCGTCGTCCACACGCCGGAAGATCTGTTTCGCGACAACCGCTCCTTTGTGAATGGCAGCCCGACCGGCGGCGAGCGCACCCTGGCGCGATGGGGCGCCTTTCGGCCCTTCCCGGGTTACTCGCAGTACAAATCCCCGATCCGCGGGCTCTACATGACAGGCCCCCATTGCCACCCCGGCAACGGCATTTCCGCCATGGGTACGATCACCGCCGACGTCATACTGAGGGACCCCGGCGTTTTACATCGGGCTTTCGGCAGGTCGGTCGGGCCAGCGGCGACAGCCTGATGCCCATGAGCGTCGACCCCTGGTTCCATGGGCGCTCGGGCGGCCGGCTTGCACCCGCAGCCGGTCTATAAACACAGTTGCCCAGCCCGCATTTCGACGGCTCGGAGTTGATTTCCGGGTGTTCTGCCGCGCGATCCGTCCGCCACCCCCGTCGGCTGTGGACAAGGGATCGGTTTACCGTAAAGCGGCAATGTTTCTGCAGGAAGTCTATGGACGTCAAATCGAATTCGGCTATAGGTGCGAAGAGTTTACTAAAAAAATCAAGTTTTATGTCATTGGTATCGTTATAGTTTCGAGGCGGCGATTTTCATGTCAACCAGATGCGCGATTGTTTCGGCAGACCGAGCGACCCGTCATCGCCGCCCCCGTTCCACGCAACGCAAGCGGCGAACAGAGACAGCACTTGCAGCGTTTTCGGGACACATCGCGTTGCCGCTCAGCCGAAGCGAGCTGCTGCGAACCAGGCCGGTCTGTCGGTAGACATGACTGCGCATGAAGGCGACGTCCGCCGCTCCATTGCGAAGCGGACCATGGCAAAATCGAACCCATAGCCTTCGACGAGACACGTCAATTCGACTGGCAAACAACCGTCGGCTTGCAACGCAAGCGAGGGCATCGGGCCCGCACGCGCGGCCGCAGAAGAGTTTTACGTTAACAGGGAATTTAGGGGTTAGAGTATGTCGAGGGGTAAGTTCAACTTCGTTTCGCGCGGACGGCGCAATGCCGCTCTTGCCGGTGTTTCGCTGCTGGCAATATCTGCGGTGCCGGCGCTTGCTCAGGAAGCACGCCGGACGGATCGGGTAAAGGCCGGGGTCCAGAGCGAGACTGCGTCCAGTGCGAACGGGACGACGAAGCTGGACGCCATCGTGGTCGTCGGCAAGACTGGCGGCCAGCCGCCCGAAACCGGCACGATCGGTCAGCCTTCGGCTCCCTATGCCGGTGGCCAAATGGCAACCGGCGCGCAGCTCGGAGCGCTCGGCAACCGCCCGGTCAAGGAAACGCCATTCAGCATCACGGGCTACACCGAGAAGCTGATCCGCGATCAGCAGGCCCGGTCCATTGCCGATATCACCATCAACGACCCCTCCGTGCGCCAGGACGCGCCGACCTTCAGCGAACGCGATTCCTTCTTCATCCGCGGCTTCTCGGTGACCAATCTGGACACCGCCTATGACGGGCTTTTCTACATCGTCAATCCGCGACGCAGCCCGCTTGAAGGCATCGAGCGGGTGGAAATCCTCAAAGGGCCGACCGCCCTGGTGAATGGTGGCCTCGGCCGTGTCGGCGGCACCATCAATCTTGTGCCCAAGCGCGCGACCGACGAGCCGCTGACGCGGCTCACGACCACGTATCTCTCGGATTCACAGCTGTGGTCCCATCTCGATGTCGGCCGCCGCTTCGGGCCGGAAGGCGAATGGGGCGTGCGTTTTAACGGCTCCTATCGCGGCGGCGACACGGCGCTTGATCACAACGAGAACGAGATTGGTGTGCTTTCGCTCGGCCTCGACTATCGTGGCGACCGGGTTCGCGCATCGCTCGACCTCAACCATTCCAAGCAGAACCTCAACGCGCCAACCTCGTTGTTCAATGCGGCGGCAACGGGGATCGAGATTCCGAAGGCACCTGACGGCCGGATCAACACCTCCAATCCGTTCGAATACCACGACAGCGAGCACAATATGGTCGCCGGCCGTATCGAGTTCGACGTACTTGACAACACCACGATCTACGCTGCCGGCGGCGTCAGCCAGTACCGCGAAGACTTCCTGAGCTCGTCCTATACGTTTGGCGATATAAGGCTTGTGAGCCCGAAGCCCGGTGATGCGCAGGTAGATTTCGGCTACAACCCGCAGGAAATCCAGGGTTTTTCGGGTGAGGTCGGCATCCGTTCGGCCTTCGAAACGGGGGCAATCGGTCACCAGCTCAACGTGTCCGTGAGCAGGACGCACAACGCGAACAACCGCGGTCGCTTCAATCCACGGGCCTTGAGTTTCCCGAGCTACCCGACCAACATCTACAACCCGACCTACCTGCCTGATGGTTCCGTGAGCACGGCCGGACTCCCGCGCTCGAACGACCTGCACCCATTTGCAGATCTGCTGACCACCAGCCTTGCGATCTCCGACACGCTTTCGTTCGCCGAAGACCGCTTCCAGCTGACGGTTGGCGGGCGCTACCAGCATATACGCTCGCAAGCCTTCAACACGCGCCCGGGATTTCCATTGGCGCCGGTTGGCGAACGGAACTATTTCTTTAAGGATTCCCGGTTCAGCCCTGCCGTTGCAGCCGTCGTAAACGTGACCGACAGTCTGTCGGTCTATGCCAACTACGTGGAGGCCCTGACCGAGGGCCCGACAGCCCCGTCTGTCGCTGAAAACAGCGGCCAGATCTTCCCCGCCGTCGTCAACAAGCAGAAGGAAATCGGCGTCAAGTACGATCTTGGAGACGTGATGCTGAGCGCAGCGCTGTTCGAGATCCGGCAGCCAAGCGGTTTTACGAGTGTTGTACCGGGCGTTGCGAAACCCGTCTTCGCGGTGGACGGCCTCCAGGTGAACCGTGGTCTCGAGCTGTCTGCCTACGGTGAACCGGTCGACGGCGTTCGGCTGCTCGGCGGCATTACCTTCATGGACGCGGAACTGGCGAAGACGCAAGGCGGCTTGCTCGACGGCAATAGCGTCCCCGGCGTTCCGAAGACGGCGATCAGCCTTTACGGCGAATACGATACGCCCTGGGTCGAGGACCTCACCCTCACGGGTCGCATCGTCTACACCGGCAGCACCTACTACGACCAGAAGAACACGCAGAAGGTGCCGGACTGGACGCGGGTCGATCTCGGCGCGCGCTATTCCTTCGCGCGCGAAAACGGCAAGCCAGTGGAAATCCGGGCGACCGTTCAGAACGTGTTCAACGAGAACTACTGGGCCTCGTCTGCCCGCGGCTTCCTCGCCGCCGGTGCACCACGCACCTTCATGATCTCCAGCTCGTTCGATTTCTGAGCGGCCTGATCAACACTTTCGGCATTGCGCAAATCGGGAACGATTTGCGCAATGCCCCAGGCAGAAACGGTCATCACCCGCGTATCAGATCCGATGCGCGGGTGATGTGTTATCCGGATGTCGGGGCCGCTTTTCGCGGGCGTCGGGGCGAACACTCGGCCGGACGATGCGCGCGATGTTCGAGTGCTGGCCGTTTCCCGATGCGCCACGAGCACGCAAGGCGCCTTATGCGGCGATCCTGGGCGCGGCCGCTCGGCAGAAACCTTGCCGTCAGCGCGCCGCCTCTGCCATCTCCACCTCAGCATGCCGGCCGATGCCGGTCATGAAGTCGACATAGTGCGGTCTCTCGGCGATCTGCCGGCCGTAGTGGCGGCGGAGCGCTGCGACGAGACTGCCACGCCGGTCGAGCTGTTCGTCGGCAAGCCGGACCATCAGCGAACTCGGCCACGCCTGCGGGCGGATTTCCGACAGCCGAGCGAACAGGTCGTCAGCCTCCTGCTCAGGGCTGGCCGCCGCCATCAGGGTCAGCATGGCGGCTGTCGATCGCGAGATCCCCTTGTGGCAGTGCACCAGGAGATGTTCGCCGCCTGCATCTGCCAAACCGGCGCCGAACCGGATGATCGCTTCGATATGCTCGGGCTGCGGCATGAGCTTGCCCGGCTCGGGGTCGATGATGTCGTGAAAGTGCAGCGTGGTCCTGCTGTGGGCAGGATAGCTGTCGAACGCGCCGACGCCGGGATGCTGCGGGTCAAGGATGGACAGCACGTGCGTGACGTCTCGATCCTTCTGTGCGGGAAGTTCTTCAATTCCACAAATGGTCAAAGCAGAAAGTGTCATCGTTGCCACAATTGTCCTTTGGTATCTGGAGCTGCGATAGGGCGATCACGCCCGGGTGAAATCCTGCCGGACGAAGCGTCTGCATGCAGGTGTCGGTTTGGCGAAGGGCGCGCGACGCACAGACCGCCAACCGGGCAGGCAAGCAGCCGACATCGGTATGGCCGGGGGCGTCTCATCGCCGCCTGCTTTTCAGCCCGCCGAGTTCGGTCGGCGACACGGGGCGGTTGTCTGCCGACGCATCGAAGAGTGCGCTCTGCAACAGATGCCAGCTGTCTTCGTCCGGCGCGCACAGAATGCCGCCGCTATGGGTCGCGGCGTTGTAGGGCGAGCCGTCCAGCCGCGCGGCAAAGCCGCCGGCCTCGCGGTGGATCAGCCAGCCGGCGGCATGGTCCCACGGCATGATCTTGCCCTGGAGCAGGAAATGATAGTGCCCGGCTGCGATCATCCGGTACTCATGCGCCCCGCAGCGATAGCTCGGGGCCGCCCGGACCTTGGCAAGGTTGCTCAAGAGCGTCGTCTTCGTCGTGCCGATCAGCTGGTGCCAGGCGACACAACCGACCATATCGTGCAGGGGTGCGGCTTGCGCCACATGCAGGTCGTTGCGCCGGCCATCGGGCATTTCGATCCAGGCCCCCTCGCCGCGCAGGGCGATGGCGACGTCGTCGCCGACCGGGTCGAGAATGAAACCGGCGACCACCTCGCCCTTGACGGCGATCGCGACGATGACGCCGAAGAGCGGCAGCCCGGCCGAGAAATTCTTGGTGCCGTCGATCGGGTCGACGATGAAGGCGAACTCGGCTTCGCAAATGCGGTCAAGCAGCGCCGGATTGGCAGCACTTGCCTCCTCGCCGATGACGGTCGCGCCCGGAAAACGCGCCCTCAGCTTCTCGGTGATGGCCCTTTCGGCCTCCTCGTCGGCATCCGTGACGATATCGTGGATCGACGATTTGAACCGGACAGCGCCTGGTGACAGATTGCGCCAGCTCGGCAGGATCTCCGTTCGCGCAACCTCGCGCATGATGTGCACGACGGAAAGAGCGTCGCCGGTGGAAAAAATCATAGCCATGTTCCCGTTGTTGGGCAGAGGTCGCAGGAGTGCCTGCGGCCTGAATGGACTGCCGAGCGGCAGAACCGTTGTGTTGGGGCCAGTGGAAGCCTGGCCTTCGGCGTGCGACGGACATGACGGAGATCATGTCCCTTGACGCCTGATTTGGACTTCGTCCGCCGCCGGCTAGGGAATGACGCCGTAGCTGCGCAGCGCCACCGTCTTGCGCCTTGCGCACAGGCGCTGATCCCTGTCGAAGACCAGGATGTGCTCCGGATTGAAGGAGATCCAGACCTCCCTTTGCCCGAGATCCTGCGCGAATTTCGGGATCAGGGCGGTGATGGGGTGACCATGCACCATCAGGGAAATGATCGTCTGCGAGCCCATCGGCTGCACGATGTCGACGACAGCCGCAACGGCCCCCGCAGCCGGCCTTGTGTGGATTTCGACATATTCCGGTCTGATGGCAAAGGTCACCGGACCATCGACGTCGACGCCCTCGTCGAGCGGCATGCTGAAGTCGGCAAACATCGCCCGCGGCCCGCGCGCGTCGCCACCGACGTGACCGGGAAGGATGTTGATCTTCGGGTCGCCGATAAACTCGGCGACGAACAGGTTGGCCGGTTCGTGATACAATTGGTGCGGCGTGCCCTGCTGCGCGATCTTGCCGTCCTTCATCACCACGATCACGTCCGACATGGTCAACGCTTCGACCTGATCGTGGGTGACATAAATCGTCGTCGCATCCAGCTCCGCATGCAGCCTCTTCAGCTCCTTGCGCATTTCGGTGCGCAGCTTGGCGTCGAGGTTCGACAGCGGCTCGTCCATCAACAGGATCGAATTGCGGGCGGCAATCAATCGTGCGACCGCCACGCGCTGTTGCTGCCCGCCCGAGAGTTCGGACGGATAGCGATCTTCCAGGCCCTTCAGCTGCACTTTCGAGAGCGCATCCTCGAGCCTGCTGTTGACCTCGGCTGCGGGCATGCGCGCCTCGGTGAGCGCCAGGGTGATGTTGCGCGCCACCTTCATGTTGGGCCACAGGGCATAGCTCTGAAAGATGAAGCCCAGGCCGCGCTTTTCCGGCGGCACGAAGATGCCGTCTTCACTGGAATAGACGCACCGCCCGCCGAGCGACAGTCGGCCGGCCGAAGCCTGCTCCAGCCCGGCGATAATGCGCAACGTTGTGGTCTTGCCGCAACCCGAGGGACCCAGCAATGTCACGAAACTGCCTTTCGCGACGTCCAGGTCGAGCCCTGGGATCGCCAGGTGACCTCCGTAGGTCTTGGTAACAGACCTCAGCTCAATCTCGTTCATCGAGGATCCCCCAGGGTTGGGCCGCTTCATCTTAGTTTGCGCGCGAAAGCCAGAAGTCGTTCAGCTTGGCGACATTGTCGCGAACGAACTCCGGCGATGCCTGCCACTTCGTGGCCGTCGGCCAGCGCTCGCCATTCGGCGGCATCGGCACGTCGTTGCGCGGCGAGAAGGTTCCGATCCGGAAGAACGGCCCCATGCCCTGGAGCAGCTTGCCCGCCTCCCCTTCGCGGAACGGCGCCTTCAACTGCGCGTCCTTGTTGAGATCCTTCGACCCCATCATGAAGGCGATGAAGAGCTTGGCGGCGTTCGGATGCGGCGCCTGGCCGCCCACGGCGACGAAGTTCGGGTAGGTGACGATGCCGGACGGGACGAGGTCGTAGGCCGGGACGTTGACGTAGCCGTCCGTGTCGTTGCGGGTCAGATAGGCCATCGGCGCGAGCGTGATCGGCGGTGTCTTCTGACCGGCCTTGCCCGAAGCCTCGGCGAGCTTGCCGCTGTTCGACTGGATCACGACATCGTTGGCAAGCACCCGGTGCAGAAACTCGTAGCCCGCATTCTCGACGCCTTCGGACAGCTCGATCTTCTTGCCGGCATAGGCCTCATAGGCCTTGTCCAGCTCGTCGGAGCGCTCGATGAAGGCGGCCAGCGCCGTCGTCGTCGTGGCCGAGCCGATCGGCGCCTTCATGATGAAGCGCCCCTTCCACTTCGGCTCCGTCAGCTCCCAGATGTTCTTTATAGGCGGGGTGGCGTTCACCTCGCCGTTGTAGGTGATGGCGAAGGCCTCGATGTTCTGCGTCAGAAGCGGCTCGCGAAACTTCTCGTCGATGCGATCCTTCAGGTAACCCGGCACATAATTGACGATGTTATTGTTCGGCAGCAGGTCGTACACCATCTGCTGGGTGCCGCCGGAATAGACCACGTCGACGGCAAAGATGCCGGCCTGATGTTCGCTCAGCACCTTCTCGATGGTCTTTTCGGAGCCAAGCGGAAACACCTGGACCTTGATCTCGGGATAGGCCTTGGCGAAATCCTCGCCGGCGGCCGTCATCGTCGTCGCGGAGGAATAGACGGTCAGCGCGCCCTCCTTCTTCGCAGCGGCAACGATCTCGTCCCAGTTTTCCTCGCCCTGGTGAGCACCGAGCTTCGATGCCTTCAGCCAGGCCTCGAACTCCGGCGAACTCTGGGCCAGGGCACTGGTGGCCGTGGCCGAAGCCAGGCCGATGCCCAGCAAGAGTGTCAGGTGTTTTGCTTTCAAACGCATGCCAAGTCTCCCAATTTGGCGTTCAGTCTCTGTAATCGCTTGAGCTCAGATCACGTCGATCTTGGCTTTTCGTGCGATGGCACGGGCGATGAAGTTGATCGAGATGACGAGGACGACGAGCAAGGTCGAGGCGACGCCGACCAGCTGTTCCAGCCCTCCGATCTGATAGTTGTAGATTGCACCCGCCAAAACGTTCGTCGACGGCGTGACCAGTAGGATGATCAGCGACAGTTCCCGCATGACGCTGACGAAGGCGAGCAGCATGCCGGAGAGCAATCCGCTGGCGATGATCGGAACGACGATGCGGGTCATGCGCTTGACCCAGCCGATGCCCTGCACCTGCGCCGCCTCCTCCAGCGATTTGTCGAGCTGGAGCAGGGTCGAGATGCTGGTCCGGGTAATGATCGGCAGCATCTTCACCGTGCAGATCAGAACCAGCAGGGTGAACGTGCCATAGAGCGCCGGCAGCGGGCCGATGGGCCGTGCGAACAGGCCGATATAGATCGCACCGAAGGCGAGTGCCGGAAAGATGTAGGGCATGAAGGCGATCGTCTCGAGCGCTCGCGAGCCGAGCGATCCCCGGGTGCGAACGACGACGTAGCTGATCAGTGCCCCGAAGAACCCTGCGCCAAGTGCTGCGAAGAACGACAGGCGCAGGCTGTTCCAGGTCGACGCGATGATATCGGCGTTGTCGACGAGCGAGGGCTGGTTGATGGCCATGCCTTCGGAGTTGCCGCCGATCCAGTAGTAGAGCGTCAGGTTGGTGAGGTCATAGTTGCCGACCTGCTTGATCAGCGACTGCAGGACGAGCAGCCCGAGCGGGAAGACGACGGAAACCAGGAGCAGAAGACCGATCAGGGTGAGCGCCGGCCAACGCCACAGACCAAGCGGCGTGGTGCGTGTGCGGAACCCCTTGCCGGTCAGGGTCACGAAGCTTTTGCGCACCCCGATCAGCCGCTGGTTGATGTAGATGAACAGACCGGCGAGCAGCACGAGAACGAGGGCGAGCAGGAAGCCGTCGCCGATATTGCGCATGCCGATGGCCGCATAGATCTGCGTCGGCAGGACGTAAAAGCGCACGGGCATGCCGAGCACCGCCGGCGTGCCGAATGAACCGACGACGCGAATGAAGGTCATCACCACGGCCGAGCCGATCGCCGGCAGCAGCAACGGCACGGTGATCATCAGCAATTGCTTGCGCCGCGACAGGCCGGCCATTGCGCCAGCCTCCTCAAGCTGGCTGTCGACATTGGCGATCGACGTCGACACGGTGAGGTAGGCGTAGACGTAGTAGTGGAGCGAAAGGCAGATGACGATCGGGACGGCGCCATAGGCAAGCCAGTCCGGCGGCTGGACGCCCGTCAGATAGGCAAAGACGCCCGGCGAGCCGCCGATGCGCTCGTTCTTGAAAAAGATGAGCCATCCGAGTGCCATCACCCAGGACGGCAGCATATACGGGATCATCACCAGCGTATGCAGGGTCTTGCGGAACGGGATGTCGGTGCGCACCACCAGCCACGCCAGGGTGCCGCCAAGAGCCAGGCAAACAGCCGTAGCCGCAAACGCGGTGATCAGCGAATTCAGGAAGGGCTTGAAGAAAAGCGCCATGGACAACGGGCTGTTGAACACGCGCTCATAGTGGAAGAGCGTGAAGTCGCCGACTTTGGCGCCCGGCAGGTAGATGCGGTCGTATTGCTGGACCGTGAACGTCTCCCGCAGCAGCTCCGCGAGCGGAACGACGATCAGCGCGAGCAGGGCGAGCATCAGCGCAAGGCCGAGCCATTTCTCTACGGAAACCCTGGAAAACCAAAAGCGTAGCGCGACCAAGCCGGCCATCACCCGGCCGTTGTCGCCCCGCACCATTGCTTGCTGGTCGAGCATGCTCCCCTCCAAATATGCAGTGCCGCGGCAGCCACGTATCCCCCCTGGCCGCCTTTGCAGGACAATGTACGCGATTGCAAAATCTGTCAACGATCAGGATCGAAGAACGCGAACAACCGTGCGATTTACCGTATTTTTCAGACTTTTTGAGAATTTCATTCCAAGTAGTTGGAATTAATGCGTTATATTTTGCGTATTTTTTTATACAGCAATGTACGCGGTTGCAAAACTGCGTAAGCGATCTGGCGCAAAAAGTCGGATCAGTCCCGCTCGGAAACCGTTCTGGCGGTTCGCCGCTCGATCAGCTCCACCGGAATGGAGCAGTGAAGCGGAACGCCGGCTGCATCGTCGCGCTCTATAGCCTCGAGGATGGCGGCGGCGATCGCATTCTGCTTTCGCCTGATGGTCGTCAGCTGGTAGGCCTCCCAACTCGCCTGGGGGATATCGTCGAAGCCGATCACGCTGACGTCATGGGGAACGGATTTGGAAAGGACGCGGGCGGCGTCCAGCATCCCGAGCGCCAGCAGATCCGTGACGCAGAACACGCCATCGACGCCGCCGTTTCCAAGCAGCTCGAATCCGGCGCGCTTGCCGGCGTCGTAGCTGGGCTCTTCCATCGACCAGGCGATCGTCTTGATTCCCGCTTTCTGCATCTGGGCAATGAACTCCGTCCGGCGACGAAACTGGCTCGACGTCTTGCGGGCGCTGACGACGGCGACCTGCGTGCAGCCGGCGGCGATCAGCCTGTCGGCGGCCAGCCGTGCGCCCTCGGCGTCGTCGCTGACGATATTGTCCACATCGTCGTGGTGGCTGCGGTCGACCAGCACCATGCGGACATTGTTGCTCATGCACTCCTCGATGATGGCCTCCGGGGGTGTCCCCGACAGGATCACCACCGCCCGAACCCGGAATTCCAGAATGAGTTCGAGTAGCTGGGAGATATCCTGCGATATCGCCGAAGCGTTGAGCAACAACGATTGCATACCACGCCGCAGAAGCGCGCCGCTGAGCTGGTCCAGCTGATGGGACATATGGGGGCTGCTCATGTTGGCAACCACGATGCCAACCAGATTGGAGTTGCCGCCGCTCAGCGATTGCGCCAGCCGGTTGACCCGGTATCCGAGCGCCTCGGCCGCACGCACGACGCGCTCGCGCGTCTCTTTCGAGACGCTGGCCCCATCGGTAAACGTGCGCGATACCGCCGCGCGCGACACGCCTGCCAGGTCAGCCACATCCTGTGCGGTGACGAAAGCTTGAGAGGGCTCCTTGCGGCTGCGAGGGCCTGGCGGCTTCGTTTTCATCGGGACTTCCCTGGACAGACAATGCAACACCCTTAGGGATTATGAATGGGCAATGTCAATCTGGCCGCCCCGGCAGCCCTCTGGCGGCGACCCGCCGGCACATAAGAGATCCCGGCAACGCCAAAGTCGGCCCGCGCCCGCTCACATTCACGCTTGCGACTGCGGCGCGTGCCATGCGCGCGTCGAAAAATGACCCGTCCTCCCGCACCGCCCTCCCCGGAGCTCAGGCCCGGGCAAGGACGCGCGAACGATCACCTGCGCCCGTTCAATAATAGGGCGAGACGCATGCCTGCCGCGGGCCGTAATAGGGCTGGAACGAATTGTCTCCAGCCCTGTAGGAGCGGTAGCGCGCGTAGCACCAGCGCACATGCGCGTTACCGCCATAATAGACCTGACGATAGGCACGCGGCGCATAGTAGCGCGGGCGGTAGTAGGTGGGACCGTAATAATCCGGCTCGTAGTAACTAGGACCGTAATAGCGGGGTTGTGCCAAAAGGCCGCCGATCACGGCGCCGGCCGCAAGGCCACCGAGTGCCCAGGCCCAATCATCGCCGCCACCGTGGTGGTGCCCGTGATAGTAGCCGCCGCCATAGCCGCCATAATGCCTGTAATCAACCAGTTGGGCTTGTGGCGCCTCGATCCGAGGCGCGGAACTTGGCGGAAACGCCATGGCTGACGGAGAGCCTGTCAGCGCAGCCGCCAGAGAAAGAGCAACAATTGCACATCTTTTCATTGGCTTCACCTTCCCTCTGCAGCGCCACACGTCGATATCGGCGCGCAAAGGACACTGCAGCCCTTTAAGTCGCGCGATAATTCTACCCCAAAATCGGGCTCGCGTTGAGAGATTATGCATCGGCGGGAAAGGGCGTGGTCTCACCGGGGCCTTTCTGGCGATCGGTCACGACAGGGTCCCCGCCCGTGCGCGCGGTGGCGCATCGGTGGATGCGGCGGTGTCCGCCGCATCCATGCCAGGTCGGCGTCAGCCCCTGATGAAGGCGAGCAGGTCGTTGTTGAGCACGTCGGCATTGATCGTCAGCATGCCATGGCCGAAGCCTGGATAGGTCTTCAGCGTGCCGTTTTTCAGCAGCTTGATCGATTTCAGCGCCGCATCGGCGATCGGAACGATCTGGTCGTCGTCACCATGCAGCACCAGCGTCGGCACGCTGATAGCCTTCAGGTCCCCCGTCTGGTCGGTTTCGGAAAAGGCCTTGATACCCTCGTAATGGGCCTTGGCGCTGCCCATCATGCCCTGCCGCCACCAATTCTGGATCACGCCCTCCAGCACCGTCGCGCCGTCGCGGTTGAAGCCGTAGAACGGACCGGCGGGAACGTCACGGAAGAACTGCGCCCTGTTGGCAGCGAGTGCTGCGCGAAATCCGTCGAAGACCTCGATCGGCAGGCCCTCGGGGTTCGCAGCCGTCTTCAGCATCAGCGGCGGCACCGCCGAGACCAGAACGGCCTTGGCAACGCGGCCCGAAGGCTCGCCGTGTTTGGCAACATACCGGGCGACCTCGCCGCCACCGGTCGAATGGCCGATATGGACGGCATTCTTCAGATCGAGCGCTTCGACGACTGCAAAGGCATCGGCGGCGTAATGATCCATGTCGTGGCCATCCGAGACCTGCGACGAACGTCCATGGCCACGGCGGTCGTGCGCCACCACCCGGTATCCCTTGGACAGGAAGAACAGCATCTGCCCGTCCCAATCGTCGGCGCTGAGCGGCCAGCCGTGATGGAACATGATCGGCTGGGCGTCCTTCGGCCCCCAATCCTTGTAGAAGATTTCGACGCCGTCTGCGGTGGTCACGAAGCCCATGGCTTCCTCCTTTGATTGTCTGGATGATGATTGGTTGGCTGGCACTGCGTCTGTCTATGCAGGGATATTGGACCGAGAAAAGAATGCCTTCAATTGCAACAATAGTGTCGACTGAATTGCGAATTCTGCAATGAATGGAAGGCGGCACATGGCCGCCTCCAATGGGTCACGCCGGCACTTTACCCGGCCGATTGATCGACAGGAAGTGCCTGACGACTGGCTTCTCTGCGCCGGAATGATAGGCAAGCACCTTGCCCTGGAGATCGGCGTCGGCCTGCGACACACGCTTGTGCTGCCTCAGATGTTCCGCCCAGGATTCGACCATGAACCACTCGACCATCTTCTCCGGGTCGGCCGAATCCTCGGTCACGCCCCAGCCGTAGGCACCGTCGCGGCGGCGCTCCTGCGACAGTTCATCGAGCGCATGCAGGAACGCGGCGCGGTGCTGTTTTTCGACCTGGTACTCGATCAGGATCAGCACCGGACCGCGATCATGCGGGACAGGTTCGGCGACGAGCGGCTCCGGCCAATGGTTCGACGGCACGAGATCGGCATCGCCGGCCGGCAGTTTGACCCGGTGCATGACCAGCCCGGCGACGAACAGGCCGGCAGCGCCGATCAGCAGGGTGCCCGAGACGCCGGCGACCTCGCCGATGGCGCCCCAGCCGAGGCTGCCGGCCGTCATCGCGCCGTTGAAGACGGTGAGATAGACGGCGAGACCGCGCCCGCGCACCCAGTTCGGCAGGATCGCCTGTGCGGCGCCATTGAGGGTCGTCAGAGCGGTGATCCAGGCCGCGCCGAGAAAGAGCAGAATGACGACCGCCAGCCATTGCGGCGGCGCCAGCGACAATGCGGCCATGACCAGTGCCGTCACCAGCGCGGAGCCGAGCAGTAGGCCGTCGGCGCCGAATTGCTGGCGCAACCGCGGCATGACGAGCGCACCGGCGATCGCACCGGCACCGACCGAGCCGAGCAGGATACCGTAGAAACTGGCGTCGCCACCGAGCAGCTGGCGCGCCACCAGCGGCAGCAGCGCCCAGACGGCGCTGGCGAAGGCGAAGAAGATCGCCGCCCTGAGCAGCACGACATGCAACGGCCGGCTGGCGCGGGTATAGCGGAGCCCCGCCCGGAAAGCCCCGAAGAACCCTTCCGAAAGCGCATCGTCCGCATTTTTCGCGCGCGGCCACCAGACCAGCGCCGCAATGACCAGGATGTAGCTCGCGACGTCGGCGCCATAGGTGACGGCAGCGCCGAAGGCGGCAAGCAGCAACCCGCCTGCAGCCGGACCGATGGAGCGGGCGATGTTGATGCCGAGCGAATTGAGTGCGACGGCGCTCTTCACGTCCTCGCGCGGCACGAGTTCTGGAACGATCGCCTGCCAGGTCGGGCCCATCAGCGCCGCGCCGATGCCGCCAAGGAACGTCAGCGCGATCAGCGCGCTGACCGACAGCAGTCCCATATGCGACAATGTCATCAGGGTGATGCTAACTGAGGCCAGCAGGAGCTGGATGGCGATGAGGAATTTTCGCCGGTCGAGGATATCGGAGAGAACGCCGGCCGGAATTGCCAGCAGGAAGATCGGCAAGGTACCGGCCGCCTGCACCATGGCGACGGCGGCGGGGGCCGCCGAAAGGTCCGTCATCAGCCAGGAGCTGGCGACGTCGCGCATGAAGCTGCCGGTGTTTCCAAGCACCGTTGCCGTCCACAGGACCGCAAAAACGGGTTGGCGGAGCGGAGCGAAGCTGCCGCCTGAGGATTTCGAGGTGCTCATTTGCGCGCTCCCTTGGTGATATCGAGTGTCGCTACGAGGACGAACGCGCCGGCAAGGCCAAGGTGCTCGAAAAAGGCATTGGCCGCCATCGTCCGCTCCATGCCCGGCGCAAGCTCCCAGAAGCGCAGGGCGATGAAGGTCGCGAGAAGGGTGAAGACGGCGAGCGCCAGCGCACTCAGCCAACGCAGGAAACCGGAGAGAACCATGGCCGAGGCGGTGAGCTCGAACACAATGACGGCAACGGCGAACGGGCCTGCCGGATAAAGACCGAAATGCTCCATCTCGGCAATGGCGCCGTTGAAATCGAAGATCTTGGTGAGCGGCCCCTGGATATAGGCCGCGCACAGGGCGAGAAGCGCTGTCGTCCGTGTGACGGGTGACCGCGCAAACCGGTCGAGAAGCCCGCCGGGACGGGGGATGGGAAGATAACGATCGGTCATGTCTGCTCCTGCGATCTTCGCCGCTCGGCAGGAGCGGCGGTGCGTTCGTCTGATGGAGATCATGTTGCCCAGGGCCATCGCCGCGAACAATTGCATTAATAGTTTCGATTTAATTGCGAATTTTGCAACAGCAAGACAGACAGGACGGGCAGCGATCCGCTGCCCTTTCCGTGTTTTATGAAGCCGCCGCGCCTCAAACCGCCCAGCAGGAGCAGCCGAGCGCTCCGAAGAAGCCCTTGAGATCGGCGATCGGCAGTTTCGACGTCCAGGCACCGGCATGGTCGTGGCCATGCACACCGCAGTCGCTGGCGCAGCCGCAAGTGGAGATGGCTGTTCGACGGAGGGAGCGCTTGCCCGCCCCTTCCGGTTCGCCCCAGGCGGCGTATCCGCCGTAGGCCCTGACGGGCGACCACTCAGGCATGGCCGGCGGCACGTCGTTCTCGTCGAGCGCCTTGAAGATGCCGGCACCGTAGACGACCTTGCCGCCCACCATGGTGAGCTCGGCGGTCAGGAAGGAAATCTCGTCCTCGGCGCAAGAGAAGAAGTCCTTGTCCGGCACGACGAGATCGGCGAACTGCCCCTTCTCGATCCGGCCCTTCTTGCCTTCCTCGTTGGAAAACCACGTCACTTTTTCGGTCCACATGCGCAGCGCCGTCTCGCGGTCGAGGCAATTGGCGCGTGGATAGAGCTGCATGCCGCCGACCGTCTTGCCGGTGACCATCCAGGACAGCGAGACCCAAGGGTTGTAGGAGGCGACGCGGGTCGCGTCCGTGCCGGCCGAGACGTTTACGCCCTTTTCGAGCATGCGCTTGATCGGCGGCGTCGCCTCGGCAACGCCGTGACCGTAGCGCTCGACGAAGTACTCGCCCTGATAGGCCATGCGGTGCTGGGTGGCGATACCGCCGCCCAGCGCGGCGATGCGGTCGATCGAGCGCTCCGAGATGGTTTCGGCATGGTCGAAGAACCAGTTCAGCCCTTCGAGCGGAATGTCCCTGTTGACCTTCTCGAACACATCGAGTGCCCTGGTGATGGTTTCGTCATAGGTGGCGTGCAGCCGCCAGGGCCAGCGGTTTTCGGCGAGTACCCGAATGACCTCCTCCAGTTCGCCCTCCATTTCCGGCCCCATCTCCGGCCGGGGCTGGCGGAAATCCTCGAAGTCCGCGGCAGAAAAGACCAGCATCTCGCCGGCACCGTTGTGGCGGAAGTAGTCGTTGCCCTGCTTGTACTTGACCGACTGCGTCCAGTTGAGGAAATCCTGCTTTTCCTCCTTCGGCTTCTGGGTGAAGAGATTGTAGGCGAGGCGAACGGTCAGTTGGTCTTCGTCGGAGAGCTTCTGGATGACGGCATAGTCGTCGGGATAGTTCTGGAAGCCGCCGCCGGCGTCGATGACGCCGGTGATGCCCAGCCGGTTGAGCTCGCGCATGAAATGGCGGGTGGAATTGACCTGGTAGTCGAAAGGCAGCTTCGGGCCCTTGGCAAGCGTCGAATAGAGGATGCCGGCATTGGGCTTGGCGAGCAGCATGCCGGTCGGATTGCCGTTGGCGTCGCGGGTGATTTCGCCGCCCGGCGGGTTCGGCGTTTCCCTGGTGTAGCCGACGGCGCGAAGGGCTGCGCCGTTCAAGAGCGCGCGGTCGTAGAGGTGCAGGAGGAACACCGGCGTATCGGGCGCGACCGCGTTGATCTCCTCGATTGTCGGCAGGCGCTTTTCGGCGAACTGGTGCTCGGTGAAACCACCGACGACCCGCACCCATTGCGGTGCGGGCGTGATCGCCACCTGGCGCTTCAGCATGTCCATCGCGTCGGCGAGGCTGCGAACACCGTCCCAGCGCAGCTCCATGTTGTAGTTCAGCCCGCCCCGCACCACGTGGGTATGGTTGTCGATCAACCCCGGCATCACGCGCTTGCCCTTGAGATCGATGATTTTGGTCCTCGGCCCCGCCAGCGCCATGACCTCACGATCGCTGCCGACCTTCAGGAACAGGCCGTCCTTGATGGCGATCGCGGTGGCGTTCGGATTGGCGCGGTCGAGCGTGGTGATCAATCCGTTATGAAGAATGGTATCGGCGTGCATGGAATCGGCTCCGGGCTTGCTGGGGTCGGCGGCGTTCACGGGTGAAAACAGGCTGGGAAAGGCAAGGCTCGTCGCCGCACCCAGAAAGGTTCGACGCGTCGTCATCAGCTTTTGTCCTCCTGCGAATGCTTGACAGCTGCGGCGACATTCGCGCCGCCTTTCGGCAGATGACCGAACATATGCGGCTTGACCTGGTGAAGCCAGGAGAGAGCAGCCGGCTCGCGCGCCCAGACGCTCTTTGCCAAGGGCACGAGTTGCTCGCCGACCAGAATTCCGAGCAGGCCGATGAGTGCGACGACAGGGGGCGCGGGCGAGCGCACGTTCAGGAGGCTGTAGATCACCCCCACCAGCAGGCCGGCACCGAGAGACAGAAGATAGACTTTCATGGGGTAACCTCGCGTGGTGATGAACAGATCGGCCCGGCGGAGACAGCTTGCCGGGCCGAGAAGCGATCGTTACTTGGCGGGGTTGGGACCAATCCGCTTGCCGTGGCTGACGCGCTCAGCGCCGCCGTGGACATGGGTGACCGCATAATCGATGCCCATGCCGTAGGCGCCGGAATGCTCCTTCACCAGGCCGGTCACGGCGTCGTAGGTTTCCTTGCGCGCCCAGTCCCGCTGCCATTCGAGCAGCACCTGTTGCCAGGTGACCGGGATGACGCCGGCCTGCACCATGCGGTCCATCGCATATTTGTGTGCGTCGAGAGACGTGCCGCCCGAGGCATCGGCCACCATGTAGATTTCGTAGTCGGTATCGTTGAGGCACGAGAGTGCGAAGGTGGTGTTGCAGACCTCGGTCCACAGGCCCGAGACGACGATCTTCTTGCGGCCGTCGGCCGCACCTTTCGCCAGCGCATCGCGCACGTTCTGGTCGTCCCACGAGTTCATCGAGGTGCGCTCGAGAATGTCGTTTTCAGGGAAGACGCCGAGCAGTTCGGGATAGGTGTTGCCGGAGAAACTGTCGGTCTCGACCGACGTGATCGTCGTCGGAATGTTGAAGATTTTCGCCGCCTTGGCGAGGCCGACGACGTTGTTCTTCAGCGTCTGGCGATCGATCGACTGGACGCCGAAGGCCATCTGCGGCTGCTGGTCGATGAAGATGAGCTGGCTGTTCTGCGGGGTCAGGACTTCGAGCTTGGACATTGGGTCTCTCCTTCGTGCGTGATGTGCCGTCTGGCGGCGGGTTTTAAGCGGAATAGGCGCGACCTGTCGGAGACTGTGTTTACGGGCTTACTGCGACAGGTCTTCCGGTATTGGAATTGCGGGCGGCCAGAGCCGGCCCGCAGGCAATTCGTCTTTCAGGCCGCGAGCGGCACGAGGCCGGCCTCGATCCGGTCGCGCAAGGGTTCGTAGCGTTGCGGCAGCTTCAGCGCCTGACCAAGATGGGCGGTGTCCTCGTCACGGTTGAAGCCGGGCTCGTTGGTCGCGATTTCGAACAATACGCCGCCAGGGGTGCGGAAGTAGATCGCCCAGAAATAGTCGCGGTCAATGACCGGCGTGACCTGGTAGCCGGTATCCATCAGTGCCTTTCGAACCTCGAGCTGTGCTGCACGGTCATCGACGGCAAAAGCGATGTGGTGGACGGAGCCCGCCCCCTGCCGCGCAAACGTCGTCTGCGGCAGCGCTTCGAGATCGATCGTGTCGGCGCCGTTGCCGTTGGGGATCACCAGCCTTGTGACATTGCCGTCTTTTTCAGCGCGCTCATAGCCCATGAAACCGAGAAGCTCCTCCATGGCTGCCGTGTCATGCAGGCTCAATCTGGCGCCGGCAAAGCCGCGGATGGCTGCATCATCAGGCACGCCGCCGGCGGTCCAGGCGGAACGCCCGTCATCGGCCTTTTCGACCAGCGCCAGTCCGTCACCATCCGGGCCGGAGAACCGCAGGCGGTTGGCACCGAAGATCGTATCGGTCTTGATGCCAGCGACACCCTGCGACACCAGGCGATCCTTCCAGTAGGCGAGCGAGCCCTTGGGAACAGAGAACTGCGTTTCGCCCACTTCGCCAACGCCCGGGCGGCCGCGCATCATCTGATCGAACGGGAAATAGGTCATCACCGTGCCGGCAGCACCGGTCTCGTCGCCGTAATAAAGATGGTAGATGCTCGGCTCATCGAAATTGACCGTCTTCTTCACCCGCCTGAGGCCGAGCGTGTCGGTGAAGAAAGCATTGTTCCGCCTGGCGTCCGACGCCATGGACGTCACATGGTGCAGTCCCTTGATATCCTTGATCATGGCCGTTGTTTCCTTGCGTTTTCTCCGGGCGGTTCGTCCGATGTCTGTTGCTGAAAACAAACCTACGCAGATTGCCGACGAGGCGGAATTGCAATATTACTTTCGAATGAATTGCGATTTTTGAAATAATGAGATGAACGACTACAAAGCGCTCCGCACCTTCCTGATGGCCGCCGAAAAGAGAAATTTCGCGCAGGTCGCCCGTGAACTCGACATGACGCCGGCGGCAGTGACCCGGGCGATCGCAGCACTTGAAGCCGATCTGGGTGTCCAGCTGTTCGTTCGAACGACCAGGCAGGTGTCGCTGACGACGGACGGCGCGATTTTCGCGGCCCAGATCCAGCCCGCGATGGAGACACTCGAAAGCGCGCGGCGCGACGTCATGAACACCCACAAGACGGATGAAGGGCGGCTGAGGATCAGCGCGCCGACCTGGCTCGGAAAGACTTTCCTGCCGACGATCATCTCAGGCTTCAAGGAACTCTATCCGAGGATCTCATTCGAGGTCGTGCTGTCGGACGGGCTCGTCAACATCGTCAACGACGATTACGACCTGGCGATCCGCATCTCCTCGCAGCCCTCGGACAAGTTCACCATCTGGCGGAAAATCTGCGCCATACCGCGCATCCTGGTGGCCGCGCCCGGCAGCCGCTGCGCTGGCCTCAGCCATCCCGGCGAGCTCACCCCCGAAGAGTGCCTCGCCTATAGCGGCGAGAGCCGACGGGAAAGCTGGGTGCTCTCGGACGGCGGCTCATCGGTGACCATCTCGGCAGGCCGCGCCTTCAGCGCCAATAGCGGCGAGATCCTTGCCGACATGGCGGCCGATGGTGCGGGTGTCGCGCTTCTTCCCGGCTTTCATATCGCCGAACATCTGCGCACCGGGCGCCTCGTTCATGCCTTCAAGGGATGGGCGCCGCAGGATCTGTGGCTGACGCTTTATTATCCGCCCTACCAGGCGCTGCCGCCGCGCATCGCCTCATTCTCGAAGTTCTTCGAGAAGCAGATCCTGAGCGTCGTCATCCCCGTTCATTGACCCCGACGGTGTCGACCGCTCAGGCCCGGAGATGGACGTCGACGCCGTCTCCCTGATACCGGTTGAGACCGATATCGGTGCGGGTGGCACGGCGGTGGATGTCCGCCATGACCGGCTCGAAAATTCTGTTGCGGCGCTCGAGTTCGGCGTGTTCGGCCAGATAGGCCGGCACCAGCTCGGCGATCTCGTCGAAGATGGCCTGTTCGTCGACGGTGGTCACGCGCCGGTTTTCCATCACGATCCGGCCTGCGACCATCACGGTCTCGATCGAAGAGCCGTTTTCGGAATAGACCAGGTGCTTGGCGACGTCATTGAGCGGCATGAATGGATAGCTGCGAAGGTCGAGGATCAGGAGGTCTGCAGCCTTGCCGACCTCCAGCGAACCGGTCGCCTCCTCCAGCATGGCGGTCTTCGCACCGCCGATAGTGGCCATGGCAAGGATCTCATCCGCCGCCAACCAGCCTTCGTAGTCGGGTCCGGCAGCGCTGTGCACGAGGCCGGCGACGCGCATGACGTCGAAAATGCGGGACGTATCGTTCGAGGAGACGCCGTCGGTTCCCAACCCGACCGTCACCCCGGCATCGAGCAGGCGGCGGACCGGCGCGATGCCGGCACCGAGCTTCAGGTTCGACACGGCATTGTGGGCAACCGAAACGCCGGCGTCCCCCATCAGCCGCATGTCCTCGTCGCTGACCCAGACCGAATGAGCAATCGTCGTGTTGCGCTTCAACAGGCCGAGATCGTGCATGTAGGCTATCAGCGATTTGCCGTGCAGCCTGTGGCCGGTCACGGCCTGCGTCTTGGTCTCCAGAATATGGGTGTGGAAGGGCACGTGCTTTTCGACCGCAAGGTCCATGCACGCCGCCATCAGATCCGGCGAGCAGCGCTGCGGCGCCGAGGGCGCGATCATGAAATTCAGCCGGCCCGATTTGCCGTGCAGGCTGGAAAAGGCTGACCGGCAATAGTCGATATAGGCGCTCGCCGTCATCGGCGGGCCGAAATCGAGAAGCGCCTGCAGCTCGGCCGGCATCACCTCGCGGGCAAACGGCAGCGCATCGAGCGTGTGGACGTTCATCACCGCGCTTGAGACATTGGCGCGAATGCCGGCATCGTCATAGGCGCGAAAGACCGTTGCAAGGCGATCGAGATCGTGACGCGGCGGATCGAAGAAATCGTCGCAGAAGGTGGTGACCCCGGTGCGCAGCGATTCCATCGCCAGCAGCAGGCTGCGCAGATAGAGCAGCCGTTCGCCGATCGCATCGTTCATCAGCAGCGGATAGGCATAGAGCAGCCAGATTTCGAGCGGCATGCGCTCGTAGCGACCGCGCAGAAACGTCTCGCTCGAATGGGTGTGGGCGTTGACGAGCCCCGGCATCACCAGCTTGCCGCGCCCGTCGATGATCCGGGCGTCGGGGCCGGCAACGAGCGCCTCGCCGATCGCCTTGATCGTCCCGCCTTCGACCAGCACGTCGCCGGCAAACGGCGTCGTGCCGTGGCCGCGATCCATCGCCACGATCGTCGCGTTGCGGATCAGGATTTGGCTCATGGCAGGTTCTCCAGCGATGTCAGGAGCAGATCGTAATAGGCGACCGGATCGCCGTCCGTGACATAGAATACGTTCTTCGGCCGGTCGGTAATCTGCCACCAGTCGGCAACCGTCATGCCCGACGTCAGCGTGCCGCTCAGTTCAACGGAGACGTTGATCTGCCGGCCCGAAAACATCTCCGGCGCCATCATGAAGGCCGGCACGCACGGACCGTGCAGCGGCGCACCCTCCCAGCCATATTTCCTGAGATCGAAGGCCTCGGAGAATTCCAGCATTTCGGCGGTCGCAACGCCGCAGCGGTTGCCAAGCGCACGCATGGCGCTAAGACGCGCCGGCGTCGAGCGCATCTTGTGCGTCACGTCGAGCGGCAGCAGCGTGGTCTTGATGCCGGCCTTCAGCACGATGTCGGCGGCTTCGGGATCGACATAGCAGTTGAACTCCGCCGTCGGCGTGATGTTGCCGACCTCGAAATAGGCGCCGAGCATGGCGACGACCTCGTGGATCTTGCCGGCAATGTCGGGGGCCTTGCGCAGGGCCATCGCGAGATTGGTCACCGGCGACAGCGAGCAGATGGTGATCTCACCGGGATGGGCGCGCACCGTATCAATGATGAAATCGACGCCGTGCTTTTCTTGGGGCTCGATCTTCGGCTCAGGCAGGTCCGGACCGTCGAGGCCAGTCGGGCCATGCACGTGCTCGGCCATGACAAGCGGACGGAGGATCGGATGCGGGCAACCGGCAAAGACCGGAATATCGGGCCGCCCAGCCAGCTCCATCAGCTTCAGGCAGTTGGCGATCGTGTGATCGAGGTTGATGTTGCCGGCGGTGGCAACGAGCCCGAGCACATCGAAGGCTTGGCGCTGGCCGAGGATCATCAGGATGGCGGCCGCCTGGTCCTGGCCGGGATCGGTGAGGATGATGAGCTTGCGGGTCATGGCGCCACCTTGCCGGGCGCGCCGCCATCGAGCCAGGCGTAGAGTTCCCAGGTTTCGCCATCCGGGCCGTGGAAATAGAGGCACCGGGCATTCCAGGGGTAGTCGGCCGGGGGATTGAGGAAGGTGATGCCGTCGCCCTTGAGTTCGGCGTAGAGAGCATCGATCTCGGCGGGATCATCGAGCCGCACCGCCACAAGCACCGCCGATGCCGACCCCTTGGGCACGCGCACATCGGCATGTTTCTCAATATGGGAGCGCTCCCAAAGTGCGAGCGTCAGCCCGGCGCCGGTGAAATCGGCAAAGCCGGGTGCGCGATGCTTGAGTTCGAAGCCGAGCTTCTCGGTGTAGAAGCGGATCGAGGCATCGAGATCTGTGACCAGGATGCAGACGTCCTGGATCGGATGGCGCTGGGCAAAGGTCATGTTGTCTCCTACTGATCCTTCAGTTCGGCAAAGGAGCTGGCCGCCTTCGCGCCGCCGCGCAGTTTGCCGGAAAGCCAGACCCCGAAGACGGTGGCGAGATAGGGCAGCGCCTGCAGCAGGTCGTGCGGGATCTTGTCGCCGAACATCAATTGCGCCCGGATCCCCAGCGCACCGACAACGGCGAAAAACAGGGCGGCGAAGGTGGCCCCGACCGGATGGGAGGCGCCGAAGATGACAGCCGCGAACGCCATGAAGCCGCGCCCCGCCGTCATGCCTTGCGCAAAGAATTGCAGGCTTCCGGCAGCAAGTTCCGCCCCGCCGATGGCGCAGAGCACACCGCCGATCGCAAGCGCCACCAGGCGCATGCGTGACGGGTTGGCCCCGACGCTGCGGGCCGCGAAGGGATGTTCGCCGCAGGCTGCAAGCCTGAGGCCGAAGCGGGTGCGGCGCAAAAGCACCCACATGCCGAAGACGACGAACGGCATGGCGGCGACCGAGATCGACAGCACGCCATAGGCGCCGAAGGCCGGACCGAGCTTGGGAAGGCCGAAAGGCGCCGTTACACTTGCCTGGCTTCCGAAGATCGACTGGACGGCGAGCGCCGTTCCGCCGACGCCAAGGCCTGTCAGCCCGAGGCCGGCAATGATCGGATTGGCCTTGAGCCTGTCGATCACGAACCAGAGGAGGACGGAGGCAGCAACGCACATCAGGATGGCGATAAGGAGAGCGGCGACAATGGAGTTGGTCAGCATGATGCCGACGATCGTGGCGCAGGCGCCGATGATCATCAGGCCCTCGAGGCCGAGGTTCCACACCCCTGCCCGCTGCGCGATGACGCCGGCAAGGGTGACGTAGATCAGCGGTGTGCCGGAGCGCAAGATGGCGATGATGATCTCGTTCATTGCGGCCGCCCTCCGAGACGCAGCACCCTGTCGACGAATTTCGATCTCGCGGTGATGAACAGCGCGATCGCCGCGTTGATGATGTCGATCGCGGCAGCCGGCAGCCCGGCCATGATCGGCAGATAAAGCGCCGCCGAGGCAAGGCCGCCGAAGAACACCGCGGCCGCAGCCGTGCCGAGCACCGAGAGATTGGCGACAAGCGCGATCAGGATCGCCGTGAAGCCGTGGGCAGGCAGGAAGCCGGATGCGATGCGGCCGTTCGGCCCCATGAACTCGATGGTTCCGGCAAGCCCGGCGAGCGCGCCCGAGATGAGGAAGCTCGACAGGCCGAGCTTCCAGAGCCTGGCGCCCTGCCACTCCACCATGGTGCCGTTGCGGCCGGCAAGGCTTGCGAGAACCCCGAAGGCGGTGCGGTTGACCAGGAGCCACATCAGGATGCCGACGGCGGCAGCGATGGCGATGATGGTCGGCGACAGCCCAAGCGAGTCCGAGATGCGATAGGCGGCATCGAGCGGACGGCTCGACGCCTGCTGGCCGGACCCTGAGGGATCCTTGAGCGGGCCCGATGTGACATAGACCAAAAGCAGGCCGGCCATGAAATTGCCCATCAGCGTGGTGATGACCTCGTCCGTTCCGGAGCGCAGCCTGAGCAGTCCCGGCCAGAGCGCCCAGAGCGCGCCGCCGAGCATGCCCGAGAGGATGAGCGCAGGGATGACGAGAAACGCCGGCCCGCCCTTGAACGCTTCCGCGGCGAAGGCCGCGCAGATCGCGCCGACATAGAACTGGCCCTGGGCGCCGATATTGAAAAAGCCGGCCCGGAAGGAAATCCCGACGCCGACGGCGGTGATGAACAGGGGCAATGCCCATCTGAGGCTCTGCTCGATCGCGCCGCTGCGCAGGAAGGCGCCATCAGCCACCGCCCAAAGCATGGTCAGGGCATTGTAGCCGGCGAACTGAAACACCAGCGCGCACAGGACGAGCGCGAAGACGACGAAAACGAGGCTGCGGGCTACCGTGAAAAGACTGTCTTTCATGCGCTTGTCCTCGCAGCCGCATCGGTCATGGCCGCCCCGACCGAAGCAATATCGAAGGGCGCGCGGAATTCGCCGTTCACACGCCCCGACAGCATCACCACGACACGGTCCGAGATGTCGAACAGCTCGTCGAGATCCGACGAGATCAACAGGATGGCGGCGCCGTGATCGCGGGCCTGCCTGAGCGCCTGCCACACGAAGGCGGTGGCGCCGATATCAAGACCCCGTGTCGGCTGGGCGGCGATGATCAGCCTGGCTTGGCTGTCGACCTCGCGTGCGAGGATCACCTTCTGGGCGTTGCCACCCGACAGAGACCCGGCCTTCTGAGCCGAATTGTGATAGCTGACGCTCCATTCCTTCAGCGACCGGTCGCAGGCTTCGCGAACGGCGGCGGGGCGGATCAGCTTGAGCAAACTGCCCTGCAGCAGCTCCCTCGCGCTCCAGTTCTGCCAGAGCGAACTGGTGAGGCTGAGGCCCTCGACGTTGCGCTCGAAGGGAATGATCCTGAGGCCGATCGCGCGACGTGCGGCAAGCGGCTTGCCCGTCACGTCTTCACCCGCGAGCCGGATGGAACCGTTCGCGAGATCAGCGAGCGCGGAAATCGCCCGCACCAACGTCTTCTGTCCGTTACCCTCGACGCCGGCGATGCCGACGATCTCTCCGGGGCGAATTTCCAGGTCGATGCCATCGAGCGCGATGCCCTCGTTATCAGGGCGCGTCGAAACGGCTTTCATGGTGAGCACGCTTGGAGCGGTCTTATGTTCGAGATGACCGGCGCCTTCGCCCACCGGCGATGTCGTCCCGACCAGCGCATCGCGCTCGTGCCGGTCGAGCGTCCTTGCAATCGCGTCGCCGACGATCAGGTTGGCGAGCCTTTCAGCCGAAACCTCTGCGATCGGCAGCGGCCCCTCGACTTTGCGGCCGCCACGCAGAACCGTGACCGTATCGGCGATCCCCAGCACTTCGCGGATCTTGTGCAGGATGAGGATGACGGTCACGCCGCGTTCCTTCAGACGGCGGACGCGGGCAAACAGCATGTCGATGCCGGAGGGAGACAGCACCGCGGTCGGCTCGTCGAGGATCAGCACGCGTGCATCCATGACCAGCGCTCGCGCGATCTCGATGCCCTGCTGCGTCTCGATCGGCAGGTCGCGGATGCGTCTGTTGAGGTCGACCTGTACGTCGAGACTGGCCAGATGCGCGCGCCATTTTTCGACAAGGCCCTTGCGGCTGTAGATGCCACCTTTGCCCGTCGCGCCGAACTCCATCGCCTCGGCGACGGTGAAGGAGGGTGGCAGGGCAAAACTCTGATGCACCAGCTCCACGCCCGCGGCCCGGCTCTGGTCGACATGGCCGGTGCGGATCTCCTCACCCATCACGTAGACGGCGCCGGCGCTTGGCTGAACGAGGCCCGCGGCGACACGGGCGAAGGTCGTCTTGCCAGCGCCATTCTGGCCGACGACCGCGTGGATCTGGCCGGGGACAAACGAAACGGCAATGTCTGATAACGCCGTGACGTCGCCGAATTTCACGGTGACATCACGGCACTCCAGCGCGGGTTTCGAAGCATTCGACATCATGGGTTCCCATCGAGAGCATGGGTTCGCGGATCACCCACAGGAACGAGGACGATCCGCAAACGTCCGGCGGCCTTCCATTAAGAAAAGACCGCGCCGGCCCGACGAGCCGGCGCCAGCGGCTCAGAGCGTGGTGTTGAAGGGCACCTTGATCGAGCCGTCCAGAATACCGGCGCGCGCCTTGTCGACTTCGACTAGCGCCTCCTTCGCCCTGGCGTTCAGTTCCGCCGGTCCCTGTTCGGCGAAGACCGGCGAAGGAATGAAGTCGATGACGCCGGTGCCAAGGCCCGTGTGCTCGTGCACGCCGCCCTTCCAGTCCGAACCGACGGCCTTGCCGGCCTCGTTATAGAGCGAGACGCCGAAATCCAGCCCGACGATGGAGATGAGCGATTTGGGGCCGAGGGCGAATTGTCCCGGCGCCAGGCAGCTCACCATGCGGCCTTCCTTTTCATTGGCGGCGGCAATGATGCCGCCATCGGTGGCGGCAGCATCGGTCTGGATATAGTCGATGCCGTCATTGTACATCTGGGTGGCGATCTCCTGGCCCTTGGCCGGGTCCTGGAACGAGCCGGCAAAAGCGGCGATGACGCTGGCATCCGGCTTGATCGAGTGCACGCCGGCCTTGAACGCGTTGAAATCGGCGTTGAGCGGCGGGATCGAAACGCCGCCGATGAAGCCGGTCTTGCCCGTCGTCGTCATCTTGGCGGCAAAGACGCCGGAGAGATAGCAGCCGAGATAGTAGTCGTAGGATACCGTCACCACGTTCGGGATCGCCGGCTCGAAGGGGTCGGCGAACAGCTGGATCCACTTGGTGTTGGGGTAGGACGGCGCCAGCGCCTTGAAGGGCTCGGCCACTTCGTTGAAGGTGGAAATGATGATCTGGGCACCGGCGTCGCCGAGCGTGCGGTAGATGGTCTCGTAGGTCGCGGGATCCTGCGCGTAGATGGCGCGGTGCTCGAAGCCCTTTTCTTCCGCAAGCTGCTTGAGCTTGGCGATCATCTGGTCGACCGGCCCGTTGTCGCCGGCGGCCTGCGTGTGGACCAGCGCGACCAGTCCGCCGGATGCCCTGGCGAATTCCGGCACGATGCTGGCTGCAAGGCCAAGCGCTGCTGCGCCGGCGCTTGCCTGCAGGAATGTGCGGCGATGCATGATGTGTTGCGATGCCTTGTCAGTCATGATCGTTCCCTCTTTTGTTGGTTGTATCGTGTCATGCCATTGCTGCGGGCGCGCGCATCCCGGCGCGCGCCCGGTCGTGTCAAAGCGGTGGTGAATAGGATGCCGGGTTCATGATCATCACCTCCTGCTTCTGGATGGCGTCGAGCGCCCAGACCTCGGAGATGAATTTCTGCCAATCCGGGTCGGCATACATGGCCGAGCGGCGTGCCTCGCGGTCGGCAAGGCTGTCATAGGCCCACATCAAAACGGTGGTGTGGAGCGTGCCGAGTTCCGAGACATAAAGGCCGACGAAGGTGTTGAGATGGCGCTTCTGCACCGGCAGTCCATCGGCCTCGTATTTCTTCATCCACCTGTCGACCGTTCCGGGCTTGAACGTATAGGTGCGGTGTTCGAGGATCATCGGATCACTCCCTTAGCTGTTCAGGATGAATTCGGCGCATTTCTCGCCGATCATGATGGCGGGTGCGTTGGTGTTGCCGCTGGCAATGATCGGCATGATCGACGCGTCGGCGACACGCAGGCCCTCGATGCCATGCACCTTGAGCTGAGCATCCACCACGGCCATCGGGTCGTTGCCCATCTTGGCGGTTCCAACAGGATGGAACGTCGTCATCGCCGTGGCGCGCAACCAGCGGGTCAGCGAAGCGTCGTCGAGCGCTTCCGGCCCGGGCGCCAGTTCCTTGCCGCGGTAACGATCGAACGCCTTCTGCCCGACGATGTCGCGCGTCAACCGGATGCCGTCGATCATCGTGCGGATATCGAAATCGGACTGCAGATAGTTGGCCTGGATCTTCGGCTTGTCGGTCGGGTTGGCCGACCGCAGCGTGATCTCGCCGCGGCTTGCCGGGTTGACGGGACCGACCCGGATGGTGAAGCCGTGGTCGGCCTCCACCGCCCGCTTCTTGGCGAAGGGATTGGGAAAATGCAGGTTGGCTGTCTTTTCGAGCGCCGGCATGAAATGCAGCTGGATATCGGGGGAGACCAGCCCGTCGTTCGAGCGCACGAAAGCGCCGGCCTCATAGGGGAATGTCGTCGTGATGCCCTCGCCGAACAGCATGCCTTGCGCGACGGCCGGAATGAGCTTGTCGGCACGCAGGTCGCCAAACAACGTGACCGGCTCGCGGCATTCCCAGCTCATGACGCAGTCGACGTGGTCCTGCAGGTTCTTGCCGACGCCGGGAAGGTCGAGCAAAGGATTGATGCCGAGCGCCGCCAGTTCGTCTGCCGGCCCGATGCCGGACAAGAGCAGCGCCTTTGGCGAATTGACCACGCCGGCAGACAGGATGACCTCGCGGCCCGCCCTGACGATCCCCGGCTTTCCGTCCTTCAGATAACCGACACCGCAGGCCCGACCGTGTTCGATAATGATGCGGGTCGTCTCTGCGCCCGTCAGGACGGTCAGGTTCTTGCGGCCGAGCGCCGGTCGCAGGAATGCCCAGGATGTGGACCAGCGCTTTCCCTTGCGGATGGTGAAGTCGTAGCGGCCGAACCCTTCCTGGGTGGCGCCGTTGAAGTCGTCATTCGCCGGATAACCGGCCTCGAGGCCTGCCTCGCAGAACACGTCCATCAGCGGATTGTGGCCCCGCGCCCGGCAGACGGTGAGCTCGCCTTCGGTGCTGTGGAACGCGTCCTTGCGCTCAATATGGGTTTCCGAGCGCCGGAAGGCCGGCAGCACATCGTCATAGGACCAGCCGGGCAGGCCGAGCTGCGCCCAGCGATCATAGTCGTGGCGGTTACCGCGCACATAGATCATGCCGTTGATCGTCGAGGTCCCGCCCAGAACCTTGCCGCGCGGCCAATAGAGCGAGCGGCCGTCGAGATAGGGTTCGGGCTCCGTGTGATAGTGCCAGTTGTAGATGCCGGAATGGAACAGCTTGCCCATCAGCATCGGCAACCGGAACAGCGGGTTGCGATCCTTGCCGCCGGCCTCGATCAAAAGCACGCGGTTAGCCGGGTTCTTCGACAGGCGGTTGGCAAGAACGCAGCCGGCCGAACCGGCGCCAACGATGATAAAGTCATATTCCGCGGTCGATGCCATGGTTCACCATGCGATGGGACGGCCGCCCATCGCCTCCAGATAGAGATTGCAGAGAAGGAAGGGGTTCTCGCGACCGAGCACCTTGTCGGCGAACGCGGGATGTTCGCGCTCGACGCAGGCGACATTGCCATGGCGCCCCTCACGGATGCCGGTTTCGGCAAAGATATCGCTTGCAGCCGCGCCGAAGCCGAGAAAGACGATCGGCTCGCCACGCGACAAAAGCATCTCGACCACGCGCAGCATCAGCGGCCGCCAGAATGGCAGATGCCCACGTGACTGGTGCGGGTCGATATCGACGCGGAAGCGCGACAGCGTCAGCGATGCGTTGAGGAGCAGCACGCCCTCGCCCACCCAGCGGTCGGCGATCGCGCCTGGGGCCTCGAACGATCCTGAAGGATCACACAAAAGCTGGCGCACATCGGGCCAGCGGCCGAAATCCTCGCTGAGGCTCTCGTCGCCGAGGCGGGCGGCCGCGATCAGCTGCATATAGGCGCGAATGCTCTTCGAGAACATCTTGTCGAGCTCGGACCAGGCGGCGAGATTGCCGGCCTCGAAGGCGCGGCCCGTGGCAAAGCCGGGCTCCGGATAGGGATCCTGGCCAAGGATCATGCAGCGCACGCCGTCAGGCGCTATTCCATCGAAGGCCGCAAGCGCATGCGCGCCCTTCGGCTGGCCGGGAAAGACCTTGCCGCGACGCGCCGGAAAGATCGGTTCCCAGGCCTCGAAAGCGAGGGCGGGATCGACCCGGTCGAAATCGTCGCCGATGGGCCCGAGCGCTTGCTGCCAGGCCTCAGGCAGATCGGCCTCCCAGCCGGCCAGCGTTTCCGCCATTGCCTCTCTCAGTCGTGCCGGCATGCCGCCGCTCCTCCACCTCGTTGAAAGGAGACTAGACAAAAGCTGACCAAAGTGTCAACTTTCAGGAACGTAAAAAATGACAGGATGGTCAGGTTTTTTTGACCAACTCGTCAGGTTTTTGAGAATGGCGACGCGCTTGCATTTCGCCGGAAAAATCGGCAATTGCGCAAACGGCCTCGCCGCCACGCATGATTGTCTGGTAGGAAGCGGCGGCGAGACGGAGGCGAGATCGCATGGCAAGGGCAGCACGAGATCCGGAAGAGCGCATCCGCGAGCGCAACATGCGCCTGATCATCAAGGCCGGCATCGAGATATTCGCCCGTAAGGGGTTCGACGGCACGCGCATCGCCGAAATCGCCGAGGCCTCGGGCCTGCCCAAGGCCAATGTCTACTACTACTTTTCCTCCAAGGAAGAGATCTACAAGGCCATCGTCAGCCACCTCATCGCCAGCTGGGACGATGCGCTGAAATACATCTCGCCGGAGCGCGAGCCGGCCGAGGCCTTCCGCCTCTACATCAAGGCCAAGCTCGACTACACCCGCAAGAACACGGCGGAATCCCGGCTGTTTGCCAGCGAGATCATCCAGGGCGCGCGATTCCTGAAAAAGAAGGATCGCGACCACATGCGCCATGTCACCGACGCGCATGTGGCCGTGGTCGAGGGGTGGATCGCGGCTGGCAAGATGCTGCCTGTCGACCCTCGCCACCTCTTCATCATGCTCTGGGCATCAACGCAGTTCTACGCGGATTTCGAGCCGATCGCCGCCGACGGCCTGAAGAAGGCGCGCCTGAAGGCGGAGGACTACGAGACCGCGGCAACCACGATCACCGAGACGATCCTGAAGGGTATCTTGCCGGCCGGCGGGAAGTAGGCCCGCCCTTTCGACAGATGCGGCGAGCCAAGCGAATACAGCACATGGATTTCCCCGCAACTCAGTGCAACATTTCAGGAAGAATCCGACAGTGGCAGCGGTTTTAGGGGCGTCTGGAGCGGTGCGTGGTGGAAGTCGCCAAAGGTGGCCAGTCGCGGTTGCCATCGTGCTTGCCGGTCTTGCGGCGGCGATGCCACTGCGGGCAGGTGAGCGGTCCGGCATGGCGGACGCTGTCGATCAATTCGCTGACCCCACGGCCGCGATCGATCTGGAAGAGAGGATCGTCGACCTCGTGCGAACCAAGGACCGGGCCGGGCTTCAGCGCCTTGCCGAGCAGATCGACGACAAGGACGCAAGCGCGCTGACGGCAATCGGAAATCTCTTCGACGCTGCGCAAGGCACCGGATCGGAGAACGACCCCGACGTGGCCCGGCTCGCGCTGTCGCTTGGCCCCTGCCACTATGCGAACATCCTCGTGCGCGAAGTCGCCTTCGTGACCGCCGAAGACGGCACGCAAACGGTCGAGCATGATGGCGTCGTCGACGTCGCCGGCACGGATGTCGACGATCTCTATGCCGCGATGATGCGGGATTGCCGGCGGCTCAGGGGCTTGCCGGAACACGAGGCGAGAATTGGCCGGTCCGACCGATGATCAAAGCAGCCTGCCTCATGCTCACGCCTCTTCCAAGGCACCTCACATTGCCGAAGGGTGACCAGAAACAGGCCTGTCACCCGCATGCCCCGGCTCTTTCAAGCACCATCGCAAGAAGCACGTCCGCACCCGCGGTGGCGTCTTCGGGCGAGGCGTATTCCCGCGGATTGTGACTGATACCATCCCGGCAGGGAACGAAGATCATGACCGTCGGCACGCGCCGCGCCAGATGAAAGGCGTCATGGCCTGCGCCCGACACCATGTCGCGCGTGGCAAGACCGAGACGTTCGCAACAGGACTTCACCTGGCCGGCGAGCGTCGCGTCGAACCGCACGACGGGCGAGTGCCAGCGCGGTGCGACCTCCAGAGCGATGTCCGGGAACCTCTTCGCCAACGCGCCGCAGCCCTGGATCAGGGCATCGTGCATGACGTTAAGCTCCGCCTCGTCGGGGTGGCGCAGGTCGACCGTCATCTCGACGCGGCCGGGCACGACATTGATCGATCCGGGCAGCGCACGCACGGTCCCGATGGTGCACCGCGCCTCCGGATCGCGGTTGCCGATCTCCTGGACGAGATCGATCAAGCGCGCGAGCACCGGCACGGGATCCTTCCTCAGCCGCATCGGCACCGGACCCGCATGGGTCTCTTCGCCGGTGAGCGCGATTTCGTACCAGCGGATCCCCTGCCCGCCCGTGACGACGCCGATGGTCTTGCCGCTCGCCTCGAGGATCGGCCCCTGCTCGATATGCAGCTCGATGTAGCAATCGGCCGGACCGATATCCGGCACCGGCTCCGTGTCGTAGCCATGGCGAGAAAGCTCGTCGGCGACCCGCACACCATCGGCATCGCAGGCGGCGAGCGCCTGTTCGAACGGCAGGATCCCGCAGGCGACTCCCGAACCCATCATCGCCGGCTGGAAGCGGCTGCCTTCCTCGTTGGTCCAGACGCAGAGGTCCAACGGCCGCTCGGTCTCCAGGCCGAGATCGCAGAGCGTTTCGAGAACTTCGAGGCCGGCCAGCACGCCGAGGATCCCGTCGAAGCGCCCGCCGGTCGGCTGGGTATCGAGATGGCTGCCGACAAGGACAGGTGGTGCGGCGGGATCCCGTCCCTCTCGGCGGAAGAACAAATTGCCGATCGCATCGCGCCTAAGGGCAAACCCCCGCGCCGTGCACCAGGACGCAAGCAGCGCGCGGCCTGCCTCGTCTTCGTCGGACAGGGTCAGCCGGCAGTTGCCGTCCCCCGCAACGGGTCCGATCCGTGCCATTGCCATGAGCCTTGCCCATAGCCGTTCGCCGTCGACGTGGTGCAGCATCCGCACTCCTCCCTCTTTTGCTCGAACCGGCATCGCCGTTGTGACGCCGCGCCGCCAGTCCCCCGCATGGGGGACTCGATGGTCCGATCCAACGGCACGTAGGATGCCGCTGCGAAGAGAGAGACCGAGGAAAAGCAGATGGATACGAAAGCGCATGGAAACTGGCACGCAATTGCCCGCGCCATCAGGCCGGAAACGCGGCTGCTGATCGACGGCACCTTCCGCCCTGCCGCGGACGGTGCCACCTTTGCCTCCATCAACCCGACGACCGGCGCGCCCGTCGCCGACATCGCCTGCGGCGGCGCGCAGGACATCGACCTGGCCACCAGCATCGCCGCCAAGCGGTTCCGCGACGGCGTCTGGTCCAGGATGCCCCTTCGGCGGCGCGTCGATATCCTCACGCGACTTGCCGAACTGGTCGCAGAACATCGCGAAACGTTTGCGGTGCTGGACACGCTTGAGATGGGCAAGCCCATCGCCGAAATGTGCAGCATCGACGTCCCCGCCAGCGTCCTGACCATCCGCTTCATGGCCGAAGGGCTCGACAAGATCGCAGGCACCTGCCCCGTCACCAACGACGGCGCCCTGCACTACATCCTGCGCCAGCCGCTCGGGGTCGTCGGCTGCATCACGCCCTGGAACTACCCGCTGATGATGGCCGCCTGGAAGGTTGCCCCGGCGCTTGCCGCTGGAAACAGCGTGGTGCTGAAACCCGCCGAAGACGCAAGCCTGAGCGCGCTTCTGCTCGGCCGCCTGTTTCTCGAAGCGGGCGGCCCTGACGGCGTCTTCAATGTCGTGCCCGGCCCGGGCGGCGTTGCGGGCAAGGCCCTTGCCCTCTCCCATGACGTCGCCAAGATCGCGTTTACCGGATCGACGGCCGTCGGCCGGCAGATGTATCGTTATGCTGCCGACTCCAATCTCAAGGCTGTTTCCGCCGAGCTCGGCGGAAAGTCGCCGCAGATCATCCTTGAGGACGTCGAAAACCTGACCAAAGTGGCGGCGACCGTCGCCGATGGCCTGTTCGGCAACCAGGGCGAGGTTTGCTCGGCCGGCACGCGGATCCTGGTCGCGCGCCCGCTCATGGAGGAATTCGCCGACCTGCTGCGTCAGGAGGCCCTCACCCGCTATCGCCCCGGGGATCCGCTGGACCCGGCGACGACCATGGGCCCACTCGTCAGCAAGACCCATCAGCAACGGGTCCTCGGACATATCGCGACAGCCGTCGAAGAAGGTGGGCGCCGCATCCTCGGCGGTGCGCTGGATCCATATCCCGAGGCTTCCGCATTTGTGGAGCCGACCCTTTTTACGGGCGTTGGCAATGACATGGCGATCGCCCGCAACGAAGTCTTCGGACCCGTCGGCGCCATCATTGCCCATGACGGCCCGGATCATGCGGTGGCGCTTGCCAACGACAACCCTTACGGGCTTGCAGCCGGCATCTGGACGACAAACCTGGGGGCCGCGCATCGGGCCGCCCGCGATCTCGAATGCGGCATGGTCTGGATCAACGGCTACATGAATGGCGACATGAGTCAGCCCTGGAGCGGATGGAAGCTGTCCGGCCGCGGACGCGACAAATGCCTCGACGCATTGGTGGATTCGACCCACAGCAAATCCGTGTGGGTGACGCTCGAGTGACAGTGGCCTATGTGTACAAGCAAACAGTGAAGAACGACGCAGACAGGAGACGAACATGAAGATGTCGATCGGCAAGACAACGGGGGCCGCGGCCATCGCGCTTTTGACAGCGGCTGCCGTCACGCCGGTTCATGCGGCGGATGGGACGACCGTCATCCGCAATGCTGCAATCCACACGATGACTTCGGACGACACCGAGGCGGATGCGCTCGCAATCGATTCCAAGGGCATCATCGTCGCCGTCGGCAAGGAAGCGGACGTGCTTGCGAAGGCAGGCGCGGATGCGCGCGTGATCGACCTCGGCGGCAAGGCGGTCCTGCCCGGATTTCAGGACGCCCATGTCCATCTGATCGAGGCCGGCGTCAACGAGATCCTCTGCGAGTTCGAGCCGTTCGCGACGTTGAAGCAGACCCGCGAGGCGATCGAGGCCTGCGACGCGGAGAGCGAAGGCGAATGGGTGCTGGGTTCAGGCGTGGGCATGCCGCATCTGCTCGACCAGACCGACAATCCGGTTGCCGTGCTGGACGAGCTCGTGCCCGACAGGCCGGCCCTTATCCTCGACGACATCGGACACGCCGCCTGGGCCAACAGCATGGCGCTTGAAGCGGTGGGCTACGACACGATCGAGGGCAATCCGCCCGGCGGCATCATCCTGCGCAACGCAGACGGCAAGCCCAACGGCATCGTGCTGGAGAATGCCCAGCAGAAGCTGCGCAACCTGGCGTTTCCCGATACGCCCGAGAACGAAGCGTTTGCCTATGAAAGCATGCTGCCGACGCTGAAGACATTCGCAGAAAACGGTATCACCACCGTCAGCGACGCGGGCGGGTTCTGGCCGCAGGGCCATGTCAAGGCATGGGAGACGGCCGAGAAAAACGGGACGCTGACAGTGCGCGCCTCCAATGCCCTCTATGTCTATCCGGACCTGCCTTTCGACCAACAGGTCGCGCAGCTCGCCAAGCTCTACAGCAACGATCCGGACCGGCTTTTGAAGTTCAACCAGGCCAAGCTCTATGTCGACGGCATTCTCGAACAGCGCACCGGCGCGGTGCTGCAGCCCTACCTGAAGGGACCGGGCATCGACCACGGCTTCGATTCCGGCTTTCTCTATTTCGAGACACCGGTGCTGAACGACTACGCCCGCACCCTTTCCAAGATCGGCTTCAAGCTGCACTTCCACGTGACCGGCGACCGGGGCGCGCGCCTGGCACTCGATGCCATCGATCAGGCCGACATGAAACCCGGCCCGCATCGCCTGACGCATCTCTATCTGCTCGATCCGGCGGACTATCCCCGGTTTCACGAGACTGGCACGGTGGCGGACCTCCAGCTGGCGCCGAGTTCGCTCGATCCCGACTACATCGCCTTCATCCGTGAGTTCATCGGTGATCGCGCCGATCGCATGATGCCGGCTGCGAGCCTGGAAAAGAGCGGCGCGACCGTGGTGATGAGCAGCGACTTCGATGCCGACGAGCTTTCGCCGCTCGTCAAGATCCAGGCGGCGCTCGAGCGCCCGAAGGAAGGCGCGCCGGATGTGCGCACCGCCGTGAAATGGATGACCGTCAACCCGGCAAGGCTCCTCAACCAGGAAGACCGCACCGGCACGCTCGAAGTCGGGAAATATGCCGATCTCGTGGTTCTCGACCAAGATATCTTCGACATTCCCGTCAAGAAGATCGGCGAAACCGAGGTCAAGGCGACGTTGCTCCAGGGCAAGCCGGTCTTTGACGCCGACGGTTTGTTTACTTCGCACTGACAGGTCGCGAACGAAGAGGAATGAAGACGAGGCGCGCCGCCCCCCCGGCGCGCCTTGTCTGCGTCTGGTCGTCACTGCCGAAACAGCAGCGAAAACAGTTCGCCCTGCGACGATATCTTCAGCTTGGAATAGATGCGCTTGCGATGAACCTTGACGGTTTCCGGGCTGTTGCCGAGATGCCGCGCGATGCTCTTGGTCGAGTGGCCCTTGAGCATCAGCCGGATGACCTCCGCCTCGCGGGCGCTGACCGGCATGTCCGCAAGCCGGTCGGCGACAGGCTCCAGGATCTCACCCGGCCCGGCCTGACAGGCTTCCGGCCAATGCTTGCGGCAGAGAACGGCGATGATCGGCAGCAGCGCGCTCAGCGCCGCCTTACCATCCGGGTCGGCATGGCAATCCTTGCGCCGCAACCCGAGAGACAGCGCAAAGCTCGTGCTCGCCCCCGCCTCCACAAGGATGGCGATCTCGTCCCTGAGGCCGGTTTCGGCGTAGAAGATCCGGTAGTATTCGCTCTCGCGAAAGTCGTCGGGCGCGCATTCGTCGAGGCTGACGACGCGGTCGCGCGGTTCGCTTGCAAAGAGCGCATAGAAGGGATCGAGCAGGTAGGCAAAGCCGAGATAGGGCGCAACGGTTGAGCGCGTCGCTTCGGCGTCGAGGTCGCTGTAGAGCTGGACCGGGGGCCGATCTGTCGAAAAGACCGAGATGTAAAGGCTGTCGAAGCCGCATGCACCGCGCAACAGGCGGCGCAGGGCGTCCGGAAATTCCGGCCCGCCAAGCGCCGCGACGGCCTGCGAGAGGGGTTGCACATGCTCGAAAGAAATTCCCGTCATCCGCACCCCACTCCCTCAGGCATCATTGCCGGCTACCTGACGCAACGCGCCCGTTTTGTCAAAGCGGCTCCTGCTGGGTGATGCAATGGATGCCGCCGCCGCCGATGGCGATGGAATCGATCCGCACCTCGCGGATCCGCCTGTCGGGAAAGAGCGACTGGAACAGGCGCCTGACAGTCGTGTCGGACTCGACGCCGTAGGCCGGCATGATCACCCCGCCATTGACGAGATAGGAATTGACGTAGGAACGGCAGAATTTCGGATGCGTCGAGGGCGCATCCACGGCCTCGGGAACGGTGACGATCCGGATCGGCCGGCCCTTGGCGTCGGTCTGGCCCTGCATCGCCTCGTAGTTCAGCCTGATATAGTCGTTCCACGGCGAGTCCTCCTCGCCGGGGCTCTCCATCAGCACGACGCCGGGCGCAACGAAGACGGCGATGCCGTCGGTATGCCCGTCGGTCTCGTCCTCGATCGGGTTGCCCGGCAGCCAGATGACCTTCTCGCCTCCGAGCGTTTCCAATAGCTCGCGCTCGATTTCGTCGCGGCTCCAGCCCGGATTGCGGTTGCGATTGGGAAAGCAGGTTTCGGTGGTGATGATCGTGCCCTCGCCGTCGACGCTGACCCCACCGCCCTCGGCAACGAGATTGGAAACAAAACCCGCGACGCCCGCCTCCTTCACCACGGTTTCGGAAAAACGCGCATCCGCATCATAGGGATGATACTTGCCGCCCCAGGCATTGAACCGGAACCGGGTCGCGGCCCTGCGACCATCTGCGGATGTGAGGAAACACGGGCCGGCATCACGGGCCCAACTGTCGTCGAGATCGGTTTCGAGGATATCGATCGATGGATCGAGCAGCGCCCGTGCACCGGCGACGTCCGCCGGCCTAACGGCCATGGTGACCGGCTCGAACTCGCGGATGGCATGGGCCACGGCCGCGTAGTCGCGCCGGGTCGCCTCTATATCGTCCCACACACCGCGGCGGCCGGGCCACATCATCCAGGTCCGCTTGTGCGGTTCCCATTCCGCCGGCATGGCAAAACCCGCTTGTCTTGGCGTCTGATCGGTCATCTTCATTCTTTCTGCCTAAGGCAATTCTTGTCGATTGCAAAACGGCGTGCCGCCGTTGGTGGTAGCGCATGCGGCTGAGGGCGATATCGCTCAGCCGCGGCCCGACGTGCCGTCGAGGGTCAGGATCGATCCATAGAGATCCGGGCGGCGATCGCGGTACACGCCCCAGGAGCGGCGATAGCGCCTGACGTCGTCGAGATCGAAGGTCGCGAGCAGGAACGTCTCGTCGACGCGGTTGGCTTCGGCCACCAGCAGGCCGGTATGATCGGCAATGAAGGAGCTGCCGTAGAACGTGCTCGCGGTGTTGCCGTCGGTTTCCGTGCCCACCCGGTTGGAGGCGATGACGGGCACCATGTTGGCGGCCGCGTGCCCCTGCATCGTGCGCTGCCAATGGCCGGAGCTGTCGAGCTCGGGGCTGTTCTGCTCGCTGCCGATCGCCGTCGGAAAGAACATCAGTTCGGCGCCGTCGAGGGCAAGGACCCTGGCCGTCTCGGGAAACCACTGGTCCCAGCAGATGCCGCAGCCTATGCGGGCATAGCGCGTATCGATTGCCCGCAATCCGGTGTCGCCGGGGCTGAAGTAGTATTTTTCTTCATAGCCGGGCGCCTGCGGGATGTGAGACTTGCGATAGTTCCACAGGATCTCGCCGTCCGCATCGATGACGGCAAGCGAGTTGTATTGAACCGGGCCGGCCTTCTCGTAATAGGAGATCGGCAGCACCACGGCGAGCTCCTTCGCAACCGCGCGAAAATGCCTGATCGCCCTGTCTTGGCCAAGGGAGGCCGCCAGCTCCAGATGCGCGAGTTTCGGCTCCAGGCAGAAATACGGCGTCTGGAACAGTTCCTGCAAGAGGATGATGCGCGCGCCGTCCTCATGCGCGAGCCGGATCAGTTCCTCCGCCTTTTGCAGGTTTTCGTCGATATCCCAGCTGCAGGCCATCTGGGTTGCGGCGACGGTGACTTCGGTCATTCGATTGTCCTTTCCAATCCCGCCGGTTCAACGCGCGGCCATGAAGTCGGCCACGGCGCCGGAGATGGCTTCGACGATCTCGTCGCACTGGCCTTCGGTGACGATCAAAGGCGGCGAGAGGATGATGCGGTTGCCGACGGGCCGCACGATCACCCCGCGCTCGACGCAGCCCTTGAAGACCTTCTCCGTCACCTTTTCATGGGCGGGTAGCGGCTGGCGGGTGGCCTTGTCGGCAACGAAGTCGATGCCGAGCATCAGCCCGCCACCGCGCACGTCGCCGACGATGTCGTGCTTCAAAAGCGTGCGTGCCTTCTGTTGCAGGTGCGCGCCGACACGCGCGGCATGCGGCAGCAACTGCTCGCGCTCCATGATGGCGATGTTGGTCAGCGCCGCGGCACAGGCGACCGGATGGCCGGAATAGGTCAACCCCATCGAAAACACGCCGCCCTCGCATTGCGGACGGCTGATGACCGCGTGGATTTCGTCGGAGATCAGTGTTGCCCCGAGCGGGATATAGCCCGACGTGATGCCCTTGGCGGAAACGAGAATGTCGGGCTGGGTCTCGTAGATCGCGTCGGAAGCGAACCATTCGCCGAGACGGCCGAAGGCGGTGACCACCTCGTCGGCGATGTAGAGGATATCGTGGCGGCGGCAGACCGCCTGCATCGCGCGATGGTATCCGCGCGGCGCGACCAGAACGCCGCCGGCGCCCATGATCGGCTCGGCGATGAAGGCTGCGACGTTCTGCGGGCCGAGCTGCTCGATCCGTGCCTCGAACTCCTTCACCAGGAGATCGCGATAGGCATCCTCGCTCATGTCGGCCGGTTTGGCGTAACAATCGGCCGCCGAGACATGATGGATGAAGTCCTCGCCGACCTGGGCGAAGCCGTATTTGGTGCCGTGGATGCCGGTGAGGCCGGCGGCGACATAGGTGGCGCCGTGATAGGCGTTGTTACGCGAAATGATCTTGCGCTTGCCCGGCTGGCCGCGCATGGCGAAGTAATAGTGCACGATGCGGATGGCCGCATCGTTCGCGGTCGATCCGCCGCAGGTATAGTAGACATGGTTGAGGCTACCGGGCGAAAGGTCCGCCAGCCGGGCGCCAAGCTCGGCTGCCGGAACGTTGGTCGAGGCGCCGAAGGGATTATAGTACTCCATGTCCAGCACCTGGCGGGCGATGGCATCGGCCATTTCCCGTCGGCCGTGGCCGATGTTGACGCACCACAGCCCGGCGATGCCATCGAGGAAGCGCTGCCCGGTGCTGTCGGTGACATAGACGCCTTCCGCCTTTTCGATCACCTGGCTGCCGGTCGTGGCAAAGGTCGTGAAATCCGCATAGGGATGGAGCACGTGGTCGCGGTCCATCTGCCATGCGGAACGGCTGTTGAGGCGCGTGCTCTGGCTGGCACCGAGGTTGTGCTGGATCGTCATCTTTTTTCTCCGGAAGGTTTGACACGGGCGCGCCGTGTCAGGATTGTTCGTTGTGGCGGGATCACCGCAGGAGCTTGGTCCAGACCCGGTCGTAGAGCTTGGTGACCTCAGGCGTGCAGGCGGTCAGAAACTCCGGCGCCGGCGCGTCGGCAGGCGGATTGAGTTCCGGCACGCCCGCAAGCGCCTTGTCGACATAGGCCTCTGATCCCTTGATGCCGTTCGAGTAGCGTGCGTAGTTGGTGATCATCGCCGCATTTTCGGGGGCCATCACGAAGTTGACCCAGAGCTTGGCGTTTTCGAGGTTCGGCGCACCCTTCGGCACGGCGACATTGTCCATCCAGCCGGAATAGCCTTCCTTCGGATAGATGTATTCCAGCGTCGGCCTCTCCTCGCGAGCGCGCATCGCATAGCCGTTCCAGCTCATCGAGACGACGGCCTCGCCCGAAGCGAGCAGTTCCTTGGTTTCGGAATTGTAGCTCTTCACGAAGGCTTTCTGTGTCGTCAGCAGATCGAGCACTGCCTTCAGATCTTCGGGGTTCTCGTTGCAGCGCGGCTTGCCGAGATAGCGCAACGCCATGTTGATGACGTCGTTGACGTCGCGCAGCATGTTGATCTTGCCCTTGACTGCATCGGTCGGCTCGAACAGCGTCTTCAACGAGTGATCCGCGCCGTCGACCACGGCGCTGTCGATGACGAAGGCCGTGGAGCCCCAGGCCCAGGGCGCGGAGTAGACGCGGCCCGGATCCCAGAACACGTCCCGCCATGTCTCGTCGACATGCTTGTAGTTCTCCATCTGCGAAACGTTGATCGGCTCCAGCAGCCCCTCGCGCACCAGGATGGTCATGGTGTCGTGCCCGGGCACGATGACGTCATAGCCGCCAGCGCCCGACTTCAGCTTGGCGAGCATCGTCTCCATGGAATCGTATGTATCGATGTGGACCTTGACGCCGTAGGTCTTCTCGAATTTGGCGACCATCTCCGGCGGGGTGTATTCACCCCAGGTGTAGATGAAGAGGTCGCCGGCGGCGAAGGCGGGATGGACGGCGGCACCGGCGAGCAAGGCGGCCGACAGAATGCGCTTTTTCATGCGGTAGTTCCCCTTTTTGCTTTTTGTCAGGTGGTTGTCAGTGCTTCTGCCCGACCCGGCCGATCATGGCGGAGACAAGCACGAGGACCGTGGAAGCCCCCAGCATCAGCGTCGAGATCGCGTTGACCTCCGGCGTCATGCCGAGACGCAACATGCCGTAGATATGCAGTGGCAGGGTGGTCGCGCCCGGCCCGGCCACCAGCGCCGTGATGATGAAATCATCAAGCGAGATGATGAAGGCGAGCAGCCAGCCGGAAAGCAGTCCCGGCACCAGCAATGGCAGCGTGATGCGGGCAAAAGCCTTGGCCGGCGAGGCGTAGAGATCGGCAGCGGCTGCCGGCAGGCTCGGGTCCAGCCCCTCCAGCCGCGCCTTGATCGGCAGATAGGCGAAGGGAATGCAGAAGACGATGTGCGCCAAGAGGATGGTGGTGAAACCGAGGCTGATGCCGACGGCGACGAAGAACACCAGCGAGGCGACGGCGGTGACGATCTCGGGCACCATCAGCGGAAAGGTCAAGACGGCATAGGCCGCGCCGCCGCCCGACGCACGCCGATGAACGGTGGCGGTCGCCGCACCGAGCGCCAGAAGCGTCGAGGCCGTTGCGGCGATCACCGCGATGATGACCGAATTCAGTGCTGCGGTCTGGATGTTCTCGTTGCCGAAGACCGTCGCATACCAGCGCAGGGAAAACCCGCTCCAACGGCTCACCGAGCGTCCGTCGTTGAAGGAGTAGGCCGCCAGGAAGACGATCGGGGCGTAGAGAAAGACGAGGCAGGCGAAAGAGAGGGAGCCGAAACCGGCAAAGGCGCGGATGTCGCCGATGCGCGACGTGGCGGTGACGGTTCGCATGGCGGGCGATGATGAAGCGGTGTTGGACATCGTTTGCCCTCCTTCAGCGGCAATCGGACGTCTGCTGCCCGGCCCGGCGGGCAAGCCACAGAAGCACGAGAAGCGTCAGTGTCAGCAGGATCATCGACAGCGCCGCGCCGAACGGCCAGTTGCGGGCGCTCTGGAACTGCGTGCCGATCAGGTTTCCGATCATCAGGGTCTTGCCGCCGCCGAGAATATCGGGCGCCAGATAGGAGCCGATCGAGGGAATGAAGACGAGAAGGCTTCCGGCAATCAGCCCCGGCCGCATCACCGGCAGCACGATGCGCAGGAACGCGGTGCGGCGGCTGGCATAGAGGTCGTAAGCCGCCTCCAGCAGACGGAAATCGAAGCGTTCGAAGGCTGAATAGAGGGGCAGGACCATGAAGGGCAGGAAGGAATAGATCAGCCCGAGGCAGACGGCAAAACCGTTGTAGCTCAGGGGCAAGGGTTCGCTGATGAACCCGAGGTTCATCAGGACCGCATTGATCGGGCCATCGCCGCGCAGGACGAAGAGCAGCGCGATGGTGCGGATCAGCAGGTTGACCCAGTACGGAATGGTGATCAGCACCAGCCAGATGTTCTTTTGCCGCTCCGGCCGGGTGGCAATGTAATAGGCGGTCGGCACGCTGATGACCAGGCAGAGCAGCGTCGCGATGCCGGCCTGGAAGACGGAGCGCGCAAGCACGACAAGATAGTCCGGCGTAAACGTCAGGCTGTCGTCGAGAAAGTCCCGTTCGAACAGGATCGACGTATAGGCATCGGTCGTGAACCTCCATTCGACACCGCCATAGGGAGCGGCCTCGAGGAAGGAATAGACGAACATGATCGCCATCGGCGCGACCATGAAGACCAGGATGACCGCGATGGCCGGACCGAGCAGGCCGAGATCGGTGAGACGCGGCGAGATGCGGGAGGAAAAGGAGAGTTGCCGCACGCTCATGACGACACCACCTTGATCGAGCCGGGTTCGAACCCCACCGAGACGGTGTCGCCGGGCACGAAATCCAGGAGGCCCCGCAATCCGCCGCGTGGCGCATGGGCAGTCAGCGTCTGGCCGCCGGCGACCAGATGATATTCGACGGCGTTGCCGAGATAGGTCCGGGCAACGACCCGGGCGATCCCGCCCGGTACGTCCTGGCCGGCCTCGCGAAGGATCAGCCTCTCCGGCCGAACTGAAAGGGAGACCAACTGGCCGACCGCAAGCGGACGCCCGATTGGCGCCCGGATATCAGCGAAGCCTTCGACGATCAGGGCCGCCTCGCCGCCGTTTACCGCTGACACCCGTGCATCGAGAAGGTTGGATTCGCCGATGAAGTCGGCGACGAAACGGCTTTCCGGGTTCTCGTAGATGTCCTCTGGCGTGCCGACCTGTTGCAGGCGCCCCTTGTCGATGACGGCGATCCGGTCGCTCATCGCCAGCGCTTCCTCCTGGTCGTGGGTGACGAAGATGAAGGTGATGCCGGTTTCGCGCTGCAGCGCCTTCAGTTCGAGCCGCATCTTCTGCCGGAGCTTCAGATCCAGCGCCGATAGCGGTTCGTCGAGCAACAGCAGTTTCGGCTGCGGCGCCAGCGCCCGGGCAAGCGCGACGCGCTGCCTCTGGCCGCCGGACATGGTGTCCGGTTTGCGGTCCGCATAATCGCTCATGTGCACGAGCGCCAGCATGCGATCCACCCGGCGCTCGGTTTCGGCGCGGGGCGTTCCGAGCATTTCAAGCCCGAAGGCGATATTGCGCCGGACGCTCATATGCGGAAACAGCGCATATTGCTGAAAGACGGTGTTGACGGGCCGAGCCTCCGGCGGAAGCCGGCTGACATCCTGGCCGAAGATGGTGCAAGTCCCTTCGGTCAGGGCTTCAAAGCCGCCGAGAATGCGCAACAGCGTTGTCTTGCCGCAGCCGGATGGGCCGAGCAGCGTGAAGAACTCGTTGGCGTTTATCGACAGATCGAAGTTCTTCAGCGCCTCGAATGCCCTCGACCCGCCGGCATTGTAGACTTTCGACAGGCCCCGCACTTCGGCGGCGATCATGTCGCGTGGCGGGACGTGGATGTCTGGTCTTTGCGCTGAACTTCGACCCCGCTCACTGGCGTGCGAAATCGTTCGGCTGGCACTGGTCCGCATTGGCTATTCCCCTTGTTCGGGAGCTGAAACTTCCCGTCTTTTCAAGGAGTATGGGGACAGCGCGGAGAGGCGTTAAGTCACCCTTAGGGGGTATCGGCCAGTGGCCCGGTGACCAGCCGGGCCGTCGCGAGGATGAAGCACCGCGACGGGGCCCGCGCCACCCGCTCACGCATCGTGCCGTTCTCCAGGGGGGCTGCAGCTGTTCACGCTGCGGTCAGTATGACCGCGCTGTCGTCGACGGCTCGCTCATTTGCGATCAGCGATGTCGCGTGTTTGTAGGATACGGTCGGTGTTGCAAGCGTGCTGCGCTATGCGACGGACAACTGCGCCGCTCCGGCCACTGCCTCCCCGATCACGGCCGCGTCGAAGCCATGCTTGCGGAAGACCTCGAGCACATCCGATACCGACGATCCGGCGCAGGTGATGAGCAGGCCCCCGCTTGTCTGCGGGTCGCACAGCAGCGCCTTGTCGATCGGCTCGATCTCTCGCAAAAAGGCGACGTCGTGTCCGTAGCTCGCCCAGTTGCGGCCAGACGCGCCGGTGACGAACCCGGCGCCGGCCAATTCGCGCACACCCTCGAGCAGGGGAACAGCTGACCAGTTGATCCGCAACTGACAACCGGACCCCCGCGCGATCTCGAGCGCGTGGCCGGCAAGGCCAAATCCCGTCACGTCGGTCATGGCGTGCACCCCGGCAAGTCGCGCCAGGTCAGGTCCAGGTGTGTTGAGACGAGTGGTACTGCCGAGCATGCGGGCATAGCCGGCATCATCGAGTGCGCCCTTCTTCAGGGCGGCGGAAAAAATGCCGACGCCGAGCGGCTTGCCGAGGATCAGCACGTCGCCCGGCTCTGCGGCGCTGTTTCGCTTGAGGTGGGCCGGATCGACCAGGCCTATCGCGACGAGACCGTAGATCGGCTCGACCGAATCGATCGTGTGTCCGCCGGCCACAGCGATGCCGGCAGCGCGACAGGCCGCCGCCCCGCCATCGAGAATGGCGCCGATCGTCGCCGTCGAAAGCGTATTGACCGGCATGCCGACAAGCGCCAGCGCAAAGATCGGCGTCCCGCCCATGGCATAGACGTCGCTGATGGCGTTGGTCGCCGCGATCCGGCCGAAGTCATGGGGGTCATCGACAATAGGCATGAAGAAATCGGTGGTCGCGACCACCGCCTGATGATCGTTAAGGCGATAGACGGCCGCATCGTCGGACGTCTCGATGCCGACAAGCAGTTCCGGCGGCACCGGCAACACCGCACGTCCGCGCAGGATCTCCTGCAGGACGCCGGGGGCGATCTTGCAACCGCAACCTCCACCGTGAGCAAGCGAGGTGAGACGTGGTTCGACGGAAGCGGAAAGGCTGCTCACGGCTCAAATCTCCTTGTGAACGGCATGCCGGCCGGCACTGTCGCCAGCGATCATGCCCGAGCGTTGCAACCAAGGCCATGCCTCTTGCGGCAAAAGCCGTTCAATTCGACCTTGACACATGCGGCGCCAGGCTTGACCATCTGCTCAAGACCGATACGCATGGAAGAGGACGTCCAATGAACATCGATCTTTCCCGCCGCAGCTTTCTGAAGCTCGCCGGCGCCGGCGCTGCGGCAACGACCATCGGAGCCCTGGGCTTCGGAGCGGCCGAAGCAGCGACCGCGGCCCATGTGCGCGCCTTCAAGCTGACAAGCATGACCGAGACCCGCAACGTCTGCACCTACTGTTCGGTGGCCTGCGGTATCCTGATGTACTCCAAGGGTGATCTTGCGGCCGGAGAAAAGGCGGAGCTCATCCACATCGAGGGCGATGCCGACCATCCGACCAACCGCGGGACGCTCTGTCCCAAGGGCGCGGCGCTCAAGGACTTCGTGAAGTCCGAGACCCGCGCCACCAAGCCGCGCCACCGCGCACCCGGCGCCGACACCTGGCAGGACATCTCCTGGGAGGATGCCTTCGACAAGATCGCCCGCGCGATCAAGGACGACCGCGACCAGAACTTCATCGAGAAGAACGCGGCCGGCGTCACCGTCAACCGCTGGCTGACGATGGGTTTCCTTGCAGCCTCGGGCGGAACCAACGAGACGGGATGGCTGACCTACAAGGCCGTCCGATCCCTAGGCGTTCTCGGCTTCGATAACCAGGCACGCGTCTGACACGGCCCCACGGTAGCCAGTTTGGCTCCAACATTTGGCCGCGGCGCAATGACGAACGCCTGGACCGACATCAAGAACACCGACCTTGTCATCGTCATGGGTGGCAACGCGGCGGAGGCCCATCCCTGCGGCTTCAAATGGGTAACGGAAGCCAAGCACCATCGCGGCGCCCGGCTGATCGTCGTTGACCCGCGCTTCAATCGCACCGCTTCGGTTGCCGACGTCTATGCCCCGATCCGTCCCGGCTCCGACATCGCCTTCCTGATGGGCGTGATCCGCTACTGCATCGAAAACGACAAGGTGCAGTGGGACTATGTGAAGAACTACACCAACGCCACCTATCTGGTGAACGACGCGTTCGGCTGGGCCGAAGGTCTGTTCACGGGCTACGACGAGGCGAAGCGCGACTACGACCGCACGAGCTGGGAGTACCAGATGAACGAGGACGGGACGGTGAAGACCGACCCGACGCTGACAGATCCTCGCTGCGTCTGGAACCTTTTGAAGGAGCAGGTCGCGACCTATACGCCGGAGTTCGTCGAAAACCTCTGCGGCACACCGAGAGAACGCTACCTGAAGATCTGCGAGATGATCGGCGCGACCTCGGCGCGCGACAAGGTCATGACCTCGCTCTATGCGCTCGGCTGGACCCAGCATTCCAAGGGTGCCCAGAACATTCGCGGCATGGCGATGCTCCAGCTCATCCTCGGCAATGTCGGCCTTCCGGGCGGCGGCGTGAATGCATTGCGCGGCCACGCCAACATCCAGGGACTGACCGATATCGGCCTGCTCTCGCACACGCTGCCCGGCTACATGAACCTGCCGACCGAGAAGGAAATCGACTACACCACCTACATGTCGACACGCGGCAACAAGCCGCTGATCCCCGACCAGACCAGCTACTGGCAGAACACCCCGAAATTCATGGTGAGCTTCCTGAAGGCGATGTGGGGCGATGCTGCGACACGCGAAAACGACTGGGGCTTCGACTGGCTGCCGAAGCTGGACGTTGCCTATTACGATATCCTGCGCATGTTCGACATGATGAGCCGTGGCGAGGTGAACCTCTATTTCTGCCAGGGCTTCAACCCGCTTCTGTCCTTCCCCAACAGGGCGAAGCTGACGCAGGCCCTGTCGAAGCTGAAGCTTCTCGTCACCATCGACCCGCTGCAGACGGAAACAGGTCACTTCTGGGAAGACCACGGCATCTACAATGAGGTCGAACCTTCGAAAATCATGACCGAGGTGCTGGAACTGCCTTCGACCTGCTTTGCCGAGGACGAGGGCGCCACGGTCAATTCCGGCCGCTGGCTGCAATGGCACTGGCCGGGCGCGACGCCGCCGGGCGACGCCAAACACGACACCTGGATCATGGCCAACATCTTCCTGCGCGTGCGCGAGCTTTACCGCAAGGAAGGTGGCGTCTGCCCCGAGCCGATCCTCAACCTGGCCTGGGACTATGAGGATCCCTACGAGCCGGAGGCCGCGGAACTGGCCAAGGAGATGAACGGGCGCGCACTGCAGACGCTCTACGACCCGAAGGATCCGGCAAAGGTGCTGGTCGAAGCCGGCAAGCTGCTTCCGAATTTCGGCGTGATGCGCGATGACGGCTCTACCATGTCCGGCTGCTGGATCTATGCCGGCTCCTGGACGGAGGAGGGCAACATGATGGCCCGGCGCGACAACAGCGATCCGGGCGACATCGGCACCTTCCTCAACTGGACCTTCGCCTGGCCGGCAAACCGCCGCATCCTCTACAACCGGGCGTCCTGCGACCTCCAGGGCAAGCCGTGGGACGAGGCGCGCAAGCTGATCGAATGGAACGGCGAGCGCTGGCAGGGCTTCGATGTCCCCGATATCGCGGTAACGGCAAAACCTGAAACGGTGATGCCGTTCATCATGACGGCGGAGGGTACGGCACGACTGTTTTCGCGCAAGCTTTTGCGCGACGGCCCGTTCCCGACGCACATGGAGCCGTTCGAAAGCCCGGTCGAAAACCCGTTCAACGCGAAGCTGCGCGGCAATCCGGTCGCCCGCATCTTCCCCGACGACCTGGCGCAACTGGGCACCAGCGCAGACTACCCCTTCGTCGGAACGTCCTACCGCCTGACCGAACACTTCCACTACTGGACCAAGCACAACCGCGTGAACGCCGTGCTGCAGCCGGAATTCTTCGTCGAGATCAGCGAGGAACTGGCAGCGGAACGGGGCATAACGAAAGGCGGGCGCGTGCGGGTGTGGAGCGCACGCGGCGAGATCTGGGCCAAGGCCGTGGTGACGAAGCGCATACGTCCGCTGATCTGCAACGGCAAGCCGGTGCATGTGGTCGGCATCCCCCTGCACTGGGGCTTCATGGGGGCTGCGCGCAAGGGCTTCGGCCCCAACAGCCTCACGCCCTTCGTCGGCGACGCCAATATCGACACGCCGGAGTTCAAGGCCTTCCTGGTCAACATCGAACCGGCGGCGGAAGAAGGAGCCTCGGCATGACGAGCGAACGCGCACCCGAGCCGGTCACGGCGGCGGCCAACCCGCCGCTGCAGCCGCTGGCGTCGAACCTCCTGCCGAGCGACGTCATCAGGGTTTCGGCAACGAGCGATGTGCCGGCACCCGAGCGGCACCTGACCGAAGTCGCCAAGCTGATCGACGTTTCGAAATGCATCGGCTGCAAGGCCTGCCAGTCCGCCTGCATCGAGTGGAACGACACCCATCCCGACATCGAGGAGAATGTCGGGGTCTACGAGAACCCGCACGACCTGACGCCGGATATGTTCACGCTTATGCGGTTCACGGAATACGAGAACCCCGTCACCAACGAGTTCGAATGGCTGATCCGCAAAGATGGTTGCATGCACTGCGCCGATCCCGGCTGCCTCAAGGCTTGCCCGGCTCCGGGCGCCATCGTTCAATATTCCAACGGCATCGTCGATTTCATCTCCGACAACTGCATCGGCTGCGGCTACTGCATCGCCGGCTGTCCCTTCAACATTCCACGCGTTTCAAAGACCGCGCATGTGTCGAAGAAATGCACGCTCTGCTCGGACCGGGTGGCGGTCGGCCAGGGGCCGGCCTGCGCCAAGGCCTGCCCCACCAAGGCGATCTCCTTCGGCACGAAAGAGGCGATGGTCGAGCTTGCCAGCGAGCGGGTCGAGGACCTGAAATCGCGCGGCTACGACCATGCCGGCCTTTACGACCCGCAGGGCGTCGGCGGAACACATGTCATGTATGTGCTGCACCATGCCGATCAGCCCTCGCTCTATGCAGGGCTGCCGGACGACCCGCAGATCTCACCGGTCGTGCGCGGTTGGAAGGGGCCGGCGAAAACCGTGGGCCTCGCCGTTGCCGGCCTTGCGGCCGCCGGCGCGGTCCTGCACGGCATTTTCGCGCGCCCCAACGAGGTGACCGCCCATGAAGAGGGAGAGGCGGAAGATCTCGTCGAGGATCACGACCAAAGACATGGCGACAGGGAGGCGTGATGACTGAAGAACGCGTCTATTCCGCGCCCGGCGACAAGATCGAGACGAAGCACCCGGTCACCGTCAATCGATACCGCGGCTACACACGGCTGAACCATTGGGTCACGGCCGCGTGCATGATCGTGCTTCTGATTTCCGGACTCTCCCTCTTTCACCCCTCGCTGTTCTTTCTGACGGACATCTTCGGCGGCGGCCAGACGACAAGGTGGCTGCACCCGATCGTCGGGCTGGTGCTGGTGGCGAGCTTCCTTCTGCTGTTTGCGCAGATGTGGAAGCTCAACCTGCCCCGACGCGAGGACGTGGAGTGGAGCCGCAAGATCGGCGACCTTCTTCAGGGCAACGAGGAAAACCTGCCCGAACTCGGCAAGTACAATGCCGGCCAGAAAGTGGTTTTCTGGGGCATGTCAGGGCTGATCGTGGTGTTGGTAACGACTGGCGTCATGATCTGGGAGCAATACTTCCCCCACCTCGTCTCCATTCCCGCTCGCCGCATCGCGGTTGCCGTGCATTCGCTCGCGGCGATTTTCACGATCCTGATCTTCATTGTCCATGTCTATGCCGCGATCTGGACGCGCGGCACGATCCGGGCAATGACCCGCGGCACCGTCACCGGCGGGTGGGCCTTCCGCCACCATCGCAAATGGCTGCGCGAACTGGCTGGACGGCAGCGCTCTGACCCGTCAAAATGATCATGTTGGGCGTTCGCGCAAACCCATGACGCGCCATCCCTTCGGACGCGCAGAGTTGGCGTGGAAATTTGAATTGCTGCCGTTTCATCCCTCGATCGGCGACGGTTGAGAGAAAGCTGCAAGAGCATGACCCGGCTTGTCGCCGGATTGACGGAGATGCGATGGCAGAAGACATACATCCCGATCCCTCCCTCATCGGCGGCGTCCCCACTCCGCCCATCGCCTTCCTGCCCGAACCGATCAAGCTGTTCCAGACGCGCGCCCGTCGCTTCGCGTTCCTGGCTGAAAGCAATGCGCTTGCGCCTTACCTGACTTTTCTCGCGGCGCTCTCCAAACTCCAGGCTCGGCTTGCCGCTACCCTTCCACCCGTTGCGGCGCCGGCCCCGATGCCCATCGCAAGGGCGCGCGCGGCTATGCCGCCGATCGACCGCGCCGCACACGCAGGCGACCCTGAACTTGGCGCGACGCTCGCCGCTCTGCTCGAAGGTGCTGTCGAAATCGTGATGCCGGAACCCGCGCGGCTTGCGCTCGATGCGGTACGCGCGGCCAGCGACGACGACCGGCAGTGGCTGCTCTCCAATATCCTTTCGGATCAGATCCCGGACGACAGCGCCGCCCCTCATCTCTTCGTTGCGGCAGCGGTGCAGGTGCACATGGCACGGCTCGCAGCCATGCTCGATGCGCAGACGCTCGTACCGGTCGGCTTTGGCCTCTGCCCCGCATGCGGCGGTCGGCCGGCCACCTCATCGGTGATGGGCGCGCAGGGCATCGAGAACATCCGCTACGCGGCCTGTGCCTGCTGCGGCACGCAATGGAACGAGGTCAGGGTGAAGTGCCTGTGTTGCGGCTCGACCAAGGGCGTCAGCTATCGTTCGGTCGAGACGACGGAAGCCACGGTGAAGGCCGAGGCGTGCCGGGAATGCCACGCCTGGGTGAAGATCTTCTACCAGGTGAAGAACCCCAGCCTCGACCCGATCGCCGACGACGTCGGAAGCCTCGGCCTCGATATCCTGATGAAGGAAACCGAGTTCCGCCGCGGCGGTTTCAACCCCTATCTTACGGGCTATTGATGCCGGATTTTCGTGTGCTTCCCTCGGTAGACCAGATGCTGACCTCGCCTGAGGGCCTGGCGCTGATCGAAGACCATGGCCGCCTCGCCGTCGTCACCGCCGTGCGCGCCGGGCTTGAGATCGCCCGCGAGAAAATCCGCTCCGGAGAGGATGGTGCCGCACTCGCAGCCGAACTGCCGCAGCGCCTATCGGACGCGCTTGCGGCCGCCGCCCGCACAGCCCTGCGGCCACTCCTGAACCTGACGGGCACGGTTTTGCACACCAATCTCGGCCGCGCCATTCTGGCCGAGGAGGCGGTGCGCGCCGCCGCCGCCGCCATGGCCCACCCACTGGCACTGGAGTTCGATCTTGACGGCGGCGGGCGCGGCCAGCGCGACGATCACCTGCGCGGATTGCTGTGCGAGCTGACCGGCGCCGAAGATGCCACCATCGTCAACAACAATGCCGCCGCCGTGCTGATCGCGCTCAACACGCTTGCCGACGGCCGCGAGGCCATCGTTTCGCGCGGTGAACTGATCGAAATCGGCGGCGCCTTCCGCATGCCCGACATCATGGCCCGCGCCGGCGCGAAGCTGGTGGAGATCGGCACCACCAACCGCACTCACCCGCGCGACTACGAGGGCGCGATCGGGCCGCAGACCGGCGTCATCCTCAAGGTCCACACTTCCAACTACCGCATCGAAGGTTTTACCGCCGAGGTGCCGGCGCCAAGGCTGGCGGAGATTGCCCGCACGGCCGGCGTGCCGCTTCTGAACGACCTCGGCTCGGGCTCGCTGGTCGATCTCTCGACCTTCGGCCTCAGACGCGAACCGACGGTGGCGGAGGCGGTCGCCGAGGGCGCGGATCTCGTGACGTTTTCGGGAGACAAGTTGCTCGGTGGGCCGCAGGCAGGCTTCGTCGTCGGTCGCCGCGACCTGATTGCCGCCATCAACCGCAATCCGCTGAAGCGCGCCATTCGCCTCGACAAGATCCGCATCGCCGCGCTGGAGGCGACGCTGAAACTCTATCGCGATCCTGACCGGCTGAAGGAACGACTGCCGACGCTGCGTTTCCTCACCAGATCGGAAGCCGAAATCGCCACCCAGGCAGCCCGTCTCGCTCCGACAATCGATGCGATGCTCAAGCCGCATGGCTATTCGGCTTCGTCCTGCGCCTGTCGCAGCCAGGTCGGCTCCGGCGCCTTGCCGGTCGACACAATCCCGAGCGCCGGCCTTCGATTGACCGGCGCCGGGGGCGACGCCCCGGAACGGCTTTCAGCTGCGCTGCGCGCCCTGCCCGTGCCGGTCGTCGGACATATCCGCGACGGCGCGCTGATCCTCGACCTGCGCTGCCTGGAGAGCGATGCGGCACTGATCGAGGCCCTGGCGGCGCTATGATCGTCGGAACCGCAGGGCATATCGACCACGGCAAGACGGCGCTGGTCAAAGCCCTGACCGGCACCGACGCCGATCGCCTGGCGGAGGAGAAAGCGCGCGGCATCACCATCGACCTTGGCTTTGCCTATGCCGATCTCGGCAGCGGTGCGATCACCGGTTTCGTCGACGTTCCCGGACACGAACGCCTGATCCACACGATGCTCGCCGGTGCTGGCGGCATCGATCTCGCGCTGCTGGTCGTGGCCGCCGACGACGGCATCATGCCGCAGACGCGCGAACATCTCGCCATCCTCGACCTGCTCGGCATTGAAAGAGGCATCGTTGCGCTGACAAAGGTCGATGTTGCCGGACCAGAGCGACGCGCCGAAGTGGCAGCCGAGATCCGCACGGCGCTTGCCGGCACCGGCCTTTCCGATGCGCCTGTTATCGCCGTCTCGGCGCTCACCGGCGAAGGCGTCGAGACCCTCAGCCAAGCACTTACGGCCGCCGAGACGGAAACCGCCAAGCGCAGCGACGCCGGCCTGCTGCGCTTTGCCGTCGACCGCAGCTTCACGCTCTCAGGTGCCGGGACCGTGGTAACTGGCATGATCCTTGGCGGTCGTGTGGCGCTCGACGACACCGTCGCCGTCAGCCCGTCAGGTCTGACCGCCCGCGTGCGCGGCATCCACGCGCAGAACCGGAAGGCCGTCGAGGGCCACGCCGGCCAACGCTGCGCGCTCAACCTTGTCGGCGAGCGGGTGAGCAAGGACGCTATCCGGCGGGGGGACGTCATTGTCGCGCCTTCGCTGCATGCGCCCACCGACCGGATCGACGCAACGCTTCACATTCTCGTAACGGAGGCAAAGCCCGTCGGCACCTGGTTTCCGGTGCGGCTGCACAGTCACGCGACAGAGGTCGGCGCACGCCTCGTGCCGCTTGCCGGCCCGGTTGAGCCCGGCGCAAAAGGCTTGGTGCAACTGGTTCTCGACCGCCCCATAGCCGCCACCATCGGTGACCGCTTCATCCTTCGCGATACCTCCGCCAGCCGCACCATCGGCGGTGGCCAATTTCTCGACCTGCGCCCACCGGCGCGAAAGCGCGGCACGCCCGAGCGGCTGGCCTTTCTTGCGGCGTCGGGCCAGGAGGACCCGGCAATAGCCCTTGCAGGGCTGGCCGCTCTTGCCCCGGTCGATCTATCGGCCTTCCTGCGGGACCGCGGCCTGGGGGAAGACATGCGCCCTCGCCTGCTCCTTGCTGCTGGCGCCGAAATCGTCGCCGACCAGGCGCTCTCCTCTGCAGCCCTTATCGCGTTGCGCGCAAGCCTCGTGGAGACGCTCGCCGAATTCCACGCCGAAAACCCCGACCTTGCCGGCATCGGCCGCGAAAAGACGCGTCTCCTGTTGAAACCGCGCCTGCCAAAAATCGCTTTCCTCGCATTCCTGAAGACTGAAGCGGCGGCGGGCCACATCGTGCTTGACGGTGCGTTCCTGCGGCTGCCCGGCCACGAAGTCCGATTGACGCCCGCCGACGAGAGCCTTTGGCAACGCATCGGCCCACTTCTCATCGACGAGAACCGTTTCCGCCCACCACGGGTACGCGACCTCGTGCCACTGCTTGGCGCCGAAGAGCGCGACGTGCGGCGGGTCTTGAAACTCGCGCAGAAACTCGGACGGGTGCATCAGATCGCGCACGATCATTTCTTCGCCCGCGCGGTCGTCGAAGAGATGGCGGCGATCGTGATCGAGGTGGCGGCGGAAACCGACGACGGCTGGTTCGCCGCGCCCGCCTTCCGCGACCGCGTCCACAACGGCCGCAAGGTCGCCATCGAAATCCTCGACTTTTTCGACCGGCTCGGCCTGACCTTGCGCCGGGGCGACTTGCGTCGCATAAATCCCCATCGCAGCGACCTGTTTACGCACTGAGGAAGGGAATCGTCTCCGGTGGGACGGCCGGACTTCAAATCCGGTTGGGGCAGCGAGCCTGTCCCGGGTGGGTTCGACCCCCACTCCCCTCCGCCAAGGCGAGCGCCACGCGACTCGCCCGTCGACCGGGCGGAGAGGATCTGGCCAGTCCCGATCAAACGCATTTCGGCGCTTGTCGGATCGGCGCTCTCACGACCATCGCATGCCTCCGATCACGTCAGTCTGATACTGCCGGAAATGCGGCCTTCATGCCTCGACGAAGCTGCAACCGAGCCGCTCCAGCTCACGATCGACCCAGGAGCGATCAATTTCACCCTTTAACGTCGCCGCCATCTGCTTCGCTTCGGCGTCGTGTTTGGCACGAGTTGCCTTCAATACCGCCTCGACATCGGATTTGGGGACGCAGACAACACCATCGATGTCGCCAAGCATCAGGTCACCAGGATTGATGACCATGCCGGCGATCGAGATCTGGAAGCCGATTTCACCCGGGCCGCTGCGGTAAGGGCCGCGATGGGTCACGCCAAGCGCATAGAGTGGCAGGTCCTGGGCGCCGATTGCCTCGGCGTCCCGGATCGCGCCGTTGAGCACGAAGCCGGCGACGCCGCGCCTGACGGCATGCGCCAGCATCAACTCGCCCATCAGCGCATTGGTCGTATCGCCGCCGGCATCGACGACGATCACGTCGCCGGGGGCTGCCATGTCGATCGCCTTGTGCAGCATCAGGTTGTCGCCCGGGCAGGTCTTGACCGTCAACGCCGGGCCGGCGAGCACGCCGCCGCCATGCATCGGGCGCAACCTGTCACCGCCGGCGACGAGCCGCGACATGCTGTCGGACACGTTGGCAACGGGAAGGCTCCGGAAGGCCTCGACATAGGAGGCGTCGACGCGTTCCATGCTGTTCTTCACTCTGAAACCGATGGGCATGTGTATCTTCCTTTTGCAGTTCTGGAGCGGCTTCGTTCCACGCGGTGGCGAAGAAGCGATCTATCTCGTTGTTTTCATGGGCTTCCAGGCAAGAGCAACGCCGCCCTTGCGGGGAACGCTCTAGGTTGTCGCCTTGCGCAGGCCGAGGCTCTGCGGCGTCGCAAGGCTGAAAGCATCAGGCGCGTTGCCATTGAGGACGCTGATGATGTGGCGGGCGGCGATCTCCGCCATGGCCTTCGACGAACCATGCGTGACGCCACCGATGTGCGGCGTGGCCAGCACCAGCGGCGACGCCCATAACGGGTTGTCACCGGCCGGCGGTTCGGTGGCAAAGCTGTCGAGGGCCGCGCCTGCGATCCGCTTTTCGCGCAGGGCGTCGGCAAGCGCCGCCTCGTCGATGATGCCGCCGCGCGCGGTGTTGACGATGAAGGATGTCGGCTTCATCAGCGCCAGACGACGGGCATCGATCAGGTGGCGCGTCTCCGCCGTCAACGGGCAATGCAGGCTGACGACGTCGGCACGGCTTACAAGCTCGTCGACATCGTCGACGGCGGTGATGTTTTCGTGCGCCAGCGTGGCCGTGGCATGCGGGTCATAGACAATCACATCCATGCAGAGCGCGCGTGCCATGGCCGCGGTCTCTCGGCCGATCGAGCCATAGCCGATCAACCCCATCAGGGTACCGGCGATGTCGCGGCCCATGAAGGTCGGCTTCGGCCACTGCCCGTGCTTCACCGCCGCGGTCAGCGGTCCTATCTCCTTGATCAGCGACAACGACAGCGCGATCGTGTGTTCGGCGACCGCGCGCGCGTTCGAGCCCATCGAGCGCAAGACCGGTATGCCGCGATCGGCTGCCGCCTGAATGTCGACATTGTCGACGCCCACTCCATGTTTGACGATCACCCGCAGCTTCGGGGAGGCGGCGATGACGGCTTCGTTGATCTGGCCCTGGCGGACCATGATCGCGTCAATGCCGAGATCGGCCGCGCGCGCGGCGACCACATCCGATGCATCGTAAGGCGGGGAAAAGAAGACGTCGCAGTCATGGGCGTTGAGCAATTCGACGGCGCTGTCGGCGATCCTGTTATGGGTGACGAGGACGCGCCATTTGCGCTCCGGATGTCTCTCGGCGGTGGGAAAGTCTGACACTTTATTCTCCAGAGTAGATGCTTGGGCGAGCGCTGCGCGGTTCGATCAGCCCGAGGCGCGCGCGATCAATGCGCGGGCGCGCGTGACGATGGGCAGATCGACGAACTTGCCCTCGAAGGTAAAGGCGCCAATCCCGGCTTGCGCGGCATCGTCAGCTGCCGCGATCAGACGCCGGGCAGCGTCAAGCTCTTCGGCGGATGGCGAAAAGCCGTCGTTCAACAGCGGAACCACGCTTGGGTGAATGCAGGTGGCGCCGTCGAAACCGAAATCCTTGGCTTCGCGGATGGCTGCGGCCAAGGCGACCGTGTCGGCATAGTCAGCCGTGCTGCGCAGCAGTCCGAAGGACAGGATGCCGGCGGCCTTGGCGGCATAGTGGATCATCAGCTTTGGCAGGCGCAGCACCTCGGGCGTCGGCTGGGCGCCCATGGAGGTTGCGAGATCCTCGCCGCCGGCTGACAGCGCGAACACCCGCGGTCCAGCGGCAATCGCTGCGGCATTGAGCAGTCCGTGCGGATCTTCGATCAGCGGCGCAAACCGGATCGGTGGCCGGCCGGTAGCCGTTTCCAGCGGCTGCAGGTGCCGGTCGAGCGTATGGAGGATTTCAGGCGAAGACACCTTGGGAATGTAAAGCGCCAGCGCGCCGGCCTCATGGGCAGCGGTGGCGTCGGCCAGCATCGTGGTTTCGTCATGTGTGTTGATCCGCACGATCACCCGAGCGCCGCTCTGACCGACCATGGGCACGGCCCCCGCAAGAGCTGCCCTTGCCGCGTCCTTTTCGTTGAGGGCGACGGCATCTTCCAGATCGATGATGATGGCATCGGCGCCGCGTTGGTGGGCCTTTTCCAGGAAACGGGGCGAACTGCCGGGGACATAAAGCAGAGAGCGCAGCATCATTCGGTTCGGCCTCCCATGATCAGGTCGATTTCATCGGCCGACAGGCCGGCTTCATTGAGGACATCGCGGGTGTTTTCACCAAGTGCCGGTGCCGGATTGCGCCAGACGCCCGGCGTTGCCGACATCCGCGGCAGGATATTGTGCATCGGTAGCGAGCCGTGCTCGCGATCTTCGACTTCAGTGAAGACCTCACGCTCGATAAAGTGCGCGTCGTTGAAGGCATCGGCGATGTTGTAGACTGGCCCGACCGTCGCGCCGGCCCGGCGCATGATGTCGAGCGCGTCATCGTGCTCGCGCGTGGCAAACCAGGCGCCGACTGCCTCGTCGACCAGCGGCCGGTTGCGCACCCGGTCGGTGTTGGTGGCAAAACGCGGATCGGTGATCATTTCAGGCCGGCCGATGATCTCGAAGATGCGCTTTGCGACCGCCTGGGTGGAACCGGAAAGCGCGACATACTTGCCGTCGGCGCATCGATAAACATTGCGCGGCGACGTCGTGTTGGAGCCGCTGCCGACCCGTTCCTTGATCTTGCCGGTCGTCCTGTAGATCGCAGCCTCCGGCCCGAGCACCGAGAACATCGGCTCCAGCAGCGACAGGTCGATGACCTGCCCGCGCGCCGTGCCGCGCTGACGCGCCAGAAGCGCCATGCTGACGGCGGAAGAGCCGTAGATGCCAGCGATCATGTCGGCGAGCGCCAGGGGCGGCAACACCGGCTCGCGATCGGGAAATCCGGTGCGCGCCGCAAAGCCGCTCATGGCTTCGACCAGCGTGCCGAAGCCGGGCAGGCTCGCATAGGGACCGGTCTGGCCGAAGCCGGAAATGCGCACGATGATCAGGTCGGGATTGCGCGCAAGCAGCGTTTCGGGCGCCATGCCCATCTCTTCGAGCGTGCCCGGGCGGAAATTCTCGATGAAGACGTCTGCCGTGTCGAGCAGCCTGAGCATGGCACTCATGGCGGCCGGTTCGCGAAGATTGAGCATGACCGAGCGCTTGTTGCGCCCGTAGGTCTTCCAGTAGAGCGAGCTTCCACCATCGCGCCAATCACGCAAGGGGTCGCCGACCGGCGGCTCGACCTTGATCACGTCGGCGCCGAAATCGCCGAGCTGCAGCGACAGCATGTTGCCGGCGACGAGCCGCGACAGGTCGATGACGCGAATACCGTCGAGCGGCCCCTTCGCGTCGGCATCGAAGCTCTTGGGTTTGCTGGTCATGGGACGCTCCGCGCTCAGGCCTGCGGCCGGGATTGCGCGGCAAAAAGCGTCGAGGCTTCCGGCGGCACATAGACGAAGACATGTTTGTCCGCGACCTCGCGTGCGGTCTGGACGCGGAAAGTACTGCCCGCCCCTGTCAGCTCGTACTGGTAGACCGAGCCGAGATAGGAGCCGCCCTGGACGGTTGCCTGCACGACATTCTCGCCGGCGCCGCCGACGATCTGCAGCCGTTCCGGACGCACGGCAATCACCACGTTCTCGTCCGCGCCGTTCCTGCCCGTGTTTGCCTTGATCACCGTGCCGTCGCCGAGGCGAACATTGGCCATGCCCGCCGCGCGATCGACCACGGTGCCCGTCAGGAAATTGGAGGAGCCGATGAAGTCAGCGACGAAAGCATCGGCCGGCGTTTCGTAGATCTCCTTGGGCGTGCCGAGCTGGCGAATGCGCCCGGTATCCATCACCGCGATGCGGTCGGAAACCGCAAGCGCTTCGGCTTGGTCGTGCGTGACGTAGACGGTGGTGACGCCGAGCCGCTCCTGCAATTCGCGCAACCAGACGCGTGCGCGCTCGCGCAGTTTTGCATCGAGATTGGATAGCGGCTCGTCGAGCAGCAGCAGGCCCGGCCGGTAGACGAGGGCGCGCGCAAGCGCAACACGCTGCTGCTGGCCGCCGGAAAGCTCGAAGGGATACCGCTCGGCAAACTTGGCCATTTCGACCAGTTCGAGCGCTTCCTTGATGCGCTTGTCCTGCTCGGCACGGCCAATCTTGCGCAGCTTCAGCGGAAAGGCGAGGTTTTCTGCCACCGACATATGCGGCCACAGCGCGTAGCTCTGGAAAACGAGGCCGATGTTGCGCTGCTCCGGCGGCACGACGGTTCCGCTCTTGCCGTCGAACAGCACACGGTCGCCCATGCGGATCGAACCCGATGTCGCGTGGTTGAGCCCGGAGATCGCAAAAAGCGTCGTCGACTTGCCGCAGCCGGAGGGCCCGAGCAACGTCAGGAACTCGCCCTTGGGAATGGTCAGCGAGACCTCGCTCACGGCCTTGTAGGAGCCGTAGTTGATGGAGAGATTGTCGAGGATGAGATCAGCCATAGATCTTGGCTCCCAGCAGACGGCGCGCCATGAAGACGAACAAGGCCGTGATGATGACTTGGATGGTTGCAAGGGCGGAGACGGGACCGTTATCGCCCTGGGCATAGAGCTGCAGCATGGTCGAGCCGATGATCTCGGATCCCGGCTGGTAGAGGAAAACCGCCGTCACGTACTCCTTGAAGAAGTGGATGAAGAGCAGCGCGAAGCTCGAAAACAGCGCAGGCTTCAGAAGCGGCAGGACGATGCGGGTCACCGTCGTCCACCAATCGGCACCGGAAATGCGCGAGGCGCGGTCGAGTTCTTCGCCGATCTGCGACAACGCCGGAGCGATCGCACCGAAACCGATCGGGATATAGCGCACGACGAAGGCGGCGATGAGGATCCAGATGGTTCCGCGGATCATGTCGAGCCCGGGGACCCAGACAACCGCATAGAAGAAACCGAGGCCTGCAATGATGCCGGGCAGCGAGCGCGGGAACAGAGCGACATATTCCAGCGCGCGACGGAAGCGGAACTCCGAGCGCTTGGCGACGAGCGCGATGAGCACGACGCAGGCCGTGCCGATGATGCCACCGAGGAAAGAGATGACCACGGAATTGAGGATAGCCCTGACATAGCCCGGTTGGTTGAAGATCAGCTCGAAGTTGGCGAGGGTCAAAAGCTTCCAGAACGGGACCAGTGGCGTCAGGAAGCTGACGCTGGCGCGCATGAAGATGCCGGCAAAGACGGCAATGATGGTGAAGAGCACATAGGCGGCGACCGCGGCGAAGGCGACCCAGCGCCAGGGCCCGAGGTCGACGAGCGAGGGGCGCGAGGCCTTGCCACGCACCGTGACGAAACGGCCGCTGTCCTTCATCAACCGGCCCTGCAGCCAGACGAGCAGGCCGACGATCACAAGGAGCATGACCGCGCCGGCGCCGACGATACCGTAGTCTGATTGCACAGCAGCATTGATGCCCTGGTCGTAGAGAAAGGTGGTCACCGTATGGATGCCGCTCGGGCCGCCGAACACCAGCGGGATCGCCAGCATCTCGATGCCGATCACGAAATTCAGCACGGCGGAATAGACCATTGCCGGCCGCATCATGGGAACGGTGATGCTGATCAGCGCCCGCATGGGGCTGGCACCGGCCGAACGGGCGGCATCCTCGAGCTGGGCGTCGGCCTTGGTGACCGCGCCAATGCACATGAGATAGGCAAGCGGCGCCTGGCTGAGCCCGGCAACGATGCTCATGCCTGTCAGGCTATAGAGGTTCCACGGGCTGAGCCCGGTGCCGGCCTTGAAGGCAAGCGTGATATATCCGGATGGGCCGTACATCGTGAACCAGCCGAAGGCCATGACGAGATTGCTGACGAACAGCGGCCAGATCAGGATCTCGCCGATCCATTTGCGCCCGGGCAGATTGGTGCGGCCGACGATGACGGCCATGACCGAACCGAAGAGCTGGGCGACGATCATCGTGACGACCGCGAAGAACAGCGTGTTGAGCACGATCTTGCCCATGCCCGCTTCGGTAAACAGGCGAACGAAATTGCCTGCGGTGACGACGGCGTCGGGTTTGTAGAGCGGCCGGTCGAGAAACGCCTGGAGAATGATGGGCGCAATCGGCCCAACCACCAGAATCGTCGTCAGGATGCTTACGGCCCAGAAGGTGATGGTCGACCGGTCGCGCGTGGCGCCCGGTGCCGACCCTGCTGAAAGCTCGGTCATGGCAATAGTCCTCGAAAGCCGTCCGCTCACGCGACAAGACGGTCGTCAGGCTTCGTAGAGTTGAAAATGGGGGCCTGGGGATCGCCGGACGAATGTGTCGCCGACGATCCCCAAGGCTTGGGCCTTTTAGTTGCCGGCCATCGCGGCGGTCCACTTGGTGGCAAAGCCCGCAGCATCATCGATGAGCGCCTTGTCGAAGCCGACGGCGATCAGATTTTCCATGCCGACCTTGGCGGCAATCGCCTGATAGGTGTAGCGAACTTCGGCTTCTTCGACGTCCTCGCGGTAAGGCGTCAGTCCGCCCTTGCCGATCTGGGTCTGGCCCTTCTGGCTGAGCAGGTAGTCGATGAAAAGCTTCGCCGAGTTCGGGTTGGCCGCCTCGTTCGGGATGCCGAGACCGCGAAGCATGACGGGGGTGCCGTCATCGGGGAAGGCAAAGCCGAGGATCTCGCCGCCGGGCTGCTCCAGGCGCGGGAAAATGGTGATGCCGGAAACGGCGATGCCGACGAGATATTCGCCGGTGGCGATCTTTTCGTTCATCGGGCCACCGGAGACCTCGCCGCGGATCATCGGGCCGATTTCGCGCAGGCCCTTCCAGCCGTCGTCGCCCTTGACCTGCAGCGTCTTCCACCAGGCGGCGAGCCCGAAGGAGTTGCGGGCAGCGTCGTAGGTGGTGATCTTGCCGTCGAACGTCGCCTTGTCGGCCGCAGCCGCCTTGACGAGCGAGGCGAAACCGGTCGGGCGCTGGCCCTCCGGCAGCAGGGCTGCGTTATAGGTAATGACGAGCGGGTCGGCCGACATCACGTAAATGCCGGGATAGGGATTGGCAAAGCCCGGCAGGCGTTCGGTTTCCGGGCTGGCGTAATCGAGCATACGGCCTTCGCTGCCATAGCGCGCCCAGCGATCGTTCGCCCCCGATACCAGCACGTCGGCGGTGCGGGCACCGCTGCCGGCCTCGGCTTCCCAGCGGGTGTGCACGGTGCCGGAACCCAGGTCGAGCGTCTCGACCTTGATCCACGGGTAGAGTTCGCTGAAGCCCTTGATCACAGGCTGCCAGTTGTTGTCGGCCATGTTGGAGTAGACGACGAGGCCGCCCTCCTTGCGCGAGGCTTCGACGATCTGGCCATAGTCGCCCGGATAGTAGTCGGGCAGTTTCGGCTCCTGGGCGACAGCACTGGTCGAAAGCATCGCCGATGCGGCAAGCAGCCAGCCGGCAAGCTCTCTCTTCAAATAGGACATCAATTCCTCCCGTGGGTTTTCCCGTTTTTGAACATACGTCGCGAAAGCTCCTCACTTGCGCGGCGTGCGGCCTCGACCGTCGCATCGGTGACGCGATCGAGATTGTTGGCGATCCGCTCGCGCGGACCGGAAATGTTGACGACGGCGACGATGCGGCCATCGGGGTCGCGGATCGGCGCCGCGACGCCGGCAGCCCCTTCGACCCGACCGTAGAGATTGGCGACATAGCCGTCGTTGCGCCCGGCGCTTACGCGCTCGGCGATGCCCTCCGGATCATCCTCGGCGGGGACTGATTGGCCGAGATAGGCTTCAAGATCCCGGTCCTTAAGGCCGGACAGCAGCATCAAACCGCTTGCGACATAATGCGCGACACGCAGCGTCGCGATATCGCGGTCATAGCGGATCTCGCGCATGGGCAGGATCTTGTTAAGGTATCGCACCTGCCGGTCGTCGGTCAGCACGGCGATGAAACCGGTCTCCTCGATCGCAGCGACCGTTTCGCGAAGGATCGGCTCCGCCACTCTCAGGATCGTACCCCAGCCGTTATTTGCCTCCGACGGCTCACCGGGAAGCCGGACGAGCAGGTAGCGTCCGTCCGTCTGGCGCGTGACATACCGGGCCTCGACCAGGGTGCGCAGCAGAAGCAGGGTACTGCTCTTCGGCAGGGCAAGAGCCTGAACGACCTCGGAGAGCGCCACGGCGTCGCTGCGCGATGCCAGCCACTCGATCAGATCCAGAATTCTTTCCGCGCCGCGGCCACTCATGCATTTTTTCCTTGTTCAATATATTGAACATGTGCTATATCGTGAACATACCGAGCGTGACCGCCCCTGTCAAGGCGCGTCCGCGTCTCACGGCGTCGCCGCAACAGCCAGTCGATCGACAATCCTGACAGGGGATGTGACCCGGGCGCTCGCCTTCCACCCAATCCTGGCCGTGTCCGTCCCATCAAGGAGACGGGCGGGATGAGGCGTATAGGGTTCACCGACGATCCGGTCGTCGGGACGCGGAAGGACCTTGGACGATGAGAACGCCGGGCTGATAACGCGGCTTTGAAGGGTATCGCCGGAAAAGCAGTACGCCTGACGTGTCCTGGCAAGGGTTCGCGACATGAGGATCAGCTATGCAGCCAGATCGAAGGATGTCTGGAACTGTGGCGATGGCCAATGGCAAGGCGGAGCGAAGTTGCCCGCAAAGCTTCTATATCTGTAGCGTCACGAGCGATCGTAGGACATCATCGCGATCAGTGACGCAACAAACATCACGACATCGACGCCCCCATTGCGGCGGCCGCCGGCGGCGCGTCCCCGTTCTTGCCAGCGCCGAAATAGATCGTCTGGTGGGGGAACGGCAACTCGATGCCTCTGATGTCGAAGATCCTTTTGACGGCGCCGTTGAGCGCCCTGCCTACCGCCCATTGTTGCCCCGGCATCGTCTTGATGCGCACACGCACGATAACCGCGCTATCGGCCAGTTGCTGCACCCCGAACCACTCCATCTCGCCAAGGATGGCGCAACCCAATGCCGGATCGGCACGCAATTCGTCAAACGCATCGAAAAGCGCTGCCCGCGCGTCTTCGACATCTTCGTGATAGGCAATGCCGACGTCGCCGACGTGGAAGGAGAAGTCGCGCATGTGATTGGTGATCATGTCGACCGACGAGAATGAAATGATGTGATAGGCGCCGTGCACGTCGCGCAGGCTGACGGAGCGGATCGTCAGGCGTTCTACCGTGCCGGTCGTGCCGCCGACCGCGATGACGTCACCGACATTGATGGCGTTCTCCAGCTGAATGAAGACGCCGTTGATGACATCCTGCACCAGTTTCTGCGCGCCGAAACCGATGGCCAGACCCAAAACGCCCGCCGACGCCAGGAGCGGCGCTATATCAAGGCCCAGCTGGGACAGCGAAAACATGAGCGACACAACGACGATCGCAATCGTGACCGCATTCCTGAGAAGCGTAAGAAGCGTCGTTTCGCGCGCGTTTGCGATCGATCCGAAAGCCGGATTCAACCGGTAATCGACCCAGGACGTCAACGCCAGCCAGCAAGCATAGGCAACGAGCATGATGGCGAGCACCGACGTGATCGCGCCCGAAAATGCAAGACCTATCCGGGATTGCAGGATCGCGAAGACGTCGACGAGGCCGACCGCTGCCGCCAACAGCGACAAAACCATGGCCAGCACGACCAGACGAAGCAGCGACAGGAAACGCGGCACCAGACCATTCACGCGCGCCTCGAGGAGAGGAAGGCGGTCATTCACGTTTTGTGGCAGCGTCACCCCCTTTGCGATGGCGCCTGCCAGCCAGTCCGAAATGACAAGGCCCGCGATGATTGCGGCAAGAACCTGGGCACTTGCCGCCAAAACCGAAAACAATCGATCCGATGGCCCGATCAGGACAACGAAGAACAGGAACGCGAAATAGGCGAGGACCGGCCAGTGCCAGCGTGCGGCGATGAAACGGAGTTGACGGTGGCGCACGGAATGCCCGGGCATTGCCAGCAGCCAATCGGTCACGGCCTGCCTGTTGACCACCGTCGCCAAGACGGCGGTGACCAGGGCGACGAGAGCGACGAGCGCGGAAGCCGCCTGCCCGGAAGCGACCGAGACTGCCTGCGACAGGATCGGCTGGAGAACAAGCTGGCCGTAGCCGAGAATGCTGATGATCAGGGCAAACAGCCGGCTGGTTCGCTTCGCGGCCGCATTCGACAAACGAAGCAGGCGAAGATCTTCGGCAGAGGCAGAAAGAACCGTTCTGACTGCGACCTTGGCCAGTTGCACCATGAGGAACGCGTTCAGATAAAGCGTTTGCTGGAAATCCATGCGTCCGAGTTCGCCGAACACCGTCAACGCTGCCAGATATCCGGCACCCCAGGCGACAACCACCACCGCAATATCGAGCAGCGCCGAGGCCGCGATCAGGAAAGTCTTTTCGAGCAGGCCCGCCGTTGCCGCACGCCGGCCGAACGAACGATCGATCCGGCGGGCGGCAAGACGCACGATCGCAAAGACCCCATATGTGACGACGATCACCAGGGCCAAATCTCGAAAGGCACGTGCCAGCACCTCCCCTTCCTCTCCGCTCAATTGCGAGAGCGTGGCTGGCGCCGCTGCCAGCTGGGAAGCGAAGACAAGGAGGGAGGAGACAGAGCGTTCGGCAAATTGCCGCGTCACATCAGCAAGTTTCTTGCCAAGCGTTTCATCGGCGGCACCCGGCCCTACGTCATCGCCCGGCGGATTCGATGCGCCTTCGACGGCCTTCTGCAGCGCGCCAACGAAAGCCTCCCGCGCCTTGTCATCCTCAAGCACATCGATCAGTTCCTGAAGCGTGGCGACATTGTCCGGCCGGCCCTCGGCCGCGGCGGCGGCAGATTGCTGGGCTGTCGCCGGCCCCGCCCCGGAGGCGGCGAACAGAGCAATCAGAAGCAAGGGTCGCAACAAGGATAAGATCATCAGCTATGCCAGTGTGTTTGCAGGAACGGGAAGGTCGATGAAGCGCTTTGCCGTGGACCGATGAGGGTGGCTCGCCCGATGCGAACGACGATTGTCGAATGCACAGCACCGGCTCCGCCGGGCGACCCGGCATTGCCAGAGCGCGACGCCAGCTTGCGCCGCAATCGGACGGTCTGCAAAAAATGCCCGCCACGAGGGCGGGCAAATAACCTGGGCATTCCTAGAATTTCATCTCTGGAACGACCATGCATGCAGTATTTTATTTCGTGCACAGCCACATATTAGACACAAATTTCGCTACGAGCCCACCCCAACCCTCAAGATTTCACGGGATTGTGAACTTTGTTACACCCGAGCGCGGAGCGACTTCTCTCCGGCATACCCTCAGGGACCTACCTGAGCGACCATGCCGCGAGCGCCATCCATGATCGCGTTTCCGATGGCGCGTCGAGCGCGACAATTTGATTTGATCCCGACCAGCAGACGTCATCGGAGCCGGCGGCCATCTTCGCCGCGGCGGAGCGCAGGCAACGCCGATGGCGAGCTCGGAAACGCGGTCCTGCTGGGTACGCACCGGCCGGCTTTTCATGCTGTCCGCCGCGGCCGTCGCATCCGGATCGCCGCCGTCTTTGATAAACACCCCAAGCTGCAAGTGCCTTAAGCGAAAATTATTGGTTGCTGCCGCAGGGTCCGCGCGCATTGGCTTTCATGGGGTCTGGAATGTTGAAAACGGGCAAGATCGCTCGATTTGTCGCGGCCTGTCTCACCGCGGCGATTTTAAGCGGCGAGCCGGCGCGAGCTGGTGAGCAGGGTGCCGTTCTTGAACTGGCAAACAAGCCCGAGTTCACGGAACGCTTCGCTGGAAATGCGCAAGTGAGCGGCCAGTTCCTGTCCGGCCTGGCCTATCGATCCGACCTCGGCCAGCTCGATCTCAGCCAGGTCCGGCTTTCTTACACGCGTGATGCCAAGGAGCCGCCGAGTTCTGTCTGCGTTCGGGTCACGTCCGCCGACGGGCGGTACTGGGCATCGAACATGTATCGTTCCGCAGGCGCGTTCAACGCCCCGCCGGCGGTGCCGATCCCGACCGCGTACGGCGAGCAGTTGCAGGCCTACACACCCTCTGGGCTGCTGATGCTGGCCACCTTTTCCGAGACCTGCAATGACACGGCTGGAAAGACCTATGTGCCGGGCCTCTTCGGCGCCGAAAAAGGGGCAGAACTGGTCGCATACGTCAACGTAAGCCAGAGCAAGGTCAGCGCCACGCTGACAGACAGAGACGGCACCGATCTCGAGAAGGTCACGTGCCGCAAACCGGCTGACGGAGCCAAGGTGACCTTCTCCCATCTCTGCAACATCGCCCTCACCAAAATCACCTACAAAGGCAGCTACAGGCTGCGCGTCGAAGTCAAAGGCCTGACACGCACATCCACGGGACAAGATTATGCCGTCCACCTGGAGTGACCGGTTGAGCACTATTTCCTGGGGCAGGGTCGCGACGTCCTTTCTCCTGGCCATGGCGCTCTCCGTTGCAGCCCTCGGAATCCTCAGCCTGGTGCATAAGCCGCAAACGTTTGCCGTGATCGACGCGCGCAGCGAATACATGGAATTCAGCGTTTTCAACCCTGAGCTTTCATTCATCTACGCAGCCGGATTGAGGATCAGCAGCTGGCCAGATGGCAGCAGGGACGAAAAATGCGCTTCAGGTACTCTGGTGCCCGACATCATGTCGCGGGTCAGCTATCAGCGCGTCGAAAATCAGGGGTTGGTTATCCTGGTCGATGGGAAGGGCGAGCTTCGTCTCGATGGCGGCACTGCGGCGTCCTTCGATGGGGAAGTGGTGTTGTTTGCCGACGCGAGTTGCGGGTCTTTGCTCTCGAACCGGTTTCCGGTCTGGGGGCCGGGCAAGATCGGCTCCGCGTTCGCAATGCGCAGCGACGGTCCGGGCCCGATTCTCCTGGAAGGCAGTCTCGCGACCTATGGCAGAACGATCGATCTATGGCCGTTTGGACGCGGTGGCGCGATCTATTCCGCGACGGACGAGCCGCTCGCCATTCCTTCCGGAGGACATATCGAGACCAATACGAAGGCGCTGCAGGCCGAGGACCCGGTTGCGGATGAACTCACCGCGCTTTTTGGCTACGTCACTCTGTCGGACGAGCCCGGGCTTGCCGTACACGTCACGACGGAAACACCGAGACTGCAGATCTCCACGCCCGGCGCCCAACCGAACTCCAGCAGGATCGAGGTCGGACTTTTCGCTCAGGTGCTCAACGATCCGACCATTCTCGCAGCGCAGATTTTGCTCATTCTTCTGGTTCTTCTCTGGCCCATTACAATCGATCTGGTGGGACTTGCTGTTTCAGGTCGGGATGAAGGCGCTGCTGCCAGACCCGATGCAACCAGTCCTGTTGCCTCACAAATACCCGATAACGGCACCGCATTGAGAGACTGCGCATGAGATCGCCTGTAATAGCCGCCCTATTGGCCCTCGCTGGTATCCTCCACGTGGGACCGGCAGGCGTTGCGAATGCCGAAACGGTTCTTCTGGCACGGGGCGACGATACATTCGGACAGGGCTGGCTGTTTCTGGACGCTGCAGGCCAATGCCGGGTCGTGACGCCCCGCCACGTCCTGGAAACAGCCGACGGCGCCTTGTCGCCACCCGACCTTATCGACCGCTATGGTCGAATTCATCCGACGCACTCGCCGGTCGCGGCGACGGACCCGGATCTTGACCTGGCTTTCATCACTGTCGGGGGGCAACTCGCGAAGGGAGGATGCAGTCGCGACAGGGTCAGAGCAACGCCTCTCCAGCCGATCATCGATAGCCTGAAGCAGGCGCAGCTCGACGTTTCGACCCAGACGGAACGGCAGTCGATCGCGGTCGCGGTCCGCGCGGTTTCCAGAGACGACAAGGGCGGTGGCATCATCGCCGTTTCGAGCGTCGACCCCAACGTCAGTTTCCAGAAGGGCATGAGCGGCGGCACCATAACCCACAACGGTCGTCCGATCGCCATGCTGTTCGAGGTCGATAGCGACGAAGGCATCGGCGTTGCGATGCGTTACGACCTTATCGCGGACGAACTGCAGAAGCTTGTCGCGAAACCGCAAGACAAGCCATCGACGGATCTCACCTCCGTCAACGATCTTGTTCTGGTTCGCGGCCGGATCACAGAGCGCGGCAGCGGGCTCAGCGGCTTTCTTGCCGGTACGTCCTCGTTGAAGGTGGCGCCTGCTCCGGACAGAGTTGTGCTGACGTTTGCGAATGAGAGCCAGGCGACCGTTGAAGCCATTCATGTCCGCGGCAAGGGTCTGACGGGAAAAGGCTTCCTCATCGTCGAAACGGAGAAGGATCAAAGCGGCTTCTTGCCAGGAGCCCGTTGCGCTCTGGTCGAAAACACGACGTGCAACATGGCCCCCCGGCGCGCGACGCGCCTGCGCGTCACCATGACGGGGTCGTCGACGGACGCCTATGAGATCGAGGGACTGGACCTCGTGGAGACTGGGCGATAAAGCGCGCCGTGGCCTTTCAGATTTGCCCGGTGCGCTTTAAATTATCGGTGTACCGCATGTCGCAATCGCAAAGCCGCTGCGCACTATTGCGCGGCATGCTCTAGTTTCCGGCAGCGCTCGTCTCGTTGTCGAAGAGGTGAAGACGCACGGGAAACAGGAAGCCGTTCTCAAAATTGCATGTCCCCCGACCAACCAGGGTGAATGCGTCGTAATCGGTCAATTCGAAACTGCAATTCCTGGTGAAGCCGCCGTGCTTAACGTTTGTCACGATGTTGATGAGACCACCGCGAATGTTGCCGGCGCCGAGATACGACTTCTGCTCGTCGGCAGATGGATTCTCGTTGCGGGAGGCCACTTGAAACTCAAGCGCCTCGCTTGAGGGATACTCCGACTGGAGGCTGAATTGAAAGCCCTGGTCTTTCAAGAACCCATAGAGTCTGTTGCCGGACAGGTCCTTGATTGCCTCCTGGTCCTTGCCATCCAAGACCGCCTGCATCGCTTCCGGCAGTTCGGCAGTGACGATGAACGTTCTGAAGCTTGCGAAGTGCGCGCGTAGCGCAAGCGAACGCACGTTGGGATCGCTAACCTGGAACGCTGTTCGAATGGCGAGCTGGACCTCCGTCGCGTCCCCCTTCTTCAGGATTTCTTCAAGCTGGGCCAGGCGCATCAACGGATCGGGATCATTGATCGCGTCGAGCACCGCCTGCAATTCGCCGTAGCGCGCAGTCACATCCGCGTGTGCGAGCGACGTTGTGCTTGCCATCATGGCCGCCGCCACCGCTGACACTGCCGCGAACCTTGCCAAAATACGTTTCATTGCGCTGTTCCCAACCTCTGATTTCAAAACGACTATCGGCGTTAAATGACCTTTCAGTAAATTTCAGGCGATAACGATGCGAAATTCAGAGGTTAGACGGGGAGTACAGACTGAAATGACGCAAGCCGAAGACGAAGCGCGACGACTGCGCTCGATGCATATCAGCGTTCCCGACATCATGCGTCAGACGGGTTTGACCATGTTCGAGGTCTACGAGGTCACCGAGAACCGAGAAATGGCGGTCGCCAAAATGGCGCGCCTTCATTTCGTCAGGGGCACCGGATGGCCCTGGGACGAGAGCGTGACCCACCCGGATGACCAACGTCAACCGACACAAGATCCGGTGCTGGACGCGGCACGCGCGATCGTCGACCTCTTCCGGGGTCAGACTTCTGACGACCCGATGCGCGGCCTTCTCGATGCGCTGCCGCTGGCAAGGAGAAAACAGGTTCTGGAGATACTGGTTCGTTTGGTCGGAACTGCCGGCACCACTGCTCCGCCGGCAGGTTAGAGCGCCGCGCGCGTGCAAGGCCTCACGTTGGGAATGCACGAATGAGACACCAATGGAAAGGCGGAGTGTGACGGAGGTCCCCGCACCTTCGCGGCTTTCCAGCCGCACCTTGCCGCCATGGGCGGCGGAATAGCGCGCAACCTTCGACAAGCCCATACCGGTTTCCTCGACATCCGTCGACCACTTCGACGGTACACCGCCAGAAACCTAAGCGGGCGTGTAAGCCGCCTTGACGGTTGTGTAGAATTCGGCGGCATAGCGGCCCTGCTCGCGCGAGCCGTGCGAGGAGCCCTTGCGGCCGCCGAAGGGCACGTGGAAATCGACGCCGGCGGTCGGCAGGTTGACCATCACCATGCCGGCCTCGGCGTTGCGCTTGAAATGCGTCGCATGTTTCAGGCTGGTGGTGGCGATGCCAGACGACAGTCCGAACGGCGTGTCGTTGGCCACGCTGAGCGCCTCGTCATAGTCCTTCACCCGGATCACCGCGGCGACCGGTCCGAAGATCTCTTCTTGGCTGATGCGCATCTGGTTAGTCGCCTCGGTAAACAGCGCCGGCTGCAGGTAGAAGCCGGGCGTGTCGCGCGTCACGCGTTCGCCGCCGAAGGCGAGTTTTGCGCCTTCCTGTCTGCCGATGGCGATATAGTCGGTGTCCTGGTCGAGCTGGCTCTGGTCGACCACCGGGCCAATGTGAGTACCGGCCTTCAGCGCGTCGTCGATGACAAGCCCCTTCATGCGCTCNNGTCACGATGATGCGCGACGACGCGGTGCAGCGCTGGCCGGTGGAGAAGAAGGCGGAGTTGACGGCCGCCTCGACGGCGACGGTCAGATCGGCATCGTCGAGCACCACGAACGGGTTCTTGCCGCCCATTTCCAGCTGGTACTTGCGATTGTGCTCGACCGAGGCGAGCGCCACGCGCTTGCCGGTTCCGGTCGAACCGGTGAACGTGATCGCCTGGATATCGGGGCTGTCGAGCATCGCCTGGCCGACGACCGAACCCTTGCCCATCACCAGGTTCAACACACCCTTCGGCAACCCGGCGCGATGGAGAATGTCGACGATCGCCCAGGATGAGCCCGGCACCAGTTCGGCCGGCTTGAAGACGACGGTGTTGCCGTAGCACAGCGCCGGCGCGATCTTCCAGGCG
>UBXV01000039.1 GCA_900469625.1 Hyphomicrobiales bacterium
GCCTTTGGCGGCGCACGTGGCCGCACCGACGTGCCTGACATCGTCGACTGGTACATGGAGGGCAAGATCGAGATCGATCCGATGATCACCCACACCATGCCGCTTGAAGACATCAACAAGGGTTTCGAGTTGATGCGTTCGGGCGAAAGCATCCGCTCGGTCGTTCTCTATTGATGCGGTGAAGGCAATCAAATCCCGAGGCTTGCGGGCGGCGAGGGAATGCGCAGGTGGCGCCGACGGACCGACGCCATGTCGGTGGGCGCTGTCCTGCAGTGTCACGCCTGCAGTGGTCGAAAGGATTGGCTTTGGGCCGAAAAGCGTCGACGGCGATGTTGCCGCCGACGCTTGCTTGCGGGTTAGAAGTTTCTCTGGAAGCGCACGACGCCGCCGAGGGCGTCTTCGTGTCCGCGGAAACCGCGGAAGGCCGTGTAGTCGAGTTCCGGGGTGATCTTGAAACCGGGTACGACCTCATAGGCGACGTTCAGCGCGGTATTCCATGTGCCGTCTTCCTCGACCGAGATCTGGCTGTTTATCGTGGCCTTCTCGCTGACCTTTGCTGAAAAACCGCCCCACATCGCCCAATCGCCATACCAGCTGCCGTAATAGTTCGGGCGGGTCGGGTCGGACTGGTAGGCGCCCATGACGAACAGCGAGAGCGCGTCTGTAACGTCGAAATTGGCACGGGCCTTGAGAGCCCAGGCATCGTAGCGGGTGTCGTAGGCGACCATGCCGAAGAGCGTGCTCCGGTCCTGCTCGTATTTGACGCCGCCAAGGACGTGCGGTACGCGGTCGGCCCTGAGGTCGAACCACTCGCGCCGCGCGACGCCCGAGGCATCGACAGCCTCCAGCTCCCACGAACCGTTGCCTTCCTCGGCCCCGACCATGGCTGAGAAGCCGTTTCCGAAGTCGTGGGTGTAGCTCGCCTGCATCGTGCGGTCACCGGAGTAGTAGATGACGTCGTCATAGATGACGTTGCCGGCACCCCAGGTCCAGTTGGCAAAGAGCGAGTCGGCAATGCCGACGGAGAAGCCGGCAAGCTCGATGACGGCTTCCGAAATATAGACGCGCTCTCCCGACGCCTTGTGCTCGAAACGGGTCTCGAGATAGGAGCGCAGCGTTCCGAATTCGGTTTCGTTGCGGGCGTCGAAACGCAGCGTGGCCCGCGCCTTGCCGGGCAGGCCGTCGAGCGAGCCACCCCAGTAGACATCGTCGCCTGCAGCCACCTCGTGGCGCAGGTAGCCACTGATCTTCAGGCAGGTTTCGGTCCCCGGGACAAAGAAGAAGCCGGTACCATAGGCATCGCAGACGCGCACATATTCGACGGGGTCGGCATCCGCTGCCGCCGCCGGCGAAATGCCGGCAATCACGCAGAGTGCCGTCACGGCACTTTTGATAAGGATCGGCGACGCCGCGCTGGTTTGCTTGTTCATATCGCGTTGGTTCTCTCGTTGTTTGAAAGTTGGAAATGCTTCGCCGGCCCCGTCCGCGGCGCGCGGGACAGGCAGATCCTGATCGGGACTGATGGGGTGGCGAAGGAAGGCCGGCGTCGCTTGCGATACCGGCCCGGTCGGGTCTTACCCGCGCGGCGGCCAGACGTCGGAGGCAAGGCCGGTCTTCGGTTCGCCGAGGAGAGGTGTCTTCAGGGCGCGGATGCCGTCGATGCTGATCAGCCAGATGATGTTGCGGTCATACTCCGTGAAGACCGCGAAGCTGGCGTTGTCATAGGTGTATTCCGGCATCTCCTCCGGCTTGGGGAAGCGCGGGACGTAGTAGCCGGCGATCTTCGGGGTCTTCGGGTCCTTGACGTCGAAGATCTGCAGGCCAGCATTATAGAAGGCATAGGGCAGGATACCGTCGCGGCCGTGGCCCGGCTGGTGGGTCGTGCCGGAGCGCTTCGGACCGAAGCTGCCGCGACGCTGGCAATAGTCGGTGAACTCAGCCTCTGCCGGCGGGGTCGGACGCGGGAAGGTGGCAACGACCTTCGGGTCCTTCGGATCCTTGGCGTCGATGACCAGTACGTCCTTGTAGGGCTCATAGCAGTTGGAGTTCATCGGATAGCCGTTGGCAAAGACATAGCCGGTGCGCTCGTACTGGCTGGTGTCGGCGTTGTCGAATTCCGTGCCGGCAAAGCTCGGCGGAATGCTCAGATGGCCCATCATCTCCGGCGTGCCGGGCTTCGAGAGGTCGAAGGTGTAGAAGCCGAGGCCGCCCATGGCGCCGAAGCCGATCGTCCCGCCCTTCTCCACCGGTTTCGGCAGGAACAGCGGCATGCGTGAGCCCATCCAGGACGTGCGGTTGCCCGCGCGCGGGTTCATCAGGTAGGCGTCTTCGCTCGTCTTGTCGCCGACGACCTGGCCCGGAACGGTGACCTGGCTGACGAAAAGCGGATTGGCCGGGTCCGTCATGTCCCAGGCCTGATAGCCTGGCGAATGCAGGTAGTCCGGATATTCGGTCAGTGCGTAGCTGTCGTCAGGCGCCGCCGAAAGATACATGTACTTGCCGCCGAACCACGCGGGCGCGTCGAGTGAGCCCGAGCCCTTTTGCTTGCCAACCGGCGCATCGGGGTTGTCGATATCGGTCGTGCGGGTGGCGATCAGCTTCCAGTCGCTCGGCAGCGGACCGTTCATCTCGTAGACCTTGAAGCCCTTGAGCGAATTGTACTTACGCAGCGTTTCGACGATGTCGGGCTGCGTGCGCTTGTTGTCGAGAATGCCGAAACGGCCGATCTCGTAGGAGGCAACCACGACGTTCTTCTGCAGCTTTTCGCTCCAGGCGATGGTCATGCCGCCGAAATAATCCTGGACGGTCTTGGCGTCCCAGTCCTCGCTTGAACCTTCAGGTCCCCAGACCCCGCCCTTCGAATAGACGACCTTTGCCTTCGCCGGGTCGGTGATGTCGAGCACGCGCATGTAGTCGCGGTCATGCAGATACATGTAGCGCTTGCCGTCAAAATCCGCGACATCGGGCCAGGCATGCCAGGGCGACGTGATGTGCGGGTAGAAGGCGATTTCCTCGACATTGCTCTTGTAGGTCTTGTCGTCCCAATGGCCGAGCTGGCCCGGGAAATTGGGCGATGCGCCGAGGGCGGTCGCCCGTGGCGCAATGAATTTGCCCGTCGCCGGGTCCATGCCGTAGTCCTTGCCTGGCGTCAGTTCCGGGGGCTGCTTGTCATAGGTCAGCTCCGACCAGCGCTTGAGGTGCGGATCCTGGATATTGATCTCTGTCGGCACCTCTTTTTCCCAGCCGGCCCCAAGGGCACTGCCTGCCGCCAGACACAAAATCGAGCATGTCATCATCAGCCTTTTGGGCATGTCCGTCTCCTCCTGCAATATTGGTGACTGCCCGCGTCCGGGGTTGGCAGCGGCGCAAGGCAAACGGCAGCACTGCGGCGGACGCCTCGCGGCGTTGCTTTCCCTGTGCCTTCATTGTGAATGTGAAATGCGCAGGCGCCCTCACGCCTGCGGAAGTCACGCCGCTCCCGTTTGCTGGACGGTATGAAACAGAACCGCTTTCCCCATAACAATCGCCTTAATCGGCATTAATTCATGCGGTATCTTTATGAATACGTCCGCGCGCACCCTTCTTGCGGGCTGCAAGTGCCGCCGCTTCCCCTTCCTCGATGGCGTAGACTTCCAGCGGGTAGCCGAAATGCTCGGCCATCAGCAGACGCGCTCGCTCGGCGTTGCGATCGAGTACCGCCTCCATCAATTCGGTATGCGGGCCGATCGATTGCGCCTTGTGCAGCGCGGCCATGGCCTCCTCGTATCCGGCAGTCTCGCCGGCGGCCGCCCGCAGCGCCGGCGCGAAAGCCAGGAAGCGGTAGTGGCGCTGGAGCTGGTCGGAGATGGTGGCGCGGAAACGCATCAGCCAGCTCGATTGCGCCGCACTCAGCAAGGCTGCGTGAAAGGCCTCGTGTCGCTCCATCCAGGCGTCGACGGCCAGATCGGACGAATCTTCGAGGATCGTCTTGCAGCGCGACAGACGGTAATGGGCCGTGACGATCGCCGATTCCCATTCGGCGCCGCCGCGCTGCATGGCTTCCAGCAGCAGCGGGATTTCGACGACTGTGCGCGCCTTCGTCAGATCTTCCAGTCCGGCCCTCGATACCGGCGCGACGGTGAAGCCGCGATTGGAGATCGCCACGACCAGCCGTTCGGCCTCCAACCGTGACAGAGCCTCGCGCAACGGTGTCCGGCCGACGTCGTAGGTCTTGCTCAGGAGGTCGACGCGCAATGGTGCGCCAGGTTGCAGCCGGGTCATGAGGATGTCCGTCCGCAAAATCCGGTAGGCGATCTCAGTCTTCGTGCCGTTCTCTTGTTCTTCCGTCACTTTCACTCCCCTGAAGGCCACCGTTATCCACGGTGCCACTTATTCGAAAAGAATATATGATAATCTCAAAACGAGATAATTGTATACTATTTCGTTGACTTTGCCGCGCGGCTGCGCTTCCTCATCCCTCGTCGTGCTGTCAATGCGACACAGGAGGAGGAACACATGGTGACCACGAAATCTAAACTTATCACAAGCCTGATGGCCGTCGGTCTGATGCTGGCGTCGACCGGTTCGGCCGCTGCCGATCCGATCCGCATCGGCATTGCCAATTTCGGCGAACACCCGCCGCTTAATGCCGCCATCGCCGGCTTCAAGCAGGCGCTTGCCGAAAACGGTTTCGTCGAGGGCAAGGACGTGGTCTACACCGAAAGCCACACCAATTTCGACGCTTCGCTGGTGCCGCAGATGATCGCGAAGCTGCAGGCCGAACAGCCGAAGCTCGTCTACACCGTGACGACGCCGGTTTCGCAGATCGCCAAGAAGGCGCTGGCCGGTTCCGGCATTCCGGTGATTTTCACGGCCGTCACCGATCCGGTTGCCGCCAACCTCGTGCCATCCTCTGAAAGCGGTGACGACGGCATCACCGGTGCGACCGACAGCCAGGACATGGCGGCGGTGCTTGCCTTCACCAAGAAGCTTCTGCCGAACGCCAAGCGCCTTGGTCTTCCCTACAATCCGGGCGAGGCCAATGATGTGGCGCTGCTCGAAACCGTGCGCAAGATCGCTCCGGAACAGGGCTTCGAAGTCGTCGAAGTCGGCGTCGACAATCTCAACGACATCCAACAGCGCATCACCTCGCTCGCCGGCAAGGTGGACGTCATCTACGGACCGACCTCCAACATGATCCAGCCGGCCATCGCGGCCGTCGCATCGGCCGCCCGCCAGTCGGGCATCCCGGTCGTCAATGCGGTCGATACCGCGGTGCTGGAAGGCTTCGTGCCGGCGAGCTTCGCCGTCAACTACCAGCAGGTCGGCAAGAATGCCGGCAAGATCGCTGCCGAAGTATTGAAGGGCAAGGACCCGAAGTCCATCGCCCCGGTCCGCCCTGCCGTTGCAGATCACCAGGCGCTGATCTCGAAGAAGGCCATGGCAGCCTTCGGCATCGAGATCCCCGCTTCGCTCGCAGACTGCAACTGCATCGTCGAGTGACCTGACGCCGTCGGCGGACGGTACGCTGAGCACCGTCCGCCTGAGCGCCCAGAGCGCTCTACCCTTTTGTTTTTTCGCAATTCCGGATGCAAAGCCGCCCACATGCTTGCGCTGGAATTGCTCTAAGGAGGAACGGATGCTCGAAATCCGATCTGCACGTAAGGTCTTCTACAGGGGGCAGCCCGACGAGAAGATCGCCCTCAACGATCTCAGTCTCACGCTTCCGACCGGCAACTTTGCCATCGTCATCGGATCGAACGGGGCGGGCAAAAGCAGTATGCTGAACGCGATTTCCGGCGCACTGATGCTCGATTCCGGAAAGATCCTGATCAACGGAGACGATGTCACGTCGATGCCGGTGCACAAGCGCGCAAGCCGCGTTGCCCGGGTGTTCCAGGATCCGATGAAGGGCACCGCTGCCTCGATGACGGTGGCGGAAAACATGCTGCTTGCCGAATTGCGCGGCAAGAAACTCGGCTTCAGCCGTGGCCTCAACGCCAAGCGGCTCGCCAGCTACCGCGAACGCCTTTCTGCGCTGAACCTCGGGTTGGAGAACCGCTTGGAAACGCGCGTCGAGCTGCTTTCCGGCGGCCAGCGGCAATCGCTATCGCTGATCATGGCGACGTGCGATCAACCGGACTTGCTGCTGCTCGACGAGCATACGGCGGCCCTTGACCCGCGCACCGCCGACATCGTCATGCAAGCGACGGTCCGCGCTGTCGAGGCCTTCAATCTCACCACGCTGATGGTGACACACAACATGCAGCACGCTGTCGATTTCGGCCATAGCGTCGTGATGCTCGACGCCGGCAGGACGCGGCTCGAGATCATCGGTGCGGAAAAGGCCGAAGTTACAATCCCGAAACTCATCGGTCACTTCGGATTGAAGACCGATCGAATGCTGCTGGCGAGCTGAGACGGACATGGACACGGTTTACACTGTTATTTCGAACTTCATCGCCCTCGTGCCGGTCACGCTGGCGCAAAGCCTCATCCTATCCTTCATCGTGCTCGGCATCATGTTGCCGTTCCGCATGCTGAACTTTCCTGACCTGACCAGCGAGGGCGCATTCCCGCTCGGTGGCTGTGTCTGCGCGCTGTCGCTTGCTGGCGGTGCCCCGGGCTGGCTCGCCATTCTCGCGGCGATGGCCGCCGGGTTTCTTGCTGGAAGCTGCACGGCCTTCGTGCATCTGCGGTTCCGCATCCATACATTGCTCGCCGGCATTTTGATGATGACCATGCTCTACAGCATCAATCTGCGGCTCATGGGAAAATCCAACCTTTCGGTCTACGGCACGCCAACCATCTTCGATGGCGTCCCCTTCGCTGAGCCAGGATTCCCCGTCAGCAAGATCGTCGTCGCCGGGCTGCTCGGCTTGGCCGTCTATTGCCTGCTGAACCTCTACTTCCGCACCGAGCGCGGCACCGCCATGCGCGCAGTCGGCTCCAATCCTGATATGGCCGAAGCGCAAGGGATCAGCATCTGGGCTGCCACGATCGGTGGCGTCGGCCTTGCCGGTGCTTTCTCGGCGACCAGTGGCGCCCTCATGGTGCAATCGCAGGGTTTCGCCGACGTCAACATGGGCATCGGCACCCTGATCAACGGCCTTGCCGCCCTGATGATCGGCGAGGCGATTGTCGGCAAGCAGACACTCCGCCGCCAGCTTGCAGCCCCCTTCGTCGGCGCCATCGTCTACTACCAGCTCGTCTCGCTCTGCCTTGCTGCCGGCATGCCGCCGACAGACCTGAAGCTTGCGACCGGCCTCTTCGTGCTCGCCATGCTGGCGTTGCCGACCCTGAAGCGCGCGCGCGGCCCCATGCCTGCCCGCGAAACCATACGTGAATAGAAGGACTGCCCCTATGAACATCGATATCCATGCCGTCGAGGCGCTGGACCGCGATGACCCGCTCGCGGGCTTCAAGAGCCGCTTTGATTTGCCAGAGGGCGTTACCTATCTCGACGGCAATTCGCTCGGCGCAGCGCTTCACGCCTCCTATGCCGAGATCGAAAAGGCGGCGAAGCTCGAGTGGGGCCGGGACCTCATCCGCAGCTGGAACAAGGCCGGGTGGTTCGCCCTGCCTTTGACCCTCGGAGACCGCGTCGGCCGGCTCATCGGCGCTGCACCCGGCCAGACGGCCGTCACCGATCACACCTCGGCAAACGTCTACAAGGCTTTGCATGCGGCCCTCGGCCTCAATGCGCAGCGAACGGTCATCGTGGCGGAAAGCGGCAGCTTCCCGACCGACCTCTACATGGCCGAGGGCGTGATGGCGACGCGTCCCGGCACGACCATGCGGCTGGAGGGCGTGGACGCACCCCGGATCGAGGATCTGACCGACGATAGCGTCGCCGTGGTGCTCGTCAATCACGTCAACTATAAAACCGGTGCGCTGCGCGACATGGAGGCGCTGACCAGGCGCGCCCATGCGGCCGGCGCACTCGTCGTCTGGGATCTCTGCCATTCGGCCGGCGCGCTGCCGGTGGAACTCGACCGCTGCAACGTCGATTTCGCCGTCGGCTGCACCTACAAGTACCTCAACGGCGGGCCCGGTGCGCCGGCCTTTATCTATGTGGCCGAGCGTCATCAGGAAAAGGTCAGCCAACCGCTCAGCGGCTGGTGGGGCCATGCGCGACCGTTCGGTTTCGAGCGCGACTACGACGGTGGCCCGGGTATCCTGCGCTTCCTCTCCGGCACGCAGCCGATCCTGTCATTGCGGGCGCTGTCGGCAGCCCTCGACCTCTGGGACGAGGTGGACATGGCCGCGGTCCGCAAGAAGAGCATCGCGCTCACCGATCTCTTCATCAAGCTCGTCGAGACGCGCTGCGGCAGGCATGGCCTGACGCTGGGCGGGCCGCGGGATGGCACGGTACGCGGCAGCCAGGTCTCCTTCGAACATGAGGGGGCCTATCAGATCATGCAGGCCCTGATCGAGCGCGGCGTCATCGGCGACTTCCGCGCTCCGGCGACCATCCGCTTCGGGTTCACACCGCTCTATACGAGCTTCAAGGATGTGTGGGACGCCGTGGACGTGCTGCATGACGTGATGGAAACTGGTGCGTGGAACGATGCCCGCCATGCGGTGCGCAGCGCCGTAACCTGATCGTCAGCGAGATTGAATGCAGAACAGGCGCTCTCCCGGCCGGGAGAGCGCCTGTTCGCGTTTGCGCGTGGCGTGAAGACTTATCACATTTCGACATCAATTCATTCAACCTATGTGGATTGTTATATTAGACCGCTGATTGCATCCATTGCTGCAAAGGAAGGCCCAGCCTTCCAAGGAATGGTGAAAAGGCAATCTCATGGCTCAGGAAACGCATGCTCAGCTCTATATCGGCGGCAAATGGAGGGCGACCTCCGAGACACTCGCCGTCATCAACCCCGCCAATGAGGATGTCATCGGCAAGGTCGCGGTCGCGCGCGAGAAGGATCTCGCCGACGCGACCGATGCGGCCTGGCAGGGATTTCAGATCTGGAGCCGGACATCGCCCGCAGCGCGCGCTGCAATCATCCTGAAGGCGGCGCAGTTGCTGCGCGAGCGTTCCGAAGAGATTGCCCGCTCGATCACCCTGGAAAACGGCAAGCCGATTTCCGAAGCGCGCTCGGAGGTCATTCGCGGTTGTGAGTTCTTCGAATGGGACGCCGGCGAATGCGTGCGCCTCTATGGCCGGATCATCCCCAGCGCGCCGGNNCCGGCGCGCAAGATCGGTGGGGCGCTCGCGGCCGGCTGCTCCATCATCATGAAGGCGTCGGAGGAGACGCCTACGGGCGTCATTCACATTGCCAGAGCTTTCCACGATGCGGGCCTGCCGGCCGGCGTGCTCAACCTCGTCTTCGGCCATCCTGCCGAAATTTCCGAATATCTCATCCCGCAGGACCGCATCCGGATGGTCGCCTTCACCGGCTCGACCGCGGTTGGAAAGCACCTGACGACGCTCGCCTCTCAGGTGATGAAGCCGGCGCTGATGGAGCTTGGCGGGCATGCGCCCGTCATCGTCTGCGAGGATGCCGATCCGGTTGCCGCAGGCATTGCCTGTGCGACCCGCAAATACCGCAATTCCGGTCAGGTCTGCACCTCGCCGACGCGGTTCTTCGTGCACGAGACGCTCTACGATCGCTTCATCGCGGCCTTTGTTGAGAAGGCGCGGTCCATCAAGGTCGGCGACGGCCTCCATGCCTCGACCCAAATGGGGCCGGTCGCCAATGATCGTCGCATTGCTGCCCTCCAGGAGCTCGTCGACGACGCGCGCGCAAAGGGCGCACGCATCCTGTGTGGTGGTGGACGCCTCGACGGCAAGGGCTATTTCTTCGCGCCGACAGTGATCGCCGATCTGCCTGACGATGCCCGCGCGCTTTCGGAAGAGCCCTTCGGCCCGCTCGCCCTGATCAATCCGGTTTCTTCGGTGGAGGAGGCAATCGGCAAGGCCAACGCGCTGCCCTTCGGCCTCGCCGCCTATGGCTTCACCAATTCGACTGCCAATGTCGATCGGCTCATGCAGGGCATCGAAGCAGGCAACCTCTCGATCAATACGCTGGAGGCCTCGGTGGCTGAAACGCCGTTCGGTGGCGTCAAGGAAAGCGGTCTCGGCCGCGAGGGCGGGGCCGAAGGCCTGCACCACTATACCGTCATCAAGAACGTTTCACTGCAGATCGCCTGACGACTGCTCCGATCGCCGCCTGAAATCGAGGCCGAAACCGTTGTTCAGACGGCTTCGGCCTCGTGCTTTTCGTCAAGCGACGACCGGCACCATGTCACGCAAGACCTTGCGTAGAACGGTGCGGACCGCGACCGTTGCCGGGGAGGGGGTGCGCTCCCGCGCGGTGATGATCGCCACGTCCCGGGCGATGGATGGCTCGACCAGTGGTCGCGCGACGACCTTTCGGCCGTGCAGTCCGGCAAAGGCATAGGTCGGCAGGATGGCCAGTCCCGCTTCCCGTTCGACGAGGGAAAGCGCGGTGTTGATCTGGTGCACTTCAAGCGAGGGGCGCAGCGGCACGCCCGCGCTTTCGAAGCCGACCTCGGTCAAGAGCCGGATGTTGCTTTCACGCGTCAGTGTGATGATCGGCTGGTCGGCCAGCGCTGACCAGGCGACTTCCGCCTTGGAGCAGATGACGTGACCCTCCGGGGCAAAAACCATCAGTTGGTCACGCAGGACGCGTTGCATCTCAAGCCCGTCCTCGTCGCTGGCGAAGGTTCCGACGCCAAGGTCGCAAAGGCCGCTGCGCACGCGGGGGGCGATGAGGTCGGTTACCACGTCCTCGATCCTCAGCTTGAGGCTGGGGTGGGTCGCGGCGACCTCCTGCAACAGACGTGGCAGTACCGTCGCGCCGAGGAAGGGCGGGGCGGCGATGCGCACCAGGCCTGTCCGCAGTTGCCCGAGATCGTGAACCGCATCGACGGCTCGCTCGATTTCCGCAAGCCCCGGCAAAGCCCCGGCGGCGAAGACGCGACCGGCTTCCGTCAGTTCGACGCGCCGGGTCGTGCGGTCGAAAAGCCGTGCGCCGAGCAGGGCTTCGAGGTCCCGGATCGCATGCGAGATGCCGGCCTGGCTGGTGCGCAAGCGCTCGGCGGCGCGGGAGAAGTTGCCGAGTTCGACCACGGCCTGGAAACATTTGATCTGACGGAGATTGAGCATCGGGCGATCCATACTGATTTCAGCATGAATATATACGAACTATGCGCCTTTATGAATAAAATTTTCCAGCGCTATATGGCGACAACACAGACCGGGACGGCCTGCTTCACGCGCCGCCCGGAGCACATGCGACAGGGAGCGTCATGAAATACCAGCGTAAAGATGCAAAGGCCCATTCCCGCGCGACGATGCGCGGCATCTGGGCGGCGGCGAACACGCCGTTCAAGGCCGATGGCACGATCGACGAGGAGGGATACCGTCGGAATGTCGAGCATTGGATCTCCGACCTTGGCATCGACGGTCTCTTTATCGCCGGAAAGCAGGGCGAGTTCTTCTCCATGTCGCTCGACGAGCGCAAACGCATGTTCGACCTGTCCGTGGACGCAGCCGGTGGCCGGGCGCAGACCATTATGTCCTGCTCGGACCAGAACATGGACGTGGTGATCGATCTTGCCCGCCACGCCCAGGCCTGTGGCGCCGACTACATCGTCGTGCATGCGCCGGTCCTCAACTTCTTCCAGCAGCAGGACGAGACGCTGCTGCGCTACTACGAAACCATCGCTTCGAAGGTGGATATCGGCATGGCGCTGTGGTCGCATCCCGACAGCGGCTACCTGATGAGCCCTGAGCTGTGCAACCGGCTCGCCGATATCGAGACGGTGGTGGCGATCAAGTATTCCGTGCCCCGCGACATGTACAAGACGCTGACCGCTCTTGCCGGCGACCGCATCCTTGTCTCCACCGCTTCGGAAGAAGAATGGCTTGATAACGTGCTGGAGCTCGGCTGGCAGCTTTATCTCTGCTCTTCGCCGCCCTACACGCTGCAGACCAAGTCAGACCGGCGGATGGCCGAATACACAGCACTTGCCTTTGCCGGAAAGGCAGAGGAGGCGCGCGCCGTCAGCGCCAGCCTGCAGAACGTTCGCGACGCTTTCCGCAAGACGAAGCCGGCGGAAAAGCCCCATGCGCACCAGAAGTATTGGCAGGAATTGCTCGGCCAGGTGGGCGGCGCAGTTCGACGCCCGCTGCTGGAGCTGACGGACGAGGAAAAGAGACTGACCCGAGCCGCCTTTGAGGAGTGCGGCCTGAAATTGCGTTAAACGGGAGAGGGAGGAAAACCATGACCAAACTGAAAGCCTTCAACCTGCAGAAGTGGATCGACGAGCACAAGCACCTGCTGAAGCCGCCGGTCGGCAACCAGCAGATCTGGAAGGATGCCGATTTGATGGTGACGATCGTCGGCGGCCCCAACAAGCGCACCGACTATCATGACGATCCCGTCGAGGAGTTCTTCTACCAGCTCAAGGGCGACATGGTGCTGAAGCTCTATGACGGCAAGGACTTCTACGACGTGCCGATCCGCGAGGGCGACATCTTCCTGCTACCGCCGCATGTGCGCCATTCGCCGCAGCGGCCGATGGAAGGTTCTATCGGTCTCGTCATCGAGCCGACGCGGCCGGAAGGCCTGCTCGACGCGGTCGAGTGGTACTGCTTCGAATGCACGGAGCTGGTGCACCGCGCGGAGGTGGATCTCGAATCCATCGTCGACGACCTGCCGCCGATCTACCAGGCCTTCTACGCCGACGAAAAGCTGCGCACCTGCCCGAAGTGCGGCACCGTGCACCCGGGCAAGACTCCGCCAGAGGGCTGGGTGACGCTCTGAACCGATAGCGAGACAGCGGAGGATCGCATGTCCACAGTCGAAACCATTTGCCTCGTCGGCTGGGGCGCCATTGGTCAGCGGGTTGCGGCGCTTCTGAAGGCGCGCGGCGCCAGCGCCCGGATCGCCGGGATCGCGGTGCGCGATCCGAAGGAAGGCGAAGGGACCATGCCGGACGGTGCGGTTCACCTCGCCAGCCCCGAAGCGTTGGCAGCGACGGGGGCGACACTGGTCGTCGAGGCAGCGAGCCGGGAAAGCGTGCTGCCATATGCCCGTGCCGCACTGGCTGCGGGCATGGACTTCGCTGTCACCTCCACCTCGGCGCTTGTGGATGTCTCCGTGCTTGACGAGTTGGTCGAGCTGGCGCGGCGCAACGGTCGCAAACTCATCATTCCGCCGGGCGCGCTCGGCGGCATCGATGCGCTCTCGGCGGCCTCGCGGCTGGGACTGGACAGTGTCGAGCACGTCATCACCAAGCCCGCCAGTGCCTGGCTTGGCACGCAGGCAGAGCAGCTCTGTCGCCTGACGGAACTGCAGGAGGCGGAAACCTTCTTCGAGGGGACGGCGGCGGAAGCGGCCACGGCTTTCCCGCAAAACGCCAATGTGGCGGCGACCACCTCGCTTGCCGGCATTGGCATGCAACGGACCCGCGTGCGCCTCGTCGCCGATCCCAGGGCCGTGGAAAACATGCACTGTATTCAGGCCAGAGGTCCCTTCGGCACGTTCGAAATCCGGCTTCAGAACCGTCCGCTCGCCACCAACCCGAAATCCTCGGAAATGACGGCGCTCAACCTTGTTCGTCTGATCGAAAACAGGAGCAGCGCGCTCGTCGTCTAGCATCGGCGTTGCGTCCCGGCCTGCGAAGAGCGGACGATTGCCAGGGGACTGTCGGTCTAAGTCTCCGATGGTTCGTTCACGGTGATTGTCGGACCCAATCCACGTTCCTGCGCGCCTAGTCGCGCCTTCTGGCACCATCTTCAAGTCAGGCGGTGCGCGTGGCGATGCCGTAAAACCTCCGCCGACATTCGGCCAACGATCCGGTGCGTCGTGAAGGCTGCTTGCGGCCGTTGCACGCCTCGTCGTGTGTCGTCGCCATTGCGGCAGACACCTCCGCCGCCGCAACGTCCTGCGGGGTTTTTGCACGCGGAGATATTTATCCAAGCCTTTGACTGGAAAAAGCATTGGTCGGCCCTATCTGCGGCGATGCTACAGGGCTAGTTGTGAGCTGAACGTGGCATCGGCTCGGGGATATTGAGTGATATGACGACTGCATCGGCGGAAAAATCCGCTCCATGGATTTATGCTCTCCTCGCGATCCTGATCGTGTTGCCATTCATCGCCGATCTCATGTTGCCTCTCGGCACCGCCGTCTGGGTCGTTTATATCCTGGCGGCTGCCGTGTCGTTCTTTGCCTGGCGACAGGAGACCCCCATCATCGTGGCGGTCTTGTCGACCATCCTCATCGTGATCGGCTACTTTCTCGCACCAGGTGGCGTTTCCGAAAGCCTCGCTCAGATCAACCGCTCGCTCTGCGTCGCCACCATATGGGTCCTCGCGGCGACAGGCTTTGCGTTCATCCGCAACAAGACCGAGGTTCGTCGCCAGGAATGGCTGCAGGAAGGCCAGGTCGGCCTCGCGCATCGCATCGCCGGAGAGCAGACGATCGAGCAGCTTTCCGACAATGTTCTGGGCTATCTGACATCTTTCCTTGGCGCTGAGAGCGCTGCGATCTTTATCCGCAACGGCGCCAACTTCTGCCGCAAGGCCTCTTTCGGCGTGCCGGACGACGCGCCGGTCCCGCAGACGGTTTCGATCGGTGACGGTCTCATCGGTCAGGTGGCGAAGGATGGTAAACCCATCACGCTCTCGGCCGTCCCGGAGAAGTATCTCTATGTCGGCTCGGCGCTCGGCCGCACGGTTCCGCGCAGTCTCCTGATGTTTGCAGCCGAGGACAACGGCGTCGTCAACGCCGTACTGGAATTCGGTTTCCTCAACCAAAAGGAGCCAGCCGGCGCAGAGCTGGTCGAACGTCTGTCGCCGATGATCGGCATCGCCATCCGTTCGGTCGAATATCGCGACAGCTTGCGCGATCTTCTCGAGGAGACGCGGGAACAGGCGGCCGAACTTCAGGCACAGAGCGACGAGATGCGTGCCGCCAACGATGAGCTTGAGGCCCAGAGCCGCTCCCTGCAGGAATCGCAATCGCGCCTGGAACTTCAGCAGACGGAGCTCGAGCAGAACAACGCCCAGCTCGAACGGCAGGCGCGCGAGCTCGAAGGACAGCGCGATGACCTTGCAGGTGCCAAGCTCGTGCTGCAGCAGCAGGCTCGCGATCTGGAAAAGGGAAGCCGGTACAAGTCCGAGTTCCTCTCCAACATGTCGCACGAATTGCGCACGCCGCTGAACTCGTTGCTCATCCTTGCGCAACTGCTGGCTGACAACAAGGCCGGCAATCTAAGCGCAGAACAGGTCAAGTTTGCCAATACGATCAAGTCGTCGGGCAACGATCTCCTGCTGCTGATCAACGATATCCTCGACATTTCCAAGATCGAGGCCGGCCAGGTCGAGATACAGCCCCAATCAGTTGCCGTGGCCGATATCGTCGGCAAGCTGAAGGGAATGTTCGAAACGACGGCCACACAGAAGGGGCTGACGCTACGCTCGGAGATTCTATCCGAAACGCCGGCGACTGTCGTGACCGACCCGCTGCGCCTGGAGCAGATCCTCAAGAATTTCCTCAGCAACGCGATCAAGTTCACCCACAGCGGTGAAGTCGCGCTGGTCATCGAAAAGAGCGGCGGACGCCATATCTCGTTCAGCGTTCGAGACACCGGCATCGGCATATCGGAAGAACACCAGCAGGCGATCTTCGAACCGTTCCGGCAGGCCGACGGCACGATCAGCCGCAGATATGGCGGGACCGGGCTTGGACTTTCGATTTCGCGCGAGCTTGGGACCATGCTCGCCGGCCGGATCGAGGTCGAGAGCCAGGAAGGCAAGGGCAGTACCTTCAGGCTCGTGCTGCCACTCGAGCTGGAAGCGGCTGTACCTGCGCTGACGCGGGCGTCCGCTGGCGTTCCGCCGGCCGCCATCAAGGCGGCCGCGTTGGAGGCGCGCGCCACCGAAGACGGATCTGCCGGCGAAGGCTCGGTCAGACTAATTCCGGACGATCGCGGACGGCTGACCGCCGGTGGCCGCATCATGCTGGCAGTTGAGGACGATGCGACCTTCGCCGAGATCCTCTACGATCTCGCCCACGAGCTCGGTTTCCAGTGCATCGTTGCCGGCACGGCCGAAGACGGCATCATTCTTGCCCGCCAGTACCTGCCGCATGCCATCATCCTCGATATCGGCCTTCCCGATCATACCGGCCTGTTTGTTCTCGACAGGCTGAAGCACGATCTCAGGACCCGGCATATCCCGGTGCACGTCGTTTCCGCGTCCGACTACGTTCGCCGCGCACGCGCACTGGGCGCGGCCGGATATACGCTGAAACCAGTCAAGCGCGAGGAGTTGGTCCAGGCGCTCGAGGGCCTCGAACACAAGTTGCTCGAACCCGTGCGCCGCGTGCTTGTCGTCGAGGACGATGCAACACAGCTCGAAAGCGTGCAGCTGCTGCTGAACTCCCGCAACGTCAACACGGTCGGCGCCAAGACGGCAGCCGAGTGCCTGGAAAAGCTGAGAGGCGAGGCATTCGACTGCATGGTGCTGGATCTGACCTTGCCGGATGCGTCGGGCCTGGATGTGCTCGACGAGCTCAGCCAGGATGCCTCGATCGCGTTCCCGCCTGTTATCGTCTATACCGGCCGCGACATCACCGCCGACGACGAGCTCCGCCTCAGGCGATACGCGAAATCGATTATCATCAAGGGCGCAAAATCGCCCGAGCGCCTGCTCGACGAAGTCACGCTGTTCCTCCATCAGGTCGTTTCCACGCTTCCAAACCAGCAGCAGGAAATGCTGGCGAAATCGCTCAATCGCGATGAAGCGGTGCAAGGCAGGCGGATCCTCATCGTCGAGGATGACGTGCGCAACGTCTACGCCTTGACCAGCATTTTCGAAACGCACGGCGCCAGCGTCACGATCGCCAGAAACGGGCTGGAGGCCTTGAAAGCGATCGACGAAGGCCAGCGGCAGGGGGCCGGTTCGCCTTTCGACCTCGTGCTCATGGACGTGATGATGCCCGAAATGGATGGATTGACCGCCGTGCGCGAAATTCGCAGCCGTCCGGGCCTGAAGGGCCTGCCGATCATCATGTTGACCGCCAAGGCCATGCCACAGGACCAGCAGCAATCGATCGACGCCGGTGCCAACGATTACCTGGCCAAGCCGCTCGACGTCGACAAGCTTCTATCCCTGGCACGGGTGTGGATTTCAAGATGACCGACATTGCCCTGTCCGCAAGCAGGATCGACGAGATCGAGCTCTCCTTGCTGCTCGAGGCGATCTACCAGAAGAGCCACTACGACTTCCGTGGCTACTCCCAGGCATCGCTGGCGCGACGGATGGAGCAGGCGAAGGTGCATTTCGGGTGCAGCAGCCTCTCCATGCTTCAGCACCTCGTGCTTCATCAGCCATCGGTCTTTCGTGAGCTGCTCAACTTCCTCACCGTGCAGGTGAGCGAGCTGTTCCGCGATCCGGAATACTACCGGATGCTGCGGGAGAAGGTGATACCGCATCTGAAGACCTACCCGTCGCTCAAGATCTGGGTTGCCGGCTGCAGCGACGGGGAAGAGCTCTATTCGCTATCCATCCTCTTCCGTGAAGAGGGCCTTGAGAACCGCACGATGTTCTATGCGACGGACATCAATCCCGCAGCACTGAAGAAGGCCGAGGCTGGAATCTACGCCCTCGACCGGATGGCGCGCTTCACCGAGAACCACCGGCTGTCCGGTGGCCGGTCGTCACTGTCCGATTATTATACCGCTGCCTATGGCTCTGCCGTCTTCGACAAGTCGCTGCGGGCGCGCACCGTCTTTTCCGAGCATAGCCTCGTCAGCGACGAGGTGTTCTCCGAGGTTCACCTGGTCTCCTGCAGGAACGTCCTCATCTATTTCGACAAGGCGTTGCAGGATCGGGCGATCGCCGTGTTCGATCAGTCGCTCGTGCATGGTGGGTTCCTGGGTCTCGGCATGCAGGAGACCTTGAGTTTCTCCGCCTATGCCGACCGGTTCGATGTCTTTGGCCGAACCGAGAAAATCTACCGCAAGCACATGCGGCACCATACCAATGAAGGAATGCGTCATGGCCGACCGTGACATCGTCAAGTTTCTGATCGTCGACGATCTCGAAGAAAACCTCGTTGCACTTGAAGCATTGCTTCGCCGTGACGGGCTGGAACTCATCAGGGCCAGGTCCGGCGCCGAGGCCCTGGAATTGCTCCTCGTTCACGATATCTGTCTGGCGCTTCTCGATGTGCAGATGCCGGGCATGGACGGTTTCGAGCTGGCCGAAGTCATGCGCGGGCCGGAGCGCACGCGCAGCATTCCGATCATCTTCCTGACAGCCTTGCCCGCCGACGAAACACGGCGTTTCCGCGGATACGAGGCGGGCGCCGTCGATTACCTGCAAAAGCCGATCGACCCGATCGTTCTGCACAACAAGACCGGCGTCTTCTTCGAACTGGCACGCCAGCGCAATTCGCTTCGCGCCCAAACCGTCAAGCTCAACCAGGCACTCAACCTGATTAAGGCGCATACGGACAACTCGCCGATGGCGTTCATACAGCTGGACTGCCAGTTTCGCGTGACGTCGTGGTCGAAAGGGGCTGAACGCATGCTCGGCTGGCCGGCCAAGGACGCAATCGGCCGCACATTTGCCGAACTCGAAGTGTTCCGCCAAAGGGACGAAGAGCAGTTTGCCTCGCTAGCCGCGACGCTTGTCGAAGATGACGCGAGCGGAAGGGGTGTTTGCGAGCTGGTGGCGCGCGACCGCAAGGGTACGCTGTTTACCGGCGAGTGGTATCTGTCCGCACTTTACGATGCGCAGGGCCGTTTGTCTTCGATGAGTGTCCAGGTGCTCGATGTCACCGGCCGCAAACGCGCCGAGGAAACACAGCGCCTCCTGATCGGCGAACTCAACCATCGCGTCAAGAACACGCTGGCAACCGTTCAGGCAATGGCGGCTCACACGCTCCGGTTCAGCACCGATCCGGCCTCTTTCGCAGAGACCTTCGGTGGTCGCATCCAGTCGATGTCCAGAGCGCATTCGATGCTGAGTGCCGCGACCTGGCGCGGGGCAAAGCTGCACGAGATCGTTGCAGATCAGCTCAGGCTCGGTCTGATCGACGAGGACCGCTTCACCTATGAGGGGCCCGCCGTCTATCTCAAACCCCAGGAAGCGCTGCATATCGCGATGATCGTGCACGAGCTCACGACCAATGCTGTCAAATATGGTGCCTTTGCGGTTCCCGACGGGCGCGTGCGGCTCGATTGGCGGCTAGAGGGCAGGATGCTCAATCTGCTATGGGTGGAGGACGGGAAGGACGGCATTGAACCGAATGCTGCAAAGGGTTTCGGTACGACATTGATCGAGCAAAGCGCGCGCTCCGGGGGCGGATCCGCCCAGATGACATTCACCGCCAAAGGGATCGTGTGGCATATCGAACTCCTGATCGAAGACCTGCCTGAAAGCGCAGACCCTCAATCGGCACTCGCCGCGGCGAACGAAGCGGCGCGGATCGAAGCCATGCGAAATGCGCTGCCGTCAGAGAGATTGCGCCGGGCACTGATCATCGAGGACGAACCGCTTGTGGCACTCGATATCGCGACGCTGCTAGAAGCCGATGGTTTCGAGGTCGCCGGCATTGCCGCAAGCATCGACGAGGCACTGACCATCATCAGCCATGCCGAGGTCGACGTCGCGCTGCTCGATGGGAATCTGCGCGGGCAGGCTGTCGATGCCGTAGCTTCGGCGCTGCAGGAAAAGAACATTCCCTTCGTATTTGTGAGCGGGTACGGGCGGGAGAACCTTCCGGCGAGATTTTCCGGCGTTCCCGTCGTGGCCAAACCATTCAGCGACCAGCAGCTTATCGAGGCGACAAAAAGCGCGATGGCTTCCGCCTTGATTGCCTAGGATACGATGGCGGCTGGCACCCGTGGCGGTGCGATGACCGCCGCGTGCGGCGATCCTTCTCTCCACGCGCACGCTTTGCTTGCTTCTTGCCGCGTTCTGTAGAGCTTGCCGGAAGCGTTCGCTTCGTTGGCCGCCGACAGGTCTGCCCGGCCTAGGATGGCGGGCAGGCAGCGCCCGTATCCACCCATGCCTGGATAAGCGCGCCGAACTCTTGCTGCGTGCCGGGAACGGGCTCGCGACCGTCACCCGGCTGCCATCCCCATCCAACCAGCTCATCGTGCGCCATGTGCTCGACCATTTCTGCCATGGTCTTGTCGCCGTTGCGCTTCGGATCCTTCAATTGTTCGCAGATCTGTCCGAGCGTCTTGCCCTGCCACGCCATCTCGATTGGTGCGAGGTGCCAGGCCGGATTGCCGGGAATGCTTTTCAGCGTGTCCGCCTGGCCGACCACCGGCGTGTTCTTTTCGCTGTGGCAGGTGTTGCACTGCATGCCGATCAGGCCCATGCCCGCGTCGCCGCGGAAGACCGGCGGTTGGTGGGGGTGCATTGTCATGCCCTGCAGCGGGCGCTCCGTTGCCGGGTGACAGTTGACGCAACGCGGATGCTGGATGACCTTGCCCGCCTCCTCGAACAGAGCCAGCGAACGCGCGCGCGTGTCGGATATCGACTGGAAGGATTCTGCCGGGCGCAGCGATTGCACGTTCTGGGCTACGGACGCCGGCGCGAGCAGGATGCCCGCGCCGACGATCAGACAGTTCGCGGCAATGCCGGAAAACAGCAGTGTGATCTTCATCTGGTGGACTCCCTCAGGACGACATGATGCTGACGATCGGCAACTGGCGCACCGGGGCGTTCGTCAGCTTTCGCCACGCGTTGGCAACGGCCGGGCCGATCGGCGGCACGCCCGGTTCTCCCACACCCGTCGGTTTTTCTGTCGACCTGATGATTTCCACCGCGACATCGGGCATCTCGTTGATGCGGATTGAGCGATAGTCGTGGAAATTCGATTGCATGATCCGGCCGCCCTTGCCGAGGGTGACGGCATCGAACAGCACGGCGCCAAGCCCATAGCCGATGCCGCCCTCCATCTGCGCCTTGATGATGTTGGGATTGACGGCGACGCCGCAATCGACCGCACACCAGACCTTGTGTACGCGCGGTGCGCCATCGGGACCGACGGAGACTTCGGCGACCTGGGCGACGAACGAGCCGAAACTCTCGACCACCGCCACGCCGCGCGCACGCCCTTCCGCAGGCGTCGCGCCCCAGTCCGACATCTCGGCGGCCTTGCGCAGGACACCGGCATGGCGCGAAGCCGGGTCGAGCAGGGCAAGCCTGCCGTCCACCGGATCGCGCCCGACGCGCGTCAGAAGTTCATCGACGAAGGTCTCGACGGCGAACCCGGTATGGGTGTGGCCGACCGACCGCCACCAGAGAGGCGGGATCGGCAGCGTGACGTTGTGCGAGGTCACCTTGAGATTGGGGATGCGGTAGGGCAGGTTCGAGGCCCCTTCGACCGACGTCGAATCCAGATCCGCCTTGGCCATGATCGATTGCCCGACGATGATCTGCTCCCACGCTGTGATCCGGCCATCGGCGTCGATTGCACCGCGCATCTTGTGCGCGTACATTGGTCGGTAGAATCCGCCCTGGATGTCGTCCTCGCGGGTCCACATATGCTTGAGCGGTCGGTCGCCGCCGATGGCAGCATAGACGGAAGCCGCTTCCTGCATGTAGGGCGAGCCGAATTGCGCCTTGCGGCCGAAGCTGCCGCCGGCAAGCTGCGTGTTGACGCGCACCTTCGTCTCGTCGAGCGCCAGGATCTTTGCCGCGACCTGCTGATCGAAGCCCGGAAACTGCGCGCCGTTGTAGATATCGACGGAGCCATCGGCGGCCTTGATGAAAACCGCGTCGAGCGGCTCCATGGGAGCGTGTGCGAGGAAGGGGAAGACGATCTGGGCTTCCACGGTCTGCAGCCCCTGCTGCCGGAAGGCTGCAGCTACATCGCCTGTGTTCGTCGCCTCGAGGCCCGGCTCGTCGAAGTGTCGGACGTATTCGGCCGCGAGTTCCGCTGAAGAGCGGGTCTCCGCCTTGGAAAGATCCCATTCGATCCGGAGCGCATCGCGGCCTTTCAAGGCGGCGAAGGTATTTTCGCCATAGACTGCAATGCCTTGCGCGATTTTCTTCACGTCGACCACGCCCATCACTTTGCGGGCATCCGTGTCGTCGAAGGATTTGACGACTGCACCGAAATGTTTCGGGTGGGCGACGACCGCCGTGAGCAGGCGGTCGGGCATGATGTCGAGCGTGAAAATCGCCGTGCCATTGGTCTTTTCGCGGGTATCGAGCTTCGGCAGGTCTCTACCGATCAGCACGAAATCCTTCGGATCCTTCAACTTCGGATCCGCTGGCGGTGTCTGGCTCGCAGCCTTGTCGGCAAAGGCGCCGAAGCCGCTTTCCTTGCCGGAGGCTGCATGTTTGATGCGGCCTTTCTCCACGGTGATTTCCGCAGCCGGGACTTTCCATTCCGCAGCGGCGGCGGCAACGAGCATGGCGCGCGCGGTGGCACCCGCCTTGCGCATCTGCTCGTAGGCATTGGCGATCGAGCTGGACCCGCCGGTCCCCTGCAGGCCAAAGGCGAGGTTGGCGTAGATCTTGTTGTCCGTCGGCGAGTGGACGGCGCGCATCTGGCTCCATTCGGCATCGAGTTCCTCGGCGACAAGGGTCGCAAGGCCCGTGAACGGACCTTGGCCGAACTCGATATGCTTGGACAGTACCGTGACGGTATCGTCTGTGCCGATCTTGACGAAGGCATTCATCGGCTTGAGGTCGCCAGCACCCCCGGCCGGTACGCCTGTCGGCGCGGCCGAGAGGAACCGCGGCGCGATGGCTACGCCAATGACGAGCCCGGCGCCGGCAAGGAAAGTGCGGCGGGTGGCCGTGAAGTCGTGAAGGGTCATTGTTCAACCCTCCATCGAATTGGCGGCGTTATGGATCGCCGCCCGGATACGATGGTAGGTGGCGCACCGACAGAGATTGCCGGTCATGGCGCCGTCGATCTCGTCATCAGTGGGGTTGGGCACCATCTGCAGGAGCGCGACTGCCGACATGATCTGCCCAGATTGGCAGTAGCCGCATTGCGGGACATCGAGCCCCGTCCAGGCAGTCTGCACGGCCTCTGCCTCCTTGCCGGAGATACCTTCGATCGTCACCACATCCGAGCCGTCGATCGTGGCGATCGGCGTGATGCAGGATCGCCGTGGCATTCCATCGAGATGCACCGTACAGGCGCCGCATTGCGCCACGCCGCATCCGTATTTGGTACCCGTGAGTTTTTCGAAATCGCGGATGACCCAAAGGAGCGGCGTATCCGGGTCGCCGTCAAACGTGCGTTCTTTTCCATTCAGCGTGAAAGTCACCATGTCCATGCGTCCTTCCAAGGAACCGAACGAAGGCCGGCTCATGTGCAGAAAATGGTGCCGGAACTGTAGAAACGAGAGGCCGGCCAAGAGGGTGATGTGGTCAGAGAACTGCCATGCTACTGCCGGATCAATTCAAATGCGCGTGATTTCGACCGGGGACAGCGCGCGGGCCCGGTCAAAGCTTCTAATGCTCGCTTGGCCAGTTTGTTCCAAGAGATCCGATACGTTCGCCAAAGCATTCAAGGCCGGGGGCGCCAGAAGCAGCGTTCTTTGCGAAAAGAGCTGAGGTAGCGACCGCTCAAAGATTGCGCCGGCAAGCGCGACTGCCGATCCCAGTCGATCGTGCAGGCTAGGGAAAGGTCAGGCTTGCGGCCAGACCGCCGCCGGCCGCGTCTCCCAGTTCGACCGAACCGTTGTGCGCCGTCATGATCTGCGCGACAAGCGCCAATCCCATGCCTGTCCCTTCGCATGTAGTTTTGTTGCCGCGCACGAACGGTTTCAGCACGTTCTCACGCTCAGCAATTGGAATGCCAGGGCCATGGTCCGAGACACGCAATACTCGTGTATGAAGAACCTCGACGACCAGCGTTTCCGTGCCTTGCGCGTGTCGCATCGCATTGACAATCAGATTGTCCAAAGCAACGCGAATGGCCGGCTCGGAGCCTGATATCACGATCCGGTCCTCTGGCGCCCTGAACTCGATCTCCATTCCCTGATTCATTGCCGCTGGCACGTGCTCGGAAATTATCGCGCGGGCAGCAGCGACAAGGTCGATGGCCGTAAAGGTGAGCGACTGGCCGGACAGCCGTGCCAGTTGCAACGACGTCGTGACGATCGATGCAAGACGCGTGGTGTCGCGTACCAGCACCTCCCGGACACCGGGGTCCTGAACGAGATCAAGCTTGATGCGCAGCTTCGTCAAAGGCGTCCTCAACTCGTGAGACGTACTGGCAAGAAAGTTTCGCTGCGCGGCAAACGCATCATCGATGCGGCTGAGTGCAGTGTTGAAGGCTGCGACCATCGGTTTCAGCTCTATGGGCGTGTCCCGGTCAGATATTCGCCGCCCATTGGGAAGGCCATCGATCTGTTCTGCGGAGTTCACGACCTTGGCCACGGGAATTGCGATCGTGCGCTTGACCGCCACGACGGCAATCGTGGCCGTCGCTGCAAGAACGGCGGCGAGAAGATGATACAGACCCTGCGTGTCCCGCAAGGCTACCAGTATCGTTTGAACGTTTGAAAACGATACCCCGCCAATGACAACGAGCCGGCCGGGGTTGTTTTCATCCAGCTTGCGAAGTCCCAGATAGCGCTGGCCTTCACGGATGTAATAGAATTCCGAGGAGATTATTTGCGCGGGAACGGAGTTGAGAACAGGTTGGACGGATGCTGGAACGTTTCCGTATTCAATTGTTTGGCTTCCGTCGCTCAGGAGATACCAGAAGCTTGGCTGATCTTCGGACAAGCGGAGGATATTCTTAGCGATCAACCCATCCACCTCGACCTTAAGCCTCCCATCGCTGCCATAGTCCGCCTCGCGCTGGAGAAGTTTTGAAACGCTCTCCAGCGCGATCTTTTGCTTGATCTGAGGATCGGTCAGCAAAAAAACTGCGATTGTGAGGACGGTGCTTACGACCATCATGAGTGCCATGCCGAGGATGAGCACGCTCGCGACCGGAAAGGCGATTGAACGCACGCGCATCATTGTTCGAGTACCAGCATGTAGCCGATGCCGCGAATGGTCCGGATTGTCGCGTCGCAGTTTGCTTCGCGCAGGCGCTTTCGCAGCCGCGAGACGTGTGAGTCGAGTACGTTGGACTCGACCTCGTCGTCGATGTTGTAGACGGAAGCTTCCAGGTTGTCGCGCTGCACCACGCGTCCCGCCCGCCGAATTAGGGCCTCCAAGACGGCGAGCTCGCGTCGCGGAACGCCCAGCGCATTCTCGCCGATCATGGCGGAACGATTGGTCAGATCGAAAGACAGGTTGCCGAATTGGGTGCGGCCTGTCTCATCCAGGTTATAGCGACGCAGAACGGCGCGTGCGCGTGCGACAAGTTCGATCGGCTCAAACGGTTTGCCGACATATTCGTCTGCGCCCTTGTCGAGCGCAGACACAATGTCGACCGGATCGTCCAATGCCGTTAGAACGAGTGTCGCCGGTCGTGGGCGGAGTTGCCGCAACGTGGGCAGGAGTGACAGGCCGTCACCATCCGGGAGATTGCGATCGATGATGACTAGATCAAACTTGAAGGCAAGCAAGGCCGCCTCTGCGTCCGCAATCGTCTCGAATGTATCTGCGACCCCGATGGATTCTTCCATCATGAGCTTCAGTGAAGATGCCAGCTCCCGATCATCTTCTACGATCAAAATACGCATGGAAAACCCGTGCTTTCAATATTGATTGGTCATGAATAAAGGCGGTTTGAGCCGGATATAGTCCGGTTACGTCTTCGCTGTCGCGAGATTCTCGCAGATAACATGACGATTATGTATGGTATCGATGCAGGAAATAATTCCTCAATGTTGTTTCATTAGTAATCATAACCGGGTGAATCATAACGCGGCACTCTGCGATACTCTCGCGACATATCGAGCCTTTGCACGCAGTTGGCGTAGGCATCGGTCCCGCGGACAAATCCGTATTGCGAGCAACGCTCCTGATATTCGATGGTTTCGCATCCAGCCAGCACGAATAACAGGCCCACTGCAATTAAAAGTCGCATGAAATTACCTCAGGTGGTTATGTGTTTCTCATCGGTAAATCGTTTTGCAACCTTGCGAGAATGTTACGGACCGGACGCTCGATTTCGCCAAATTTGTTGGCGAGCCCGCGCTGTTTCGCGGGTTGAAAGCGTCCTGCCGCATGTCGTGTCGATGACGCACGCCTGGCGGCCAAGGCTGTCATAGATCACCGAGCGGAGATTCCCGCCAAGCGATGTTCAAAAGCGATGGACGAAAGGATCGAAATTGCCAGGTTCCTTGCCCGCAATGAAAAGGAGCCGGCGGAGGCGGACGTCAGGTCGCAAGCAGCGTCAATACGCGGGCGTACCCGACCTCTTTACGTGGAAAGCGGGAGGTGAGCGGATCTCCACCCTTTGAAGACATTGCGCACTCTGACGCGACCGATACGACCAGTTACTGATCGTCATGTTAGTGCAATGTCGAACCTATAGCTTTTAGATATTGAAAAGCTCTGGGGTTATCCATGTATATATTCGCCGTTCCGAGTGCAATTATCGTTTTCATCATGCTATTTTTGTGGGGGTACAGCATATTTTATCAGTTTCGCGGCGATCAAAATATGTTTGGTCTCTAGCGTTGCTTGTGGAAAGTGTATTCTCCGTTCGCGTTCGAAGACTGCGACGGCCGTCCGGAACCGCATCTCGCCCGGCAAATGCGCAAGCCCTCCGCCGCGGGATCCGTTGAAGGAGGGCATTGCGCGTGGCCTACCACCGACACCCTTGATGGCAACCGGAACTACCGTTTTACAGCGGCACGCAAAGTATCGTTGATGCGGTCCTGCCAGCCGGGTCCGTCAGCCTGGAAATAAGCCAATACGTCGCTGTCGATCTTCAAGGAGACGAGTTCCTTGGTGTTCGGGATCGCCGGTCTTTCCACCGCAGGCGCCGCGACCTTCTTCGCAGGTCTGAATAGAGCCTCCGCGGCATCCTTTGGATTTGCCGGTCGTCGTGGTGTCGTAGCCATGGTTGTTCCTTTCGATGTCGGTCAGATCGTGCCGCGGTGCGTGCGTGGGTATCGACCATGCCGGCCACACTTGCTCGTCCACACGTGGCAATACGCCTTCTAAGTAACAGGCAGCCGATCGGCATGCCATCGAAACAGATGCCTCAGGGCGCGATCCACCGCTTTCTGGGCAACCCGGCGACTTGAACCAGTGGCAAGGCTGAACGGTGCGGCAGGGTTTGCGCGATTGTCGAGGTCCGTCTCGATGTCAGCTATTCCAGTTCACCTCTTCGCCGCCTGATGAGACGCCGCACGATCTCCGTCAGGTCGCCTTCGACGGCGCCGATGGAACAGGAGGTTCCTTGGGGGCGATGCGTGCCGTAGATATCGCGGCCATTGATTGGCGCGCCCTTGCAGACACCAGGGTCCCCGCTTTCGCCCGCCGGGCTTGCCGGGCGGATCGGCGCGTAGAACCAGCCGAGCAGCGGTGGCCGGACGGGTATGGTGCTGCCACAGGTCGACCATGGGAACTGAAGATTGTGGCCGAGGTCGCGGAAGCTGCGGTCAGCGGCAGCGCCGGCGCAGACGCCGCTCTTGCCGCCCTGCAGAACCGTGTTGGCGAACTCGATGGCAGCTGGCCCGCATGGCGTGCCGTGGCGGACGGGCAGGTCGCCGTTGTCGGCGACCGTTGCGTTGAGGAAGCGGATGCTGCCACCCACATAGGCCGCCCCTGTATCGGCGGTGTTGTCTGCAATGATGGAGTTCGCGATGCGACTTGCCGCCGGCGAACACAGTGTCTGGACGGCGCCACCGCTGGCCGCACGGTTCCTTCGCAGCAGGCTGCCGTCGAGGAAAAGCGGCGACTGCCGGGCATAAATGGCACCACCGGCTGTGCCGGCTATGTTGTCGATGAGGTTGCTGCCGCGGATCTCGGCATGGGCGGCTTCACCCACGGCGATTGCCCCGCCCGCGAGTGCTGCCCGATTGCCCTTGAAGCGGCCGTTGCGGATCGTGAAGCTGACAGGACGGGATAGCTCCCCGGCGGCGGCCACCGCGCCGCCGCTGCCGTCGGCGACGTTGCCGGTGAAGGTGACCGCGCGCATGTTCGCCTCGACGCCGGGACCCGCGAAGATCGCGCCGCCCTGTCCGGAGGAACGGTTGCGCTCAAACGTTGTTTCCTCGACCGAAAGCTTGCAGCGCGACAGGAACGCGCCGCCGTGGTCGGCGCTGGAATTGTCGACGAACCACGACCGCGTGATCGCCACCTGGCAGTTGCCGGTGGCATCAGTGCCGCCGAAGCTCGAAGCGCCGCTGCGCTGAAACTGGGAATTGTCGATGCGCACGCTGCTGAAACGCGAGGTGGCCAGCAATTGTCCGGTGTTGTCGCTAAACCGGCTGTCGGAGATGTCCAGGACCCCTTCGGACACAATGAGTGCCGGACCGGAACTCCCACGGATCCAGGCGTCGCGCAGCACCAGGTCGCCGGCCATGAGCCAGATCGGCTGCTGCGATTTGGCGATGGTGGTGCCCTCCAGCAACGAGACAAATCCCTCGCCGACGATAACGCCGCCGGGCAGGGTGGACGCACCGATACCGCCACTCTCGATCCGGATCCTGGTAAACGAGACACGCGCCCCCGAGGAGCCGAGGCCGAACATGCGACGGCCTTTGCCATCAAGCGTGATCTTGCCGCCGCCGTCGATATCCATATCCCGCTGCAAGCCGTGCTGGCGCGTCAGTTCGATGATGCCCGAACAGGCGAATGTGACGCGCCCGCCAGCCATAAGCGCTTCTGCAAGGTCGGTGCGGGCATCGCCGGGCCAGACATCCTTGCCACAGACCGTGACAACCGCGTCGGCGTGAGCCGAAGTGACGGCCAGCACCAGCCAGAATGCCAGGGTGAGCAGCTTCGCCAATACGCTCATGGCAGGGTCACCGTATCGAAGCGCGGGTCGAACCAACGCTCGAGGTCGAGCACGACCTTTCGCTTGCGCACCGTACTCGTGATTTCGACGCGGCCAGTTCCGCTCGACGTGATGGGAGCGATACCGATGGCACCGGGAGGTGCTGCGGCATGCGGCCAGTCGTCCGGGTCGGGCTGCTCGATCGCGTCGACCTTGGTGACGCGCTCGCAATCGAATTCGATGCGCTGTCCCGGCGAACCGCGCGCCGACACGTAGCTGCCCCCACAGTCGCCGGATACGGTCATCGGCTCTCCCGGTCCGGGGTTGCGCGCCGATACTCTCGACTTGAAATCGTCGAAGGTCATCTCGGCCGCGTCGACGACCTCCACGAACCCGGCACTGTAGACCTCGTCGAAATCGCCAAGGTCGGAGCCGAAGAGTTGCTTGCGGTAGAGCGACATCCAGAAAGGCGGGCCGCCATTGTAGGCCGCGCAGTCGGCGTCATCCGAGCGGAGCAGGAACCAGCCTGCGCGATGCCCCGGCTTCATGCATGGTGCCGCGAGATCACCGGGGATGACGACGTTGACGCCGCAAGCAAAGCCGTCCCAGACACAGAGGTTCAAGTCGTAGCTCGGTGCAGAATCGACTGCCTCGGGCAGCTTGCCCTGGAAACGCAGGAAGCGCTCGAGCGACGAGCGTCGCGCCGCAGGCGGCCGTGCGACCTCCGGCTGGGTCAAGGTGGGCGGCTGGTGGGGCGGCCCCGCCAGCATGACGGTGGTCGGAACAGCCACGCCCAAGTCATCGGCGACGAACAGCTGGTCGATCGGGTCGATGGTGGTGTTCTTGGGCATGCCGGTGGTAAGCCCGCCCGCGGTTATGGTGAAGGCCGCGCCGCTTGAGACGATCTCCCAGCCATAGTGATGCAATCGCTGATGGACTGGCGGCGAACGGTCGCGGTCGATAACCAGCGAATAGATCGTTTCGTCGGGCCGGTAGCCAGATGTCGCATAATAGATCGCGTGCGAAGCATAGGATGTGGAGGCGGCGTATTGATTGCCGACGAACCCCGGCAGATTGAGCGAAACGCCGAAATAGAGCAGTCCGAGCGCGTGCTGATGGTCGGCGCCGCGATTGAGGTCGAACAGGCCGTTCTTCGGCGGGTCGGTGGTGGTAAGCGCCGTGCCGTCGCGTGGCACACCGTCGACATGTTGCAGGTACTCGCGCTTGCGCCGGTAGGGCGCAATGCGGCGTCCCTCGCTGCTAGTGACTGCGTATTTGGCGACAGCATATTCCATGACGGCGCGCGCGCCGGTGCGAATGTCCACGTCCTCGGCGAAGTCAGCCAGGTTGGTGATCGAGACCATGCTGTAGCGCTGGTACGGACGACTGTTGTATTCGAGGAAATCTGCCTTCAGCAGCCTCTGCATTTCCTTCAGGATCCACTCGCGCAGGTCAGTCTGGTCGCTGGCGTAGCCTGTGCCACCATTGGCCATGATGTACTGGTTGTTGAGATACTTCGTGGAGTTGATCATCCACAGGTGGTTCTCGGTTTCCGGTATCGTCAGCGTGGCCAGCGCCGCCGCGGCAACCGCCACGACGATGAGTACGATCGCGACGGTGATCGCCGCGACTGCCCCGGCCACAACCGCGACGGCGGCGATGATGGCTGCGATGAGGATGAGGAGGATGGCGAGGAACGACAGGATGTCCCAACCGGAATCCCAGAGATCCTCCATCATGCTATCGAAACCGGAACGGTCGTCGGAGCGGTCCTGCGGGCTGCCGACGCTCTTCTCCTCGTTGCCACACTCCCAGAAATGATAGCTTTCTGCAGCCGGCCCGCCATCGATGTCGATGAGTTGTTCGTTGAGATACTTGCGCGCTTCGTCGCTCAGCGCCGGCTGCCGGCGGTCGAGTTCGGCAATGCGGATCAGGTTTTTCAGCGTCGCGTCCCAGTCGCCGTGGGTGCCGCCAAACAGATTGCAGGGGGCGCCGTCTGTACCAACCTGCATGTCGCCGCGCGACATCAAAAGCAGCGACTGGTCAACCTGCGCGGCGAGGCAGGACGGCGAGATTCGGAATGTCAGGCGGACGTTGGCCGGCCGGTCCGGCGCGATATTGCTTGCGGTGATCGAATAGTTCTGGACGACGCCGGCGTCGGTACTGGCGTCCCCGCAGGCCGGCGGCAGCAACGACAGGATGCGGTCACGGATCGGAGCGGTATCGGGTGCATAGCTGCCGGGATTTGGCCAGTTGGTGATCGCGAGCCAGGCGGGATGGGTGAGAAACGCGTCGATGGCCGGCTGCCTGACAGACGCTTCGTCATGCAGGCATTTGTCGTCGAACACCCGGCAGACCTGCCAATGTGCCGCGGCGATGGTGAACTCGCACGGTCGCGGAAGAAGAACTGCGGCGTGTGTTCCGCGCCCGAGCATGTTCCAGGCCATCTTGCCGAGCAGTTCTGCGGTGATGTCTTCGCTGTTGGACCGTTTCCAGTGGTGCGGGACAAAATTGAACTCTGAGCCACAGGCCATGGTGGCGATGGCGGCATCGCGGCGCTTGGGCAACGTCTGTATGGCGTCGGCAACGAATGCCGGCGCAGGGCCGATCGGGACCTGGTAGCCAAAGGTATCGATGCCGGCGCGTGCGACCGTTGAAAACAACAAAAGCCAGCACAGGCAGACGCGCGCTGCCAGCCGGCTGGTTTTTGCGGATATCATCGGCGTTGGACCTGCCACGCGACCAGCAACGCGCGCGAGTATATGTCGAGCTGGACGATCCTGAAAGGGCCGGTCACAGCGTGCCTTAACGGATCGTCAACGTCCGGAAACGGGTCATGCAGCGCCGATGGAACGGTAGCCTCGATCAGGCGTTATACTTGCCAGGCAGCGTGGGCCTATGGGCAGTGGCTGCCGGATATCTCGTCAGATGCGGTGAAATCCCGACCGGAGATTGGAGAACCATCATGAAATTTTCCGCGAAGATGTCATGGGGCGCACTGGTTGTCGCCTTTGCCGCAACAACCGCTCTCGCCGACAACTACTATTACGAACCGGCACCCGGTGTCGTCTACGTCGATCCCATGCCGACGGGCAGTGTGTACGTCGAACCGGGACCGATATACGGCCCCTATGGCTACTATCGTCCGCCGGCTCGGACCTTGGGCGACGAACGTGAACGCTACACCAACGAGTACATGGGCGGCGGCGAGGGTGACTATTACCAGGGCATTACGCCGCCAGCACCGGTTCCTTGACGCATCGCGACCGTCGCGCGTTTTCGTGCGGGCTGTCGGAAAAAAGCCGGCGCGCGATGCTTCGTTTGGCGGCATGACGATGCGCTGATCAATCCTGAGCGCGTGCAGCACTCTCGCTTGCCGATGCGGGTTGTCCGCCTTCGGCGGTACGGGCATTCGCCACGCTGCGGGTGCGGCCGGCGTGACGGCTTACACCTTTTCGAGCCTCGAGATTCATTGCAATCGTCTCGTCGAGGGTGCCTGAGGCGTCGGTGATCATCGTCGGCGTGAAGTAGGAGCGGAAGCTTTCCCCAACCCGGAATGCCGGTGTGTAGAGCGGGCCAAGCGGCTGCGTCGTCGTCACATAGGTAAGATTGTCCTCGTTGCGCGAACGCATCGGAAGGCGATGATGATGCATCACCGATGGCACCGCGAGGCGCAGGCTGTTGGCAAGCAGGTGCGCCATCTGGCGACCCGAGAGCGAGTGGCGATAGGTGCGGTAGAAGCCGACGCAATGCCGCAGGATACGTAATCGCTGGCCGTCAAGCCGCGACAGCCGTCGCGCGAACGCCGATACCTCGTCGAGCGCGTCGAGGGGCCGCGTCATCAGGGTGAAGCCGTCCATGTCACGCAGCTTGGCGGAGGGCAGGAAACGGTTTTCCGAGACGCATTCGTCGAACAGCGGTGTGCCCAGCAGCGGGATCGTCAGGCTGAGGAAGGCCGGAAGCGGCATGGTGCTCTCGCTGGTGATGAAAGCCAGCTCCTCGTGCATCGCCTGCAAGGTTTGCGACGACGGGTCGAACATCAGGCCGTACTGGAAGGCGACGCCGGCCTTCAGGCTCGTCTGAATGGCCTGCAGCTGCGGCACCACCAGATTCTGCTTTTTCTGGTAGCGCTTCAACTGCGCCTCATTCAGCGTTTCGACGCCGCTGAAAAGACCGAGACAGCCGGCGGCCCGCACCGCCTCGAGATTGCTGAAATCACGAAAGAAATCGCCTGTCACCAGTGCGAACCACCCCTCGAATAGACCCTCCCGCCACAGCGAACGGATCAGGTCGAGCTTGGCGAGAAAAGCATCCTTGCTGTTCCCATAGAAATTGTTGTCGATGAAGAGGACGTATTTCTTTCGAGGCGCATTGCGCACTTGCGCTTCGATGTAGGCAGGATCGTAACCCTGGTAGCGTCGGCCTTCGGCGGTCAATGCGCAGAAGCTGCATTTGAAATTGCAGTAGCGGCTCGTCTCCACATACATCACCGGGCCGCCCCAGTTTGCCAGATCGAACCGCGGCAGGATGGTCTCGGCTGCGGCCCACTCTCCAAAGACATCCCTGATGATCGCCTGCATGTCCTCGATGTCACCCTGGCAGGCGTAGTCGAAGGTCGCAGCACTCGAGACCGGTAGATTGCGCACGGCTGGCCCACCTGCCACCACCACGCAACGCGGTGACTTCGTGCGCGCGTAAGCCGTCAGATGGCGCATGCGGTCAAAGGCGGCGGTAACACCGGTGAGCACCAGCATGTCCAGTTCCGCAAAGGCTGTTTCGTCGACCAGCGGCCCGTCATGGAACTCGCTATAGGCCCGGATATCGACGCAGTCCCTGGCGAAGGCGCCTGCGAGAAAAAGGTGCCCCGTTCCCTGCGGGATGAAATCGGGACGGCCCCGCGGGTTGCGGGTTTCGTCGAAATGGGCGAGCACGATCAACACGCGGGGGCGCTGGGTGTGTATCATGCGCTGCCTCCTTCTGGGCCAGCCATGGCGGCCGTCGGTGAACGAAGGGGTTGATGGAGGCGAAGGACTTCGCTCCAGATGGCTTTCCGGGGGGCAACCATCGTCTCGAACGCGTGCAGCGCGGCTTCATCCTTCGGGCCGGCCGGGTGATTCAGCGACGCAAGCGCCACGGCGGGCATCTCCAGCCGTATCGCTTCATCGAAGGCGTGCCGCGCGGCGCGCTCGGCGCGCCGCCTCTGGCCGCGAACGCCATGGACGCTCGCCTGGCCGAGAGCTGCTGAAGGTCGGCCGATCGGATAGACGCGCGCAAAGCGTTTAAGCTTCCCGAGAACAAACCGGGCTGCGAGCAGGTTGCCAGCTTCCGGGTCGCTTGCCACGTCCATCAGGCGGGCGAGCGCCGGCAGCGTGCGTGTCTTCATGGCGGGATTGAGTGCGCGACACCAGGAAAGCGCGCGCTCGAACCAGATCGTCGCCTCCTCCGAGTTACCCCTCCGTCGGGCAACTTCGGTCAGCAACGATGCGCCCTCGATGCAATGAACCAGCTCCAGCCCATCCGCCTGTTCGGCAATGATATGCTTGAGTTCATCAAGGTCCGCGTCGGTGGCATCCCACCGGCCAAGCGCTGCGTTGCCCCTCAGGCGACCGAGCAGGCCACAGCCGAGCACCTGGATGTCTCCGCGCCTGCGGCCTTCTTCGCAGATGCGCTGAACGAGGGTTTCCCAAGGCGTAATACCTTCGAAGGCCGGCGTCAGCAGCCACGGGCCGGATATCGTCTCGAGGCCAACCGCGACTTCGCACCAGCGTCTCATGTCGCCGACCGCCGTGGCATTGCTCAGCCCGGCTTCGAAGGCTCGTTTTCCGGCCGGCCAGTGGCCGATGCTGATCTGATAGAGGCCGGACAGAAGGTCAACGCGGACCCGCGTTCCCAATTGGTCCACACGCTCCGAAAGGGCGGCGGCGAGGCGGCTATAGTGTTCCGCTTGCCCGTGAAGCGGAATGACGCCGCATATGGCTCCAAGGCTCGCATAATTCGTGGCCGTCGTCGGCGAGACATAGGTGTTGCGTTCGGCGAGGTTCGTTGCCCGCAACGTCGCGTGGATCAGTCGCAACTTCTCGCTCGTGAAGTAATAGATCCGTGTCAGATCCTCATGCGCTTTTGCTGCAAGCAGGAAGGGGTCGGAAGGGGATCGCGAAATCTCGCGCTTCAGGATCCAGTCCTTGTCCCGATGGGTTGCACGGCGCCACACCTGCTCTGCGAGATCGAGAACGAGATGCAAGGCCAGACCGGCAGAGGTGCGTGGGAGCGGAATGCCGGAGAGCCTCAACCCGTCTTCATAGGCGTGCCTGGCAGCCTCGGCACGTCCCAGATTAAGGTTCGCTTCCCCGAGCAGGAAGCAGGCGGCCGCATGCCGTGGCGCAGGGATCGCAATCGCCTGGTCCTTTGCGATCTTGAAGAAGCGTTCGACCAGATCGACGACGGCGGCATTGTCGAACTGGCGCAGCCGCAGTTCGGCGACCCGATCCAGGTAGTGGAAGGCCATCGCAGCATCACCGGCGCGCTCCCAGTGACTGAGGATGCGGGGCAGGTTTTCAGCGTTATCGGGTTGCCCGCTCTCCTCCATGGCCTGGGCGATCGCGCGGTGCGCCTCCCGACGCTGCTCGGAGAGCATGCTGTCGTAGATTGCCTGACGGATAACCGCATGGCTGAACATGAACCGCCCCGGACGGTCGTCCACGGGCTTGATGAGATGTGCGGTCTGCAATCGCTCGATGCTTGCCAGGATATCGAGCTCGGTTTTCCTGATAGGCGACAGGGCCGCCAGGTCGGCTGCCGAGAACGTCGACCCCATGGCGCTCGCAATTTTCAGGATCACCTGGAGTTCGGCCGCCAGCTGATCGGTCCTGGCGATTACGGTCACCTTGGCCGTGTTGAGCAGGGTTGCATCGTTGGAGCGGTTTTCAGTGAGGGTCGTGGCGCTCGGGCTGTCGACGGCCTTCGGTAGCCGGCGTTCGTCGATCATCCGACAGATCTCGCAGATCAGCAGTGGATTTCCCGCCGACTGGGCATAGACCGCCTCACCGAACCCGTCCGCCGGAAAATTGCTGCCGATCGACGCGCGCACAAGGGCGATCGTACCTTCTACGTCGAGCGGCAGGAGTTCCAATGTCTGGGCGCCGTTATGCCGCTGGCCGGTCCAGCGCGTCAGGTCCTCCTGCGTTCTCGCCGCGCGGGTCGAGACTACGACCGGCACCGGTTCCGCGCCGGAAGCCAATCGACCGAGCAAGTGTCCAGAGGCTTCGTCGAGCCAATGCACATCTTCGAGCACGACGAGCCCCTTTCCCGACGCAAGGCTCGTTGTCATGAGTTCACCAAGCAATTCGCGCAGGCGATGAGACCGCCCGTCGCCCGACATTGCCCAGGTCTCGACCGTGTCGGCCAGGGTGAGATTGATGGCGTCGTTGAGCAAGGGAGCGAGATGCGCGAGGTCGGGCTTGTGGGAAAAGAACCGCGTCACCTGTTCTGCGGCCTCGTTGCCACGCAGGTCAGTAATGCCAAGCAGTTCGCGGATCACGCCGCGCCAGGCAAAATAGGGGACGTCGTTTTCGATATCATCGGCATTTCCGACCAGAACACGACGCCCTTGGTCGCGACACTGTTCGACGAAGGCGCGCAGCAGAGCGGATTTTCCGACGCCGGAATCACCCCTGACGATCATGATTCCGGGTCGGCCGTTGCTGGCGCGCTCAAGATAGGCGTCAAGCGCGGTCAGCTCGGCCCGCCGGTTGAGCAATAGGGGAGCACTGGTGTCGCGCCTGGGAACCGTCTCGGCGACCGGTGCGAAGGCAGGCACGCCACCGCGCACACCGGGAACGGTGAGTGTCCAAGGTCCGGAGAACGTAATCTGGCCGGACGCCTCCGTTGCGGTTGCCTGATCGACGAGAATGCGCCCGGCAGCAACGCTCGCCAACCGCGATGCCATGTTCACGGCCGCCCCGACGACCGTGTAATCGGCGCGATGGTTCGCCCCGAGTGCGCCGCAGAAGCTCTCTCCAGTCGAAATGCCAGCCGACAGGCCAAGGTCCGCCTCGACCAGTTCACTCGACAGCCGCAGTGCCGCGAGTGTCGCGCGCCGGGCATTGTCTGCATGTTTCGCACCAGGCAGGCCGAAGACGGCGAACACCTCAAGCCCGTTCGAATGCAGGGCCGTATGCAGGATTTCGCCGCCGGTCCGCCCGACAACCGCGATCGCCATCCCGACGATCGTGTTCAGTCGCGCGAGATCCGTGTCGAGATTGCGGCCCGCGACATGCACGAACAGCGCTGTCACCGTTCGCAGGTCTGCTAGCCAATGCGAAAGCGGCGAGAGAAGGCGGCTGCGCAGCGACAGGGGTAGATAAGCCTCGAGCCGCTCGGTCGCCGATTGCAAGCGGATGGGCGGACCGGTGCTGGCCGCAACATAGGGTGTAATCTCGTCGAGACGCGCCGTTCCGTCGCCGGAGGGGCCGCCTTTTGCCCGTTTTCCAACCATTTGCCACACGGCCTCGGACACCAGGATTTCGCCTGCCTCCGTCAATTGGCCACAGTGATCGGCCTGTGCCAGGCAGTCGCCGCCGACGATCAGCCACCGCTGGTCGGCGCGCGGCAGCAAATGCAGCAGCGTGATGGTGCCGGCGCCGACTGCGACGCGCAATTGCAGCGCGTCGTCTGGACCGCCTGGGCCGCCGATCTGTTCGCGGATCCGCCCGGCGCAATAGCAGCTGCGCCAAGCTGTCTGCTCCAGCTCGTGCGCATCAGACGCGCGCCAGCCGGCAATGAGGCTATCGCCGGCGAAACTCAGCACCGTGCCGCCATGCTCTTCCACATGGCCGACCAGCTCGCTCATGAACCCGTTCAAGAGCAGGCTGACACGCTCAGCACCCGCAGCACGGTCGCTTTCGGACCATTTCGCGGTCAGGCGGGTGAAGCCGGAAATATCGGCGAAAAGCAGCGATCCCAGGAAGTCTTCCCGCGTCGGGTCAGCAGAACCCGTCGCTGCGGGAGACGACCATTGAACCAGGGCCCCCGACAGGTAACGTTGGAATTCATACTTGCTGGCGCCACCAACCACGCAAAATTCTCCCCAAGATTTTAGAGTAACATGCCTCCTTTGCGACTGAAAGACGGCTTCCATTGATCTAGGAAACGGCAGTAACGGTAAGTAGATTTCTGTTCCAACAGGGCAGGAGCCGGAGTAATGTCGCCAGTGATTGTTCGAGGGGGTCTCGCAACAGGAGGGGACAATGGAAGATGATTGGGCCGGTCCGATTTCGGCCGCGACCCGCCGCGACGTGTTGCGGCTGGTCTCGGCGGGCGTCATCGCAAATGTACTTTCCGGGTGTCGTCCAATTCTGCCGCCGGCTGGTGCATGCAATCTCAGTCATCCTGTTGTCGACGTCCACTGTCACTTTTTCAACGCGGCCGATGTGCCGGTCGAGGGGCTGGTGCGCTACGTGGCGCTGCGCGAGCCCAAACCCGACTTCAGACGCGCAGCCGACGCCGCCGAAGCGCGCGGGATCAGCAATGCACTCATCGTCTTTCTGGTCACGGCACTCGGTGATGTCGCCCCCAAGGCAAAGGACGAATTTGCAATCCTGAAACGACGGGCGCGCCGGCCGTCGGAGGCCGAGTTGGAGCGACGCAAGGACGAGCAACTGCGCACGGCCGTCCGACAGCTCGTGGGGCTCGCCGCCGGGCAACGCGTGTCGGGCATGGCGCGCAGCTCCGCCGAAACACCCGATTACGCCGGCCTTCTCAGCGAGTTGGGCGGCGAGGCGACGCTGCCGCGCACGTTTCAGCGGCGCTCGGGACCTGTCGCAGAGGATGACGTTGATACTCTGGTCAAGGCCGCAAAGGCGCATGACAAGATCGGCACCTACCTGACCTTCGTGCGGCTGATGCAGGATTACCGCGAAGACCTGGCCGAGAGCTATATCAGGATCTTCGCGAGCAAATGCCGGCTGTCGCTGATCACGCCCAGTATTCTCGATTTCGAGAAGTCCATCGGCGGTCGCGCTTCGCCACAGCGTGACCAGATCGACGTCATGGACGAAGTCCAGCAACTGGTGACGAAGCGCACCGGCATACGCATGCACAGCTTCGTCGGCTTTGATCCGCACCGCGAAGCCCTGAGGCCAGGGTCGGCGATGACCAATATCCAGTATGCGATCATGGAAAAGGGGTTTGTCGGCGTCAAGATCTATCCGCCCATGGGGTTCAAGGCCTGGGGCAACGCCGACCCTGCAATCGATGCAGCGCTAAAGCGGCTCTATGTCTGGTGCCGCGACAATGAGGTGCCGATCATGGCGCATGCGGAAAACAGCATCGGCGCCGGCTGCGGCTTTGGCGAACTGGCGAGCCCTGCCTACTGGAAGAAACTGCTCGATACCAACCAGTACGACAAGCTGAGGATCAATCTGGCCCATTTCGGCGCTTTCGACGAGGTTATCCGTCCCGGAGCGCCCACGGGCGTGATGGTGTCCTGTGCCAAGGACAAGTTCTCGGGTCCGCCGACCTGGGAAGACATCATCGGCAGAACGATCGATCATGGGCGTCGCCCAAACCTGTTTGCGGACCTGAGTTATCTCAGCGAACTCGTCAGCAGCGACGACGCAACACTGCACCGAAAGATCCGTGCGTTGCTGGACAAATGGCTGGACGCTTACGATCCGGACGCCCGCCACCTCATGTTCGGCACCGATTGGTCGATGATGGCGCTCGAGAGGAACTACAACGCCTATGTTCCAAGAATAAAGGACGAACTGACCTTGGCGGGCGTCAGCGAGGATCATCAGCAGAACATTTTCTGGCGGAACGCGTCACGTTTCCTCGGCCTCGATCGGCCAGGCAAGGCGCGCGACCGACTGATATCCTACTGCCGCAAGCGCGGCCTGGACCAGGGCTGGCTGTCGGAACTGGCGGTCGCTTGAAGAGAACCGGTCGCTGTGCGCATGGCGACCATCAGGCATGGCTGGTGCGCTCCGTCACGCGCAAAGACCGCGCGTGACAGTCAATTCCATGGGCGCCCAGAGCTCCGGGTTCGACGCTATGCGCGATGCGCATGCGAAGCGCAGATCCGGGCTACTCCCTTTGTGACAGTTTCTACCCCATTCTTGCAGATCGACCTCATCCCACGATGCCCCCTAGATTTCGCATGGGGACGCAATCGCGACGGAGGGGAACCAAATGGCGCTGCCTGCTATCACCTGGACACAGGAGGATCGCACCGCGATCGCTCGATCCGGCCGGCTCATGAAGGCCGTCCTGTCGGACGAGACAAGCCGACTGACGTCCTTGCTTCTGGGCAAGCCACAGTCCCGAGAGGCGATCGAGGGGGAACTCGGCACAGCGGTCATAGACGATCTTGTGAGGTTCGGCGTCTTCGAACAGTCGGGCGCGGTCTTGCGTGCGCGGTTTCAGGCGCAGTCGCTTGGGGCGCACCTCGTCTTTTCGGATTTGCGACAGCCCATGCGCGTCGTGCGCAAGTCCGGTGATCGCGACAATTATGTCGATCCGATGTGGGAAGGGCCAACACTGTCAAACCTGCTGGTGCGGGAACCCGTTGAGAGCGGATTGGACATGGGCTGTGGCTGTGGCGTCATCGCCCTGGCTATGTCGGGTTATTGCAGAAGGGTCGTCGCACTCGACGTCAACCCGCGCGCGCTCATGTTGACCAGCTTCAACATGGCGCTGAATGATGTCGGCAATGTCGAGGTGTTGCCGTCCGATCTCTTCTCCGCCGTCGAAGGTGCGACCTTTGACCGGATCGTTTTCAACGCACCGATCGGAATGGAGCTCAAGCCTCGCAACGCGTTGGAATCGGGCGAGCAAATCTTGATCCGTTTCCTCGGTGGGCTGGACAGGCATCTGAAGCCGGGCGGCCTGCTTCAGATGAACGTGTGCGTGAAAGAGTGGAGCAAGGCAAATCTGGCCACCAACCTGCGCACCTGGCTCGGAGGCAGCCACCAGGATTTTCAGAGCCTCTTTATCGAATTGTGGCGCGTGCAAAGTGGCCTCAAATTCTACATTCGCAGGTGGGTTGCGCCTTTTGTGTTGCCGCGACGATACGGCCGCCTTCTTCGCATCCGCCGTGGTTTGCTCGTTGTCGAACGCAACGGGGTTGCGGTCCACGCAGAGACGGCTTCGACCTATGACACGTGGGCGGTACCCCTCGGTCCCCGGTTCGGAGCAACCCTGGTGCAATCGCTGATGGCCTCGGTCCCGGGCAAGCAGCAAGCCGGTGCTTCCGCAACTGTCCTCAACAGCCTTCACGCGGACCAACACACGTTCGCTGGCTCTGTGTTGGCCACGATCTTCGGAAAACTGCAAAAGGTTCAAGCGGCGGCGCTGCTTTGGCAGTGCGCGTTCATCGTGTGACGAACGCTTTGTGGCGTGCCGCCGTTGCGCGGCGCGATGGGCGACACTGATGAGCGGCAATTGGACCGCCGGAGCCGTTGCCCGCCGAAGCGCGCGCCGCGGCATTTGCTAAGCGCCTGTCAGGTTCTCATCCAGAGGCACGGCCATTTCCAGCACCGAACCTGCCACTCGGTATTTGAAAGACAGGGTGCCACCCAAGCTTTCGACGCGCTGCCGCAAGCCGTCTATTCCCATTCCGCCCTTAGTAGCCCCCGATTTGGGCGTTGCGATCGTGCCCCCCTCGTCGTGAACGCGCACCACGAGCGAACCGTCCGTGAAACGGCATTCGACGTTCGGCGCACGGGCACCCGCATGTTTGTAGGAGTTGTTGAGACCCTCTTGCAGAAAGCGGAAGACGCAGGTCTTGATGGGTGTGGGGAGGCTGAGGTCCATCTGGGGCATGTCCAACGCAACCTTTGCGCCCGTTCTTGCCTCATGAAGACGGATGACGCGGCCGACAATCTGTCCCAGGTCCAGGCGCTCGATATCAGGAAGCAGAAGCGCCTTTGCGATCATGCGAATTTCGTTCAACGAGTCGTCCAGGGTTTCGGCAATGACCTGAAGAGCCGCCTCGCGCCCCGCCTTTGTCTTCGATCGCTTCGCGGTTTCGAGTTGCAATACGGCAAAACCGATCAGTTGTGCCGGACCGTCGTGAAGGTCAGCCCCGATCTGACGCGCCAGTTTTTCGTTCGCGTCCGTCAGCCTCATCGTGGCTAGGCGCGCACGGTCGCTGAGGACGCGCACCTGATCAGTAACGCGCTCGGCTTCGGCGGCTCGCTGAAGCAGCTTGTTGCGTTGTGTTTCAATGGTGGCGCTGCCGCGCCGCACGATGCCGAAGAGGCAAAACAGGATCAGCGCAGACGCACCCGCAACGATCAGCCAACTGCTCAGACGGACTTCGAACATCTCCTGCGCAAGGAGGGCGCTTTCTTCCTGGATTTCCGCCACGGCCACGATTGCGCCGTCGTCGGCCACTCGAACCGGGCTGTAGATCTCAAGATACGGTGTCGTGAACGCCCGCGTCTTATGTTCGTCGGCGTTCAGATCTGTAAAGTCCGACACGACATTGCCTTGCCGCGCCTCGACCAGCCCTGGCGGTGGATCGAAACGGTTGCCGATCAGTTCAGGCGACGTCGAGTAGACGATGGTGCCGTCGGCCCGCCATAACTCGAGATGCGGGAAACGCATTCGGAATTCATCGTCGAAGAACACCTGGTCGAGGGCGTCTTTCGACGATTGAGAGAGAGTTCGCCCCGTTGCCAGTTCGTCGGCAAATGGCGACAGAATACTTTGCATGAAAAGCGCGGATGCCGCCGCCCGATCCTTCAACGTGTCCTTGGACACCTGCTCGGCAATCAGATGACCGGCGATTGCCGCGGCGATCACGATAAGGATGCCGCTCGCAACGACGAACTGGAAAGCCAGGGTGCGCTCGGCAAACCAGTCCTGCCACCAGCCCGGTCCGCGCCCGCGCTGCTGGCTTTCTCGTGGTGACGAACTCAACCCCACTTTCGACATTTCATGCATGGTGCGCCCTCGGCTCCGCCGCCAGCATTGAACCATGGTTGATACGCGTTGAGAAAGGAAATTCCGTTATGCCCGGACACGACGAAAGCAACATATCTGGGCACGAACCGACCATCGCCGTGGCCGGGGCAACTCGCTCAATGGCTATGGTATTTGTCGGTAACGGACGCATGGCTATGCCGGTATCCGCCTGCTACCGATACCGCCCCAACGAGGTGGGGGTGCGACGCTTCGAGGTTGGTATGCACGTGGCTATCGTCCCGCTCAACCGACGGCCACAAGGCCGCGGCCGCGATCGCGCCAAGTGCCGTGATCACCGCCAGCACGCCATAGGTCGCCCAAAGCCCGATTGTGGCCCCGAGCCAACCGGCGAGCGGATAGGTGATCAGCCAGCAGCCGTGCGATAGGGCAAACTGCGCCGCAAAAAGGGCGGGACGATCTTCGGATGCCGCCGAGCGGCGAAGGATACGACCGGAAGGTGTCAACACCAGTGAGTAGCCCACCCCGATCACGGCCCATAGCGCAACCATTGACCAGTAGGAATCGACCAACAGGCCGGTGACGAGCGCGATCACCAGGACACCCGTGCCTGCAAGCATGACGGAGCGATCCGGTGTGATCTTGAGCAGGCGCGGCAGGAAAATTGCGGCGATCATGGACCCGAGGCCAAAGGCCGCCAGCGCGATGGCGGTGAACCGCTCTCCCAGCGCGTAGGTCCCTTGCACCAGCACGACGGTATTGACGAGAACCATGGAGCCGCCGGCAGCGACAGCGAGGTTGAGGGCCAGAAGGCCCCTGAGGCGTGGCACTGCCAGGTACAGCTTGAGACCGCGCGTGGTTCTTTCATAGATGCTGCGCGGCGCCGACGGTTTCGGATCGGGCAACAGGACCGAAACGACCAGAGATGCGGATGCAAGGAAACCGACCACTGTCCCGAGGTAGAGATTGTGGTAGCTCATCACCGCCAGAAGGATCGCGGCGAGCAAGGGGCTGCAGACCTTTTCAAGATCATAGGCCAGCCGCGATAGCGACAGTGCGTTGGTGTAGTCGTCTTCGTCCACGAGAACGTCAGGGATTGTCGCCTGAAACATCGGGGTGAAGGCGGCGGAGGCAGCCTGCAGGACGAAGATCAGCACATATGCCTGCCATACCCCCGTCACGAACGGTAGACAGAGCGCGACCGCGGCTCGAACAAGATCGAGCGACACCAGCATCGCCCTGCGTGGCAGCTGTTCGGTAAAGGCGGTGGCGATGGGGGCGACCACGACGTAGGCGATCATCTTGATGGCAAGCGCGGTCCCGAGAACGGCCCCGGCGTTGCCATCGGCCAGCTGGTATGCCTGCAGCCCTAAAGCGACGGTTGCAAGACCGGTTCCAAGCAGCGCAATGACCTGGGCGAAAAAAAGGTGCCGGTAGGTCCGGTTCTTGAGAACTGCAAGCATTTCGCTGCTCCTGGCCCTGGGTCGACGACCCCAAAGTGGCGTTTGAAATTCACAGGCAAGTTCCACACGCAGTTTGCAGGTACGGGCCTGCAAGCTGCGTCTGGCTATCGCTAAAGATACTTCGTGATCGTCTTGAACGCGTCGATCGTCTGCCTTTGCTCTCGATCGACTGGGCCGATCGTTTCTTCGAGGCAATGGTCGAGGTGGTCCTGGATCAGCGTGCGCTTGGCGTTGGTGATCGCCTTTTCGACCGCGTGCAGCTGTTGTGCGATGTCAAGGCATGGTCGACCGGCATCGATCATGGCGATGACACTTTTCAAATGTCCTTCCGCACGCTTCAGGCGCTTGACGATTTCCGGGTGCGTATCGTGTCGATGTGTGTGTTCTGTCATGAGCAACTACCTATCCACCTGGAGGGGATAGTTCAATCCGGAAATTTACGAAAATGCTCGCTTCGGGGGAAAGGCCGCTTGATTTTATCAGCGCATTCTCGATCTCCAGAGAAAACCACCGCTGACTATTTCCCGATCGAAAGGGGATTGCCGGGCAAAAGACGAGCCGATAGCCGCTGATGGCGACGTCATCGATGGGCACGATCGCAGGGAAGGGGGCATGCGTTCGGGACGCGACGCGTTACTACAGTGTCGGCGTTGCGGCATCGTATGCCGGCCAAACCACCCCGCCTGTCGTTGCCATTGTGGTGCATTTGAGTTTCGCGGTCACCTTTTACATTACAGTGGCATGCAGGCGCTTTTGGCGAACCATCTCGGCGTTGCATGGATGCATTTCCTCTCCCGTTCGGCCCTTTGAAACTGTAGTCTCGCTGCCAAGCCGGCGAGAGCTTCGCAGGAACCGGCTTCGCCGAATCCTGTTGATGCGTGTGGAGAACAATCATGAGCGGAACCAGACTTTTCTCGCCCTTCGAAATGGGCTCCCTTGCACTGCGAAACCGGGTGGTCATCGCTCCGATGTGTCAATATTCGGCGACGGACGGCGAGATGACCGACTGGCATCTCATCCACCTCGGCAATCTGGCGATGTCGGGCGCAGCCGTGCTGACCATCGAGGCGACGGCAGTCCTGCCTGAAGGCCGCATTTCCTACGGCGATGTAGGGCTCTATTCGGATGCCTGTGAGCGCGCGATGGGCCGGGTTCTGGACGGGGTCCGGCGTTGGTCGGACATGCCGCTCGCCATCCAGCTCGGCCACGCCGGGCGGAAGGCCTCGAGCGAAGTCCCTTGGAAAGGTGGAGGGCAGATTGCTCCCGACAGCGAAGGCGGCTGGAAGACCGTTGCACCGAGTGCCGTGCCGTTCCGCGACAATTATGACCATCCAGTGGCCCTCGATCGCGCCGACCTCGCACGCGTAAGGTCGGCATTCGTTGACGCGACACGGCGTTCCGCTGCACTCGGGCTGGACGCTGTGCAGATACATGGCGCCCACGGCTATCTCCTGCACCAGTTCCTTTCGCCGTTGTCCAACCATCGCACCGACGAGTATGGCGGTTCGCTGGAAAACCGCATGCGCTTTCCACTCGAGATCTTCGACGCCGTTCGGGCGGCATTTCCGCCTGAGCGACCGGTCACGATGCGTCTATCGGCGACCGATTGGGCTGACAAAGGCTGGGACATCGAGCAGACGATCACCTTCTGCCAGGCGCTGGAGGGGCGGGGGTGCTCGGCCATTCATGTCTCGTCGGGCGGCCTTGCATATCACCAGCAGATCGCAATCGGCCCGAGCTATCAGGTCCCCTTTGCGCGCGCCGTCAAGAACAATGTGACGATCCCGGTCATTGCCGTTGGGCTCATCACCGAGTTCGAACAGGCGGAAGCCATCCTCACGATGGGCGATGCCGATCTCGTCGCGATCGCCCGCGCAATCCTCTACGATCCCCGCTGGCCCTGGCATGCTGCCGCGCATTTCGGCGAGAAAGTTTGGGCGCCAGACCAGTATTTGAGGTCGCAACCGAGCCAACTCCGCCATCTCTTTGATCGAAAATAGACGCCAAGGTCGCAGCGCTGAAAGCTCGGCTAGCATGTGAAGAAAGCGCGTTAATATGCGTGTTATATTAGACAAACTGTTAGATGTCTTATCTTCAGTCGGCTAAGATCGAAGTCCGCATTCAATAGCGGCGCGCTTGATGCGGGATATGCTCGGCTGGAGCAGGGTTCTGTGTCGTTTGTCGTGATCGGCGTCGACATGTCGTGGGCATTCACCTGGTCGAAGGACGACCCGACGGCCGCTCGCGACGACACCATCGATATCGCGCGGTCGTTGGTAGGGCGGGCAGGTGAGGGCGCGGTGACCAAGGTTGGTCATGGTCGCAATCTCGTAATCAACGTAGGGGTTTGCCGGTAGTACCTTTACCCTTCACTGAGGCAGTTAAAAACGCGGCGCCTCCTGGACACCCGCCTCTCAGAGTGTGTCCCGTTCTGTGCGAAGATTGGAAACCACGCGCCGATTCTGCACTTTGCAGGAACGCTCCGTGCAGTCGCGCACCTCGCGGTCGTTGCCATAGCCCTTGGCCCACATGCGGTTGGGGTCAACGCCCTTGGAGGCAAGATAGGCCATCGCCGCATCGGCGCGCTGTTGCGATAGCTTCGCCATCTTCGAGGCGTCGCCGCTGTCGTCGGAAAAGCCCTGCAGCTTGACCAGCCAGCGCGGGTTGCTGTTGAGCCAGATCGCCTGCTTGTCCAGGGTGGCCTTGGCGACGGGGTCGAGGGCGGCCGAATCCTGCGTGAAATAGGTTCGGCGGCCGACATTGAGGATGAAATCCTCCTCGCTGCCGGCTGATACTGTCTCGAAGCCGGGAGCCGGATCGTCGGTTCTTCCGGTCATCGGCACTGCGGCTGGTTCTTCGACTGCAGCAATCCCAGTGGTGTTGCAGGCGGTCAGCGTCAAGAGAATGGCCGCAGCAGAAAGCAGCCTCGTAAAGCCGGGCATAGCGTGCATCAGGGCGGTGTTCCTCATTCGACGGGGGTTGCAACCGGAGTTGCTTGACTGACCTCGGGGGCCTTGTCTGCAATGTGTGGCAGGACCTGAACGGCAGTGCCGATCGGGCAGCGCTGATAAAGGTCAATCGCATCTTCATTGAACATGCGGATGCAGCCACTGGAGGCATCCTTGCCGATACTACCCGGCTCCAGCGTCCCGTGGAAGCGATAGCCGGTGTCGATACCATCACGAAGCAGGTACATGGCGCGGGGCCCGAGCGGGTTCTTCGGCGAGCCCCCCTCGACGAACTCAGGCAGTTCTGGGTGACGTTCGCGCATTTCCGGCGGCGGTGTCCAGCGCGGCCAGAGCGATTTGCGGTCGATGGTGGCGCGGCCATACCATTTGAAACCCTCGCGCCCGACGCCGACGCCGTAGCGGATGGCCGTCTTGTTCTCCATGATCAGATAGAGAAAATGGTGCCTTGTATCGACAACGACCGTGCCGATCGGCTCGCTGCTGAAATATTTGACGACCTGACGCTGCCATTTCCTGTCGATCTTGGCGAAATTCGTGCTTCGGTAGGTCACACCATTGTCGACTGCGGGGCCGGAAAAATAGGACGTCGCCGCAGCAAAGACCGGCTTTTGGGTTGCGCCGGCGCCAAGCAGTGCCAGGCCACCAAGCATAATATCCCTGCGGGTGCATTCCATCGGCAATATCCCCCGAAAAGCCAAGAAGCGAGCGGCAGTAAAACAGATTGGTAATTTTCTACAATATAAAATTCCCGCCCTGAAGCGGCTCTGGGTAGCTTCCTCACCTATATGGACAGGCCAGCTATGTCGCAGCTTTCGATAGGCAGGGCAGCCATCTTAGTCCTCCCCTGTCATAGCAAGACGAACTAGTTCGATTGAACTCGTTCGAGTCGGAAAAATCCGTCTGAATGGAGCACTATAGTGCTGCCCCCGATGGAAATCCGCCGAGGCTCTAGTCGCAGCAGGATGAAGATTCAGTATCAGCTCAGCGTCCTTGTTATTGAGGCCGTCATCCGGGTGAACTGCCCAGTCGTCTGGAACTGATCCCGATAGGTGACCTGCCATGAGTCCCAGCAGGCAGATCCAGACGATGTCGGGCCGTCGGAGGAAATGTTCTTCG
>UBXV01000005.1 GCA_900469625.1 Hyphomicrobiales bacterium
GCCTCTCTCAACGCGCTTCTTGCACAGTTCAACCTCGGCAACACCCAGAGCGCCTATGCGCCGGCGCCCCGTCGTCGCGCAGCGTAACGCTGCGATAGCGGTACGAACAATGAGAAAAGGCCCGGGAGACCGGGCCTTTTCTATTTCTCCAACGTGGCAACGGCCTCGACATGGGCCGACCAGAGGAACTGGTCGATCGGTGTCACGGAGGTGATGCGGTAGCCGGCGGCAACAAGGATCGCGAGATCGCGGGCAAGGGTGATCGGGTTGCAGGAGACGGCGACGACCTTCTTGATGCCAGAGCGGGCAATCTCCTGGCACTGCACGTCTGCACCAGCGCGCGGCGGGTCGAAGACGATGGCGTCATAGACCTTCAGTTCCTGCGCCATCAGCGGCCGGCGGAAGAGATCGCGCTTCTCGATCGTCACCGGCTTCAGCCCTTGCGTGTTGCGAGCGGCAAAGTCGAGCGCCTTCAGCGCCTTGTCTTCGCCTTCGACTGCGTGCACGCGGGCCTTGCGGGCCATGCGCAGCGCGAAGGTGCCGCTGCCGGCAAAGAGGTCGGCGACACGCTTTGCCTTGCCGATATGCGCGAGCACCAGGGCCGCCATCGCTTCTTCGGCCGCAAGCGTCGCCTGGGTGAAGCCGCCGGGCGGCGGCGACACGGCGACACCACCGAATTCGATGATCGGCTTCGTCGGCTCGACGATGATCTCGCCATTGAGGCTGACGCGGGCAATGCCGCGTTCGCCGAGAACAGTCTCGACCGTCCGCCGGCGTTCGCGGTCGCCAAATCCCTTGATGCCGTCGACCGAGAGATCGAGGCCGGAGAGCGTTTCGAGGACGGTAATGCGGAACGGTTCGGCGTTGACGGCCATGGCCGCGCCGATCTTGCCGATGGTGGCGAGCCGCGAGACGATGCCCGGGCTCGCGACGGGACATTCCGAAATTGCGACGATGTGGTGGCTTTCCGCCTGGTTGAAGCCGAGAAGCAGATCCTTCTCGGTCTTGCGGGCGGTGAAGACGGCGCGGCGGCGCTCGCCCGGATGGGCCGTGATCAGCGGCGCGACCTCGGGCTTCAAGCCTTTGGATTTCAGGGCGTTGATGACCTGGTCGCGTTTGAACGTCTGATAGAGGGGATCGGCGGCATGTTGCAGCGTGCAGCCACCGCAGGTGCCATTCTCGCCGTCCGGGCCGAAATGGCGACAGTGCGGTTCGACCCGCTCGGGCGACGCTTCGCGCAGCGAGATCAGCGTGCCGTGAGACTTGTTGACCGCAAGGGCCGCACTTTCGCCCGGCAGCGTGAAGGGGGCATAGACCGGACCGTCCTCGGTCTCGGCGATGCCGTCGCCCTGCGCGCCGAGGCGGGCGATCGTCAGGGTCTGCGTGCTCATAGCTTCTTGCCCGCCAGCAGGAATTCGACGTTGCCGTCTCCGCCTGCGATCGGCGAGGGGATGAGGCCAAGGCTCTGCCAGCCCATGTCCTCGACCAGCCAACGCTCCAGCTCGGCGGCAACCGCCGGCGCGCTGTCGGGGTCCTTCAAGAGGCCGGCCTTGCTGATGGCATCGCGGCCTGCCTCGAACTGCGGCTTCACCAGGAGGATGCAATGGGCGCCGGAAAGCGCCATTTCGAGTGCCGGCGGAAGCGCAAGCTTCAACGAAATGAAGGAGACGTCGGAGACGATGAAGGTGACGTCGCGGTTGTCGATGTCGTCCTCGGTCATCGCCCGGGCGTTGAGGCCCTCGATGCTTGTGACGCGCGGATCGCTCTCGATGCGCGGATGGATCTGGCCGTGGCCGACGTCGATCGCAACCACATGCTCGGCGCCGCGCTTCAGCAGCACTTCGGTGAAGCCGCCCGTCGATGCGCCGATATCGACGCAGCTTTCGCCCGAGGGATCGAGCGCGAAGTGATCGAGCGCAGCGGTGAGCTTCAGCGCCGCGCGCGACACATAGTCCTGCGCCGGATCGTCGATGGTGATGGTCACGCTTTCGGCAAAGGCGAGCGACGGCTTGGTGACCGTGCGGCCGTCGACCTTGACGGTGCCACGCTGGATCGCGTCGCGAGCGCGGGCACGGCTGGCAACCAGTCCGCTGTTGAGCAGCAGCTGGTCCAGGCGCACCCTGTTCTTGTGTTCTTCATTCTGACGATCTTCTGACATGCGTTTCTCATGGAGGGTTGCCGGCCGGATGGCAAGCCCCTTCACTGCACAGCAGGCCCGCGCGGGCAGGGCATTCGGAAATAAAACCCCTAAGGAAATAGGGTAATATTCACGCGTCCTTAAATGATCCGTGGCAATTCTGCCGAATGTCGCACGCTGCATGATGCAGGCCCCCGTCCCAAAACCGGATTTCCCGACACCTCTGATCATCCCCCACCTGACGCTATCAGGCGCAAGGAGCCCCCGCATGTCCCGCTTCCATCTCAGGCTTTCGCACCGCATCGGCCTGCTCGTTCCGATCGCGGTTGCTGGCATTCTTGCCATTGTCGGCATCTTCATCGTGGAGCGGGATATCGAGGAGGGTTATCGCCAGCAGGTGCAGGTCCACCGGGACGCCGACCGGGCGCTGCTGGTGCTCGAAAGCCAGTTCCTGCAAAACCGCCGCGCGGAGAAGGACTTCCTGCTGCGGCGCGAGGAAACATATGCCGCCTCTCATCAGGAGATCGCCGCCAAGGCAACCGAGACGATCGCTACGCTCGGCAACCTGCTGGACAGCCAGTCGACGCGGGCACAGCTCAAGCTGATTTCCGAGGGTTACGAGCGCTATCTTGGTGAATTCGCGGCCGTTGCCGAAGCCAACCGTTCGCTCGGTCTCGAACCTTCGGCCGGCAAGGAAGGCGCCATGCGCGCGGCAGTCCACACGATCGAGCAGGCGTTGAAGTCCGTTTCGGACAAGGGGTTGCTCGCGAGCATGCTGACGATGCGGCGCCACGAGAAGGACTTCATCATGCGGCGTGACCACAAATACGTGGAGAAGCATGCCGAAGAGGTGAAGGCCTTCGCCGGCTTCCCGGCCGAAACCTTCGGTGGCAAGGAGAGCCAGAGCAAGATCCTGGCCGCCCTGCAGAATTACAGCGTCGCTTTTGCCGACTACGCCGCGCTGGCGGAAAACGAGACCGCCTTGCGCACGCGGATGTCGGAGACGTTTTCGACCGTCGAGCCGATCTTCGAACAGATGGCAACGGCCATCGCTGCCGAGAAGGTGGAGGCCGAGGCCAAGAGCGCCTCGATGCAGGCGTTCGTGGAAAACATCGCGCTCGGCGCCATCCTTGCTGCAATCGCCATCATCGCGGCCACGGTCTTCCTCGTCGGCCGCACGATTTCCAAGCCGATCGTCGCCACCACCCGGTCGATGACCCGTCTTGCCGAGGGCGACACGGTGTCGGCCATTCCCTATGCCGGCCGCAAGGACGAAATAGGTGAGATGGCCGGCGCTGTAGAGATTTTCCGGCAGGCGGCGATCGCCAACCAGAGGCTCGAGGCGGAAGCCGCCGAAAACCGCGCCCGCGCCGAGGCAGAGCGCGCGCGGCTCCAGGAAGAGGCCGAAGCGTCGGCGCAGGCGCGTCTGCGCCAGGCGACCTCGGGTCTTGCCGGTGGCCTGCAACGCTTGGCGGCCGGCGATCTGGCCTTCCAGTTGAACGAGCCGTTTGCACCTGACTTCGAGCAGCTGCGCCATGACCTGAATTCGGCCGTGTCGCGCCTCGGCGATGCGCTGGCGGCGGTTGCCGATTCCAGCGGCTCGATCGACGGCGGCTCGCGCGAAATCAGCGAAAGCGCCGACGACCTGTCGCGCCGCACGGAGCAGCAGGCTGCCTCGCTGGAGCAGACCGCGGCCGCCCTCGACGAGATCACCGCCAATGTCACCTCCTCGACCCGGCGGGCCGAAGAGGCGCGCATCGTCGCCGGTGAGGCAAATGCGAGCGCCGAAAAATCCGGCGTCGTGGTCGCGAGTGCCGTGGAGGCCATGCGACGGATCGAAAGCTCGTCCGGCCAGATCTCCAACATCATCGGCGTCATCGACGAGATCGCCTTCCAGACCAACCTGTTGGCGCTCAATGCCGGTGTCGAAGCGGCGCGCGCTGGCGAGGCTGGCAAGGGGTTTGCCGTCGTCGCGCAGGAAGTGCGCGAACTGGCCCAGCGTTCGGCGAAGGCTGCCAAGGAGATCAAGGAGCTCATCCGCAATTCGAGCGTCGAGGTCGAAGGCGGCGTCAAGCTGGTGCGCGATACCGGTCAGGCGCTGAAGGCGATCGGTGAACACGTCGTCACCATCAACCAGCACATGGACGCGATCGCGCTGTCGGCGCGCGAGCAATCGGTGGGTCTCAGCGAAGTCAACACTGCCGTCAACCAGATGGACCAGGTGACGCAGAAAAATGCGGCGATGGTCGAGGAGGCCAATGCCGCCAGCGCCCAACTCGCCAACGAAGCCGGCCGCCTGCGCGAACTGATCACCCGCTTCACGCTGCCCGGCCGCGCGAACGCTGTCACGGCGGCAAGCGATCTGCGCGCCATGGCCCGCACGATGGCGGCGCCCTCGGCGCCGGCGCGTGCGGCGGTTGCCGCCCGTCCGATGTCGCGCGGCAACGCGGCGGTGGCCCAGGACGACTGGCAGGAATTCTGATCGTCGCCGGCGCACGACAGGAAAACAAAAGACCCCGGTTCATCGCCGGGGTCTTTTTTATTTCAGAGGGTCGTCGGTCGCGCGGGTTCAGCCAGCGGCGCCGATGCCGATATCCTGCTTCTGGCCGAGCGCCTTGAACACCGTCGAAACGATGCCGGCGCGGTCGAGCCCGGCGGCGGCATACATCGCTTCCGGCTTGGCCTGCTCCATCCAGATGTCGGGCATGACCATCGGGCGAACCTTGAGCCCGCCGTCGAGCAGGCCGTCTTCCGCGAGGAACTGCAGCACATGGCTGGCAAAGCCGCCGACGGCGCCTTCCTCGATGGTCACGAGCACCTCGTGGTGGCGCGCGAGCTGGCGGATGAGGTCATGGTCGAGCGGCTTGGCAAAGCGCGCATCGGCAACCGTGGTCGAAAGGCCGGCCGCGTCAAGATCTTCGGCCGCCATCAAACAGTCGGCAAGGCGGGTGCCGAAGGAAAGCAGTGCCACCTTGGAGCCCTGCTTGACGACACGGCCCTTGCCGATTTCGAGGATCTGGCCGCGCTCGGGCATTTCCACGCCCACGCCTTCGCCACGCGGATAACGGAACGAGATCGGGCCGGCGTCGTAGGCCGCCGCCGTGCGCACCATGTGCTTCAGTTCCGCCTCGTCAGCCGCCGCCATCACGACGAAGCCGGGCAGGGTGGCGAGATAGGTGGTGTCGAAGGAACCGGCATGGGTCGGCCCGTCGGCGCCGACGAAGCCGGCGCGGTCGATCGGGAAACGCACCGGCAGGCCCTGGATCGCCACGTCATGGACAACCTGGTCGTAGCCGCGCTGCAGGAAGGTCGAATAGAGCGCTGCAAACGGCTTGTAGCCTTCGGATGCGAGGCCGGCCGCGAAGGTGACGGCATGCTGTTCGGCAATGCCGACGTCGAAGCAGCGCGAGGGATGGGCGAGCGCGAACTTGTCGAGCCCGGTGCCCGACGGCATGGCGGCGGTGACCGCGACGATCTTGTCGTCAAAACCGGCCTCCTGCGTCAGCGCTTCGGCAAACACCGAGGTGTAGGCGGGGGCGTTCGGCTTGGCCTTGGCCTGCGCGCCGGTGATGACGTCGAACTTGTTGACGCCATGGTATTTGTCGGCGGCGGCTTCCGCGGGCGGATAGCCCTTGCCCTTCTGCGTCACGACATGGATCAGCACCGGGCCCTTGGCGTTGTCGCGCACGTTGCGCAACACGGGCAGCAGGTGCTCGAACGAGTGACCGTCGATCGGGCCGATATGGTAGAAGCCCATCTCTTCGAACAGCGTGCCGCCGGTGACATAGCCGCGCGCATGCTCGACGGCGCGGGTGATCGCCCGGTCGACCGTCTTGCCGAGATAGGCCGTCAGTTTCTTGCCGACCTCGCGGATGCCCATATAGGTGCGGCCGGAGGCGAGACGCGCGAGATAGGCGCTCATCGCGCCGGTCGGCGGCGCGATCGACATGTCGTTGTCGTTGAGGATGACGATCAGGCGGGCGTCGAGCGCCCCCGCGTTGTTGAGCGCCTCATAGGCCATACCGGCCGAGAGTGCGCCATCGCCGATGACGGCGATGACGTTGCGGTTCACGCCGTCGAGGTCGGCGGCGACCGCCATGCCGAGGCCGGCGGAGATCGACGTCGAGGAATGCGCGGCGCCGAAGGGATCGTATTCGCTTTCGGCGCGGCGGGTGAAGCCCGAAAGGCCACCCTCCTGGCGCAGCGTGCGAATGCGATCGCGGCGGCCGGTGAGGATCTTGTGCGGGTAGCACTGATGCCCGACGTCGAAGATCAACCGGTCATGCGGCGTGTTGAAGACCTTGTGGATGGCGATCGTCAGCTCGACGACACCCAGGCCCGCGCCGAGGTGACCGCCGGTGCGCGAGACCGCATCGATCATCTCTGCCCGAACTTCGCCGGCAAGCTGCGGCAGGTCCCTGTCGTCGACCTTTTTCAGATCGTCGGGATAGGTCACCTTGTCGAGCAAGGGGGTTGCCGGCATCGGGTTGGTTGGCAGTTGTGTCACGCTGCATGCCTCATGCGCACCGCACGGATCGGGTGCGCGGATAGTTGGTGGTACCGTTAAAGCGGCTCTTTAGACGCAATTGTTGCTGAATGCAAAAATAGGCTTTCCTGCGTCGTCATCCAAGACACTACCGCATGATTCCCTGAATCGAAATCGATTTAAGGCAACATGCGGCAACACGAAGCGGTAATCCGTCGCGTTTATCCCCTGCGCTCAGCCGGTGGGCAGAGGCACGAATTCCTCCTCGTCGCCGGGCACGATATCGAAGCGGCCGGTCCGCCATTCCTCCTTGGCCTTCTCGATCCGCTCCTTCGACGACGACACGAAATTCCACCAGATGTGGCGGGCCGAGCCGAGAGCGGCACCGCCGAACAGCATGATATGACAGCCGAGTGGACCGGCGGTGACGGTGATGTCGTCGCCCGGACGAAACACCAGCAACTGGTTGTCGGCAAAATGATCGCCGGCGATGATCGCCTCGCCCGAGAGAATATAGAGCGCGCGCTCTTCCCACCGGGCGGCAAACGGTGCGCTCTTGCCGGGGGCGATGTTGAGGTCGACGTAGATCGTGTCGGTGAAGACCGAGACCGGCGACTTCTGTCCCTCGAAACTGCCGATCACGACGCGGGCATCGATGCCGCCGTCCTTGAGCTGCGGCAGGTTGTGCCTTTCGGTATGGTCGAAGATCGGATCGATCTCTTCCTTGTGTTCGGGCAGCGCCAGCCAGGTCTGCAGACCTGAGATGAAGCGTTCGTGCCCGCGCTGGTTTTCGGGCGAGCGCTCGGAGTGAACGATGCCGCGCCCGGCCGTCATCAGGTTCACGTCGCCGGGGCGGATCACCATTTCCGTGCCGAGGCTGTCGCGATGCTTGATCTCGCCGTCAAAAAGATAGGTGACGGTCGAAAGGCCGATATGCGGATGGGGGCGGACGTCGATCGCCTCGCCGGCACGCAGCAGCGCCGGGCCCATGCGGTCGAAAAAGATGAACGGCCCGACCAGCCGCCGCCTGGCGGTCGGTAGCGCCCGGCGGACTTCCAGGCCGCCTATGTCGCTGGTGCGCGGGATGATCAGATGTTCCATGGCGTCGCAGGCGGGCTTGTCGCCGGCAAGCGGATCGGGACCAGGAAAGAAGGACATGGTGGGCGCTCCCGTTGTTCAAAGGCTCAGACCCTAGCCCCGAACCCGGCTAGCCGGTAGGGGCGAGGGAAAGACGCAGCGTTTCCCGACGTCGACCAATCCCGGGCGGGTTATTCCGCGTCGAGCGGCTCCACGCCCTGGGGCTTGCCGGCGCGGTCGAGCCTGATCTTTTCGATCCGGTCCTCGGCCGCCTTCAGCAGCGCGCCGCAATGATTTTTCAAGGCTTCGCCGCGCTCGTAGATCTCGATCGACTTGTCGAGCGCCACATCGCCGCGCTCCAGCGCCGAGACGATGCGCTCGAGTTCCTCGACGGCTTGCTCGAAGGAGAGGGCCGAAACATCCGGTTGCGTGGTGGTGGTCATGATTACCCTCTCATCAATCTCAGGATATGCAGGCCAGCCGACTCGGCCAACCCCTGCAGGTCATAGCCGCCCTCGAGCAGGCTGACCATGCGGTTGCCGGCGCTGCGGTCGGCGATCTCGTGCAAGCGACCCGTTGCCCAGTCGAAATCCTCGGCGACAAGGTTGATCTGCGCCAGGGGATCGCGGTGGTGGGCGTCAAAGCCGGCCGAGATAAGGATGAAATCCGGCCGGAAGTTGGTCAGCGCCGAAAGCACGCGCGACCGGAACGCCTCGCGAAAATGCTCGCTGCCGACATTGGGCGAAAGCGGGGCGTTGACGATGTTGCCCTTGACGCCGGTCTCGTCCTTCGCCCCGGTGCCGGGATAAAGCGGCATCTGGTGGGTCGAGCAGAACAGCACCGACGGATCGTCCCAGAAGATGTCCTGGGTGCCGTTGCCGTGATGTACGTCCCAGTCGACGATGGCGACGCGCTCGGCGCCGTGGGCTACCTGCGCATGCCGGGCAGCGATCGCAACGGTGTTGAAGAAGCAGAAGCCCATCGCCTTGTTCTTTTCGGCGTGGTGGCCGGGCGGGCGGCCGGCGACGAAGGCGTTGTCGGCCTTGCCGGTAAAGACTGCATCCACCGCCTCGACGGCGCCGCCGATGCCGGTGAGCGCCGCCTCGAGGCTGAACGGGCTGGCATAGGTATCGGCTTCGAGGTCGTTGATGCCTTCTTCGGGGATCGCGCGCTTGACGGTGCGCAGGTGCTCTTCCGGATGGGCGAGCAGCACAAGGTCTTCGCTCGCCTTCTTCGCCTTGACGCGTTTGAGCTCGGCGAAATTAGGGTGTTCGAGCGCAAGGTTCAGCGCTTTCAGCCGGTCCGGCCGTTCGGGATGCCCCTCCGGAACCTCGTGTTCCAGGAAGACCGGATTTTCATAAAGCAGCGTGGTCATGCGCCGAAACTAGTGCTGCGACCGGCCAAGGTCCATGGCACACGCTATGGAAAGCCCCGATTTTCAACAGCGCGTGTCGAGCAGCAGCTTGCCGTCGCGCTTGGGATCCGCCTGATGTGCAAGCGCCTCGTCAAGACGGCTGAGCGGATAGGTCTGCGCGATCCGGCTCGAAAAGAGACCGGATCGCAGACCGGCGAAGCTCGCAGCGAAAGCCGCTTCGATGGATGGCCTGCCGGCGGCATGCACCCAGGTCCTCAGCCACAGGAAGGAGAAGCGCACGTCCGCCCGCGCCTGGATCGCCGGGATAGGCACCGGCACGCCGCTCAAAGCGCCGTACTGGATGAAGGCGGCCCCGGGTTGCAGCGTCTGGCCGATCAGGTCGCCGGCGAACGGCCCACCGACAGCGTCGAGAATGGCGTCGAAGTCCAAGGGCGAGGGGATATTGCCTTCATCGGCAACGACGATTTCGCCGGCCGTCTCGGCAGCCAGCCGCACGGCGCTGCGTTCGCTGCGCACGATCCCGACCGGTTCGGCGCCTTCACCTGATATCAGCTTCATCAGCATGCCGCCGATCGCCGAGCCCGCCGCGGTGACGCCGATCCTGCGGCCGGCCAGCGATCCGAAATGCGCTCTCAGCGCTTCGATCAGCCGAAGCGCCGTCAGCGGATTGACGTAGCTCACCGCCGCCTGGCGGTCGTCGATATCGTCGGGCACCAGGAAGCACCAATCGGCGGGCCGCAGCAGATATTGCTGCCAGAGGCCGCTCGCACCGATCGGGATCACCCGGTCGCCGGGCTTCAGGGTCGTAACGCCGGCACCGACGCGCGAGACCGTACCGACGCCTTCGAAGCCGGGCACGAAGGGCAGGCTGGTTCGCGCGCTATAGGCGCCGGTGACGGGGATGAGGTCGGAGGGGTTGATCGCCGCGAGGCACAGCGCGATCTCGACCTCGCCTGGGCCGGGCGGCAGGCGCTCGGCATCGACGAGCGCAATCACTTGTCGCGGATCGCCGAACTGGCTAACGAGGGTGGAGCGCATTTGAAGAGGACCTCGCATGGACGGCAGGGAGAGGGACAACGTCACGGAAATCCGCATTCCGTTTCGCGATATAGACATGCATGGCCACATGCACAATGCCGCCTACTATGCCCATGCCGAAGCCGCCTTGTCCCATCTCTGGCGCCACCGCCCGTCGGTCGTGCATGAACCTGCCTATCTCGTTCGCCGCTCGGCCTGCGTCTTTCATCGCGGCTTGCGCTATGACGAGCCTGCCCGCTTCGTCGTGACCGTTGCCAAGATCGGCGGCAGTTCGGTGAGTTTTGCCGTGCGGGTGGAGGCGGGCGGCCAGCTGGCGGCCGAACTGGAGATCGTCTGGGTTGCCGTCGATCGCGAGCGGCACACGCCGCTGGCCGTGCCGGCGGCAACGCGCGAATGGCTCGGCAGCTACATTCTCTGAGGCGCTCTGGCTCTGAGATGCTCCTTGGGCCCTGCAGGGCTATTCGACCAGCCGCAGGCTGCGCAGCAGCGCGACGCCGCCCATGCCGCCGCCGATGCCCATCATCGCCAGACCTTCGGTTTCCTGGCGGGCCGCCAGCATCTGCGTGAACAGCCGCACCACGAGGATGGCGCCGGACGCGCCATAGGGATGGCCGAGCGCGATGGCGCCGCCATCGAGATTGACCCGCTCCGGCGAAATGTCGAGCTGGTCGAGGCTGCCGAGCACTTGCGAGGCGAAGGCTTCGTTGAACTCGATGAAGTCGACCGCATCGACGTCGAGCGTCGGATTGCGTGCCTTCAGCTTAGCCATCGCCGGCACCGGCCCGAGCCCTAGCAGATCCGGATGCACGCCGGCGGTCGTCGCGTCGATGAATTCGAGCGCGAAGGAGAGCTTCAGGCGCTGCGCTTCGGCAAGGCTGGTGACCAGCACCATCGCAGCCCCATCGTTGATCGGGCAGGCATTGCCTGCCGTCACCGTGCCGTCCGTGACGAAGACGGGTTTCAGTCGCTGCAGGGTCTCGAGCGAGGCGTTGGCGCGCGGACATTCGTCCGCATCGACGATGCCGGCTGTGGTCTGGACCGGCACGATCTCGCGCGAAAACCGGCCGGCGGTCTGGGCGGCGACGGCGCGCCGCTGACTTTCGAGCGCAAAGTCGTCCTGCCGTTCACGGGAAATGCTGCAGGCAGTGGCGACGTTTTCGGCGGCAACGCCCATATCGGGATCGCCGATCTCGTCCGGCGCCATGCGCGAGCGCTTGATCGGATGCGGCTCTTCGCCAGGGATCGTCGGCGGCCGCAGGCGAATATGGGCGCGGCTGGCGCTTTCGGTGCCGCCGGCGAGATAGAAGCTGCCGGCGCCCGATTGGATAAGCCGGGCGGCGAGCGTGATGGCCTCCAGGCCAGCGCCACACTGCCTGTCGATGGTGAGCCCCGGCGTCGAAACCGGAAGCCCGGCTTCGAGCGCTGCCAGCCGCCCGAGATTGCCGGCGCAGTTGGCGGCATTGCCAAGGATGACGTCGTCGATCCGCTCGGCAGGCAGGCCCAGGTCGTCGAGGATACGGCGGATGAGCGGTGCGGCGAGCCGCGCCGGTTCGACCTCGGCAAGCACGCCGCGCACGCGTCCGACAGGCGTGCGCAGTGCGGCCACGATCACCGGCGTGCGCGAAGGGTCAGGCGAAGGGCTCAAGGGCATCATGTCCATCCACGATCCATTGCTTGAGGGTGCCGGCCGCCACCTTACCAGATTGCGTCATCGGCAAGTGACGGCAAAGCCAGATTCTCCTGGGATGTTTGTAGCGCGGCAGTTTGCGGTCGAGATGACCGCCGAGTGCCGCAGGCTCGATCGCTGCGCCGTTCGGTTCGATCACCGCCACGAGCTCGCTGCCGAGATCGGGATGATCGAGGCCAAGCACGCAGGCTGCGTGCACGCCGGCGTGGCCGACGAGTGTGGCTTCGACCTCCTGCGGGTAGATGTTGTTGCCGCCTGACAAAACCATGCCGCCTGAGCGCCCGACCAGATGCAGCGTGCCATCGGCGCCGAGGAAACCGAGATCGCCGACGGTTGCGAGCCGGCCCACGCGCCTGAGGCCGGCGCCATCGCCGGCGCCGATATAGCCGCTCGAAATCAGGTCGCTGTCGACGAAGATCGTGCCGGTTTCGCCTGGCGGCAGCGGGCGCTCATTTTCGTCGAGCACGACGAGGCCGACGCCTCGAAAGGCGCGGCCGACGGCGGTCGCCGATGCGGTGTCGTCACGGCCGGCAACGCTGATGAAGCCGAGTTCGGACGCGCCGTAATATTCTATGACGTCGGCCTGCGGGAAGGCGGCCGCCGCGGCTTCCCGGTCGGCCGGTGTCAGTTTGGCACCGGCAACGGTGATCTTCTGAACCGAGGTCGATTTGGACGGTGTCGTGCTGAGCCGCCGCAGCATTGTCGGCACCAGCACGAGCCGCCTGACCTCGAGCGCTGCGATAGTGCCGGACGCGCGCGTCGCATCGAAATGCTGCATGCCGATGAATTCAGCGCCCGCAATCAGCGTCTCGGCGAGCGCATAGAGCGTCAGCCCATGGGCGAGCGGGCCGGGCGCAAAGGTGCGGGTTTCGTGGTCGAGACCGAAAAACGCCTGACCGGTCGCAAGGCTGCGCCGCCAGGAGCCGCGATCGCGCACGATCGCCTTCGGCATGCCTGTCGTGCCGGATGTGAAGACGATCAGAAACGGCTCGTCATCGGCGCCGATGGCAAGCGGCGCGCTGCCGTTTCCCGAGCCGGCTGTGAAGCCCGCACTTTCGCCCGTCGTCGCATCGAGCCGCAGCCCGTCGCCATCGGCGCGAACGATGACATCCGGCCTGAGACGCGCACGCATCGCATCGCGGGTGACATCGGGCAGATGCGGATCGATCAGCGCCACGCAATGGCCGCCGGATGTTGCGGCGAGGAAGGCTGCGGCGAAAAGCGGGTGGTTGCCGATCTCGAGTGCGATCAGCCGTGTGGCGCCGGAAAGCACGCTGTCATGGGCCGTGCCTGCCGTCAGTTTCCCGAAGATGGAAACGAGTTGGCCGGTGCAAAGCGCAAGCTCGGCGAATGTGAAGACCCGGCCCTCCATACGGAAGGCCGGGGTGTCAGGGGTTCGCTCCGCATGGCGCGCGATGGCGGCGGCAAAAGGCATCGGTCAGGCGCGGACAGGCAGCAGCGGATAGCCGGCAAAGACCGCCCGTGCGGCAAGCGTCGCGATCGCGGCCTTCAGGAAGTCGCCGGGCAGGAATGCGAGCGAGCCGGTGGCAACGGCCAGGAGAGGCGTGCCGGTGACGGCCGATACCCAGGGCATGCCGATCGCATAGAGCACGACGATGCCGCCGACCACGGAAGCCAGGAAGAAGCCGACGAACTGGCGGACCTCCGGCTGGCCTTCACGGACGAAGCGCTGCGCGATCAACCCGGTCACAAAGGTGGCAACGACCCAGCCGAGGATGAAGCCGCCCGACGGGCCGGCAAAAACGGCGAGGCCACCACGGCCGCCCGACAGAACCGGCAGGCCGATGGCGACGAGCAGAAGGAACAGGAGGAAGGCGAGCGCCCCACGCTTGGCGCCCAGGATGCAGCCGGCCAGCATCACGCCCATCGACTGCGCGGTGATCGGCACGGGGATGAAGCCGAGCGTGATCGGCGGGATCAGGCCGAGCACGACAACGATCGCGGCAAAGAGGGCGATAAGGACGAGGTCTCTGGTGTTCATGCTGTTCCAGTTCCTTGCTTATTAGGATGGATGAATTTATTGGCGCCGAAATCCGCGGGCGTCAATCGCTGCGGCGATCGTATCCGCATCCTTGAGCGTCAGGATGATCAGCGGGCCAATGATCGTCAACGGCCGCACCGGCAACCCGCGCGCCCTGTGCGCCTCGCGGATCGCCTGGTAGCGCGCGAAAATATCCGGCACGAAGCGCAGCACGAGCCCGAGCGCCAGGCTGACGTCGGCAGCGCGCACCCATCCGAGGCGCTCAAACGGCGTCAGGAGCGCAGTGACCTCGTCCATGAATTCGCTGATCGTCGTCGTCGCCGTCACGGCGGCGGCGAAAAGCACCAGCGCCATCAGTCGCAGGGTCAGGACGGCCACGTCGTTCAAGGGGAGAAGGAAAAGGTTTACGGCCGCGAGAAAGAAGATGGTGAAGAAGACGAAGCCAACGCGCTTCAGAGCTTCGCGCCACGACAGACCGACGGAAAGATAGAGCCCGGCCGAAATGACAAACGCAGCCAGTTGTACGAACAGCGAGCCGCTGAGGAAAAGCAGGATGCTGAGCATAACCAGGGCCAGGAGCTTGGCGCGCACGGGAAGCCGGTGCAGCCAGCTATTGCCGTCGATATGCAGGCTCGTCAGCATCCGACGATCTCGTGGTAGCGTCGGATCGTCTCGTGCGGGCTGCCGTCGGCGGCAAGGCGCCCCTCATGGAAGAGCAGCAGGCGCTCGACATTTTCGACCAGCGGCAGGTCATGGGTGATGACAAGCGTATCCTCGTCCAGCGTCGCGATGGTGTCGGCAACGCGGCGGCGGTTGCGCAGGTCGAGCTGGTTGGTCGGCTCGTCGAGGATGAGGATCTTCGGGTCGGTGACGACGACGCTCGCCATCGCAATCAGCTGGGTCTCGCCACCGGAGAGTTCGTGCACCCGGCGCCGCGCCAGATGTTCGACGCCGAAGCGCGACAGGACGGCTTGCGTTCGCCGATCGATTTCCTCGCTCTTGAGGCCGCGGTTCTTCAGCCCGAAGCCGATGTCGTCGGCAACGACGGGCATGATCAGCTGGTTCTGCGGGTTCTGGAAGATGAAGCCGGCTTCCGAAAGAACGGCGCGTTCGTCCTTGACCGTATCGAGACCGTTGACGGTCACCTGACCTGCTGAAGGCTTCACGAGGCCGTTGATCAACCGCGCGAACGTGGTCTTGCCGGAGCCGTTGAGGCCGATAATGCCGACACGCCGTTCGGTGATCTCAAGCGTCAGCGGCTGCAGCGCCACCCGTTCGCCGAAGCGGACCGAGCAATCGGTAAAGCGGATGTCCATCCCGTCCCTCGCGGTTTGCGGTCTGCTCTATAGGCCAAGACGACGGAGAAGGGCAATGCTGCTGTGCAGCATGCTCCCCATTTGAAATATGGGAATAAAAGCCTACTCTTTCTCTCATGACGATTCGGCTCACGAACAGCGATGCCCGGCGCATCTTCCTCGCAAGGCTGGGCCTTTCCGGCGCGCCGCACCGCGCGCTCGGCAAGGACGGCCTCCTGAAGCTGATCCATGACATCGGCTTCGTGCAGGTCGATAGTATCGCGACTGTAGAACGCGCCCACCATCAGATCCTGTTCTCGCGCAACCAGACCTACCGCCGTGAACACCTGACATCGCTTCTTGAAGATGACGGCGAATTGTTCGAGCACTGGACCCATGACGCGTCGATCATCCCAAGCAGCTTTTACCGCTACTGGAAGCACCGGTTCAAATGGGAAGGTGAGACCATCGTCGAGCGCTGGAGCAAGTGGCGCGGCGAAGGTTTCGAGAAAAGCTGCGACGACACCTATGAGCGCATCGCCAAGGGCGGCCCGGTGCTTGCGCGTGAGCTCAAGGAGGCCGAGCACACATCGGGCGGCTGGTGGAACTGGCATCCCTCGAAGACCGCGCTCGAAATCCTTTGGCGCACCGGCAAGCTGGCGATCGCGCGGCGCGAGAATTTCCAGAAGGTCTATGACCTGACCGAGCGCGTGATCCCGCCGCACCATCACGGCGCCGAGGTGGAGCATCACGAGTTCATCGACTGGGCCTGCCGCAGCGCGCTGGAACGCCTGGGTTTTGCCACCCACGGCGAGATCGCCGCCTTCTGGGATTTGGTCTCCCCCGAAGAGGCGAAGACCTGGGTTGCCGAGCATCGTGATGAACTGATCGACGTCACGATCGACCCGATCGAAGGAGGCAAACCGCGATCGTCCTATGCGTTTTCCGGCTTTGCCGACACGCTCGGCGATATTCCCGATCCGCCGGGGCGCGTGCGTGTCCTGAGCCCCTTCGATCCCTTGCTGCGCGACCGCAATCGCACCGAGCGGCTGTTCGGATTTTTCTATCGCATCGAGATCTTCGTGCCCGAGCCCAAGCGGGAATATGGCTATTACGTCTTTCCGCTGATCGAAGGCGATCGGCTGATCGGCCGCATCGACATGAAGGCCGACCGCAAGCGCGGAAGCCTCGACGTGCGCCGGCTCTGGCTGGAGCGCGGCGTCAAGGCGTCTTCGGGCCGCATGGAGCGCATCGACGCAGAGCTCGAGCGTCTCGCTCGCTTCACCGGCGTGGAGCGTATCGAACGGCTCGACGGCTGGAACGCATCGCTCTCCTGATCGATATTTTCCTTGGCTTGAACCGCTCGCCTTCCTAAATGGAGGCCATCGAACCTATGACGCGGGAGCGCACGACCATGAACACCGATCTGATGAGCCTCTTCGATGCCGATGAGGCGGCGATCCCCAAGGTTCTGTCGCAGACGCTTGCCGGCGCCGACGACGGCGAACTGTTCCTGGAGCATGCCCAGGCCGAAGTGCTGTCCTTCGACAACGGGCGGCTGAAGGGCGGCAGCTTCAACACCGACCAGGGTTTTGGCCTGCGCGCGGTCGCCGGCGAGGCGGTCGGTTACGCCCATGCGGGCGAACTGTCGCTTTCGGCACTTCGCCGTGCAGCGGACGCTGTCGGCCAGGTGACGCGCGGCTATGCCGGCTCTTACGCGGCGGCTCCCCAGCGCACCAACAAGAAGCTCTATGGTGACGAAAACCCGATCGGCGAGCCGAGCTTCGAGGCGAAGGTCGCGTTGCTGCAGGAGATCGACGCCTATCTGCGTGCGCGCGACCCCAAGGTCCGGCAGGTGACGGCCTCGATTGCCGCAAGCTGGCAGCTGGTCGACATCCTGCGTGCCGACGGTCACCGCGTTCAGGACATAAGGCCGATGACGCGCATCAACATTTCCGTGGTTGCCGGTGACGGCGACCGCCAGGAGAGCGGTTCCTACGGTATCGGCGGGCGTCGCGGCTTCGGCGATTTCATCACCGAGGAAAACTGGAAGAAGGGCGCCGACGATGCGTTGCGCCAGGCGCTCGTCAATCTCGACGCAATCGACGCACCTGCAGGCACCATGGACGTCGTGCTGGCGTCGGGCTGGCCGGGCGTCATGCTGCACGAAGCTGTCGGCCATGGCCTCGAAGGCGATTTCAATCGCAAGAAGACCTCGGCCTTTGCCGGACTGCTCGGCGAGCAGGTTGCAGCCAAGGGCGTGACCGTCGTCGACGACGGCACGATCGAGGCTCGCCGCGGGTCGATCTCGATCGACGATGAGGGGACGCCGTCGGGTTACAATGTGCTGATCGAGGATGGCAAGCTCGTCGGCTACATGCAGGACCGCCAGAATGCCCGGCTGATGGGCATGCAGCCGACCGGCAACGGCCGGCGCCAGGGCTATGCTCATGTGCCGATGCCGCGCATGACCAACACCTACATGCTCTCAGGCGACAGGACGCCCGAGGAAATCATCGCCTCGGTGAAGAGGGGTATCTACGCCGTCTCCTTCGGTGGCGGCCAGGTCGACATTACCTCTGGCAAGTTCGTCTTCGGCTGCACGGAGGCCTACATGATCGAGAACGGCAAGATCGGCGCCCCGGTCAAGGGCGCGATGCTGATCGGCAACGGCCCCGACGCGATGAAGCGCGTGACCATGGTCGGCAACGACACCCAGCTCGACACCGGCATCGGCAACTGCGGCAAGGCCGGGCAGTGGGTTCCGGTCGGCGTCGGCCAGCCGCATCTGCGCATGGACCAGATCACCGTCGGCGGCACCCAGGCGTAAAGCCCATGGCGGTCTTCGTGCTTCCGTCGCCGGAGACCGCCTGCCGCACTCAGCCGCGTGATGGCAGCAGCATGCAGTCGTAGGAGCGTTTCTTCAACGCGCTGCAGGCTTCGGCCGCCGCGTCCCGGCTGGTAAAGCCGACGAAGCGGGCGCGGTAGACGGTGCCGGCGCCCTTGCCGACGGCTTCGGTGTAAGGCGAGGCCTGCGCCAGTCTTTCGCCTCCGGCCGCTTGGGCCTGCGCGAGCAGCGCACGCGCCGCGTCGGCCGAAGGGGCCGCCGAGATCTGGATCTGCCAGCCGCCACCAGCGCGAACCGCAACTGGTTCTTCGACCGCGGCCATGACCGTCGGGCGCTCTGCCGGAACGGCCGACGTGGACGATGCCGCGATCAGGGCCGCGACGCTGTCGCCCTTGGCGCGATGCGGGGCGGTAAAGGGCAGCGGCACGTCCGACATCGTGGCGGCGGACGCGATTTCGACTTCAGCCGGCGCCGTGCCGCGCGTCCTGGCGGCAGCCACCAGCTGGCGGCCCGTCGATGCCTTGCCGAGATGGCGGTTGAGCAGGGCCGCCATCTTGTCGTCGCGGCTGCGCGCCGTGCGGCCGCCCAGGACGACGCCGATCACGCGGCGGTTGCCGTCCCTGACCGCGCTGACCAGATTGAAGCCGGAGGCATTGGTGTAGCCGGTCTTGATCCCGTCCATGCCGTCATAGCGGTACATCAGATTGTTGTGGCCGCGGATCTTGCGGCCGCGAAACGTGAAGCTCGGAGTGGCAAACAGCCGGTATTCCCGGGGATAGTCGCGCATCAGCGCGACCGCGAGCGTCGACATGTCGCGCGCCGTCGTAACCTGCTTGGATGCGGGCAGGCCGGAGGCGTTGATGAAGACGGTGCGGCTCATGCCCAGCTGACGCGCCTTGGCCGTCATTTCCCTGGCAAAATTCTGCTCCGAGCCGCCCAGCTTCTCGCTCATCGCGGCGGCGGCGTCATTGGCGGAGCGGACGATCATGCCATAGACCGCCTCGCGCACGGTAATGGTGCTGCCGGCTTTGAGGCCCAGCTTCATCGGCGGCTTGGCGGCTGCAGCCCTCGACACCTTGATCTGGCTGTCCCAGCTGATCTCGCCGCGCCGGAGCGCCTCGAAGGTGAGGTAGAGCGTCATCATCTTGGTCAGCGATGCCGGGTGGTTGAGCGTATCGGCATTCTCCGATGACAGGACCTTGCCCGTGCGCGCATCGAGCACCAGCGAAGCGTTGCCGGCAAAGGCCGGCGCAGTGCTCAAGGTCAGAGCACACATCGCCACGAGCAGGCGGCGGATAATGTTCATGTCGGTCCCCATCGAAAAGCGCCGCCGGGCAGGCGCTGAGCTGTGTCGTTTTGTGACAAGGGCGTGTCTTTGCTGCAACTTTGAGGCAGAATGCGATTTTTCCCTACGACTTTCGTCGCGGTGGTAAACGAAAAATGAACGTCACACGCCTTCAGCAAGGTTTAACGCTGCTTCCGTTAACTTCCCAGGTGACGCGTCTGATCTGACGCGCAAGGATGCTGCGGCAACACACTCTCTCTCGGTCGATCCTGATCGGAGGCGCCGTGCTGCGGCCGACGGGGTAGGGTTGAGCAGACTGATATGGCGGGTGGCATCAAGGCTGACATCAAGACGCGGGCGCGACGCGCGGCGATAACAGCCGGGCTCGAACTGGCAGGCGGTCTCGGACGCGCCGGCCTAATGGCGGGCGCGCGCGGGCGCGGCGCCATCTTCACGCTGCATCACGTCCGACCAAAGGTTCCGCGCGCCTTCGATCCGAACGCTCATCTCGAAATCACCCCGGAGTTTCTCGATGGGGCCATCACCCGGCTGAAGCAGGGCGGCTATCGTTTCATCGCTCTCGACGATCTGCCAACGGTGCTTGCAGTGGGAGATGAAGCGCCATTTGCCTGTTTCACACTCGATGACGGCTACCGCAACAATCTCGATCACGCCTTGCCGGTCTTTGCCCGGCACGGCGTTCCGTTCACGGTTTTCGTGTCCGGCGGCTTCGTCGATCGCAGCCACACGCTTTGGTGGGAAACGCTCGCCGATCTCCTTTCGGCGACCGACCGCTTCCGCTTCGATTTCGGCAGCGGCATGGAGACGCTCGACGTTGAAAGTCATGCGGACAAGCAGGCGATGTTCGCCCGCATCGCCAGCCATATTCACAGCCGCGAGGAAAGCGGGGCGGTTGCAGCGCTCGATGCGGCGGCGCTGGAGCAAGGGATCGATGCCTTCGCCATCGCCAAGGCGTTGACGCTTGATGAGGCGGGCTTGCGCCGCCTTGCCCAAGGTCCGCTCGCGAGCCTCGGGGCGCATACGATCAGCCACTGCGCCATTGCGCGGCTCGACGATGAAGAGGCCGTCCGGGAGATCGAGGCATCCGCCGCCCGCGTCGAAAAGATCACGGGCAAAAGGCCGCGTTGCTTTGCCTATCCCTATGGAGACCGCCCGGCTGTATCACCGCGCGATCACCGGCTTGTCGCCGGCCTGGGGTTCGAGGTCGCCGTCACGACCATGCCGGGCACGCTGACGGCCGCGGCGCCGCTGCACGCCTTGCCGCGCATTTCGCTCAACGGCCATTTCCAGCGGCCCCGTTACGTCTCGGCGCTCGCCTCCGGCATTCCGTTTCGCCTCGGCGGCCGCTGAAGCCGCGTCGTCGATCGCCCGTCAGGGGTACATCCGCACCTTCTCCCAGCCGCCCTCTGGCGTCTCGCGTCGGAATTCCAGCCGGTCGTGCAGTCTGAACGGCCGGTCGTGCCAGAACTCGATCGAAGTCGGGCGGATCCGAAAGCCGGACCAGTATTCCGGACGGGGAATGTCGCCGAGCGCATGGCGCGCGGTGTATTCGGCGACCGCCTTTTCCAGCGCGAAGCGGCTCTCGAGCGGGCGGGACTGTTTCGATGCCCAGGCGCCGATGCGGCTGCCGCGCGGCCGCGACTTGAAGTATTCGTCCGCCTCGGCATCCGAGACGATCTCGACGGGTCCGCGTACCCGCACCTGGCGGCGAAGCGATTTCCAGTGGAAACACATGGCAGCCTTGCGGGCGTTGAGCACTTCCTGGCCTTTCTGGCTCTCGAAATTCGTGTAGAAAACGAAGCCGCGCGCGTCGAAATCCTTCAACAGAACCATGCGCACATTCGGCAGTCCGTCCGGGTCGACGGTCGCCAGTGCCACGGCGTTGGGGTCGTTGATCTCGCTGCCTTCCGCATCCTTCAGCCATGTGCCGAAAAGGGAAAAGGGTTCGTTTGCTTCCGTGAAGTCACCGCTTGTTAACTCATTCACCGCCATATTGCCTTCTAACGCCGTGATGTCTGGCGCGGAAACGCTTCGGGATGAGCCCGAGCGGTGTTTCCGCATCGAAAATGTCAGAGCCTGCTTGTTGACTTCCTCGGGAAACGTGCGGCTCTTGCGAGTCTGACAGGATTGCCGTGCAAGACATAGCAAAGTGGATCGATGGCAAGAAGGGTTTTTCCTTCTCGGTGATGCGTGGCGCGGCAATTTGCCTGCCAGTGTTGATCCTTTCCGGTTGCATGGGTGCCGGCTTCGACATGTTCGGAACGAGCGTCGATCGCACCGTATCGACAGGCACCGTTCCTGTCGCCAAAACCTCCGACGGCCTTTCCGACGCGGTCCTCGTCCGCAATGCCGTAACCTCGGCCGAGCTCGGGCAAGGGTCGCTCAACCCCATTCCCTGGGCGAATTCGACGTCCGGCAGCGCCGGCGTCATCAGCAGCATCCAGGAAGACAACGCCAGCGGCATGCTGTGCCGTCGCTTCACCACGACCCGCCATTCCTATGAGGGCATCGCCAAGTTCGACGGCAGCACCTGCAAGCTCGGCGATGGCGAGTGGTATCTCACCAGCTTCGGCCCCCGCGCCTGAAATCGCATGTTAACCACATTTCGGCAAACCGCGGCACGAAGGCTTCGTTCTCGGTCCTGACCGGCTTCGCGGTCCTTGCGGCTAACCGATCTTTAGCAAGTTCTGCCCATCCTCGCCGCTGAACGGGACAGCCATCGCGGCATGTTTTCCCCGGTTTGAGGCATAAGGCGGGCATCTGGGAGAGGCCGCCGATCAGAGAAGATGGTAGCAAACCATGCGTGATCCCTATGCAGTTCTCGGCGTCCGGCGCACCGCTGGTCAGGACGAAATCAAGGCGGCGTGGCGTTCGGTCGCCAAGGCCATCCATCCCGATCACAATCAGGACGACCCGACCGCGGCTGAACGCTTTGCCGAGGCCGGCAAGGCCTATGAGCTGCTGCGCGACCCCAAACTGAGAAGCCGCTACGACTATGCCCGGCGCGAAGCCGAGCTGCGCCGCATGGAGGCGATGAAGGCGAAGATGCGCCCCGAGCCCGAGGAGCAGCCTGTGGGAGCGGAGACCGCCGAGGAAGCCGCCTCGCAGATCTTCGGCGCTGAGCCGCGCGCGAGAACCGCAAGGCCGGCCCCGAAGCCCGCCGCGGCGAAGGCGCCGGAACGGCCTGCCGCATCACCTGAACCGAAACCCGAGCCTGCAGTCGAGCTGAAGCCGGATGCGGTGGCAAAGACCGAGCCGCCGCTGATGCAGCGCGCGGCAGCCCCCGCCGCCGAACTCGTCGCCGCCATTGTCCGGCGCATTCGCGGCCGCGCCGCCAAGACCGCCGACAAGGTTCCTGACCTCGCTGTCGACCTCAGCGTCTCGATCCAGGACCTGATCGATCGCCAGCGCCTGTCGCTCGAGCTGCCGGACGGCGAAGTCGTCAAGGTCCAGATACCGCCGGGTGCGGTCGACGGCCAGACGATCCGTCTGGCGGAACAGGGCTATCGCGTCACCGGGATGACGCGCGGCGACGTCGTCGTCACCTTGCGCGTCGATCAGAGTGGGCCATTCCGCACCAATGGGCTTGATCTGCTGACGACATTGCCTGTCGATCTGCAGAGCGCGGTGCTCGGCTGCGAACACACGATATCGACGCCGATCGGCGAAGCGACCGTTGTCGTTCCGGCCTGGTCCGGGTCGGACAAGGTCATCCGTATGGAAGGTTTCGGGTTGCCGGGCGCCTATGGCGCGCATGGCGATCTGCTCGTCGAGTTGCGCCTTGTCCTGCGTGACACGCCTGACGACAAGGTCACGGATCTGATGAAATCGCTGCGCGACGGCCTGTATTTGTGACCGTTTTCTAACAGTCTGACCCAATATTACGGGGACTAACAGTTCCTGATCCCGGCCGCGCTTGAACCACCCGGGCGGCTATGCCATAGGCAATTCTCGACAATTTGCCGCACGTGCGCTAACCGCGCCGGCTTGGCCTATTTGAATTTTGTGAAGTCTGGCGTCGGCCGTTGTCGATGCCGGCATTTAGTATTGGGGACAATGCATGGCTCAGGCATCGGGGTTGATGAAGGGCAAGCGTGGCGTCATCATGGGCGTCGCCAACAACCGTTCGATCGCATGGGGGATCGCCAAGGCGATCCACGCCCAGGGCGGCGAAGTTGCGCTGACCTATCAGGGTGATGCACTGAAGAAGCGCGTCGAACCGCTTCTGGCCGAAATCGACGGCTTCATGGCCGGCCACTGCGACGTCAGCGACGAGGCCTCGATCGACGAGGTGTTCTCCGCGCTTGAAAAGCACTGGGGCAAGATCGATTTCGTCGTGCATGCCATCGGCTTCTCCGACAAGGACGAGCTGACCGGCCGCTACGTCGACACGTCACCTGAAAACTTCGCCAAGACGATGCAGATCTCGGTCTATTCGTTCACCTCGGTTGCCCGTCGCGCTGAAAAGCTGATGACGGACGGCGGCTCGATGCTGACGCTGACCTACTACGGTGCCGAGAAGGTGATGCCGAACTACAACGTCATGGGCGTTGCCAAGGCGGCACTCGAGGCAAGCGTCAAGTACCTCGCGGTTGACCTCGGCCCGAAGAACATTCGTGTCAACGCGATTTCTGCTGGTCCGATCAAGACGCTGGCCGCTTCCGGCATCGGCGACTTCCGCTACATCCTCAAGTGGAACGAGTATAACGCCCCGCTGCGTCGCACCGTCACCATTGAGGAAGTGGGCGATGTCGGCCTCTACATGCTGTCCGACCTGTCGCGCTCGGTTACCGGTGAAGTCCACCACGCCGACAGCGGCTACCATGTCGTCGGCATGAAGGCCGTCGACGCCCCGGATATCTCCGTTATCAAGGATTGACCGGCGCCGCCGACCGGCCCGAATAGCCTGCTGCCCGGAGCGAAATGTAGTGCTGATCTATGTGATCCGTCACGGACAAACAGACTGGAACGCGGAAAGCCGCCTCCAGGGGCAGAAGGATATCCCTCTCAATGATACCGGCCGCCAGCAGGCGACCGGAAACGGGGTGGCGCTGGGCGCCATCCTCGGCGCTGACGCCGAGCAGTTCGACTTCGTCGCCAGCCCGCTTGGCCGCACCCGTGAGACCATGGAACGCCTGCGCCAGGCCATGGGCCTTGACCCCATCCTCTACCGTACCGACGACCGGCTGAAGGAAGTGTCCTTTGGCGACTGGGAGGGCTTCACGCTGCCGGAGCTGAAGCGCTCCGTGCCCGAGCGCATCGCCGAGCGACGCAAGGTGAAATGGGACTTCATTCCGCCGGGCGAGGACGCCGAAAGCTACGAGATCTTGTCCTGGCGCATCGCCGCCTGGCTCAAGGACGTGAACAGGCCGACGGTCTGTGTCAGCCATGGCGGCGTCATCCGGGCGCTGTTCAAGCTGTTTGGCGAGATGGACGAAGATGAAGCGGCATCGGCCGCTATCCCGCAGGATCGTCTGTTGCGCATTGCCGGCAACACGATCGGCTGGATCTGAAATTTCAAAACATTTCCGATGAAGGACAGCTGCGCGCTTGTCCTTTTGAGGCGCCGGCGATGCCCGACCGGAAAGCCTGCGCCCCGCGTAAGGCGGGGCGGCGTTGCCATAAGTCCTACTGGATGATCTCGAGATCGTTGATCACACGCTTGCCATCGACCTCGGTATAGAACACGACGACTTTTACGCCGGCGGTGAGGCCTTCGAAGTTGAACTCTTCCGGTGCCTGGTAGCTCTTTCCATCGTCCAGCTGAAGGCTGAGCCGATCGGTATCGACACCGGTAATGACGGCTTCGACGTCGGCGCTTTCGGCAAGTGCCGACAAAGGCGAAAGCAAGCCGGCGGTGGCCATGAGCGCGGCAATGACAAAACGCATCTTTCTTGCCCTCTTCAATGTATCTGCGATTCTTCTTGTCATCACCCTTTGATCCCCGATTGTGGCAAAAATTGCCTTGCACCGTAGCTTTTGACAGGCATTTCCCGTGTTTCGGGTTGCCCGGCCGGCAGAGGGAGACTGAACGCCAAACGTGCAGTTTTCAAGCGTTCCGGCGCTGGAGCCGACGGCGCTTCCGCATTGTATCCCCATGAATTATGGGGTTTTCCAAAGAAATGTCACGAAAGCCAATCTTAAGACTCCCTCGCTACCTTTGGTTGGGGATCGAGGGAATTAGAGTGAAGATTGTTGACGTTCTGCGCCAACGCATTCGGGCGGCAGCCAGATTTGCGAAACCATCGCTGATACCGGCTGCTATCGCGGGCATCGTTGTGTTCAGCGGCGGCCATGTCTACGAGCGCCAAAATCGCGAAAACTTTCGAAGCGATCTGGCGATCGATGTGGAAAACGAGCTGAACCTGATCGCCAACCGTCTCCAGTCGGAGATCAATACCAACATCGCCGCGCTCAACGGCTTCGCCAACAGCATTGGCGTTCACCCGGAGATGTCCGCCGACGATTTCACCATCATGTCGACCAAGTTGCTGCTGCAGAACCCGCAGATGGTGCGCGCATCGGCAGCGCCCGGCGGCGTGGTGCGCAACGCTTTCCCGCGGGAAAGCCAGCAATGGTTCGTCGGCACCGACTTCAACAAGTTTGGGGCGACCCGTCGTGCCGTCGAGCGGGCGTCGTCGACGGTCAGGCCGGTCATGATCGGCCCGGTCCGCCTGCCGAGCGGGCGCAGCGGCTTCGAGCTTTTCCTGCCGGTCTTTGCCAAGATACAAGGACGTATGGAGCGCTGGGGTTACGTCGAGGCGATCATCGACGAGAAAGCTCTCTATCGATCCGCTCGTCTGCTGGAAGAGGGTGTCGAAACGCCGGAGTTTACCAGCGATCATCGTCACGTCGACGTGCATCTGGCGATCCGCGATATCTCGGAGCCGGAGCGTATCCAGGACGCGTTCTTTGGCGACGACGGCGTTTTTCGAACGTCGCCGGCCAAGCGTCAGCTGGCCCTGCCGGGCGGGGTCTGGGAGCTGGCCGCAACCCCGATCGGCGGCTGGGATCAACTGCCGGAAAACAGCCGGGATCTGCGTCTGGCGATTGCAGCGGCGGTCGCGGTCGTCGTCATTCCCATTCTGCTGACCGGCGGGCTCGTCAACGAGCGCCAGCGCAACATTGCCAAGCTGAGGGCGCGCGAAGGGGAGGTGATGACGCTGTCGCATCGCCTCAACCTGGCGCTCGAAGCCTCCAAGATCGGCATTTGGGAAATCGACCAGGAAACGCAGGAGCGCTCCTGGGACGATCGCATGTTCCACCTGCACGGGCTGACCGTCCACGAGGACGAGCCGACTTACGACGAATGGCGCGCGACGGTTCACCCCGATGATGTCGGCATCGCTGCCAATGCGCTTTTCCGCAGCCTCGACGAGGGTCTCGAATACCGGTCGCAATACCGGGTGGTGCTGGCTGACGGCAGCATCCGTCACATCCGCAATGTCGGCTCCGGCCATCAGGGCGTGGACGGCCGCTCGAAGATCACCGGCATCAGCTGGGACGTGACGGACGATGTGCTCAAGAACGAACGGCTGGCGGCCGCCAAGGCCCAGGTCGACCAGCAGAACCTGGAGCTCGAGCAGGCTCTGAAAGGGCTCTACGAGCGCGAGCAGGATCTGGAAAAACTGTCGCGCCGGCTGGACCTGGCGCTCGACAGCTATCGCTGCGGCATGTGGGAGGCCGATCTCGACAACAATGTCGCCTATTGGGACGAGCGCATGCACCAGCTCTACGGGCTGGTCTATACCGATGGCGCCACCAACGAGGAAATTTGGCTCGATGCCCTGCATCCCGACGATCGTGGATCTGCCCTGCTGGCGGTCAACACGGCGATCGGCGCGCGCGAGACCTATGTCCATCAGGCGCGCGTGGTCATGGCCGAAGGCGCGGTTCGTTACATTCGCTCGGTCGGCAAGCTGCATATCTCTCCGGAGGGACGGCGAAAGCTGGTGGGCATCGCGCTCGATGTGACCGACGACGTGGTGATGACCGAGCAGTTGCGCGCCGCCAAGGCAATGGCTGACGCCAAGAACGCCGAGCTCGAACAGGCGCGTATCCGCATCGAACACAATTCGCTGCACGATCCGCTGACGGGGCTCGGCAACCGCCGGATGCTCGACAAGGCGCTCGAGCACTTGACCGGCGCGGGCGCCGATGCGCCCCAGAGCATTGCCATCCTCCACATCGATCTCGACCGCTTCAAGCAGATCAACGACACGCTCGGCCATGCGGCCGGCGACGCGATGCTGGTCCATGCGTCGGAGATCCTGCGCTCGAACATCGCACCTGGCGATATCGTGGCGCGCATCGGCGGCGACGAGTTCGTGGTGGTCATAACCGGTGCGCCGGGTGATGCGGCGCTGGCGGCCCTGTGCGACCGGATCATCGCGGAAATGCGCCAGCCGGTCGACTACAACGGTTTTCCCTGTCGCTTCGGCGTCAGCATCGGCGTTGCCGTGGCGCGCCAGGCCCATGCAGACGCACGCAAGCTGCTCGTCAACGCCGACATGGCGCTCTACCGCGCCAAGGAAAACGGCCGCAACCGCTATCAGTTCTTCACGCAGATCCTCCAGGCCGAGGTCGTCACCGCCAAGCGCGTCGCCGACGAAATCCTCGAAGGCATCGAACGCGACGAGTTCGTGCCCTGGTATCAGCCGCAATTCGACGCGTCGACGCTGGCACTTTCCGGGGTGGAGGCGCTCATCCGCTGGCGTCATCCGCGCCAGGGTATCCTGACGCCGGACAAGTTCCTGGCAATCGCCGACGAACTGAACGTCACCGCCGCCCTTGACCGTCTCGTGCTTGAAAAATCGCTGGCCGACCAGATGCGCTGGGCCGCCGCCGGTCTGAGGGTCCCGAAGATTTCCGTCAATGTCTCGGCCAAGCGTCTTCAGGACGAACGGTTGCTCGCCTCGCTCGAGGGGTTGAGCATCGTGCCGGGCCAGCTTTCCTTCGAACTGGTGGAATCGATCTTCCTCGACGAGAGCGACGACATCGTCACTGCCAATATCGAGGGCATCAAGAAGCTTGGCATCGACATCGAGATCGACGATTTCGGCACCGGGCATACCTCGATCGTCAGCCTGTTGAAGATCAAGCCGAAGCGGCTGAAGATCGACCGCCAGCTGGTGGTTCCGGTTCTCAGCGCCCGGACCGAACAGGCGCTGATCCGGTCGATCATCGACATCGCCCGTTCGCTGGGGATCGAGACGGTGGCGGAAGGCGTGGAGACGATGGCGCACGCCGAGATGCTCGGCATTCTCGGCTGCGACCTGTTGCAGGGCTATGCCTTCTCCAAACCGCTCAGCGCCGAAAACTTCCTGGCATTCGCGACGGAGCGCGGGCTCAAGCTCGCCTCCTGAAGCGACTGCAAAATCCCGGTGCGCATCGGAAGGACTTTCCCCTGTCCCGGCTTTCCACTATGAGGGTTGCGCCCGTACATGAAAGATGTACGGCCGTTGCTTCTCAGAGTTCGGTTGCCTCATGTCTCACAACACGTTCGGTCATCTCTTCCGCGTCACCACCTGGGGTGAAAGCCATGGACCAGCACTTGGCTGCGTGGTCGACGGGTGCCCTCCCGGCATTCGTTTCACGCTCGCCGAACTGCAGGCCTGGCTCGACAAGCGCAAGCCGGGCCAGTCGCGCTTCGTCACGCAGCGCCGCGAGGAGGACCTCGTGAAAATCCTCTCCGGCGTCATGCTGGACGAGGACGGCGAGACGATGATCTCGACCGGCACGCCGATCTCGATGCTGATCGAAAATACCGACCAGCGCTCGAAAGACTATTCGGAAATCTCCAAGCGCTATCGCCCGGGGCATGCCGACTACACCTACGACGTCAAATACGGCATTCGCGACTATCGCGGCGGCGGCCGGTCGTCGGCACGCGAAACGGCAGCGCGCGTCGCTGCCGGCGGCATTGCCCGCAAGGTCGTTCCGGGCCTCGTCGTGCGTGCGGCACTCGTCCAGATCGGCAAGCACAAGATCGACCGCGCCAACTGGGATTGGGCCGAGGTCAACAACAATCCGTTCTTTGCTCCCGACCCGGCGATCGTGCCTGTCTGGGAAGCCTATCTCGATGGTATCCGCAAGTCGGGATCGTCGATCGGCGCCGTCGTCGAGGTGGTGGCCGAGGGCGTGCCTGCCGGGATCGGCGCACCGATCTACGCCAAGCTTGACCAGGACATCGCTTCGAACCTGATGTCGATCAACGCCGTCAAGGGCGTCGAGATCGGCAACGGCTTCGGCGCGGCCGAAATCACCGGCGAGGAAAACGCCGACGAGATGCGCATCGGCGACGACGGCCAGCCGGTCTTCCTCTCCAACCATGCCGGTGGCATCCTCGGCGGAATTTCGACCGGACAGCCGGTCATTGCCCGCTTTGCGATCAAGCCGACCTCGTCCATCCTGACCGAGCGCCGCTCGATCGACAGCGACGGCAACGAGGTGGATGTGCGCACCAAGGGGCGTCATGATCCTTGCGTCGGCATCCGCGCCGTACCGATCGGCGAGGCGATGGTTGCCTGCACGATTGCGGATCACTACCTGCGAGACCGCGGCCAGACCGGCCGGCTCAAGTAATTAGGCCCAAGACAAATCGGGAAGATCATCATGTCCTATGACCAGAAGCGCGTCGTCGATGCCATCAGGGCCTTCGAGGCCGGCGAAATCGTCGTCGTCACAGATGATGACGGCCGCGAGAACGAAGGCGACCTGATCGTCGCCGCTGTTCATTGCACGCCCGAAAAGATGGCCTTCATCGTGCGCCACACCTCGGGGATCGTCTGCACGCCGATGCCGCGCGAGGAGGCAAAGCGGCTCAATCTGAATGCCATGGTGGCGGAAAACGATTCTGCGCACACCACCGCCTTCACGGTCTCGGTCGACTTCAAGCATGGCACCACCACCGGCATCTCGGCCGACGATCGCACGCTGACCGTGCGCAACCTCGCCAACCCGAATGTCGGCCCGAGCGATTTCGTGCGCCCCGGGCATATCTTTCCGCTGGTCGCCCGCGAAGGCGGCGTCCTGATGCGTTCGGGCCATACGGAGGCTGCCGTCGATCTGTGCAAGCTCGCAAGCCTGCCGCCGATCGGCGTCATCTGCGAACTGGTCAATGACGACGGCACGGTGACGCGTGGACCCCAGGTCAGCGCATTTGCCGAAAAGCACGGCCTGAAGCAGGTCTCGGTCGCCGATCTCATCGCCTATCGCCAGCGCAAGGAAACGCTGATCGAGCAGGGCGGCTCGTTCGACATCGAGACGCCCTATGGCAAGGCCAAGGGACATTCCTATTCTCTGCCCTGGGATCCGATGCAGCACCTGGCCGTGATCTTCGGCGACATTCGCGACGGCGTCGACATCCCGGTCCGCCTGCACCTTGAAAATGTCGGCGCCGATGTTTTCGGCAAGGACTGCCAGATCGATCGGATCATGAAGCGCATGGCCGAAGAGGGCAGGGGTGTCATCGTCTACCTGCGCGAAGGTTCGGTCGGCGTCGGCGTGTCGCAGACCGCACGAAAGGGCAAGCATGACCGCGAAGCCCATGACGAGGCGCAGGCTCGCGAAAGCGAATGGCTGGAAATCGGTCTCGGCGCGCAGATCCTGAAGGATCTCGGCATCAGTTCGATCCGGCTGCTTGCCTCGCGCGAGCGCCACTATGTCGGCCTCGAAGGTTTCGGCATCAAGATTGCCGCGACCGACATCATCTGACGCTCAGGCGATTGCCGCCCTCAAGATGTTTCAAGCCCGGGTCAGCGCCCGGGCTTTTGCTTGCCTGGCACCCGGATACGAAAAAGCCGCGCACGGGGCGCGGCTTTCGAAAACAGTAGGCGACAGGCGGATCAGGGCAGGGCGTCGTAGCCTTCGCCGAACCCCTTCAGGTCGACGGGGATGCCGATGCCTTCTTCGGGAGACTGGAAGACGATGAACGTCGCCGTCGCGCCGGCGCGGAAAGTCTTCAAGAGTTCGTCCTCGAGCACGACTTCGGCGTAGCAGCCGTCCGAGAAGCAGCGCACGAAATAGGCGCGGCCGATATCCTTGCCGTCGACATTGAGCCCAAGGCCGTTCGGCAAGAGCACGCCGAGCGGCGCCAGAACGCGCAGGATCTTCGCCTTGCGGTCGGCAGTCTTCAGGACCACGACCGAGAGGCCGACTTCCGGCCGGTCTTCGGCGATGACGTTCTGCATCAGGGCGCATTGGTCGGTCGAGGCACCTGCTGGCTGATCGCAGACGATCGACCACGCCCCATGGTTTGACTTGACCGTTCCGGGCGCGCCAGCGGGTTGTTGGGCAGCGCTCGCCGTGGGGAGGGCGAGGACGGCAAATCCGAGAGCGGCAAGAGCCGACAGTCGGGAGAAGAGGGGCAGGCCCATGTAAACCTCAAAACGTCGAATCATCAGGGCTATTCTTGGAGCGCGCGGGGAGAAATGAAAAGCCCTGCGGGGTACATTCCAGCGCCATATGGCGGAAATTGGGCTTGCGGAACGCCATTGTCGCGCTGACGTGGCGCAGTTGCGTCTTCAATGGCGCGGATTGGCGCATATAAGTCGATTCGCCGGGGGTTCGAAGGGGCGCCTGTGAGAAAAGTCGTATTTGTGCAAAAATGCCGCATGGGGTTGATTGCACAGATGTTGCGGCGTTGGGCAAACTGTGGTTTGAAGCGCTGCAGTATCGCAGGGATTCTGCGTTCCGGTTTGATCCTGATCAAGCGCATTGGGGAGACATATTGTGAAAAACAAGGCCTATGCAGTTATGGCAGCGCTTGCCTGTCTGCTTTTTGCTTCGAGCGCCTACGCTGACAAGCCTGTCGAATGGCAGACGAACTTTCAGGCGGCTGCTACGGGCATTATGGAAGAAATCACGTGGTTTGAGCACTACACCCTGTGGTTCATCATTCCGATCACTCTCTTTGTCCTCCTGCTGCTGATTGTCGTGGTGGTCAAGTTCCGTGAGAGCGTCAATCCGGTTCCCTCCAAGACCAGCCACAACACCGCTATCGAGGTTGTCTGGACCGTCGGTCCGGTCATCATCCTGCTGTTCCTGGCCATTCCGTCCTTCCAGCTTCTGACCGCGCAGCTGACGCCGCCGGCCAATCCGGATCTGACGGTCAAGGCAACGGGTAACCAGTGGTACTGGTCCTATGAATATGAAGTCGGCGAAAGCCCGCTCTCCTTCGACAGCCTGCTGATGAAGGAAGAGGATCGCGCCAGCCTCGGCAAGGAAGACAAGGTCGAATATCCGCGTCTTCTCGCTGTCGACAACGAAGTCGTCGTTCCGGTCGGCAAGACCGTTCGTCTGCTCGTCACGGCTGCCGACGTCATTCACGCTTTCGCGATGCCTGCCTTCGGCGTTAAGATCGATGCCGTTCCCGGCCGCCTGAACGAGACTTGGTTCAAGGCTGACCGCGAAGGCCTCTACTACGGCCAGTGTTCCGAGCTCTGCGGCAAGGACCACGCCTATATGCCGATCGCCGTCCGCGTTGTTTCGCAGGAAAAATACGACGCCTGGCTCGCAGCCGCCGCTACCAATATCGGCGATGCGAACAAGGCGCTCATGGCGTCCATCGACGGCGCGGCCAAGGCCGTTGACGTCGCCGCCAACGCCGCACAGTAATCGGAAGGGGAGCTCGACCCATGGCTGGCACAGCCGCTCATCACGACCACCGCCATGATCACTCCGATCATGGCCACGCAGATCACGCGCACAAGCCTTTGAGCTTTTTTCAGCGCTGGTTTCTGTCGACCAACCACAAGGACATCGGCACGCTCTACCTGATCTTCGCGATCTTCGCGGGCATCATCGGCGGCACGCTGTCGATCTTCATGCGCGCCGAGCTGCAGGAGCCGGGCATCCAGATCTTCCACGGTCTGGCGCAGATGGTCTACGGCTTCGAGGGCGACGCTGCCATCGACGGCGGCAAGCACATGTTCAACGTGTTCACGACCGCGCACGCGCTCATCATGATCTTCTTCATGGTCATGCCGGCGCTGATCGGCGGCTTCGCCAACTGGATGGTTCCGATCATGATCGGCGCCCCGGACATGGCGTTCCCGCGTATGAACAACATCTCCTTCTGGCTGATCATTCCGGCCTTCCTGCTGGTCCTGCTTTCGATGTTCGTCGAAGGTCCGGCAGGCGCCTATGGCGCAGGGGGCGGGTGGACGATCTATCCACCGTTCTCGACATCGGGCATGCCCGGACCGGCGATGGATCTTGTGATCCTCGGTCTGCACATCGCCGGCGCTTCGTCGATCCTCGGTGCGATCAACTTCATCACCACGATCCTGAACATGCGCGCTCCTGGCATGACGCTGCACAAGATGCCGCTGTTTGCCTGGTCGGTTCTGATCACCGCCTTCCTGCTGCTGCTCTCGCTGCCGGTTCTGGCAGGTGGCATCACCATGCTTCTGACGGACCGCAACTTCGGCACGGCCTTCTTCGCGCCTGAAGGCGGCGGCGACCCGATCCTGTTCCAGCACCTGTTCTGGTTCTTCGGTCACCCGGAAGTGTACATCCTGATCCTGCCGGGCTTCGGCATCGTCAGCCACATCGTTTCCACCTTCTCGCGCAAGCCGATCTTCGGCTACCTCGGCATGGCCTACGCCATGGTCGCGATCGGCGCCGTCGGCTTCATCGTGTGGGCACACCACATGTACACCGTCGGCATGTCGCTCGACACGCAGCGCTACTTCGTCTTCGCGACGATGGTTATCGCGGTTCCGACCGGCGTGAAGATCTTCTCGTGGATCGCGACGATGTGGGGTGGTTCGATCCGCTTCACGACCCCGATGGTCTGGGCGATCGGCTTCATCTTCTTGTTCACCGTCGGTGGCGTTACGGGCGTACAGCTCGCCAATGCCGGCCTCGACCGTTCGCTGCACGACACCTACTACGTGGTTGCCCACTTCCACTACGTTCTGTCGCTCGGCGCCGTGTTCGCGATCTTCGCTGCCTGGTACTACTGGTTCCCGAAGATGACCGGCTACATGTACTCCGAGTTCGTCGGCAAGCTGCACTTCTGGGTCATGTTCATCGGTGTGAACCTGATCTTCTTCCCGCAGCACTTCCTCGGCCTCGCCGGCATGCCGCGCCGCTACATCGACTATCCGGATGCCTATGCCGGCTGGAACATGGTGTCGTCCTACGGCTCGTACGTCGCAGCCGTCGGCGTTCTGATCTTCCTCTACGGCGTTGCCGAAGCCTTCGCCAAGAAGCGCGTCGCTGGCGACAATCCGTGGGGTGAGGGTGCAAACACGCTCGAATGGCAGCTGTCTTCGCCGCCGCCGTTCCACCAGTGGGAACAGCTCCCGCGCATCAAGTGATGAGCAAGAAACAGAAGCCGCCGGTTCCGGCGGCTTCACCCCGCCGGAAAACCGGCAACAGACGGCCCCTATGGGCAAAAGACGATCAAGGACGAGACATGACGGTCATCGACAATCACGAAGCAATGGGCATGGATGGCGCGCCGCGCCTGTCCGAAGCCTCTGCGCGCGATTATTTCGAGCTACTGAAGCCACGCGTCATGTCGCTCGTCGTCTTCACCGCGCTTGCGGGCCTCGTGCTCGCACCCGGCCATATCAATCCCTTCATCGGTTTCATTGCGATCCTCTGCATCGCCGTCGGGGCTGGCGCCTCCGGCGCGCTCAACATGTGGTATGACGCCGATATCGACGCGGTCATGACCCGCACCGCCACGCGCCCGATCCCGGCAGGCAAGATCCTGCCCGAGGAAGCGCTCGCCTTCGGTCTGACGCTCTCCGCCTTTTCCGTGATCATCCTCGGGCTCGCCGTCAATTGGCCCGCAGCCGGGTTGCTCGCCTTCACCATCTTCTTCTACGCCGTTATCTATACGATGTGGCTCAAGCGTTCGACGCCTCAGAACATCGTTATAGGCGGCGCTGCCGGCGCCTTCCCGCCGATGATTGGCTGGGCCTGTGTCACCGGCGGCGTGTCGGTCGAGAGCATCGTTCTCTTCCTCATCACTTTCCTTTGGACGCCGGCGCATTTCTGGGCGCTCGCGCTGTTCAAGATGGGCGACTACGGCGCGGTCGGCGTGCCGATGCTGCCCAATGTCGCCGGCCAGGCGACCACCAAGAAGCAGATCGTCATCTATGCGGTGCTGACGGCGCTGATCGGCATCTGTCCCACCTTGCTCGGTTTTGCGAGCATCGGTTACGGCGCGGTTGCGGCAGCACTCGGTCTCGGCTTCATCTGGTATTCGATCGGCGTGCTGCGCATGCCCGAAAGCGATGAGCGCATGCTGCCGGCCAAGAAACTTTTCGCCTTCTCGATCATGTATCTGTTCGTGATCTTCTCCGCCCTGATGGCGGATCACCTGATCGTCAATATCTGGCTGAATGCCGGGAGTGTTGCCTGATGGAAACCGTCAAGCTGAACGAAGCCCAGAAGAAGTCCCGTCGCGGTCGCAACATTGCGCTCGGTGTCGTGCTGGCTGGCCTCGTCGTCCTCTTTTACGTCGTCACGCTGATCAAGTTCGGCAACGGCATGGTCAACTGAGGAGCCGCGATATGACGACCTCCGAGAACCCAGAGCAGAAGCAGCGCTCGAACGGCGTCATCGTCGGCACCTGCGTTGCCTTCGTCGTCGGCATGACCGGGATGGCCTATGCGGCCGTGCCGCTCTACGACATGTTCTGCCGTGTCACCGGCTACAACGGCACCACGCAGCGCGTCGAGCAGGCGTCTGACGTCATCCTCGACGAAAAGGTCAGGGTCACCTTCGACGCCAACACGTCGGGTGGTCTGCCCTGGGAGTTCAAGCCCGTACAGCGCGACATCGACGTGCGTATCGGCGAGACGGTGCAGGTGATGTACCGCGCCAAGAACCTTTCGTCGAAGCCGACGACGGGCCAGGCGACGTTCAACGTCACGCCGATGCAGGCCGGCGCCTACTTCAACAAGGTTCAATGCTTCTGCTTTACCGAGACGACCCTGCAGCCGGGAGAGGAGATGGAGATGCCGGTGGTATTCTTCGTCGATCCGGACATGGTCAAGGCGGTGGAGACCAAGGACATCAAGACACTGACGCTTTCCTACACCTTCTACCCGCGCGAGCCGTCGAAGCCGGTCGCCCAGGTGAAGACGGGCGAAACTGAGAACAAACTTTGACTGGAGGCCCGTTTCGGCTAAGCCGGAAGGGCGACAAGAGAAAGACCTATCGGGGATTACTGACATGGCCGATGCGCATCAGAAGAATCACGACTACCACATCATCGACCCGAGCCCCTGGCCGTTGCTTGCCTCGATTGGCGCATTCGTCATGGCCTTCGGCGGTGTCGGCTACATGCGTTATCTCTCGGGCGGCTCGTTCAAGCTGTTCGGCGCCGAGCTTGCCAATCCGTGGGTCTTCTTCATCGGCCTCGTCATCGTTCTCTACACCATGTACGGCTGGTGGTCTGACACGGTGAAGGAAGCCCACGAGGGTCATCACACCCGCGTCGTCTCTTTGCACCTGCGCTACGGCATGATCATGTTCATCGCTTCGGAAGTGATGTTCTTCGTCGCCTGGTTCTGGGCCTATTTCGACGCGAGCCTGTTCCCGGGCGAAGCCATCCAGGCGACCCGCACCGCCTTTACCGGTGGCGTCTGGCCGCCGAAGGGCATCGAGGTTCTCGACCCCTGGCACCTGCCGCTCTACAACACCGTCATCCTGCTTCTTTCCGGCACGACGGTAACCTGGGCGCACCACGCTCTGCTGCACAACGATCGCAAGGGCCTCATCTCCGGCCTGTCGCTGACGGTCGTGCTCGGCGTGCTGTTCTCCTACGTTCAGGTCTACGAATACGCGCACGCTCCGTTCGCCTTCAAGGACTCGATCTACGGCGCAACCTTCTTCATGGCGACCGGTTTCCACGGCTTCCACGTTCTCGTCGGCACGATCTTCCTGCTCGTCTGCCTGCTGCGCGCGCTGCGCGGCGACTTCACGCCGAAGCAGCATTTCGGCTTCGAGGCGGCTGCCTGGTACTGGCATTTCGTTGACGTCGTCTGGCTGTTCCTCTTCTTCTCCATCTACATCTGGGGTGGTTGGGGCGCGCCGATCGCGCACATGTAAGACGAATAGAGCGCATGCTCTTGACGATGAGGCGGCTGCAACCATGCAGCCGCCTTATTTTTTGTCTGTGTTGCGTGTGGCAAGCGAGGGGAGGCGGCATGGCAATGCGGGTGGCGACGATGACGGTGGCATGGCTCCTGGCGGGCTGCGCTTCAGCGTTCTCAGGCGATATCGCCGACCGGGTGGTGGTGCACAAGGAAAAGCGCGTCCTGCAGCTCTACCGCGGGAGCGAGATGCTGCGTCAATACTCGGTTGCCCTCGGTGGCAACCCTATCGGTCACAAGCAACGGGAAGGCGACCGGCGAACGCCCGAGGGCCTCTATCTTCTCGACTGGCGCAACAACAAGAGCGGCTATCACCTTTCGATACACGTCTCCTACCCTCGACCCGAGGACGCAGCGGCAGCGGCCGCAAGCGGCGTCGATCCCGGCGGCATGATCATGATCCATGGTCAGCCCAATTATTTTTTCGGCTGGCTGGCGTTTTTGACGCAGATGTACGATTGGACGGATGGCTGCATTGCGGTTACCAATGCCGAAATGGACGAAATCTGGGACATGGTTCCCAACAACACGCCGATCGAGATCAATCCGTGAGCGACGACAAAGCCCTCTATCCGCCGGTCGACCCGGTCATGACAGGCATCAAGGGCCTGTGCCCACGCTGCGGCCAGGGCAAACTCTTTGATGGCTTCCTGACGGTCAAGCCCGTCTGCGCCAGCTGCGATCTCGACTACCGCTTTGCCGATTCCGGCGATGGCCCGGTCGTGTTCGTCATCCTGATCGTCGGCTTCGTCGTCGTCGGAGCAGCGCTTTGGACGGAGATCAATTTCAATCCGCCGCTCTGGCTGCATTTCCTGCTCTGGATACCCTTGGCGATAGCCTTCAGCCTGGGGCTGACGCGCATGCTGAAGGGCATCCTCATCAACCTGCAGTATCGCAACAATGCGCGGCCGGGCGAGATCGATCGTGGCTGAAGTCTTGACCAAGAAAGCCAGCCTTGCCAGGCGCATCGGCGCCTTCATCCTGCTTGCGACCACCTTCGCCATCCTCATCTCGCTCGGCACCTGGCAGATGCAGCGGCTGCACTGGAAAGAAGGCCTGCTTGCCGCGATTGCCGAACGTCGCTCGGCACCACCGGTCACGACGGCCGAGATTGAAAGGATCCTGGCCGAAGGCGGCGACATCGATTACCGGACCGTCACCGTTCCCGGCCGGTTCGACCATGGCAAGGAGCGACACTTCTTTGCGACCTACAACGGCCGCACCGGCTACTATGTCTTCACGCCGCTGATGCTCGATGACGACCGTTTCCTGTTCGTCAATCGCGGTTTCGTGCCCTTCGAACAGAAGGATTCATCGACACGTCTCGCGGGCGAGCTTCCGGCCTCGGTCGCGATCCATGGCCTCGCCCGGGTCAGGCTCAGCGAAAAACCGTCGTCGATCGTTCCTGACAATGACGTCGCCAAGAACATCTTCTACTGGAAGGACCTCGACACGATGGCCTCGTCTGTGGGGCTTCCCGCCGACAAGGTGCTGCCGTTCTTTGTCGACGCCGATGCCACGCCCAATCCCGGGGGCTTGCCGATCGGTGGCGTCACGCAGTTCGACCTGCCCAACAGCCATCTGCAATACGCGCTGACCTGGTATGGTCTGGCCGCGGCACTGGTGGTCGTCAGCGGTGTCTTCATCATCAGGCGCAAGCCATAGGCGGCCCGTCGGGGCCGTGCTATCCCTGACGGGGGCAGTTGGGGGAACATGATGGGTTTGATATCGACGATCCTGATCGCGCTGACAGCGCTGCTGCACCTGGGCTTTCTGGTGCTGGAGATGTTTCTGTGGACCAAGCCGCAGGGCCGCTCGGTGTTCCGCATGACGGCCGCGCAGGCGGAGGCGACGCGGGTGCTCGCCGCCAATCAGGGGCTCTACAACGGCTTTCTCGCTGCCGGGCTTTTGTGGTCTCTCATGCAGCCGGACGCGTCATTTGCGTTCGAGTTGAAGGTGTTCTTCCTTGTGTGCGTGATCGTTGCCGCTATATATGGCGCGTGGTCGGTCAAGCCGCGCATCCTGCTGATCCAGGGCGGCCCGGCTATCGCAGCCCTTGTTTTCGTTCTACTGGCATCCTGATCCATGGCATCATCTGCGGTAAAATCCCCGATCACCATTCGCCTTTGCGGGCCACGCGGTTTCTGCGCCGGCGTCGACCGGGCGATCCAGATCGTCGTCCTGGCGCTGAAGGAATTCGGCGCACCGGTCTATGTGCGCCATGAGATCGTGCACAACCGCTATGTCGTGGAAGGTCTCGAGGCCAAGGGTGCTATCTTCGTCGAGGAACTCGACGAAATCCCGCCGGAACATCGCAAGCAGCCGGTGGTGTTCTCCGCCCACGGCGTGCCGAAATCGGTACCCGCAGATGCCGACAGCCGCAATCTCTTCTATCTCGACGCCACATGCCCGTTGGTCTCCAAGGTCCACAAGCAGGCGATGCGCCACAACCGCCTCGGCCGCCACGTGGTGCTGATCGGCCATGCCGGTCATCCGGAAGTGATCGGGACGATGGGGCAGTTGCCAGAAGGTGCTGTCTCCCTTGTCGAGACGATCGAGGATGCCGATGTCTACATGCCAGCCGATCCCGACAATCTCGGCTTCGTCACGCAGACGACGCTTTCGGTCGACGACACTGCCGGCGTGATCAAGCGGCTGCACGAGCGCTTCCCCAATCTGACGGCGCCGGCGGCCGATTCGATCTGCTATGCCACCACCAACCGCCAGGAGGCGGTCAAGCAGGCGGCACCGGGCTGCGACCTGTTCCTGGTCGTCGGCGCCCCGAATTCGTCCAACTCCAAGCGGTTGGTCGAAGTGGCGCTGAAGGCCGGTGCGAAAAAGTCGGTGTTGGTGCAGCGGGCGTCCGAAATCGACTGGGATACGGTCGGCGATATCTCCACCGTCGGTCTGTCGGCGGGTGCCTCGGCGCCGGAGGTGATCGTCAACGAGATCATCGAGGCGTTTCGCGAGCGCTACGACGCCGTGGTCGAACTTGCCGACACGGTCGAGGAGAACGAGAATTTCCTCGTCAACCGCGAGATCCGCCACGTGCAGCTGACGGCTGCCGACATGGCCTTCGTCAACGGCGAATAAGCCGTACATCTTGCCCGCATATTGAAAGTAAATGACCGTGGCAGTTTACACCGATATCACGGAAGACGAGCTGAGCGCCTTTCTCGAGGCCTATGACGTCGGCCAATTGACCTCCTACAAGGGTATCGCCGAGGGCGTCGAGAACTCCAATTTCCTGCTGCACACGACCAAGGGCGCCTACATCCTGACGCTCTATGAAAAGCGGGTGAACGCGGATGATCTGCCATTCTTTCTGGGGCTGATGCATCACCTGGCCGATCGCGGGCTTTCCTGCCCGTTGCCGCTGCCGCGCGCCGACGGCGCGCTCCTGGGCGAACTTTCGGGTCGTCCGGCCGCCGTCATTTCGTTCCTGGAAGGCATGTGGCTGCGCAAGCCCGAGGCCAGGCATTGCCGCGAAGTCGGCAGGGCGCTGGCCGAGATGCATGTCGCCGGCCAGGGCTTTGGCCTCAAGCGCGCCAACGCGCTCTCCGTCGACGGATGGCGGCCGCTGTGGATCAACTCCGAGGCGCGTGCCGACGAGGTGCAGACCGGCCTCAAGGACGAGATTTCCGCCGAACTCGCGCATCTCGAGAACCATTGGCCGAAAACGCTGCCGGAGGGTGTCATCCACGCCGATCTCTTCCCGGACAATGTTTTCTTTCTCGGCGACCAGCTTTCCGGCCTGATCGACTTCTATTTCGCCTGCAACGACTATCTCGCCTATGACGTCGCCGTCTGCCTCAACTCCTGGTGCTTCGAGAAGAACGGCTCCTATAACATCACCAAGGGCATGGCGCTGCTTTCGGGCTACGAGAGCGTGCGCAAGCTGTCGGCAGACGAGGTCGAAGCCTTGCCGCTGCTGTGCCGCGGCTCGGCGCTGCGCTTCTTCCTGACGCGCCTCTATGACTGGCTGATGACGCCTGCCGGCGCTTTGGTCGTCAAGAAGGACCCGCTGGAATATCTGACGAAGATCCGCTTCCACCGCGCGATCGTTTCGAGTGCCGAATATGGCCTGCGTCTCGAAGAGGCCTCAGCATGAAGCAGGTACAGATCTACACCGACGGTGCATGCTCGGGCAATCCGGGGCCGGGCGGCTGGGGCGCGGTGTTGCGCTACGGCGAGGTGGAAAAGGACATGTGCGGCGGCGAGGCGGAAACGACCAACAACCGCATGGAGCTTCTGGCGGCGATCTCGGCGCTCGACGCGCTGAAGAGCGAGTGCGAGGTCGACCTGCATACCGACAGCAAATATGTGATGGACGGCATCTCCAAGTGGATCCACGGCTGGAAGAAGAACGGCTGGAAGACCGCTGACAAGAAGCCGGTGAAGAATGGCGAACTCTGGCAGGCGCTGGATGCCGCCAACCGCCGTCACAAGGTGACGTGGCACTGGGTCAAGGGCCATGCCGGCCATCCGGAAAACGAACGTGCCGATGAACTCGCCCGCAAGGGTATGGAGCCCTTCAAGAAGAAGCGCCGTCCGGATTCTCTGCTGGTAAAATGAAAAACGGGCCGTTGAGGCCCGTTTCCATTCGAATTGTCGTCTGAACTCAGAGCTGTTCCAGGATCGCCGCAGCGCCCGATACTGTCGCCTGGCCGGGGCTTTCCTCGAGGTTGAGCTTCGTGACCACGCCATCTTCGACGAGCATGGAGTAGCGCTTCGAGCGGATGCCGAGCGTGCCGGCCGACAGGTCGATGTCCATGCCCAGCGCCTTGGTGAAGGCGGCATTCCAGTCGGAGAGGAAGTGGATCTTGCCCATGCCGCCCGACGTGGTCGCCCAGGCACCCATGACATGCAGATCGTTGACCGCAACGACGGCGATATCGTCGATACCGCGTGCCAGGATCGCGTCGCGGTTTTCCAGATAACCTGGCAGGTGGTTGAGCGAGCAGGTGGGCGTAAACGCACCCGGCACGGCAAAGAGCACGACGCGCTTGCCCTTGAAAAGCTGCTCGGTCGTCACTTCCACCGGACCATCGGCGGTCTTTTCCTTGAAGGTCGCGGTGGGCAGCTTGTCTCCGACGGCAATGGTCACGGCATTCTCCTTGCGTTACGCTTATGGCCAGGCCGGCATTCCGGCAGGGCGTTTTCGCGGCTCTGAATTGTCTTGCGTCCGGCTGTTTCCTTCGGTCGTCTCTGGAGACAACTGCCTGAAACGCCTGGACTATAGAGGGGCTTCAATCAAAGGCAAGGGTCGTTTCCATGGCTCGGGCCCCGGCGCGAACCGTCAGGATGACCGGCTTTCCCTTGAGCGTGTTGTCCTTGGCCGAAAGCCGAACGGGGATCTCGGCCTCAAGTTCGGCGCCTCGCGTCGTGGCGATGACCGGCTTGCCGAAGGAGACGCCGGAAGGGCCCGCGAGAAACAGGTCGCGATGATCCGTTGCCGTATCCGGGGGCAGTCGCAACGAAAGCCGCACCGTTGACGTCTGTGCGTCGTAGACGGCCGTCGTCACCGTAAAATCGTCGGCGGGCGCTTCCGGCAGGGCCGCGACCGCACCTTCGATGCGGGCGGCATCGAGCGGGTTGTCGAAGTCGCCGTGCTTGAGCGTCAGGTCGAGTTCGCCCTGCACCGGGATACAGATGTCCTCGCAGATACCGAGAAAGACGGAGGCGCGGATGTTCACGTCGCCCTCGCCGGAAACGCGCTTCAGCGTCAGCGGGAACGATACGGACTTGTCGTAGCCGATATAGCGCACCGTGCCGTCGTCGAAGGTCTTGGGAACGGGGAAGCCGATCTTTTCGAGGACGATGCCTTCGGCCGGGTCAAGGGTGATCTGCGGGGGGATGCCGCTGGCGCCCGGTTCGCGCCAATAGGTCTTCCACCCGGGGTTCAGCTTGATTTCGAGGCTGGCCGGGATCGTGCCGTCCTTATTTAGAGGTGCTGCAACGATCCGGATCATGCCGCCCGTCGACGTAACCCATTCGCTGGTCGCAGCCTGCGCCACAGCCGGCAGAAAAAATGCGGCAAGCAGGCTTGCCCTGCCGATGCGCTGGACCATGTTCTGATATGTGGGGCGTTTGGTCATGGCCAAAGCCATATCGCTTTTGGCCGCAACGCTCCAGACGCCCCTTGGGCGCGCAGATCATAAATGTTTGATCAGACATGGCACGGCAAACGCGGTACGTGCATTATTTGGCGGTCGCGACGTTGAAGCGCTTTTCATTTCGCGGCGAATTGGTAGGCTGTCCCCATTATGGCAATAACCATGGCACAGAAGAAGCGGGAACGTGGTTTCCTTGACGGTCAGTTCCTGATCGCCATGCCTGGGATGTTTGACACCAATTTTGCCCGGACCGTCATCTTCATCTGCGCCCATTCCGACGACGGCGCCATGGGGTTCATCCTCAACCGGCCGCAGCAACTGACCTTCCCCGACGTCCTGATGCATCTTGAAATTCTTGACGAGGACGAGGCGATCCGGCTGCCGGCGATGACCCGCGACTTCCAGATCCAGGCCGGCGGGCCGGTCGAGACCGGGCGTGGTTTCGTGCTCCACTCCGACGATTATCTGAGCGATTCCAGCATTCCCGTCAGCGACGATATCTGCCTGACGGCGACGCTCGACATCGTGCGCGCGATTTCGCGCGGGGAGGGGCCGCATCGCGCCACGATGATGCTGGGCTATGCCGGCTGGGGTCCGGGACAGCTCGAGGCAGAGATTACCCAGAATGGCTGGCTGACCTGCCCGGCGCGCGAGGAGCTGATTTTCGACAAGGGGCTCGGCGACAAGTACGACCGCGCCTTGGCTTTGATGGGCGTAAGCCCGGCGATGCTGTCGATCGAGGCCGGCCACGCCTGATACACGGCGATCAATTACCGAACATTTCTGTAAGACGCGCACGCCACCAAGGTGGGTGCGCTTCGGCTTGGGCTGCGCTCAATTCGCAGCCCGGTATCGCTTGCGATCGGCTGTTAGGCCCGCTTCATCAGCGGAAACCGCTCCTTCAACAGCCGCTGGATCGATTCAGAACCGATCGGCGGGCCGAACAGGAAGCTCTGGCCGTAGTCGCAACCCATCTGGGATAGCTGGATCGCGTCCTCTTCGGACTCGATGCCCTCGGCGACCACCTGCATGTCGAGTTCGCGCGCCATGGTGATCACCGAGCGCAGCAGGATGCCGCGCTTGTCGCTCGGGTCGCGCACCAGCGCCTTGTCGATCTTGATCGTGTCGAAGGGGAAGCGGGTGAGATAGGAGAGCGAGGAGTGGCCCGTGCCGAAGTCGTCGAGCGCCAGCTTCAATCCGGCTTCCTTCAATTTCTCGAGGACGAGGCGTGCCTGCTCCGGGTTCTCCATGACGAGGGACTCGGTGAGTTCCATCTTCACCTTGGCTGGGTCGCAACGGTTCTTGTTGAGCACTGCGCGAACGTCGTCATAGAGCTCGTTGTTGAGCAACTGGGCACTCGAAAGATTGATCGACACGAAGATCGGCAAGTCGCCGGTCTGGATCTGCCATTCGGTAAGGTCGCTCGTTGCCTTGTCGAACGCGAACATGCCGAGCTGGTTGATCAGGTCCGAATTCTCGGCGATCGGGATGAATTCGGTCGGCGAGACATTGCCGCGCTTGGGGTGGTCCCAGCGCATCAGCGCCTCGAAACCGGCGATCTCGGCGTCGCTGAGACGGACGATCGGCTGGTAGACCAGCGACAGTTCCTTGCGTTCGATGGCGCGCTTGAGATCGGCTTCCAGCTGCATGCGGTCCGAACCGGAGGTTCTGAACGCCGGGCGGAAGGGCTCGACGCGGTTGCCGCCTTCCTTCTTGGCGCGGAACATCGCCAGCTCTGCATCGTCGATCAGACCGGCAGCGCTCTGCTCCTGCTCGAGCCAGGAGACGAGGCCGATGGAGGCGGTGAGGTTGATTTCCCGGTTGCCGTAGTTGAGCGGCACCATGATCGCCTTGCTGACCGCATCGGCGAAATCGGCGACCTTGGCCGGGTCGCGTTCCGACATCAGGATCAGCCCGAACTGGTCGCCGCCGAGGCGCGCAAGCGTATCCTGCGGCCGCAGCAGCCGGCGCAGGCGGCGCGTCAGCGCAATCAGGATGTTGTCGCCGGCCGCAATGCCAAGCAGGTCGTTGACCTGCTTGTAGCGGTCGATGTCGATCGCAAGCACGGTCGGGCGTGCCGTCGTCGCGCTGTCAGACATCAGGAGGATGGACTGCAGCCGGTCGAGGAAGACCTGGCGATTGGGCAGGCCGGTAAGGTTGTCGTGCAGCGCGTTGTGCAGCAGGCGCTCGACCGAGTTGCGCTGCTCGGTGATGTCGATGATCGTGCCGACGCAGCGGATGATTTCGCCATTGGCGCCGAGCACCGGCCGGGCACGGATCGATAGCCAGTGATAATGGCCGTCCTCGGCGCGCACGCGGAATTCATGGTTGAGCTTGCCGCGGCGGTGTTCGAGCNNGCGCAACTGGCTGCCGCGGCGGTGTTCGAGCAGCACGTCGAGCGTGGCGCGGAAGCGATCGCGATCGTCCGGGTGCAGCCGCGGCAGCCAGTTGCGCAACGGCCCATGCATGGATCCCATGGAGAGCCCGAGCTGCAGCGAGATGTCGGGAATGGTGACGACCCGGTCGCGCGCCACGTCCCAGTCCCAGACCGTGTCCCCCGAACCCGTCAGCGCCAGGGACTGGCGTTCGAGATCGGAAAACAGCCCCTGCTGATAGGCGCCACCGGCAAAGGCATGCTGCATGACGGTGAAACCGATCAGCAGCACGATGAGAACGAGGCCGCCGCCAAGCGCCGGCTGGACGATATCATTGGCCAGCTGTCCGGTGACGGTCAGCCACGCGCCGAACAGCCACACCAGAATGAGCAGCCAGGCGGGCACAAGCAGGATCGCGCGGTCGTAGCGGTTGAAGCCGAGATAGGCGATCAGCACGATGCCGACGGTCGCCGTCAGCGCGAAGGAGAGGCGGGCGATGCCCGACGCAATCGCCGGATCGTAGACGGCCACGCCGAAGAGAAGGCCGAGGCCGAGGATCCAGGCGAGCGTCGCATAGCCCAGATGCTGGTGCCAGCGATTGAGGTTGAGATAGGTGAAGAGAAAGATCACCAGGCCCGCCGCCAGGAAGACTTCCGTGCCCGCGCGCCATATTCGCTCGTCGCCTGCCGTCACGCTGATGAGCTTGGACAGAAAGCCGAAATCGACGCAGATATAGGCAAGGACCGCCCAGGCAAGTGCGGCCGTCGCCGGCAGCATTGACGTTCCCTTAACCACGAACAGGATGGTCAGGAACACTGCGAGAAGGCCGGCGATGCCGAGCACGATGCCGCGGTAGAGCGTGAACGCGTTGACCGTGTCCTTGTAGGCGTCCGGTTGCCAGAGATAGATCTGCGGCAGTTCGGGCGTCGCCAGTTCGGCGACGAAGGTGATGACGGCGCCCGGGTTGAGCGTGATCTGGAACACGTCGGAATCGTCGCTCGGCAGCCGTTCGAGCGCAAAGCCCTCGCTCGGCGTGATCGACAGGATGCGCTGCGAACCAAGGTCGGGCCAGAAGAGCTTGGAGTTCACCAGGCGGAAATGCGGTGCGACGATCACGCGGTCGAGCTGCTCACCCGAGACGTTGGCCAGCGCGAAGACCGCCCAGTCGCCCTGGTGGTTTTCGGTACTGGAGCGCACTTCGATACGCCGCACGATGCCATCGGCGCCCGGCGCCGTCGAAACCTGGAAGGCTTCGCTGCGGCCGCTGTAGATCTCGGTCGTTGCCGTCAGGTCGAGTGCGGTGTCTTCGCGCGAGATCTTGACCGGCTCTAGCGCGTGGGCAATGCCTCCGAAGGCGCAGAAAAGCGTGGTGAGCGCGATCAGGAACGCTGCCAGCTTCGAAACTGACCATGCGAAGGGCGAGCGGGCGAGAGGCATCAAAGGGGCAATTTCCTGTTCGGTACGGCATCGTCGGACAGGAGGGAGAAAAGCACATGGTCTCGCCATTGCCCGTTTATCCTCAAGTACTGTCTCAAGTAGCCTTCACGCTCAAAACCGGCCTTTTCAAGGAGCCGGATGCTTCTTGAGTTCTCCGGAATACAGGCTGCTTCAATACGGTGCAACTCAAGGCTCGAAAAGATATAGGGAATAGCCAGCTTGAGGGCGGCGAACATGTGGCCGTGGCCGGCATGGCATGCGCCCATCCAATAGCCGATCATGCAGTTTTGCCCGGCACCGCGGCGGATATGGCCGATGGTCAGCCCGCCGAGCAGGATCTCGGCAGGCTTGTGGAAAAGAAACAGCGGTACGGCCTGACCGGAGGCGAATTCCTGCTCGTTACGGATGACGCGGCCGCGAAAGGCGCTTTCGGTCATCTCGTCCGCCCGCCAGCTCGGTTCCCACGGCTCAAGAAAACTGCGGCTTTCGCTGCGCAGCTGATACCATTGGCGGTAATCGGCATAGCGGGGGAGGCGGAGGAGGTAATCCTGATTGGCAATCTCGACCGTCTCGGGCTGCCGCGACAGGAACCGAAAAACCGATCGTGTCATGTGTGCCTCCGAGGCCTTCCGGTTGAACGCGCGGAAGAGCCTTAACCGCCCGGCGCACAGTGCCCCTCGCGCTGCCGCAACTCCAAGCGTTGCACAAGTTTGCGCACAAATCGAATCCGATTTTACGAAAAGTCGCAAACACTTCGCCGACCGGGCGCAAACAATTGGCCCGGTCGAAAGCCTGCGGCCGTATTAGCTCGCGACGGCGTGGGGGACGCTGGTTTTTCCTGTCAGTGTCGACAGGATGTCGCTCATCGGCGCCAACTGCTCAAGCGGGCCGATTGCCGACAGCGTCGGCGTGGTGTCGAAGAACAGGCGACCGGCGAGATCCGTCAGGCGCTCGATGGTGATGCCGGACAGGCGCTCCATCAGCTCCTCGTTCGGGATCGGGCGGCCGTAAAGCATCATCTGCCGGGCGATCTGTCCGGCGCGCGCCGCCGGGCTTTCCTGGCCCATCAGCAATTGCGCACGGATCTGGGCACGGGCGCGCTCGATTTCCTGCTGTTCGATGTTCATCGACGACTTGCGCAGTTCGTCGACGATCACGGGCATCAGTTCCGGCAGGTTTTCGCCGCCGGTTGCCGCGTGCACACCGAAGATGCCGGTGTCGGAAAAGCCCCAATGGAAGGCATAGACCGAATAACACAGGCCGCGATGCTCGCGCACTTCCTGGAACAGGCGCGAAGACATGCCGCCACCCAGAATGTTGGCGAGGATCTGCGAACAGTAGAAATCGCGGGCGTGGTAGGCCTTGCCCTCGAAGCCGAGCAGGATCTGCGCGTCCATCAGGTCGCGGGTTTCGCGGCTCTCGCCACCGGTGTAGATCGCGGTCTCGAGAACCGGCGTTGCCAGCGGCGTGCGCGGCAGCGTCGCGAAGCGTTCCTCGACCTGGCGCACGAAAGCCTCGTGCTCGACGGCGCCGGCGGCCACGACGAACATGCGGTCGGTGGTGTAGTTGCGTCCGAGATACTGGCGGATCTGGTCGGCGGAAAACGACATCACCGTGTCCGGTGTACCGAGGATCGGGCGTCCGACTGTCTGGTTGCGATAGGCGGTTTCGGCGAAGCGGTCGAAAACGACGTCGTCAGGCGTGTCGTCGGCAGCGCCGATCTCCTGCAGGATCACCTGCTTTTCGCGACGCAGTTCTTCCTCGTCGAAGCTCGACTCGGTGAGGATATCGGCCAGGATGTCGACCGCCAGCGGCACGTGATCCTTGAGGACGCGTGCGTAATAGGAGGTTGTTTCGGTCGAGGTCGCGGCGTTGACTTCGCCGCCGACATTCTCGATTTCCTCGGCGATCTGGCGGGCGGTGCGCCGGCCGGTGCCTTTGAAAGCCATGTGCTCAAGCAAATGGGCGATACCATGCTCGCCCACGGTTTCGTTGCGTGAACCCGATTTGATCCACACGCCGAGCGCCACGCTTTCGAGATGCGGCATCTGCTCGGTCACCACCGTCAACCCGGAAGGGAGCCGGGTGCACTCAACTTTCATCATACGTTTCTTCTCGTTCTTACCCCTGGAGACGGGTGCGCTCGCCGATAAAGGTCTCGACGCTCTTCAGATCCGCATCCAGGATATCGAAACGCTCCTCCCTGTTCATCAGGTCAGCAAGCCACGTCGGAAGCGCCGGGTCAATACCACTGGCCGATTTTACGGCGGCAGGGAATTTCGCCGGGTGAGCCGTTGCAAGCGTCACCATCGGGGCCGACGGCTTCTCGTGCTTGGCCGCCACGAAGACGCCGATGGCGCTGTGCGGGTCGAGCAGGTAGCCGGTTTCCTGAAGGGTGCTGGCAATGGTTTTGGCGACCTCCTTCTCCGACGCGCGGCCGGAGCGGAACTCCTTGCGGATCGCCTTCAGTGCACTTTCGCGGATGGCAAACGAGCCCGATTGCTTGAGGCTGTCCATCGCCGAGCGCACTTCGGCCGGGTCGCGGTCGTTCGCCTCGAACAGCAGCCGTTCGAAATTCGACGAGATCTGGATGTCCATCGACGGCGAGGTGGTCGCCTTGACCTCGCGCATTTCGTAGCGGCCGGTCTTCAGCGTGCGGGCCAGAATGTCGTTTTCGTTGGTGGCGACAACGAGCTTGTCGATCGGCAGGCCCATGCGCTTGGCGACGTAGCCGGCGAAGATGTCGCCGAAATTGCCCGTCGGCACCGTGAAGGAGATCTTGCGGTCCGGGCCGCCGAGCGCGATCGCGGTCGTGAAGTAGTAGACGATCTGGGCCATGATCCGCGCCCAGTTGATCGAGTTGACGCCCGAAAGCTTGACGCGATCGCGGAAGGCCGCGTCGTTGAACATGCCTTTGACGAGGTTCTGGCAATCGTCGAAATTGCCCTTGACGGCGATCGCATGCACGTTGCTGGCCTTCGACGTCGTCATCTGCCGCTGCTGCACCGGCGAAACCTTGCCGTGCGGGAAGAGGATGAAGATGTCGGTGCGCTCGCGTCCGGCAAAGGCGTCGATGGCCGCGCCACCGGTATCGCCCGATGTCGCCCCGACGATGGTCGCCCGCTGGCCGCGCTCGGCAAGCACATAGTCCATCAGCCGCGCGAGCAGTTGCATCGCCACGTCCTTGAAGGCGAGCGTCGAACCATGGAACAGTTCCATGACGAAGGCATTGGGACCGGTCTGGACGAGAGGCGCGATCGCCGGATGGCGGAACGTGGCATAGGCTTCGTCGATCATCTCGCGAAATTTCGCTGGCGGGATCTCACCTTGGATGAAGGGCTCGAGGACGGCAAACGCGATATCCTGGTAGGACTTGCCGCGCAGTGCCCGGATCTCTTTCTTCGACAGCGTCGGCCATTCCTCGGGGAGGTAGAGACCGCCGTCGCGCGCAAGGCCGGCAAGCAGCGCGTCGCAGAAGCCGAGGGGAGCGGCCTCGCCGCGCGTCGAGATATACTTCACCATCCTAATCCTTCGTCCTGCCTTCGGATCGCGGCGACCCTATGCCAGCCGGCCGCGGTGCGTCTGTCTTATTGCGTCAGTCCTTGACAAAGTCCCCACGCATTCTTGTCACCAGTGCAATTTCCGATCCGAGCATCATCTCGGAAAAATCCGATCGAGGCGGCCGACCCAATCGATTTTTCAATTCGCCGCTGCTATAGACGATGCCCGAAGGCCACGAAAGGCCTTCCGGCCGAGATTTCGGTCAAGGAGTCTCAACCGGTTCAGCAGAGGTTGTTCAACGTGTTTGGCAAAGTATCCCGGCCTGTCCTCGCAATATCCTTACTCGCGGTCCTCGCCGGCTGTAACAAGACGCAATCCGGCGGAGCGATCGAAACTGGTGGCAGCGCTGCCGCCCCGACGCCCGCAGTCGTCCAGGCCTCTTGCCCGCAGGTGGTCTTGAGAGACGGAACGTCCTCGTTCCGCACCTATGCCAAGGGCGGCAAGGACGATCCCACCAAGGTCATCTATCAGGTGTCGCTTGCCGACACGACGCGGCAATGCGTGCTGAGCGAGACGGCGATGACCGTGACCGTCGTGGTGCAGGGCCGTGTCGTCAGCGGGCCGGCGGGCGGCCCTGGAAAGGTCACCATGCCGATCCGCGTGGCGGCAACCGACGAAGACAAGACGCTCTATTCCGAACTGGTCCAGCACACGGTCGAAGTACCGGCAACAGGCTCGACCCAGTTCGTCTTCACCAAGGCTGATGTCACGCTGCCGGCCGGCGCCGGTTCGACCGTCAAGGTCTTCGTCGGCTTCGACGAAGGTCCCCCGGCCAAGCGCAAGAAGTAAGCGGCCGTAGCGACTGCCTGAAACGAAAAACGCCGGGGCTAGCCCCGGCGTTTTCATTTGCAGCTTGCTGCGCGATTATTCGGCCGGAACGCTCTTGCCGCCTTCCCACTTGTAGAGCGAGAAAGCCTGCGAGGTCAGGTCGCCCGCTTCGCCGTAGGTGACCTTGCCGAGCACGGTGTCGATGGCCTCGCCCGACTTGATGGCGGTCGCAACCGCTGTCGCATCCTCGGCGGAGCCGGCTTTCTCGATGCCGGCCTTCAATACCTGCATGGCGGCATAGGCGTTGAGGGTGAAGGCTTCAGCCGGAATGTTCTTTGCCTTCAGCGCTTCGACCGCCGGTGCCGACGCCGGGTTGCGGGTCGCGTCGCTGGCGTTGGTGTAGATCGTGCCCGCAGCCGCTTCCCCGCCGATTGCCCAGAATTCGGTGTTCGACAGGCCGTCGCCGCCGAAGATCTGTGCGGTCACGCCCTGATCGCGCATCTGGCGTGCGAGCAGGCCGCCTTCCGGATGGTAGCCGCCGAAGTAGACGACATCGACCTTTTCGGCCTTCAGGCGGGTGACGATGGCGCTGAAGTCCTTGTCACCAGGGTTGAGGCCTTCATAGACGACTTCAGTGATGCCGCCGGCGTTGATGCCCTTCTTGAAGCCGTCGGCGAGACCCTTGCCGTAAGGCGCCTTGTCGTGCAGGACCGCGATCTTCTTGTCCTTGAGGTTCTTGACCACATAGGCGGCAGCAACTTCGGCCTGCTGGTCGTCACGACCGCAGGTGCGAAGCACGTTCCAGAGGCCACGCGTCGTCAGGTCAGGCGTGGTCGCCGTCGGCGTCACCATCAGGATGCCGTTTTCGGCCAGAACGTCGGATGCTGCCATCGAGGTGCCCGAGAGCACAGGACCGACGACGAAGCGGATGCCTTCGCCGGCTGCCTGGTTTGCCACAGACACGGCCTGCTTCGGGTCGCCGGCATCGTCCATCATCTTCAGGACGATCTTCTCGCCGTTGATGCCGCCGGCCTTGTTGATCTCGTCGGCGGCCGCTTCGGCGCCGTTCTTGACCTGCTCGCCATAGGCCGCGACCGGGCCGGTCAGCGGCGTGATGACGCCAACGGTGATATCGGCAAAGGCGAGCGGGCCGAAGGCGACGCTCGCCGCCAGGGTCAGGCCCGTCAACATTGAAAGACGCATGGTGTTTCCTCCTAGAAATACCCCTTGTGGGGCTTGGCTGATATGGCCCTCGTGCGCGGTGCGAAAACCGGGGAGATCTTCGGAGCGACAGCGACGACACATCAATGTGACATCGTGTCCCTCGGCGCCTAATCGGACGCCCGCCGTGATGGCCGAGAGCTTTTTCCCGCCCCGGCATGATCCGGGGCGAAAGGGGTTGCGGGCAGTCCGCGCCCGGGCCTTGCCGATGAGGCCGTCATCGATTCCGACCACTCGGAAAGAGCGGCGATCACGCCCGGCAGCGCCGACATCCGCGAAATCACCGTTTCGGCGCCCGCCTCTGTCAGCTGGTCGGCATGCGAGGGATGGGTGTGCGAGCCGCCGGTAAAGCCGACGACGCGCATGCCGGCCGCGCGCGCACCATGAATGCCGTGCACCGAATCCTCGATGACGAGGACGCGGGAAGGGGCGACGCCCATCTGCTTGGCGCCGTGCAGGAAGATGTCAGGCTTCGGCTTGACGCGGTCGGCGCCGAGGTCGCGGGCGGAGTAGATGTGGCGGCCGAAATGGTCCTTGATACCGACCTTGCCGAGCATCATGGCAAGCCTGGCCGAGGTCGAGTTGGAGCAGATGCAATGCGGCAGCGTCAGCTGCGCCAGCATCGGCTTGACGCCGTCGATGATGTTGAGGTCGCGCGCGAGGCGCTCGTCGAGGATGGCATCGACCTTGCTGATGAGCTGGGCCGAAAGCGGGACGCTCGCTTCCTTTTCGATCTGCAGCAGCGTGTTCTGCCAGGTCATGCCGGCGAAGCGCTCTGCCATTTCCTCGACGCTGATCGGATAGCCGGCTTCGGTCAAAAGGGCCGCTTCGACTTCCGAGGCGATGATTTCTGAATCGACGAGAACGCCGTCGCAATCGAAGATGATGAGATCGATACCGTTCATTTAAGTCAGTTCCCTGGGAGAAGGAGGCGCCGCAGGCAGGGGGAGGGTCTCTTTCGCGGCGCGTGCTTTTGTACGCGTGAGGTTTATACGATGGCGGTCGAAATCTCAACCTTTGGAAATCGTCGAAAGGCCGCTGTCGCTTGCTCGACAGGCCTTGCCGGCCCCTCTAGATGTAGCCGATGGACAAGCAACGGGACGATACGATCGCAAGCCGCATCAGCCGGGCACTGGCCGAGAGGATCATCTCGGGCGTGCTTTCGCCGGGAGAGCGCCTGCGCCAGGATCATATCGCCGAGGAATTCGGCGCCAGTCACGTGCCGGTGCGCGAAGCGTTCAGGCTGCTCGAAGCCCAGGGGCTTGCCGTCAGCGAGCCGCGCCGCGGCTTTCGCGTGGCGGCGTTCGACCTCAAGGAGGTCCGTGAGGTTGCCGAAATGCGGGCGGTTCTCGAAGTGCTGGCGCTGCGTCACGCTATCCCGCATCTGACCGCTGCCATCCTCGAGCGTGCCGAGGCTGCCACGGTCGCCGCCGATACGTCACGCGACGTCCGGTCCTGGGAGGCCGCCAATCGCGCCTTCCATCGGTTGCTCCTCGAGCCCTGCGGCATGCCGCGGCTGCTGGCCTCGATCGACGATCTGCATGCGGCGAGCGCCCGCTTTCTGTTCTCGGCCTGGCGAACCAGTTGGGAAGCGCGCACCGACCACGATCACCGCGCCATCCTTGCCGCCTTGCGCGAAGGGCGCGGCGACGAGGCGGCAAAGATCCTCGAGCGTCATGTCGGCTGGATCGGCAAGACACCGGCGCGGACCGCCGCAGGCGAGACGCGTGAGGCGTTTTCGATCGTCGGATAGGCGTTCGACCACAATCGCGGCCTTCGTGCCAGCGTCCAGGCGTAAAATTATCTATAGTTTTATTTCGTTGTTTCGCAGGAGGTTGCGGGCATCCGTGCGCGATCGCCTGTGACTTATCAGTGTTGTTCCGGATTGACCGGGCGGTAGTGGAGCGGTATCGGGTCGTTATTATAGATAGAATCAAAAATTATCTATAATTTGAAAACAACCACGGAGACCCAGATGTCCAGTCTTGCTTCCGCCCATGCGCCTCTCTTAGATCCGCTCCGCCTTGACGGTAAAACCTGGCCGGTGAAGGCCTTGTTCGTGCTGCTTGGAACCGGCTTCCTTGCTCTTTCCTCGCAGATCAGCGTGCCGATGATCCCGGTGCCGGTAACCATGCAGACCTTCGCCGTCACGATGATCGGCGTCGTCTATGGCTGGCGGCTCGGCGTCGCCACCATCCTTGCCTGGCTGGCCGAAGGCATGGCCGGCTTGCCCGTCCTGGCCAATGGCGCCGGCGGTCTTGCCCATTTTGCCGGGCCGACGGCCGGTTATCTCGCGGCCTTCCCGCTGGTCGCAGGTCTTGCCGGCTGGCTGGCGCAGCGTGGCTGGACCGGCGATCGGCTTGCGCTGAGCTTCTGCGCCCATTTCGCCGCTAACATGCTGTGCCTTGCCGTCGGCGCTGCCTGGCTCGCCACGCTGATCGGTTTCGAGCAGGCGATCGCGCTCGGTGCCGCACCCTTCGTGCTCGGTGCTGCGCTGAAGTCCGCACTCGCCGCAGCCGTGTTGAAGGCCATCAAGCGCTATGCGCAAAAGCCGACGGACCTCGTTTGACCGTCCGGCTGCGCGGGCATCACCTGTTGTGCCTGCTGACCTTCGTGGGCGAGGGCTATACGCCCTCGTTCACCCGCAACTATAGGCGGATCGCGGAGCGCCTTTCCGCCGGTGAAGCCGTCACTGTGGTCGATGGCCCGGACGATATCTGCGGGCCCATGCTGTGCGAAGCCGGCGCCCATTGCCATGACGAGAGCATCTCACGGCGCGACAGCCTCGCACTTGCGGCGGTTTCGGATAGTCTCGAGCGGCAGGTGACAGCAGGATCGGTGCTGGTGCTCGATGCCGACAGATTGGAGCGGCTGCGTTCGGCTTTCGCCACGGGCAGGGCGATGGCCGCCTGCGCCGAATGCGAATGGGCTGGCCTCTGCAGCCGCGTAGCTGGAGGTGGTTTCCGAGCTGTGCTCGTGCGCGCCGCCGATGATCCCTGCCTATTGCGGGAAAAGGTTTGAGAAGGCTTTCTCGCCGCTATCGGTGAAGCGGATGATGCGGCTGTCGTTTTCGCGCTTTGCCCAGCCCTTGTCGATGAACAGCGCCAGCAACGCCTCGCCGAGCGTGCCTGCGAGATGCGATCGGCGCTCGCTCCAGTCGAGGCAGGTCCGGCAGATCGGCCGCCGGGATTTCTTCAGGGACGAATAGTTGATGCCGAGCGCCTCGATGCGGACCTGGCCGGCATCGGTCAATGCAAGATCGTCGCCGGCGACCTCGATCTGCTTGGCGGCGATCAGGCTGTCGAGCATGCGCACGCCGTAGTCGCCGGCAAGGTGGTTGTAGCAGACGCGGGCCTTGCGCAGCGCCGGGTCCTTCGGGCCGGGACGATGCCGGTTCATGCCGCGGCTGGCGGCAAAGCCCATGAGGTTTTCAAGCATCAGCCCGACCTCGTCTTCGGCGAGCTGATAGTAGCGGTGCCGGCCCTGTTTTCGCTGGCTCAAAAGACCACCGGCCTCCAGCTTGGCAAGATGGGAACTGGCCGTCTGCAGCGTGATGCCGGCATGGCCGGCAAGCTCGGTCGGCGTCAGCGCCCTGCCGCCCATCAATGCGGTCAGCATGTTGGCGCGAGCCGGGTCGCCGATCAGCGAACCGATGAGAGCGATGTCTGGACCTTCTTTCATACTTCGATGGTAATCGAAGCATCGATGCCCGGCAAGCGGGCATAGTGGGCTCATCGAAAGACACCGACGAGGAGCCCAAAATGATCACCTGCTTCATCCGCTATGAGATCGATCCCTTCAAAAAAGAGGAATTCGCCACCTATTCTCGCACCTGGGGCGAGGTGATCCCGCGTTGCGGCGCCGATCTCATCGGTTACTTCGGGCCGCACGAAGGCTCGGCGACGACGGCCTATGGCGTCTACAACATCGAGAGCCTTGCCGCCTATGAGGCCTATCGCACCCGGCTCCTTGCCGACCCGCTCGGCCGTGAAAACTATGCGTTCGCCCGAAAGGAACGGTTTATCCTCAACGAGAACCGGATTTTCCTGAAGAACGTTTCGTCACCAACTGGAAGGGATTGAACTCATGATCGCCGTCATCTTCGAAGTCCTGCCTGCCGAAGGCTGTCGTGAGGCCTATCTCGGCATCGCCGCCGACCTGCGCCCGCTGCTCGACGGCATCGACGGCTTCATCTCGATCGAACGCTTCCAGAGCCTTGCCAACCCCGACAAGGTTCTGTCGCTGTCGTTCTGGCGCGACGAGGCCGCCGTTAAGGAATGGCGCAACGGCGCAGAGCATCGCGCCGCCCAGGATGCCGGCCGAAATGGCGTCTTTGCCGACTACCGTCTGCGCATCGCCTCGGTCGTGCGCGATTATGGCCTGAACGAGCGCCATCAGGCGCCGCCCGATAGCCGCGCCTTCCACGCGGCGTGACGACGATTGGCAGGCGAAGCGACTGGCCCGGCATCGCAATTTCGAATTTTTTCCGGATGGCCTTCAGGCTTTGGTAACCATCTTCGGTAACCATAAGCTCCATAGTCCGTCCCGAGTAAGCGTATTTGCGAGTTGTCCATGTCATCAGTTGTTTCGCTTGCCGAAGTCTCCCGTGCCGCCCGCCCGCTGGGCTGGCTCGATTCCATCATCAAGGGTGACTGCGTGGCCGCGCTCAATGCGCTTCCCGACAATTCGGTCGATGTCGTTTTCGCCGACCCGCCCTACAACCTCCAGCTCGGCGGCATGCTGACCCGCCCCGACCAGTCGGTGGTCGACGCCGTCGATGACGAGTGGGACCAGTTCGCCTCCTTCGAAGCCTATGATGCCTTCACTCGCGCCTGGCTCCTAGCCTGCCGCCGCGTGCTGAAGCCGACCGGAACGCTCTGGGTCATCGGCTCCTACCACAACATCTTCCGCGTCGGTGCCATCCTGCAGGACCTGCATTTCTGGATCCTCAACGACATCATCTGGCGCAAGACCAACCCGATGCCGAACTTCAAGGGCCGCCGGTTCCAGAACGCCCACGAGACCCTGATCTGGGCGACGCCGAACGCCAATGCCAAGGGCTACACCTTCAACTACGATGCGATGAAGGCGGCCAACGACGATGTGCAGATGCGCTCCGACTGGCTGTTCCCGATCTGCTCGGGCCATGAGCGCCTGAAGGGCGACGACGGCAAGAAGGTGCACCCGACGCAAAAGCCGGAAGCGCTGCTTGCCCGCATCATGATGGCATCGACCAAACCCGGCGACGTCATCCTCGACCCCTTCTTCGGCTCCGGCACGACCGGTGCCGTTGCCAAGCGTCTCGGCCGTCACTTCGTCGGCATCGAGCGCGAACAGGACTATATTGACGCGGCATCGGCGCGCATCGACGCAGTCGAGCCGCTAGGCAAGGCCATGCTGTCGGTATTGACCGGCAAGAAGGCCGAGCCGCGCGTCGCCTTCAATACGCTGATCGAAAGCGGATTGATCAAGCCCGGCACGGTGCTCACCGACGCCAAGCGGCGCCACAGCGCCATCGTACGTGCCGACGGTACGCTTGCCTCCGGCGGCGAGGCCGGCTCCATTCATCGCCTGGGCGCCAAGGTCCAGGGTCTCGATGCCTGCAACGGATGGACATTCTGGCATTTCGAAGAAGGGAACACCCTGAAGCCCATCGACGAACTCAGAACCGTCATTCGAAATGACCTGGCAAAACTGAACTGATCAACCAGTTCCGTCAGGTCCTTCGAAGAGCGCTCCGACCGGTTTTTGTACCTTCAGTCCCGCAAGGAACGCTTTAAAAACGCCCGGAAACCGCAAGGTTTCCGGGCGTTTGTATTTGGTATCAGCGGCTGGGTGACGTTTCGTCTCGTGGTCGCAAATGGAAGAGCGTGCGCGGCCCCTTGTCTTCAAACCCGCACGCGGCGAGCACTGGTTCGAGGCGTGCTCTTTCGTCCTCCTGCAATTCCACCGTGGCGATACCGATCCCAGGATAGGCCGCAGGAATGCGCTGAAGCAGGGCGGCAACCATGGCAACCAGCCCGGAAGCAGGAGCCTGATGCTCGCTGATGTTGATCATCATTTCATCGTTCCAGACAAAAGCATAGGTCTCGGCGACGACGAGGTTCCGGTGTTCCAGTATCTGCATGAGCAGACCGCCCGCATCTCTGTCTGAGAAGCTCTGGGCGACCTCGTCCACAGTCCAGCTCGTGGTGCAGGTCTCTCCACTGCAGTTCGATATGCCCGCGCGTTTCAGGTAGTCCAAGAACTTTGCAAGCAGATCTTCGGAAAGGGGCGCGTGGACTGAGTGGACGATGGCTTCGCCCGTCGCGGTTGCTGTCTGCCAGCGTTTGCGCGGGGCTTGCCAAGTCCTAAACAGGTCCCGGATCACCACCGCACCCGTCATGTTGACGACCTGCCGATTGAGGGCGGTTGTGCGGGAATGCCATATGATGCCCTCCGGACCTGCCTCGATCGCTGCAAGCCGAAAGAGCGGCGCCAGAATGTCAGGATCGTTGAGATCGTGCTGCGGCATGGCCAGCATGCCGGGATCAGCAGCTTGCTCGTCGCCATGCGTGGTGCACGCTCGAAGGGTGATCCAGCCCGCCAGTTCCTTATCGCGTCTGGCGACAATGAAGCAGGCACCATCGAAACGTTCCGCGAACTCTTCCGGCGGAACCTCGTCCCGAAAGCTGGCATCGGCCTTTGCGTAGAAATCGTTGACCAGCGCATCCTTGGCGGCATCGTCACGGATCACGGAAAATGCTAAATCATTCATATAGTACTCCTGCGATACTGCAATCACAGGTGGTTACAGCGATTCGTGGCAAAATCGTGCCGCCGGACGCAGCGCGGCAACCGGCGACTGGCTTTTCCGCCTGACCTACAGCGCGTCGCGATCCTTCAGATTCGCGCGCTGTGCTTTAAGCTCTTGTTTTTAAGCATGTCGTTACTGCAAAGCGCGCGGCGCACTTTTACGCGACATGCTTTACCGCTGGATGCCATAGGCGGAAAGATCGGCCTTCAGCTTCTCCGGATCGGTGAAGTGTACCGCGTGCCAGCCGGCGAGACGTGCGCCCTCGACGTTGGGCATGCTGTCATCGATGAACAATGTGGCCGACGGGTCGAGGTCGAAGGTGCGGGCATGGGTTTCGTAGATCGCCACGTCCGGCTTGATCAGGCCGACGTCGCCCGACACGGTGACGCCGCGCGGCATCGTCAGGAACGGATAGAGCTGCTGTGCCTCGCGGAAGGTGTCGGAGGCGAAATTGGTCAGCATCGTCACGTCGCGGCCCTCGGCAATCAGGTTCTCCATCAGCGAGACCGTTTCGACATAGGCATGCGGCACCATTTCCTGCCAATGCTTGCGGAAGGCGCGGATCTGTTCTTCGCGATCGGGGTAATCCTTGATCAGCAGCGCTTCTGCCTCTTCCCAGGAGCGGCCGCGATCCTGCTCGATGTTCCAGTCATGGGTGCAGACATTGGCGAAGAACCACTGGCGCTCGGCCTCGTCGGGGATGATGCGGCTGAAAGGCAGGTTCGGGTCATAATGGATCAGCACCTTGCCGATGTCGAAGACGATGTGGCGGATTTCGCTGCTGCTCATGACCTGTTCCTCTTTGACCTTCTCAGCGCTCGGCCTTGAAGGCATCCGGGATCGCCTGCGCGATCGCTTTTTTCATAACTGTCGGCAATGCCTGCGCTTTCAGCGACGAGACCGGCTCCCACCAGCCGTCGTTTCCGGTTTCGGCGCGCGCGACATTGGCGCGATAAACCGACAGGCGCAACTCGAAATGCGTGAAGACATGGCTGATCGTGCCGCAGTCTTCCCAGGCAGCTTCAAAGGGTTGCGCTGCGAGCGACGTGTCGCCATCCTGCCGCGCCGTCCAGGCGGTGCCGGGGACTTCGGTCATGCCGCCGAGCAGGCCGGTTTCGCCACGCTTGCGCAGGTAGACGGTATCGCGGGCATCGATCGCCACGAAGGCGGCGCCGAGCCGGAGCGGCCTGTCCTTCTTCTTCGCCTTGCGCGGAAAGGTCTCGGGATCGGCGACGGAAAGGGCCCGACAGTGCGGCCGATAGGGACAAAGCGAACAGGCCGGCCGTTTCGGTGTGCAGATCGTCGCACCGAGATCCATCATCGCCTGTGCAAAATCACCGGGTCTGTCGGCCGGCGTGAGCGCTGCGACGAGGCCGCGCATTTCCGGCTTTGCCGCCGGCAGCGGCGTTTCGATCGCATAGAGCCTCGAAATCACCCGTTCGACGTTGCCGTCGAGCACGGCGCTCTTTCGATTGAAGGCGATGGCGGCAACGGCTGCGGCCGTATAGTCGCCGATGCCGGGCAGGGCCTTCAGCCCTTCCTCCGTGTCGGGGAAGCGGCCGCCATGGTCGCGCGCAACGGCCTCGGCGCATTTCTTCAGGTTGCGGGCCCGCGCGTAATAGCCGAGCCCCGCCCAGGCCTTCATCACGTCCTCGTTGTCGGCCGCGGCCAGATCCTCGACCTCGGGCCAAAGCGCCAGGAACTTCTCGAAATAGGCCTTCACCGCCTGCACGGTCGTCTGCTGCAGCATGACTTCCGACATCCAGATATGGTAGGGATTGGCGACCACGCCGTGTCGCGCCATCGACGGCGAGACCCGCCACGGAAGCTCGCGGTGGTGCCGGTCGTACCATTCAAGAATGAGCGGGGCGGCCTTCGCCGCCGTGATCGTATTGTCCATGATTTGCCGGAGGTTCCTTTTCAGGCTTATACTTGGCGAAGGCGAGCCGGCGCATCAAGGCTCAATCGACATTGCATACAGAAAGTCGCGTTCGTGAGTGAACAGAAGTCCCGCAGGGGTGTCATCCAGATCGCCGAAGTCGCCAACGGCCTCATCGATCCGGTGCTTGCCAAGCGCGCCGGCATCAACACCATGCTGCTCGGCTCCTGGGATGAAATCGCCGGCGCCGATTTTGCCGATTGCACCCGGCCGGAAAAGATCGCCTGGCCGCGACGCGCCTCGGAAATCGCCGGCGAAGGCGGCCACCAGCCGGGTGTGCTCACCGTCGCCTGCGAGGGCGCGCGCGCCCTGTTTCTCACCCATGCCCAGGGCGAATTGATCCAGCGCATCAACGGCTTCTTCGGCTTTTATGCGATCGGGCAGCTGCGCATCGTGCAAAAGCCCGTCTCACCGCCGCCCAAACGCAATCGCACCCCGCGTCCACTCACCGGCGAACCTGCCCGCAGGCTCGAAACCATGGTCGAGGGCATCGAGAGCGAAGAGTTGAAGGCCGCGCTGCGGCGGCTCGGGACCGCCGTCATGTCGCCGCGCCGGCGCTGATCCCCGCGATCTCAACGCTTCGTTTCCTCCGGGCATGTTCGTGCACGTACGGCTGTGATTATACCCGGACCGTCTCACGCCTTGGCGCGACATGCCTTCAAGGGCGCACCATCAGTCGGTCACAATTCTTTGAATTCTGTTGAGAAGCTGCCCCTTGCCGCCCTGCGCGCGGCAAGATATCGAATCCGCACTGCAATTCCCTCCGAACACGGGTAAAATTCATGTCCGCTTCTGCAATGAACCTTTCCAAGCGCCTGCTCAGCGGCGTTGCCATCGCGACTGTCGCTCTCGTGCTTGCTGCCTGCAGCGACGAGAAGAAGGAGCAGGCTGCGGCGACCCCGACCGAAACCACGGAAACGGCTGCCAAGACCGATGCCAAGCCTGCTGATGCCAAGCCTGCCGATACCATGACCACCGCGTCGACGACTGCGCCGGCGACGACCGAAGCCAAGCCTGCCGGCACCGAAGTCGCCCAGACGACGGCCGCTCCGGCCGCCAAGGTCGAGCTTCCGACGTCGGAAGGGTCGGTCGACGCCGCCAAGCTGATGGAGCCGGGCGCACTGCCGGAAATGGCCATCGGCGATGCCAACGCGCCGGTCACGATCGTCGAGTACATGTCGATGACCTGCCCGCATTGCGCTGCCTTCCACAACAACACCTTCGAAGCGATCAAGACGAAGTATGTCGACAGCGGCAAGGTTCGGTTCGTTCTGCGCGAATTCCCGTTCGATCCGCGCGCGGCTGCCGCTTTCATGCTGGCGCGTTGTGCACCTGAGGGCCAGTATTTCCCGATGATCTCGATGCTGTTCAAGCAGCAGCAGCAGTGGGCTGCCGCCCAGAATGGTCGCGATGCATTGCTGCAGATGTCCAAGCTTGCCGGTTTTACACAGGAGAGCTTCGAGTCCTGCTTGACGAACCAGAAACTTCTGGATGATGTGAACGCAGTTATGCAGAAGGGCGCAAAGGACTTTGGCGTACAATCGACGCCGACCTTCTTCGTCAATGGAGAGCACTATTCTGGGGATATGTCGGTTGACGTCATGTCGGCCCTCATCGACAGCAAGCTCTGATCCTTCGCTTTTCCTGAAAACGGGCGACGGCGGTAGCCGCTCGCCCGTTTTTTATGCCCGCAGGTTGGATGACAAGGGGCGTTCTGCGCCAGCGTCTACCGCATGAAGTTCAACAAGCTTCGCCTGCTCGGCTTCAAGTCTTTCGTCGAACCCAGCGAATTCATCATCGAGCGCGGCTTGACCGGCATCGTCGGTCCGAATGGCTGCGGCAAGTCGAACCTTGTCGAAGCATTGCGCTGGGTGATGGGGGAAAACTCCTACAAGAACATGCGCGCGTCCGGCATGGACGACGTGATCTTTTCCGGCTCGGGCAATCGTCCGGCGCGCAACACCGCCGAAGTCGGCCTCTATCTCGACAACAGCGATCGCACGGCACCTGCCGCCTTTAACGACAGCGACGAAATCCAGGTGACGCGCCGCATCGAGCGCGAACAGGGGTCGGTCTATAGGATCAACGGCAAGGAAGCGCGCGCAAAGGATGTGCAGCTCTTGTTTGCCGACGCCTCCACCGGCGCCCGTTCGCCGTCGATGGTCGGCCAGGGGCGCATCGGCGAACTGATTTCGGCAAAGCCGCAGGCGCGCCGCCAGCTGCTGGAAGAAGCGGCCGGCATTTCCGGTCTGCATTCGCGCCGGCACGAGGCCGAGCTGCGGCTGAAGGCTGCCGAGACCAATCTCGAGCGCCTCGATGATGTGACCTCACAGCTCGAAAGCCAGATCGAGAGCCTGAAGCGCCAGGCCCGTCAGGCAAATCGCTTCAAGATGCTGTCGGCCGATATCCGCAAGCATGAGGCGATCCTGTTCCACATCCGCTGGGTCCAGGCCAAGGAGGCCGAGGCCGAGGCGACCAGCCAGCTCAACCAGGTGACGGCGCTGGTTGCGGAAAAGGCGCAGGCGCAGATGCAGGCGGCCAAGGATCAGGCGATTTCCAGCCTGAAACTGCCGGAGTTGCGCGAGAACGAGGCGAAGCTCGCCGCCGCCCTGCAGCGCCTGCAGATTGCCCGCTCGCAGCTCGAAGAAGATGCCGGCCGTATCCTGCGCCGCCGCGACGAGCTGCAGCGCCGACTGGCGCAGCTGGCCGAGGATATCGCCCGCGAGGAACGCCTGGTTGCCGACAATGCCGGCATCATCGCCCGCCTCGACGAAGAGGACGAGGAACTGCGCGAGGCGCTTGGCGAGGCTGATGATCGAGCGAGCGAAGCCCGGGAGCGGCTCGAAGAGGCTAACGAGAAGTTGTCCGCAAGCGAAGCGGATCTGAGCCGGCTGACGGCCGAGCGTGCCGAGGCGCAGGCCGGCCGCAACCAGCTCGAGCGCGCATTGCGCGATCTGTCGGAACGCCAGGCGCGGCTGGCGCGCCAGTTGTCCGACCAGGCCCGCGATCTCGACGAACTCGACCGACAGATGGCATCGTTGCCCGACCCGCACGAAAAGCAGGGGCAGGTGGAGGTGGCCGAGGCGGCGCTTGAAGAGGCCGAAGCGAACGTCGCCGATATCGAGGAGGCGCTCGCCGAAACCCGCCGCGCCGAGGCAGACGCCCGCCCACCGGTCGATCGGGCGCGGGCCGTGCTCAATGGCATCGAGACCGAGGCGCGCACGATCCGCCGGATGCTCGAAGCGGCAGGCGGCGGCGACTATCCTGGTGTCGTCGAGGAGATGAAGGTCGATCGCGGCTTCGAGACGGCACTTGGAGCCGCGCTCGGCGACGATCTCGATTCGCCGCTCGACAATGCGGCTCCCGCCCACTGGCGCGCACCGGGCGACCATTCCGGCGATGCCCCTTTGCCGCCGGGCGTGCGCTCCTTGATCGAGCACGTTCGCGCGCCGCAGGCGCTTGCCCGTGCCTTGAGCCAGATCGGCATCGTCGACAGCGAAGCGGAGGCCGAGCGGCTGATGCCGGCGCTGAAGCCCGGCCAGAGCCTGGTGACGAAACAGGGTTCCGTCTGGCGCTGGGACGGCCATGTGACCGGCTCCGAAGCGCCGAGCGCTGCTGCGCTCAGGCTCGCCCAGAAAAACCGCCTTGCCGAACTGGATACCGAAGCGGACGAAGCCGGCGAGGCGCTGCGCCGTGCCGAGGCCGATCTTGCTGCAGCCGGATCACGCATTCGCGCCGAAGACGAGCGGCTCAGGCTTGCGCGCGACGCGCAGCGCATGATCACGCGCCAGCTGGGCGAGGCCCGCGATGCGCTGGCTGCCGCCGAGCGCGCCTCCGGCGATCTCTCGCGCCGCCGTGCTGTTGTTGCCGAGACCAAGAGCCAGCTTGAAAGCCAGCTGGAGGAAGTCGCCGAGCAGATAGAGACCGCCAACGATGCGCTTGCCGATGCGCCCGACCTTTCCGAGCTAGAGCTGAAACTGCGCACGCAGACGGCGGATGTCGCAGCCGACCGCGCCGCGGTTGCCGAACGGCGCGCCGCCTATGATGGCCTGGCGCGCGAGAACGAGGCGCGGCAGCGTCGCATTGCGGCAATATCGGGCGAACGCCAGACCTGGAAGGCGCGGGCCGCGAGCGCAGACGAGCACATCGCCACCCTCAGGGACCGCGAGGCGGAAGCCCGCGAAGAGGTCGAAGACCTGATGGATGCGCCCGACGAGTTCGACGACAAGCGGCGCGCGCTGATGAACGAATTGCAGAAGGCTGAAGCGTCACGCCGCGAGGCCGCCGATATCCTCGCCGAGGCCGAAGGGCGCCAGCGCGAGGCTGACCGCATGGCCGCGACGGCGCTGTCTGAGCTGGCGGAATCGCGCGAAAAGCGCGGCCGCGCCGAGGAGCGGCTGGTGTCTGGCCGCGAGCGGCGCGTCGAGATCGAGGCCCGGATCCAGGAGGCGCTGTCCTGCGCTCCGCACGAAGTGATGCGGTTGACCGGGCTTGCCGTCGACGAAGCGTTGCCCGACATGCGCAATGTCGAGCGCGAGCTGGAACGGCTGAAGATCGAACGCGAACGTCTTGGCGCCGTCAATCTGCGCGCCGAAGAGGAACAGAAGGAGCTGTCGGAGCGTCTCGCCCTGCTCCTGAAGGAGCGCGACGACGTCATCGAGGCGATCCGCAAGCTGCGCAGCGCCATCCAGAACCTCAACCGCGAGGGGCGCGAGCGGCTGATCGTCGCTTTCGACGTGGTCAACGCCCAGTTCCAGCGGCTCTTTACCCATCTCTTCGGCGGCGGCACGGCTGAACTGCAATTGATCGAGAGCGACGACCCGCTTGAAGCGGGCCTCGAGATCCTCGCTCGCCCACCGGGCAAGAAGCCGCAGACGATGACGCTGCTGTCGGGCGGCGAGCAGGCGCTGACGGCGATGGCGCTGATCTTTGCCGTCTTCCTCACCAATCCGGCGCCGATCTGCGTGCTCGACGAAGTCGATGCCCCGCTCGACGACCACAATGTCGAGCGCTATTGCAACCTGATGGACGAGATGGCGGCGTCGACCGAGACCCGCTTCGTCATCATCACTCATAACCCGATCACCATGGCCCGCATGAACCGTCTGTTCGGCGTGACGATGGCAGAGCAGGGCGTGTCCCAGCTCGTTTCCGTCGATCTGCAGACCGCGGAGCGGCTGAGGGAAGTGGTCTAGGCGGTCACTCGAATTCGAGAATGAGACCGCCGGTTCCGTCGGTTGGCCCCATGTCATCCCAGGTGTCGACATAGACGGACTTCGTGTCGACCTTTCCGCGGCGATGCGCGTAGTACATGCCGATATCGTCGCCCTTCTTGTCTTCGTTCGGCATGTCGGCGAACCACTTCGTGTAGGTCATGCCGGAGCCGTTATCCCACCGCCAGCCGCCCTTCGGCTCCTTGCCCTGGGGGTCCTGCGTGAGGCCGATCCAGGGCCCCATCTTGTAGCTGACGTTTCCCCTTGGGTCGTAGCCCACCTGAAAGAAGCTCTGATCGGCGTTGAACAGCGACGCCACGAAGGCGTTCTCCTCCTCGGAGGAAATCGCCGCCAGATGCGCCCCGCAGCCGCTGGCGATCCCGCGCGCATAAACCGCCAGGATCGTGCCGGTTCTGACTGCCACATAGAGATGCCCGCCGAACACGCCATAGACGGTATCGAAATGACGCAGGCAGGTGAGGGCCTCCAGAACACGCTTGTCCGGTTCGAGGCCCTCGAGGTTGGCAACGTCGTAGCGCCGGGCTTTCGGCGCGCTATAGAGGCCCTCCGCGCTGTCATTGACGGCAATGCCGAGGGATTCTGCCGTGCGTTCGGTGATGAAACCACTCGCCGGCTGCCTTTCGGTGCTCTGGAAGAGTTTGATCGCCTCCCGTGTCAGTCCGCCGAAAACGCCGTCGGCCGTGCCGACGGTAAAGCCCTTGGCGACGAGTGCCAGCTGCACGTTCCGTCGCCGGTCCTTGTCGGGCAGAAGTCGCGCTTCGACCGATTGCGGCAGATGCGACTGGTTGCGGACCGCCGCGGGCTCGATCTGCGCCAGCGTCTGGCGTCCGAGGTCGGCATATTCGCCGCTGCGATGCTTTTCGACAAAGAAGTGCCAGATCCGTGGCGTCCCAACCCGGAGCGCCTTCTTGAAATCCCTTTCCGCTTCGAGTGCATCGGGATCTTCTGCCGGAACCGGTAGCGCCGGTGCGGCTGCCTCGATCCGTGGGGCCGCTTGCTCTTGCCCGAAGTAGAATTCGAGCGACAGCGAGGAGAGGATCTGCGGTGACTGTTTGCCGCCGGTATCCTTGCGCACATCGCGCACCACGCGCTTGAAGGCAGTGCCGACCTCGAGCCCGGCGCCGGACAGATTGGCAATCAGGGCGCGGGTGAAAGGTGAATGGCCGTCGGTGCCGTCGGCGGCCACCTGTCCCGGCGCTGCTGCAAACGCAACGAGAGTGCCGGAACCTTGCGTTTCGATCGGTGCGAGACCGCGGGTGGCAATGCCGCGCGTGGCGCCGTCGACATCGACGTTGAGTTTGTTGGCCAGCGGATTGTTGCGGCAGGCGTCGAGAAAGACGAGCGATATCCGCGCACGCTTTTCGAGCGCATTGATGATCTCTGTGAGAGCCACGGTTTCCGCCGGAACGTCGAACTCGCTTTCGAGCCTGGCGTCGGTGCCGATCAGGAAATTCTCGCCGCGAAGCTGCATGCCATGCCCGGCAAAATAGAACAGCGCTGTGTCCTCTGGCCCGATGTTGCGGGAGAAACGCGACAGCGCCTCGGCAAAATGACGGCGATCGGCATTGACCACCAGTTCCGCTTCAAAACCCTGGCTCTTGAGAAAGTCGCTGAAGGCTTCGGCGTCGCGCGCCGCGTTCGGTAGCGTGCCGGCAACGGCGTAGTCGCTCATGCCCACGACCAGCGCCATCCGTTTGCCGGCGTTTTCAGCCAAGGCGAAGCCCGGGGCAAGCAGCAGCAGGAGAGAAAGCACCGAAAAGCCAAGCTTCGCACGACATTCCATGACATGCCTCCAAGCCTTCAGGATTGAAACGAGCCGGTACCGTGGGATGTTCGCCGATGTCGCCCGCATCGTCTCATTATATTAGATGTTGATCATTGAAGCGGCAACGGGCTGCTGGCGATCTGTGCTGCCCTTCGTTGAGATCCGACGGAGGAAAGTGGTTTTCAGATGCGGGCGCGGCGGCCGATGAGATCGCCCGCAATCGGGCATGCTGCCGCTCTGCCGAACGTTACGTTTTTTGCCGCGTTGCAGTCGCCGGCTGATAAAATGATGCGCTGCAGCATAAATCTTCGGCGAGTGCATTTCCAGGCTGAAGCATATACTGTAAATCGTCATAAAAGACTGTTTTGGGTGGAGAGCAGGCATGACGAAATGGGTTTACACCTTCGGTGGGGGCAAGGCCGAAGGTCGGGCGGGCGATCGTGACCGGCTGGGTGGCAAGGGCGCGAACCTTGCGGAAATGTGCAGCCTCGGCCTGCCGGTGCCGCCGGGACTGACGATCATCACAGATGCCTGCAACAGCTATTTCGACAATGGCCGCGAAATACCCGCCGGGTTGCACGATCAGGTCCGCGAAGGCATTCGCCGGATGGAGGAAATCACCGGCCGGGTCTTTGGTGACATCAACCGTCCGCTGCTGCTTTCCGTGCGTTCCGGTGCCCGTGCGTCGATGCCGGGCATGATGGACACGGTCCTCAATCTCGGCCTCAACGATCAGTCCGTACATGCGCTCGGTCACGATGCCGGCGATGCGCGCTTTGCCTGGGACAGCTATCGGCGTTTCATCCAGATGTATGGCGACGTCGTCATGGGCGTCGATCATGACGTGTTCGAAGAGATCCTCGAGGACGAGAAGGCCCGCCTCGGCCACGAGCAGGATACAGAGCTTTCCGCGGTCGAGTGGCAGCATGTCATTTCCCGTTACAAGGAAGCGATCGAGGAAGCGCTCGGCGAGCCCTTTCCCCAGGACCCGGAAATCCAGCTCTGGGGCGCGATCGGCGCCGTGTTTTCAAGCTGGATGAACCCGCGCGCCATCACCTACCGCCACCTGCATTCCATCCCGGCGGCATGGGGCACGGCGGTCAACGTCCAGGCGATGGTGTTCGGCAATCTCGGCAATTCGTCGGCAACCGGCGTTGCCTTTACCCGTAACCCATCGACGGGAGAGAACGAGCTTTACGGCGAGTTCCTCGTCAATGCCCAGGGTGAGGACGTGGTCGCCGGCATCCGCACGCCGCAAAACATCACCGAGGCCGCTCGTATCGCGTCGGGCTCCGACAAGCCGTCGCTTGAAAAGCTGATGCCGGAAGCCTTTGCCGAGTTTCGCGCCATCTGCGACAAGCTCGAGCGGCACTATCGCGACATGCAGGATCTCGAATTCACCATCGAACGCGGCACGCTCTGGATGCTGCAGACCCGCTCCGGCAAGCGCACGGCCAAGGCCGCGCTCAAGATCGCCGTCGACATGGCGGACGAGGGACTGATCTCGACGAACGAAGCGGTCGCCCGCATCGATCCGGCTTCGCTCGACCAGTTGCTGCACCCGACGATCGATCCGCATGCACGCCGCGATATCATCGGCTCCGGCCTTCCGGCGTCGCCGGGGGCGGCAACAGGAGAAATGGTCTTCACCTCCGAGGAGGCAGTCCAGGCCGACAAGGAAGGCCGCAAGGTCATTCTCGTGCGCATCGAAACCAGCCCTGAAGACATTCACGGGATGCATGCCGCCGAGGGAATTCTGACGACGCGCGGCGGCATGACCAGCCACGCCGCGGTGGTCGCGCGCGGGATGGGCACGCCATGCGTTTCCGGCGCGGGCAGCATTCGCGTCGATCTGCGCAACGAATTGCTGATCACCCCGAGCGTGACGCTGAAGAAGGGTGACGTCATCACCATCGACGGCTCTTCAGGTCAGGTGCTGAAGGGGGCGATCGCCATGCTCCAGCCGGAACTCTCCGGCGATTTCGGGAAGATCATGGCCTGGGCGGATGCGAGCCGCCGCATGACCGTGCGCACCAACGCCGAAACGCCGGCCGACGCGCGTGCTGCGCGCTCCTTCGGCGCCGAAGGCATCGGTCTTTGCCGCACCGAGCACATGTTCTTCGAGGACGGGCGCATCAATGTCATGCGCGAGATGATCCTTGCGGAAGACGAGGCAGGCCGGCGCATGGCGCTTGCCAAGCTGTTGCCGATGCAGCGCTCGGACTTCGTCGAACTCTTCTCGATCATGCACGGCCTGCCGGTTACCATTCGCCTGCTCGACCCGCCTCTGCACGAATTCCTGCCGAAGACCGACGAGGAAATCGCCGATGTCGCCGGCGTGCTTTCACTCGATCCGTCAGCCCTGCGCCAGCGCGTCGATCAGCTGCACGAGTTCAATCCCATGCTCGGCCATCGTGGTTGCCGGCTCGCCATCTCCTATCCGGAGATCGCCGAGATGCAGGCTCGCGCCATCTTCGAGGCGGCCGTCGAGGCCGCGCGCGAAACCGGTGCTCCCGTCGTGCCTGAAATCATGGTGCCGCTCGTCGGCCTGCGCGCCGAGCTCGACTACGTCAAGGAACGCATCGATGCGGTGGCAAAGGCCGTGATCGGCGAGGCCGGCATCGAGATCGACTATCTCGTCGGCACGATGATCGAGCTGCCGCGCGCAGCCCTTCGCGCCCATGTGATTGCCGAGGCCGCCGACTTCTTCTCCTTCGGCACCAACGACCTGACCCAGACGACCTTCGGCATTTCGCGCGACGATGCCTCGCAGTTCCTGGCGACCTATCAGCAGAAGGGCATCATCGAGCAGGATCCTTTCGTCTCGCTCGATTTCGACGGGGTCGGCGAGTTGATCCAGATTGCTGCCGAACGTGGACGCCGCACCAAGAACGGGCTGAAGCTCGGCATCTGCGGCGAGCACGGCGGTGATCCCGCCTCGATCCGCTTCTGCGAGGATGCCGGCCTCGACTACGTCTCCTGTTCGCCGTTCCGCGTGCCGATCGCCCGGCTGGCAGCCGCACAGGCGGCCATCAACGGCAAGGCGTGAAGCGACAACGACGCCCTTGAACGATCAGCGCCCCGGAACCGTGATGTTCCGGGGCGCCCTCGGATCTGGAAACGGCTGCATCGTTTTCTCCCTGAACCCGGTCCGGTCCAACGAGCAAAGCAGTCTGGTATCGGCCGTCAATTGCCCTGCACGATAACAGGGCGCGTTACCACGACCGGGCGGCTCCAGCCCCATATCATCACATCGTTGTCATAGCGAAAGGCGCGCGACTCGGCGCGGCGGTCGAGTTCGATACGCTGCAGGCAGGTGGCAAAGGCGTCGGTGCCGCGCCGAAAGCCGTAGGAGGCGCAGGTGTTGCCATCAGCGGCGCGTCGTTCTTCCGGTGTCATCGTCTGGCAAGCCGCGAGCATCAGCCCGGCGGCGGCAAGGATCAGCAGTTTGGTCTTCATCGTCTTCATGCCTCCTGAGCGGACGCAGATCGGATCGGCGAAAGCGCTTCGTTGCGTGTGCCCGTACCTCACAATGGCAAGGTCGTCGGGCACGCCGCGTCGCTCGGCACTTCGCCACCGGCTGCGGGACAGAGCTCTGCCGCATGGTGAGCCGTCATGTCCACCCTGATTATTTCGGGGATCTGCACAAAGACCCGCGTGGCGGCTCTTGCAATCGGCGGTCGAGGCTTGGCAAGGGCCAGAAACCCAAGCCGGGGTTTCGGGCAGAAAGACACCACACGGATATTGCGGTCACGATTCAATTGCATACGGGCATGATGAGCCCGCCCGCAGCCCGCCGTCAATCCGTTTCCTTACGGTGAAGGATCAGATGCGCTCGAGCACGCCGACGAAGGATTCGGCAAAGCTTTTCAGGTCCTGGGTGTTTTCACCGGGGGGCTCGAGCCGGATTGTCGAGCCTTCCTCTTCGAGGCAGACGAACAGGATCGGCGATGTCTCACCGTCGGCTTCGCCGATGCGAAGCACCGCGATGCTCAAGCAATTCTCGATCAGGCCAGAGGCTGGAAGCGCGAAGAGGAATTCGCCGCCGACATTGTCGGCAACGGTGCGGATGAAAGCGGTGAAATCGTCCTTGCTTCCGGAGAAACCGTCGAGGGAAAGCTCCAACTCCAACAGCGCCATCGGTATGCCGCTGTCGGCTGGCGAGGGCGGTGCGGCATGGGTGGCGGGTGCCACGGCTACCTGCGATGCGACCATGATGTCTCTCCGTCTTGCCGTGCCGGATCTGTTCCCGGTCGTCGGCCGTTGCCTCCGATTGACGTTGCACGACAGATTTGCCGCCGTGCGAGCATATTCCTGATGTCTGATAGGTGGTTAACGAGAATGGCGATTTTGCGGCAGGGGGGCCCGGGGGTCCACCCCCTGCCGCGCGCCGGTGTCTATTGCCTGTTTTCACGGCCCCGGCCATGGTCTAAGAATGCAGGTCTGTTTTGATGCAGGGGATTGATTCCGTTACATGATGGTCCGGTACGAGCGCCCCTATTCCCATGCCGCCCATTGGGCGCGCCGCTTTGCCCGCATCGCCTTTGCGATCTTCGCCCTGTCCCTGGCTGCGCACCGGTTCGGTCCGTTGACCACGCCGCATTTCCTCGGCCTTGTCGGGCTGTCGGGCGCCTTCGCGCTGCTTGGCGTCCTGTTGGCGCTGGTCGGGCTCGCGCGTCTCTGGCAGGTCGCTGCGATCGGCGGCCTCGCTTCGGCATCGGCGCTCGTCTATGCGGCGCCCACGCTCGCCTTCATCGGCTATGGTGCCACCCAATATCTGACACGGCCGAAGATCTACGATGTCAGCACCGACACCGTGACGCCGCCGCCCTGGCTAAAGGTGCCGCTGACGGAGGAAAGCTGGCTGAAACGCAATCCAGCCGTCACGCCTGAAGACCGCGAAGCACAGATCGTCGCCTTTCCCGGCCTGACCGGGAGACGGTATGACGGCGCGCTCGACCGGGTGTTCCAGGGCGTGCGTAACGTCGTGGAGAAGACGCGCGTTGGCGTGACCCAGGAACTCGGCGTCGAGAATGCCCGCGCCGACCTGGAGGATCTGGCCGTTCGGCCGAATGCCGGGGCGGATGCTTCTGCCGAACCGGAGAATATCCCCGTGCCGGAATCCCGGCCGGAGGTCGCACTCGAAGGTGCAATTCCCGGGCGGCGCGCGAGCGATGTCGTGCTCCAGGGCGAGTGGCGCACGCTGATTGCCGGTTTTCGCTTCGACGTGCTGATCCGCCTGCGCGAAGAGGCGGAGACGACCTTCGTCGATCTGCGCGTCGCCTCGCGCTACGGCCAGCACGACCTCGGCATCGGTGCCGCCTTTGCCGACCAGTTCCTGCGGGCGCTCGATGCCGAGTTGCTCGGCATTGCCGGCGACTGACCGGAAGAGAATTGCCTGGACGCCTCAGTCTTGGGTGAGGGCTCCGGCACTGTCGGATCTTGCCGGCATGTTCGTCTTGATCGGCGCTGCCGGCTTGAGCCAGCCGCGATAGCGCACGACCAAGCCGGTCAAGGGGCTTTCGACTTCGACATGGAAGTGAAACACACCGTCGCGATCCTCCTCGAAAGTCCGGCCACCCGGCGCGAGAAATAGCGGAAGCGGAAGGCCGAGAACGGACCAGCCACGAACCTTGAAGTGCAGGCGGTCTGCTTCGGGCGCCAGGCTGCAGAGAATGCGAAACGGCCCCAAATCCTCTGCGAGCAATCGTTCTTTTCGTTTCTCGACTTTTTGCAGGGAACTGCGCAGAACCTTGTCGCCGAAGCGCCGGTTCCAGGTTTCGCGGCAACTGGAGCAGGCGAAGTGGACCTCGACGGGCACATCTTTCCCGGCGGCGGGAAAGCCGGCGATGAAGGCTGCAAGGCGGGCCAGTGGCGCCTGACCGCGCTCGACGGTCGCACGCCCCCTGAAGGCGACATGCCCCTCCGACGTCTCATGCACGGCACGGATCGCCGTGGGCAGGCGGTCCCAATCCCGGCCGAGAACCTGTCGGTAGAGGCTCTGCCGATGGATTGAACATTCGGCTTGCGGATGCGTCATGCGATGAAGCGCCCGCGTTCTTCCACAGTCGGCACCATGCAACTCTGCCGGCGCCCGGCGATCCGGTAACGGTTACGTGCAACCAGATCATAAATCGGATCGCGAAGCGCTGCAGGCAGGATGCGGCAGATGTTGACCAACGACCACGGCAGGCCAAGGCCCGCAAGCGTGCGGATCGACCCATCGGACTTGAAGCGTGCGATGCCGTCCTCGATCAGCATGTTGCTCTCATAGTCCTCGTCATCGAGGCCGTAGTGCCGGTAGAGCGCCCGACCGAGCGGCGATTGTGCCGTCAGGTAGCGATAACGCGCCTTGCGATCATGGCGCAGCATGAAGCGTACCCAGCCCGAGCAGAAGATGCATTCACCGTCAAAGACGATCACAGGCCGATCGTCGGGAAAGGATGGGACCGCCGGGTCGTTGCGGTAGCTGTGGGCTTGCCGGCGGGTGCTCATCCGGCCCCGCCCGGCGCCAGGCGGTAGTCGCCGAGAAGGGAAGGCGGGCCGTCGGTCACGACACGCCCCTGCTCGACCAGATCTTCCAGATGCGCCAGCACCGAAAGGGCGGCCGCGCCATGCAGGCGCACGTCGGTCGAGGCATAGATCACCTTGACCATGTCGGGGATGTTGCCGTCGCCGGCGCGCACGCGTTCGAGCACTGCGCGCTCGCGCATGCGGCGGTGGGCGCGCAGGCCGCGCAGGAACGCCGCCGGCTCGATGACCGGGCCGCCGTGACCGGGCAGATAGAGCCGATCGTCGCGTGCAAGCAGTGTCTCCAGCGAGGCCATGTAATCCGCCATGGCGCCATCTGGCGGCGCGACGATCGTCGTCGCCCAGGCCATGACGTGATCGGCGGAAAAGACCGTACCGGTGCCCTCGAGCGCAAACGCCATGTGGTTGGCGGTGTGACCGGGGGTGGCGAGCCCCGTCAGCACCCAGCCGTCGCCCTCGATCCGTCCACCGTCGGTGAGGCTGACATCCGGCGAGAATTCAATATCGGAACTCTCGGCAAAGGGGTTGATCTCGCCGACATGCAAGGGGCGCGCGGCGCGGTGCGGCCCTTCGCCGACGATCGTTGCACCGGTTGCGGCCTTCAGCCGGCGCGCCAGCGGCGAGTGATCGCGGTGCGTGTGGCTGACGGCGATGTGCGTGACCTCCCGGCCCGCAAGTGCCGCCATCAGCGCCTGAAAATGCGCTTCATCGTCCGGCCCCGGATCAATGACCGCTACCGATCGTCCGCCAACGATATAGCTGTTGGTGCCGTGGAAGGTGAAAGGCCCGGGATTGTTGACGGTGATGCGCTGAATGCCGTCGGCAACGATCACGGCTTCCCCGTGCGCCGGCTTGAAATCGAGATCGAAGGCCGGCCCCTGCATGCGCCTCTTCCTGGCCTTCACTTGTATTCGATCTCGATGAAGGCCATCGGTTCGCTGCCGGCATTGACGACGTTGTGGGCCATGCCTGCCTCACGCCGGTAAGCGGCCCCCTTGGCGATATCCACGCGCCGGCTGCCGCCTTCTTCCTCCAGCAGGAACTGACAATCGGTCATCGGCACGACGACATAACCAAGGCCATGGACATGATGGCCGGTGTCGGCGCCGGGCTCGAAATCCCAACGTGTAATGCGCACCACCGCGTCGTCGACAAGGATCGTAGGCATGGCTGGCGGGCGGGCGCGAAACTGGCTCATGAAGGTCTCCATTCGCGTCGCAGAATAGGGGGTGACAGTGGGGAAGGGAAGGGCGCCGCCGCGCTGCGCGCCGGTCTTTCACTGTAGGTGGAGAGGATGTGCGCGGACAAAGCCGAACAAAACCGTTCAAACGGCAAACTTAATCATTGTGACGCGGCACGAGCTTTGATAATCAGGCGCTCGGTTTGACGAGTTTATGTTTCGTCAACTCCGTTGGGGCGTCGCCAAGCGGTAAGGCACCGGTTTTTGGTACCGGCATTCCCAGGTTCGAATCCTGGCGCCCCAGCCATCTCTTCATCGCAGACATCGCACCTGTCGCTCGCTTCCGCTGTAGCGTCCCGCTGACGTTTGGGGTCCTTCAATTTTCCTGGCCCGCACTTCGTTCGTGCGTGTCGCAGCGCTACACGGCTGCCCGGATGGCCCCAACAACGGTTGCGCTCGGTTTCGGCGCGGCCGGGTCCCTTGGGGTGCAGAAAACCCGCCGACTGACGTCGACGGGTTTGCAAAAGTCTGGCGTTTGTCGCTTCGGCGATCAGCTTGCCGGTGTGGCCGGCTTGTCCTGCTTGGCGCCGCCGAGGAATTCCTCGCACCAGCTCGGGCCGTCGGCGCGCTTGTGGTCGCCGACGAGGCGGATCGAGCGGATGACATAGTCCGAAGAAACGGTCAGCTGCACCGAGCAGCTCAGGTATTCCGTGCGGGCCGAAGAGATCCGCTTGCCGCGCTTGCCGTCCTTGCCGGTTTCGTACTGGGCCGCGACCTTGCGGGTCTTGTAGCCGCCCTTCCAGTTGTAGACGGTGGAGCTGCCGCTTTCGACATCGGAGAGCGGTGGGCCGTAGAGGGCGAAGAAGCCGCCGGCCGGCTGGCCGAGCCAGCGCGATTCCACCGCGTTTCTGGAGATCCCCGTCGTGGTGGTGCAGCCTGCGAGCGCAAGCGCGAGGCCTGCCACCGTGATCATGCGGAAGTTCATGTCTTCGTCCCTTTGGCTCTCGTTCGGAAATTGGTGTGCCGCGCAAGCTCAATCCCCTGAGTTTGCGCGCTTTCCGCTGAGCCTCTAGCGCCAAAAGCCGGCAAAGAAAATCCGCCGTCCGCATTCTGTTTAAGGAAATTGCGAAGCGTTGCAGAAAGTCCCTATCTGGCCCGGCAACCTCACGGCAACGTGATGGATTACGGCTGCTTTTCGGTGAGCAAGACCAGGGCACGGGGCATGCGACGCCATGCCCGAAGAACAAGGCGAATCACCTTGCGATGGGCGGGCGCGGGCGAAGGACGGGTTTACGCGACCGCGGGCTGAGCCGGGCGACCCGCCTTCGCTTTACACCTACTCGCCAATCAGCTTGCAGCCGATTTTGGTGGCGTTGCCGGCGATCGCCTTCAGCGGGCCGTCATAGACGTCGCAGTCGAGCAGGTTGTCCGGACCGCTGCGGCGGGCCGAATAGACGTTGATGTTGACGAGGGGCTCGCCATCCTTGACCCAATGCAGGCGGGTCTCGATGTCGCCCTTGCCTGGGATCGCCACCACGGCGGGCTCGCCGTCACGCTCGGCTCTGTCTTCGCCAAGGTTGATCATGCCGATCTGGTCGGCATGTTCTTCGGCGCCGGTTGCCGGCTCGCCGGAATAGTAGGCCGCGATCACGACCCCCTCTTTGAGCGCCTGGAGTTTGCTCGCTGCCGCCTGCGAGAAGGTCAGGTCAACCTGGAAGCCCCATGGGCCGGCGATATCGGCATCGGCCGGCCCGGACAGAAGGCCGATCAGGATCATGGCTGCAAGCGGCACGGGACGGATGGTCGACACGGTTGCACTCCTTTGGGGCAGCAGGCAAAACCTGAGACGGACGCGACAGACAACCAATCTGTACGTCACGCGTCAATAGCTCGGGCGTTTGCCTTTTCTGGGGCCGTGCATCCGGTGCTGTGTGCAGGAAGGGTTGTGCTCGGGTTATCCACCGGCTCAGCTTTTTTTCGAGGACCGGACGGTTTTTCGAATTAGGCGCTTGTACAATCCAAATGCCTGTTCTATAGAGGCGCCGCTGGTCACGGAGTGTAGCGCAGTCTGGTAGCGCACCACGTTCGGGACGTGGGGGTCGCAAGTTCGAATCTTGCCACTCCGACCAGCTAAATCAATCCCTTATTGTCATTCAGCCCGATACTGCATCTTGATGCGGCATGTCAGGTGCGTGTGGATAGATCCGCTGTCAATCGCATCAGCGACACCCGATCGGCTTTCTCAATCAGACCTCCGCTCAGCCGCAGTGCTGCCTTCCGGCCGGCTTGCGGCGCTTTGCCCTCCGAGTTGCGCATCCTTGCGAAAAGGCTGCATGACCGGATGTTCGGCTTGCACGACTGCAACTTGTGAATGTAGTCTGTATCCCTCAATTGTCGTCTCTGTCTGGGGGTAGGGGAATGTTTATCAGGCGGGTGATCGTCGCATCGGCGCTGGTTCTTGCGAGCCATGGTCTGGCGCAGGCACAGAGCTGCGAGAAGAACTTCAAGGTATCCGGCGTGCCGCTGGTTACGGCCATCAGTTACAAGACCTGGCAGGAGTTCGCCAAGCTGAAGCCCGAAGCTGCGTTGCAGCGTTTGGCCCAGGGTGTCGCTGCCGAGGGATTTTCGGGCATCAAGGTCGACAGGTCGCTCGGCACAGTCGACGCCTATCAGGAGACGACCGGTTCCGGCCGCATCCAGACCTTGCGTGTCGTCGCCCGCAAGCGCGGTGCCGGCACGCGCGTCGATGCCATCTTCGATATCCAGGCAGGGCAGGTGACCTCCAAGGACATCGTGCGCGACGGTCTCTGCAACATCATCCGGTCGGCAACGCAGTAGTTTCGGGCGACCTGGCAGAACGCGACCTTGGTTGACGTCCACAGAAAAAACGTGGTCCTGCGCAGAGCTTCCTTGACACCACGACAAAGTATGCGAATGCGTTGTAACAAAGAAGAATGCATCGATTCAGTATCTTTATTCAAGGTAATAAATGTCTGATTAATATACGTAATCTTTCCTTTGAGCATTGCCCGTAGATAACGCGTCTGGCTGCGCCGTAACCGGGCCAATGATCTTCCAATTCATGGCGAACAAAAAGGCTGCGGGCGTTGCCCCGTTCAGTCGCGACCTTGCCTGTCACTGAAAGTTGCATGCTGCCGTTTCGGCAGGGCATTGCGTTGTTGGAAATGAAATCGAATGATTGTCGCCTGCTCGATCGATCGGCACTTCGCGGAACTCGCCGGGGTGATGCTTTATTCCCTTGAAAAGAATGGCGGCGTCCCCGATGCCGAAATCTATATTCTGAGCGACGGGCTGCGGCCCTCCGACAAGGCGATGTTGCAGGAATGTACCAAACGACCGCTGCGCTTTGTTGATGTCGAAGGCGACATTCTCTCCAGAATTTCCAAGCTGAAGACGACCAGCTATTGGAGCCGGGCAACCTATGCGCGGCTATACCTGCCGGAACTGCTCGCCGGGCAGCATCGTCGCATGCTGTATCTGGATGCCGACACGCTGGTCAAAAAAAGCCTGGCGCCGTTGTTTGAAATGGCGCTGCAAGGAAAAGCCGTCGCGGCCGTTCCTTACGATGACCCGACCCGATTCAACCTGTCGCTGTCCCGGGGGCTCGCCATGCCCTATTTCAATGCCGGGGTACTGCTTGTCGACATCGATGCCTGGAACGCGCGCGACTATACCGGTCGCATCACTGCGATGCTGAAGGACCGTTCGTTCAAGTTTCTGGACCAGGATGTGCTGAACGTCGCTGCGGAAGGCGACTTTGTCTTGCTTGCCGACCATTGGAATGCGCGCAAGGGATGGGACGATTACTCCGATGCCTCGATCGTGCACTTCATCCACGCCAAGCCGAACACCGAAGAATGCGTGCACCCGGAAAAGGCGACTTTCCTGGCCTATAGAAGGCATACGCCCTGGCGCAAGGTCCGGCTGAGGACCAAGCACGACCGGCGGATCCGCACGCTGCTGCTTTCCGTCCGGAAAAAATGGCAACGGTTCTCCGCCGCTTTCCGGCCGAGCATCTTCAGCAAAGCCGACTAGCGGCGCTCGGGTGGACCGGCAGGGCGCTGCCGGTCATCGCCGACAACCTGCTCAGCCCCGCTTTTCCAGCGCCTTCAGAACCGACTGGCCAACCGCCTGTGCCTGCAGCATAGAGGAAAAGTTGCCCTCCGCAGGATGGGTGACGCCGCGGTATCTGACGACGAAGCACCATTTGCCGTTTGCTCGCTTTTCCACGGTCACGGTCGTTTCTGGCTTTTTCTCCGTGGTCATCTTTTTCTCCTCGATTTCGGGGCGTCGTCGCTTGAAAGCTGGATATCCCCATGATGCCATGGATGTCCAGATGTGTGCCGCTCGTGTCGGCAGTCATGGCGAAGGCGACACAAAATTGCGATGTCAGCGCGTTTTTTGTTCGAATTGTGTTGAGGTGGCCGCCCGCCGCGCCTAGACAGCCTTTCATTACGCCAAGGAGTAGAGTTTTGAAGGCAGTCGCATCGTTTTCCCAGTTTGTCGGACGCACATTCGCGCTGTGGGTCATAGTTTTCGCCGTTCTCGGGTTCGTCCTTCCCGATATTTTCAAGCAGGTAACGCCCTATATCGTCACTCTGCTCGGCATCATTATGTTCGGAATGGGCCTCACGATTTCGCTCGATGATTTCAAGGAGGTCGCCAGGCGCCCCCTTGAGGTCGGCATCGGCGTCATCTCGCAGTTTCTGATCATGCCGCTGCTTGCGGTCCTGTTGACGGCGATCATTCCGATGTCGCCGGAAGTGGCAGCCGGTGTCATTCTCGTCGGCTGCTGCCCGGGTGGCACGTCGAGCAACGTGATGACCTATCTCTCGAAGGGGGATGTCGCGCTATCGGTCGCCTGCACCAGCGTCACCACGCTGCTGGCGCCAATCGTCACGCCCTTCCTCGTCTGGACGTTTGCCAGCCAGTACCTGCCGGTCGATGCGGCGGCGATGTTCATGAGCATCGTCAAGGTCGTGCTCCTGCCGTTGGCGCTCGGCTTTCTGCTGCAGAAACTGCTTCCCGGCGTGGTCAAGGCGGCGGTTCCGGCCCTGCCGCTCGTCAGCGTCGCTGGCATTGTCCTTATCGTCGCAGCCGTTGTCGGCGCCAGCAAGGGTGCGATCGCCAGCTCCGGCCTGCTGATCTTCGCCGTTGTCGTCCTGCACAATGGCCTCGGCTATCTCCTCGGCTTCTTCGCCGCCAAGGCAGCCGGTCTTTCGCTTGCCAAGCGCAAGGCGATCGCCATCGAAGTCGGCATGCAGAACAGCGGCCTCGGGGCAGCCCTGGCCAATACCTACTTCTCGCCGGTGGCAGCGGTTCCAAGCGCAATCTTCAGCGTCTGGCACAACATTTCAGGTGCGCTGCTTGCCAATTACTTTGCAAGCCGCACCGAAGACGACAGCGCTGAACCGGCGATCAGCACGCGCTGATAGTCGGCAGTTCGATGAAAGATTGGAGAGGGCTCGCAAGAGCCCTTTTTCTTGCGCCGGGGCCGCGCAAGAGCCGCGCAGGCGCGGGTTGGGCGGACTGTTTCACGGCGTCAGGAAACGGTGAAACAGCCCTATCGATCATCATGATCGACGCGCCAACTTACAAATGCGCCGACACATTTGAACCCCGGAATTTTACGGGCCGTGCAGATGGTGAAGCAATTGCCAGGCGTGCGCCATTTCCACGCAACATGGGCCATGCAGACAGTCGTTGCAGTCCGCTGGCCGGCGGCGTGCGCAGACAGACACTGCGGTCGCAGACTGCCCGTAACGCTTAGAGGACATGCGCGCTTGATCCGTCTCTACCTCCATTATTGTCCAATTGGAGACGGCCTGTTCACGAATAGGCGTCTTATCGGAGTGAACAATAAAAGCGATATTGTTCTCAACAATCGTTCTCCCCGTGAGGCTCAAATGTTGAAGGAACGGATATTCACATTTCGCGAAATCGCCATATGGACCGCCATCCTCGGCAGCGTGGTCGGCTATCAGCTTTGGCAGCGCGCAGATCCGGCTCCGTTGACGATGGCGCTGCCAGGCATCGAGCAACGGTCGTAACTTTCGCAAGCGCGCCGAAGTGGATTGCGGCGCTATTCCTCGGGCATCCCGTTGCGGCGTGCTGCCTGGAGCAACTCGATCTCCCTGGCCGCCAGGCCAAATTGGCCCTGAAGCCGCTTGGCTTCGTCTGCATCGAGCCGATACTTTCGCGCAAAGGCCTCGATGGTCACCGCCCGTCCAAGAAAATCTCGGCGCGGCGCGTCCTCCCGTTCCTGGTCCAGCATCATGGCTGCTCCTCCTTCCCGGTCCCTCGGATGTAGTGCGGCAAGGTGTTTCGGAAAGAGTGGCGGCAACAATTCGATGGATACCGCCGAGGCCGACAGCGATAAACAAAAGGGCCCTCGCGGGCCCTTTTCCTTGATGTTGGTGATCGGCGTCAGCCGTCGATCGTGTCGATGATCTCGCTGGCCCTGCCAGCGCTGACGCGGCGCACTTCAGCATCTTCACGACGGCTGACGAACAGCTCGGTCGCCATCAACTGATCGGCGAGATCGGCCGGCAGCGACAGGATCACGCGGGCGTCTTCGGTATGGATACCGCCGAGCGCCGAGCGCTTCGCCGTGATCATGCCGCCGGCCACCGTGTTGTTGGTGTCCGGATCGATCAGGATGAACGCACCCGTCGTGCGGTTCTGCTCGTAGGGGTCGAAGACGGCCTGTTCGTCGAAGGCAAGATGAACCTTGCCGATCGCGTTCATCGGCAACTGCTCCGCCTGTTCCCACTTGCCCGTCTTCAGGTCCAGCTGGCTTGCCGGCTGCACCTGGACGCGCTGGCGGCGGCTGCCGCTCTTCAGCCAGTAGCGTTTTCCCGGCTGGACGCCTTCCGGCTGCAGCGCCACGATGTGCGCGTCGAAGGAAAGCCCCGTCAGCGGCTGGCTGTCGATGGCGACGATCATGTCGCCGCGCGAAACGTCGACCTGGCGGTCGAGAACCAGCGTGATCGCGTCACCGGCCACGGCCGCGTTGCGCACGAGGTCGAACGTGACGATCTTGGTGACGTTGGCGACCATGCCCGAGGGCAGAATGACGACGCTGTCGCCCGGCTTCACCGAGCCGCCGGCAACCGTTCCCTGATAGCCGCGGAAGCTTTCGCCGGGGCGGGAGACGCGCTGGACCGGCAGGCGGAAGCCAACGGTCTGCGAGGAGCGTGTCGTTGCCAGCTCCAGCACTTCGATCAGGGTCGGCCCATCGTACCAGGGCATCGAGGCGCGACCGTCATAGACGACGTTCTCACCCTTCAATGCCGAAAGCGGGATTGCCGTGACCTGACGGACGCCGAGCGACAGGGCCAGCTCGCGAAACTCGTGGCTGATCTGGTCGAACCGGGCGCGGTCATAATCCGTCAGGTCGATCTTGTTGACCGCCAGCACGAACTGCTTGATGCCCATGAGCGTCGCGATCGTCGCGTGGCGCCGGGTCTGCTCGAGCAGGCCGACGCGAGCATCGACGAGCAATATCGCAAGGTCCGCCGTCGAGGCACCGGTTGCCATGTTGCGCGTATATTGCTCGTGGCCGGGCGTGTCGGCGACGATGAACGAGCGTCGGTCGGTCGAGAAATAGCGATAGGCGACGTCGATGGTAATGCCCTGTTCGCGCTCGGCCTGAAGACCGTCGAGCAGCAAAGCGAAGTCGGGCAGGCCGAGATCGTTCTGCTTGCCGTTGGAATCGCGCCTGAGCGTGGCAGCCTGGTCTTCCTTGACCGCCTTGGTGTCCCAGAGCAGGCGGCCGATCAGCGTCGATTTTCCATCGTCGACAGAGCCGCAGGTGATGAGACGAAGGGGACGGCTGTCGCGTGCGGCGCGCGCCGTTTCTGTGGCCGGAAACGTCACGACGTGGCCGGCTGCGTCTTCCTGAACGGCATTCGCGGTTGCTGGTGCGGTCATCAGAAATATCCTTCGCGTTTCTTCTTTTCCATCGAACCGGATTGGTCACGGTCGATGGCGCGGCCCTGGCGTTCGGATACGGTCGCGGTTTCGAGTTCGGTGATGATGTCGTCGAGCGAGGTTGCCTCGGAGCGGATGGCGCCGGTCAGCGGGAAGCAGCCGAGCGTGCGGAAGCGGATGACCTCCTCGCGCTTGGTTTCACCCGGCAGCAGTTCGAGGCGCGGGTCTTCAGCAAGGATCATCATGCCGTCGCGTTCGACAACAGGGCGCTTCTTGGCGAAGTAAAGCGGCACGATCGGGATGTCTTCGGCCTGGATGTAGCGCCAGATATCCACCTCGGTCCAGTTCGACAGCGGGAAGGCGCGCACGCTCTCGCCCTTGCGCACCATGCCGTTGTAGACGTTCCAGAGCTCGGGACGCTGGTTGCGCGGATCCCAGCGATGGTCCGGGGTTCGGAACGAGTAGATCCGTTCCTTGGCACGCGAAGCCTCCTCGTCGCGGCGCGCGCCGCCGAAGGCGGCATCGTACTGGCCGGCGTCGAGCGCCTGGCGCAGCGCTTCGGTCTTCATGATGTCGGTATAGAGCGCCGAACCGTGGCTGAACGGCGTGACGTTCTCGGCAGCGCCACGCGGATTGACGTGCTCGATCAGGTCGAGGTCGTAGCGCTTCACGATCTCGTTTCGAAACGCGATCATCTCGGCGAACTTCCAGCCGGTGTTGACATGCAGCAGCGGGAAGGGAACGCGGCCGGGATAGAAGGCCTTGCGCGCCAGGTGCAGGAGCACCGAGGAATCCTTGCCGATCGAATAGAGCATGACAGGGCGCTCGAACTCGGCGGCCACTTCACGGAAGATGTGGATCGCTTCGTTTTCCAGCGCCTTCAGATGCGGATCAAGCGGCGGCTTGGTGCTCTGCGGGTTGTGCAGTTCCGTTTCCGGATGGGTCAGGGGCATTTCAGTCTCCGGGAGGATTTTGTCTTTGATGCGCGCGCCTGCCCTCAGGCGGCGCTGCTCGTGTTCGGGATGGTCGAGGCGGCTGCCTCCGGGACGTGAAGGCCGCATTCGCGCTTCTCGTCGTTTTCCCACCACCATCGGCCGGCCCGTTCGGGCTCGCCCGGCTTGATGGCGCGGGTACAGGGCTCGCAGCCGATGGAAGGATAGCCGCGGGCATGCAACGGATTGACGGGAACGGCGTGGGCGGCGACGTAGGCACGGATGGTTTCGATGTCCCAATCGGCCAGCGGATTGATCTTGATCAGGCCGCGCTCGGTATCGGCTTCGGCAAAGGGCGTTGCCGCCCTGTTGCCGGACTGCCCGCGGCGCAGTCCGGTGATCCAGTAGCTGGCGCCTTCGAGCGCGCGCGCAAGCGGTTTAAGCTTGCGTGCGTCGCAACAGGCGTGCCTTGCTTCGACGCTGTCGTAAAAGCCATTGGCGCCGTACTGCGCCGCATAGGCGTCGACATCGGCTTGCTCCGGGTGAAAGCGCTTGATCAGGATGCCATAGGCCTCTTCCGTCTTGTCGATCAGCGCCACCGTCTCGTTGAAGAGGCGACCGGTCTGCAAGGTCGAGACGTCGATAGAAAGGGCGTTGCTGCCGATGGCGGCGGTGATCACCTGATCTTCGATGCCGAGCGACGTCGTAAAGACCGCGCGTCCTTCAAGACCGGCAACGAATACCAGCCGGCCGGCGAGATCCAGGCCCTCGAGCGTTTCGTTCAGGGCTTTCGCGGTGGCATTGAGGGGTGACGTGGTCATGGCTGCGTCCTGTTCCAACTTGGTCGGAATATCGCAGGCGGGTGCGCCAAGGGACAGAAATAGCGGTTTCTAATGCTGCGCGTTTGGAGCAAATCTGCCTCTCAGATCGAAAAGCAGCGAAAAACACAAGATAAGCTAGTAAATTACTAGACTTTATACTTCCGCTGGCGTCTCCGGTTTGGTCATTACATGAGAAAAGCGCGGGCCTTTCGGTCCGCGCTTCCATTCATCACCTGCCGATGCGTATCGATCAGAACTCTGCCCAGCCCTTCTCCTGCTCGGCAGCAGGGCTGCGATAGGCGGCGGCAAGCCGGCGGCCAAGCGCGCGCGCCGGGGAGGGGGGCGCAGGCGCGGCCGAAGCGGTCGCTACGCGAGCCACCGGATGTCCCTGAGGATTGCCGGTCCTGAAGCGCGTCAGCAGCTCGCTGAGCGCGCCCGCCTCGCGCGCAAGGCTGTGGCTTGCAGCCGTCGACTGTTCCACCATCGCGGCATTCTGTTGCGTGCCCTGATCGATGGAGTTGACCGCGGTGTTGATCTGCTGGATGCCGGCCGACTGCTCGCGGGCGCTCTCGACGATCGCCGTCACATGCACGCTGATTTCCTGCACTTCGGCAATGATGCCTTCGAGCGCGGTTCCCGTCTCGCGCACCAGGCTGACACCGGACTTGACCTGGGCGCCGGAGGTGGCAATCAGAACCTTGATCTCCTTTGCGGCCTGGGCCGAGCGCTGTGCCAGCTCGCGCACTTCCTGGGCAACGACGGCAAAGCCCTTGCCGGCTTCACCGGCGCGTGCGGCCTCGACGCCGGCGTTGAGCGCCAGGAGATTGGTCTGGAAGGCGATATCGTCGATGACGCCGATGATGCTGGAGATCTCACGGGAGGAAGCCTCGATGCCGCTCATGGCGGTAATGGCATTGCCGACGATCTCTCCGGATTTTTCCGCCGCCCCCCGGGTCCGGGTCACCAGGCTGCCTGCCTCCTCAGCGCGCCGACTTGCATCCGCAACCGTTGTTGCGATCTGGTCGAGTGCTGCCGCCGTCTCCTCGACGGAGGCTGCCTGCTGTTCGGTTCGTTTCGACAGGTCGCCTGCCGCCGCGCGAATTTCGCTGGCGCCGGCATTGATGCTGCGGGCATTGTCGCCGACAGAGCGCAGGGCATCCTCAAGGTTGTCGACCGAACTGTTGAAGTTGGTGCGAAGCGCGTCCAGCCGTTCGGCAAGTTCAGTGCCGATGCGATAGGTCAGGTCGCCTTCGGCCAGGCGCTGAAGCCCGAAGGCGAGCGATTCTACCGCCGCCTGGACTTCGGCCGTTTCCCTGGCCTTCTGCGCCTCCCGTTGCTCGCGCTCGCGTTCAGAAAGCGAGCGGTTTGCCTCGGCCTGCTGCTCCAGCCGCTGCCGTTCAAGCGCATTGTCGCGGAAGACGGCGACGGCGCCTGCCATCTGGCCGATTTCGTCCCGGCGGCCTTCGCCGGATATGGCCGCCTTGAGGTTGCCGGCGGCGAGCTGGCGCATGGCTTCGCGCAGTCGCGTCAGCGGCCGGAAGAGACCGGAGACGACGAACCACACGGTCGCTGCGAGGATTGCAAGGGCGAAGCCGGCAATCACCGTCTGCCAGAGCGTCAGCGTGTCCTTCTCTGCCTTGGCCGCCTTGAGTTCGCTGTTGGCTTCGGAGAGCTGCAGCTTGATCAATTCGCCGATCGGCGCGGCGAGAGGATCGACGGATGCGTATAGCCGGGTGTCGACGAATTTTGCCAGCTCCGCCTTGTCCTGCCGCTCCATGATCGCCATCAGGTCCCGGATCGAGGCGTCGCTTGCTACGCGTGCGCCGTCGAAGATTTCGGTCAGCTTCTTTTCCTCCGTCGTCAGCTTTGTCGCTTCATACGTGCGCCATTGCGTATCGATGCTTGAAAGCGCGGTCGCAATGGCGTCCTTGCCGGCGTTCCAGCCGAGCGCGCCGCTCCTGACCTTGTGCGTGGTGTCGACGATTTCGACGGCATACATGTCGGAGACGGTTTTCAGCTGATCGACCGGCAGGAGCCGATCGGCAACGATGGATTCGGTGCGGTTTGAGATCGAGGTCATCGCGTTGAATGCCGTGACGATCATGACCAGCATGGCCACGGCGAGCAGCGACAAACAAATGAGCAGGCGTGCTTTGATTGTCATGGGAACGCTCTTCGGTTGCCCGCAAGGCAAATTCGTCCTCGTCCGATGACTGCGGACGCGCCGCATAGCCATCAGGTGGCGTGCTTGCCTTGGCAAGGGAGATGACGATGGTCCGATGGAGCACGCAGATCGTTGCAGCCGATTGCCGTCATGGCACATCCGCCAAGCGTTCACTCCGTCTAATATACACATAACAACCGGAGATTAAGAATCGCTAAATTGTAAGCTGTCGAGCAATTTCAGTGCAACCGCCAGTTCGCGATTGCGACGTCTCTTCAAGAAGTGTTGAACGACGGGCACTTTCCCATCTGCCACTTCGGGTCCAATCTTTCGGCCTTCAAGGCAAATGAGGGAGTGGCAGATGTTCGCATCCTTTCCCCGTCGCGCGGTTGTCGCAAGCATGGCCGGCATGCTGCTGGCGGGCGCCGCCTATGCCCATCACGGCTGGTCCTGGGCCGAGGCCGACCAGATCGAGCTTTCGGGCACGATCCGCGAAATCTCGATGGCACCCCCGCATCCGACGCTGCACGTCGAAACCGGAACGGATGGGCTCTGGCGGATAGAGCTCGGCAATCCCCGGCAGACGGAACGGTCCGGCTTCGTCGAAGGTGTTGCCAATGTCGGCGATCAGATCGTCGTACTCGGCAATCGTTCGCTCGACCCGGGCGAAAAACGCCTGAAGGCGGTCCGCGTCAGCGTTGGCGGCAAGACCTTCGATATCTACCCGGATCGCATCCGGACCGGTGGATGAGCGCGGCCGAGCTGCTGGAAGGGATCGCAGCTTTTCCGCTGGCGACGGCAATGCGTCGCTCGGCGATCCTCTATCTTGTCGTCAATGCCACCCACATCCTCGCGGTTGCGCTTCTGGTCGGCGCGATCGTGCCGCTCGATCTGCGGCTGCTCGGCTTTTTCGGCCACGCCTCGCTTGGTGTGCTTGGGCCGTTTCTGTCGCGCGCGGCGGCGGTCGGGCTGGCGCTGGCGATCGTGACCGGCTTCTGTCTCTTCAGCGTGCGGCCGTCGGCCTATGCCGGTAATCCGGCATTCCTCACAAAGCTCGCCCTGCTCGCGGTCGGCGCAGTCAACGCCATGATCCTGCAGTCGAGCAGCGTTTGGCGGGCAGCCGTCGATGGCGACCGTGCTGTCGGCGCCGTCCGCCTCTCAGCCGGTATTTCGCTCATCGTCTGGCCGGGCGCCTTGCTCGCCGGCCGCTGGATCGGCTTCCTCTGAGGTCACCGCTCCAAGCCAGCCGCCTTCGACCGATCCTACCTGTCGCTGACTGCCCAGCGTGGATTGATCCATGGCTCCTGGTTGGACCTGGCAAGCGGCTGCCTGCCGAGGATATGATCGGCGGCCTTTTCGCCGGTCATGATCGAGGGGCTGTTGAGGTTGCCATAGGTGACGTGCGGGAAGATCGAACTGTCGGCGACGCGCAAACCGTCGACGCCGATGACCCGGGTCTCCGGGTCGACCACGGCCATCGGGTCATCCTTGGCGCCCATCCGGCAGGTGCCGCAGGGGTGATAGGCGCTTTCCAGATGCTCGCGCAGGAAGGCGTCGATCTCGTCGTCCGTCTGCACCTTCCCGCCCGGCTGGATCTCCGGCCCGCGATACTGGTCAAAGGCCTGCTGGCCGAAGATCTCGCGGGTGAGGCGCACGCAATGGCGGAATTTCTCCCAGTCTTCCGGGTGGCTCATATAGTTGAAGCGGATCACCGGATCGGCCATCGGATCGGAGGAACGCAGGGTCACGTTGCCGCGCGACTTCGACAGGTTGTAGCCGACATGCACCTGGAAGCCATGGCTCTTGGCGGCTGCCTTGCCGTCATAGCTGATGGCGACCGGCAGGAAATGGTACTGGATGTCGGGTTGCCTGACACCCGGCGCCGAGCGCAGGAAGGCGCAGGCCTCGAACTGGTTGGAAGCGCCAAGCCCACCTTTCGACAACAGCCACTGGGCGCCCGCGACTCCCTGCCAGAACCAGGGGAGCCAGGAGTAGAGCGACACCGGCTTGGTAGATACCTGCTGGAAATAGAACTCCATATGGTCCTGGAGATTGGCGCCGACGCCGGGTCGATCGACGTTGACCTCGATGCCCATGTCCTTCAGGTGCTGCGCCGGGCCGATGCCTGAGAGCATCAGGAGTTTCGGCGAGTTGAAGGAAGAGGCCGAGACGATCACCTCGCGGTTCGCCTTGACGATCTCGATCTTGCCGCCGCGCTCGATCTCGACGCCGGTCGCCCGGCCGTTTTCGATCACCACCTTGCGGGCAAAGCAGCGCAACAGCGAAACGTTCGGCCGCTTCATCGCCGGCCGGAGATAGGCATTGGCCGCCGACCAGCGACGGCCCTGCCAGACGGTCTGCTCCATCAGGCCGAAGCCTTCCTGCTTGGAGCCGTTATAGTCGTCGGTGAGCTCGAAGCCCGCCTGCTTGCCCGCCTCGATGAAGGCGTGAAACAGCGGGTTCTTCACCGGCCCGCGCTTGACGTGCAGCGGCCCGTCGGTGCCGCGCCAGCCGGCCTCGCCGCCATGCGAGTGCTCCATGCGCTTGAAGTAGGGAAGCACGTCGGCATAGGCCCAGCCGCGTGCGCCCAGATCCTCCCAACGGTTGAAATCCTCGGCATGGCCGCGCACATAGACCAGCCCATTGATCGACGAGGAGCCGCCGATGACCTTGCCGCGCGGCGCGGTTATACGCCGGTTGTTGAGGTTCGGTTCGGGCTCGGAGTGATAGCCCCAGTTGTAGCGGTCCATGCTCATCGGCCAGGCAAGCGCTGCCGGCATCTGGATGAACGGCCCGATATCGGAGCCGCCATATTCGAGCACGAGCACGGAATTCTTGCCGTCTTCCGACAGGCGGTAGGCGAGCGCCGATCCGGCCGAGCCAGAACCGATGATGACGTAATCTGCCTGCATAGTGGTGCTCTTTCTCTTGCGTCTCTTTAAGAGCCGGCCAGTCTCGCGCGGCCCCCCCCTCCTCATTCCTGTGCTCGTCACAGGAATCCAGCCAAGCGGCGTCTGTCGCTTGAAGGAGTTATGCGCCACCGACGTGGCGCAGCTGGATCCCCGGAACTCGCTACGCTCGCCCGAGGATGAGGGGCGACTTTAGCCACCTTCCAGTAGGAAGGAGGCTATTCCTCAATACGGCGCCTGCACCGGCCCCATGCCGACATAGACGGTCTTCAACTCGCTGTAGTGGTTGAGGGCGGCAACCGAATTCTCGCGGCCGAAGCCGGATTGCTTGGAGCCGCCGAACGGGATCTCGACCGGGCAGAGATTGTAGGTGTTGATCCAGAGCGTGCCGGCCTCGAGCTGGTCGACCACCCGGTGGGCGCGGGTGATGTCGGCGGTGAAGACGCCGGCCGAAAGACCGAATTCGGTGGCATTGGCGCGCGCGACGACCTCCGCCTCGTCGTCGAAGTCGAGCACGCACATCACCGGCCCGAAGATTTCCTCGCGCGCGATCGTCATCTCGTCGGTGACGTCGGCAAAGACGGTCGGCTGGATATAGGTGCCGTCGGCGCTGACGGCATTCGGGATGCCACCGCCGGTGACGAGGCGCGCGCCTTCCGACTTGCCCTTTTCGATGTAGGAAAAGACCTTGTCGCGCTGCGCGCCGGACACCATCGGTCCGAGCTGGGTCGCCTCGTCCATCGGGTCTCCGATGACGATCGCCTCGGTGCGGGCCTTCAGGCGATCGAGGAACGCGTCCTTGATGCCCTTCTGCACGAAGACGCGGGTGCCGTTCGAGCAGACCTGGCCGGTCGAATAGAAGTTGCCCAGCATGGCGCCGCCGATGGCGCTTTCCAGATCAGCGTCTTCGAAGACGATCAGCGGCGACTTGCCGCCGAGTTCCATCGTCACGTGCTTGAGTTCGGCGGCGGCTGCACCCGCTACCTTCTTGCCCGTCGGCACCGAGCCGGTCAGCGAAACCTTGGCGACGTCCGGATGGTTGACGAGCAGCGCGCCGGTGGTGCGATCGCCCTGGATGACGTTGTAGAGGCCTTTCGGCAGGCCTGCCTCGATCAGGATCTCGGCGATCTTCAGCGCGCCGAGCGGGGTGTTTTCCGATGGCTTGAAGACCATGGCGTTGCCGGCGGCAAGTGCCGGCGCGCCCTTCCAACAGGCGATCTGCTGCGGATAGTTCCAGGCGCCGATACCGACGCAGACGCCAAGGGGCACGCGCTTGGTATAGGCGAAGTCGCCGCCGAGCGGGATGTAGTCGCCGTTGAGAGCTGTGGCGATGACGCCGCCGAAGAACTCGAAACTGTCGGCACCCGATGTCGGGTCCGCGACGATCGTCTCCTGGATCGGCTTGCCGGTGTCGAGCGTTTCGAGCTCGGAAAGTTCGCGGTTGCGCTCGCGCATGATCTCGGCGGCGCGCTTGAGGATGCGGCCGCGGGCGGTCGGGCTCATGGCCGCCCATTCCGGCTGGGCGCGCTTGGCAGCGGCGATCGCTTTCTCGACGATGCCAGGCGTTGCCGCATGCAGCCGGGCAATCACTTCGCCGGTCGCCGGATAGATGCTCTCGATAACGGTGCCTGAGATATCCTCGACATATTCGCCGTCGATGAAGTGCGAGGCTTGCGGTTGGGCTCTCATGTCATTCTCCTCGCGGATAGCGTTTGGATTCCTCGAGATTGTCGAGGTTCATATGGTTGCGCATGTAGCGCTCGGATGCCTTCTGCAGCGGCTGGTGATCCCATGGATAGTAGGCGCCATTCCGCAGCGCTTCGTAGACCACCCAACGACGGGCCTGGCTTTCACGCACGGCCGCGTCGAAGGCTTCCATGTCCCAGTGGGCGGCGCACATGTCCTGGAACGCCTGCAGCGTTGCCGCCTGCACCGGCGTTTCGGGATTGGCGGCCAGGTTCTTCAGCTCCAGCGGATCGGCTTCGAGATCGTAAAGCTGATCCGGGTCGAGCGCGCAGTGGATGTATTTCCACTTGCCCTCGCGAATGGCGACCAGCGGTGCGTAGGAGGCTTCGGCCGCATATTCCATCAGTACCGGCTCGGTCCGTTCCTCGCCGTTGATGAGGGGCACCAGGCTGACGCCGTCCGTCCACGGCTTCACCGCGTCCATGGAGATGCCGGCGAGGTCGCAAAGCGTCGGCGTCACGTCGAGGTTCGACGTCGGTGCCAGGTGCAGGCCGGGTGCCACGCCCGGACCGGCCACCATCAGCGGCACGCGGGCCGAGCCCTCGAAGAAGTTCATCTTGAACCACAGGCCGCGCTCGCCCAGCATGTCGCCATGGTCCGAGCAGAACAGGATCAGCGTGTTGTCGAGCATCCGGGTGCGCGTCAGCGTGTCCAGGAGCTCGCCGACCTTCTCGTCGAGATACGAAATATTGGCGAAATAGGCGCGACGCGGGCGGCGGATATTGTCTTCTGTGAGGTCGAAGTTGCCGTAGTCGCAGGAGTGCATGATACGCTTGGAATGCGGGTCCTGCTCTTCCTCCGCCAGCATGCCGATTTCGGGCAGAAGATGGGCGCAGTCCTCGTAGAGATCCCAGAATTTTTTGCGCGCGACATAGGGGTCGTGCGGATGGGTGAAGGATACGGTGAGGCACCACGGGCGGCGGCCGGCATCGTCGTTTTCGCGCGACAGCTGGTAGAGCTTCTGGTTGGCGAGGAAGGCGACTTCGTCGTCATATTCCATCTGGTTGGTGATCTCGGCGGTGCCCGCTCCGGTGACCGAGCCGAGATTGTGATACCACCAGTCTATGCGTTCGCCCGGCTTGCGATAGTCCGGCGTCCAGCCGAAGTCGGCGGGATAGATGTCGGTCGTCAGTCGCTCCTCGAAGCCGTGCAACTGGTCCGGTCCGACGAAATGCATCTTGCCCGACAATGCGGTGTAGTAGCCGGCGCGGCGCAGGTGATGGGCATAGGTCGGGATCGAAGACTGGTATTCGGCGGCATTGTCGTAGACGCGGGTGCGGCTCGGCAATTGCCCGGCCATGAACGAGGCGCGGGCCGGCGCGCAGAGCGGCGACGACGTGTAGTTGTTGCGAAAGCGGGCGGAGCGCGCGGCAAGCGCCTTCATGTTCGGTGCATGCAGGAATTCCGCCGGGCCGTCGGGAAAGAACTTCCCGTTCAGCTGGTCGACCATGATGATCAGGATATTCGGTCTGGCGGTCATAGGGCCCGTCCTTGGCGGTGGAGCTGGTCGAGGTGCGAGGTGACGTAGTCTTCCGTCAGCGCGATCGAGGCTTCGATGCCGATCGGGGCGGAGCGCAGACTCTGGCGGATGTAAAGCCCGTCGATCATCGCAGCAGCGCCTTCGGCAATGCGTTCCGCGTCATCCGTGGGGCAAAGGACTTTCAGGCTCGCCATCAGATTTGAGCGCAACCGCCGGGCATAGACGACGAGGAAGCGGCGCACGTCCTCCGAGCGCTGCGCTTCGGAATAGAAGGCGAGCCAGGCGGCGATGGTGTCGGGCGCAAACTGGTTTGCCTGGAACGACACCCTGATCAGTGCACTCAGTTTTTCGCGCGGCGTTGCCGCCGCATTGAGCGCCGTCACCGTATCGTCGCGCAGCTGCCTTAGAAGGCTGCGCACGGTCTCGATCAGCAATTGCTCCTTGCTGCCGAAATAGTGATGGGCAAGGGCAGGGGAGACGCCGGCACGGCGGGCAATGTCGGACATGGTGACGGCAAGCGTGCCCTGATCGCCGATCACGCGCAGCGCCGCATCCACCAGCGCCTTGCGGCGCACCGGTTCCATTCCGACCTTGGGCATCCGTCTCTCCCTTGACGATTGCAAGTTTATTTTTGATTGACTCATCAATCAATATAAATCTGCGATGTTTTTCCTTTCTTTTTGCCGAGAAATCCGGCTCAATCTGGTGGTGGCGTTCAGGATAATCGAAGGACTGGAGGTTGAAATGACCTATGCATTCGATCCGGCTGGCAAGGCGGCGGTTGCCGGAAAATGGGGATGGTTCGTCGCACTCGGCGTGCTCTTGATCATGTGCGGCGGTCTTGCCTTCGGCAACCTGCTGATGGCGACGGTGGCCTCGGTCTATTATGTCGGGCTGATCATGCTGATCGGCGGCCTGTTCAATCTCGCCCATGCTTTCCAGGTCAAGGGCTGGGACAGCGTGCTCTATTGGGTCTTGAGCGGTTCCTGCTACGCGATTGCCGGGCTCTTCGCCTTCATCAATCCGGTGCTGGCCTCGTCCGTGCTAACCTTCCTGATGGCGATCGCGCTCGTTGTCGCCGGGTGCTTCCGCATCTGGGTCAGCTTCAAGCTGAGGCCGATCCAGGGCTGGGGATGGGTCGCGCTCGGTGGTCTGGTGACGCTGGTCGCCGGACTGATCATCGCCGCCGGCTGGCCGGTCAACAGCCTTTGGATCCTCGGCCTGTTCCTGGCGGTCGACCTGGTGATGCAGGGCCTGTCGCTGATTGCCTTCGGGGTTCTGGCAAAAGGCTAGACGCCCCGCCGGCTCTCGCCCTCAAGAAGCGCCGAAAGCAGCGCATGCATTTCGGCGCGCAGATCGACAAGCTCGCCGGAGGCAAGCGCCTCCAGGCCGATCAGGCCGCCGTAAAGAATATTGGCGCCGCTTCGGCTTGATGCGGGGGAGTGGCCGCACCGCGCAAGCAGTAAGGCGACATAGGCGAGCCGCCGCTCGTCCACCGCCTTCAGCACCTCTGCGGCAGCGCCGTCGTAGCGCGCCCACTCGCGGATTGCGCCTTCCGCCGGCACGCCGCCATAGGCGAGATTGCGGTCCCCGGTCGCCTCGTCGACCAGCCGTCTCAAGCGTTCCTGTCCCGAGCCGCCCGCGTCCTCGACGTCGGCGATGATCGCGTCCGTGGCCTGTCCGGCCCAATGGGCGAGCATCTGTGCCTTCAGATCTGGCACGTCCTTGAAATGCCAGTAGAAGGAACCCTTGCTGACCTTGAGGTCGCGGGCGATCGCTTCGGCGCGGATCGCCTGCACACCGCCTGAAGACAGTGCGCGGAAGGCGGCCTTGATCCAGTCGTCACTCGAAAGCGTTGCCTTTGTCATCATGTCGCACCCATACGCCACCGTATTGACTGGCGCAAGCCGCGTCGGTACATACGCTGACGTATGGTGGATTTTGGGAGACGACATCATGAATCTCTGGCTTCTTTCGGCCGCCGCCCTTTCGTTGGTGACAACAGGCGTTCACGTCGTGGCGGGCGGGCCCGACGTGCACGATCCCTTGCTGGCGCTCGATATGCCGCCGATACTCAAGGTCTATGTCTCGTTGCTCTGGCACGCGTCATCCGCGGTTCTTGCCGTCAACAGCATCGCATTGCTGTGGGCGTCGATCCGCCGCCGCCACCGCGAGGCGCTCGCCGCGGCCGTCATGGCGCAATATCTCGCCTATGCCGGTCTCTTCATGGGTTACGGGCTTGCCTATGTCGGCAGCCTTTGGCAGGCGCCGCAATGGGTGGTCTTTCTGTTGATTTCGGCGCTCGCGCTTCTCGGCCTGCGTCCGGCGCATTCACGGCCCGACACCTCGGCCGCCTGAACATGGCCGCCCAAACCTTTGATGGAGCATGACAATGGCGACGCTTGCGCTGGCATGGGCAATCTGCCTTGTTCTCACGGGCGTTGCAGCCCTTCACGCCTATTGGGCCCGGGGCGGGCTCTGGCCGGGTCGCGATGAAGCGTCCCTGTCAAGAGCCGTCATCGGCGCGCGCGGACTGGAGGTGATGCCGCCGGCCGGGTTGACGGTAGCAGTCGCGATCCTGATCTTCGTTGCAGGCCTGTTTCCGTTGATGTTCGTTTTCGGCCCACCCCTGGGTTTGCCGACGAACCTCATCAGGATCGGGATGGCGACGCTCGCCTTCATCTTCCTCGCGCGTGGCGTCTTGCCCTTCACCCGTCTCTTCCGCAGCCGCCACCCGCAAGAGCCATTCGCCACGCTCGACCGCCGCCTTTACGGGCCGCTGTGCCTGCTGATCGGTGCCGCCTATGTCGTCGTTCTCGCGACGGCCTGAACTCGCCGTCCGCGCGTTCTCCGCAAGTTCGCAAAGCCTGATGAAATTGCTGATTTCATTAGGGAGTTCGACAATGCTCAGTGCTGGCGACGATGTCATGTAGCTTTCATCAAAGCTTCATATTGGGGAAAGACTTCGTTGACCGTTGGCCACCATTCTGCGGCCGTCCGATCGTTCGTTCTCAAGTCTTTGGAGCCCGGCATGTCCGCCGCCCCCGCCGAATTTCTCTCGCTTCGCCGGTTCGGCGACGACCAGATCGTAACGCTTGCAAAGCTTGTGATCGAAAGCGCCTTCCAGCCGATCGTCGAAGCGGCGACTGGCGCCGTCTTCGGCTACGAATCGCTGATGCGCGGCTTTCAGAAGCTCGGCTTTGCTTCGCCGTTGGAACTGCTCGACAAGGCGGAAGAGGCGGGGCAGCTGCTGGCGCTCGAACACATGGTCAGCAGCCGGGCTGTCGCCGCCTTCGCGACCTTGCCGGAATTTTCTACCCGCACCCTGTTCCTGAATTTCGATTCCCGCCTGGTCGGCGGTGAAAACGCCATCGTCGAGCGCCTCGTCAATCACCTGAAGCGCGCCAACATCGCGCCTTCGTCCTTGTGCTTCGAGCTGTCGGAGCGTTTCGACAGCGGCAAGATGCCGGATTTCTCGGCGCTCGTGCGAGAGCTCCGCCTTGCCGGCTTCAAGCTCGCCATCGACGATTTCGGCGCCGGCTTCAATGGCCTCAAACTGCTCTGCGACCAGCCCGTCGACTACGTGAAGATCGACCGGTACTTCGTTTCCGGTATCGATGCCGATGCCCGCAAACGCCATCTCGTGCGCCACACCGTCAACACCGCCCATGTGCTCGGCACCCGCGTGATTGCCGAAGGCGTGGAAACCGAAGCGGAGTTCCAGACCTGCCGCGATCTCGGCTGCGACCTCGTCCAGGGCTATTTCATCGCCCGGCCGACGACGCACCTGAGCGAATTGCAACCGGCCTATCCGCATCTCGCCTTGAACGGCGGCGGTCACCGCTCGTCGGCCACGCTCGACAGCATTCTCATCCGCAAGCAGATCGAGCAGTTGCCGGCGGTACGCGAAAGCGACGAACTCGAATCCGCCTTCGATCTCTTCCGGCTCAATCCGCGCCAGGCGTTCTTTCCGGTGCTCAACGCCAATGGCGAGCCGCGCGGCATTCTGCACGAGTATCACGTCAAGGAGCTGATCTATCACCCGTTCGGCCGCGATCTCCTGAAGAACCGGCTCTACCAGCGCCGCATCTCGCATTTTGCAAGCCCGGCGCCGATCGCCGATCTCGATACGCCCGCCGACGAGATGTTGAAGATCTTTGCCGGCATGGACGGCAGTGACTGCGTGATCCTGACCGAGAACATGCGCTATTCCGGCATCCTGTCGGCATCCTCACTGTTGAAGATCATCAACGAGAAACAGTTGAAGACGGCGCAGGAACAGAACCCGCTGACCGGGTTGCCGGGCAATCGCGCCATCCGCGATTACGTCCAGGATGCGATCCTCGACGGCGACCAGCCGCGCTACTTCTGCTACTGCGACTTCGACAATTTCAAGCCGTTCAATGACACCTACGGCTTTCAGAAGGGCGACCTGGCGATCTCTCTGTTTGCGGCCTTGCTCAGGCGGCACTTCATCGGCGAGGAAAAATTCCTCGGCCATGTCGGCGGCGACGATTTCTTCATTGGCATCAGCGGTTGTTCCGTCGACGATCTGCAGCTCGTCCTCCAGCGCCTGCTTGACGATTTCGCCTCCGACGTGCGCCAGCTCTACCTGCCGGAACACCAGGCGGCGGGACAGATCCACGGCCATGGTCGCGACGGCACGGCGAGGGATTTTCCGCTGATGCGCTGTTCGATTGCCGTGCTCGGATTGCCGGAAGGTTTCGTCTACTCGGACGGCCAGGCCGTCAGCGCCCGCATCGCCGAAATCAAGTCGCGCGCCAAGGCCAGCCCCGACGGTCTGGTTCTGGAGGCGCTGGGCGTCTGACGGCAGATGGTCCGTCGCTGATTGGCGCGGCGGCGCGGCCGGATCAATATCTGTCTTTTCGGAGCCGACGTCCGGCGCTAGGTATGGGGCTTAAGACATCTCGAGGTTTAGCCATGCCCATGCCGACTGAAATGACCTACGTCGACCTTGCCTCCCCCGGTGGCCCGGAAAACATGGCGCTCGCGAAGGGGCAGCTGCCGACGCTCAAACCCGGCGACATTCTGCTGCGCGTCGAAGCCGCCGGCATCAACCGGCCCGACGTGCTCCAGCGCAAGGGCGATTATCCGCCGCCGCCCGGCGCAAGCCCCGTTCTAGGGCTGGAAGTTGCCGGCGAGATCGTGGCGGTCAGTGAGGGTACGCAAGGTTTTGCCGTCGGCGACAAGGTCTGCGCACTCGCCAATGGTGGTGGTTATGCCGAATATGCGGCGGTACCGGCAACGCAGGCGCTGGCCTGGCCGAAAGGCTATGACGCGGTGAGGGCGGCGGCGCTGCCGGAAACCTTCTTCACCGTCTGGGCCAATGTCTTCGACATGGCGGGGCTGAAGGCTGGGGAGACGATCCTCATCCACGGCGGATCGAGCGGCATCGGCACGACGGCGATCCAGCTGGCCAACGCATTGGGCGCAGAGGTCTTCGTCACCGCCGGAAGCGCCGAGAAGTGCCAGGCTTGCGAAGCGCTCGGCGCAAAACGCGCGATCAACTACCGCGATGAGGACTTCAAGTCCGTCGTGCTCGAGCAAACCGGCGGTCGCGGCGTCGACGTCATTCTTGACATGGTCGGCGGCCGCTATTTCGATCGCAACATCGGATCGCTTGCCAAGGATGGCCGGCTGTCGATCATTGCGTTCCTGGGCGGCGCAAAGGTCGAGGCGGCGAACATCGCGCCGATCCTGACGAAGCGCCTGCATGTCATGGGCTCGGCGCTCCGCCCGCGCACGGGCGCAGAGAAACAGGCGATCCGCGACGGATTGGTGGCGAAGGTCTGGCCGTTGCTGGAGGCGGGCAAGGTCGCGCCGGTCATCCATGCGGTGCTGCCGCTCGAAAAGGTCGCGGACGGACATCGGATGATGGAAGAGGGCGACCATATCGGCAAGATCATCATGACCATGTGATGCGGTCGTAACCCTGCCGCCATGACCTCCCTCGTCAGAACGGCCTTTGCATTACGACCTTCGTCGACCTTGCAATCCCGCAGAAATCACCTACCTTGAATTTATCGGTAACGAACAGAAAGGAAGGTGATCCAATGTCTAATGAGATTTCGGTCGTCGTGACAGGCATGGGAGAGGTGAACACGTCGAGGCAACCTTCGACCTGATCCCCGCCTTCCTTCGGGTCCCAAACCCGGGCCAGCCACTTGGCCAAAACTCATGGAAGGGTCGCCTCGCGCGGCCCTTTTCCATTTTCAGCGCGCCGCATCTTGTCCCCTCAGCGTTCGGCGGTGGCGGCCTCTCGGATCAGCAGCCAGGCGCTCGGTTCGTTGTCGACGAACTCCTCACGAATGTGCTTCAGGACCTTGCGTTGCCCGGCAAAGGGCACCATTCGGATTGCATCCTCAAACGTCAGCCATTTGAATTCGCTGTGTTCCGCATTGAGCGTTACGGTCGCGCCCGGTGATACGTAACCGACAAAGACTGGCAACAGGCTGATGGCGTCGCGGTCGGCCTCGTAGAATTGTTCGCAGATATCGGCGGAATAGAAGCGACTGGGCTTGAGCCCGGTTTCTTCCTCAACCTCGCGCAGCGCCGCCTGCCAGGCGGTCTCGCCCGCCTCGATCGCGCCGGCGATCTGGCACCATTCTCCGGCCAGCGATCCGTTGCGGCGCAGGAGAAGAACCTCGTGCGTGCCGCCGGCTTCGCGCAGGATGACGACGGAGACGGCGAAGCTCCGGATCGGGATTTCATGCATGGGGCGGTCCTCGTCGCAATGGCGGCGGGACCATGCATTGTCTCCTTGCGAACTTCAAATGCATTGTGGACCGGTGCGGCCCCGCGCTGTGGCCGGTCAGATGCCGAAACGCCCGAGCGCCGGGATCTTGATGCCCGGATTGGCGATGTCGATGCCGGCGACAAGACCGAAGAAATGCAGCTCAAGCCCACTGCGCATGCCCGCCGAAATGCCCGCGATCCCGTAAAGGGTCGCATGCAGGTCACGCCCGTCGGCGTCGATCTGGAACAGCTTTCCCTCCGGCAGATAGTCGCGCCCGACCGCATCCGGCGGCAGGACCGCATTCAGTTCCGGCACCGAACGCAGCACATGGGCAACGAAGGTGTTGGAGTTCGGCCCCGGCCAGATCCTGTAGCCGCCGGCCGACGAATAGGGGTAGGCGGCGATCGCCGCTTCGATCTTCGGGATCAGCCTGTCCGCTTCGGCACCCTTCGCGGTCGCGACCAGCCTCGGCTCGTTCGAATACCAGCGGGCATCCGCCGGATAGCCGTTCCTGCGGATCGGCTTGCCCCACCCGACCTTGTCGTAGCGGTTGTAGGCTGCGGCCCCCTGTTCCTTGGTGACGATCCAGGCGTGGCTGGCGACCGCACCTTTCAGTCCGCCGGTGGTGGCGGAGAAGATGTAGACGGCCGCATCCGGGCTTTGCGCCGGCTTCGGCAGGATGCCTGCCGACGACCAGTCTGCGTCGCGCCAGCTCTGCGGGCGTTCCTTCATGTACCACCATCCGGCCGATGCAAGTGCCGGCAGAAGGTAGATCACCAGAAAGGCGGCAACGAGCCTGCGGACGAATTTCATGGATGCCCCGGTTTCCTGTCGTTCGATTCCTGCTAAATGCATGCACCAATCTAGGAAATTTGAGGGCAAGGCATGTCGAATCCCGTTCTCGTCGAAGTCACGCGCGGAAATCTGGTCGAAAGCCGCCACCGCGGCCTGGTTATTGCCGTCGACGCCGACGGCCGGACGATCTTTTCGCTGGGGGATACCGAGAGCGGCGTGTTCCCGCGCTCGGCCTGCAAGGCGATGCAGGCGCTGCCGTTGATGGAAAGCGGCGCGGCCGACGCCTACGGCTTCGGCAACAAGGAGCTGGCGCTTGCCTGCTCCTCTCACTCGGGCGAGCCGGAGCACGTGGCGCTTGCCACGAAGATGCTGGCCGCTGCCGGCCGCGACCTCTCTGCGCTCGAATGCGGCGCCCACTGGTCGTCCGACCAGAAGACGCTGATCGGCCAGGCACGCTCGATGGAGGCGCCGACAGCGCTTCACAACAATTGCTCCGGCAAACATTCCGGCTTCATCTGTGCTTGCTGCCACTCCGGCACGGAGGTCAAGGGCTATGTCGGCTATGAGCATCCGCTGCAGCAGGAAATCCGCGGTGTTATGGAAAGCCTGACCGGTGGTGTCCTCGGCCGCGACAATTGCGGCGTCGACGGCTGCTCGATCCCGACTTATGCGGTGCCGCTGAAGGGGCTTGCGCATGGCTTCGCCAAGATGGCGACCGGCGTCGGCCTTGCGCCGGAGCGTGCCCGCGCATCGAAGCGGTTGATCGAGGCCTGCATGGCCGAGCCCTTCTATGTCGCCGGTACCAAGCGCGGCTGCACGCGGCTGATGGAAACGGCGCCCGGTCGGATCTTTGCCAAGACCGGAGCGGAAGGCGTGTTCTGCGCCGCGATCCCGGAAAAAGGCATCGCCATATCGGTCAAATGCGAAGACGGCGCCACCCGCGCGGCCGAGGCGATGGTGACGGCCACGCTTGCCCGCTTTTTCCGCGACGAGCCAGAGGTGCAGGCGGCGCTGATGGCGCAGGCCAACCACACCATGAAGAACTGGAACGGCATCTCGGTCGGCGACGTCAGGGTGACGGACGCTTTCGCAGCCTGAAACCTGCAGGTCTGGCAACATGCGGGCAGGACATTGCTTGCGCGTTGCGCAGCCAATGCTGTTCCACCCTCAGGCGGGCAGCAGCGTGACGCCCTTGTCACGGTAGGGTTCGAGCGCGCCGTCGTCCATGTCTGCCTCCACGATCAGGCCGGCAATATCCTGCGGGCTCGCCACGCGATGCGGCGAAGCCGCGCCGAATTTCGATGCCGTCGCAATGACGAAGGTCTCGGCTGACTGGGCGAGGATGGTGCGCTTGACGGTTGCCTCCTCGTAGTCTCCGGTCGACAAGCCGTGGGCCGGATGGATCGCGGTAACGCCGAGAAAGAAGACGTCGATGCGAATGGCCGCAATCGCCGCCACTGTGGCCGCCCCCGTCGCCACCATCGAGTGCTTGTAAAGCCGGCCGCCGATCACGATTACCTCGGCCTCATGTCTCTCCAGTTCGGCGGCGATCGTCGGGCTGTGGGTGACGACGGTCAGCCGCATGTCGCGCGGCAGCGCCCGGGCGATCTCGGCGTTGCTGGTGCCGCCGTCGAGAAAGATCGTTTGCCCCGATGACACGAGCCCGGCCGCCTTCTGGCCCAGACGTCGCTTGACGTCGCCCCCGATCGCCAGTCGTTCGGCAAAGTCCGGCAGGGGCGGGACCAGCGGCAGTGCGCCGCCATGGACCCGCTGCAGCAATCCCTCTGCCGCCATCTCGCGGAGGTCGCGGCGGATCGTATCTTCGGAAAGCTGCAGCTCATCGGCCAGTCGCTTGGCGACGATTTCACCATCACGGTTCAGTCGCGCCGAAATCAGAGCCCGTCTCTGCGTGGTCAGCATTCTTTCACTCCTTGACTCTTCACGATATTACACGAATTATCATGAATATTCCAGAAATATCTGGATGTATCGTGCAATAATGAGGAGAAAATCATGCTGATTTTGATCGCGGGGCCATACCGCTCCGGTACGGGCGACGATCCGGCCAAGATGGCGGACAATCTGAAACGGCTGGAAGAGCCATCCTACGCTCTGTTCAGGGCAGGGCACGTGCCGATGATCGGGGAGTGGGTGGCGTTGCCGGTCTGGCGCGCGGCCGGCGGTGCGAGGATCGGCGACGACCTTTACGAAGAGATCTTCCATCCCGTCGCAGGACGGCTGCTGTCGCTCTGCGACGCCGTGCTGCGTCTGCCGGGCGAAAGCAAGGGGGCGGACAACGATGTACGCATCGCCAACGAGCGCGGCATCTCGGTCTATTACAGCCTGCAGGATGTTCCCGGCTGCGGCGAGGCACGGGTCGCCTGAATGGAGACGGTCCCGGCGGGCAAAGCCGCCGGGACCGTCGCTTGTCGTCGCGCGCGCCGAGGGGCGACGCCAGCGCGGAGGCTAAGATTATTCGTGCACGTGCGGCTCGGCGACGAAGGTCAGCGTCGCAGTCAGACCCTTCTTGTCGGCGGCGGTATCCCCTTCCAGGGGAATGGCATGGCTGACGGCAAGAATATTCACGCCGGCATTGCGCAGCGCCACTTCGGTTTCGCCTTTCGCGTCCGTTTTTTCGGTAACGAGCTCCGGCAGTCCGGCGTAGTCGATGGTGATTTCCTTGCCTTCGAGCGGCTTGCCGTCAAGCAGCAGGCGGACGCGAAATTTCTCGCCCGGCTTCAGGCCGATCGGGTTGTCGAGCGGCACGATCTGCAGTGGCTGGGCCGGGAAGGCGGGCATGTCGCCATGCACGTGCACGAGCGCGATGCTGTATTTCACCGAGTGGCTGGCCTGCTTGGCGCCGGGAACCTCGCTCTTCGGCTTGTTGACCCATTTGCCGTCGGAGCCCTCGCTCCAGTAGCCGTTGTCGAATTCGAGCGCGAGCAGGGCCGGTTCGCCGTCGAGCTTCAAAAGCGCATGGCTGCCGGCCGGCTCGATCGTGACCGGCAGGGCCTTGCCGTCTTCGCCGAGCGCAGAAACGGATTTCACTTTGGATGGGTCATAGGCTTCGTCGGCGGGGCCATGGCCGTAGATAACGGCCAGATCGCCCCAGCGCTCGCCGATCCAGGCGCCGTGGGCAAATGCCGGCGTGGTTGCGGTGGCCACCAGGCCGGCGGCAAGCAGGGAGGAAATGAAGGCTTTCATGAGCAACTCCGAAATAATGTTATAACGTAACGTTCACGTTGTATTGAAGTCGGATTTGGCTTGTCAACCGGGGCGACTTCATTTCTTCTGCGGCGCGAAAGACGGCCTCACGGCCGAGGTTGAATGGCAAGGAGAGTAACGTGCTGAAATTGTTCTATACCCCGGGAACCTGCTCGCTGGCCTCGCACATCGCGCTGGAGGAGACGGGCGTCGATTACACGGCCGTGCCAATCGATTTTTCCAAGGCCGAGCAGACCAAGCCCGATTATCTCGCCGTCAACCCGAAGGGCCGCGTGCCGGCGCTCGTCACCGATCGGGGCACGATTACCGAGACGCCGGCGATCCTGACCTATATTGCCCAGAGCATGCCGCAGGCGAAGCTGGCGCCGCTTGACGATCCCTACGAATTCGCACGGATCCAGTCGTTCCTGAGCTATCTCTGCTCGACCGTGCATGTCGCCCATGCCCACGGCCGGCGCGGTTCGCGCTGGGCCGACGACCCGGCGGCCCACGAGGCGATGAGAGCCAAGGTTGCCTCCAACATGACGGATTGTTTCCAGCTGATCGAAATGTCCATGCTCACCGGTCCGTTCGTTGCCGGCGACAGCTACTCGATCGCCGACCCCTATCTGTTCACGATTGCCGGCTGGCTCGAGCCGGATGGCGTCGACCCGGCCCGTTTCCCGAAAATCCTCGATCATCGCAATCGCATGACGCAGCGGCCAGCGGTCGCCCGGGTTCTCGAGGTGCTGAAGGGCTAGGTGCGCGGCCGCCGTCCGGCCAGTCTCTCCGGCAGGTCGAGCGGAGGTTCGTCCGCCCAGACGACGAACTCCTCGTAGCTGATCTAGTCGTCGATGATGGCGCGGACGAACAGCCAGCAATAGGCTGCCGGAACTAGGCCTGCACGCTACATCAGCATGTAATCCTTCGGCTTCGGCAGTGGAGGCAGGTCCGTCTCCCCCAGCGCTTCGCGCAGGTTGATCTCGATCGTATCGGCAAGCGCGACGATGGGCAGGTCGTTCGGCAGGGTGCCGAACGGTTCTTCAAGTTCGTCGCCGAGCGCATCGAGACCGAAGAAGGTGTAGGCGACGAGTGCCGTGACGAATGGTGTCGCCCATCCGAGCGCGTCGGCGAAGCCAAAGGGCAGCAGGAAGCAGAAGAGATAGGCGGTGCGGTGCAGAAGCAGCGTGTAACCGAAGGGAACCGGCGTGTTGCGAATGCCCTCGCAAGCGGCAAGCACCGCCGACATGCGCCCGACCGTGGCATCCAGCATCATAAATTGGATATCGCTGATCCTGTCGGTGGCGCGAAGCTCGGCGAGAATGGCGCCCATTTCGCGCAGCAGCAGGTCGGGAGCGTTGCGGCTGGTCCCGTAAGCGGGCAACAGGTCTGGCGGCAATCTCTGCAGCGCCTTGTCCGTCGGGCTGCCTGGCCTGAGGTGGCAGACCAGCGTCTGCGCAAAGGCGATCGCCAGATTGAGCAGCTGCGAACGCGCGTTGTCGCCGCCATCCCGTCCCCTTTCGTCGAGGATCAACGTCTGGCGGGCGAGATCGCGGGAGACGAAGATCAACTGTCCCCAGTCCTTGCGGGCCTCCCACCAGCGGTCGTAGCAGGCATTGTTGCGAAAGCCGAGAAACACGGAAAGGGCAATGCCGAGAAGCGCGAAGGGGCCGCTGTTGACGCTAGGAACCGCATCGGGGAAGGCCTGGTGCGACCAGACGACGGCAGCCGACAGCGCAAAGACGAACAGCACCTGCGGGAAGATCCGCTGGATCACCGAACCGCGCAGGATGAAAAACAGCTTGAGAAGACTGGGGCGGTCGCGAACGATCATCGGTGAATACCCGTACGGCAAGGATCAGGCATCGGTATAGGCGGGCGGCGAAAATTGGAAGAGTGCGCGATGTCGCGCCGCTTCGGATGATCGGACTCCGATATTATTTCAGGTACCGTGTCGGCGTGCCGGCGTCCCGCTCGTCCTTGCCATGAGGATGGTAGAGGAGACGACGATGCGCAAGGTTGTTGCCGGCATGCAGATGTCCATCGACGGCAAGATCGATGGTCCCGATGGTTATGCCGATTGGGTGGAATCCTGGTCGGACACGTTTGATCTCCTGCCCGAGATCGATGCCTGTGTGCTGGGAAGGGGCATGTACCAGGGCTACGAGCAGTACTGGACGGCCATCAAGGCCGACCCGCTGAGCCCGCTCGAACTCAGCGGCCAACTGCCGACGGCGGAGGAAATCGAATACGCCGATTTTGCCCTGAGCACGCCGCACTATGTGCTGTCCGGGACGCTCGACGGCGTCCGTTGGGCAAACACGACGGTGTTGCGCGATGCGGGCGACGTCGATGCCCTGCGGCGGAAGCCCGGCAGGATCATCTATGTCGTCGGCGGCGCGCAGACGGTGTCCGGCCTGCTCGACCGTGGACTGATCGACGAATTGCGCCTGACCATTCATCCCTTGGTGGCGGGCGAGGGCAAGGCGCTGTTTGCAACGATCGCCGGGCGTCATCGGCTGAAGCTGACGGATGCGCAGTCGCGTGCCGACGGCACCATCAGCCTCGTCTACGCCGTCGGCAGTTGACCTCTGCCATGGCGGTTCCCGACGCTGGCTTCCTCTAGCCGGGGAAGCCAGCCGACAGTTTGCGCGGCGCTTTCTCGCGCCAGGCGGCAATCAGCCTTTGCGTCAGGCTGGCGTCGTCGATCGCCTGCAGGCGCACCAGCATGGCCGGCCAACCCTTGTAGTGATCGGTTTGGAAGAACAGCGCCGGATCGAGCTCCAGCAACATGTCCTTTTCCTCCAGCGCGCACATGACCACGAGGGTTTCGGCATCCTTCATGCGCGCGAAACTCTTACCCTTCACGAGCAGTGCGGGTGTGCCGTAGGAGGTGCCGAGCGACACCTCCGGCAGGCCCGCGGCTTCAGCCAGCTTCGCCACCCGGGTGAAGGGGCCTTCGAGGTCTGCGACCATGCCGGCACCGGGCGCTGCGGGCGGATGGCTCATCGTCCACCTGCCGGCGTTCCGTCGCAGTCGGCGGCCTTGGGCCAGGGCCAGCCGGGGAAGGGCAAGTCGCCCAATTCGCGACCGTCCATCCGTTCGAGGTCGGGATGTCGCAACGGGTCGCGCGCCCAGAAGAGCAAGGTGTCCTGTCGGCTTTCGCTCAGAAATCGGGTCGGTTTCAGCAGGGAGAAGATATTCAGCATGGCGGACCGTCCTTTCCATGGCTGAGAGCATCTGCCTGTCCGGCCAATCTTTCAATTGAGATTGCCGAAGATCAGGTTTAGAAAAACTAAATGAGAGAACTGAACGTCATCCACTTGAACGGCTTGCGTGCGGTCGAGGCGGCGGGGCGTCTCGGCTCGCTGGCTTCAGCTGCCGACGAGCTGGGAGTGACGCCGGGCGCCGTCAGCCAGCAGATCGCCAAGACCGAGGCCCAGCTCGGGCGTATCCTGTTCGAGCGCACGGCGCGCGGGCTGGTGCCGACGGATTTCGGGCGGCTGTTCCTGCCGCGCCTCAGCGGCGCTTTCGGCGAGCTGGCCGAGGCGGTCTCATCGGCGCGTCGACGGGATGAATCGGTGCTGACGATATCGGTGGCCCCGGTCTTTGCCGCCCGCTGGCTCGTCTATCGGCTCAACCGTTTCGCCGAGCGCCACCCGGACATCCGCCTGCGCATCGACGCGACCACCAGATTGGTCAATCTCGACACGTCGGATGTCGATGTCGGCATTCGCGTCGGCGACGGGCGCTGGCCCGGAGTCAGGTCGGAGTTGCTGTTGGAGCAGGAGGTGTTTCCCGTCTGCTCGCCGGCGATGGCGGAAAGCCTGCGTGAGCCTGCAGATATTCTAAAGATCCCAGCCGTCATCGACGGTCATTCGATGTTTACGTGGGAGATCTGGCTTCGCGAGGTCGGGCTTTCCGGCGCCGAACTCGGGGTCCGCCATATCTTCAACGAGGCTTCGCTCGTGCTCGACGCGGCGATCGCCGGCCAGGGCGTGATGCTCGCCTGGCAGACGCTAGCCGGCTTTGCGGTGACCGAGGGCCGCCTCGTCGTTCCCTTCGGCATTCGCGCCAGTACCGGCTTTGGCCACTATTTCGTCAGCTCGCCCGCAAGGCGGGAGAGCAGGGCGGCCGCGGCCTTCAAGCGCTGGGTGCGCGACGAGGTCGAAGAGGGCATGCGGTTGCTCGACTTGAAGGCGCCACGCGCCAGTTTTGTGCGACCCCCGGCGGACCGCTGATGTCGCTCTGATCGCCGTAGACCTATGCGGCCTCGTGTGACCGGGCGTCCATCATCGCCTTGAAGGCCGGGCGGGACTGGCAGCGCTCGAGCCACGCCTTGACCCTGGGGTGCTGGTCGAACAACACGATCTGGCTCATGGCATAGCGGAAGACTTCCGCCAGGTTGAGGTCGGCGACGGTGAAACGCTCGCCGACGACATGGTCGCGGCCATCGAGGTGGTTTTCGAGAAAGGCGAAGGCCTTGCCCAGGGCGGCGACGGCCGTCGTGATCTTGGCCCTGCCTTCGTCGGAGTTTTGGGTGCCGGCGTCATGGGTCAGGATGATGCGAACGGCGTGCGGCTCGACCTCGGTGGCCGCCCACATGGTCCAATTGCCCATCAACCCTTCTTCGCGCAGATCGGCCGGTGCCAGCGGTCCGCCATACTTGCGGGCGAGGTAGAGATTATTGGCAAGCGATTCCGTCAGCACTAGGCCGTCGTCTTCGATCGCCGGGATCAGGCCCATCGGGTTGATGGCGAGAAAGCTTGCCGACCGGGTGTTGACGGGCGCGTCGGCTGCCAGCGGATCGGCCAGCCGGTATGCCTGCACGACCGGAACGGACTTGAAGGCGATGCCGAGTTCGCCCGCCATCCAGTAATTGCGCGACGCGCGCGAGCGATAGACCCCATAGATCGTCAGCATGTTCGGTTCCTCCCCGTTTTCCTGTTCCACGTCATAGGCAAACGCGCGGGCCAGAAGAAGTGGCAGGCGCAGATACCGGACATGAATTCTTTTGATGAAACGATTGCTGCGGCGCCTTGCCCGCTTGTCATTCAAGCCTTCGCGCTCTAGCAATCCCCACAACGATCGGGGGCTTGATTGACGCGACAGCGGCGAGAATGGGTGAGGATGGACCTGCCGGCGCGCATCTTGTGCGCGCTGCTGCTCGTCTTTTCCATCCTGGCTCAGCCGCCCGCCAGCGCTGCCATGCCGGCCACGCCGGAAATGGTGGCCTATATGCTGCCCGACGGATCGTTTGCAGACCTCTGCCTGACCGGGCACGACGAGCCCGATGGCAAGGGCGGCACCAGAAGCCATGGCTGCCAGTCCTGCTGCATCGCCACACCCGTGGCTCTGCCGACTCCGCAGGCGTTCCACGGCAGGCGCTCGTCCGAGGTTTTTGCGCGCTCGCTGCTGGCAGCCGAGCTTTTGCTTGCCCGACCAGTGCTACTGACCGGCCTGGGGCCGCGCGCGCCACCACAAATCCCCGCCTGATCTCAGCCTGACGGCTTGAGCCTCAGGCAGCGGCGCCGCCATCGAGGGTAGCTCGACAGGCGCGGCCGCCCCTGGCCCGGCTCAGCCGACGCATTCACTCATCAGCAAAGGGGAAGTCATTGTCTTCAGGTCGACCTTCCCCGGGGGACACCCATGACGACTGCATCTTTTTCCGGCGCCGAGCTATTGCCCGATGTTGCTGCGCGCGGCATTTCGCTCTACCGCGCCATCTGGCGCTGGCATTTCTTCGCCGGCCTGCTGGTCATTCCCTTCATGATCAGCCTCGCCGTGACCGGTGGGCTCTATCTCTTCAATGACGAGATCGACGAGACCCTGTTTGCCTACCGCAACATTGTTCCCGTCGGGGAGGCCACGTTGCCGCCATCGGCCATTGTTGCCAATGCCATCGAGGCCGTGCCCGGCAGCGCGGCCGTTGCCTATCGCACGCCCGCTGGCGCGGACCGGTCGGCACGCGTGACCGTGGGCGTCGGCCCGGGCCGGATGATGGTTTATGTCGATCCCTATACGGCCGACATTCTCGACATGGTGGCGCCGAGCGACGAGTTCAATCGGGTGGTCGAGGATCTGCACAGCCTCGACTATTTCGGCAAGCGCGTGGAAACGATCATCGAGATCGCGGCCGGCTTTGCGATCCTGCTCGTTTTCACCGGCATCTATCTCTGGTGGCCGCGACAGCAGACCGGGGGCGTGATCAGTGTGCGCGGCACGCCGGCGCGGCGGGTATTCTGGCGCGACCTGCATGCCGTCACGGGCATCGCGTCGGCGCTACTGATCGTCTTTCTCGCCTTTTCCGGCCTGCTCTGGTCCGGCTATTGGGGATCGACCGTCAACGGAAAGCTGACGGCGGCCGGCATGGGCTATCCGGTCCAGCTCTGGGACGACGTGCCGACCTCGCAAAAGGTGTCGACCGATGTTCTCTCCAAGGCCGGCTGGCTGGTGGAAAACGCCCCGGTGCCGATGTCGACCACCGGTGGCAGCCTGCTGCCACCCATCGGTGTCGATAGGGCCGTCGCCATTGCCGACGGGGCGGGCATGCTGCCCGGCTACGAGCTGGCCATGCCGGGCGACGACACGGGCGTCTATACCGCAGCCATTTTTCCGGCGGATCTTTCGCGCGAACGCACGATCCATATCGATCAGTATTCCGGCAAGCCGTTGGTCGATATCGCCTTTGGTCAGTATCCGCCGCTCGGCAAGGCGATCGAGTGGAGCATCAACGTCCACAAGGGACAGGAATGGGGGCTGTTCAACCAGATCCTGATGCTCGTGACCTGCGTGGCGATCATATTCGTGTCGGTCTCGGCGGTCGTGATGTGGTGGAAACGGCGCCCGGCAGGCCGCATAGGCGTGCCGCCGATGCCACCGCGACGCAGCGTCTACGCAGGATTGTGGCTGATGGCGCTGGTGTTCGGCCTGGCCTTTCCGCTGACGGGCATCGCCATCGTTGTGATGATCATTGTCGACCAGGCGCTGATGCTGGTTCCTGCATTGCGCCGAATTCTATCCTGATCTGGCATGGGGCGGCTCGCGCCGCCCCATGTTTCCGGCTATGCTGGGCGGCGAAATGCAACCTCAACACGATTTCATCCGGCTTATTTAGGGAAGACTAACCTTTCGCTGCCTATCGTAGGTTGGAGAAAATCAGACCGCTCTCGACAGTGCGCTCCGGAGGCCTTGCTTGGCGAAGAACCCGTCCCGCAATCCGCGCTATGCGGCCCTCAACGCGGGCGGCAACCAGGACACGCGTCGCCTGATCGATGCGAGCAATCGTCTGGCCGACGAGATGAGCCGGATCTTCCCGGCCGATCCCGATATCGCCGACCGGCACTACTGGCTGGAAACCATCATCAATCACGTGCCCGACTATATCTATGCCAAGGATATCGAGGGCCGGTTTCTCATCGCCAACCAGGTGACCGTCGCCGACAATGGCCTGGAGGCTCTGAGCGACATCATCGGCAAGACCGATTTTGACCTGCATCCGCCGCATCTGGCCAGGATCATCGCCGATGTCGAGCGCCGTGTGATCGAGACCGGCGAGCCGATCTTCGGCATCGAAGAGCGTGCGCTGATCAGCAAGGGGCGCGACCGCTGGCTGATGACCTCCAAGGTGCCGCTGCGCAACAAGGCCGGCAAGGTCATCGGCATCGTCGGCGTGTCCCGCGACATTTCCGATCGAAAGGCCTCGGAACGGCTGCTGGAGGGGCAGGCGCATCTCCTGGAGATGATCGCCAACGGCCGGCCGCTGGAAGAGTTCTTCCGGGAACTGATCCTGCTGATCGAGGCGCTGGTGCCGCGCATCCGCGGTTCGATCCTGATGCTTTCGGCCGATGGTCGCCACCTGCTCCATGGCGCGGCGCCGAACCTGGACGAAACCTATTGCGGCATGATCCACGGCCTGGAGATCGGGCCGAAGGCGGGCTCCTGTGGCACCGCCGCCTGGCGCGGCGAACAGGTGATCGTTGACGATATCTTCGAGGATCCGCTGTGGGAGGATTGTCGCGAGGTCGTGCGGCCTTACGGCTTCAGGGCCTGCTGGTCGACCCCCATCCACTCTCGCGAGCGGAAGGTGCTCGGAACATTCGCGCTCTATTCGAAAGCGGTCTGCGTTCCCGACGACCAGCAAAAGGAGTTGATCGCCATGGCCGCGCATCTGGCGGGTATCGCGATCGAGCGCAAGCAGGCGGAAGACCGCATCAGCTTCATGGCGCACCATGATGCGCTCACCGGATTGCCGAACAGGGCGTTGTTCGAAGAGCAGGTCGCCGAGGCGCTGGAAACGTTGCGCGGGACCGCGCAATGGGCGGTGCTCGCCTTCCTCGATCTCGACAACTTCAAGCTCGTCAATGACACGCTCGGTCATGCAGCCGGCGACGAACTGCTGAAGGTGACCGCGGTGCGCATGCGCGCGTCGGTGCGCAAGTCCGATATGGTCGTGCGCGTTGGTGGCGACGAGTTCATCCTGCTCCTGAACGGCTTGCCCTGCGAGCGCGATATCGTGCTCGCCCGCCTGGAGGATATTCGCGCGGCGATCGCGGCCCCCATGCAGATCAACGGCCACAGCCTGCAGATCACCTGCAGCATGGGCGTTGCCTGTTTCCCCAATCAGGGCAGGACGGTGGGTGAATTGCTCGCCAACGCCGACATGGCGATGTATCGGGCCAAGGAGCTCGGTCGCAACAATCTGCAGGTCTTTACTGAGGAGATGGCGGCCAAGGCCCACGAAAAGCTCCTGAAGCAGGCGGAGCTGCGCCAGGCGATCGCGCGCGACGAGTTCCTGCTGCATTTTCAGCCGCAGTTGAACCTCGAGACCGGTCGTGTGTTCGCCGCCGAAGCGCTGCTGCGCTGGCGCCATCCCGAGCGCGGCATGATTTCGCCTGGCGATTTCATTCCGCTTGCCGAAGAAACCGGGCTGATCGTACCGATCGGAGATTGGGTGCTGCGCGCCGCCTGCCGCCAGTGCAAGGCGTGGCATGAGGCCGGTCTGCCGCTGTTGATCGTCAGCGTAAACGTGTCCGCGCGCCAGTTTCGCGAACGAAACTGGGCGACCCGTGTCGAGGCGGTGCTGGCCGAGACCGGGCTTGCGCCCCGGTTCCTCGAGCTGGAGCTCACAGAGAGCCTGATCATGCAGGACGTGCCGGGCGCGCTTGCAACCATGCACGAGCTGGAGGCGATCGGCGTCCATCTGGCGATCGACGATTTCGGCACGGGTTATTCGAGCCTCAGTGCCTTGAAACGCTTTCCCGTCCGCCGCCTGAAGATCGACCGCTCCTTTGTCGAGGATATTCCGGCCGATGCCGACGACATGGCGATTACCGCTGCGATCATATCGCTGGCGCAAAATCTCGGCCTCAGGGTCATTGCCGAGGGCGTCGAGACCCAGGCGCAGGTGGATTTCCTGCGCCGCAGCGGGTGCGACGAGATCCAGGGCTATTTCTTCAGCCGGCCGCTTGCGCACGCCGACTTCGAAGCGCTGTTGCGACAGCCTGCCATCAGGGCCGAAGCGCTCTGAGCAACGCCACCCGGCGCTGTCGGAAACGTGATCCGGCGTTTGCTGACACAAGCTTCGGTCCAGCCGTAGATGCCAACCTTCTTGAATTGGGCGGGTCTGCGCGAATCGTTTCGTTAATCAATTTCGTGCAGCACTCCAGTTCGTCGCCGCACTCAAGCCTTTCAGAGTTCGATGTCCTCTTCAGCCATTTTCTCCCGCCGCCAGTTCCTGCGCACCTCCGGCATCGCACTTGCCTCGGCAGGTCTCGCGAGCTGCACGTCCTCGATGAACACCGACCGGTTCCGTCAGGAGACGGCTCCGGTGTTCCGCAACCCCGCGCTTGAAGGGCGCTGGGTCGATCCGCGCGACGGACGCGTCCTTGAAGGTCCGATCAATGAGGGGCTGCAGCCGACGGGCCTGCCGCCACAGAGCGCCTATTACGGCGACATCTATGCCGCTGTCGACGATGGCGGCTACCAGATCCCGGCCGTGCCATACCGTCAGATTGATGCGCGCTTCTACCGCCAGGAAGTCAGCGACCCGTTCGGCGAGCGCCCGGGCACCATCGTCGTCGATACCGGCGACCGGTTCCTCTATCTGATCCAGCCAGGTGGGCGCGCCTTGCGCTACGGCGTTGGTCTCGGCCGCGAAGGATTTGCCTGGAACGGCCGCGGCGTCATCCAGTGGAAGAAGAAGTGGCCAACCTGGACACCGCCCGATTCGATGATCGCCCGCCAGCCGCAGCTGGCGCGGTATTCCGCCAGCAATGGCGGCATGGCACCGGGGGTCAGCAATCCGCTGGGCGCCCGCGCGCTCTACATCTTCCAGAACGGTCAGGACACGTTGTACCGCGTGCACGGTTCGCCCGAGTGGAAGTCGATCGGCAAGGCCGTGTCCTCGGGCTGCGTGCGCATGCTCAATCAGGACGTCATGGACCTCTATGATCGCGTGCGCGGCAAGGCGCCGATCCTCGTCGTCTGATCGGCGCTGCTGGCACATGCTTCAGAATTGACCGGGTGCCTAAGACAAGGCGCCCGAGAGATGGCGCCGGTTTTTGCATAGGCAAATCAGGCGCGCGTCACGCGGTCAGAGAGCCTCGATACATCTGAAATGGAAACGCGCGGCCTTCGGCGCCGCGGTCAGCCTTCGCTGTCTCCAGTGGAAAGCCGCCGCGTCAGCTGATGCAGGGTTTCCCTGATCTCGCCGGCTTCCTCCAGGCTGCAGCCCGACGCCTTGCCGATATCGGCGAGAATGCCGAAGGCCTCGGTCTTGAGATCGCGGCCCTTGTCGGTCAGGCTGACGATCACCTGCCGCTCATCACCGGGATCGCGCTTCCGCCCGACATACCCGGCCGCCTCCAGCCGCTTGAGCAGCGGCGACAGCGTGCCTGAATCCAGGCCGATCTCCTCGCCGATCCGCTTCACCGTCATTTCGTCCCGTTGCCAGAGCGCCAAAAGCACGAGGTATTGCGGGTAGGTGAGGCCGAAACGGTCGAGCAGGGGCTTATAGGCCCGGTTGAAGGCGTGCGCGGCGGAGTAGACGGCAAAACAGAGCTGTTTGCCGAGCGTCAGCGCCTCGTCGGAAAGCGCTTCGAATTGTGCCGCCTTGGTCGTCATGGCACTATTGTCGCAAATTCAGGCCTGAAATGCAATTTGCAAAATTAATTTGCGTACAATTTAATTTTGCGATATCAAATTCGCATCGACAACGGAAATGCAACGGAGACCCCGCCAATGCCTATTCTTTATCGCACCACCGCATCCGCAACCGGCGGCCGCGCCGGCCAGGCCAAGAGCGCCGATGGCGTTCTCGACGTTACGCTGACCGTTCCGAAGGAATTGGGTGGCGATGGCGCCCGCGGCACCAATCCCGAACAGCTCTTCGCTGCCGGCTACTCCGCCTGCTTCCTCGGCGCGCTCAAGTTCGTCGCCGGCAAGGAGAAGGTAAAGCTTTCCGACGACACCACGGTGACCGGAACGGTCGGCATCGGCCCGCGTGAAGACGGCACCGGCTTCGGTATCGACGCTGCGCTCGAGATCACGTCGCCGGGCGTCGACAAGGTGGTTCTCGAAGATCTGGTCCAGAAGGCGCATATCGTTTGCCCCTACAGCCACGCGACCAAGGGAAACATCGACGTCAAGCTGACGGTCGCCTGAGGCCTTTCTCCCATCCGGAAACAAGAAAGCCCGCCGGGCTTTGTCTTATTGCCTGGTTGCCAGCGCGCACAATCGAAGGACGGGGAGGGACGCGATCGTCTCCTTGATCCGCCTGCGGCGGCATCAGGCCTTCTTCAGGAATTCGGTGCGCAGCACGAGGCCCTTGATCTTTTCGACCCGGCATTCGACCTCGTCGGGATTATCGGTGAGCCGGATGCCCTTGACCACCGTGCCGCGCTTCAGCGTCGTCGAGGTGCCCTTGACTTTCAGGTCCTTGATGAGGGTGACGTTGTCGCCGTCGTTGAGGATGGCGCCGTTCGAATCTTTCACGTCCATGGTCTGTTCCTTTCAAAAAGCGGGCACGCCCTGATCCGGAGGGACCAGGGCGTGTCGAAATCGTCATTCGTGTCACTTGGTCGACGAAGTTCGCCGTCAGCGCCTGCTGAGGCTGCCGAGGATGCCGCGCACGAGCGCGCGGCCAACCTGAGTTGCAACTGTGCGGGCGACCGATTTCATCGCCGCTTCCACCACCGTCTCGCGCTGGTATCCTGATGATTTCGGGCGGGCCTGTTTTCCGGCGGGTGCCGCCGGCTCGTCGTCGCCGAAGCCCGGAAGTGTCCAGCGGCTACCCCCGGTGTTGGCCTCGACCGGTTCCGGCTCGGACTGCTGCTGCGCTTCGGCTGCCTTCTTCGCCCGCGCCGTCAGCATTTCATAGGCGGATTCCCGATCGAAATCTTCGTCGTACTGGCCGCGCACGGGGCTGACGTCCATCACCTTTTGCCGCTCTTCCGCCGTCAGCGGGCCGACGCGCGATTGCGGTGGGCGCACCAGCGTGCGTTCCACCATTGACGGCGCGCCCTTGCCCTCGAGCGTAGAGACCAGCGCCTCGCCGGTGCCCAGATTGGTGATGACGGTCGCGCAGTCGAACGCGGGGTTGGGCCGGAAGGTGTCGGCGGCGGTCTTGACCGCCTTCTGGTCGCGCGGCGTATAGGCGCGCAGCGCATGCTGCACGCGGTTGCCGAGCTGGCCGAGGATCGTTTCCGGTACGTCGAGCGGGTTCTGCGTGACGAAATAGACGCCGACACCCTTGGAACGGATTAGGCGGACGACCTGTTCGACGCGCTCCGTCAGCACCTTCGGCGCATCGTTGAAGAGGAGATGCGCCTCGTCGAAAAAGAAGACGAGCTTCGGCTTATCGGGATCGCCGACTTCCGGCAGTTCCTCGAAAAGCTCCGACAGCAGCCACAGCAGGAAGGTCGCGTAGAGGCGCGGGTTCATCATCAGCTTGTCGGCGGCCAGCACCGAGATCGCACCGCGCCCGTCATTGGTCGTGCGCATGATGTCGGTGATCTTCAGCGCCGGTTCGCCGAAGAAATGTTCCGCACCCTGCTGTTCCAGGATCAGGAGTTCGCGCTGGATCGAACCGACCGACGCCTTGGAGATGAAGCCGAACTGGTTGGAAAGCTCGGTGGCGTTCTCGCCCATGTAGTTGAGGAGTGCCTGCAGGTCCTTGAGGTCCAGAAGTGGCAGCCCGCCCTTGTCGGCGATCTTGAAGGCGATGTTGAGGACGCCTTCCTGTGCGTCGGTCGCGTTCATCAAACGCGACAGCAGGAGAGGGCCCATTTCCGACATGGTGGTGCGGACGCGGTGACCCTTTTCGCCGTAAAGATCCCAGAAGATCACCGGGAATTCCTGGAACTCGTAGGGGTTTGTCGGCAGTCCGATCTGTTCGGCACGCTTGGTGATGAAATCCTTCGGCTCGCCGATCGCGCCGATGCCGGAAAGGTCGCCCTTGACGTCGGCGCAGAACACCGGAACACCCGCGTTCGAAAACCCTTCCGCAAGGATCTGCAGCGTGATGGTTTTGCCGGTGCCGGTTGCGCCGGTGATGAGCCCGTGGCGGTTGCCGAATTTCAGATCGAGGTACTCGCCTTTGTTGATCGTATCGTCCGGCTTGCGGCTGGCGCCGATAAAGAGCTTGCCTTCTTCCACCATGTGGGCTTCATCTCCGTTTCATCAATGAAAGCGGGCGGTTCGCGGCTAACCTGCCGAGGCCCGTCATCGAAATGTGGCTCGCCCCTGTTATAGGCGGTGGCGCCTCACCCGGCAACAAGGCGATTGCGGCGCGCAACCGCGAAAGACGCCGGTGGTGCAGGGCCGATCGGTCGCATTGCCAAGCGATCGCGCGCGTGAAACGATCGCCGCGATCTTGTGGAACCGTGTTGCGGCGGACGGCGCAAAGGACCGCTTGAATGCCGGTGGATTGCCCGGCATTCCGTCCATCGTCGCTTGTTATTTGAGATGTGATCATTTACCTTGACGTCAACGTCAAAATTCAATGAGGGAGTTTTCCATGAATGAACTGGTCACGCGCGTAGCGGAGAATGTCGGTCTGGAGCCTGCGACGGCTGAAAAGGCTGTCGGCATGATCCTCGGTTTCCTGCAGCGCGAAGCAGCTGACGGTCCGGTCGCCCAGATGATCGCATCGATCCCGGGCGCGACCGACCTGATCGCCCAGTACAACGGCGAAGGCTCGGGCGGCGGCGGTCTGCTCGGTGGTCTGATGTCGGCGATCGGCGGCGGCGGTGTCATGGCGCTCGGCCAGCAGTTGATGAGCCAGGGCCTCGGCATGGGCGAGATCACCTCGCTTGCCAAGGAAACCATCGCATTCGCCAAGGAAAAGGCCGGCGCCGACGTCGTCGACGAAGTCGTCGCCTCGGTCCCGGGTCTCAGCCAGTTCGTCTGATCCTGTTCCGACGCGATCAAGAAAAACCCACCGGCGCCCGCGCCGGTGGGTTTTTTGTTGCAGCACGTTGCCGCCGCGATCGAGGTTCAACCGTCAGCGCCGTGTTCCAGTCGGCGCATCATCGCATCGATGTGTCGCTCCGTTTCCCTTGCACTTGTTTGATGAAACGGCTGCCCCTTGGCCAGGCTCGGCACCAGCACGTCGAAGGAGAGCGTCTTGATCAGCGCCAGCGAGGCGAGATAGGCGAGCCGGTCGCTGCCGGGCAGGACGGCGCCGATCCACCGCCCTTCCGTGAGGAAGATCGTGTCGCCGCTGAACAGATAGCGTCTTCGGCCATCGTCCCAGAGAAAGCAGGCCGAGCCCGCCGTGTGCCCCGGCGTGGCGACGACTTCGAAATCCGCGAAATGCGCCTCATGGTCGGCAAAGCCACCACCCATGCGGCAATGGGCGAGGATCTGCTGTCGTTCGCGTTCCGGCCCGAACAGCGGTGCGTTCAGGTTCTCGCAGGCCCAATCGCAGGAGGGCATCGCCTGGTGGTGGTGGTTGATGTATTGCCGGGCGAACGGGCCGGCCGCCAGCAACCCGTCGGCCTCTTCGGCCAGCCGCCGCGAGGCGTAGACCAGGAGGTTGCCTCGCTGACGGCGAAGAACGAAGGCGCGACCGGTGAAGTCCGGTGCAAAGCTCAACCGTTCGGCGCCGGCAGCGTAGAGGGTGTCGAACAGATGCTCCATCACGCTTTCCCTTCAGCGATGTTCCGAAGAACGCGATCGAGGGTGGTGGCAAGAAAGACTGACAAGGCCGCACCCGCGGCGATGAAGGCCGCGCCCGACGTCCAGCCGTAGGCGTCGATTGCGGCTCCGACCGCGACCGGACCGACGAGCTGCCCGAGATTGCTGCCCTGCATCAACAGACCCATCGCCATCGGCGCGAGCGCCGGCCGGGGCGACAGCATCGGGACTGTGGAGATCAAGGTTGCGGGGATCAGGCCGCCGACGGCCGAAAACAGTACACACAGTGCAAAGGTTAGCGTGTCACCGGATTGAGACAGGAAGATCCAAATGCCGGTGGCCCCCATCAGCGTTGCGGCAATGATGACCAGACGGCCACGGCCGACGCCCCGAGACAGCATTGTGCCTGCCGCAAGATTGCCGATGACGTTGGCAAAAGTGATCAGGGCACCGAGCACTCCGGCAGCTCCAAGCGACACGTTCATGCGCGTAACGAGCAGGATCGGCAGGAAGCTCGACAGTGTGAAGGACATCAGGCTGAAGAGGGCAAAAAGGCAAAAAAGCAGGACGGGTCCGCGGCTTGTCAGCGTCGTCGTCGCATCGGCACGCAATCCGGCGACGGAGGCGCGTGGCTCGGCCAGCGAGGGCGAAATCACCGCGATGACGGTCAGCAGGCTGACAAGCGCAACAAGGCCGTTGACCCACCAGATCGCCTGCCAGCTTTGAAACAGCGGCCCCGAAAGCATGGCAATCGCCATGCCCGCCGGCATGAAGCAGCTCCAGAGTGCAAAGACGATATCGCTGCGCGCGGGAGCGACGATGCGCATGAGGATCGCCGGGCCGGCGACGACCACGAGCAGGAAACCGAAGCCCTCGAGGATGCGCGACAGGATCAGCAGCGTGAAATTCGGGCTCGCTGCGCCGAACAGGATGCCGACGAGCAGAATGCTCATGCCGACGGCAAGCATGCGCCGGTCACCGACGGCCGCGACCATGGCGCCCGCCGGCATGCCGCCGACCACGCCGACGATCGCAAAGACGGAGGTGATCCAGCCGAGTGCCGTCAGGTCGAGCCCGAGGTCGGCCATGAGCAGCGGACCGGCGATCAGCCCTTTGCCGACCTGCATCGCTGCGACCATGCCTGCCGCAACGACAGCGGTGACGGCAAACCAGTCGGTTCTGTGCGAGCCGGAAGCGATGACCGCCGACATCACGCAACCTCCGCCACGCGCGCCCTGCCGGCAACCAGCGCCGCCGCCAGTTCGGCGACGTGGCGGCCCTGGAAGCGCGCGCCGTCGAGTTCGTTGGCGCTCGGCTGCCGGTCGCCGCCATGGCCGTCGTCGGCAAGCGTCGAGGCGCCATAGGGCGAGCCGCCGCTGATCTCGTCCATGCGCATCTGCCCCTTGAAGCTGTAGGGCAGGCCGACGATTACCATGCCGAGATGAAGCAGCACGGTGTGCGTCGCCAGGATCGTCGATTCCTGGCCGCCATGCTGGCTGCCGGTCGAGGTAAAAACGCTGCCGATCTTTCCGACGAGCGCGTCTCTGGCCCAGACGCCGCCCGCCTGATCGAGAAAGTTCTTCATCTGCGCCGCCATGTTGCCGAAGCGGGTCGGGGTGCCCAGAATGATCGCGTCGTAGTCGGCGAGTTCGGCCACGTTTGCGATGGGCGCATCCTGGTCGCGCTTGTAGCCGGACTTGATCGCGACGGCGTCGGGCACGATCTCCGGCACCCGCTTCAACGACACGCTTGCGCCAGTGGCGCGGGCACCTTCGGCGACGGCCGCGGCCATCGTCTCGATGTGGCCGTAGGATGAGTAATAGAGCACGAGGATCTTGGCCATGTCGTTTTCCCTTGTTCCGCTTGCGCCGACTTCGGCGTGTTTGCTGCTGCTGGTGTCAGGGAGAATGGCGGCTTTGATTGATCTGAAAAAGTGAGATAAAATGCATCAAACTGATCTATGGGATCGATCATGATTGATGCGTTGACCCTCGACCAGATGCGGACATTCGTGGTGGTGGCCGAAAGCGGCAGCTTCCGCTCCGGGGCCGCCAGGCTTTCGCGCGTCCAGTCCGCCGTCAGCCACGCGATCGCCAATCTCGAGGTCGGGCTCGGTGTTTCGCTGTTCGATCGTTCCGGTCACCGGCCGGTCTTGACACCGGAAGGACGTGCCTTGCTGGCCAACGCCCGCGATATCCTGCTGCGCGTCGATGCCATGCGCGCCCGCGCGCGTGGTCTTGGCGAAGGCATCGAGCTGGAACTGTCCCTGATCGTCGATACGTTGTTCCCGATCGCGACCGTCGGCGCTGCGTTGAAGGAAATGCGGGTCGCCTATCCGTCCGTCGCCATCCGACTTGCGGTCGCGCCGCTCGGCGCACCGCTGGACGGTCTGATCGAGCGGCGCTTCACGCTCGGCATCATGGTGGGCGAGGATTTTCGCGATCCGGCCATCGGCCGGCAGGCGCTGGCAGACGTTCACCTGACCGCGGTCGTCTCCGCCGGGCATCCCCTCGGCCTGAGCGCTGTCAACGGCGTGCTCGGCAGCCCGGAACTCGCCGACCATCTGCAGATCGTCCTGTCGGACCCTTCGCAGCGCTCCGAGGGGCGCGACTTCGGCGTGATTTCGCCACAGACCTGCCGCGTCGGCAGCCAGGATGCCAAGCATGCGATGATCCTCGCCGGTCTCGGCTGGGGGCGGCTGCCGCTATGGCAGGTGGAGCGGGATCTGGCCGAGGGCCGGCTCGTCCGCTTGCCGACGGCCTCGCTCGGCCGCAACAGCCAGGTGGCGGCGGAAGCCTATCTTGTTCACCGGATCGATGAGCCGCTCGGGCCGGCGGCCCGCGTCTTTGGCGAGGCGCTTGCCCGGCTTTGCGGGGCCTGATCGCCGGCTGCTATCGCCGACCGGCGACGGCGAAGATCAACGTGGACACCACCAGCACCAGGCCGACGCCGAGCGGACCGGCCGCGGGATTGATCAGCGTCATGAGAGAGCCGGTGGCGCCCGAGCCGGCCGCACTGCCGGCGGCATAGGCAAGCGCGAAGGCGGCGCTTCCGGCCACCAGCATGCTGCCGCGATACTGCTCGCCGAGCATGGTCAGCGCCGCCGTATAAAGCGCGAAGCTGGCAGCGCCGATCAAGGCGAACAGCGCCAGAAGCAGCGGCGCGGACGTTACCAGCGGGATGGCGAGATAACCGGTCGCCGCCACGGCCGCCGCCGAGATTGCGACGCGTCGGCGGGGCAATTTGTCGAGCAGCACCCCGATGAAGGGCTGTGCCAGCGCTGTCGGTACGGCGAGCACGGTGACGCTCAAGGCGGCAAAGGCCTGGCTGTGGCCGGTCTTGACGAAGTAGACAGGCATCGCCGAGATCGCGGCGATATCGGCAAAGCCGAACATCAGCACCATCAGGATCAGGATCGGCGCATGCCGGAAGAAGGCGAAAAGATCGCGCGTCGACGACGGCTCCGGCCGTGTCCGTGCCCCCATCGTCAACAGCCCGGTGAGGAAGGCGACAAGCGCTATGTAAATGGCGAGAAGCGCAAAGCCGAGCCCGCCGCTGGTGCCGAGAAGCGGGATCGCCAGCGGCCCGGCGGCAAAACCGCCGCACATGCCAGCGCCATAAAGGCCTGACACCCGTCCGCGCAGCCGGTCCGGACAGGCCGTGTTGAGCCACGCTTCGCCCAGCATGAACACCATGCTGACGAAGAAGCCGAGCGCGAAGCGGGCGATGAACCAGACAGGAAGCGACGACGTGGACGCAAGCGTCGCCAGGCAGAGCGAACAACCGCAGAGGCTGGCGATGATCAGCCTGTCGGCCGAGGCAAGCCGTGTCAAATGTCCGAGCAGCAGGGTCGCCGCCGCAAGCCCGGCGGCAAAGCCCATGGCATTGTGGCCAATCGTGGCGGCAGAGACGCCGCGGCCTTCGAGCGAAAGCGAGATCAGCGGATAGGTGAGCCCTTGCGCGACGGAAAAGGCGGTGACGCCCAAGACGACGGCGATGATCGCCGGCCAGTCGGGAGCGAAGTCACCCACCTCAACGGTTTTCGACGTCATCGGCCCCTCCCTCAGACGGTGCGTCTCCTCGGGAGATCGGCTCCCGCCAAGGGATCTGCATAGATCATCCGCCGCCGGTTGGGAACTCGACCGGCGGCGCACCGGCAAACAATTGTCAGGCGGCCGTATCCCAGACCGGTGACAGGCCCTCGGGGCTGACGATGCGGCCATCCGGGCGGGCGAGGCCGTGGATTGCCGCCATCTCGCCGTCGCCGAGCGCGAAGTCGAAGATGTCGAAGTTTTCCTTCAGCCGCTCGATCGTGGCCGTCTTCGACAGCGTGATCACGTCCTTCTGCTGCACCAGCCAGCGCAAGGTGACCTGAGCGGCGGTCTTGCCGTGGCGCGCGCCGATTTCCTTCAAAAGCGGGTCGTTGGGGATCTTGCCGTTGGCCATGGCGTAATAGGCCGTGATCGACATGCCGTGCTTGCGGGCGGTATCGAGCACCTTCGTCTGGTCGAGATAGGGATGGTATTCGACCTGGTTGGTGGCGATGGGCGCATCGCTGAGTTTCACCGCCTCTTCCATCTGGGCGGTGTTGGAGTTGCTGATGCCGATATGGCGAACCTTGCCGGCCTTCTTCACCTCGTTCAGCGCGCCGATGCGTTCGGCCATCGGAACGTCGCTACCGCCCGGCCAATGCAGCAGAAGCAGGTCGACGTGATCGGTCTTCAGCTTCTTCAGGCTTTCGTCGACCGAAGCGACAAAGTCGCGGTGGGCGTATTTGTCGACCCAGACCTTGGTGGTCAGGAAGATGTCGGCGCGGGCGACGCCCGATTTGTGGATGGCTTCGCCAACCTCGGCCTCGTTGCCGTAGATCTGGGCGGTATCGACGTGGTGGAAGCCGAGCTTCAGCGCTTCCGGCAGCACGCGCAGCACGTCGGCGCCGGGCATGCGAAAGGTGCCGAAACCGAGCGCCGGGATATTGGCGCCGTTGGAATTGACCGAGTGCATGGGGAACTCCTTGTTTTCAAAGTGCGCCCGGCCAGCGGCCGGGCGGGAAAGAGGCGAAGCTATAGGTGGGCCAGATGGCCGCCTGGTCAAGCCGGCTGGGCGACGGTTTCTGCCTTGCGGTCGAGCGCACCGCTCAGAAGCGTCAGGAGCAGGGCGCCGACCACCAGGACTGAACCGACCATCGGCGTCATGCCGAGACCGAGCGACGAGGCGACGATGACGCCACCGAGCCAGGCGCCGATGGCGATGCCGAGGTTGAAGGCGGCGATGTTGAGCGCCGAGGCGACATCGACGGCGCCGGGACGGTGCTGCTGGGCGAGCTGCACGACATAGAGCTGCAGGCCGGGGACGGTTGCGAATGACAGGAAGCCGAGGCTCGCAAGCGTTACCAGCGTCAGGACCTGCGAGGTCGCCGTGAAGGTGAAGAGCGCAAGTACGATGGCTTGCGCCAGGAACAGGCCGACCAAAGCCTTGACCGGATCGCGGTTGGCGATCTTGCCGCCGGCGATGTTGCCAATGGCGATCGCGACGCCGTAGAGCACCAGGATCAGGCTGACGGCGCCCGCGGAAAAGCCGGTGATCTCCTGCAGGATCGGCGCCAGGAACGTGAAGGCGACGAAAGTGCCGCCGTAGCCGAGTGCGGTCATGGCAAAGACGATCAGCAGCCGGCCGGAGCCGAGAACGCGGACCTGGTCGATCAACCTTGCGGCCGGTGCCTTTGTCAGCGTGCTGGGCAGAAGGGTCGCGATGGCTGCAAGGGCGATGACGCCGAGCGCGGTCACGGCCCAGAAGGTGGCGCGCCAGCCGAAGGTCTGGCCGATCCAGGTGCCGAGCGGCACGCCGGTGACGATCGCGACCGTCAGGCCCATGAACATCATGGCGATGGCGGAAGCGCGGCGATCCTCGGGCACGAGGTCGGCGGCAATGGTGGCGCCGACCGAGAAGAAGACGCCGTGGGCAAAAGCGGAGATGACGCGGGCGACGAGCAGCAGCTCGTAGCTCGGCGACAGGGCGGCTGCGGCATTGCCGATGATGAACAGTGCCATCAGGCCGACGAGCAGCGGCTTGCGCTCGATCCGACCGGTCAGCGCCGTCAGGACAGGCGCCCCGAAGGTGACGCCGAGCGCGTAGACGCTGACGATGAGGCCGGCAAGCGGCAAGGTGATGTGGAGGTCGTCTGCAACCGTCGGCAACAGGCCGACGATGACGAATTCGGTGGTTCCGATCGCATAGGCCGCGACCGTCAGGGCAAAGAGCGCAATGGGCATGGCAAGACCTTTTCCCGTCCGGCTGGGAGGGGCCGGGCGTTTTGGCGTTGATGTGTTGAGCGGAATATGAGGGCGGAGAGCTTGCGCGATAATCCGCATAATCGGATAAATGGCTATGAATTGATTTCAAAGGTGAGTGATGGACAATCGGGCTGGTGAAATGGAAGTGTTCGTCGCTGTCTGTGAAACGCACAGCTTCTCGGCTGCCGGCCGGCGGCTGAGGCTATCGCCGTCCGCCGTGAGCAAGCTGGTCACGCGCATCGAGGACCGGTTGGGCACGCGCCTGCTGGTTCGCTCGACCCGGACCCTGCAGCTGACGCCGGAGGGCGAAGTCTACCTGCAGCGCGCCCAGCGCATCCTCACCGAAATTGCCGAAACCGAACAGCTGGTGGCTGCCGGCGGCAGGCTTTCGCCGCGTGGCCTGTTGCGCGTCAACGCCTCGGTCGGCTTCGGCGAACGCTACATCCTGCCGCTCGCGCCCGAGTTCCTCGAGCGCTATCCGGATGTAAGCCTCGATCTGACCCTGACGGACAGTCTGATCGACGTGGTCGGCGAACGGGCCGACGTGGCGATCCGCACCGGGCCTTTGCGCGATTCTTCGCTCAAAGCCCGCAAGCTGTTGGAGAGCCGGCCCGTGGTCATTGCCTCGCCGGCCTATCTCGAAAGGCATGGCGTGCCGCGGACGCCGGCCGACCTGCAAAATCACAATTGCATTCGCTTCAATTTCCGCCGCAGCGTCGACGAATGGGCGTTTCGTGCGCCTGGCCAAAGCGCGATCGAGCTTCTGTCGGTCTCCGGAAACCTTCATGTGTCGAGCGGCGCGATCGTGCAGCAACTCTGCCTTGCCGATGTCGGCATCGGCCGTATCGGCCGCTTCCACGCAGAGCCGGATCTGGCGGCGGGACGACTGGTGGCACTTCTGGAGGATTACCGGCCCGACGAAATCGAGACGGTCTACGCCGTCTATGCCGGCCACGAACATCTCGCCGCCCGCATCCGGGCATTCATCGATTTCCTGGTCGAGCGGATCTGATAGCGGCCGGCCATGTGCGTCCGGCCGATTGGCCTAGTCGGCCTTGACCGCGACGACGAAGAACCGGGGAAAACGCAGGAGCACCCGGCCGTCGCTCAGGGCCGGGTAGGCCTCACGGATCCGGTCCGTGTAGGCTGAGGAAAAGGCGTCGCGCCGCTCCGGCGGCAGCGCGTCGAGATAGGGGCGCAAGCCCGTGCCCTTCACCCATTCGACGATCGCTTCGGCGTTTGCCAGCCGGTGATAATAAATCGTGTGCCAGACTTCGATGTGGGCGGCGTGCTTGGACAGGCGCTCGACGTAGGCCGATGGCGCCGGCAGCGGATTGCGCCGGATCGTGCGGCCGGCGAAGGCATCGGCGAATGCAGCGCTGCGAGCCGTTTCTTCCATCAGCAGATGGGTCGCCTGATCGACATTGTCGGGCATCTGGACGGCAAGCGTGCCACCGGGCGCAAGCGAAGCCGTCAGTCTTTCGAGAATGTCGAGATGGTTCGGCAGCCACTGGAAGACGGCATTGCCGTAAAACAGCGAAGCGCCCTTGGGGGGAGCCCAGGTCGCGAGATCGGCCTTCTCGAAGGTCAGGCCCGGCAGCCGCTTTGCGGCCGCAAGCAGCATGTTGTCGTCGCTGTCGAGGCCGGAGAGGGTGGCGTCCGGAAACCGCTGGTGGATCAGTTCGGTCGAATTCCCCGGACCGCAGCCAAGGTCGAAGGCTGGGCCAGACGGCAGGTCCGGAACCTGCGCGAGCAGGTCGCGCGCCGGGCGCGTGCGTTCGTCTTCGAATTTCAGGTATTGCGATGCCGACCAGGCCATGGAGACAAATCCTCAGATACCGAATTGCAGGCTTTCCAGCGAAGGCAGGATCAGGGCCGGGCCCTGGTCGCGATACTCGTCGGGCATGTCGGCGCGGTTGATCCACACCGTGCGAAAACCGAACTTCGTCGCGCCGGCGATGTCCCAGCGGTTGGACGACTGGAAGGAGACCGCATGCGGATAGAGCCGGTAGCGGGTGGTGACGAGATCGTAGACCGCTGGCGCTGCCTTGTAGGTCTTGACCGTGTCGACCGAGAAGACGTCGTCGATGACGATCTCGAGCGCCGCGTTGCGCACGGCGGCAGCCAGCATGTCGGGAGAACCATTGGAGAGAATGGCAAGCCGCGCTCCGCGTTCCTTCAGCCCCTTCAGGACGGCAGGAACCTCCGGGTAGCAGTCGAGCGTCCAGTAGGCGTCGAGCAACGGCTTCCGCAACTTGCGATCAGCCGAGGGAAAGCGGGAAAAGGCGTAGTCGAGCGACTGCTCGGTCAGCTGCCAGAAATCCTGGTAGGCGCCCATCAGGGACCGCACCCAGGAATATTCGAGTTGCTTGGCGCGCCAGAGTTCGGAGAAGGCCTGTCCGTCCGGGCCGATTTCGGCGGCGTGGCGCCGAACCGCCGCATGCACGTCGAAAAGCGTGCCATAGGCATCGAACACATAGGCCGCGTGGGACATGCTTTCCTCCCGTCCGTCATCTTCGGCGGTGCTTTGACAAGACCTGTCGTCCCGTCAAAGCACGCCCCGAAAACAAGGGCTTACCGCATCGTGCCGGCGGAGGCACGCAAGCGAAGTCAATTCTTTTGCGTGATCATGTCAAAGATTTGTGCATCGCACAACGACATTGCGTAAGCCGTATCAGCCCTTGCCGGGTTTCCAGACCTTGGCGGGGAAGCGCAGGGCCTGTTTGGCAAGCTTGCCTTTGAGCCCGAGCGCCGCATCGCAAAGGCCGACCACGTGCCGGTTCGGCTTTGCCTCCGGCCGCAGCGCATGCAAGGCGGCAGCCGCATCCTCAGGCGCCATGTAGCGGGCAAGAATGCCAAGGCTGAGCGCCGTTGCACGACCGATGCCGCGCAGGCAATGGACCAGCAGGTGAGCGTCGGCGGGCAGTCCGTCGATGAACGTGAAGGCCGCTTCGATTGCTTCTGCCCGCGCGGCATCGGGCGCATCGGGATCAGTGGCATCGCCGAAGTAAAGTTCGAGATGCCTTTCCGGCGGCAGGTCGATCATCGACAGCAGCCGGCTTGCCGGCGCCCGCATCGAGATCAGATGCGTCGGCGCCCAAAGTGCCCGATTGTGCCGGGCTTCGGTCTGCGAACTGATGATCATCCGAACGGGCCACCCCTGCGGGTGGGCCGGATTGGCTGTGAGAACAGGGCTGTAGAGTTCTTCCCCGGTGGCAGCTGCCGCTAGCGCCATGACAGGACCTCGTCGTGATTCTTCCTGCGATGATTTTGCCCTGAAACCAGGTTTCGCTTAAGAGCAAAATCGTGTCGCCATGCGGATGCAAACAACCTTCGAGCGGAGCACCTTCAGAAGCGGGTGATCACGCTGATGCCAAGATCGGTGGCGCGGTCCATCGAGACGAGGGCAGGGACCGCGTCTTCGAGGGAAATCTCGCGCCCGATCAGTTGCTGCGGCTGCAGCTTGCCGCTGTCGATCATCTGGAGCATGGCGTCGTAGCGCCAGGCCTGCATGCCGTGGCTGCCGTAGATTTCAAGCTCGTGGCCGATCACCTGCGCCATCGGGATTACAGGCGTCGCATGATCGGCAAGCATCAGGCCGACCTGCACATGGCGTCCTCGGCGCCTGAGGTTCTTGATCGAGTTGAAGCAGGTGACGGGATGGCCGAGCGCGTCGATCGACACATGCGCGCCGCCACCGGTAATCTCCCTGACCGCGCCGGCGACATCGTCCGTGTCGCGGCCATTGACGGTGGCGACAGCGCCGAGCGTCCTGGCGAAGGCGAGCTTGTCCTCGGCAATGTCGATGGCGATCGGATGCGCGCCGAGGGCGGCCGCGATCATGATCGCCGACAGGCCGACGCCGCCGCAGCCGTGAACGGCCACCCATTCGCCACCCTTGACCCGCGCCTGGTCGGCGACGGCGCGAAACGAGGTGGCAAAGCGGCAGCCGAGACTGGCGGCGGTCTTGAAGTCCATGCTCTCCGGCAGATGCACCAGGTTCTGGTCGGCGAAATCGAGCGCGACGTATTCGGCAAACGAGCCCCAATGGGTGAAGCCCGGCTGGAACTGCGCCTCGCAGACCTGCTGGTTGCCCGATCGGCACTCGCCGCAGCGGCCACAGCCGGAAACGAACGGCACTGTCACCCGGTCGCCGACCTTGTAGCGCATCACGCCGCGGCCGGTGGCCGTGACGACGCCGGCAAGCTCATGGCCCGGCACGTGCGGCAGGCGGATGTCGGCGTCATGTCCCATCCATCCATGCCAGTCCGAACGGCACAGCCCCGTGGCCTCGACCTTGACCACCACGCCGTTTTCGCTCGGCGTCGGATCGGCAAGCGCGCGGATCTCGGGCGTCTTTTCGAAGGCGTCGTAGTACATCGCTTTCATCGGGGCATGGCTCCATGGCTGATCGTCGGGCATTCTGGCATGTGGCTTCGGGTGGTTCCAGAATGGACGCCATGACATTTTTTGATGTACCCATTCACCCCCATGCTGCTTTTTCGAGCTATGCGGATGCTCAGAAAGACAAAACGTGAAGGAGACGCCGATGGCCGTCGATACATCCCCCCGCTCAGTGACCTGGACCTATGTCGACGGCGAATGGCTGTCGGGCAATCCGCCGCTGATCGGGCCGACCTCGCACGCCATGTGGCTCGGTTCGACCGTGTTCGACGGCGCGCGCGTCTTTGACGGCATCGCGCCGGATCTCGACCTGCACTGCCAGCGCGTCAACCGCTCGGCCATCGCGCTCGGCCTGAAGCCGACGATGAAGGCGGAAGAGATCGAGGCGCTAACGTGGGAAGGCGCCAAGAAGTTCGACGGCCAGACGGCACTTTACGTCAAGCCGATGTACTGGGCCGAGCACGGCGCCGCAGGCGTCGTTGCCATCGATCCGGAATCGACCCGCTTTGCCCTTTGCCTGTTCGAGGCGCCGATGGGCAACGGCCATGGCGGCTCGTCGCTGACGCTGTCGCCGTTCCGCCGGCCGACGCTCGAATCCATGCCGACCGACGCCAAGGCCGGCTGCCTCTATCCCAACAATGCCCGCATCCTGACCGAGGCGCGCTCGCGCGGCTTCGATAATGCGCTGGTGCGCGACATGCTCGGCAACATCGCCGAGACCGGCTCGTCCAACGTCTTCCTCGTCAAGGACGGCGTCGTCTTCACGCCGGCTGCCAACCGCACCTTCCTGGCCGGGATCACCCGCTTCCGCGTCATCACGCTGTTGCGCGAGGCCGGGTTCGAGGTTGTCGAGGCGACACTGTCGATGGCCGACTTCCAGGGCGCCGACGAGATTTTCACCTCGGGCAACTATTCCAAGGTCCTGCCGGTGACCCGTCTCGACGATCGCGACCTGCAGGCGGGCCCGATCGCCGCCAAGGCCCGCGATCTCTATATGGATTGGGCCCATTCGAGCCAGGACGCCTGAGGCCGAAAGACGTGGCGCGGGTCAGCTTGCCCGTGCCACCGATGCCGCCCATGCCTCGACGCTGCGCAGCATCGTCGGGGCATGTTCAGGATCGTCCACGAGTTCGGCCAGTTCCGAAAGTCGATGCATGCCGGTGAGAACTGCGATGCGTTTCCGGTCGAGCACCCGGCCGGTCAACTCCTCGTATGTTTCGACAATCCGCGATGTCAGATCCGGCGAAATGAAGTTCGAATAGATAAACTCGCGGTGAAGCGGGCCAATCCCCGAATCTGCAAAATCATAGATGCCGTTCAGTCGGCGCTTCGCATGGTCAAAGGCCATGTTCCAGCCATGGCCGTCGAAGAAGCCGTAGGTCGTGCCATGCGGATCGGGTCCCAGGCTCTCGAAGGATGAGATCGTCGCGGCGGCGAGCGCGCGAAGATCCGGCGCAAGAGCCGGCAGCGCCTTGGCCCGGATTGCTTCCACCGTTTGCCACGGTTCGACGCGCCCGGCGCCTGCAGCAGCCATATGTTCATCATCGAGCCGATGCAACTCGGCGTAAAACTGTCCAAGGTCCCGGCCGAGCTGGCGGCGCTCCGCCTCGGCGAGCCTGTCGTAGTCGTCGGTAACCAGATGCTCGCCTTTCAGCTTCCCGTGCACCGAGAAAAGCGGCTGGCTCCGGTGGAGTTCGAGATCCGGAACGGCCATCGACACACTGGGACGGACGAGCGCAAGCAGGGACGCTTCCTTGACCAGCGCCTTTTCCGCGACCGCGTGGCGCGGGAACTTGAAGATCAGGCGGTCATCGACATCGACGGCGGTCGAGTGCCAGCCGGCGGTTGCGAGCGTGAATGTCGACCCAGCAAGATCAGGAAAGGTGGCCAGGATCGTGTTGCGCAGGCTGTCGAGGGTCTGATGTTCCATAATGTTCCTTGGCTCCGTGCGCTTTGCTTCCTGTTCCTTCGGCAGTCGACGGCGGTAATGGCGGGCGGGTCGCCGGCGGTTGCCATCGGCGCCCCTAGATCCTTGAAAGGGCGCTTAGCGTCCCTGCATGATCTTGATGAGGTTGACCGTCGGCTGGCTGGCGCGCACGTCGGCATATGTCAGACGGCCCGAGGCCAGCGCACTAACCATGCGCTTGCAGGTGAGCGTTTGGACCTTGTTGACGGGGACGCTCAGCAGCAATGCGCCGGCTTCAAGTTCGGATTTCGTCCATCTCGCGGCGAGGCAGTCTTTCAGAACAGCGCGCTGCAGGGCTGGGCTTCCCTGAACCGCCGTCTGCACCTTCTCGTATTCACCCTGGCTTGGTGCGCAGGATGCAAGGGTCAGAAGGGCAACGGCGAATGAAGCAAAACGTATCGATCTCATGGCAATCTCCGGTTGGAGAATTGCCGGTAAGTGTAGCGCTGGCGATTCGCAACTCATTGTAGCGCTCAGCGAAGCGGTATCTGCCGGTCGTTGGATGGATGACGCCGGCGGCCATTTGCATCAGCGCCTGTGCGCACAGGCGCTGATGGCCAGATCGCGGACGGCAACCTACTTGTCGGCGGGCGGCGCCACGACTGTAACGGTGTCACCCGCCAGTTCGCCACCGATTTCCACGGTCTTCTTTTGTTTGTCGTAGACGCATATCTGGGTCACGGCATTTTCGGCACCCTTCGGCTTGCCGGAAACCAGCGCCAACCCGAAACTTTCCGAGCCGAACGGGTCGACGACGACGACCGGCTTGTCGAGGGAAGGGGCGGCCGCGATGCATTTTTCCGAAACATCGGCCCGGAACTCCTCCCAGGCATCGCCGGAGGATGCTTGCGCGCCGGTTGCTGCAAACCCGGTGGCGGCGACGAAAGCAAGGGTCAGGATCGGGCGATGCGGCATGTTCATTCCTTGATCTCCACTGGTTGAAGTGCGCGCACGCTGCCCGCCAAACGTGGCGCCAATGTGCCCGGGCACTTGGCGCCTTCAAAATGATCTTGAAAGTATATTCCGTGGGTTGAGGAAAATTTGGCATTGCATCGGTTGCCTCCGTGAAGGCCGGTGCCTATGTTCCCGCTCACAGATTTCCCTGATGAAATCCCATGCCAAGAGGAGATGCCCACATGGCTTTCGAATTGCCGAACCTTCCCTATGACTACGATGCGCTGGCGCCCTACATGTCGCGCGAGACGCTCGAGTACCACCACGACAAGCATCACCTCGCTTACGTCACCAACGGCAACAAGCTTGCCGAGGAAGCCGGCCTTGCCGACCTGTCGCTCGAGGAAGTCGTCAAGAAGTCCTATGGCACCAACCAGCCGCTGTTCAACAATGCCGGCCAGCACTACAACCACATCCACTTCTGGAAGTGGATGAAGAAGGGCGGCGGCGGCACCAGCCTGCCGGGCAAGCTCGACGCGGCCATCAAGTCGGATCTCGGCGGCTACGACAAGTTCCGCGCCGATTTCATCGCAGCCGGCACCGGCCAGTTCGGTTCGGGCTGGGCCTGGCTCTCCGTCAAGAACGGCAAGCTGGAAATCTCCAAGACCCCGAACGGCGAAAACCCGCTCGTTCACGGTGCGTCGCCGATCCTCGGCGTCGACGTCTGGGAGCACTCCTACTACATCGACTATCGCAACGCCCGTCCGAAGTACCTCGAAGCGTTCGTCGACAGCCTGATCAACTGGGACTATGTCCTGGAAATGTACGAAGCCGCTTCCAAGTAAGCCGTTCCGCATACCGCTTTCGAGGCCCGGCGCTTGCGCCGGGCCTTTTCGTTTGGGGGCAGCGACCGGCACGCGCTTGCGTCACCAAAGTGTCATCGCAGGGCGCTAGGGAGAGGCATCATGCACGCAGACACCCAGCCTCTCCTCCGCTTCGGCGTCATCGCCGACCCGCAATATGCCGCCGTGGAACCGAACCTCGTCCTCGGCCGCCATTATGCCAACAGCCTGACCAAGCTCGCCGAAGCGATCGAGACCTTCAATGGCGAGGACCTCGCCTTCGTGGTGACGCTCGGCGATATCATCGATCGCGACTGGCAAAGCTTCGACGCCATCCTGCCGCTGTATGAAAGGCTCCGCCACCCCAGGCATTTCCTGCTCGGCAATCATGATTTCCGGGTCGAACCCGAGCGGCTCGCTGAGGTTTTTGCCCGTGTCGGCATGCCGGCGGCCTATCAGGCCTTTGCGGCGGCCGGCCATCGGTTCGTGCTGATCGACGGCAATGAGGTCAGCCTCTTCACCCCGCCGCCGGGCGATCCGCGCCTTGCCGACGCCGAGAGATGGCTGCAGGCGCTGAAGGCTGCGGGTGCAGACAATGCCCAGCCGTGGAACGCCGCGCTCGGCGATCGGCAGCTCGCCTGGCTGGAAGGGCAATTGCGCGCGGCGCAGGCGGCCGGCGAAAAGGTGGTGGTGATGGGACACTATCCGGTCTATCCGCCCAACGCCCACAACATGTGGGATAGCGACCGTATCCTCGATCTCTTCGCCCGGTTCGACAACGTCGTCGCCTATTTCTGCGGTCACAATCATGACGGAAACTATGGCCTTGCCGGCGGAACGCATTACGTCACCGTCAAGGGCATGGTCGAAACCCCTGATACGACGGCCTATGCGATCGTCGATGTTCACGAAGACCGGATGGAGGTCCGTGGCTACGGCCGCGAAATTGACCGCACACTGTCGTTGATGCCTGTCATGCCCCGCCTGGCAGCGACCGCCAGCCGCTGATCCAGAGATCCCGCAGACCTTCGCCTTCTCCGGGAAAGTAGGCGTCGATCTCTTCGCAGTGCTCGACACGATCGGCGCGGAAGTTGCGGATCGCCTGGCGCAGCTCGCACCAGGCGACGATGTTGGCGGTTTCCGAATAATAGATGAGCGCGATCGGCCGGATCGTGCGTTCTGTGGCGCGGCCAAGTTCGTCGCGATAGTCGACGCCGAGCTTGCGTTCGTCCCGGATCGCCCGGCGCACCAGGGCGAGATCGACGCCAGCCGGGGAGGGCGCGACTGTTCCCCAGGCATGCAGCGCTTGATTGCGAAAGGCAAGCCTGAGCGGCTCGGGCACGGCGCCGGTGATCTTCTGGTTGACGCGGCCGGCGGCCGCCTTCAATTCCTCGTCGCCGGTGCGCGCCAGCAGCGCCAGCGCCAGCACGATCGCCTCGGTTTCCTCGATCGAAAACATCAGTGGTGGCAGGTCGAAGCCGGGGCGCAGGATGTAGCCGATCCCGCGCCCGCCCTCGATCGGCACGCGCATCGCCTGAAGTGCGGCGATATCGCGGTAGATCGACCGCGGCGTCACCTCCAGCGTTTCTGCCATCTGGGCGGCCGTGACCGGTTTGCGGGCCAGCCTCAGGATCTGGATGATCTCGAACAGGCGCGAGGCCTTGCGCATCGAAAAAACTCCGCCGTTCCCAAACGCTCCTGACAACACCCTGTCAGTTGACGCCGCTTATAGCATCCGGCAACGGATTGAAAAATAAGCAATCCACTCACGAAACGATCGAACGCACCCAGGACAACTGACATGAGTTACGCGGAAAATCTCTGGCTTTTCTTCACTCTCCTCTTTGGCATCATCATCGTGCCGGGCATGGACATGATCTTCGTTCTGGCGAATTCGCTGACGGGTGGGCGAGCTTCCGGCCTGTTGGCGACAGCCGGCATCATGGCCGGCGGCGTGTTGCACACGCTCTACGCGGCACTTGGCGTCAGCGTGATCCTCCATCTGGTGCCGCAACTGTTCAACGTCCTGCTCGTCGGCGGTGCCATCTACATCGCCTGGATCGGATATTCGCTGATCCGCAGTTCCATCACCATCGGCGGCATCGACGGCACCGGGAGGCTGTCGCGCTGGGCAAGTTTTCGCCAGGGCGCGCTCACCAGCCTGATGAACCCCAAGGCCTATCTGTTCATGCTGGCGGTCTATCCGCAGTTCCTGAAGCCGCAATTCGGACCCGTTTGGTCGCAGGCCGCCGTCATGGCGGTGATGATCGCGGCGACCCAGCTTGCCGTTTATGGTGGCCTGGCGCTCGCTGCCGGCCGCGGTCGGGATTTTCTCGTCGGCAGCCCCGCAGCGACGGTCCTGATCGGCCGCATCGCCGGCACTGTTCTGGTGCTGGTGGCGGCGTTGACGGTCTGGCAGGGATGGGCCGGAACGCGATAATGCTTCAAGTATAAACATGATTATTATAATCATGTTATAATGTCGAAGAAGGTAAGGTGGCCGTCAACGGTCCTGAAGCGCCAAATTATGCTGCTGTGACAAGGACATCAAAAAAATGTTACTTCCGTCGAAAGGCTAAAATGCCATCATGCCGGCGCATTCAACACGAAGGCCGCGAAGGCGGATTCGAATGACCGGGAGATCACGATGAAGATACGCGCCCTTATGCTTGCCGCCGCGCTCGCGGGCCTCGGCGTTACCGCCGTCACGGCGGCGGACGAACCGCAGGCGGTCCGCCAGCAACTGATGAAGAAGGTCGGCGCGGCCACGGGTGCGCTCGCGGGCATCGCCAAAGGCGAAAAGCCCTATGATGCCGAGATCGTCAAGGCATCGCTGACCACCATCTCCGAGACGATGAAGACGTTCCCCGATCACTTCCCGGCCGGCTCCGAGACCGGGATGGAAACGGAAGCCAGCCCGAAGATCTGGGAAAACATGGACGATTTCAAAGCCAAGGCTGCCAAGCTCGGCAGCGACACCGCAGCAGTGCTCGCGCAGCTTCCCGCCGACCAGGCCGGCGTCGGCGCAGCGCTCGGCGGGATCGGCAAGGATTGCGGCAGCTGTCATGAGACCTATCGTCTGAAGAAGAACTGACGATAGGTCATTCTCCCCGGGGATCTGCGGATGGCGCGGCGGCCTTGCCGGCGCGCCATGATGCCGTTGGCGCCAGGCGCGCCGCGGCAGCGACCTCGTGGTTGTCTTGAGTGATGAAGAGCCCCTTTCGATCCCACGCGGTTCAAGGGTTGCCGTTGAAAGGGAGCTTGATGGGCCGACGGATCAGGAAACTTGTCTCGGGTCTGGTGTTTCTGGGCCTGGTCGGTGGCGGTGCCTTCTGGTGGCTGACGAAGCCGGCGCCCTGGCCGGCAGCGCATTGGGAAGGGCTGGGTGAACCGGATCTTGCCAATGGCGAACAGGTCTTCTGGGCCGGCGGCTGTGTCAGCTGTCACGCCAAGCCGGGCGGCGAGGGCGATGCCCGTCTTGTTCTGTCGGGCGGCGCCCCGCTAAAGAGCCCGTTTGGCACGTTTCATGCGCCGAACATCTCGCCGGACGAAACCGCCGGTATCGGCGCGTGGACGCTCGCCGAATTCGGCAATGCGATGACGCGCGGCGTCGGGCGAAACGGCGAGCACCTCTATCCGTCGTTTCCCTACGCATCCTATGTCCGGATGACGCCCAAGGATATCAATGACCTCTGGGGCTACATGAAGACGCTGCCGAAGGCGAGCGACGTCGCGCCCGGCCACGAACTGCCGTTCCCCTACAATCTGCGGCTGGCGCTTGGCGGTTGGAAGCTGCTGTTCCTCACCGATACGCCGCGCGCAGCCGTCGATACGGCCGATGCCAAGCTGGCGCGCGGGCAATATCTGGTCGAAGGCCCCGGCCATTGCGGCGAGTGCCACACGCCGCGAAACGCGCTTGGCGGCTTTGAGGCGAGCCAATGGCTGGCGGGCGCCCCCAACCCGGAAGGCGAGGGCCGCATCCCCAACATCACGCCCGGTTCGAAGAGCATCGGCGGCTGGAGCGCGTCCGATATCGCCTCCTACCTCGAAAGCGGCTTCACACCGGAATTCGATTCTGTCGGCGGCTCGATGGTCGAGGTGCAGAAGAACATGGCGAAGCTCTCCGCTGCCGACCGTGAGGCGATCTCCGCTTACCTGAAGGCCGTCCCGGCGCTCTGAGGGTGGGACCGGCCGCTTGATTCCCGCAGACCGGTGCGCTCTAACTCTTGCCAAAAGCAGGAGGAGACATTCGATGCGTGCCCATGAGACCTTGCCCTACGACCAGTGGATCGAGCGCAGCCCCGAGGAAATGGTGGCGCGTGCGGCGGATTTCTACGCGGACGTCAACCGTAGGCGCACGACGCGCTATTTCAGCGATCGGCCGGTGCCGCGCGCGGTGATCGAGACCTGTCTGCTGGCCGCCGGCACGGCGCCGAGCGGCGCGAACCACCAGCCCTGGCATTTTGCCGTCATCGAAAGCCCCGATATCAAGGCGAAGGTGCGTGAAGCGGCGGAAGAGGAGGAGCGTGTCTTCTACCAGGAGAAGGCTCCGCAGGAGTGGCTCGATGCGCTGGCGCCGCTCGGCACCGACGACGAAAAGCCCTTCCTGGAGACCGCGCCCTATCTCATTGCAATCTTCTCGCAGAAGCGCGGCGGGCCCAATCCGGGCGACATGAAGAAGAACTATTACATCAACGAGAGCGTCGGCATTGCCACCGGCATCCTGATCACCGCCTTGCATCATGCGGGGCTTGCGACCCTGACCCACACGCCGGCTCCAATGAATTTCCTCAACGAGATCTGCGGGCGGCCCGACAGCGAGAAGCCGTTCCTGATCCTGGTGGTTGGTTATCCCGCGCCGGACGCGACCGTTCCGGTCGCCGGCAAGGTGAAGAAGCCGCTCGAACAGATTGCAACCTGGCTCTGAGGTCGCCTGTTCATGCGGCTGTCGTTGCGGCCGCATGTTCGCGACCATGGAGCGTCGCATAGTGGTCGAGTTCGGCTGACCCCAGGCCGAGCGCGCGAAAGATTTCGACCGCAAAGGTGACGGGTGCAGTCCCGGCCGCCGTGACGACGCGGTCGCTGCTGACTGCCTGCGGTTGATCGCGATAAAGGCCATGCCCTTGGTAGCCGTCGAGCGAGGCGAGGCTGTCGGCGCTGTTTGCCGTGTGGCTCGACCGGTCGAGAATCCCGCTCGCCGCCAGCGCATCGACGCCGCCGCAGATCGCCGCAATCAGCCGTTTCTCCCGATGGAACGAGCGGATCGTGGCGGAGAGATCGGGAGCGTCGGTGGTTCCCCAGATCGCGCCGCCACAGATGACCAGCCCGTCAAAGCCTGCGGGGTCGAGCGCGTCGACCGACAGGTGCGCCGAGACGTCGAGGCCACCCATCGACGTCACCGGCGCGCCATCAGGGGTGACGACCTCGATATCGACACCCAGATGCGCCCGCGCCGTTGCCATCAACAGCGCGCATTCCCAATCCGCGAAGCCTTCGTGAAGTACGATTGCAAGCCGCATCGCCCCGTCCTCAGCCAAGTTTCTGCATATAGCGCATGCCCGTCACCGGACGAGGCACGAAGCGTTCGGATTCGTAGAAATGATGAGCCTTGAAATTGCCGGTCGCTGCACTGACCGACAGGTAGTCGCAGCCGGCCATTTTTGCCTGCTCGCGTGCCTTGGCGACGAGATGGCGGCCGATGCCGGTGCCGCGATTGTCGGACCGCACGAACAGATGATGCAGCTCCATGCCGCGCGCGCCTTCAGCAGCCCGGTAGATCGGCACGAGGATGGCGTAGCCGATCAGCCGGTTGCCGGCCTCTGCGACAAGGGCAGTGATCCAGGGCGTGCGGCCGAAGAGGTCGCGCTCGAGCTGTTCCGGGGTGATCGGGGCCGCATCACCGTGATGGGCGGCGAGTTCGGCGATCATCTCGCGCAGTTCGGGAAGGTCGCGCTGCTTGGCGCAACGGATCGTCACCATCGGCGGGCGCGTCGATGGCAGCGGATGGAGAGAGGGTATGGCGGTCTGTAGCATTGTCGGCTCCTCATGGTTTTCTCGCCATCAGGTGCCGTGAAAAACAAAAGCCGCCTGATGGCGGCCTTGTTGAATATGATCAGCAGGCCGCTCCTATGGGAACAGCCAAAAATACACGCGGCAAATGGGTGCGCTCTTGATCATGCGCGTAGATTGTCCGTTTCCGCGCATTTGTCAACGAGGAATTTTGCGCAAGCGCTGGAGATCGAGCGATAACCTCTGTTCGACGTCTGCCCATTCTGCCATGCGCCGGCGCTCAATGATCGCTGCCGCACATCGAATGGTCGGCAAGCGCGCGGATGACGTAGCAGTCGCCGATGGTATGATCGCCGTTGCAGGCGACGATGCGCTCGAGTTCGCGCTCCAGCTTCTGCAACTGGGCGATCTTTTCACGCACGGTGATCAGATGTTCCTTGGCGATACGGTCGGCTTCGCCGCAGGGACGCTCCGGGTGCTGGCTCAATGCCAGCAGATCGCGGATCGATTCAATCGACAATCCCAGGTCGCGCGCGTGGCGGATGAAGGCGAGACGTTCCAGTTCGCGCTTCTCGTAGCGCCGCTGATTGCCTTCCGACCGCTCGGGTGCGGCAATCAACCCCATCTGCTCGTAATAGCGGATCGTCGGAATTTTCACGCCTGTGCGGCGGGAGAGATCGCCGATGGAATACATGTGCAGGCTCCAAACCTATAGCTTCTGGAGCATTAGATAATCGCTTTGCCGCAGCCGTCAATATCCTGTTGGCTCGAAGGACTGGTTCGCCTGCAGCGCGGGGGGCTGGCACGCCGAAGAAGTCGGCACAAGGACGCCACAATCGGCACCTAGCGATCACTGCAGAATTCGAATCGGCATCGTGTCGATCCGGATGCATGTCTTGCACAGTCATTTGGAACGTCGGCATGGAATGGCGGCGCTCGACGGAGGAACTCGTGTCGCTGCTCATCAATCGCCGTCAATTGCTCGTCGGCTCAGCGCTCATCTACCCCGCCATCGCCTTCGGGTCGGTGGCCGAGGCGTCCACTGCTTCAGCCGGCGACGACGTCGAGGCACGCCTAGCCGAACTCGAAAAGCGCACCGGTGGCCGGCTCGGCGTTTCCGTTCTTGACACGGCAACCAACATATCGTTCGGCTGCCGCGAGGATGAGCGTTTCGCCATGTGCTCGAGCTTCAAGGCGCTGGCCGCCGGCTTCATTCTTGCGCGCGTCGACCAGGGAGCCGAGACCCTCGATCGCCGCATCGTCGTCGCGCAGAAGGATATCATCGCCCACTCGCCGGTGACTGAGAAGCATCTCGGTGGCGAGGGCATGACGATCGCCGACCTCTGTGCGGCGACGATGACGACCAGCGACAACGCGGCCGCCAACCTCCTGCTGGAAAGTTTCGGCGGGCCATCGGCACTGACGGCCTGGTTGCGCATGATCGGCGACGAGACCACGCGTCTCGATCGCAACGAGCCGACGCTGAACGAGGCGAAGAAAGGCGACCCCCGCGACACGACGACGCCGGCCGCGATGCTGGAAACGCTCGGCAATCTCGCTTTCGGCCCCGCACTGACAGCCGACTCGCGCAAGCGCCTGATCGAATGGATGGTCGCCAACACCACCGGTGATAAGCGTATCCGGGCCGGCTTGCCGAAGGGCTGGAAGGTCGGTGACAAGACCGGTACCAACGCAACCGGCTCGGCGTCCGACATCGCCATCGTCTGGCCGGAAGGGCGGGCGCCACTCTTGATCGCGGTCTATATCGCCGAAGCGACCGCGCCTCTTTCCGTGCTGAACACTGTCTTTGCCGATGTCGGCCGGATGGCGGCGGAATTGGTCTAGCTGTCGGTTGCCACCACGTCCTTCATGGGCGCATCTTCCGCCGCGCGCCGTTTCTTCAGGCGGATGACCTGGTCATCGACGCCGATGACGCTTTTGCGGTGGGTGATGGCAATTACCGTCACCTGGCCGCAGACGGCGCTGATATGCGCCATGATATCGCGCTCGGTCGCCTCGTCGAGCGCCGAACTCGCTTCGTCGAGAAACAGGAACTCCGGATCATCGTAAAATGCGCGCGCAATCGCGATGCGCTGGCGTTCGCCGCCGGAAAGCTTGAGGCCACGTTCGCCGACCGTCGTGTCGAACCCTTCGGGCAAAGCCTCGATGAAATCGAGGATGGCGGCCTTGCGGGCGGCTGCGACCATGCGTTCGTGATCGCGCGGCCGCCCGAGAGCGATGTTGGTGGCAAGGCTTTCATTGAGCAGGACGATGTCCTGCGGCACGACGCCGACCTTCGCGAACCAGTCCGTGCGGGCGATGCTCGTCAGGTTCCGGCCATCGACATCGATGTGGCCCGCGGTCGGCTCGATCGACTTCAGCACCAGCTTGAACGCGGTCGATTTGCCGGCGCCCGTGGGGCCGACGAGATAGGTGATGCGCCCGCGCTCCGCCTTGAAGCTGAGTGCCTCGAGACCGCGGCTCGCTCCATAGGAAAAACCGACATTATCGAATGTCAGGCGCCCGTCGATCGGGGCAAATGGCGCGGATCGGCTCGCATCGGCTTCGTCTTCCGCATGCCACATGGCAGCAAACGGGCCGAACCGAGCCTTGGATTCCATCAGGGTGCTGACGGCGCGTCCGATCATCTCGAAGGGCGAATTCAACTGAAGCAGCAGCATGTTGAAAAGAACGAGGTCGCCGGTCGAAAGCTCCCCGGCCTGCAGGCGTGGAACGAGCAGAACGAAGGTGAGACCAAGTTGTAGCCCCAACGCTGCAGCCGAGGCAGCGCCGCCCAGGGCTTCGGTCCCGAAGAACCGGCGCCATCCGTCCCGCGAGACCGCTTCCTTCTCGATGAAACGAGCGTTCATCCAGCGCTCGCTGCGGAAGTGCCGCAATGTCTCCATCGCGTTCATCGCGTTGCCCGTGAACTTGGCGTTTTCCTGCGAGGCCTTCATCGCGGTTCCGATGTGGCGGGCGGCGATCTTTGAAGTGTAGTAGCGCAGTCCGATGAAGACGCAGCCATAAAACAGCGCCACAAGGATGAGTTCGCTGCTGATCGTCGCGCCGAGCATGACCAGCGTCACGCCGATCTGCAGCGTGCCCGGGATGAAGCCGCCGAGAAGTGTCGTCGAGATATTGTTGAGCGCCCGTTCGCCGCCGACGCCCGCCTGCTGGATCTGTGCCGGGTTATGTTCGACGTAGAAGGCTGCGGTTTTCGTCAGCAGCCGATCGAAAAAGGCAGTCCGGACGATGAAGCCGAGTGCCTGGCCCTGACTGGCGGCGAGGTACATCACGCCGTTTTGCATAGCAGTCGAGACCGCCATGACGAGCGCATAGAGCAGGAAGCCGCCGATGACGGAAGCGAAAGGGTCCCCCAGTGCGTCGATCTGCCTTGAAAACAGATATGGGCCGGCGACGAAACTCACCGAAGCCATCAACGTAATCGCGACCAGCAACAGGATCGACGGCCATTCTGTTCGCCAGTAGCGCGCAAAGATAATCGCCATCGGCTCGCCTGCAAGGCGCCAATCGTCCCTCATGTCGCTGTTCTCCTGAGAATCGGCAGGCGAGCAATGTCGCGTCTCTCATCGGCCGGTTCAAGGAAAAGTTGAGATTCCTAAGCAGGTTTATTTCAGGCTGCGGAACTTCCATCGGAGATGTCGGATGCCGTATCATTGCGCTGCTGCTCGATGCCGAGCGCCCGCTCGATCGCCTTGCGAATTTCCTCCTCGATCGCCGCGCGCTCTGTCGGATCCATCGCCTTGAGCTCGTCTTCGCAGATGCCGTGCGCTTCCAGGATCTGCGCGCGGATCTGCTCGGCCAGGCTCATCTTGGCGCGCTTCAGGAATTCGTCGCTGACCGAGCCTCCGGACGCCGTCTCGTCGCCCGAACTGATCGAAGGTCTGGTTTGGTCTTCCCGCACCGCGCTGTTCCAGAGCGCGCTCGACAGGGATGCGGACACCGACGCTTTCGCCGGCGCGACCGTCGGCGAAAGCCGCGGTCTTGCATCGCCGGGGGCGTTTTCCTCGAGCGGGCTGGCTGTTCCCGCATGCGCGCGGTGCTGCGAGAAGTAGTAACTCGAGATGCTGTTGTCGATTTTCAAGGGAATCTCCCGGAACCTGATGTCCGGGAGACGCTGCTGTCGATGGCTTGCGCGGAGCTTGCCGATGCAACCCAATAGCGAGAATTAGGGATGCCTGCTCGCGGTTCAGGGCAGGGTATAGGCGATGACGTAATCGCCTGGCTTGGTGCCGACCGAACCATGGCCGCCGGCGACGATCAGCACATACTGCTTGTCGCCGACCGTGTAGCTCATCGGTGTCGACTGGCCGCCGGCCGGAAGCCGGGCTTCCCAGAGTTGATCGCCCGTCTTCAGGTCATAGGCGCGCAGATAGTCGTCGACCGCAGCCCCCAGGAAGGCGACGCCACCTTTGGTGATCATCGGTCCGCCGATGCCGGGAACGCCGACCTTGAAAGGCAGCGGCAGCGGCGTCATGTCCTCGACGGTGCCGTTCTTGTGCTTGTAGGCTATCTTGCCGGTCCTGAGATCGGCACCGGCGACATAGCCCCATGGCGGCGCCTGGCAGGGGATGCCGAGCGGCCCCAGGAACGGACCCATGAAGACGCCGTAGGGCGCGCCGTCATTGCGGTTGAGGCCCTGTTCTGATCCCTTTTCGTCCTGGCCTTTCGGCGGGATCTGGTCGCGCGGAACGAGGCGCGAGGTGAAGGCGAGATAGGTCGGCATTCCGAACATTACCTGGCGTTCCGGATCGACCGCGACAGAGCCCCAGTTGAACGTGCCGAAATTGCCGGGATAGACCAGCGTCCCTTCCAGTGACGGCGGCGTGTAGCGCCCCTCGTATTTGAGCGAGCGGAACGAGATGCGGCACGCGAGCTGGTCGAACATCGTCACGCCCCACATGTTGCGCTCCTGCAGCGGCGCGGGCATGAAGGTCAGGCCGGACACCGGCTGTGTCGGGGCGGTGAAATCCTCCGGGATTGCGCCCTTGGGGGCTGCAACTTCCTCGACCGGGATGATCGGCTCGCCACTCCGGCGATCGAGCACGTAGATATCGCCCTGTTTCGTCGGCCCGACCAGCGCCGGCACCACGGTGCCATCCTCCTTGGTGATATCGAGCAAGGCCGGTTGCGCCGGCACGTCCATGTCCCAGAGGTCGTGGTGCACGGTCTGGCGCACCCAGCGCACGGCGCCGGAGGTGATATCGAGTGCGACGATCGAGGAGGAGTATTTCTCCACATGCTCGCTGCGCCCCATGCCGAGCTGGTCGGGAACCTGGTTGCCCATGGGGACGTAGACCATGCCGAGCCCTTCGTCGTAGCTGAATACCGACCAGCTGTTGGGTGAGTTCGTGCTGTAGGTCTGACCCTCGGGAAGCGGGGTGGTGACATCGGGATTGCCGCTATCCCAGTTCCAGATGAGGGCGCCGGTGTTGATGTCGAAGGCGCGGATGACGCCGGATTGCTCCTGGGTCGAATAGTTGTCGTTGACCGCGCCGCCGATGATCAGCTTGCCGGCAACGGCGACCGGCGGCGATGTCGAATAGTAGTAACCGGCCGGATTGTACTTCATGCCCTTTTCGAGGTGCAGCACGCCATTATCGGCAAAGCTGGTGCATACGGCACCTGTTTCGGCGTCGAGCGCGATCAGCCGAGCATCCGACGTCGGCAGGTACACCCGTTCGGCGCAGGCGCTGCCGGCGGCGGCGGCCGGGTCGGCCCAATAGGTGACGCCGCGGCAGGTCTGGTGCTGCCGGTCCGGGTTCATGCCGGAGTTGCTGTCATACTTCCACTTTTCCTCGCCGGTTGCCGCATCGAGCGCGATCGCCCAGTTGTGCGGCGTGCAGGCATAAAGCGTGTCCTTCACCTTGATCGGCGTCACCTGATAGGTGGTTTCGCCGACGTCATCGGGACGTCTGACGTCGCCGGTCTGGTATTGCCAGGCAACCTTGAGGCTTGCGACGTTCTCCGGCGTGATCTGGTCGAGCGGCGCGTAGCGCTGGCCGAACGGCGTGCGCCCGTACTGATGCCATTCGCCCGGAGGCACATTGCCGCCGAGCGGCGGGTTGGCGGCGATGACGTCGCTCGGCAGATCGCCGCGGATGTCGTGCGGATCCTGGGTGATCGAGTAACCGGCAATCCCGATCGACACCAGGACGGCGAGCGCCAAGGGCCACACGCCGGCGGAATAGCGCTCGCCGGTCGGGCTCTCGAAGCCGAGCGGACGACGGATCGCCGGCAGCATCAGCCACAGGCCGAGCAGCACGATGAGCCCGCCGCGCGGCCCGAGCTGCCACCAGTCGAAGCCGACTTCCCATATAGCCCAGGCGAGCGAACCGAGGATGACAAGCGCGTAGAGCCAGATGGCGGCAGCCTTGCGCAGGAAGAGCAGGACGCCCGTCAGCAGGAAGCCGACGCCGGCGATGAGATAGTAGGGACTGCCCCCCAGCATCAGGAGCTTGGCTCCGCCGCCGCCGAGCGCAAGGCCGATCAGGGCGAAGACGATGGCCGTCAGAATAAGCATAGCGGAACTCCCGAATTGAAGACCGGCGCCGTGGTGTGGCTTTTCATTGCGGCGGCCCGGATGAAGGGACGCACCGGAAAGGTTGGTTGCGGGGTCGGCGGTCGCGAGGGAGGCCGCGGCCGTCAGATCGGGCAAGGGCGCGTCTCCGACGGCCCGTCCCCTAGCACCTAACGCGGCCAACGTGCCTTTCAATGGTCATGATTTCGCAATGCAAAATTTTGGTGACCGCAATGAAGTTGCGCCCCGCCGAGGCGATCGAAACGACATTTCCCGCCGGGCATGCAAGATCGTGCTGAAAGGTGGTCAAGACCGGGGTGGGGCAATCTCAGCAGGAGTGCGAAGCGGTTTTCCGTCGGGCAACAGGTGGAAACAAGGAGGTTGATGCTTCCTGTTTCGCTGGGACCGGCAACGATCTAGACGATCCGCAGGCGCAAGGGCTTGGTATTTTCCCGGCGCAGCACGCCCCTGGCCTCGAGATCGAGCTGGACGGCCTTCAGCCACCAGCCGGCTTTCGCGCCACCCGGGAAGAGATCTTCTGGCAGTAACGGCAGCAATTTCTGCTTTGCTTGCGCAACTGTGAGCGGTGCCTGCTCGCTGGAGAGCGCGGTGAGCAGCGCCTCCTTCATGGCGTCGTACTTGATCTTGTCGACCCGCGTGACGTGCCCGGGAGAAACAATGTTGCGGATCTCGATCTTTTCACGTTCCATGGCCATCAAGCGCTCCCTTCACATAATCGACCTTGGGCGCACGGAATGCCATCGCCGCCCATGCGCCTAAGAGCTTCAGCATGAACCTTCCCGAATGTCCTGTATGATTGGGCAGGTCTGGCGCGATGGTGACGCCTTCGCGGCGATCGCGCGTCATCACCCGCATTTCTACCGGCGGCCGCGCGCTCGGATCGAAGCGGTCCCGGTAAAGCGTCAGCCAATGCCCGCCAGTGAACTCGAGAAACATCGGCGTGTTGCAGCAGGTGGCGACAACGCGTCGGGTTTTCGATGTCGCCGTCAGCCGATGTTCGCCGAGCCGATCGGCGCCCTTCGCGCAGGCGATCCGGTCCTTGCGGAAAAGAACGTAATCCGTGGAGCCGTCACTGTTGCGCACACGGTCAGCACCGGGCAGCGCCTCGAACAGCGCGCCCGCTTTCCGGCAGCTTTCGCAATAGCAGGCCGTCGATACGATCGGCCTGCCGACCGCGCGCAAGTGCACCTGCCCACAATGGCATCGTGCGTCCAGGGTTCGGCTTTCGCTCCCGCTCACCCGCAATCTCCATGGGTTCATCAAAATCAAACTGTACCGTCCAGTTTGATTTGTCAATGCGGTCGTGCTAGCCGTGAACCTGTGTTATCGCGTGCTCATAAGAGGGAACGTGGGTGAGAATGACGAAGCCTGCCGAGACGCGAATGACGAGAAAGCGCCAGTCGATCCTGGCCGCTGCCACCGATCTTTTCCTGCAGCGGGGCTTCCTGGCTACAAACATGGACGAGGTGGCGGCGATCGCCGGCGTGTCGAAGCAGACGGTCTATGCCCATTTCGGCACCAAGGAGGCTCTGTTCCTCGAGATCGTCACCGGCATGACGGGCGTGGCCGGTGACGAGTTGCAGGAGCAGGTGGCCGACCCTGTCGACGGACGTCCGATCGAGGCGTTTCTCCTAGATTTCGCCGAGCAACAGCTGGCGATCGTCATGACGCCACGGCTGATGCAGTTACGGCGCCTGGTGATCGGCGAGGCGGAACGGTTTCCGGAGCTTGGCAAGCGATTGCACGCGAAGGGGCCGGGCCGGTCGATCGCACGGCTCATGAAGGCCTTTGCGCACTATGGCGCGACCGGCGACGTCGAGGCGGCCGACTTGGCAGCCGCTGCCTCCTTCTTCAACTGGCTGGTGATGGGCGCGCCCGTCAACGATGCCATGCTGCTCGGCGATCAGGCCATTCCCGACGCAGAAGCGCTTCGCGTGCATGCGGTCGAAAGCGTGCGAATCTTCCTGTCGGCCTATGGCCGCAAGCCATAGGCAACAAAGCGGGGACGAGCGCTCGTCGATCTTGCCTCAGGTGCCGCAGAAGGTTTGCTGCACCTCTTCTTCCGGCTGCGGCGGGTCGGCATAGGCGGCAAAGCGCGGCTGGTCCTCGTATGGTCTGGACGTTACGTCGACAAGCGCCTCGAACAGTGAGAAGTCGGCCTCCCCGGTGGCCGCGACAATCGCCTGTTCGATCCGGTGGTTGCGCGGGATGAAGGCCGGGTTCACCGCCCGCATTGCCGATGCCCGTTCGTCGGAGGCGCCCGGTTCCCGCGCAAGACGCTTTCGCCAGTCGGAAAGCCAGGTCGTCAGACCCGCAGGGGCGGCAAACAATGAGGCGAGGGCCGCGTCAGCCGCCGGGTCGGCGGCACTGGCGCAGAGTTTTCGGAAGGTGAGCGTAAAATCCGCTTCGCCCTGGTGCATCGCCGTCAAAAGCGCCTGGACAAGATCGAGATCGCCTTCCTCTTCGCCGACAATCCCGATCTTGCGACGCATGCCGTCGAGCCAGTGACGCTGGAAGATCGCGCCGTATTCGCCGAGCACATCGTTGGCAAGGTCGACCGCCGTTGCCGCCACCGGATCGAACAGCGGCACCAGCGTCTCGGCGAGCCGCGTCAGGTTCCACTGGCCGATCGCCGGCTGGCTGGCATAGGCGTAACGCCCGAACTGGTCGATCGAGGAGAAGACCTTTTTCGGATCGTAGGCGTCCATGAAGGCGCAGGGGCCGAAGTCGATCGTTTCGCCTGATATCGTCATGTTGTCGGTGTTCATCACTCCGTGGATGAAGCCGACATGTAGCCAGCGGGCAATGAGCGCCGCCTGCCGCGCCACCACCGCCTTGAAGAAGGCCAGATAGGGACGCTCGTCATTTTTGGCGTCCGGGTAGTGGCGGTCGATCGCATAGTCGGCAAGCGCCTGCACCGAGGCCATGTCGCCGCGCGCCGCAAAGAACTGGAAGGTTCCGACGCGAATGTGGCTTGCCGCCACGCGGGTAAAGACGGCGCCGGGCAGGATCTGCTCGCGATAGACCGGCTGGCCGGTGACGACGGCGGCAAGTGCGCGCGTCGCCGGAATGCCGAGCGCGTGCATCGCTTCGCTGACGATGTATTCGCGCAGGACCGGCCCGAGCGCCGCGCGTCCGTCACCGCGGCGCGAAAAAGGGGTCTGCCCCGGCCCCTTCAGCTGGATGTCGCGCCGTCTGCCGTTGCGGTCGATGACCTCGCCGAGAAGGATCGCGCGACCATCGCCAAGCTGCGGCACGAAGGTGCCGAACTGGTGGCCGGCATAGGCCATGGCAAGCGGTGCTGCACCTGCAGGCACGCTGTTTCCGGAAAAGATCTGCGCCCCATCGCGCTCTAGGGTGCCGATGTCGAGGCCGAGCTCTTCGGCAAGCGGCCGGTTGAGCTTGATCAGCCACGGCTCGGCAACTGGCGTCGGATCGACCCGCGCGAAAAACTGCTGCGGCAGCCGCGCAAAGCTGTTGTCGAAGGGGAACGCATCGGTATCTGCGGATGGCGAAGGAGGCACGTAGTTCATGGTTCGGCGATCAGCGGTTCCTGCCGGGACATTCCGGCCGCCGCCCTTTCGAACCAAGTCTACACGAGCCGTCACCGTTTCGCGAGGGTTGGTCGGCAGAGGGGCGGTGCCCTCCCGCGAGAGGTCTTCGCGGGAGGGCTGGGAGGGCGAGTGCCGTCGTCGCTTCAGGCGCTCAGCGCCGTTGGCGACAGGCAGGCCTCGCAAATCGCCGCGATATGGCGATGGTCGGTGCCGCAGCAGCCGCCCAGAACGCGCAAGCCCGGCAGGCGATCGGCCAAGGTGCGGTAACGCTGTCCGAGGTCGGCCGGATCGCCGGCATCGAGCGTCACGCTTTCGTCGAGTTCGCTGTGGCTCTTGGCCGATGCATTGGCGCGAATGCCGCCGATCCTGTGCACCCAGGCGCTGCCCGTATCGAGGCTGGCCTCGAAATGATCCGGATGGGCGCAGTTGATCATGTAGTAGTGCGGAAACCGACCGGTGGCCGCATCGACCGTTTCGATCGCGCTCCTGAGCGTGCGGCCGCTCGGCAGTCGCCCGTCGGTCTCCACCGTGAACGAGATGACGCAGGGCATGCCGTGGCTTTGCGCCGAGCGGGCAATGCCGATCGCCTCGTCGACATTGGTAATCGTATAGGCTGAGATCATGTCGGCATCGCTGACCGCAAAGGCGGCCACCTGTGCGGCATGGTAGTCCTCCGCCTCGTCGGGGCTCATCCGGCTCGCCCGGTAACCGTCGCCACGGGGCCCGATAGCGCCGCTCAGCACGATCGGCGCCTGTGGCCTTTCGTATTCGGAGCGCAGCTCCGTCAGCAGGTAGATGGCGTCCTGGTTGAGTTCGGCCAGCGCTTTGGCATCGTAGCCGAGTTTCGAGCCCCAATCGGCGCTCGCCCTCCATGTTGCCGAATCGAGCACGAAGCCTGTGCCGTGATGCTGCGCGATGTCGAGGTAGCGCGTGTAATAGCTTAAGAGGCGTCGCCGCCCTTCCGATGTCGAAAGCAGGACGAAGGAGGCGAAATGCGGGAGCTCGACGCCCTCATGAAAGATGAGCGTCGTTTCCATGCCGCCGTCGCTGAGAAAGGTTCCACCTTTCATGAGCGGCAGGCTGCGTCGGTATTGGGCCATGTCGGTCTCCACCCGTTTTTGGTCGCGTTGGATCCCGGCGGAGCGCTCCCATTCCCGCAAGGATGGTTAACGTTCTGCCTCTTTATCATCTTCTAAACTAGTCGGCTTAAGGTATACTATTGCTAATATACGTAAGTATCTCAGTGAAATCATAGGGTTGATTGTTTCGTTTGCTGCGGGCGCTGCTCGCTGGTCGTGGAGTTGTTGGCGAAAACTGTACCGACGGTAGGGAACCGGCTAATGCGAAAGGGTGAGGAAACACGCGCCAAGATCCTGGACGCCGCCGAAATCTCGGTACTGGCGAAGGGGTTTGGCGGGACCTCGATCGATGAGTTGATCGCCGAGACCGGCATCACCAAGAGCGGTTTCTTCTACCATTTTCGCGACAAGAACGAGCTGGCAAAGGCGCTGCTCGAGCGCTACGTCGAGAACGACGAGCGGATTTATGACGAGATCTTCAGCCGTGCGCGCGAGCTATCCGACGATCCGCTACAAGCGTTTCTGCTCGGTCTGAAGCTGCTGTCGGAACTGCTGTCCGACCTGCCGAACGGTCATCCCGGCTGCCTTGTTGCGGTGATCTGCAGCCACGAGCGCGCCTTCGATCGCGATATCCAGGAGATCAACCGGCAGGCTGCGCTGATGTGGCGAAGGCGTTTCGGAGCGATGTTTCGCGATATCATGCAGGTCTATCGACCGCGCGAGCCGCTGGATGTCGATCAGCTTGCCGACATGGTTTCAACGGTGATCGAGGGCGGCATCATCCTGTCGAAGGCGCTGAAGGAGCCGCAGAACCTGCCGGCCCAATTGCTGATCTTCCGAACCTTCGTCCGGCTGCTGTTCCAGCCTGCGACGCTGTGAATATCAGCCCTTGTCGTCTTCCATCGCCTTTGCGAGTTCGGCGAGTTTGCGCACGGTGTTGAGGTTGCGCGCCGTGCCGGTCTTGAGCGCCGGCAGCTTGAGCTTCGACTGACCGGCGCCGTTTGGAAAGTGGATGTAGATTTCGTGACCGGCGACATGCACCTCTTCACCATCGGGTGCGACAAGCGCGTCGAGGGCGTTCGCCGGTGCCGCATTCGCCAGGAAGACGACATGCAGAAAATTGCCTTTGGCATCGGGGAAGGGCGAATTCTGCGCAATCGAATGCAATTGCCGGGCGTGACGGATCATCACGCCCGGCGCCTTGCCGAGCTTTTCGCGAAGGGCCGCCTCGAGCCTTGCGGCCGCGTCCAGGGCCGGCAAGTCCGAGCGGAACAGCACGTTTCCGCTCTGGATGTAGGTCTTCACATCGCCGAAACCGATCTCCTCGCAGAGCGCTCTGAGATCGGCCATCGCCAGCTTGCCGGTACCGCCGACATTGATGGCGCGGAGAAGGGCGACGTGAACGGCCATGGTCTCGTCCTTGATCTTACATCCTGCCCGCGACCTTGATGGCGAAGGCATATTCGAAGGCGATCTCTTCCAGCCGCTGGAAGCGGCCGGAGGCGCCGCCGTGACCGGCGTCCATGTTGGTCTTCATCAGGATCGGTTCGCTGCCGGTGGTCTTTTCGCGCAGGCGCGCCACCCATTTCGCCGGTTCCCAATAGGTCACGCGTGGATCCGTCAGCCCGCCGAGCGCCAGGATCGCCGGGTAGGGCTTGGCCTCGACATTGTCATAGGGCGAGTAGCCGGCGATGATGTCGTAGAATTCGCGGCTGTCGATCGGATTGCCCCACTCCGGCCATTCCGGCGGCGTCAGCGGCAGGGTGTCGTCGAGCATCGTGTTGAGCACGTCGACGAAGGGTACGGCTGCGATGATGCCGGTGAACTTTTCCGGCGCCATGTTGGCGATCGCGCCCATCAGCATGCCGCCGGCCGATCCGCCTTCGGCGACGATGTTCGCGTAAGAGGTGAACTTCTCCTGATTCAGATAGTCAGCGGCAGCAACGAAGTCCTTGAAGGTGTTGGTCTTCTTGGCCATCTTGCCGTCTTCGTACCACGAAAAGCCCCGGTCCTTGCCGCCGCGGATATGGGCGATGGCATAGACGAAACCGCGGTCTGCCAGTGAAAGGCAGTTGGTGTTGAAACCGGCGGGAATGGTGATGCCATAGGCGCCGTAGCCATAAAGCAGGCACGGTGCCGACCCGTCGAGCGGGGTGTCCTTGCGATAAAGCAGCGTCACCGGCACCTTGGTTCCGTCCCACGACGGCGCGAAAACGCGGCGGGTGACGTAGTCGTCGGGATTGTGTCCCGATGGCACTTCCTGGGTCTTCAGGAGGGTACGTTCACGCGTCGCCATGTCGTAGTCGAAAAGCTGCGACGGGGTTGTCATCGACGAATAGGAAAAGCGGATGACGTCGGTGTCGTATTCGGCAGCGCCCGAAAGCCCGAGCGAATAGGCCTCCTCGGCAAAGGCGATCGCGTGCTCCTCGCCGGTCTTGCGGTCGCGCACGACGATTTCCGGCAGGCCCTCGCGACGTTGCAGCCAGACGAGATGGCGGGCATAGGCCATATGGCTAAGGATCAGCGTGCCGGGCTTGTGCGGTACGAGTTCGCGCCAGTTCTCCTTGCCCGGCGCATTGACCGGCGCTTCCATGATCTTGAAATCCTTGGCGCCGTCGGCATTGGTCAGGATGTAGAAGACGTCGCCGCCTTCGGTCATCGCGTATTCGAGACCGGTGACGCGGCCGGCGACGAGCTTCGGCTCGGCAGTCAGGTCGGTGGTCGAAAGCAGCCGGTACTCGCTGGTCTCGTGATCGTGGATGTCGATGTAGATGACGTCGTCGAGCAGCGAGCCGCCGACCGACATGAAGAAGCCCGGATCCTTCTCCTCATAGACCAGCCGGTCGTCGGCCTGGGGGGTGCCGACGATGTGGTGGAAGATCTTCGACGGGCGATGATTGTCGTCGAGCACGGTGTAGAAGAAACTCTTGCCGTCGGGTGCCCAGGCGCCGCCACCGCCGGTGTTCTCGATCACGTCGGCAAGATCCTCGCCGGTCGTCAGGTCGCGCACCTTCAGCGTGAAATATTCCGATCCCTTGTCGTCATAGCCCCACAGGCCGCGGGCGTGATCGGTCGAGTGATCGAGGCCGGCAAGGCGGAAATAGGCCCTGCCTTCGGCTTCCTTGTCGCCGTCGAGCAGCACCTGACGGATCGTCTCATCCTTGCCGTCGGCATCGCGCGGAATGCGGAAATAGCGCGGCTGCTCGCCGCCGGTGACATAAAGGCTGCCATAGGCGAAGGGACCGTCCTTCACCGGGATCGAGCTGTCGTCTTCCTTGATGCGGCCGCGCATCTCGGCAAACAGCGTCTTCTGCAGCGCCTTGGTGTCGTCCATCGCCGCGTTCATGTAGGCGTTTTCGGCCTCCAGATGGTTGCGGATTTCGGGATCGAGGATCGAGGGATCCTTGAACATCGCCTGCCAGTTGTCGTCCCGCAGCCAGGCATAGTCGTCGGTGCGGGTGATGCCGTGGCGCGTATCTGTCACCGGCTTTTTGGCGGCAACGGGGGCTTCGGGCAGGTTCTTGAAAACGGACAAGGCATGTCTCCGGGATTTCTGCGGCGGGAGACAATGAGATAGAGAGCGCAGCTGCGCCGATCAAGCGGAAAGGGTCTCGCGTCCGGCCCGTTGCCCGCTATTCCTTCTCTCCTTGTGTTGGGCAGAGGGAATGGCAAGCGCAGGGCCGGATGCGATGTGGCGCTAGCCCTTCGCCTTCACCTGGCTTCGATATTCGTCCACCGGCAGGCCGCCGACGCCCCAGTCTTCGAAGGCCACCTCGTCGATGACGACGAAGGTGGTGGCCGGGTTCTTGTCGAGCACGGTAACGAGCAGATCGGTGATGCCCTTGATGAGTGCGGCCTTCTGTTCGCGGGTCGCGCCTTCGCGGGTGATCTTGATGTTCACATAGGGCATGGCTGGCTCCTTAGCCTTGTTGTCGAATGTCGTAATGAAAGACCTTGGCGATGATCTGCCAGCGGCCGTCGACGAAAATCAGCGACAGGAAGTCGGTAAACGCCTTCTCGCCGATGGCGCATTGTACCTTTGCCAGCGCCGTCACGGGTCCGGCAAACTCGATCGAGACGATCCTGTCGGCGCGCTCTTCGCCGCGGCTTGCCGGTGACGGGCGTTTGTCGACAACGGGGAAGTACCTGTTCATGTCGAGTTCGAGCAGCTCGCCCCCTGTCGCCGTCGCATAGTGGGCCTTGGGATGAAAGACCTCGCGAAGGATCGCCGTGTCGCTGAAATGCAGGCCGTCGAAATAACGTCCGAGCACGTCGATGACGGCGGCGAAGCGCGGATCGCTGTGGGTGCCGCTCATGCCGCGATCAGCCCTTCGGCCCTCATCGCCGCCTGCACCGCCGGGCGTTGGCCGACCCGCTGCATATAGGCCGTCAGATGGGGGAAGGCACCGAGCGAAATTCCGGTGACGCTGGTCCAGTTGACGACGGTGAAGAGGTAGGCGTCGGCAACGGAGAAGGCTTCGCCAAGCACGTGGGCGCGACCGTCCGACAGCACCGCCTCGACGTTGGCGAGGCGCTTTGTAACCTGTGCTGCCGCGGCCTGCTTGGCGTCGGCGCTCGCGGCCTTGCTGAACAGGGGCGAAAACGCCTTGTGCAGTTCGGAGGCGATGAAGTTCAGCTGCTCCTGCAGCCGTGTGCGCTCAAGGGTGCCGTTGGCGGGGGCCAGTCCGGCATGCGGAAAGCGGTCGGCGATGTACTGCACGACGGCCGCACCTTCGGTGACGACATCGCCGGTCTCCAGCACCAGCGCCGGCACATAGCCCTTGGGGTTGATCGCCGTGAAATCGGCGCCGCTTTCGGTGAGGTGGGTGGCGGTGTCCACCTTGACGATCTCGAAGTCGACGCCGGCTTCACGCAGGCTGATATGGGGCGAGAGCGAGCAGGCGCCGGGGGCGTAGTAAAGCTTCATGGTCACGTTCCTCTTGCAACGGTGGTCTTTGTCGAAGACGGCGGAACCTAACCCCAAGCGATAACTTTTGTATATGACGTAACTTTATGTTACTGACGTTTCCGGTTTCCCTGGGGTAACTGGAGAATTTCGCCCATGAGCTTGAAAATTCGAAAGAATAGGGCTGCTGCATTGCCGCCGAGCTGCCCGGTGGGCGAGTGCATGGTCATGCTCGGCGGCGCCTGGGCGCCCAACATCATCTGGTATCTGAGCGGCGGTCCTCGCCGCTTCAGCGAGCTGAAGATCGACATCCCCGGGATATCGGCCAAGGTGCTGAGCACGCGGTTGAAGGACATGGAAGAAAAGGGCGCGATCGAACGGCGGATCATGCCGACATCGCCGCCCTCGGTGGAATACCGGCTGAGCGAGCTTGGGCAGGAGTTCGTGCCCGCAATCCACGCGATTGTCGAGGTCGGCTACAAGCTCAAGCTCCGCCGCGAGGCAAAGCTTGCAGAGGAAGCAGCCGTGGCGAACGCCGGGCAAGCGGTGCCGGCCTGACGGCGCGCGATCGTGACCGCTACCACCGGCCCTTGAGCTTTTGTGCGGCGTGCTCGATGAAGGCGCGTACCTTCGGTGTTTCGGCCTGGCGGTCGACGAAGCAGGCGTAGAAGTCGAATGGCTCGTGGTCGGCCTTGGCAACGCCCACTGACGGTGTGCCGCCAAACAGCGGAACCAGCAGGCCGCGGGCAATCAGGTCCGTGGCGATGAAGGCGCCGAGCCGCGTGATGCCGGCACCGGCGATCGCCATTTCCGCCAGCGTGTCGATGTCGTTGCTGACGATCGTCGCCTTCAGTTCCGGTTCGAAGCGAAGCCCGTCGCGCACGAAGCTCCATCGAAAGATCCGCCCGTGCCCCGCATAGCGGTAGACGAGGCAGTCGTGGTGGATCAGGTCTTCCGGCTGCTCGGGCAAACCGCGCCTTTCGACATAGGATGGTGCCGCACAGATGACCATCGGCACCGAGGCGAGCTTGCGTGCGATCAGGCCCGGCTCCAGCTGCAGCCCGAAGCGCACGCTGATATCGATGCCTTCGCCGATGTGATCGATCTCGCGGTCGGTGACGACGAGTTCGACCGAGACTTCAGGATGGCGAGCAGCAAAGGACGGCACCAGCGGCGCGACCACATGGCGGCCGAAGGCGACTGAGGATGCGATCTTCAGCGATCCCCGAGGCTCCGGGTTCAGCGATGCCACCGCAACAGCCGCGAGTTCGAGATCGTGGACGACGCTGCGCACCCGGTCGAAATAGATCCGGCCGCTCTCGGTCAGGCCCAGTTGCCGCGTCGTGCGGCTGAGCAGGCGCGTGCCGAGCGCTCGCTCGAGGCGGGCGATATTCTGGCTCGCAGAGGCCGGCGTGATCCCAAGCTTGCGCGCCGCGGCGGCGATGCTGCCTTCCTCGACGCTCCTGACGAAACTCTCGACGCCGCGTAACGTATCCATAATGACATCCATCGAATGGTGATAGGCATTCGATGGTTTTGCCTAATTCTGAACAAGGCTGCAATGGCCTACCTGCGCGGGGCGCCCTCCGTATAGTGGCTGCCATACCGCACGGATGATCGCTGCGGATAAGCCATGGAGGTCTTCTCGTGGAAGATACGATACCCTCGCTGCGGGTGGCGCGTAGCCGCAAGCTGCCGCCGCGCGCCGTCCCCATTGTCTTTGCCTTCTTCATGTCGGCGATCATGGCGTTCCTGATGTGCTGCGTCATCGTCGGCGTCAACACAGGCATAGACGCCGGCTACCCAGGCCGCGTCCTTGGCACTTATGTCCTGGCGATGCCGGTCGCCTTCCTTTGCGTGCTGGCCGTCCGTCCCTTCGTCCTGAAGCTTGTCGGTGCCGTCTGCCGGGTATCCGGCTGAGCGCATTCAGCCGTCCCCGATCGTGGGGACGGCCATCCGGATGGTATCCACGCGTTCGTCCGCTTCCGGATCGCGTGCCTGTTCAGCCGCAATTCAGCCTTGCGCCACTATGCTGCGATCATCGTTGATGGAGGGGTTCGTGATGACCGGCTTTCGAAGGATCCTGATTTCGCTGGCGGTGGTGGCCGTCGGAGTTGCCGCGAGGGTGGAGATCGCCTCTGCCAGCACCTTCGTTGCCTGGGAGGTTTCCGGCGTCGCCTGGAACGACGTGCTCAACGCGCGCGCCTGGCCATCCTCCTCGTCTGCCGTGCGCGCAGGCTATCCGAACGGAACCAGGCTGCAGATGACCGGCCGCTGCATGAACGGCGTCGACCTCCGGCGGATCGCGCGCTGGTCGGCGCAACGGCAGAGCAATGCGGTACGCGCCAGCTGGTGCCAGATCTGGCACGACCCGCAGCAGAACGGTCGCTGGCAAGAGGGCTGGGTCTACGGCAAGTTCATCCGGCCCGCCCGCTTCTGACGAGCCTCGGCTCATGACAGGGGCGGCAGATGTTGCACGCGCACGACATCCAGTCGGTACGTGTTGCTGTATAGGATAGGTTTTTCGTCGATTGCAGCAACTTGGACCGATGCATGTTGAACAATACTTACGGCAACCTTGCCTCGCATGTTTATAATTTAGACAAATATATTGGGAAGTCCTTTGGCGACGTCGAGTACTATCTCGAGCGGCTGAAGGCGTGTTCGGGGCCGATCCTCGAGCCGGCCGTGGGCAACGGCCGCGCTTTGATCCCGCTGCTCGAAGCCGGCCTCGACGTCAGAGGCTTCGATGCCTCGCGGGACATGCTCGGCTATTGTCATGCGCATTGTGCCGAACGGGGGCTCGCAGCGGATCTGTCGCAGCAGACCTTCGAGGCCTTCGCCTATGAGGAGCGCTTCGACGCGATCGTCGTGCCCGCCGGCTCCCTGCAACTGATCGCTGACCATGGAGCCGCAATCGCCATCCTCGCGCGTTTCCTCGATCATCTCAGGCCGGGCGGCCGACTGATCTTCGACCTCTATCCGCATGATCTTCTGGCCGATATCAAGCCGACCATCAGGAATTGGCAGACGGAAGCGGGCGACCTGCTGACCTTGACCAGCCAGCGGGTCAAAGCCGACGTCATCGCACAGACGACGGTGTCGCACCTGCGCTACGAGCTGTGGCGCGAGGGCAGGCTTGCGTCGAGCGAGCTTGAATTCTTCACCATGCGCTGGTGGGGCGTCGAGGAAATGGCGCTGACGTTGCGCGCCGCCGGCTATGTCGATCTCGTCGTTTCCGGAAATTACCACTTCGGTCGTGCGCCAAGAGATGGCGACGAGGTCGTCACCTTCGAATGCCGCCGGCCACGGTAGCGGCAGCCGCGCCGCGAAGAAAGCCACGCCCCCGGGGTCGAGGGCGTGGCGGCAGCTGTTAGCGGCAACGGCTGCCGGCGTTGTCCTGATCCAGCCTGGTGCCGTTCACCGTCAGCTCCGAGCCCGGCGACTGGGTGATGGTTCCGGCCGACCAGCCGGTGTCGAGCACGCAATCCTTCGGCGTGTTGGTCACCGTGACATTGCCCTTGATGTCCTCGGCCGGGCCCGAGAAGTGCAGGCCTGCGATGCCGGCATTGTCGACCGACATGTTGTTGAACACGATGTTGCTCACCGGGCCGCCCAGGAACCCCCAGCTGTCGCCGTAGATATGGGCCCCGTAGGTGCCGGCATTGGTGATCCTGACGTCCTGGAACGAGATGTTGGAGACCGGGTTGAAGAAGATGCCGGCCTTGAGCGCGCGGTCGACCTGAAGTCCCGCCACGTTCACATTCGTCGTCTCCACGTTGAGATTGGGGCTGGCAACGAGCATCAGCCCGTTGATGCCGCCAACGAGCCGCATGTCGTTGATGAAGACGTTGGACGTGCCCTGCAATGCCACGAGATCCATGTCGCGGTCCTGCTTGGAGTTGTCGACGGTCACGCGGTCGAGCTTGACGCCCTTGCCCGCGACCAGCAGCACGCCTTCACGGCGCGAGTTGCTGATCGTCACGTTGTCGAGCGTGACATTCTGCGTGGCGCTGACCAACTCGTGTTCGGTCCTGCTGATCTTCTTGAACTCACCGCCGGCGAACACGCCATAGGTGACCTTGTCGATCGTGGTGTCGCGTACCGTCACGTTGTTGCTGCCGACGGAGCTGACCGCCGCATAGGGAGCCTTGTTCGGGCTGTAGATCGAGAACTCGCAGCTCGTATTGTTCTCGCAGATGTAGAGGTCGTGGATGCGGCTGTTTTGCACCACCGCGCCGTTGACCCGCGTGAAGCGAATGCCGTCATGGTTCGTGGCGGAGATGTCGACATTGTCGATGGTGACGTTGGCCGCGTCGGTTGCAGCGATGCCGGCAAGGCCGCCGCGGATCGACAGTGATGCGATGCGGCTGCCGGACGCCATGGTGACGACGTCCTGCGCCGGGTTGTAGCCGGTCAGCGTCGTGGCAGCGCCCCGGTTGACGAAGGATGTGGTGGCGCCGCTTCTGGCGCCGCGCACGGCAATGGAGCCGCCGCCGCCGACGAGCGCCTGGCCGGAGCCGAGCGTCAGCGACTGGTTGAGGCCGAGATTGCCGTCGGCAAGGATGAGAGCATCCGCGCCGGCCGAGGCGATCAGTGCGTTGATAGCAGTCGCATCGCCATTGGCCGAGGAGATGTTGACGACCTTGCCGGTGTTGCGTCCGTTGACGACGAACTGCGCCGCTTCGATGTCACCGGTCGCGCCAGCATGGGTGCGGATCTTGGCTGAACGCTCGACGCGCTGGAGCATCGGATCGAAGGCATCGCCTGATTTGGCGGTCGCGCCGAACGGTATGCGCAGACGCGCCATCACGGCGCCCTTGAGCTTGTCCTCGTTGTCATAGGTGCCGGTCACGCCGAGCGAGACGGTCGAGCCCTCGGAAAGGCCGGGCAGGTCGGAAAAGGTCAGTTCGGCGCGCAGCTTGGCGCCGAACATGTCGCCGAGGTTCTTGCCGCCATACCAGTAGCTGCCGCCGAAAACCTTCAGCTGGACGTCGGATCCTTCGTCGAAAACGGGCAGACGGCCGCCGATTTCGGCGTCGAGACCGCGCCGGCCGCGCTCCTTGCCTTCCTGCATGACCAGCACATGGTCACGAACATAGGCGGCGTTGAAGGCGCTGAGCGTCTTGGCCCCCGACAGCGGCAGATAGAGGTTGCTGCGCATCTCGAGATCGCCGCTGAGCGCTTCGAGGCCGAAGGACACCTGGTTGAAGGAGTTGCCGTATTCGCTCTTCAGATAGTCGTAGTAGCCGTAGGCGCCGATGACCCACTGATCATTGGCGCGGAAGCGGTAACCGGCGCCGATCGAGCCCTGGCGGACCTTGTCGCTTTCGATCGTTCCGCGTGTATCGATGAAAATGGCATTGCCGGAGTCGAGCAGGAAGGGCAGGAAGAAGCCGCCGCTGGCAGCCGAGCCGCCGCTGAAGAAACCGCCCTCGATTTCGGCCTGCGGCCGGAAGTCCACGGCAAGGGCAGGGGACGAAAGTATCGTGCCGCTTGCAAGAGCAAGCGCTAAAATAGTGTTGTTTTTCATATTATTAACTCCGCATACACCGGGCGCTTTCGCGCCTTGGCGGTGCGGATAAATTATACGACTGTATTACTCAAGTTTAATGATCGGTTATCCCGGATCTTTCCAGCGGCGTGATGACGCAGCGCATCGGTCGCCCGCGCCATCACAATCCTGGCGCTAGCAGGCAGCGTGCCGTCGAATTGTTCCGCCGGCCGATCGGGCCGGCGGAACTGGCCATTGGTGTTCCGCTCGGGCCGTGGAAGACCGGAAGGGAGGAAGACGCCGTCCAGGCGATGTCAGGCGGCGAGCTTGAGGCCGATGCCCCAGGGGTCGACGAGACTGTAGGTGTCGCCGTTGCGGTCGACGGCGATGCCCAGCGTGTCGAGCTTGGCCACCGCCGTGGCGCGTTCCGTCGCGTCCTTGAACTGGATCGTGTAGTCCGAAAGACCCGTCATCTGCGTCTCGCGCTTCGGCGCGCCGCGCGAGTTCCAGATATTGGCGGCCACGTGATGGTGGTACTTGCCCGAGCCGAAGAAACTCGCGCCAGGATAGCGCGCCATCAGCCCGAGGCCGAGCACGTCGCGAAAGAAGGCATCCGCCTCGGGAATATCGGAAACCTGCAGATGAATGTGGCCGATGCCGGTGCCTTCGGCCATGCCGTGCCATTCGTGCTTCGGTACCTCGTCGTAGAGCGCCTGCAGGTTCAGCGGCAGCGTATCCATGCCGACGGTGCCGTCAGGCTTGAAATTCCATTCCGAGCGCGGACGATCACGATAGACCTCGATGCCGTTTCCTTCCGGATCGGCGAGGTAGATCGCCTCGCTGACGAGGTGATCGGAAGCGCCTTGCAGGCCGACATTGTTGTGAGCGGCATGGGCGAGCCAGCGGCCGAGTTCCTCGCGGTTGGGCACGAGGAAGGCCGTGTGGAAAAGACCGGGCGCATTGCGCGGCGCCTTCGTGGCGTTGCCTGACGTGGTCAGCGTCAAGAGCGGCCGGCTTCCGACGCCCAGCGTCTCGCCGCTGGCGCTCGTTTCGAGCGGCTTCAGCCCCATGATGCGTTGATACCACGTGGACACCATCGGCAGGTCCGCGACCACAAGGTGCGAATGGTCCACATGCGCCGGCATCGCCAAGGCATGGTCGGCGGCAATCTCGGTAGGCTGCATGGTCTGGCTGGTTGTCATGTGTTGCTTCCTTGGGGCTGAAACCGGGAGCCCTGCCGCGTGCTCAGCTTCGCTGAAACTGTGAGGTGAATATGGGCCGAACCTGGCGTTCACGAAAGACTGTCAGTCGTTTGATGTTGTGTTCGATGAGCGTTGACAGTGGCCCCTGTCGCCCTAGCTCTTTTGTATAGGGCAATGCGGTCGCGGCGCTTTCGATTTGATTTCAATCAATGCCGGAAGAGCCATCTGGGCTCAGTCTTGGAAGTGAGGGATTTGCCCCCGCATCTGGCGCGGCGATCCGGGTAGGCAACGCAAAGGAGCGCAGTATGTACAAGAAGATCATCGTCCCGATTGCCATGGATCAGCTGGAGCATGGCGAAAGCGTGCTCGGCATAGCCGAGAAGCTGATCGATGAAGGGGGCGAGATTATCCTGCTCAATGTCGTCGAGGATCTGAACGCCTATGCCCAGGGCTACATGATCGTCGATTTTCCGCTGGAGATGGTCGAGGAATCGCGCAAGCACGCCTTGAAGACGCTGGAAGCGATGAAGGCCAAGCACGGGATCAACGGTCGTATCGAGATCCGCACTGGAGGCGCCGCCGGCACGATCAATGCGCTTGCCAAGGATGAAAATGCCGATCTCGTCATCATCGCCTCGCACCGTCCCGGTCTGATCGACTATTTCATCGGCTCGACCGCCAGCCGGGTCGTCAGCCATTGCCCCTGCGCCGTTCTCGTCGATCGTTGAGCCGCCAGCAAACACGAACAGGAGCGTGGCGCGTCCGAACGCCACGGCTTCGAGGAGCTTTCCCATGGACAAGCCTGCGCTTGACGCCTTTCGTGAACGGCTCAGCAGCCGTAAACGCGAACTCTACGGTCGGTTGGTGAAGATCGAGCACGATCTCGATGAGCCGATGAATGCGGACGTGCCCGACCGGGTGACCGAACGGGAAAACGATGAGGTGCTGGAAGGGCTCGGCCTTGCCGGTCAGGAAGAAATCCGCGGGATCGACGCAGCACTCGATCGCATAGCGGCCGGAACCTTCGGAACCTGCGTGCGCTGCGGCCTGCCGATTTCCGCCGAGCGGCTCGATGCCGTGCCTCACACTCCGCTTTGCCAGGAATGTGCCGCCGAGGTCGCGGCCGGCGCCAAGTGACGATCGCTTGGGCCCGATCAGGGGCCGGGCGTTTGCGCCGCCTGCCTCAGGCCGCGCGGACACCCGCCAGATCGAGCTTCAATCGTGGCAGAAAACGTCCCGGGATGACCGTGGAAGCGATGACGCCGTCGTCGATCGCGCCGAGGCGGCGGTAGAAATCCGCAGCTCCCGGATCGGCATCGATGGTCATGATCGTCGCGCCCTTGCGCCGGGCTGCCTCCACACTCCAATCGAACAGTTTTCGACCGATGCCGCTACCGAGAGCCTCAGGCTCGACGAACAGCTTGTCGAGTTCGGCAATCTCGCCGTGGCATACGACCTGCGCGATGCCGACGATCCTGTCATGCCGTATTGCGATCTGCAGCTCCGACTGCTGAAAGTCGTCCGCCGTCACCGTCAATGCAGGGCGGCAGGCGGCCATGAAGGTTGCGTCATAGCCCCAGATGGCCTTGGACCTCATGCACAGCTCCGTCAACAGTTCGGCCTGGTCTGGATGCGGCATGCATAGCGTCGTCATCGGGCACTCCGGGGCGTTTGTTGTCCAAATCTTCGCGAAATGTGGTTACAGTTCGGGCATAAGACAAGGGCGAGCCCGGTTCGCAAACATGTCATGACTTTGTTGTAATGCGTTGCAAAAGTTGATGCTTTCACCTTCGCCTTGCTCTTTGCCAAGGCGTCTGGCTGTGGCAGGATAAGGCAAGCAAGAAAGTCGACCGCCGCTTTAACGCGCAGGAAGGTCGGAAGTGGGGGCACGTGGAATTCGCCGGCGTCAAGTGGAACTACGATCGATCTGAGCTGATCGCCGACGGGATCGTGCATGGCGTTGGCCTTGCCGCGGCACTCGTCGGCGTTACCGCGCTGATTTTCTACGCGGTGCTCTGGAGTTCGGCCGGCCAGCTTGCCGCGGCCGCGATTTATGGCGCGGGACTGTTGGCGACCCTGTCGATTTCGTTTCTCTACAATCTCTATCCGGTGTCGCGGACCAAGTGGTTCCTGCGCCGCTTCGACCACTCGTCGATCTTCGTGCTAATCGCCGCCACCTATACGCCCTTCCTGCAGCGCGGCTGGGAGGATCCGTTCCTGTTTGCGATGCTGATCGGCATCTGGGCGATCGCAATCCTGGGCGTGGTGATCAAATGCCTCTTCCCCGGTCGTTTCGACCGCTTGGCGATCCTGCTTTATCTCGCGATGGGATGGAGCGGCGTGCTTGCCGTCGGGCCGCTGCTGTCGGCGCTATCGCCAACGACGCTGGTGCTGATCCTCATCGGCGGCATCATCTATTCCGCCGGCGTGATCTTCCATGTCTGGGAGAAGCTACGCTTCCAGAACGCCATCTGGCACGGCTTCGTCGTCACCGGTGCCGCCGTGCATTATTCGGCGGTCATCAACTGTCTGGCCGGCACGACGATATCGTGATCCCGTTCACACAGGGCGTTTCGAGCAACAGTTCAAGTTGAGTGAATGACCGCCGGTCAGTTCGGTGCGGCCACCGGTGCAGCTGCCACGGGCGTCTGCTGACATCCTTCCGCGGGCCTCAGCGCTTCTGCCATGCGCGAAATCACGCCATCGAAGCTGGTCAGCCGTGATTTGCGATACTGGAGACGGAAATACGCGGCGCTGCCGTCGCAGAGCGCAATCGCGCGCGTGTAAAACACCTCTTCGCCGCGCACGCCCGAAAAACTCGCCCAGGCTGCGGTGACGCGCGAGTAGGAAATCCGCCACTGGTCTTCCCGCTCGCTCGCCATGCGATCATTGACGTCGATTTCAAAATCGCCGGCCACCAGTTCGCTGCCGAAAACCGCGAGTGTGGCGCCGTTGTCGTCGGCATGGAAGCTGACGCCGTCGCCATTGTCGGCTTCGCCCTGTTGTTTGAAGCCGGGCGGGATGTCGAGGATATAGCCGAAGCGCGGGTTTGCGTAGGCGTGCCAGTCATTGTCCGCTGCGGCCGGCAAGGCGGCCGGGAACAGAAATACGAATGCAGCCAAAATGCGACGCATGCGGATCTCCTCCCGACTTGCCTCGTCCGTTGCGGTATTAATAGCACATCCGCGACCGGGCTACTGTTTCTATCGGAACAGCGCCGGGGCCGCGACTGCGCCTGTCTGTTTGCGTTAATCCTCGATGAACGTCATTGCGTGGCCGTTGAGGCAATAGCGCAGCCCCGTGGGCGGCGGACCGTCGGGGAAGACATGGCCGAGATGGGCATCGCAGTCGGCGCAGCGGATTTCTGTGCGCACCATGAAATGCGATCGGTCCTCGATCTCGCGGATCGCCTGGTCGTCGATCGCTGCGAAATAGCTCGGCCAGCCGCAGCCGGAATCGAATTTGCTGTCGGAGCGAAACAGCGCCCTGCCGCAACAGACGCATTCGTAGGTGCCGACCTTCTTGTTGTCGAGGTACGGGCCGGTGAAAGCGCGCTCGGTGCCGTGCTCGCGGGTGATGCGGTATTGCTCGGGCGACAGTTGCGCGCGCCACTCCGCATCCGTCTTGATCACCTTCGGCGTCCGTGTGTCTCTCATCGAAGATCTCCCTGTGATTTCCTGCGTGTATATAGGAGCGTCGACGTCGTCCCGCAAATCACGCTCGCGTGCCATCCTGTGTCGGAACGCGCCCGCGCTGTGGTGCCCGTTTGCGCGGGCGCCTGCAGGCTGCATCTTCAATCGCCGTCGCTGGTCGGCAAGGGTTGCCAACCGGGCACCGGACCACAGTCGACCTGATGTCGCGTCATGCTTTCACGAGCAGGGCTTGAGCTTGCGACCGCACGCGCTTGCGTGCCGCAATCGGATCGTTGCGTTGCGTCAGCAAGAAGTCATTCGACGGTCAATATTGCCAGACAAAAAGTATATGCTGCGCCATCATCGCCACTTTAAATTTCCGTTGGTAGTCTAAAGCGGCTGGCGGCGATCGCGCATGAGTATCCATTGCCGACGAACGGATAGTCCATCCCGAGAAAGTTGCATGAACTGGCCGCCGAAACGGAAGATATCCACGCTTATCACAGAAAAAACCGTCGATTTTCCGGTTGTTTGTCGGGATTCGGAACAGATGACGCCGATTTTACCGATTTGGGGTTGAGGCGCATCGGCCCATCTTTTATGTCGGAGGTTCGTTTGATCCGACAATCAAATTGCAAAGGAGCGCGCCCGGAAGATGGATGCTGCCGCCCTGACATTGCTGGCCCTGTCGCTTCCGTTTCTCGGTGCGCTCGTCGCTCCGCTGCTGACCCGACTTCTGGGACACAACGCGGCCTGGCTTCTCGCGCTTTTTCCAGCTGCGATCGTTCTGCATTTCCTGCGCTTCTGGCCGGAAGTCGCGCGCGGTGAAATCGTCACTGGTGGTTATGAGTGGATCCCGTCCTTCAATGTCAGCTTCTCCTGGCTGATCGATGGCCTGTCGCTGACCTTCGTTCTGCTGATCGCCGGCATCGGCGCGCTGATCGTGCTTTATTCCGGAGGTTACCTGAAAGGGCACCCGCAGCAGGGGCGTTTCTTCTCGTTCATCCTGATGTTCATGGGCTCGATGCTCGGGCTTGTGGCCTCCGACAGCTTCCTGATGCTCTTCGTTTTCTGGGAGCTGACCTCGATAACGTCGTTCCTGCTGATCGGCTTCGATCATTCGCGCGAGGCAGCCCGGCGCGCGGCGCTGCAGGCCCTCGTCGTTACGGGGGGAGGCGGGCTGTTTCTGCTTGCCGGCCTCTTGATCATCTGGAACGTCACCGGCGTCACCCAGCTTTCGCTGCTTTCATCCTTCGGCGCGGAGATGCGCGAAAGCCCGTTCTATCTGGCCGCACTTTTGCTTGTGCTCGGTGGAGCCTTCACCAAGTCGGCGCAGTTTCCGTTCCACTTCTGGCTGCCCAACGCGATGGAAGCGCCGACACCGGTGTCGGCCTATCTGCACTCCGCAACCATGGTCAAGGCAGGGGTTTACCTGCTGATGCGCCTCAATCCGGTGCTTGGCGGCACGACGGAATGGCAAATGCTGTTGCCGCTCTTCGGTGGCACCACGCTCGTCATCGGTGCGGTTCTCGCATGCCGGCAGACCGATCTGAAGCTGATGCTGGCCTACACCACCATGGCATCGCTCGGCCTGCTCGTCATGCTGACCGGCCTTGGTTTTCCGCACGCCATCGAGGCGGCGGCGCTCTATCTCGTGGCGCATTCGCTGTTCAAGGGCGCGCTGTTCATGGTTGCCGGCATCATCGACCATGAAACCGGCACGCGCGATGTGACGAGGCTTGGCGGCTTGCGCTCAGCCATGCCGCTGACATTCGTCATTGCGCTTGCCGCAGCCCTTTCCATGGGGGGACTGCCGCCATTTTTCGGCTTCCTCGCCAAGGAAGAGATCTACTACGCGCTGGCTGGCCCCGACCGTCGCGCGATGGTCTTCGCCGCCCTTGCCATCCTGGGCAATGCGCTGATGTTTGCCGTCGCTTTCGCGGTTGCGCTGAAGCCTTTCGTGGGCGCAAGGGTCGAAACGCCGCGACCCGCGCACGAGGCGCCGCTGCTTCTCTGGCTCGGTCCGGCGCTGCTCGCAGCCAAAGGATTGTCGGCCGCCCTGTTGTCCGATCTCACCCATGAGCTCGTGTCGACACCGATGGCGACGGCGATTGCCGGCGCGCCGCGCCAGGTCACCATCTCGGTGATACCCCATGTCGGCGTGCCGCTCGCCCTGTCGCTCGCAACGGCCCTGCTTGGCATCGTCTTCTATCTCAACCTTTCGCGCCTGCGCAGCTTCGTTGCCACAATCCTCGCCGATATCGGGTGGGGCCCGGATCGCGGCTTCGATCAGTTCATGCGCGGTCTCGTCCGCTTTTCGGTCGCGCTGACGCGTCGCCTCCAGTCCGGTCGCCTCGACGTCTACATGACGACGACATTCGTAGTGGTCGCCGCCGTCCTCTGGGGTGCGCCGCTTTATTATGGCGAACTGCCCAACGCGCCGTTCTTTGCCGGCGACGTGCCGCTGCATGAACTGGCGATCATGGCGATCGCCGTCATCGGCCTCCTGGCCGTCGTGCTTGCCGCCGACCGGCTGACCGCGATTGTCTCGCTCGGTATCCAGGGTTTTGCCGTCGCCGTCATCTTCCTGCTCTACGGTGCGCCGGACCTGGCCTTTACCCAGTTCATGATCGAGACCCTGTCGGTGGTGGTGCTGGCTCTGGTGATGACCCGGCTCAGGCTCTCGCCGTCGGACCACCGCCCGCTCGGCCAGAAAATCCCCGATCTTGCCGTTGCGCTCGCCTGTGGTCTCGGTTTCGGGTTGATGCTGCTGAAAGTGACCGGCATTCCCTTCGATGCCTCGCTGACCGAGTTTTTCAATCTCTACTCAAAGACGATCGCGCACGGCGCCAATGTCGTGAACGTCATCATCGTCGATTTCCGCGGCACGGATACACTGGGAGAAATCGCCGTCGTCATGATCACCGGCCTTGCCATCCTGTCCCTGGTTCGCCTCAGGGCCGGCTCGATGCGGCGCATCGCCGACAATGACCCGGATGCGGAGGATCGCGCATGAAGTCCCTGATCTTCCGGGCCGTGGCGCCGTTTCTGACGAGCCTGATGGTGCTGTTTTCGATCTTCGTGCTGTTGCGTGGCCACAACGAGCCCGGCGGCGGCTTCATCGGCGGTCTGATCGCCGTATCGGCGCTGGCGATTTATGGTATCGCCTGTGGCGTCGAAACCGTGCGTCGCGCCATCTATTTCCATCCGATGGCGATCGCCGGTGCGGGCCTTTTTGCCGCCACCATCGCCGGCCTGATCTCGATGGCCGCGCGCGTGCCGTTCATGACCGGGCTTTGGATCTATCCGTCCCTGCTGGGCGTGGAGGTTCCGCTGTCGACGGTGACACTGTTTGATTGCGGCGTCTATCTTGTCGTCGTCGGCGCCATCAGCTCGATCGCGTTGTCGCTCGAAGAGCGGGGAGGTGAATGATGGAAGCGTGGTTTGCGCTGCTCGTCGGCATCTTTTTTACCGTTGCCATCTACCTGCTTCTGTCGAAGTCGATCATCCGCGTCCTGCTCGGCGTGGCGATCCTCGGCAATGGCGTCAATCTTCTGATCTTCACCGGCGGCCGACTGACGCGCGGCGTGCCGCCCGTCATTCCCGAGGGAGCCGATGCGCTCGCAGGGCCCGCCGCCAATGCGTTGCCGCAGGCGCTGATCCTGACGGCGATCGTCATTTCCTTCTCCTTCTTCGCTTTCCTGCTGGTTCTGGCCTGGCGCGCATACGAAGAGCTTTCGACGGATAACACCGACGAGATGCGCGTCGCCGAGCCACAAGACGAGCCGGCGCCGCCGCTTGGATACTGACAGACCCATGGCTGTTTCGACTTCCCCTCCTGCCGATCTCTCTGCCGCACTCGTCCTCGAGCCGGTCGCGGCCGCCGACTGGCTGGTGATCCTGCCGGTTGCCTGGTGCCTGGCGATCGGTGCCTTGCTCGTCATGTTGCGCCGACCGATCGGCCTGCATCCGTTCATCGCCGTGGCCGGTCTCGCCGGCCTTGTGGCGATCGATGGGCTGCTCCTGCAACATGTGATCGCGAACGGTCCGGTGACGATGGTGATGGGCCGCTGGCTGCCGCCGTTCGGCATCGCCTTTACCGTCGATCTGACCGGCGCGCTGTTTGCGTTGACGGCAGCCGTCGTCGCGCTCGCGGGCGGCGTCTATTCGATGGCCGACGTCAACGACAGCGGCCGGCGCTACGGGTTCTACCCATTCCTGATGCTGCTGATGGCCGGCGTTTCCGGCGCGTTTCTGACGGGCGATATCTTCAACCTCTACGTCTGGTTCGAGGTGTTGCTGATCTCGTCCTTCGGCCTCATCGTGCTCGGTTCCGAGCGCGAGCAGATCGACGGCGCCGTGAAGTACGGTTTCCTCAATCTGGTCGCGACGACGCTGTTCCTGGTCACGACAGGTTATCTTTATGCGAGCTTCGGCACGCTCAACATGGCCGACATCGCCCAAAAAGCGGAAGGCCTGCGCGGCACCGCGCCGTTGATGACGCTGACGGCCTTGTTCCTGCTGGCGTTTGGCATGAAGGCGGCGGCCTTCCCCGTCAACGTCTGGCTGCCTGCCTCCTACCACACGCCGCGCGTCGTCGTTTCGGCGCTCTTTGCCGGCCTCCTGACCAAGGTCGGCATCTACGCGCTGATCCGCGTGACCGTGATGCTGCTGCCGGTGGAGCGGGAAGAGCTCAGCCTCGTCATTGCCGCCGTCGGGGCGCTGACGATGCTGGTCGGCGTTTTCGGCGCGCTCGCCCAATCGGATTTCCGGCGCATGCTCGGCTATCTCGTGATTTCGGGCATCGGTTCGATCCTTGCGGGCATCGCCGTCGGCGGGCCGGGCGGTATCGGTGGCGCCATCTTCTACGCCCTGCATTCGATGCTGGTAATGACCGCGCTCTACTTCGCCTCGGGTGTGGCGGCACAGTTGGGCGGTAGTTTCTCGCTGTCGTCGCTTGCGGGCCTCTATCGCCGCCATGCGGGCTTTGCGGCGATCAGTCTGATGCTGGCCTTTGCCGTGTCGGGCCTGCCGCCGTTCTCGGGTTTCTGGCCAAAGGTTATGCTGGTCAAGGCAGCACTCGATATCGGAGCCTGGTGGCTTGCCGCGGCGCTGCTCGTGACCGGTTTCCTGACGACGATCGCGACCGGCCGCTTCTTCCTGCTGGCCTATTGGCGCGACAAGGCCGATGACGGGCTGGCCGGTACGGTCAAGGCCCGGATCCCGGCGGCGATCCTGCTGCCGCTCGTGGCGCTGACACTGCTTACCTTGACGATCGGCCTCTATCCCGAGCCGCTGCTGGCCACCATCCAGGATGCCGCTGCGGGCCTCTCCGAACCGTCCGCATATCTGAACTCGGTCTTCCCGGGGGGCGTGCGATGATCAAGTTTCTCTGGATCAACCTGATCTTCACCGCGGTCTGGGCCGCGATCAGCGGCAGTCTCAGCGTGCCGAATCTGTTGCTCGGTTTTGCCGTCGGAAGCCTGTCGCTGTGGCTCATCCGGCGCGAATTGCAGCCTGTCGCCTATCCGGTCCGGCCGCTGAAGATATTGCTTCTCACGGCCCTGTTCTTCAAGGAACTGGCTGTCTCGGCAACCAAGGTCGCATTGCTGGTGATCCAGCCCAAGATGCGACTGAAGCCAGGCATCTTCTCTTACCCGCTGACGGTGCGCAGCGATTTCGAGATTGCGCTGCTTGCCAACCTGATCACACTGACGCCCGGAACGCTTTCAGTCGACGTCTCCGACGATCGCAAGACGCTCTATGTCCATGCACTCGACTGCGCCGATCCCGGCGGCCTCCGGCGCGATATCGCCAATGGCTTCGAGCGCCGGATCAAGGAGGCCTTTGAATGACGACGCCGGCTCAGATCCTTGCTGCCGCAACCGGCTTTGCGCTGGTACTTCTGTCCATCGCGCTGCTGGTAACGGTGTGGCGCATCATCCGCGGCCCGACGCTGCCCGACCGGGTTCTGGGCCTCGACATGCTGGTCGCCATCGCCATTGGCCTGATAGCGGTCGTTGCCATTCGCACGGGCTTTAATCTCTATATCGACATCGCCATTGCCCTCGGCCTGGTCGGCTTCCTTGCGACCGTCGCCTTCGCCCGCTTCGTTCTGGCGCGCGGTCTTGCGCCGGAAGCGGCAGGAGCGGCGCCGGACACGCCGCGCAACGTCCGCCGCGGCCCGACGCCGCAAGCGAAAGTTGCCAGGCGCAAACACAAGAGGTCGCGCTGATGGCATCTGCGTTCGAGACGATCATCACGCTCTGCGTTGCTCTGCTCTTGGTCAGCGGGGCCATCTTTTCGCTTTTGGCCGCGATCGGGATCGTGCGTTTTCCCGATCTCTACACCCGCATGCATGCCGCTTCGAAGGCCGGTACCGTCGGCTCGGGCCTGCTGCTTTTGGCCGCGGGACTGCATTCGCTTGATATCGCTATACTGTTCCGGGCGCTTGCGGGCTTCTTCTTCTTCGTACTGACCGCGCCTATTTCCGCCCATCTCTTGGCAAAGGCTGCGCATCAGGCGGGTTACAGGCTGACGAAACAGTCGGTCGTAGATCAGCTTCCGCAAAAGGAAGAGCCGCGCCGGCATTGAGCGGCAACGTTTCTGTTTTTGTATTTCAGAACATTCCGATAGACCGCGACCATGTCAGCAATTTCGAAATAAAGTTGCTAGTGGCGGCCAAATTTATGTTTGGTATTTTCGCGGATCAATGTTAATCGAGTAAATGTAAAGTGTCGTTGTGGAAAATACTTAGAGCTGAAATTCCAGCTTGAGTTGTGAATATTGGCTTTTGCTTTGAGAGGTTGGTTGTTCCGGCGACTCGGCAATAGGTTTCGTGATCAAAATTCCAACTCTTGATATTGCGGCAAGAATTTGTCCTTGCCGAACTATTGATGGTCTATCCCAAGGCAGCGAAGGCTTCCCGACGGCATTTGCATGCATTCCTCCCCCCGAAACTTGTTTTGGGATTGTGCCGAATTCCGATAGGAGAAAGAAATGACTGAAACAACGCTTGGCGCGAGCCATGAACTTCTGGTTGAGCTGACAGCTGAAATCGTTTCCGCTTATGTCAGCAACCATGTCGTTCCGGCCGCCGAGCTTTCCGTGCTGATCGCTGACGTCCATTCCGCGCTCAACAACACGGCGGCACCCGCGCCGGTCGTGATCCCCGTTGAGAAGCCGAAGCCGGCCGTGTCGGTCCGCAAGTCCGTCCAGGACGATCAGATTACCTGCCTTGAATGCGGCGGCACCTTCAAGTCGCTGAAGCGTCACCTGATGACACATCACAGCCTGTCTCCGGAAGAGTATCGCGAGAAGTGGGACCTGCCGACCGACTATCCGATGGTTGCGCCCGCCTATGCCGAAGCGCGCTCGCGCCTGGCCAAGGAAATGGGCCTCGGCCAGCGTCGCAAGCGTCGCGGCAAGTAATACGCGCACCGTTCGTTGCCGAACCGCGCGCTACGCCGGTCCGGTTTGACCGACGGTCCACAAACACAAAGGCCGGGCTGAAGCCCGGCCTTTGTGTTTTATCGACTATGAAAATATCCCTACATGAAACTCTGCCGTGACATCAGCACTCGGAGCCGTGCCTTCGACCTACCTCCTGACGGGAAGGGAGTGCTATCAGGAATAGACCAGTAATATCAGAGAATTTCGTCTCAACCCCTTCCGGTCTTGAGTGCGGTGGCAAAGGGTGGAAAGAACCCTGTCTTCCGATACGCAATGTCGGAAGGAATAAATTCCGATGCTTAAGGGGCTATTTGTGCTCTGTCGCCGCTGGGGGCGAACGCGGTTTTTCAGTCGTTGTCGGCCAGCTGAAGGTCGCCTGACGCGTGTGGGGCCGCAAGGCCACCCTGGCTTCGGCGTGGCTGCCTGCACGCCAAGCGCCGCAGGCGCCACATCATGCCGCAGATCACGCGACGCGATCTTGCCAGCGACCTGCGTCCGAGGTCGACCGGCTCTCCGTCACCCCGGGTTGCGCGTCGTGGACCGGCGGTATGTCGCCGATGTCGATGGGTTATCGCGGCGCTCGATGCCCGCGCGAATTCGGCATGCCCTGGCGCTTGCGGAGGCTGTCGAGCGGCCGTACCCGGCTCAGGCGGCGAGGCGCGCTTCTGCCTCTGCCTTGATACGTCGGATCATCGAGCGAAGGCCGTTTGCGCGCTGCGTCGACAGATGCTCGATCAGGCCGATCTTGCCAAAGGTTTCGAGCGCGTCCAGCCTGGCAATTTCCGAGGCGTGCTTGCCGGAGTAGATCGCCAGGACGATGGCAACCAGTCCGCGCACGATATGTGCGTCCGATTCGCCTTCGAAGATCAGCAGCGGATCGTCCGGGTCGCCGGTCGTGCGCGTTGCAAGCCAGACCTGGCTGGCGCAGCCCTGCACCTTGTTCTCACTGGTGCGCTCGGCCTCCGGCATTTCGGGCAGGGCCTTGCCGAGCTCGATCACATAGCGGTAGCGATCCTCCCATTCGTCAAGAAAGGCGAAATCGTCGATGATCTGGTCAAGCGTGGTCATGGTCCGGTCCGATTGTCGATCTCACCGGGCAGCGTTCGTCGCCGGGTGATGTCGATGCCTGTGCTCGATCCTGGCGGCCATTTCGGTGTCAGGACGTCGTGCCACTCATATAGGCGATGGTAACACGGATGAGAACCGCGAATTGCCACTGCTGTGCCGTAAGGCACGATTGGGCGGCAGATGTGATGTCAGATCGAAACGCTCGTCGGAATCGCGAGCGTGGGGGCGGCCCCGCCTGCCATTCCCGCCTGGTCGAGAGATGCGACCGAAGCGGCGAGGGCGGCGCCCGCCTTCCTCGCATCGTCCGCGTCACTGCCGGCGCCCTTGGCGCGCAGATCCTGTTCTGCCTTCCGCAGGATCTGCTTGAGCTGTTCGGCAAGTGCCTTGAACTCCGCAACCGTTCTTGCGTCTGATCTGTCTTCCGCGTTGTCGGCTCCAAATTCACGGTAGGCGCGTTCCGCGAAGGATGTTGGCGCGCTGTCTTTGCTGCCTTTGGCTTCCTGTGTGCCGGCATCTGCCGCATGTTCGGCATCGGCGTGCATCGCTGCTGCCGCCGCTGATGCTGCAGCGGTCGCCGCGGATGCGGCACCTGTTGCAGCGCCATCGCCCGTGGGCATGCCGGGCGAGCCGCCGCCGGCGAACTGTTGTGCAGCTGCGCCCAGCTGTTGGGCCAGCTGCTTTGCAAGTCTTGCGAGCGTCTCGGGATCCGACGCCCAATACCGCAGCATCTGCAGCTGTTCCTTGATCTCATCCAGCTTCTTCTTGGCCAGCGCCTTCCGGCTGGCGGCGACTTCGTCGTCAACCCGCAGCAGCTTGAGAGATAAGGATCCGGTATTCTTTTCCAGCGGCGCGGCATCGATGCCAACGGGCGATCCGGCGGTCGCGCCACGTGCCACGCCCGTATTTGAAAAGAACCCGTATATTTGCATCGGGGGCAGTCTCCGCTGAATGTGCGGCGACCTAAACAGCCATGTCTTGTGCGAGCCTGTCGCAAGACCGCCCTTCGGTTGCATTCCGAAAAAGAAAACGCCGCGAGGGGATGGGATCCTCGCGGCGGCCGCGACGGAGCGGCAAGTCAGGCAGTGTCAAAGGATGTCTCTGCAGTGGTCGCGCGCAGCGACCAGCACAGCGGGAAGAGTTTACTGGACGAGCGTTGCCTTGGGGTCGAGGCGCTTTTCCGGGACCGGCGTGCGCTTGAACACGGGAGCGGCGTCAGCAGCGGTCTGTTCGGCTGGCGTGGCCAGTTCAGCATCCGTTGCGGCCGGCTGGCCGACCGTACCGGTCTTCACCTTGGCATCGGGCTTGATTGCATCGGTTTCGGCGAACTGCGTATCCAGGAATTCATAGGCAATGCGGGCGCCTTCGCGGGCCCGATGGCCGAGAGCGACGAAGGTTTCAGCACCCTTCTCGCAAACCTCGGGCTTCTCGATGCAGATGGCGCTGATGTAATGGAACGCCTCGTTGGCGGCCGAGAAGGTATCGCCGAGCTCGACCTTCGGGCCGTGCTCCAGCTTCTCGGCGCTCGAGGGATCGAGGAACGGCAGCAACACCAGAACCATCGAAAACCAGAATGTCGCCTTGATGAGAAACCACATGTTCTGCCCATCCTGTATTCGGCTGCCGCGGCCCCCGGTCTTCTAGCCGGTTTTTCCGCTTTCGGCATCCTGGAGCGCCGCAGTATCCCCTGATACCCGTTCACGCCCGCCGTCGTTTCATCTGGACCGCCGTCTTTCGTCGTTCGGCCCTTTGTTGAGGCAGACACTAGGCAGAGAATCACAAGGGCGCTTTTCAAAAACCCGCAGCATTTGTTTCGAATTTTAATGAAACGCCTGCCCTTTGCGATTTGCAGTGCATTTGTGTCGCATTTTAGCTTTTGCCGTTAAGGTTCGTGGCAGCGGGGCGCCGGCAAAGCCCGAAAGCGTGGGCCACGGCACCTGAACGGCTTGCCCAAATCCTTAACGTGAGACGGAAAATGCACCAAAATCCGTTGCTTACGCCCCGTTAACCACAAGAAATGAAGGTCGCCGGAATTGCCTCAAATCGGGATTTTTCAGGCATTTGGCGCGGTTCCCAGACGGTCCCGTTTATTCTTTCATTAAGCCGGGGATGCGAGATTCCGACATGTCACGAGGCAGTTCGAATGGCGGCCCGCATGAAGCGGAAAACGGTCACGCGCAGTCTCGCAAGAACAACAAATGTGGCAGGGTAAGGCGTGAGCGTATTGCGTGACATGGTTGGCAGATGGACGTCCCGCGTGGACGAGGCCGCTGCCCTATGGTTGCCCCGCCGCGAGGCAGGCTCGGCCGTCGGCCGCCGCGACCTCAAGCGCCTGCGCACCGTTGCCGCCGTTTCGCTGACCGCGCTTCCGACCGTGCCGTTGGCGCTGGCGCTCGCCATGCCCGTTTCCTCCGCATTGCCGCTCGGCACGGCTCTCTGGGCCTCCGCCTCGCTGCTGGCTGCTGCGGCGGCCATCGCGCGCGGCCGCGGCAAGCAGGATGACGAGGCGCTCGACGCTGCCGCCTACGTCCTTCCTGATCTTTCCGCCGCCTACGATCTCTTCGCCGGCCTCGTCACGGTGCACGACCTGCGCGGCAACGTCCTGTCGGTCCATGGGCGGGACGCTGCCGAGCATCTGACGCTGATGCGCGATCCGACCGGTCGAGGCTTCATCGAGCAGATCCACGTCTCCGACCGCATCACCTTCCTGAGCGCGATTGACACTCTGCGCCAGGGTGGCGAACGGGCGACCGTCAACATCCGCATCGAACGCCGGTCACTGCCGCCGGAAGGCGAGCAATTCGTCTATATGTGCTGTGAACTGGCACCGCTTCTCGACGGTAACGGCGCGCTGACGGCGATCCTCGCCCAGTCGCGCGACGTGTCGCAGGAAGCGCGGCTTCGCGCCGAAGCGGCCGCAAGAACCGCAGAAGCTGAATCGGCCAACGACGCAAAGACCCGTTTTCTCGCCGCCGTCAGCCACGAGCTGCGCACGCCGCTCAACGCCATTCTCGGCTTCTCCGACGTGCTGACCGGAGAATATTTCGGTCGCCTCGAAAACGATCGCCAGCGCGAATATGTCGGCCTGATCCACAAGTCGGGCGAACATCTTCTGTCGGTGGTCAACACCATGCTGGACATGAGCAAGATCGAGGCCGGCCGCTATGAGCTGGTTCCCGAACCATTCCGCGTCGCCGAGGCGGTCGCCGCCTGCGAAGCGATGCTGTCGCTTCAGGCACAGGAAAAAGGCGTCAAGCTCGCCAGCCGCGTCACCCGCGCCGTCGGCGAGATCAATGCCGACCAGCGCGCCTTCCAGCAGGTTCTGATCAATCTCGTCGGAAACGCCATCAAGTTCACCGACCAGGGTGGTCTGGTGACCATCGACGCCGAGGTGGTAGGGGCGACGCTGAAGCTGACCGTCAGCGACACCGGCATCGGCATAGCCGCCGACAAGCTGCAGATGCTGGGGCAGCCTTTCGTCCAGATCCAGAACGATTACACCCGCCGCTACGAAGGCACCGGTCTCGGTCTTTCGTTGGTGAAGGGGCTTGTGGCGCTGCATGGCGGCGAGATCGGCATTCGCAGCCGCGAGCGCGAGGGCACCGTCATCACCGTGACGCTGCCCATGGACGGCTCCGGCATCGTCGAGGCGAACCGCGAGGAGCAGCATTCGGCGGTCACCGTCGAATTTCCGCCGCGGCTGAGAGATAGTGACACGCAGCCGGCTGCCGATGGCGACCGGCTCGAAAGGACGGGTTTGAACGAGGATCGGGGATATGGCGCCGCGCAAGCGAAAACAGCCTGAACGCAAGAAGGCGGCGCGCACGGCGCCAGGCCTTGCCATGCGTGGGTTGGCACTCGCCGGCCGCGGTGCTGCGCTTGCCGGGCGGCTGGTCGCCCGTCACCCCTTGAGTGCAGGTGGTACGGCTGCCTTTGTCGTCGTCTTCTCCTTCGTTGCCGCCAATGCCATGTGGTACCAGCACGGCGTCCACCCGTCGCCCCTGCTGCGCACTCGCGTACCGCTTGTGAGCCCGCAGACGGCCGAGCGTATCGCAGCCGCTGAAGGTGCCGAGATCGAGCCGCGCAACGTCACGACCTTCGTCATCAAGCGCGAAGACGAAAAGAGCGCCGAAAGCGTCGAGGACGTGATCGCAGCCGCAGCATCCGAGACGACGATCGAAAAGCCGTCGCCCGAGCGTGTCACCACCGTGCCGGATACGTCGGCTTCGCCGCTTGTCGCCGACGTTCAGAAAGAGCTGGGCCGTATCGGCCTTTACGATGGTGTGCCTGACGGGCGCCCGGGACCGCTGACGTCGGCTGCCATCCTCAGATTTGAGAAACAGTCAGGACAGACAGGGACCGGCATCGCGAGCGCCGAGTTGCTGCGCGCGCTGCGCGCCACGTCCGGTCAGAAGCTGGCGGCCGTCATGCCCGCGAGCCGGCCCTATGCCGACCCGAAGCGGGCAGTTGCCGACGTCGACCCAGTCGCTGCCGCCATTCGCTCGGCCGAGGGCGACAAGATGTTGACCCCGAGGGCCGAAATCCCGGTTTCGAGCGAAATGGTGCTGAACATCCAGAAGGGGCTGAGCAATCTCGCCTATGCCGACATCGTCGTAGACGGGGTCGCCGGCGATCAGACACGCGCCGCGATCCGCCATTTCGAAAAGCACTACCGCTTGCCGCAGACCGGCGAGCCCAATCCCAAGGTGCTGAAAAAGCTGAAGGAGATCGGCGCGCTCTGACGCGTCGTCGCTTTCAAGGGCTAAGTCGCGGGCAGTGCAGGTCGCACGTTCGGCGGTGACCATGGCGCGCTGGCGCCGCAACCGATTTGCAAGCGCATGCCCGCCCGTGTACAGCCTCTGCATGCGCCTCAAATCCCATATCTTCGTCTCCGCTCTTGTGCGCCGTGCCTTCGCGCTCGGGGGCTACGCGGCCGTCCTGCGCAAGGGGGCCGAGGATGCCGGTGCGATCTTCATCCGCCAGCGCGCGCGCATTGGGACCGAGATGCTGTTTGCGCCGGCACCGCAGAATTTTTTTGCCGACGACGCCGATGGTGGCCGCAAGTTCGAGACCCGTTTGAAGGATAGCGATGGCGATGCGGTGGAGGATGCGCTTGCCCGCGAGATCCGGTTCGATCCGGATTGCTGGATCGTCGAGATCGAGCTGGACGATCGCTCCGACCTGTTCGACGTCGTGCCGGACGAGGCGAAAGGCCGCTCTTGAAACATCCGTGAGAGCTGCTTGACTCTCCACCTGGTGGAGGCCGTAGGACGCTTGTCATGGATGATCAGATCTACTCAATCGGCGAACTATCGCAGCTTTGCGGCATCTCCGTCAGGCGCCTTCGCTTCTACTCGGACAAGGGCTTGCTGCCGCCATCGGCGCGGACCGAGAGCGGCTACCGGATGTATTCCGGCGCCGACCTTGCACGGCTCGACCTCGTCCTGGCCTTGCGCGACGCCGGTGTCAGCCTCGAACAGATCCGCAAGGTTCTGGGCAAGCGGGAAAGTCTGGCAGAAACCCTGGCGCTTCGGCTTAAGACGATCGAGGCCGAAATCAGGACCAAGCGCCGGATCGCTGCCGCCCTGCGCGCCACGCTGGCCATCCATGATCCGACACCCAACGATCTCAGGAGGTTATGGACCGTGACCCGACTTTCGCAGACTGAATTCCGCGCCGCCGTCGAACGCTTTTATGATGAGGTGACGGGTGATGCCGGTATGGATCCCGCCTGGAAGAAGCAGATGGTCGACGCCGGCACGCCTGATCTGCCCAACGATCCGACGGCCGAGCAGCTCGATGCCTGGAGCGAGCTGATGGGCATCTTGTCAGACACGGACTATGTGACGGCGATGCGCGCCGACATGGCGGCCATGTGGAACGGCGATTTTGATCCCGTCGCCTATGCTGAAGCGTCGGACGCCGTCTTTGCGCGCGTGCGCGCCGCACTTGCCGAGGGGCTGGAGCCGAACTCGGCGATCGGCAAGGAAATCGCCGAGGATTGGCTGGACCGATCGGCACGGGCGATGAAGAAGGAACCGGACCGTGCCTTCCTCGACTGGCAATTGAACGCGTATCGAAAGCATCACGCGCGCTCGGCGCGCTATCAAGAACTGATGGCGATCCTCCAGGGCGAGAAAGCGCCGCATCCGGCCGGACGCGAATGGAACTGGATCGTCGATGCGATGAGGCAACGTCTCTGAGGGGACTGGGCGCTGGCCCTGTCAGCGGTCGATCTACCGGCGGCCGAACACCCGGTGTGTCTTAAAGCCACCAAGGGCGCCCGCGACCTTGCGTGCTGCCGGTTGCCGCGCATCATTGGCATGATCATCGGCAAGATAGGCCTGATGGCGCGGTGCCGGCCCTTCGTCCCGTTCCTCTGATTGCAGCCAGCTGTCGAGTTTCTCGCGGCTTGACGTCGGATCCATGGAGCCTGTCAGGGCTTCGGCACGCGTGGTGCCGCCGATGCGCTCGGCGAGGTGTGGGTAAAGCGATTGCAGCACGAAGGTCAGGTCGTCGCCTGGCAGCGACAGGGCGATCAGGCTCGTGGCCAGCTGCTGGCCGGAGACGTCCAGAAGAATGCGCTCGACCAATGGGCCGCGGGCATCAAGAGCGGTCGCCAGCGCCCGAGCGAAAAGAATGATTTCGCCGCTGCGCGCAAAGCGAACCAGGAGCGCACCATGGGTGGAGCTGATCGGCACGATCGTTGATGCGGCTTGAGCGGCCTCCGACGAGCCGGCGCGGGCGAGCGCCTTGATTTCGGCGCGCAGCGTCTCCTCGCGCGCGGTTCGTTCAGCGTCGGGTGCGGGCGCTGGCGGGAGAGAGGGCTCGTTGACCTCGCGCTGACGCAACTCCGGGCGGGCGGAAAGCCCGGCCGGATTGTGGTGTTCGACCAATGCGTCGATCACGGAGGGGGAAAGAGTGGTGCGGCGCGCGATCGCGCCTGCATGGGCAGCACTCTGCTGGCGGATAACGGCAATCAGCGTTCGGTCCGACACCGCCTGCGAGCGGGTGAGGAAAATAGCGGCGATCGAGATTGGCATGCTGCCGATCAAGGCGGCGACCGGCTCGGGAACATGCGGGCACTGTGACAGGGCGGCGGCGGCCTGGCGGCGCGCTTCGCTGCTGGAGCCGAGGAACAGGGGCTCGAACAATTCGGAAAACTGTTTCATGTCGGATTTGCGCGGGATCCGCAGGCTTTCGAAACCGCTGACGGTTGCCATCAGGACCACGTCCTTCAGGCGGCCCGTTTGCGGCCTTTCCAACTCACGAAACCGATCCGTCACGATAAATCCTTGCACGCAAAACATGATTGCCATCGCCGGCGACCCGGAACGGCACACGTCACTAAAAATAAAAGAAAAGCGTTAGCGCACTGTTAACTATGGACGTTGGGGCTTTATTCAGGCTTGCGGCGCCGACAAGTTCATCCATTTTGTGCCGTTTCGGTCCCAATGGGCCGCTTGCTGTGGGCATGGCCCGATGCAGCCTTAAAAAATCCACAAGCGGCTTTAAGTGATCGCGGTGACGGTGAAGGGCTCCGGACGCCCGCCGACGCAAGAAGGCTTGTTGAAGAGGGGCCTTCCGATGGGAGACAGCTTATTGTGAAGAAAGTCATGTTGCGCGCGATGACCATATGCGCGCTTTTTCTGGCGCCGGCGATTGCCGAGGCGGCGGAAGGATTTGCAACCGCCAACGTCAATATGCGGTCCGGGCCGAGTACGCGTTATCCGGCGGTGTCGATGATCCCTGCGGGTGAATCCGTCGAAATCCACGGCTGCCTTGCGGATCTGCCCTGGTGCGACGTCTCCTTCTATGGCGGCCGAGGATGGGTCGCGGGACGCTATGTGCAGGCGAATTACCGTCGCAACCGGGTCTATGTCGAGCCGCAATACTACCGGCCGCTCGGCATCCCGACGGTGGTCTTCCAGTTCGATCGCTACTGGGACCGCAACTATCGTGGCCGTGACTTCTATCGCGACCGCGACCGTTGGCGCCGCGGGCCGGACTGGGTCGACGACACCCGCCGGCCGCGGGACTGGGAGCGCCAGCGCGACCGGGATCGCCGCGAATGGGAGCGCGATCGCGCCCGCCAGGAGCGTGAGTGGACGCGCGATCAGCGTGAGCGGGATCGCGACCGGCAGAACTGGGAGCGCAACCGTCGCGACGGGGAGCGCTGGGATGATCGTGACGGTGATTATGGCCGTCGCCCCGGCGACGACAATCGCGGTGACTGGGACCGCCGCCGCGAGCGGGACGGCGCACGGCAGGATCCGGTGATCCGGTGCCAGGCGATGGACCCATCCTGCGTGGAATGAGGCGGTCACATCCTGACCTTTCTGACGGGCGGCGCGAGCCGCCCGTTTTTGTTCGTGCCGCCGCTTTCGACAGGCCGCCTCGGAACCAATGCGGCCCCAAAGCGTTGAGACCGGGCAAGAGAAGGAGCGTTGCAATGGTTGAAAAGAAACTGCAGGCAGTCCGTGACACGGTCGAGGGCGAAGTCGAAGCGTCGGCAGCGCGGATCGAACTGGAGGCGCAGATCGCCGAACTGCGCGCAGAGATTGCTCGGCTGACCGATAGCGTGTCGGCAATCGGTAGCGGTGCCAGGGCTGTTGTTCAGAGCGAGGCGGAGGTGATGGCGGAGAGGGTGCGTGAGCGCGTCCGCGAAGAGCCGATTTCAACGCTTCTGGTGGTTGCCGGCGCTTCCTTCCTTTTCGGTCTGCTGTCCAGGCGTTGAGGCACCGTCCGTACCGCCAAAGCTGTTACCCCGGATACAGTGTTTCGTTTTTCCGGGGGACATACTGCAACCAGGTTAGGGGCATGGATGTGGCGTTAACCATCTATTAACCAGCCTATGGCTCAATCGAACCGGACCGTCTATGATTGGTCTGTACCACTTGAGCAGCAGCAACCTCCGGGCGACCGGAAGAAGGAGAAGACGAGAAAAGCGCGCCTGTCCGGGCAAGCCCGGAAAAATGCGCTGGCCCCCGAAAGGGCAGGGTGAAATCTGTACGGTAGTTCATCCGTCTCAAGCCTTTATGGAGACGAGCATGGCAGACGTGATCAGAATGGAGGACCGCAAGGTCCAGATACCTCCACGCAGGCCTCCGGCCATATCGGGCGGAGCGAAAGTGCTTCTCTTTACCGGAATTCGCTATGAGCGTCTCGATGGCCGCGATCCGCAGCCGACAGCGCCTGACGGACGCCGAATCAAGAAGCAGTAAAGGCGTTCCCATTGCCGTGTGCCGGCCACTTTTGGCGCGGGTTAGCTCGTGCGCTCTGCGCTCCGCATCAGCGGTCGCATTCATTTTTCCACGATCTTTTGGCAGATACGGCGATGCTCGATGCTCGCCAGTCCCGCGACGGGATGGCGTCAGCCTAGCGACGGAACGGCTCGCAGCTCGATTCCGCCAGAAAATTGCGGACCTGATCCTCGAAGCTGTCAAGCGGCGCCATCGCGCGCAGCACCGCATAGCCGTCCTCTTCCTTCATCTCCACCATGATCGATTGCGCCAGGGCTTCAGGCGGCGTCTTGCGCAGTTCCACCAGCTGGATCGGCGTCGCGACCACGAGGTCGAGCCGACCATTGACGGCGGTGTGGTCGTTCATGCTGAAGACTTCGTTGGAGCCGCTATCGAACACCGAAAGCGACCAGAAGGGCACGGAGCCGCTGGCGAGGAAGCGCGCCGGTCCGTCGGCGATCGAAAAGCTGCAGACGGCGGTGCGCAGATACGGGTCGTCATTGCTGAGACCGGTCGGCCCTGGCGTGCTCGTCAACGAGAAGAAGCTGTCCATCTCGAGAAGGCCGAGAACCCGCGTATAGGCATCGCGACCGGTGAACTGCGGCAACACCAGCACGATGATGATGTGCAGGAGGGCCGCACCGACGAGGCCGAGCAGGGACGCGAACAGGACACTACGCATCGCCGCATCCCGTCTTGACCACCTTCGGCATGGCAAGATCGATCAGGCCGGACGAACCTGCCGTCGGTGTGTCGAGCAGTGTCAGCACCAGCCGGAAGGTGCCGGAATGCCGCAGTGCCAGCCAGTTATCAGGTTGGGCATTCGGCGAAACGTGGATGGTGAAGGAGCTGTCCTCGGCACGCAGCACGGTCCAGGAGTTGAGCGCCGAGGGCAGATCCGAGCCGGGGCGCAGCGGCACGCCGTCGGCATTGACCGCATAAAGGGTCCAGAACCGCGCCTGCGGCGTCAGCCCGGAAACATCGTAGGAGCAGGTGGCCGATAGCTTTTCGCCCCTGTCGTCCACCTGGGCCGCGAACATCAGCCCCTCGGCGCCGCCGTAAAGGAGTTCGCCGGCCCGCGCGCGGTGCGCCTTGGCGTAAGGATCGGCATTCTCGGTTTGCGCCTCAGGGAAGGCGACCCACGAACCGATCGAGATCGCGCCGAAGCCGACCGTCGCCTTCAGGGCCCAGACGGCCGAAGCGATGCCGCCGCCGAAGGCGATGGCAAGGGCAAGGGCGACGAGGAGGGGAATTCGGAACAAGGGCGGCTCTATCGAATACGGTTATGCGCCGGCGCGACGGCGAGCGTGGCCCATGTCTCGCCCAAACGGACGCGCGACGCAACGGCGTTCATTGCGCCGGCATTGCGGAGACCTGCCCGTTCAATTGCTTGCGGCATGCGGCAGACCTTGTTGCGCAGACGCGCCGTCGGCGGGCCCGAGGACTGCGACCTTGCCGCCGTTCCGGTCCGGTGCCTTCAACGCCGGCGCTTTCTCGAAAGTTTCGCCGACGGATCGCAGCAGTCGCGTCACATCCGCCGAAAGCGACCGGGGCCGCACCAGCGGCGGCAGCGCATTTTCGTCGGGCTTGGCATTGGCGACCTGCGGCTGCTTGCTCGGGGCAGGCGCAGGCGTGGTGATCCCCGGAATATGGCGATGCTCGATGCCCTGTTCGGCATAATCCATCAGCCGCTTGAAGGTCATGGCGGGCAGGGAGCCGCCGGTCATGTTGTTGGTCGATGTATAGTCGTCGTTTCCGAACCAGACTGCCGTGGTGTAATCGCCGGTATAGCCGACGAACCATGCATCGCGGTAGGCCTGGGTCGTACCGGTCTTGCCGCCGGTGACGATACCGTTGTCGAGCGCTGCCTTGCGGGCCGTGCCGATGACCGGAATCTGCGTCAGCATCGAATTCATCGAAGCGCTGGCCTGCTCCGACAGGACACGCTTGGCCGGAGGCTCGTCGCGGGAAAAATCGTAGAGGATGTCGCCGTCGTAATTGAGGATCTGGCTGATGCCGTGCCGGCGCGATTGCAGGCCGCCGGCGGGGAAGACGGCGTAGGCCGTTGCCTGGTCGAGCACGGTCACTTCCGACGTGCCGAGGGGCATCGTCTTGTCGGCGCGCAGCGGCGTCTCGATGCCCATGCTCTTGGCCGTTTGCACGATCAGGTCCGTGCCGAGTTTGTCCTTGGCGAGACGCACCGGGATCGTGTTGATCGACTTGGCGATCGCGGTGAGGATGGTGACGCGGCCGGCATAGCTGCGGCCGTAATTTTGTGGCGACCAGCCGCGCCAGGTGATCGGTGCGTCGACGACGATCGTCTCCGGCGTCATGCCTTTTTCCATCGCTGCCGCGTAGGTATAGACCTTGAAGGAGGAACCCGGCTGACGTAGCGCCCGCGTCGCGCGGTTGAACTGGCTCTCGCCATAGTCGCGGCCGCCGACCATCGCCCGCACCGGCCCGCCGTTTTCGACCATGACCAGCGCGCCCTGCTTCACATGGAAGCTTTCACCATACTGGCGCAGGCTGGACTCGACCGAATCTTCGGCCGCGTTCTGCAGGCCCATGTCGATGGTGGTGCGCACGATCAGCGAATGCTGGGCGAACGGGCGGGCGATGCGCTGTACTTCGTCGAACGCCCAGTCGAGGAAGAAGTCCGGCGCCTTGACCTGCGCGCGGTCGACGACGGTGGCCGGGTTGAGCCGGGCGGCAATCACCTGGCCCTCGGTCATGAGGCCGCCCTGGACGAGGTTCGTCAGAACTTCGTTGGCACGGCCGCGGGCGGCAGGCAGGTTGACGTGCGGCGCGTAACGCGCCGGTGCCTTGAACAGGCCGGCGAGCATGGCCGATTCCGCCAGGTTGACGTCGGTGATCGCCTTGCCGAAGTAGAACTGAGCCGCAGCCGCCGCGCCAAACGTGCCGCCGCCCATATAGGCGCGGTCGAGATAGAGCCGCAGGATTTCCTTTTTCGACAGGTTGGACTCGAGCCAGATCGCCAGAAACGCTTCCTTGATCTTGCGCTCGATGGTGCGCTCGTTCGACAGGAACAGGTTCTTGGCAAGCTGTTGCGTCAGCGTAGAGCCACCCTGGACGACGCCGCCGGCGCGCGCATTTTCCGTCATCGCGCGGGCAAGGCCGAGGAAATCGATGCCGTAGTGATCGAAGAAGCGGCGGTCTTCGGTTGCAAGCACCGCCTTGATCAGGTGGTCGGGCAACTCGTCGATCGGCACCGAATCTTCGTGAATGATGCCCCGATGGCCGATTTCATTGCCGTAGCGGTCAAGGAAAGTGACGGCGAAATCGCTCTGCGCCCGCCAGTTGCCCTTGGTTTCCTCGAAAGCCGGAAGTGCGAGTGCGAGCATCAGCACCGAGCCGGCCGTGCCCCAGGTCATGCCTTCGCCGAGAACTTCGAAAACCGCCTTCTTCCAGCCGGTCACGCGGAAGCGGCGGAAGAAAATCGTTGTGTCTTCCCACCATTGCGAGAGTTTGAAACCGGCATTCCAGACCGTCGAATCGATCCAGGAATCGATTCTCAGAAAGATGTGCCGTTTTTTCGGCCGGTTATCGTCTTTCCTCGGTTCCCGCACGGTCTCAACGTCCTGAAGGCTTCTGGCATCATGCCGACGCCGGGCGATAGTTGCACGGCCATAAATTCCAATCTACTTGCATATCGCGCCGGCGGCCTTAAAAAACCGGCAATTTTCTGCGAAATTTCTCTTCTGCATATTTCCCTTGGTCGTCGCGGATGACAGGACATAGGCAGCAACTCAAGCCGCGACCGTCGCCTGTGCCCGCCTGACCGGACGTGCGACGCAGTAGCGCGATGGATTTGACGAAAGTGTGATGACCATGGGCGAAATGCCTTTCTGGAAGGCGAAGAGCCTTGATGAGATGAACAATGCCGAGTGGGAAAGCCTCTGCGACGGCTGTGGGCTCTGTTGTCTCAACAAGCTCGAGGATTGGGAGACGGCCGAGATTGCCTGGACCTCGATCCGCTGCACGCTGCTCGACGGAGAGAGCTGTCGGTGCAAGGATTATCCGAACCGCCAGGCAACGGTGCCCGATTGCATCCAGCTGACGCCGGACGCGGTGCGTGAAATAACCTGGCTGCCGCCGACCTGCGGCTACCGGCTGGTGGCGGAAGGGCGTGACCTCTACTGGTGGCATCCGCTCTTGTCGGGCGATCCGGATACCGTGCACACGGCCGGCATTTCGGTGCGTGGCCGCACCGTTGCGGAAGACGGCATCGACATCGAGGATTATGAGGATTACCTGGTGACCTGGCCGCTGGAAGTCGGGGAGAAAAGCCTGGGTTGACAGTGCCTTGGCGGCTTTCGCGGAATCAATCCCGCAGGCTCGTCATTGCGGGCGCGGGTCGGAGCGGCTAGAGATCCTCGGTCGCCACCATTCCCAGGCATTCCGATGATCAGCACCGACCGCCTCGTTCTGCGCAGACCGCAACTGGAGGATTTCGAACCCTATCGCCAGATGTGGCTCGATCCCGAGATCCTTCGCCATATCGCGCCGGGCCCGTTTTCCGATGAGCAGATGTGGACGCGCTTCCTGCGCCAGGAAGGCGGTTGGCAGTTTTTCGGCTTCGGCTATTTCGTGATCGAAGAGAAAAGCTCCGGCCGTTTCGTCGGGCAGGTCGGCTTCCAGGATCTGCACCGCGAGATTTCTCCAGCCCTGACCGGCACAATGGAGACCGGCTGGACGATCGCGCCGCAGGCGCAGGGGCGGGGTTACGCGAGCGAAGCCGCGCAGGCGGCGTTCGCCTGGGCACGAGAACACCATGTGGGGCGCCGTGTGACGGCCATTGTCAGCCCGGCCAATGCCGCATCGCTCCGGATCGTGGAAAAGCTCGGCATGCGGCCCTTCGCAAATACCGAATACCACGACAAGCCCGTGACGCTGTTCGACACCACTCTTTGAAACGGTTTGAAACGGTGAGCGTATGGCCGCGTCAGTGGCGACCGTTCTTTTTCACCAGGCTTTTGGGCGCGACGTTGCGCCAGGCGGTTTCCATCGACTGACGAATGAGATCGTCGTCCGCCTCGACGAAGTAAAACGACGTCCAGCCCTTGCTTCCCCATCCGCCGGGAACCGCGGCGCAGATGCCCGGCTCCATTTCCAGCAGCATGCGCTGCTGGTCCGGGGTGAACTTGAAGACGGCCCTGCCGGCCTCTGGCAACGACATGAAGATGCGCTTGCCCACGCGGAAGTCCCGCGTGCCGAAATGGGCATTTTCTTCCGTTCCCGGCAGGCTCAGCGCCAGTTTTTCGATCTCGTCGGTCAGCATGAAAAAAGAGTAACACGGTTTTTCCGATTGGCCAAAAGCGCGGGGATCGCCCCGGAGCCGACCGAAGGAGCGGCCTTGCCGGCGGCCGCGCGATCAAATCTCCTGTCATGCCGGCGTGTTTGATAACGGCAGGAAAGCCGTCGGAGCGAGGCTTGCGCGCGGCCTGATCCCGCCGCAATCACGCGTCTGTTCCAGCCGGGGGCACGAGCCTTTTCCTCGTTCGCGAACCGTAAAAATAGATCGCCCGCGGCGTTAGCTGCGGGCGACCTGAAGGTCTATGGAAATTGTGCTGTCGCGCGCTTGCGCTCGGGCTCTCGCCGACGCTTACTCAGCCGGCTGAACGGGCTTTTGTGGCGTCTGGCTGGCCGTGCGCATTTCGCGCCATTCGCTTTCGAAACGGTCCAGCAGCGACTGCGGTACCTTGGACTGCTGAGATGCCTGCTGGTTGTTTACGAGCGTCTGCATCCGATCCTCCCGGGCCTGTTGCAATTTCATGACAAGTTGATGGGCGGACAATTTCACATCGTAAACGCTTTGTAAATCAGTAGCTTAAATCATTTAAACGATTGAAAAATATTTAAATCGATTAATTTTTCGGTGATCCACAGTTGCATTCGTGCGGTGTCGATCGGTCGCCCGGTTTCCGGCCGAACGTCCTCGTGTGGACCTCGTCCAAAGAAGGTCTTGGCAAGCAGGCGGGCATGCCGGAGCCTGCTCAACGACCGTTGCCGCATGCTTGTGAAATGAGTGGCGCCGTGGCGCGTCGTAGCCGGACAAGGCAAAACAAAGGCTTGGGCGGTCGGCCGGACTCTGTGTCCGAGCGTGTTCACTCAACCCGGCAAGCAGCGGACTCAACTTTGAAGGATGCGCGGCCAAGGGATTCAAAGCGCTGGAGAATTGCGCCGGCTTCAAGTCTTGCCGTTGGCAGATCCGAAGGCATCACGCCAATCTGCTCCCTGACCGATAGCTTGACGATAACAGGAAGGGTTTAACAAATGGCTGACTGCCGGCGGGAGAGGTGATGCCGCCTGTTGCACGACTGCAATACTGTCGCCGCCAGTTTGCTGTCGAAGCCAACGGAAACTTGGCGGCGAGACTGGATCTTTTCCGGACCCGCCCGAGATACTTGCGCTATGCCATCGCGCAGGCGCGCTTTCGTGCCGCCGCGCGGCGGGCGGACGCAGTAACCCTCCCACTGCGTCCGCCCGCATTTCCTTAGGCGTTGAAAAACCCACTGGAACCGCCAGGTGGCGGGCACCGACGTCTGATGCCGTGGCGCACCCTGGTCTGTTACAAGATCCTTGTGCAGACATCCTGCTGGCCAAAGCTGCTGGTCCGGGTGCGTTTTCGGCCGTTGGGTTTCGCAGGCGAGGGAATCGTTGCAATCTGTGGTCAGGTCGGCGTGGATGAATGCATCCGCTGGCGGCCGTTCGCCGGGCGGGGTGGCCGACATTCATTTGCCATTCAGCCTCTATCCGTTATTGCTTTGGCCATGATGCTTCCCAAGTCGAAAGTGCGTTCATGTCTTCACCAGTGATCATAGCCGCGCTTGCCGCAGGTCTTGCAGGCTTTGCGCCGCCTCAGATCAGCGGACCCACGGACCTTGTCGTGCGTGTGGCCGGCGATTGCAGCGCGGCCGCTCAGCAGGTCGTGTCGGAAACCGGCGGCGAACTGTTGTCGGCGCAACCGACGTCCGATGGCCAATGCGTGATCACCGTGCTCGTACCCGGCAATGGCGGGCGGCCGAAGAAGGTGACCGTCAGGGTGCCGATGTAATTCGCGCGTGACGACGCTGCGAAAGAGGGGAAATAGTCAAGAATGCGCATTCTGGTAGTCGAGGACGACGTCAACCTGAACCGGCAGCTCGCCGAAGTTCTGAAGGAGGCCGGCTACGTCGTCGATCAGGCCTATGACGGCGAAGAGGGGCACTATCTCGGCGATGCCGAGCCTTACGATGCGGTGATCCTCGATATCGGCCTGCCCGAAATGGATGGCATTACCGTGCTTGAGAAATGGCGTGGCGGCGGCAAGACCATGCCGGTGCTGATCCTGACGGCGCGCGATCGCTGGAGTGACAAGGTTGCCGGCATCGATGCCGGTGCCGACGATTACGTCGCCAAGCCTTTCCATGTCGAGGAAGTGCTTGCTCGCATCCGTGCCCTGATCCGTCGGGCCGCGGGCCATGCCAGTTCGGAGATCGTCTGCGGTCCGGTGCGGCTCGACACCAAGGGGTCGAAGGCAACCGTCGACGGCACGGCGCTGAAGCTGACGTCGCACGAGTTCAGGCTGCTCTCCTATCTGATGCACCACATGGGCCAGGTCGTGTCTCGCACGGAGCTGGTCGAACACATGTATGATCAGGACTTCGACCGCGATTCCAACACGATCGAGGTTTTTGTCGGCCGACTTCGCAAGAAGATCGGCAACGACCTGATCGAGACGGTGCGCGGCCTCGGCTACCGCATGCAAGCGCCCGGCAATGGCAATTAGATCCCTTACGGCCCGTGTATTGGCGGTTTCGACCGTCTGGGCCGTCGTCGCCCTGGTGGTGATCGGGGTCGTCATCTCGGCTCTTTACCGTCAGGGCTCCGAGCGCGGTTTCAAGGACCTTTTGCGCGCCCAGCTCTTCAACGTCGTCAATTCGATTTCGGTCAATGAGAAGACGGTGCTTGCCGGCAGTCCGCAGTTGGGCGACCTTCGCTTCTCGCAGCCGCAGACCGGCTGGTACTGGATCGTGGATCCGATCGGCGAGTTCGATACGGCCCCCTTGATCTCGACATCGCTCGGCAATGCGAAGCTGCCGATTGCCAGCGTCGACGAAGTGCCCTTCGATACCGGCTATGTCCGCTTCTATACGACCAAGGACCCCTTCGGTAACGAAGTCGAAGTGGCCGAGACGGAGGTCGTTCTCGACATTCAGGGCCACACCGCCCGTTTCCGCGTCGCCGGCAACCGCGACGTGCTGGAGGCGGATATCAACCGCTTCACCCGCAACCTGACGATCGCGCTCTCCATCTTCGGTCTGGGCGGGCTCGGCATGAACGCGTTGACCATTCTCTTCGGCCTCCGTCCGCTGGACCAGGTTCGCCGCTCGCTGGAGAAGGTCCGGGCGGGCGAAAGCGAAAGGCTCGACGGCGCGTTCCCGCGCGAGATCCAGCCGCTTGCCAACGAAGTGAACGCGCTGATCGACAGCAATCGACGCATCGTCGAGCGCGCCCGCATGCAGGTGGGAAACCTCGCCCATTCGCTGAAGACACCGATTGCGGTCCTTCTCAACGAGGCGCGTGTGCTGGAGGCGTCTCATGGCGAGCTCGTCCGCACGCAAGTTGATGCGATGCAGATGCAGGTTCAGTCCTATCTGAGCCGCGCGCGGATCGCCGCGCAGCGCGAGTCCGTGCTTGCCCGCACCGAGGCGCAGCCGGCGCTGGAGCGGCTGGTGCGTGTAATGCGCAAGCTCAATCCGGAGAAGGAAGTGCATCTGTCGATCAATCCGCCCGGCCTGGTGCTGGCGATGGAACTGCAGGATGTCGAGGAAACCGTCGGAAACCTGCTCGAAAACGCCGCCCGTCATGCCAAGGGCGAAGTCTGGTTAAACGTTCGTGCGGCGCCGGGCGAACAGCATGCCAAGGAAGGCGGGCGTCATTGGATCGTGCTCGACGTGGACGATGACGGGGCTGGTCTCGACCCGGACCAGATCGCGCTGGCCATGAAACGCGGCAAGCGTCTGGATGAAAGCAAGCCGGGAACGGGCCTTGGGTTGTCGATCGTCAGCGAGATCGTGCGCGAGTACCAGGGCACGCTGACACTGTCGCGGCGGGAAGAGGGCGGGCTGAGGGCCGAGCTCGTGCTGCCGGCTGCGGTTTAGGGGCCACACTCGGGCGCGAAAGTGTCGGCTGGGCCGCCGTCCCGGTTGCCTCTGTCAACCGGGAATGCCAAAAGAAAATCAAGGGGAAGCCCCTTCGGTCCGCATTGACGGAGCCGGGTCGGCTTCGCAGCGGGAAGTGCATGTCGCGGATCATGAGGAACCAGGCAGAAATGACACGAACTATTGTCGTCAGCGGCAGGATCGCGGTGATCGCGTCGGCGGTGGCTCTGGCCGGCTGCAGCACCACGTCGGGCGGGCAGTCCGCAGCGGCAGGGCTGGGCGCGAGCGCGACCCCGAAAGTGTCTTCGACCACCTATATCGCAGCGCTCCAGGGCGGCGTTATCGGTCGGCTGAGCAACCTCGATATCGGAACATCCGACCGCCAGCGCGCGCTTGAAGCCGAGTACCGTGCGCTGGAGGCAGCGCCAGGCGGCCAGCCGGTCAACTGGCAGGGACGCAGTGTCACCGGATCCGTGGTCGCCAACGCGCCCTATCAGGTGGGCTCGCAGAACTGCCGCCAGTATAGCCACACCGTCACCGTCAAGGGACAGCCGACGACGGCGCGGGGTGCCGCGTGCCGCAATCCGGACGGCAGCTGGACGCCGCTCAGCTGACCGGATTTCCGGTTGCGGCGAAACGCCTCAAATATCTGTCATTGCAGGTTTTCGAGTTGGAATGGCATGGGTGGCATAGTATTGAGCATCCATGTTGTTCTGGATCCTTGTCGCCACCCTGACGGCGGCTGTCGCTGCCGTGCTCATCCTCCCGTTGCTGCGGGCGGCAGCACCCGCGTCGTCTCCCCACAGTCATGATATCGAAGTCTATCGCGATCAGCTCGAAGAGCTGACGCGTGATCAGGAAAGCGGCCTGATCAACGGCGACGATGCCGAGCTTGCCCGTGCCGAGGTCGCGCGTCGATTGCTGGCCGCCGGCGAGATCGATCGTGCCGCGGAGCCGGCCGCGCCGACGCGCCGCAGCGTCAACGTTCTGGCGCAGGCCTTCGTGCTGCTCTGTCTTCCCGCCATCGGGCTCTGTCTTTACTTGTTTACCGGCAGCCCGGGTGTTCCGGCGCAGCCGCTGGCCGCGCGCCTTGCCGATCCCGGTTCCGACATCAACATTCTGATCGCACGGGCAGAAAACCATCTGGCGCAAAACCCTGATGACGGTGCCGGCTGGGAGGTGCTTGCGCCGATCTACATGCGCAACGGTCGCGTCGAGGAGGCGGTTGCCGCCTATGATAGCGCCGTGCGCCTGCTCGGGCCGACGCCGGCACGGCTCGGAGGTTATGCCGAGGCGTTGATCACGCTGTCGGGCGGTCTGGTGACCACCGAGGCACAGGCGGCGCTGCGCAGATCGCTTGCCATCGATCCGAACGATCCGCGCTCCGAGTATTATCTGGCCCTCGGCCTGAAGCAGGAAGGCAAGAAGGACGAGGCGCTGGCCGCGTTCAACCGGCTGATCGCCGGCTCTCCGGCGGATGCGCCGTGGGTGCCGCTGGTCAAGCAGCACGTGGCGGAGCTTTCGGGCGGAGCTGCCGGAAGTGTTGCAGCGGCGGCGCCTGGAAACCCGAGCGCTGACGATATCGCCGCCGCGCAGGATATGAGCGCCGGCGACCGCCAGGAGATGATCCGCGGCATGGTCGAGAGCCTCGCCAGCCGTCTCAAGGAGGATCCTGCCAATCTCGAAGGCTGGGCGCGGCTGATCCGGTCGCATGTTGTGCTTGATCAGAAAGATCAGGCCGCTGCCGCCCTGAAGGAAAGCCAAAAGACCTTCCCCGCAGATGGCGACGAAGGAAAACAATTGCTGGCGCTCGCCCGGGAACTCGGGATCAAGACGGACGGAGAAACGCAATGACGCGCAAACAGAAGCGGCTGGCGATCATCGGCGGTGGCGTCGGCTTTCTGACGTTGGCCGTCCTGCTGGTGATGTTCGCCTTCAGCCAGGCAATCGCCTATTTCTATGTGCCAAGCGATCTCGCCAAGGCCGACGTGCCGCCGGGAACGCGCATCCGCCTCGGCGGTCTGGTCGAGGCGGGATCGGTCAAGCGCGGCGACGGCAAGACCGTGACCTTTACCGTCACCGATACACTCGGCCAGGTGCCGGTGACCTACACCGGTATCCTGCCGGACCTGTTCCGCGAAGGGCAGGGCGTGGTGACCGAAGGCACATTCGTCGCTGGAAGCTCCGTCTTCGTTGCGGATTCCGTACTTGCCAAGCATGATGAAACCTACATGCCCAAGGACGTCGCCGATCGCCTCAAGGCGCAGGGTGTCGAACTCAGCGGGAAGGAAACCGTTCGATGATCATCGAACTCGGACATTACGCGCTGGTTCTGGCGCTGGCGACCGCCTTCGTCCAGGCCGCCCTGCCGATCATGGGCGCCCGGCTCAACGACCGCGCCCTGATGGAGCTTGCGTCGAGCGCGGCACTCGCCTGCTTCCTGCTCGTCGCCTTCTCTTTCGCGGTGCTGACCTTCGCCTACGTGACCTCCGATTTCTCGGTGCGCAACGTCTGGGAAAACTCGCATTCGCTGAAGCCGCTGATCTACAAGATCTCGGGCGTCTGGGGAAACCATGAAGGATCGATGCTGCTCTGGCTCCTGATCCTTGTCTTCTTTTCGGCGCTGGTCGCCACATTCGGCCGCAACCTGCCGGAAACGTTGAAGGCGAACGTGCTCGCTGTCCAGGCCTGGATTGCGGTGGCCTTCACGCTGTTCATCCTGCTGACGTCGAACCCCTTTGCCCGCCTGATCCCGGCGCCGGGCGAAGGCAAGGACTTGAACCCGATCCTGCAGGACATCGGCCTCGCCATCCACCCGCCCTTGCTCTATCTCGGCTATGTCGGCTTTTCCGTCTGCTTCTCCTTTGCCATCGCCGCCCTGATCGAAGGCCGCATCGATGCCGCCTGGGCGCGCTGGGTGCGCCCATGGACCCTTGCCGCCTGGACGTTCCTGACGGCAGGCATCTCGATGGGCTCCTACTGGGCCTATTACGAGCTTGGCTGGGGCGGTTGGTGGTTCTGGGATCCGGTCGAGAACGCCTCCTTCATGCCGTGGCTTGCCGGCACAGCGCTGCTGCATTCCGCGCTCGTCATGGAGAAGCGTGAGGCTCTGAAGATCTGGACCGTGCTGCTGGCGATCATGACATTCTCCCTGTCGTTGCTCGGCACCTTCCTCGTGCGCTCCGGCGTGCTGACGTCCGTCCATGCCTTCGCCACCGATCCGACGCGCGGCGTCTTCATCCTCGCGATCCTCGTCTTCTTCATCGGTGGCGCATTCTCGCTGTTCGCCTTCCGCGCGTCGCGGCTGAAGTCCGGCGGCATCTTCGCGCCGATCTCGCGCGAGGGCGCTCTCGTCTTCAACAACCTCATCCTGACGACGGCGACGGCAACTGTCTTGACCGGCACACTTTATCCGCTGGTGCTCGAGGCGCTGACCGGCGACAAGATTTCGGTCGGGCCGCCCTTCTTCAACATGACCTTCGGACTGTTGATGCTGCCGCTTCTGTTTGCAGTTCCCTTCGGTCCGCTGCTGGCATGGAAGCGCGGTGACCTCGCGGGCGTTTCCCAGCGGCTGTTTGCCGCCGTCGCAGTCGGCCTCTTCTTCGGCTGCATCTACTATTACGTCATGAACGGCGGCCCCATCCTTGCGCTGTTCGGCATCGCGCTCGGCGTCTATGTGATCGTCGGCGCGCTAACGGACCTGGCGCTGCGCTCGGGGCTCGGCAAGGTGGCGGGCAATGTTGCCTGGAGACGCTTCTCCGGCCTGCCGCGCTCGGCCTTCGGCACGGCGCTTGCCCATATCGGTCTCGGCGTCACGCTGATCGGCATCGTCGCTGTCACCGCCTTCGAGACCGAAACCGTGGTCGAAATGAAGCCGGGCATGACGGTGGATGCCGGTGGCTACACACTGCGCTTCGACGGCATGCGCAACGGCAGCGGTCCGAACTATTCCGAAGAATCCGGTCATTTCACCATCATGAGCGGCGGCGTCGTCGTTACCGACATCTGGTCGTCCAAGCGCCTCTATCAGGCGCGGCGCATGCCGACGACGGAGGCGGGTATCCGCACCTTCGGTCTCAGCCAGCTCTATGTCTCGCTTGGCGACCAGATCAGTGAAGGCGGCATCGTCGTGCGCATCTGGTGGAAGCCGATGATCCTGTGCATCTGGGGCGGCACGCTGTTCATGATGGCGGGCGGGTTCGTGTCACTCAGTGATCGTCGCCTGCGTGTCGGCGCGCCGACACGCGCCAAGCGGCCGAAAACCATCCCGGTGGGGGCGGCCGAATGAACCGTTTCCTGCTGGCGTTGTTTCTGCTCATGGCGTCGTTCGGTCCGAGCTTCGCCGTCAATCCGGACGAGGTTCTGGCCGATCCGGCCCTTGAGGCGCGGGCACGGGCACTTTCAGCCGAGCTGCGCTGCATGGTCTGCCAGAACCAGTCGATCGACGATTCCAATGCCGAGCTTGCGAAGGACCTGCGCGTGCTGGTGCGCGAGCGGCTGGTCAACGGCGATAGCGACGCGGCGGTGATCGACTATGTCGTTTCGCGCTACGGCGAATTCGTGCTTTTGAAGCCGCGGCTCGAAACCAAGACCATGATCCTCTGGGGCATGCCGATCCTGCTTCTCCTCGCCGGTGCCGCGACGCTGCTGGTGGCTTCGGTCAAGCGCAGTCGCCAATCGCGGGGAACGCCGCTGTCGGACGACGAGAAGGAAAAGCTGAAGAAGCTGCTTCAGCCCTAATCCCTATGGGCGAGGCGCTGTCGCCTCGTCCCAACATTACCAAAAATTCACTTTCCGGACAGAACTCAGTAAGGTCCCATCCGTTACATCTTTCGTCATCGGCTGTTCCTCCAGTCAGCCAACAGCGAGATCGCCACCCCCGCGGCGACCCTCGAAATCACGATGTCGAAGCCGCCTGTCCGCGGCTTCCAGGAAAGAAAAGGCAAAACGGATGTTTACGACCAAATCCCTGCGTCCCTCTCTCAAGACTGTCCTGAAGGCTTCGACGGTTGCGGGTCTTGCGGCCGTCATGTTGACCTCCGGCCTGCCGGCCACGATCACCCAGTCCTTTGCCGATCCCGTCAAGGTCGATGCGCCCCAGGTGCCGAGCTTTGCTAACGTCGTCGAGGCCGTTTCTCCGGCCGTCGTCTCCGTGCGTGTTCAGTCGCGCGCCAAGCCGGTTGCCGACGATGGCAACAACTTCACTTTCGATTTCGGCGGCCGCGGCCTGGATGAGCTCCCCGACGATCACCCGCTGAAGCGTTTCTTCAAGGAATTCGGCCCGCGCGGCGATGAGCGCGCAGAGCGCGGTCCCGGCCGTCGCAGTCCGCATGGCGAAGGTCGCCTGCGTCCGACGTCTCAGGGCTCCGGCTTCTTCATCTCCGAAGACGGCTACCTCGTCACCAACAACCACGTCGTTTCCGATGGTGCCGCCTTCACGGTCATCCTCAACGACGGCACGGAGCTTGATGCCAAGCTGATCGGCAAGGACAGCCGTACCGATCTGGCCGTGCTGAAGGTCGATGACAAGCGCAAGTTCACCTATGTCAGCTGGGCAGACGATAACAAGGTCCGCGTCGGCGACTGGGTCGTCGCGGTCGGCAACCCCTTCGGCCTCGGCGGCACGGTGACATCCGGCATCATCTCGGCCCGTGGCCGCGATATCGGCTCCGGCCCCTATGACGATTATCTGCAGGTGGATGCAGCCGTGAACCGCGGCAACTCCGGCGGCCCGACCTTCAACCTCTCGGGCGAAGTTGTCGGCATCAACACGGCGATCTTCTCGCCGTCGGGCGGCAATGTCGGCATCGCCTTCGCCATCCCGGCGTCCGTCGCCAAGGACGTCGTTGCCGACCTGATCAAGGACGGCTCGGTTTCGCGCGGCTGGCTCGGTGTTCAGATCCAGCCGGTGAGCAAGGATATCGCCGAATCGCTCGGCTTGTCCGAAGCCAACGGCGCCCTCGTCGTCGAACCGCAGGCCGGTTCGCCAGGCGAGAAGGCCGGCATCAAGAAGGGCGACGTCGTCACGGCGCTCAACGGCGACACCATCAAGGATCCACGCGATCTGGCCCGCAAGGTCGCCGGCATCCGCCCGGGCACCACGGTCGATGTCGCGCTGTGGCGCAACGGCAAGTCCGAAACCGTCAAGCTGGAGATCGGCACGCTGCCGAAGGACGACAAGGAAGCGGCCAAGGACGAGGGCGCCCAGTCCGAGGAAACCCAGCCGTCTAGCGAGCAGGCGCTCGCCGATCTCGGCATGACGGTCGTGCCTTCCGAGGACGGCAAGGGCGTGACGATCGCCTCGGTCGACGAGGAATCCGATGCCAGCGACCGCGGTCTGAAGCAGGGCGAAAAGATCGTTTCGGTCAACAATCAGGAAGTGAAGTCGGCCGACGATATCCTCAAGGTGATCACCACCGCCAAGAAGGACGGTCGCAGCAAGGCGCTCTTCCAGATCGAGGCCGAGGGTGGCAGCCGCTTCGTGGCGCTTCCCATCGACCAGGGCTGATCGCGGCAGCGAATGAATGACCAGGGCGCCGCGATATCTGAGCGATTTCGCGGCGCTTGCCGTTTGGGGCGAAGTGATCGCCATTCCGGTTGTCGGAAAGCCCGAAACCGGTTGAGACAGACAGGGGTCCGGGACTATGGTCACGCGTATGAAGATTCTGATCATTGAAGACGATATCGAGGCTGCCGCCTATCTGGCAAAGGCGTTCCGGGAAGCCGGGATCGTCTGTGACCACGCCAGCGATGGCGAGAGTGGCCTCTTCATGGCGAGCGAGAACAGCTACGACGTTCTCGTGGTCGACCGCATGTTGCCGCGCCGAGACGGCCTGTCGGTGATCTCGGAGCTGCGCCGCAAGGATATCCACACGCCGGTGCTGATCCTGTCGGCGCTCGGCCAGGTCGACGACCGGGTGACGGGCCTGCGCGCCGGCGGCGACGATTACCTGCCGAAGCCCTATGCCTTCAACGAGCTTCTCGCCCGTGTCGAGGTGCTCGGCCGCCGCAAGGGAACGCCGGAGCAGGACATGGTCTATCGGGTCGGCGACCTCGAGCTCGACCGCCTGTCGCACTCGGTCCGCCGCCAGGGCAAGGAAATTCCGCTGCAGCCGCGCGAGTTCCGGCTGCTCGAATATCTGATGAAGAATGCCGGCCAGGTCGTCACCCGCACGATGCTGCTCGAAAACGTCTGGGACTACCACTTCGACCCGCAGACCAACGTCATCGACGTGCACGTCTCACGGCTGCGCTCGAAGATCGAGAAGGACTTCGACCTGCCGCTGCTGCGAACCGTGCGGGGTGCCGGCTATATGATCAAGGATGACCGGACCGCGACCGCATGAGCAAAATCGGCGTCCTGTTCCGGACAACTGCGGTTCGGCTGTCTGCGCTCTACCTGATCCTCTTTTCGCTCTGCGCCGCCTTTCTCGTCTTCTACGTCACCGGCATGTCGGAGCGGCTGCTGCAGCAGCAGACGCGCGATGCGGTGACGGCGGAGGTGACGCAGATCGAGCAGGTCTACACCCGCGCCGGGATCAACGGCCTGCTGCGCTCGCTCGAGAGGCGCGCGCGCCAGCCGGGTGCCAATCTCTATGTGATCGCCGGCCCGAGCGGTGAAATCCTTGCCGGCAATGTCGCCAGCCTCGAGCCCGGCCTTCTCGATCGTGAAGGCTGGACCGACAAACCCTTCGCCTACCAGCGCTATACCGACGAAACGCGCCAGGACAGCCATGTGGCGCTTGCCCATGTGCTCGTGCTCGACAACGGCCTGCGCATCCTGGTCGGCCGTGACCTGCAGGAGCCGCAGAAGTTTCGCGCCCTCGTGCGCCAGGCGCTCATGGTGGCGCTCGGCATCATGGGGATCGGGGCGCTAATCATCTGGTTCGCCATCGGTCGCAACGCACTGAAGCGTATCGACCGCATGTCCGAGGCGAGCACCAAGATCATGGCGGGCGATCTGTCGCAGCGCCTGCCGATGAGCGGTTCCGGTGACGAATTTGACCGGCTTTCCGAATCCCTGAATGCGATGCTCGAACGCATCGAGAAGCTGAACGAAGGCCTGCGCCAGGTCTCCGACAATATCGCCCACGACCTGAAGACGCCGCTGACGCGGCTGCGCAACAAGGCGGAAGCGGCATTGGCGCGCAAGGGCACGAGCCAGCGCGGCGCGCTCGAGGAAATCATCGGCGAATCGGACCAGCTGATCCGCACCTTCAATGCGCTCTTGATGATCTCGCGCGTCGAGGCAGGTTCGGCGGCAGCGGAGATGAGCGAGGTCGACCTGTCGCAGATCGTGTCGGACTGCGTCGAACTCTATGAACCGGTCGCCGAAGATGTCGGTTTGCGGCTGGAGGCAGATGTCGAGCCGGGCATGGTCATTTCGGGCAATCGTGAACTCGTCGGCCAGGCGCTCGGCAACCTGCTGGACAACGCGCTCAAATACGCTGAAGGCGCCACCGATCCGCAGATCAAGGTTTCGCTCGGCAAGCGCGACGGCAAGGTCTTCCTGTCGGTCGCCGATCACGGCCCCGGTGTTCCCGAAGACAAGCGCGAGGACGTCGTCAAGCGCTTTGTGCGGCTGGATGAAAGCCGCTCGAAGCCAGGCACGGGCCTCGGCCTGTCGCTGGTCGAGGCCGTGATGGAGATGCACCACGGTGACCTGGATCTGGCCGCGACCGATCCCGATGCGGCCGAGAACGGCAAGGGATTGACGGTGCACATGGTTTTCCCGCCGCCCGCGAGCTGATAGACCGGTTTGCGGAGAACAGGGGGAGACGGCATGCAGGACATGATGGCGGTGCAGGGATGGGGTCTGGAAACGGTGCCGATCAAGCCGGCAAGCCAGGCAGATGCCAAATCCGCGCTGTCGGTGCTGAAGGACATGGCCAAGGGCCATGTGCAGATCAGCCGTCTGCTTTCGTCCGAAACCCCGTTCAAGGCTTTCGTGGTCGCCGCCTTTGCCTTGTCGCCGTTCCTGCGTGATACCGGCGGCAGCCAGCCCGGCATCCTCGAGCAGATCCTCTCCGAGCCGCTGCAGGATTTTCTGACCGAGCGCGTGCGGCGCGCGCGGGACGCCTGGGTGCCGGCGGAGCCCGGCGTGGCGCTCGCCGATACCGAGATCATGACGCGTCTTCGCAAGGCCAAGCGGGAGCTTGCCTTCGCGGTCGCACTTGCCGACCTCGCCCGGCACTTCGACGGGCGCGAGACGACGCACTGGCTGAGTGAATTTGCGGGCGCTGCGGTCTCGGCGACGATCGACCATCTGCTCCTGAGCGGCCATCAGGGCGGCAAGCTGGTGCTCAAGGACGTGGCCGCGCCGAGCGTCGGCTCGGGGGTCGTCGTTCTCGGCATGGGCAAGCTCGGTGCCTTCGAGCTCAACTACTCCTCCGATATCGATCTCGTGGTATTCTACGATCCGCAGTCCGGCATCATCGTCGATCGCGACGATGCCTCGGAGACTTTCGGCCGCTTGCTGCGCCGCCTTGTCCGCATTCTCCAGGAGCGCACCGGCGACGGCTACGTCTTTCGCACCGACTTGCGGCTGCGCCCGGATCCGGGTTCGACGCCACTCGCGATCCCGGTCGAGGCGGCGATGCTCTATTATGAGGGCAGGGGCCAGAACTGGGAGCGTGCCGCCTTCATCAAGGCGCGGCCTGTCGCCGGTGATATCGCCGCGGGCGAGGCCTTCCTGAAGGAGTTGACCCCCTTCGTCTTTCGCAAATACCTCGATTATGCGGCCATCGCCGACATCCATTCGATCAAGCGGCAGATCCATGCTCACAAGGGCCACGGCGAGATTGCGGTCAAGGGCCACAACATCAAGCTCGGCCGCGGGGGCATCCGCGAGATCGAGTTCTTCGTCCAGACGCAGCAGCTGATTGCCGGCGGCCGCATGCCCGATTTGCGGCTGAAGGCGACCGAACCGATGCTGCGGGCGCTGGTGAAGGCCGGCTGGATCGACGAGACGACGGCAGACGAACTGGTCGAAGCCTACTGGTTCCTGCGCGATGTCGAACACCGTATCCAGATGGTGCGCGACGAGCAGACCCACGTTTTGCCGGAGACCGAGGCGGAGTTGAAGCGCATCGCCTTCATGCTCGGCTTCGACGACACGGCCGGTTTCTCCAAGGCGCTGTCGAAGGTTCTGCGCACGGTCGAGCGTCGCTACGCCCAGCTCTTCGAACAGGAGGCGAAGCTTTCGAGCGAGACCGGCAACCTCGTCTTCACCGGCCAGCGCGACGATCCCGACACGCTCGACACCTTGAGGAAGCTCGGCTTCCAGCGGCCGTCCGACATCTCGCACACGATCCGCACCTGGCATTACGGGCGCTATCGCGCGACGCAATCAGTGGAGGCACGCGAGCGGTTGACGGAACTGACGCCGCAGCTGTTGCGCGTCTTCGGCGAGAGCCGGCGCGCCGACGAGGCGCTCCTGCGCTTCGATCACTTCATTTCCGGCCTGCCGGCCGGCATCCAGCTGTTTTCGCTGCTTGGGAACAATCCAAGGCTCCTGTCGCTGATCGTCAACGTCATGTCGTCGGCGCCGCGGCTTGCCGAGATCATCGCGGCGCGGCCGCATGTGTTCGACGGCATGCTGGATCCGGGCCTGCTGGCGGAGCTGCCGACGAGGGACTATCTCGCGCCGCGCATCGCCAACTTCGTTGCCGGCGGTCGCCATTATGAGGAGGTGCTCGACCGGCTGCGCATCATCGCCGCCGAGCAGCGCTTCCTGATCGGCATTCGCCTTTTGACCGGTTCGATCTCCGGGGCGCAGGCCGGCCGTGCCTTCACCGATCTCGCGGATCTGATCATCGCTGCGGCGGTCGATGCGGTGCTTGCCGAAATGCGTTCGGTCCACGGCGATTTCAAGGGCGGGCGCATCGTCGTCGTCGGCATGGGCAAGCTCGGCAGTCATGAACTGACGGCTGGCTCCGACGTCGATCTCATCCTGCTCTACGACTATGACGACGCCGCCTCGGAATCGGACGGCGGCAAACCGCTCGATCCGACGCGCTATTTCACCCGACTGACGCAGCGCCTGATCGCGGCACTTTCGGCCCCGACCGCCGAGGGCGTGCTTTACGAGGTCGACATGCGGCTGAGGCCCTCCGGCAACAAGGGGCCGGTCGCCACCCGCATCAATGCCTTTGCCAAGTATCAGCGTGAAGAGGCCTGGACCTGGGAGCACCTGGCCCTGACGCGCGCCCGCTGCATCTGCGGCGACGGCAGCCTGAAGGCCGAGGCCGACGCGATCTTTGCCGAAGTGCTCGGAAAGAAGCGCGATATCGCCAAGGTCAGCGCCGATGTGATCTCGATGCGCGAGATGATCGACAGCGAGAAGCCGCCGCGCGACATCTGGGACTTCAAGCTTATCCCCGGCGGTCTCGTCGATATCGAATTCATCGCGCAGTATCTGGCGCTTGTCGCGCCGGCAAAGGGCGTGGCGCCGCTTGCCGCCGGTGCCCACACCGCCGACGCCTTGAAGGTGCTCGGGGCCGAGCTGATGAACCCCAACGATCTCGATACGGTGATGGAGGCGCTCAGCCTCCTGACCGAGCTGTCGCAGATCGTGCGCTTGTGCATCGAAGGGGAGTTCGACCCGAAGGAAGCGCCCGCCGGTCTCGTTGACCTCGTCTGCCGGGCCGGGGACTATCCCGACCTCAAGACGCTGGAGGCCGACATCAAGCGGCTGTCGAAGTCCGTTCGACGGATTTTTCAGTCGGTGGTTTCGGGGTAGGACTGCGGGTCGCCATCGCGATCCGGCATGCGCAGCGAAATGATCGTGCCGATGTTCTCGGTGGAATGGATCTTCATCGTTCCGCCGTGAAGGCGCGTCAGCGACCGTGAAATCGCCAGCCCGAGGCCGGAGCCGCCCTTGCTCTTGGCATATTGGCTCTGCACCTGCTCGAAGGGCTGGCCGATTTTCTGAAGCGCGTCACGCGGGATGCCGATGCCGGAATCGGCGATCGTCAGCGTCACGGCACCCGTAACCTTGCGGGCGCGCAACGAAATCCGTCCGCCTTCGTTGGTGAACTTGACGGCGTTCGACAGGAGGTTGAGCAGCACCTGCTTCATTGCCCGCCGATCGGCAACGACGGTCAGGCCCGCGGCGATATGCTGGACCACGTGGATGTTCTTCTGCAGCGCCGGGATCGTGGTGAAGCGGATCGTCTCCTCGATCAGCGGCGCGAGATCGATCGTCTCGCGGCTGATGCGCATGTGCCCGGCCTCGATCTTCGACATGTCGAGGATGTCGTTGATGACGTTCAGCAGATGCTTGCCGCTTTCGTGAATGTCGCGCGAGTACTCGTCGTATTTCTCCGAACCGAGCGGCCCGAACATCTGGGTCTGCAGGATCTCGGAAAAGCCCAGAATGGCGTTGAGCGGGGTCCTGAGTTCATGGGACATGTTCGCCAGGAATTCCGACTTGGCGCGGTTTGCCGCCTCGGCGCGTTCTTTTTCCGCCTGGTAATTGGAGTTGGCGATCGAAAGCTCGGTCTTCTGCCGCTCCAGCGTCATGCGCGAGGCAGAGAGGTCGCCGATGGTGGCCATCAGCCGTCGCTCGGATTCGCGCAGCCGCACCTGGTGTCGTTTCAGAAGCGTGATGTCGGTGCCCACAGACACGAGACCGCCGTCGCGCGTGCGCCGCTCGTTGATCTGCAGCCAGCGCTCGTCGGCGAGCTGCACCTCGGTCGTCTGCGAATGGTTGCTGCGGTCGGGGTCCGCGATGCGGCGCTCCACCACCGGGCGGGCCGCCGCCGCGTGAACGGCGATGCGCTCCGTGCCGGGCACCAGCACGTGGTCCGGAAGCTTGTAGGCTTCCTGGTAGTGTGTGTTGCACATGACCAGCCGATCCTGCTTGTCCCAGAGCACGAAGGCTTCGGACGTGCATTCGATGGCATCGGCCAGGCGCTGGTCTGCCTCCGCATAGCGCTGGGCAAGGCGATGCTGCTCGGTGACATCCATGGCAATGCCGATGAGATGGGCGCGGCCGGAGACGGTGCGAATGATCTCCGCGCGGGCACGCAGCCAGACATAGTGGCCGTCCGCATGACGCATGCGGAACACCTGGTCGATCTGGCGTGCATCGCCGCGGGCGATCGTGCGCGCGACCCCGTAGATGCCGCGATCGTCAGGGTGCATCAGCCGCGCGGCATCGCCGAAGGAGAGCACGCTGCTTTCGCCGGGCATGCCCAGCATTTCGTACATCGAACGCGACCAGAATAGCCGCCGGTTGGCAAGATCGAAATCCCAGAGACCGCAGCGTCCGCGCGACAGCGCGGTCTCCACCCGCAGGTTGGATTCCACGAACACCGAATCGGCGTCGCGGGCGCGCTTGGCCTGGATGTAATAGGCGTAGAGCACCACCAGCAGGATCGCCGATATGCCGGCAAACAGCGTCACATTGAGCGAGACCTCGTCGCGCCACGCCGTTTCCAGCTGTGTCACCGGCGTTGCCGCCAGGATGACGCCGGCCGCGTCCGGCAACTGTGCGAGGGCTACGATATGGTCGATGCCGTCGATCGCCGTCTTCATGACGCTGGAATGCTCGCCGTAATATTGCAGCGTGGCGATGTCTGGCGCCACCGAGGCGAGCGTTCGACCGATCAAGGGCACGCCATCCGGCGTGCTGGCAAAGATCCTGCCATCCTTGCGCACGGTGAGAAGGTACATGCCCGGGTCGAGCATGGCGGTCGGCAGGAACTGGGTCAGCCGTTGTTCGGCGTCCCAACGTCGTCCCTCTTCGAACAGAGTCGATCCGTCGGCCTGGAACGCTGCGACAGCCGTGGCGGCGGCAAGCCCGACGGTCTGGCGCGAGCTGTCCTCCATGCGGCTGTGTTCGTCCATGATGCCCGACATGCGCGAAACGGCGACAATGATCAGGAACGCGATGATGAGGATCGGGATGGAACGCTTGAGAATAGGCTCCGCGCTCGCCAGACGCTGCGACGTCGGCTCGGCGAAAATCTTCGCCTGCGATATGAACTCGCGCTCGAGGCCCGTGAAGCCTGGAAGCCTGAGTCGCAACCGCCCGTCGGCTGCGCTCGCTGGTCGCGCGTCCGCCATCTTACCCAATGTGAAACCCTCTGATGATTCGGCGCGCCGCTCGCCCGAATCTGACTCAATGAATCACAGGGCGATTCGCCTTGTCCAGAGCAAAGGATAAAGATTTGTTAACCATTTCTTATCGTTGGAAAATAATAGGCCGGGTCGCGCGAGCGACCCGGCCTATCGATAACACCTGTTTTTCCCAGGCTTTTCAGGCCTTGAGCATGCGCTCGACGATATCGCTGACATCGGCCGAAAGCGTCGTCGCAGCGGCGATTTCCTTCAGCGCATTGCGCGCATGGTCGGCGCGCCCGTCCTCGAGCGAGCGCCAGGAACGCATCGACGTCAAAATGCGGGCGGCGAGTTGCGGGTTGCGCGGATCGATATCGAGGATCTGCCTGGCGAGGAAACGGTAGCCCTCTCCGTCGGCACGGTTGAAGCCGGTCGGATTGGCAAAGGCATAGCTGCCGACGAGCGAGCGCACGCGGTTGGGATTGTTGCCGTTGAAGAGCGGCTCGGTCATCAGGGTTTTGATGCGATCGAGCGTCGCGGCTCCGGGGATCGTCGCCTGGACCGCGAACCACTTGTCGATGACGAGTGCGTTGTCGGCGAACCGCTTGCGGAAGGTCGCCAGTGCCTCGCTCGTCTCGGAGGCGTCCGGGAACCGGTGTGCGAGCAGGCCCAGCGCATGGCTGAGGTCGGTCATGTTGTCTGCGGCGGCGAAAGCTTCGGCCGCTCGTACCGGCTTGTCCTCGCCATGGACGAGATAGGTCAGTGCGGCGTTGCGCAAGGCGCGGCGCCCGGCACTTTGTGCGTCCGGGCTGAAGGTGCCCGACGACGCCATTTCGCTGACCAGTCGAAGGAAAGTCTCGCGGCCGGCCACGGCGATCGCCTTGAGCACCTGTTGGCGGGCAGCGTGGATCGCGTCGGGATCGTTGTCGGCGCCGATCTCGCGGGAGATGTCGGCCTCGCTTGGCAGCGACAGCGCCTGCGAGCGGAAGGCCGGTTCGAGATTGTCGTCGGCCGCCGCATCGATCAGGCCGTCGATGAGAGCGCTTTCGACCGTGACGACCTTGCCCGCGCGAACGCTTGCCGTGGCCTTTACCAGATTGGCGAGCGCAATGGCGTTGAGGGCCTGCCAGCGGGCGAAGAGATCGCTTTCGTGCCGGGCGATCAGCGCCAGATCGTCGTCGGTCTGCTCGATATGCAGGTTGATCGGCGCGGAGAAGCCGCGATTGAACGAAGGCACGGGCCGCGACGTGACGCCCGAAAACACCACCGTCTGCTTGCGCTCGGTCAGGTGCAGCACGTCGCCGGTGATGTCGGCACCCGAAGCGTTTGAAAGGTCGGCTTCCGCCCCGTTTTCAAGCAGCAAGGCCATGCGCAGCGGAATGTGCATCGGCTCCTTGGCGCTTTGCCCCGGCGTCGGCGGCAGGGTCTGTTCGAGCGAGAGAGTGAAGGTCCGTTTGGAGGCGTCATAGGCGCCGGAGGCCGTCACTAGCGGCGTTCCCGCCTGGTGATACCAGAGCGAGAACTGGCCAAGGTCGCGGCCGCTGACCTCGGCAAAGCACGCGATGAAATCCTCGATCGTCACCGCCTGGCCGTCGTGGCGTTCGAAGTAGAGATCCATGCCCTTCTTGAACAGGTCGCGACCGAGAAGCGTCGCGATCATGCGGGTGACCTCGGAGCCCTTCTCATAGACTGTCGTCGTGTAGAAGTTGTTGATTTCGCGGTATTTCGTCGGCCGTACCGGATGGGCGAGGGGGCCTGCGTCCTCGGGAAACTGCTCCGATTTCAGGTGCCGGACCTCGGCGATGCGCTTGACGGCACGCGAGCGCATGTCGGCGGAAAACTCATGGTCGCGATAGACCGTCAGTCCTTCCTTGAGGCACAGCTGGAACCAGTCGCGGCAGGTGATGCGATTGCCGGTCCAGTTGTGGAAGTACTCGTGGGCGATGATCGCTTCGATGTTGGCGTAGTCGGCGTCCGTCGCCGTTTCCGGGTCGGCCAGCACGTATTTGTCGTTGAAGACGTTGAGCCCCTTGTTCTCCATGGCCCCCATGTTGAAGTCCGAGACGGCGACGATCATGAAGATATCCAGATCGTATTCGCGACCGAACACGTCTTCGTCCCACTTCATCGAGCGCTTCAGCGCGTCCATGGCGTAGGATGCGCGCGGCTCCTTGCCGTGCTCGACGTAGATCTTCAGCGCGACCTCGCGGCCCGACAGGGTAGTGAACGTGTCTTCGACGACGCCGAGGTCGCCGGCAACCAGCGCGAAGAGATAGCTGGGTTTCGGATGCGGATCGAACCAGGCGGCGAAATGCCGGCCGTCGCCCATGTCGGCGCCACCGAGATAGTTGCCGTTGGAAAGCAAGAGCGGTGCGGATTTCTTGTCGGCGATGATGTTGACCGTATAGACGGCGAGAACGTCGGGACGATCCGGGAAATAGGTGATGCGGCGGAAGCCTTCCGCCTCGCACTGCGTGCAATAGACGCTGTTGGTGCGGTAGAGACCCATCAGCTTGGTGTTGGTCTCGGGCGAGAGCATCGTGGTGATCGTGACTTCGAACGGCGCGGTCTCGGGCAGGCCCCGGATCGTCAGCGTGTCGTCGGTCACGTCGTAGAGCGTGGTTGCGAGCTCTTCCTGGTCGAGCAGCAGGCCGGTCATGACGAGGTCGTCGCCGTCGAGCACCAGGGCCGCCGATGCGTCGACGCCCTCCCGCCGATGCAGGATCAGCCGCGCTTCGACCTTGGTTTCCTTCGGGTCGAGTTCGAAGGTCAGATCCACTCTTTCAAGAACGAAGTCGGTCGGCCGGTAGTCTTCCAGATGAATGATCTGGCCAGTATTTGTCCGCATGGTCAGTCCCGCTCGCGCCTTGCTACTGGTGGATTTGTAGAGGGCGCTTGTGATGGTGAAAAGGCCAAAGGGCGAAAAGCCGGATATGCCACACGATTGTGATGCCGGCGACCGCACTTCCGGCAGAAAAGACATGGTGTCCGGTGTTCTTCCCGCTCCCTTATCTCCCTGACGTGTATCGAAGTGGCACTAACAAGAAATAAACCGGAAAGGTTTTTTTCGACCTCGCTAAAGAAATCTTCATCCACGGCGCCATGACTTCGAATTCATCAAGAAAAAACGCAAGTCATCAAGAAGTTTGATCCGACTTTCGGTGGCAGCGCGGCTAGAGTGGCGTGGTTCTCCGGTGAGCCTCTCACCAAATCTCCCAAACTGTCGCCGCTGCGGTCCTTGTCCGCGGAGGCTTGAAAAGTGCTTTTCCATGGATGCCGAAGTCGAAGACCCGATGAAGGGGATCCTGCTCAAGGTCCTGTCGGTCGTCATTTTCGTTTGCATGTCGACGTTGATCAAGGCGGCCGGGAGCGAGATGGCCACGGGCCAGATCACGTTTTACCGCTCCGCCTTCGCCATGGTGCCGATCCTCGGCTATCTCGCCCTGCGGGGGAAATTGCGCGATGCGTTCAAGACCAAGGACATCGTCGGCCATATCACCCGCGGTTTCGTCGGTATCCTGGCGATGAGCTTCGGGTTTTACGGCCTCGTCCATCTGCCTCTGCCCGAAGCCATTGCCATCGGCTATGCCATGCCGCTGATCGCCGTCGCCTTTGCCGCGATCTTTCTCGGCGAGACCGTCCGGCTCTATCGCTGGTCCGCCGTCGTCATCGGTCTGGTCGGTGTCATGATCATCACCTGGCCGCGACTGACGCTGTTTCGCGATGGTGGCCTTGGATCCTCCGAGGCGCTCGGGGCGGCGGCCGTGCTGGTCTCGGCTGCCCTCGGCGCGATCGCCATGGTTCTGGTCAGAAAGCTGGTGAAGGCCGAACGCACCCACACGATCGTGCTCTATTTCTCGCTGTCGGCCTCGGTCTTTTCGCTCGCAACACTGCCTTTCGGCTGGCCGAGCATCTCGACAGAGGCTTTCCTGCTGCTGATGGTTGCGGGTTTCTGTGGCGGCGTCGCGCAGATCCTGCTGACGGAAAGCTACCGTCACGCGGACATGTCGACGATCGCGCCGTTCGAATATACGTCGATCGTGCTTGGCCTGATCATCGGCTATTTTCTGTTCGAAGACGTTCCAACGAGCACCATGCTGATCGGCACTGCCATTGTCGTCGGCGCCGGCATCTTCATCATCTTTCGAGAGCATAAGCTTGGTCTGGAGCGCAGGGGCGCCCGCAAGCATGTCACGCCGCAGGGCTGACGCGCGCGCCTATTCCGGCTGGCGCTCCCAGGCCGGCACCGTGTCGTCCTCGATCAGATCGTCCTGTGACGCCTGCTGGGCGACTGGACTGGTGACATCTGGCCCTGGCGTCGGCAGCACCGTCGTCGCCTGAAAGTCGGTCTTGGCGACGAGACCCTCGTGCTGGCCGCGCTGCATGATGCGCCAGGCGGCATACCCGCCATAGAGCGCGAAGTAGACGGCAAGCACGATGAACAGTGCCGCGGGCCCGAACCGGTCCATGACGGGCCCGACCATCAGCGGGCCCGAGATCGTGCCGAGCCCATAGGTAATCATCAGGCCGGAGGAGATCTCCACATATTCGTCGGGCTTGGCGAGGTCGTTGGCATGGGCGACGTTGAGCGCATAGATCGGGAACAGCACCGAGCCGACGAAGGCGGCGATCACATAAAGCACCGTCGGGCTGCTGCCGATGGACGCGGACATCACCAGGCACGAGATCGTGCCGACGATGCCGCAGCCGACCATGACGATGCGCCGGTCGATGCGATCGGATGCCCGGCCGATCGGGATCTGTGAAATCGCGCTGCCGGTCAAAAGCGACGCCAACAACGTGGCGCCTTCCGCCGTCGACAGGCCGATCTTCTGGGTGAACACGCCACCGAGATTGAGCCAGGCGCCGGAGAGCGCGCCGGCGAGAAAGCCGCCGACGACGGCAACGGGGGAGCGGCGAAACAACCCGGGAATATCGAACCGCGCCTGCGCCGGCGGCGCCGGCATCGCAGAGGACGAGAGCGCCGTCGGCAGCAGTGCCAGGGAGAACAGCACGCCGCACAGAATGAAAAGCGACGTGTTTGTCGGGTCTCCCAGCGGCACCATATATTGCCCGCCGATGGTGCCGACCATCGTGGTGATCAGGTAGAGCGAAAACAGCATGCCGCGGTTTTCATTGGTCACCCGCTCGTTGAGCCAGCTTTCGATCACGAGATAGCTGCCGGAGATGGCAAAGCCGGATATCGCGCGAAAGACGATCCACAGGCGCCAGTCGACGACAAGCCCGCAGAGCAGGATGGCAATCGAAAGCAGGGTGATGAGTGCGGTGAAGACGCGCACGTGGCCGACGCGCAGGACGAATTTCGGCGTGATGATGCAAGACAGCGTGAAGCCGACCGTATAGCCGGTGGCGATGACGGAGACCGTCATCGTCGACCAGTTCTCGGCAACCGAGCGAACCGGAATCACGTAGCTCTGGAGGCCGAAGGCCACCATCATCAACAGGGTCGACAGCATAAGGCTGAAGACGGAAGCGAGACTGGCCAGCATCGGCGCTCCTGAAACCGAACATGGCGCCGAGTTGACCAGCGGGAGGGCTGGCAACGAAGGCGCGATGCGGAGCGAGGGCGGTCTGGCGGAGGTGCCGGAGGGGCCGATCGCTTCGAACTCGAAACGAGTGTGGCTCTATCCAGTTTTCAAGGCGCTGTCGATTGCGACAGCCGATAGCAAAAAGACGGTAACGATCCGTCGTCTGGCTGTATCAGTTCGGCAAAAGCGGGCTGATCGCCGAGCGATGGGCGCGGCGCGCGTCCTTGGTGGTGCTGAGCGCGGTGTATTCCCGCGAGGCACGAACGGCGGTGCCGATATCGGCAATCGAATCGAACAGGACCTTGAGGCTTGCGATGGGCTTGGTCATGATCTTGTTCCTTATCTTTTGACGTCGTCTCATTCACGCGGACATGCCGCGTGGGGATCAGCGCTGGATGAAGTCGGCGAAGAGCTGCGACGGACGGGTGGTCCGGGCAAGGCCGATTGCAGTCATCTGCTCGTTGGCTGCCGTGCCGAAACAGTTGAATGGCGTCCGAAGAGCAGCGCCCGTGTGACGGAGCGTCTCAAAGCTGCTGTGGATCGGGCGAAAGCGGGCAGTCATGGTTCTTGTTCCTTATTCCATTCCTCCCGTTCCGATATATTGCGCTGCAACATGGATTTTGCAATGCATCAGAACGCTGCGCAGATATGCGCAAACCGCATGGCTTTCTTCATACTTTGTTCATGAAGCGGGCAGGTGGCCGTCAGCCGTTGATACGGGCCCTGAAGGCGAGCATATCCTGCCAGGCGAAGCGCTTGTTGATCGGCGCCGTCACCAGGTCCTGCGGGTGCAGGGTCGCAAGGGTCTGGACGGTGTGTCCGCCCAATTGCAGCTCACGCCATTCGCCGCGCAGCTGGTGGATGGTGTCGCTGCCGCCGAAGAAAAAGCGCGCCGTGAAATTCCCGAGCAGCAACAGATGCTTGGGTTCGGCAAGCGCAACCTGGCGCTCGATGAAGGGGCGGCAGATATCGGCCTCGCGCGCGGTCGGCACGCGGTTGCCCGGGGGGCGCCACGGCACGACATTGCTGAGGAGAACGCTTTCACGTGACAGGCCGATGCCCGCGAGCATGCGGTTGAGCATATCGCCGAGCCGGCCGGCGAAGGGCATTCCGTCGCGGTCGTCATCCGCATAGGGCATGGGGCCGACGATCATGATGCCGTTCGACGGATCGCCTTCGGCAAAGACGAGATTACGGGCACTGTTTCTGAGATTGCAGCCGACGAAGCCTTCCATCGCAGTCCGCAACTCGGCAAGCGACCGCGCCGATTCGGCGGCAAACTGCGCCTCCTTGACGGCCTGGGCGTCCGGGATGGCAACCGCAGGGGCATTGATCACGGGTGCCGGAGCGCGCGTCGTGTCGCGGGCCTGGGCACTTGCCTGGCTTGCCTGTTGTCGTGGCGCAGGCGCAGCCTCCGAGCGGGCAGCGGGCTGGCTTGCGCCCGCCTGCTGGCGCTGCTCTGAACGGGCTGCCTTCATCGCTTCGAACTCGGCGAAGCGATCGACCGGTTCCTCCTCCATCAGCCACTCGACGCCCGCATCCGCATGGAAGGCGAGCAGGGCGGCGAGTTGGCCGGGAGAAAGGGTGTCGGCAGAGATCATGGGCGCCAACCTAGCACGTCAGAAATTGGCGTCCAATGGCTTCACGCCGCATTCGCCGTCCAGTGACCGATATCCTCATGATCTCCGATCAGCGCCAGGCCGTGCGCGATCGACAGCAGTTCGCCGCCGCTTTCGATCCGGTCCTTTTCGAAGCGCCGCTCGAACAGGTTGCGCACCGCCGGTACGAAGGAAGTGCCGCCGGTGAGGAAGACCTTGTCGATGCTGCCGGCCGGCGTTTCCGTCGTCGTCAGCACCTCGTCGAGCGCCTCTTCGATGCGCGCAAGCTCGGGCGCGATCCAGCCTTCGAAATCGGCGCGGCGCACGGTGCGGCGCGACATCTCGCCGAGTGGCGAGAAATAGAACTCGGTCTCTTCCTCCTGCGACAGGCGCATCTTGGTCGCCGAGATCGCCTGGTAGAGCGGGTAGCCCTCGTCATGCTCGATCAGGTCGACGAAGGCCTCGAGCTTTTCCGGCTCCAGGCTCTGTCGCACCAATTTCTTGAGATCCGTGAAATCTTTCAATGTCTTGAAGATGGAAAGCTGATTCCAGCGGCCGAAGTTCGCATAGTAATTCGACGGCACTTCAAGCAGCTTGTCGAAGCTCTTGAACAGACTCCCCTTTCCAATCAGCGGCGAGATCACATTGTCGATGATGCGGAAGTCGAAATGATCGCCGGCGATGCCGACGCCCGAGTGGCCGATCGGCGTCGCCGTCAGGCGTCCCGCCTTGGTCTCGAACCGGATCAGGGAATAGTCGGTGGTGCCGCCGCCGAAGTCGGCAACCAGCACCGTGGCATCGCGCTTGAGGTTCTGGGCGAAGTAGAATGCAGCCGCCACCGGCTCGTAGACATAGTGGATCTCGGGGAAGCCGAATTCCGCAAGCGCGGCGCTGTAGCGCTCGAGTGCCAATGCCGGATCGGGGCTTGAGCCGGCGAAGCGAACAGGTCTTCCGACGACGATGCGGCTGTACTGGCTGGCCCAATCGTCGCCGGCATAATCCTTCAGCTTCGTCAGGAACACGCGCATCAGGTCTTCGAAGCTGTGACGCTTGGCATAGATCTGGGTGCCCTGGAACAGCGGGCTTGCGGCGAAGGTCTTGATCGATTGCAGGAAGCGACAGTCGCCGGGATTGTCGATGAATGAACGGATGGCCGCCTGTCCCGCTTCTACCTTCAGCGCGGATGCACCGAGGTTCGGGTCCTTCATGAAGGAGAGTGCCGTGCGCATGGCGTCTGTGCTGCCTGCCAGGCTTTCGAAGTTCATCGAATGGGTGGTGTCGCCTGCCGAAACCGCGAGGACCGAGTTGGTCGTGCCGAAATCGAAGCCCAGTGCTCTGGCCATGTGAAGTCTCCTGACGTCTGTGTCTCTGGTGTCGTTGCGCCACGCCCGGTGAGGGCTTCGCAGGGCGACACGGCTCTATTCCGCGCGCCACGTTCAAAAGGCATGCCGGGGGAGGTCGGCAGCGCCTTGAATGCAGCGAAAGGCATGCCGTTCCGGCGCCATGGGGCGCCTTGCCGAAATGCCGGTTGCGGATGGGATTGCCGGCGTTTTCCGCCGGTAAGTCGAATGCCCGGCCTCGTGACATGGCTATTCGGCAAAAGCAAGGCTGGAAGGTGGGCGGCCCACAATCACATGGGTGAAATCACATATTTACGTTTACGTTCACGTCATATAGACATTTGTGCTAAACTCATGACCTCATGCGCAAAAGCGGGCATCGCCTGTCGCATCCCGGCTCGACAAGCCAAACGGCATTTGCCATGACGACATGATATGGCCTGGGAACTGAGCTGGCAGAAGACCGGCGGGACTGGAGAGACGGAATGAGCGAGCGACAAGAGCTACCCGAGCGCGAGAGCATGGAGTTCGACGTGGTGATCGTCGGTGCGGGCCCTGCGGGTCTCTCGGCGGCAATCCGGTTGAAGCAGATCAACCCGGAGCTTTCGGTCGTGGTGCTGGAAAAGGGCGCCGAAGTCGGTGCGCATATCCTGTCGGGCGCCGTCGTCGATCCCATCGGCATCGATCGCCTGCTGCCGGGCTGGCGCGAGGAAGCCGACCATCCGTTCAAGACCGAAGTCAAGGACGACCAGTTCCTGCTGCTCGGCCCGGCCGGCTCCATCCGCCTGCCGAACTTCGCCATGCCGCCCTTGATGAACAATCACGGCAACTACATCGTCTCGCTCGGCAATGTCTGTCGCTGGCTGGCCGGCCATGCCGAAGCGCTCGGCGTCGAGATCTATCCGGGCTTTGCCGCGACCGAAGTGCTCTATAACGACGAGGGTGCCGTGATCGGCGTCGCCACCGGCGACATGGGCGTTGAGCGCGATGGCGAGCCAGGCCCGAACTTCGCCCGCGGCATGGCGCTTCTCGGCAAGTACACGCTGATCGGCGAGGGCGTGCGCGGATCGCTCGCCAAGCAGCTGATTTCGAAGTTCAACCTTTCGAAGGACAGCGACGTCCAGAAATTCGGCATCGGCCTGAAGGAGCTCTGGCAGGTCAAGCCCGAGAACCACCGGCCCGGCCTGGTGCAGCACTCGTTCGGCTGGCCGCTCGGCATGAAGACCGGTGGCGGTTCGTTCCTCTACCATCTCGAAGACAACATGGTCGCCGTCGGCTTCGTCGTGCACCTCAACTACAAGAACCCCTATCTGTTCCCGTTCGAGGAGTTCCAGCGCTTCAAGACCCATCCGGCCATTCGCGGTACCTTCGAGGGCGGCAAGCGGCTGTCCTATGGCGCGCGCGCCATCACCGAGGGTGGCTACCAGTCGGTGCCGAAACTGTCGTTCCCGGGCGGCGCGCTGATCGGCTGTTCGGCCGGCCTCGTCAACGTGCCGCGCATCAAGGGCAGCCACAATGCGGTGCTGTCGGGAATGCTGGCGGCCGACAAGCTGGCCGAAGCGATCGCCTCGGGCCGGGCCAATGACGAGCCGGTCGAGATCGAGAACGCATGGCGCCAGAGCGACATCGGCAAGGACCTGAAGCGGGTCAGGAACGTCAAGCCGCTGTGGTCGAAGCTCGGAACGGTGCTCGGCGTGACGCTCGGCGGTCTCGACATGTGGACCAACCAGCTGTTCGGCTTCTCGTTCTTCGGCACGCTGAAACACGGCAAGACCGACGCACAGGCGCTTGAGCCCGCGGCGCAGCACCAGAAGATCGACTATCCCAAGCCCGACGGCGTCCTCACCTTCGACCGGCTGTCTTCGGTGTTCCTGTCGAACACCAACCACGAGGAAGACCAGCCGATCCATCTGCAGGTGAAGAACCCGGAACTGCAGAAGACGTCGGAGCTCGACGTCTTTGCCGGTCCGTCGACGCGCTACTGTCCCGCCGGGGTCTATGAATGGGTGGAGAAGGACGGCAAACCGGTCTTCGTCATCAACGCGCAGAACTGCGTGCACTGCAAGACCTGCGATATCAAGGACCCGAACCAGAACATCAACTGGGTGCCGCCTCAGGGCGGTGAGGGGCCTGTCTACCCCAACATGTAAGGTTCGATTTTCGGGGCCGCGCGCAGCGCGGTCGTCCGGGTATCATGATTTCGAGGCGCCGCGCCATTGCCCGGCGCCTCTTTCGTTTCAAGTACGCGCTGAAATCCGATCGACGAAGTCGGCAATCAGCGGCGCGATCTCCGGCAAGCGTTCCTCAAGGGCGAAATGGCCGGTCTCGAACAGATGAAGCTCGGCGTCCGGCACATCGGCCAGAAAGGCGCGGGCGCCGGCCTCGGTGAAGAACGGATCATGGCGCCCCCAGGTGATCAGAGCAGGCGGACGCGCATCGCGCAGCCATTGCTGCCACTCCGGATAGCGCGCCAGATTGCTCTTGTAGTCGAAGGCGAGATCGATCTGCGGCTGGCGGCGGTCCGGCCTGTCGAGGAAATGCTGGTCCATCGTCCAGCCATCGGGCGCGACCCGTTCCGGATCGGATGTGCCGCCCTCGTATTGCGCGCGCGTCATCTCCAGCGTTAGCAACTGTCGAACCTGTTCTGTGGCGCCGTCCTCTTCGGGGCTGAGCGCGATGAAGTCGCGCGCCGTGTCGGAGAGGCCTTCCATGTAGGCGTTGCCGTTCTGGACGATCAGGCCATCGATCAGCTCCGGGCGGCGGCTTGCCAGCCGGAAGCCGACCGGTGCGCCGAAGTCGAAGGCGTAGAGGAAGAAGTGCCTGAGCGAGAGCGCATCGACAAAACCTTCGATCAGGTCGGCCAGGCGATCGAAACTGTAGACGAACGCGCCACCTTCGTTCGCAGATGTCGGGGCGTCGCTATGGCCGAAGCCCGGATAATCCGGCGCGATCAGGCGATACCGGCCCCCAAGTGCGTCTATCAGCCGGCGGTATTGAAACGAGGAGGATGGAAATCCATGCAAAAGGAGCAGTGTCGGCGCGTCCGCGGCGCTCGGCACACTTTCGCGGTAGAAGATCTTGATGCCGTCTACGACCGCAAAGCGGTGACGAATGACGGGGACGCTGATCATGCTCATGTCACACTCTTATTTAGAAGGATTATGCATTAGGATTGCGCCTGAAAAACTAATGTGTCAATGTCAAAAACATGCATTAGCAAGGTGGTTGTGAGATGGATCTGATCCCCTTCGTTGGAGAACCCCTGGCGCTGGACCTGATCAATACGCGTCCGTTGACGGGGGAAGGGCATGTCGACCTCATCGTCGACGCGAATGGGCTTGCCATGTGGGTGGAGCAGCAGGCAGGCCGGTTGCCGGAGGCTTCACTCTGCCGTGCCGGCACGCTTTCGGACGAAGAGCTGGCGCCCGTCCACGCGGTGCGCGATCACGTCGCCTCGGCGGTGCGCAGCCTGATGGATGGTGGGGAGGTGCCGCCGGCCGATATCGCCGGCCTCAATGCGGCGATGGCTGCAGCGCCGGTGACGCGGCAGCTGGACTGGGGGGAAGCACCTTCCCTCAAAACCCACAGGACGGGTACACCCGTGGTCCGGCTGGCGGGCTTCCTGGCCGAGGACGCTGCCCTGTTGCTGACGGGCCCGGATGCCAGGCTCATCCGCAAATGCGAGGCTGACGGCTGCGTTATGCTGTTCGTCGGCAACAATGCCCGTCGCCGCTGGTGTTCAGCCGCCCGCTGCGGCAACCGCATAAGGGTGCAGCGCTATTATCAGCGCAACAAGTAGAGCTGACAATACGGCCATTGCCTTGCCCATGCGCCGACCGCCTGTACGGTTTGGTGCGAGAATATTAGGAAAGGCAATCCTTGACGCAAATGGGAAAGTCCTTGCCGGAAAGACCCTATAGCCTTGGGGTGCCGTCGGTTCGTGGAGCGTTCCGGCGGGCCTGCAGGCCGTTCGGTTCCTGTTGTTCTTGCGTCGGACCGAACCCTGTTGACACGCGACCGATCCCTGCGGTGAGATCGGTCGTCCGACGGGACGTACCGCCAGAACAAAAGGGAACAAAAATGCACAAGCTTCTTGCAACGACGTGCCTGGCCGCCGGCCTTCTGGGCCTTGCCGGCGCAGCCTCGGCAGCCGAATGCGGCGACGTGACGATCGCCAACATGAACTGGCAGAGCGCCGAGGTTCTGGCGAGTGTCGACAAGATCATCCTGACGGAAGGCTATGGCTGCAACGCCGAACTCGTCGTCGGCGATACCGTGCCGACGATCACCTCGATGATCGAAAAGGGTCAGCCCGATATCGCGCCGGAAGGCTGGGTCGATCTGCTGCCGGATGTCGTCAACCGCGGTCTTGAGGAAGGCAAGCTGGTCGGCGCGGCCGTCGCGCTTTCCGATGGTGCGGTGCAGGGCTGGTGGGTGCCGAAGTACATCGTCGACGCCAACCCGGACATCAAGACCATCGACGACGTGCTGAAGCACAAGGACCTGTTCCCGGATCCGGAAGACGCGAGCAAGGGCGCCGTCTTCAACGGCCCGCAGGGCTGGGGCGGCACCGTCGTCACGACGCAGCTCTACAAGGCCTATGGCGGCGAGGCGGCCGGCTTCACGCTCGTCGACACCGGTTCGGCCGCGGGCCTCGATGGTTCGATCGCCAAGGCCTACGAGCGCAAGCAGGGCTGGGTCGGCTACTACTGGGCACCGACGGCGCTTCTCGGCAAATACGAGATGGTGAAGCTCGGCCATGGCGTCGAAGCCGATGCTGCGGAATGGAAGCGCTGCAACACGGTTGCCGATTGCCCGGACCCGAAGAAGAACGACTGGCCGAAGGACAAGGTCCAGACGCTGGTGACCAAGACCTTTGCCGATCGCGCCGGTCCGGCCATGGACTACCTCAACAAGCGCGCCTGGACCAACGACACCGTCAACAAGCTGATGGCCTGGATGACCGACAACCAGGCGAGCGGCGAGGAAGGCGCAAAGCACTTCCTGCAGGAGAACCCCGATATCTGGACCACCTGGGTCTCGCCTGAGGTCGCTGAAAAGGTGAAGTCGGCGCTCTGATCGCCTTCGACTGACGAAAACGGGCGGCGCGCTGTTGCGTGCGCCGCCCTTCGAATGATGGCTGGCAGACACAAGACAACAAGAGGTCGCCGCCCGGGAGCAGTTGAAGGGGAATGGAATGGATTGGCTGACCCAGTTTCCACATATGGATGACGACCGCCTGCGGGCATTGAAAAAGGCGATCGACGAGGGCTTCCGCACCTTCACGCGCGCCTATGGCGACGGTATCGAGGCGTTCTTCGAACCGCTGCAATTCTTTCTGATCCAGTCGGAGCGCTTCATGACGCGCACGCCCTGGCCCATCATCATCCTGCTGATTGCCGTTCTCGCCTGGTTTGCCAGCCGGAACTGGAAGATCGTCGCCGGCTGTATCGGCACGCTGCTCCTCATCGGCTATTTCGACATGTGGGACGACACGATGAAGACGATCTCGATGATCTTCGTCTGTACCGTGCTGTCGATCGCCATCGGCATCCCGCTCGGGATCGTCATGTCCCGCTCCGACCGGGTCCAGAACATCGTCAACCCGATCCTCGACGTCATGCAGACCATGCCGAGCTTTGTCTATCTGATCCCGGTCGTGATGCTGCTCGGCATCGGCAAGGTTCCGGGGCTGATCGCCGTGGTGATCTACGCGATCCCGCCGATGATCCGGCTCACCAATCTCGGCATACGCCTGGTCGACAAGGATGTGCTGGAGGCGGCCGACGCCTTCGGCTCGTCAAGCTGGCAGAAGCTGAAGAACGTGCAGATGCCGCTCGCCCTGCCGACGATCATGGCCGGCATCAACCAGACGATCATGATGGCGCTGGCGATGGTCGTCATCGCCTCGATGATCGGGGTGCAAGGGCTTGGACAGCCGGTGCTGAAGGCGATCGCCAACCAGTATTTCACCCTTGGCATCTTCAATGGTCTGGCCATCGTCGGCATTGCCATCATCTTCGACCGCGTCAGCCAGGCCTATGGCCACCGATTGCAGAAGCATCGCGAAATTGTGCACGGCTAAGAACGTCGAGACGGAAGCGCAAGAAGGCCCGGAGCCAGTCGGTTCCGGGCCTCTTCTTTTTTCAGCCTCAGGCTTTGCGTGGCGAGAGGATGCCGGTCGAAAGCGCGACACCGGCGGCCGTGATGATGGCGGCGACGATTTCGAATGGCCCGATCTGTTCGCCGAGAAGCATGGCCCCTCCGATCATCGCCAGAACCGGCGTCAGCGCCGTGAAGGCGGCGGCCTGGGTACCCCCGAGGCTGCGGACCGCAACGCCATAGGCGACCATGGCGACGAGGCCCGAAAGCAGGCCCTGGCTGGTGACCTGCAGCGCGATCTCCTTCAGCGGGACGCTGGCAAGCGTGCTGCCGTAGATGCCGGCAAGCAGCAGGTGGATTGCAAACGACCAGACGGCGATGAGCGCGCTGCCTTCAAGCGGGCTGAGGCCGGAGCGGCGGAAGGCGTGGGTGTAGATCGCCCAGAGCGTGGCCGCAGCCGGGAGCAGCACATAGCCGGTCCAACCCGTACCGGTCGTCCCGGCAAGGCTGCGGGCAAGCAGAAGGACGACGCCGGCAACGATGGCGGCAAAGCCGATGACGCGCATGCGATCGGGGCGTTCGCCAAAAAGCGTGATGCCGATCAGGGCGGTTGCCAGCGGCATCGAGCCACCGAGCAGCACGCCGACCGACGAGGCGGGGGTGGCGTGAATGGCGAAGGCTGCGACCTGGAAAAACAGCGCGCCGGACCCGGCGACCATCAGCACGAGCAGGTGTGCCGGCAGTTTGCGCGGCAGAAGCCCTGATTTCAGCCACACGGGCATAAGCACCAGCGCCGGAACGCCGTAGCGGATGAGGCCGAGATCGATCGTGCCGAGCGCGGTGCCGGCTGTGTGCCGTGTCGCAAGGATCCATCCTGCCCAGATCAGGACGGTGACGAAGGCGCCGGCGTATCCGGTGGCAACGGGTGCGGCACTGCCGCGGCCAAGTGTGAGCGCAACCATCTGATTTTCCTTCCCGATCTGAATGCCCGCGATTATCTGGGGCCGGGAAGAAGATTACTGCTTCGGAGCAGGGCATGTCCTTGCGAGTTGTGCTATCAATGGCCTATGGTGCGCAATCATCTGCCAAAACAATAACGCTGGAATGCAGACTATGCCAAATCTCGATAAATTCGATCTCGCGATTCTCAAGATACTACAGGAGGATGCTCGGGCAACGAACGTGGAGATTGCCGAACGTGTCAATCTGTCGCCTTCGCCATGCCTGCGGCGCATCCGCAATCTGGAGAAGTCGGGCATCTTGCGCGGCTATCGCGCCGATATCGATCGCAAGGAGGTCGGGCTCGGCCTGACCGTGTTCGTGGAGATCAAGGTTGGACAGCACAGCCGCGAGAACGCGCAGCGGCAGCAGGAGGTACTGCTTGCGATCCCCGAGGTCGTCTCCTGCTTCCTGATCTCCGGCAATGCCGACTTCCTCGCTGAAGTCGTCGTCGAGGACTTGTCGGCCTATGAGAGATTGCTGACCGAGACGTTGCTGACCATGCCCGGCGTCACCGACATTCGCTCCAACTTTGCCATCCGCTCGATCAAGACGGGCGGCCCACTCAAGCTGCCGGAGTGATGCCGGCCCGCGCCGAATTCGGCGGGCGTCTTCGGTGCGCTAACCGCGTTAAGTTTTGGTAAGGCACTGGAAACGGCGCTAATCGCGATTATCTGTTCGCTGTGGACGCACGTGCCACGGCAATGGAGCCTGTAAGCCTTTCATGAAAATAAAAGCGATCTTCAATCGGGACGGGGGAACCTTCCGAACGACGGACATGACCGCCTATGGCGACAGGGTTCAGGCGATCTTTCGCGATGCGGGGCATGAGATCGAGATTGCAACCGTCTCGGGCGCCGAAATGCAGGAGACCCTCGAAAAGACGTGCCGGCGCGACGATCTCGATGCGATCGTGGCCGGCGGTGGCGACGGAACAATTTCGGCAGCCGCAGGCGTTGCCTGGAAGACCGGCATGCCGCTCGGGGTCGTGCCGGCCGGAACGATGAACCTTTTCGCCCGCACGCTGAAATTGCCGCTCGATATCTGGAAGGCGCCGGAGGTTCTGGCAAACGGGACGATCATCGACGGCGACATCGGCAGCGCCGATGGGCGTGCCTTCGTACACCAGTTCTCGATGGGCCTGCATGCGCGCATGGTGCGCTACCGCGAATCGTTCAGCTTTCGCTCACGGCTGGGAAAGATCACGGCGAGCACCCGCGCCGCCGTCGGTGTCATCCTCAATCCGCCGGATTTCGAGATCGAGTTCGACGTGGACGGACATCACGAGACGCGCCACGTCTCGGCCGTGTCCGTCTCGAACAATCCGTTCGGACGCGATACGCTGATGTATGCCGACGATGTAACGGCCGGCCACCTCGGCTTTTATACGGCGCCGCCCCTCAGTCCGCCGGGCGTTGCGAAACTCGCCCTCGACGTGCTGCGCGGCAAGTTCCGCGATAATCCCGTGATCACCGAAATGAACGGCCACGCGCTGGATCTGCATTTTCCGAAAGTCGATCGCAAGATCAACTGTGTGATCGATGGCGAACTGCTGCCGATGGGGAAAGACGTGGCCTTGAGAATCCATCCGGGTGAACTCAAGCTCCTCGTCGGCGTCGACCGCGCCGGTGCCGGGGGCAGTCCGTAATCCCGGGATCAGTTTGTGATCCCAGGGATCAGTTTGTGATCCCGGGTGCCTTGTCGATCCAGAGATAGCCGAAGCTGTACTGGTCTTCCGGTTTGCCATGCAGGAAGGGCAGGGAGAGAACCTGCGGCGAGGCGGTCGTGGCCGAAATTCCGCGCGCCTCCATGGCTGCGGCGAACGCCACCGGCAGAACCGGTTCAGCCTTGCCACCATCACTCCACACGACCAGCAACGGTGTCTTGGTCGCGACCGACCTTGTTGCGACGTCGTCCGGGATGATGACGTTCGCACCGCGAAGGCGTGTGCGCAGGTTGCCGGCGATCATCTTGTCGGGCGCGAGGATGAGGGCCGGCTCGCGCCCCTCGCGTTTGACGAGGGCATCGGCCAGCGTTTCATAAGGGATGCTCAGCCGGGAGTATTTTCCGAGATATGGTTGCACGATCGCCCGCGCGGAAACGATCACCAGCGCCCCAAGCACGATGAAGGCGACGATGAGCAGGAATGGACGAAGCATCGGCCTGGCGTCGATTCCGGCGGCGTCCACCTTGAGGCAGAGATACAGCGGCAGCAGCACCAGGAACAGCACAAGCCATTTTTCCCGGATATGGGTGGCTGCGACGGTGAGAATGACCACCGCTACCGCCGCAAGGCAGATCAGCAGCATGTGGCCGATCAAGCGGGTCCATTGGTTTTCCGCCGCCCAGATCGCGGCAAGGTGCTTGCGAAACACCAGGCCGAACACCACGAGCGGCACGGCACTGCCGCGGATCGTCGCGGAGATGAACGAGACCAAGCCGTCGAACGCCTGCGCAAGCCGACCTTCCGCGTGGTGCTCGCGCATTTCGATGAGCGTGCCTTCCGAGGCGGAGCGAATGTTCTGCAGGATCCACCATCCGTGCGGCAGCGCGATCAATGCCGCGATGGCGAGTGCGACGAGGATTCGCCAGTCGAAGAGCCGCGCGCGCAGGCCGGGCTCGCAAAGGACCGCGATCACGGCAGCCGCCGGCAGAAGCACGAAATTGTATTTGGCGATGAAGCCTATGCCGACGGCGAGCCCGGTCAGTGCATAGGCGGCCAGGCTCGGCCGGGTCAGGGTGCGCAAGAACCCGTAGAGAAACAGCGAAACGGCAAACAGTGCCGCCACCGTGTGGGAAAGGTCGCGCTGTGCCAGCAGGAAGATCGGCGGCAAGGTCAGAACGCCCAACATGGCGATCGAAACAAGCCGCTGTTGCGCCACGATCTCACGCGCGGCAAGGCCATAAAACAGACAGCAAAGAAACAGAAGCAGGTTCTTGAGCGCCGTCATGGTTGCAAGCGAGGGTCCGAGGACTGCTCCAAGCCCGTACTGCAGCCAGTTGTAAAACGGCGGCTGCGAGCCATAGCCAAGCTGGAGGAATTGCGACACGAAGGCCTGCTCCGCCTCGTCGATTTCGAGCGAGGTCGAAACGGAAAGACGCAGGCACACGCACAGCACGAAATAGCCGGCAAGCAGGGCAGTGATCCGGTTTGCTCGTCCCTCGACGATATCAAACATTCGTCGGATCCCGCACGAACACCTCGCGCACGATGTAGCTGGTAGTCTCGTCGTCGCGGAAATAGGCTCGCGCCATCATCTCGGAAAGGATGCCCGTCGTCACCAGCTGCACGGATGACAGGAACAGCATCACGCCGACGATCAGCAGCGGACGGGTGCCGATATCGTTGCCGAGGATGAATTTGTCGAAGGCAAGGTAAAGCAGGATGAGTGCGCTGATGGACCCGGTTGCAAGCCCGATCGAGCCGAAGAAATGGCCTGGCCGTGCCTTGTAGCGCATGAAGAACAGGACGGAGAGCAGGTCGAGAATCACGCGGAACGTGCGCGATATGCCGTATTTCGAGTGGCCATGCTGGCGGGCATGGTGGGTGACAGGCATTTCGCCGATCCGGCTGCTGGGCACCACGCCTGCGACCCAGGCGGGGATGAAACGGTGCATCTCGCCCATCAGCTTGACCTGCTTGATGATCGAGGCGCGATAGACCTTGAGGCTGCAGCCGTAGTCATGCAGCCGGACGCCGGTGATCTTGCCGATCAGCCGGTTGGCGCACCAGGACGGGATCTTTCTGAACAGCAGTCCATCCTGGCGGTTCTTGCGCCAGCCGACGAGAAGGTCGAGTTGCCGCTCCTCGATCGCCTTGACCATTCCGGGGATATCGATCGGGTCATTCTGCAGGTCGCCGTCGAGGGTCGCGATCAACCGGCCGGACGCTGCGTCGATACCGGATTGCATGGCGGCGGTCTGGCCGAAGTTTTTCTGCAATTCGATGATCTTCAGCTGAAGATCGGGGCGACAGAGCGCCTTTCTGGCGTTGGTCAGAGTTCGATCGGTGCTGCCGTCATCAACCAGAATCAGTTCCCACGGCGCTGGAAAATTCGCCATGGCGTCACTGACGCGTGCGATGAGGGGCTCAATACTATCCTCTTCGTTGAAAACCGGAATGACGACGGAAAGCTCTATGGACTGCATTGGCTCGCTCGTGCATTCGGCGCGTCGTGCACGCGCCGGAAGAATTGGAATGCGCTTACATAACCATTTTCTTGCACAGTTATCGGTGATAACCAACGTGTAAAGTTGCGTTTCAACACGGGAAATTGGCACCTGATGAATTCTGGCTGCGAGTCCGGGCGGCGAACTTGGCTTGCGCGCAACCGGGTGACGGTGATCGCGGCCAGCGCGATTGTCGCCTATGCGATTTTTGTCGAATGGGTCTGGGGCTGGCAGCACCTGCTCTCACAATGGATGAAAATCGGCCTCGGCCACGGTGTTGCGGCCCTGGCGCTGCTCGTTGCGACCTACTTCATCCGCGGCTACCGTATCTACGATTATTTTCCGATGGAGACGGCAGGCCGGTTCCTGGCGCTGTTTCGCGTCACGCAGGTGCACAATCTCCTCAACATCATGCTGCCTTTTCGCACTGGCGAGACGAGCTTTCCGTTGTTGATGCGATCGGAATTCTCGATTCCGCTGGCGCGTGGCACGTCCGCGCTTCTGGTCATGCGCCTTCTCGACCTGCACGCCCTGTTGACGGTCGCAGCGCTCGGCGTGGTCCTCGCGCACGGGTCAGGCGCCGTTTGGGCACTCTGGGCTGCGGCGCTGGTCGCGCCCCTTCCGGTGTTTCTATTGAAGGATCGCGTTGTCGCGCTGGCACGGCGTCTGCTGCCTGCAAAACTGGATCGTCTTGTCGAAGAGCTCAACGCCGGACTGCCCGGTACGACCGGTGCATTCCTGAGGGCATGGGCGATGACCATCGTGAACTGGGCGGTCAAGGTCCTCGTTCTCGCCTGGGTCCTGGCGATCATGGGCGTCGCACCGCTTGCGGCCTGTTTCGGTGGCGCTCTCGGCGGTGAACTGTCCTCGGTGCTGCCGATGCATGCGCCGGCGGGCGTCGGCACCTATCCGGCAGCGATCGCTGCCGGCGCCGTTTCTTTCGGCGCGGGTACGGACCGCGCCACGCTGGCGCAACTGGCCGGTGCCGGCGTCAACGCGCATCTGTTGATCATCGTGTCCGCGGTCGCGGGCACGATGCTTTCAATGTTTCTCAACAGAAGGCCCTGAGCGCCGTCTTGGTGACTGGGCGCTACTGGAACGATGTCTCGTAGAAGCTTCTGAGCTTGCGCGAGTGCAGCTTCTCGGGCGGCATTGCGGCGAGCTTCTGCAAGGCGAGGATGCCGATCTTCAGATGTTGGCTCACCTGCGTGCGGTAGAAGGCCGTGGCCATGCCGGGTAGCTTCAACTCGCCGTGCAGCGGCTTGTCGGAAACACAAAGCAGCGTGCCGTAGGGCACCCGGAAGCGAAAGCCGTTGGCGGCGATCGTCGCCGATTCCATGTCGAGCGCGATGGCGCGCGCCTGCGACAGGCGCTTGACCGGTCCGCGCTGGTCGCGCAGTTCCCAGTTGCGGTTGTCGATGGTGGCGACCGTGCCGGTGCGCATGATCTGCTTCAGATCGTAGTCGCGATAGCCGGTGACCTCTGCCACCGCGTCCTGCAACGCCACCTGCACCTCGGCAAGCGCCGGTAGCGGGATCCAGACAGGCAGGTCGTCGTCGAGCACGTGATCTTCACGCATATAGGCATGGGCAAGCACGTAGTCGCCGAGCCGCTGGCTGTTGCGAAGGCCGGCGCAATGCCCGAGCATCAGCCACACATGGGGGCGCAAAACGGCGATATGGTCGGTGATCGTCTTGGCATTGGACGGGCCGACACCGATATTGACCATCGTGATGCCGCCGTGGCCCTTTTTCTTCAGGTGGTAGGCAGGCATCTGCGGCAGGCGGGCAAGCGTGTGGTCGGTTTCCGGCTTGTCGGCGCCGGCGGGCGTGATGATGTTGCCCGGCTCGATGAAGGCCGTATAGCCGTTGCCGCCCTCCGCCATCTGCTGGCGTGCCCAGGCGCAGAATTCGTCGATGTAGAACTGGTAATTGGTGAACAGCACGAAGTTCTGGAAGTGGTTTGCACTCGTGGCGGTGTAGTGGCTGAGGCGGGCGAGCGAATAGTCGATTCGCTGCGCGGTAAAGGGCGCCAGTGGCGAGGGCTCGCCCGGGCCCGGCTCATAGGATCCGTTGGCGATCTCGTCGTCGGTGGTCGTCAGATCTGGCGCGTCGAACAGGTCGCGCAGCGGAATGTCGATGGATTCGCCGGCCGCCGCCTCGACATAGGCGCCTTCGCCAAAAGCAAAATGCAAGGGGATCGGCGTCGAGGATTCCGACACGGTCACGCCGAGGCCATGGTTGCGGATGAGGTGCCCCAGCTGTTCCTTCAGGTAATGCCTGAACAGTTTCGGCCGGGTGATCGTCGTGGTGTAGACGCCGGGCGCGCTGACATATCCGAAGGACAGCCTGGAATCGACATGGCCGAAGCTGCTGGTCTCTATGCTGACCTGCGGATAGCAGGCGCGATAGCGCGTCAACGGGACGCCGTTCTTGCCCAGCCCCTCGAAAGCCTCGGTGAGGAACCGGGTATTGCGTTCGTAAAGCGCCTCCAGGCAATCGACCGCGGCGGCAGGATCATCGAAGAACTGCGGCTCGAACGGCTCGGGCGTGGAGACGGAAAGGACGGAGTGGGAAGAGATTCGCTTGTTCATGTCGCATTATAGGCTGAGGCCTCTGACAAGCAAACGACAAGATGCGAACATGCACAACCGCAGCGAACGGATGCAACCTAGCGCGGGCCTGCAAGAATGATGGCGCTGCCGACGAGTGCGACGGCCATCCCGGTCAGGTCCCAGCGGTCGGGCCTGATGCCTTCGGCAAGCCACAGCCACAACAGCGATGCAGCGATATAGACCCCGCCATAGGCGGCATAGGCACGACCTGCGGCTTCGCTGTCGATCAGGGTCAACAGCCAGGCAAACAGCGCCAGTGACGCGACGCCCGGGATCAGCCACCAGATCGGCTTGTCAAGTTTCAGCCAGGCCCAGAAGGCGAAGCATCCGGCGATTTCAGCAAGGGCGGCAAGGGCGTAGACGGCATAGGCTGGCATAGGCGGCGGGTTCCTTTCAGCGGTGAAGGGATAGGAAGCCGCGCGGGGATGCAAGCGATAAAGGCAAATTAAAAGGCGCCGGTGGCGCCTTTGGTCAGCTCATGGCTTGACGTTGAAGCGTCACGAAGAGAACGAGGCCAGCCCCCTGCTTGCCGATGCCAAGGCCACTGGCCTTGCTATAGGCGAGCGCCCCAACCGGCGCCATCAGCAGGCTGGCAAGTGCAAGAACACGCAGCGAGAGAAAGGCGGATGTGGAAAGGGCGGCCAGCATCTCGGCTACTCCGTTAGAGCTTGGCTTGGCAATATTGCGCCGTGTGGGCGGTGCAATCCGTCAGCGAACCGAGATAGGTGTTGCTGCGACGGCGTTCGGTATCTGCGCTGACTGCGGCGGCAAGGGTCATCGCAAAAACAACCATCAGAAGGCTGATAATGGTGAGGCGCCGAGCAAGAATGTCCATGGTTCTGTCCGTTGGTCTGGAGGCGGTTCAAATCGATTGAGTGTGTTTTCGCACACCCAAACTGAACTCTTGCTGATATCGTCGTTCATCTGGCGTTCATCTTGCGATTGAAGCCGCCGCCGTTTTCGCGGGCAGGCGCGTCAAACGGCAGAATCTCGACTGTTCCGTCGCGGGCGCCGAAATCATCGCGCGACATCAAACAAAAAACCCGCCGAAGCGATCGACGGGTTTGTTCATGGTTGGACAGCGACCGGGAGGCCGCTTCAGCAAGCTCAGGCGAACCTTAAAGGCGCGACCAGGTCTGCGATTTGCAGAGAACCTTGAGCACGCAGCCCTTCATCTTCAGCGAGTTGCCGTTGACGTCGCCTGAGCCACTATAGGTCTTGTCTGTTTCGGGGTCGGTAATTTCGCCGGAATAGCTGCCGTTCGTGCCGGACAGGTTGCCAATGCGCTTGCCGGCATGTTTGCCGGTCTTCAGCGTGACGCAGAAGGCGCCTCCGCAGGGAGCGATCTCGGCCGTCGCGCCGGTTGCGGTCTTCCAGTTGCCGACGATCGGTTCGGCGGCACTGGCCGTTCCGGCGACGCCAAGGGCGAGAGCCGATGTCATGAGCAGGGTGCGTATCATTCATTCCTCCAGATAGAAGGGTCCGGCGCGGTCCGCTTCGCCGGTATCCCTGCAGATATCCTCGTTTGAAAGGCAGTCTCCTCACCGCCGCGTGCAAGATAGCTTACGCGCACGTAAAGGTAAACTGGCTTGAGCGCGGCCGTTTATGCTTTTTCTTTGCCGGGTTCCGACCGGGAAAAGCCTGGGAAATGCAGCGGCCTGAAGATGGCAGCTTTTTTCGTGGTTACCGTTTGGTTGAAATCGGCGGTTGAATATTTCGTAAATTTTTATGCGAATGCGCCGGATTTCCTGCCTTTCGATGTTTAACAAAAACTCAAGTTTACCAAGTGTTTGAACTTTGTTTGTCGCAAATTAATCATGCATTTTAAGCGCGCATTGAAGGACCTCCTGCATAGTAAGACCCATAAGACGAGCGGAGAAATTCACACCGCCGAATGACCGAAGACGACGCTGCAAAAGATGGCGCGGTTCGGAAAGGCCCTCAAAGAGGCACGGTCGAACAGGGACCAAAAAACGAATGCTGATCTGGAGCAGGGCCCGCCTCGAAAGGGCGGGCCGCTTCGGAAAACCAACCAGGCAAAACAGGGACAATAAAATGGCACGCTTTGATATGCAGGTTGCTTCCAATAGCGCGATGGGCGGTGAAAACCAGGCTGAAGTCTTTTGCGAGATGGGTCTGGCCTATGCGACCGGTCGCGGTCGTCCGGTCGATCTGGTCGCCGCCCACAAATGGTTGAACATCGCGGCGATCAAGGGCTGCGATCGCGCCGTCGATCTGCGCGCCGACCTTTCCATGACCATGAGCAAGGCCGACCTCGCGGCAGCCCTGCGTGCCGCCCGCGAGTGGATGACCGTCCACTGAGCGACAAGGCGGGGCCCAAGCTCCCATGGCGGCGCCCGCAAGTGAGCAGGCGCCCGATATCGCGGCCTACCGGCCGGAGAGTTTCGCCAGAACCTTTGGCAAGGCGGCCTCAAGCAGTTCCATTTCCGCTTCCGGCCCGGTGCTGACGCGAATGCAGCGGTTGAGCGGGGCAACGCCGGGCATGCGGATGAAGATGCCATGGTCGCTCATCAGCGTATCGACGATCGCGCGCGCATGGACCGCATCCCGACCACAATCGATGGCGACAAAGTTGGTCGCCGATATGAGCGGCAACAAGCCGTTCTGCCTGGCGATCTCGGCGATGCGCTCGCGCGATTGCCCGATCCGTGCCGTGACCGTTGCCAGATAGTCCTGATCGCCAAGTGCCGCGATTGCCGCGGCCACGCCGATCCTGTTCATCCCGAAATGATTGCGGATCTTGTCGAACGCCTGGGCCGTTCCGGGTGTGGCGATGACATAGCCGACGCGTGAGCCTGCGAGGCCATAGGCCTTGGAGAAGGTCCGCGTGCGCAGGACGTTGGGCATGTCGATCAACGTGTCGATTGCTGGCAGGGCTTGCCCCGGTGCCGTCTCGCAATAAGCCTCGTCCAGAATGAACAATGTGGTTTCCGGTAGCGCCTTGGCGAACTCGACGATCCGCTCGGCATTCCACCAGCTTCCCATCGGATTGTCGGGATTGGCGAAATAGACGAGCGGGGCATTCTCTTTTTTCACGGCGGCTAGCAATCCCTCGAGATCCTCGCGGTCGCCGAGATAGGGCACTGTCACCAGCCGGCCGCCATGGCCGACGACATGATAGTTGAAGGTCGGATAGGCGCCGAGCGACGTCACGACCGGCATGCCCGGCTCGATGACCAGCCGCACGATCTGCCCGAGCAGCCCGTCGATGCCTTCGCCTATGGCAATGTTATCCGCAGAAACGCCAAGCTGGGTTGCCAGCGCCTGCTTCAGATCATGGTTTTCCGGGTCCGCATATCGCCATGTCGTTGCCGCCGCCTCACGCATCGCCTGAAGGACGCTCTCGGCCGGGCCGAAGCCGCTTTCGTTGGCACCGATGCGGGCCGCGATCGCCCGTCCGCGCTGTCGCTCGATGGCCTCTGGCCCGACGAAGGGAATGGTGGAGGGCAGGGATTGGATAAGTGGCGTGAAACGAGAAAAGGCGGACATGCTGGATAATTGGCCCCGTTCGAACAAAGTTCGCGGAACTTACTGCATAAATTCCCAAATCGGAATCGATTTCAGGACAAGGTGATCCGGCAACTCGACGTGTCGAGGCGAGCCGCTGTTTTGCCCGCAAAGGCCCTAGCGGCGCTTGGGCGCCTTGGCGTTCTCGCCGGTAAAGAACTCCTGCCGGATGATTTCGCGCAGCAGGGTCTGTTCGATCGGCTTGATGAACTGCACGCCGACGCGATCGCCGTGGCGATAGACCTCGGCGCAGCCGATGCGAAGTGACGTGCCGATAATATGGAGATAATAATGCTGCGGCAGGCCAATGGTCGTCTGTACCGAGAAGCTCGCGCCGCCGCGGGAAATGTCGATCATCCGACAGGTCCGCACCGAAACGTTGCCAAGGCCCGGCTGCACCGTCGTCAGCGTGGCGGCATGGCCGATGGAGAAGCGCTCGTAGCGACGCTCGTAGAACGGCGAGGGCACGCAGGAATACATCGTCTGCTGCATCTGTCATTCTCCGCCAACGCCGGATCGCGACATGCGATCATTTCGGCCCTCGATCGTCGGCAACTCATTTGCCCACGCTTGATCTTCGCCCGACTATCCGGGTTAAGTCGAGGGCAGTCTCGGCTGAGAAGTTTGCAATCCCCTGAAAGAGATCGATAAAAATCTAACTTCGGCGATTTTCCTTTAGCCGGCGGGCTTTCGCAGTCAAAAGGCGCCGCTCGAAAATTGCATGCGAATGAGCCGGCTGACGAAATCCGGCGCGAGCAGCATGTTGAAACGCACGCCGAGTTCGGCGCCGCTGCGATGGACTTGAGAGCAGCCGATTTCCTCCTTGAAGCCATCGATCTGGAGGAAGAAGTGTTTCGGCACCATCAGTGCGGCGTTGAAATCGAGCATCGCACCCGCGATCGAAATGTGACGCAGCAGGCACTGATACTTGGTCGTGGCCTTGAGGTGCTCGCCGATGATCAGAATTCGACAGGGGCGCTCAATAAAGTAGTGTTGGTGGGTCGTTGCCAGCTGTCCTGGCTTTGCCTCCGCAACGTGCATTTTCATCGACATGGCAAGCTCCGGAACGCATAGCCTTTCATTGGCACAAGGATGGGCTCCGCAAAGGGCTGGAATCAGCGGCCGCAAGCGATGCACTGACCGAGTTAAGATTGCCGACTTGCTTAGACCTTGCGGCAGGCGCTCGGGCGGTCTTGCGGAAAAAATATAGCGAACGGGCACATTGAAAGCCTATGGCTCATACGTAATAGTTTCAGAAGGGCACGATCGTGGGGCGGTGGCATCGTCCGGACGTGCCGCAAATGGGGTTCGCGCCTCCTCATCCCCCCTTGAACAGGGCGGATGAAGCGGAGGTGACGGCGGAGGGCAGAGCATGGTTACGGGGCATTCGTCGCGCTGGCGGTCGTTCGTCATTCTTTTCGTGGCATTGCTCGCCTTTGCGCCCGACGACGTCCTGGCCGCAAAGCGCGTCGCTCTGCTGATCGGTAACGAAAAGTATGAGGCAACCTCGCAGCTCAACAATCCCGCCAACGACGTGGAACTGATGAAGGCCTCGTTCGAGGAGGCCGGATTCGATTCGGTTACCACCGTGCACGACCTCGGGAGACAGGACATGGTCAAGGCGCTGCGCGATTTCGAGGACCTGGCAACCGGCGCCGATGTCGCCATCGTCTATTATTCCGGCCACGGCATGGAAATGAACGGCCAGAACTTCCTGCTGCCGACCGATGTCCAGTTGAAGACGGACAAGGATATAGAAGACGAAGCGATCGGCCTTGATCGGGTCCAGCGGGCGCTCGAGGGTGCAACCAAGCTGAAACTGGTGATCCTGGACGCCTGCCGCAACAATCCGTTCGAGCAAAGCATGACGCGCTCGATTTCCACGCGCGCCGTTTCGCGGGGGCTTGCGCGCGTCGAGCCGGAATCCGCCGATCTGCTGGTCGCCTTCGCGTCCAAGGCTGGGACGGTCGCCCTTGATGGGGAGGGCAGGAACAGTCCCTTCGCCACTGCACTTGCCAAATACCTGACCGAACCGGGCGTGGATGTCCGCATCGCGCTCGGCAAGGTGCGGGACGAGGTGGTGGCGGTCACCAACCGCGGCCAGGAGCCCTTTGTCTACGGATCGCTCGGTGGCGCGCAGATCTTCCTGAACATCAGGGAAGTCAACATCAACATCACCAATGGCGGCGGGCAGCTCTCGCCCAACAGCCAGTCGGCGGCCGCGGCCGACTGGCAGAATATCCGCGATCTCGCGGACAAGGACCTGATCGCAGCGTTTCTGGCCAAACACGGCTCCGACCCCGTCTACAAGATGCTGGCGGAAAAGAAACTGAAGCTCCTGACCGAGGCCGAACAGACCTCGAGCGCGACGCCTGACGAAATCGCCTGGGATGCTCTGAAGCAGTCGACCGATGCGGCGGCACTCACGCGTTTCCTCGAACGCTATCCAGACAGCAAACATAAGGTCGAGGCAGAGCAGCAGATCGCGGCCCTCGAACCGCAAAAGGGTCTCAACATCTCCAGGACCGGCAAGGATACCCAGGCTTCGCGCGATTGCTATCTCTTGGCGGGCGAGCCGCAGTCCATGCCCGGTTTCGTCGGCGTCAACTTCCTGAAGCTTGATTCTGCCCGCGCGTTGACGGCCTGTGCCCAGGCGGTCAACGAGAACCCGGACGACATGATGCTCGTCAACATGCTCGGCCGGGCGCAGGACGCCGGACGCGACTACGTCGAGGCCCGCCACAATTATCAAAAGGCGGCCGATGGCGGCAATATGTATGCGCTGACCAATCTTGCCTGGTTCTCCGTCTACGGCACCGACGGCGCTATCGACGTCGATCAGGGCAAGCGGATGTTCGAGCAAGCGGCAAGGGCCGGCAATGCCTACGGCCAGGCATCGCTCGGATGGCTCTATCGCGAGGGCTACGGCGGTGTAGCGCAGGATTACGAGGAGGCGGCGCGCTGGTACCAGCTGGCCGCCGACCAGGGCTATGCCAATGCCATGGCGACCGTTGGCTGGTTCTATCGCGAGGGGCTCGGTGTGCCGAAGGATCTGGCGCAATCGCTCGTCTGGTACAAGAAGGCGGCCGAAGGTGGCGATGTCAACGCGATGTCTTCGCTTGGATGGGCCTACCAGAACGGGCTCGGCACAGGGCAGGACTATGTCGAGGCCAAGACCTGGTACGAGAAGGCAGCGAACGTCGGTGATTCCTATTCCATGGCATTGCTCGGCTGGTTCTATGATATCGGAACCGGTGTCGAGCAGGACTATGGCCGCGCCCGCACTTATTATGAGATGGCGGCGAACGCCGGCAGCGCCTATGCGATGGGAAACCTGAGCCGCCTTTATGACTATGGGCTTGGCACCAAGGCCGATGCCAAGGAGGCGGTCCGTTGGGCGGCCGCCAGCGTCGAGGGCGGGGATCCGGCCAAGCTTCAGGAGCTGAAGGCACAACCGAACAATTTCACGCCGGCGTTCCGCAAGGAAATGCAGGCGCTGTTGAAGGATCGCGGTTTTTACAGCGGCCCTGTCGACGGCGACTTTGGGGCCGCGACGCTCGATGCGATCGATCGGCTGTCGCGCAAGTCTTAAGGAATGGGGAAAGGCTGGCGCGCCTAAACCACGAGCGGCTCTTCAGGCACCTAAATGGGCGCCTTTGGCGGGCGCCCACATGAAAATGAGACGAATTGTCGGAAACCGACAAAAAAATCTTGCATTGCCCGCGGTCTGACACTAGTCAGGCGCTAACGGAGAGGTGGCCGAGTGGTCGAAGGCGCTCCCCTGCTAAGGGAGTATACCCGGAAGGGTATCGAGGGTTCGAATCCCTTCTTCTCCGCCATTACCTTTCAAGGTTGAATTTTCCCCATTCGTCTTATCGCAGCGATCACTCATTGAGCGGGCGCATCGCATTTCGTCCAGCGGGCCGACCCTGGGGCAGGCCGGACGTGCGGCCATCGCGCAGCCTCAGTCAAAGTTCAAGAAATTCCATCGCTTTTCCGTGTCGAGATTCGCAGCGCTCGATCGGTCGCGTGCGAATCTCGTGATTTGATTCTGGCGATTCCTGCCGTCTGCGGGGCATCCCGTGGCGGCGAATCCGCAAAACGCGACGATGTACTCCATCGTCCCTCGATCAGATTCTGACTGGAGAACCGGCTTTTCCTCGCAATTTGGACCGGTTTCTGCCTCTTTCTGAAACAGGCGAGGCGTTGTTTCCTTATGCTAAGCATTGGGGAATAAAGGGTTTTCTTAATCCTTTGTTAATTTCTTCAGCCCGCCTGCGGCGATTTTGTGTCGTTTCAGCAACAGGGTTCGGCGAAGGGCGATGCAAAGGACGTCATCTCGCCAGTTGGACGTTGCGCCGATGAGCGCGTCTTGTATTTTCAACTCCGGAAGCAAGGGCGGTTGATCGTCCGACTTCTTGAACGTTGGGGATGGGGCAGGGAACGCTGTCCTTCAGCAAAATACCCAGACCCGTTTGAAACTTTTGACTGGAGGTCAGAAATGAACATCAAGAGCCTTCTTCTCGGCTCCGCTGCAGCTCTCGCAGCAGTATCCGGCGCACAGGCAGCCGACGCAATCGTCGCAGCCGAGCCGGAGCCCATGGAATACGTTCGCGTTTGCGACGCTTTCGGCACTGGCTACTTCTACATCCCGGGCACGGAAACCTGCCTGAAGATCGGCGGCTTCCTGCGCTTCCAGACCTCGTTTGGTCGTGACGCAGCTGACAGCCGTTACAACCAGGAAGACTTCGGTGGCCAGTCCACGTCTGACTGGGATGCCTTCTCGCGCGCTTACATCTCGTTCGATGCAAAGAGCGACACCGAGTACGGCACGCTCACCGGCTTCTTCGCCGCTGAATTCAACGCCGACAACGACACCGACGCTGGCGACAGCTTCATCGATGTCGACGAAGCCTACATCCAGCTCGGCGGCCTGAAGGCCGGCTTCTTCTACAGCTGGTGGGATAAGGGCCTGAACGGCGAAACCGACTCGATCGGCAACAACACCGAATTCAACTCGATCGCCTACCTCTACGACGGTGGTTCGTTCCAGGCTGGTGTGTCGGTTGACGAACTCGAAGGCACTTCGACGAAGTCCAACGGCGTTGGCGTCTCCGGTATCGTTTCGGCTTCGGTCGGCGGCGTATCGTTCGACCTGCTCGGCGGCTACGACACCGAATTCGAAGAAGGCACGATCCGCGGCCTGCTCTCGGCTGACCTCGGCCCGGGCGTCTTCCAGCTCGCTGGTCTCTGGGCTTCCAACCCGAACGCTTACTGGGCACGTTCTGAGTGGTCGGTTGCTGCTTCGTACCGCTTCAACGCTACGGACAAGCTCGCCATCACTCCTGGCGCTCAGTACTTCGGCAGCCTGCAGGACTCGCTCACCAGCTTCGGTAACGACGATGCATGGCGCGCTGGTGTAACGGTTGACTACAAGATCACCGAAGGCCTCGCTACCCGCGTGTCGGTTCAGTACGAAGATGAAGACAATGGCGACGACCAGGTCTTCGGTTTCGTCCGCCTGCAGCGCGACTTCTAATCTGATCTGACCTCGGTCAGTTTAGAGAAGCCCGGCTTTCGAGCCGGGCTTTTTCGTTTCAGCAGATATCCGGACCGGCGTTCGTCAAGCGGTGCAAGGGGCTGAATTCACCAGGTCGCGGCGCTGACGATCCGACGGGGTTCGCGCGGTTGTGCCGCACGGCGGGGGCGCGCGGTGCCGGGTTTACGCGATTGCAGTCCGCCGATGACGAATGCCAAGACCCCAGTTCAGGCGTCTTTGGCGATCGCCGCCAGGAAAAGCACGATGTCTTGCCTCGGGCCATCAAGATGCAACAGCGGCGCATGCCCCTGACCTTGCGCAGTCACCGATACCATCCCGACATTTCGACGCTGCATTTCGGCCGCTGTCTCGCTTGAAAGCAAACGCGAGTTCTCGCCGCGAATGAGCAGAAGCGGGTGTCGGTTGAGAGCCTGAAAGGCTTGCCAGAGATCGGGCAGGGTCGTCTCGGCACTGAGAGACAAAAGCGGCGCAGCTATTGCCAAATCGAAGTCGGGAACCGCGTGCCCGTGTTCATTGCGATAGATCGCGGCCGCCATCTCCCGCCAGTCGGCCGCGCCGAGTACCGGAAACTCTGCGCCGTGCAACGCGCGGAGATAGGCTGGCGCATCTTCCCAGGTCTTTGGTGTCGTGCCGCCGTTGAGATAGTCTCGAATTGCCAGCAATCCATCGAGCTCGATCACCGGTCCGATATCGTTCAATACCACGGCAGCGATCAGGGACGGCACCTGCTGCGCGAGCAGATGCAGGATCAATCCACCCCGCGAAGTGCCGATGAAGACAGCCTTTTTAATGTCGAGCGCGCGGCAGGCGGTGATCACGTCATTGGCTTCGACAGGGACGGTATAGTGGCTTTTGTCCGGGTCGCGGGCCGATTGCCCACGGCCACGATAGTCGAGGCAAACGACGGTGCGGTTGCCCCCTTGCGGCGATGAGAGAAACAACGCCAGCGAGTGAAAATCCCGGCTGTTTCTGCTGAGGCCGGGAAGGCAGACGATCGGCAGATGGCTATCGCTACCGGATGACGTGCGACCATAGATCCGGGCGTAAAGCCGCAGACCGTCATCCGATAAAAAATAGTGCTCACTGAAGCCGTCCTGCTGCATATGTTCCACCGCTCTCGCTGTTTCACCGGGCCTGCTGCGGCGCGCCCCAGGCCGTCGTGGAGCGTCGGACCGTTGCAGGTCGCCGACACTAACCTGGATCTCGCGGAGCGGGATATGCAAAAGGCACGCAAGGTCAGCCAGTCGCCCGAAACGAGACGTCGATCCCAGACAGGTGACGGATCTGGCTTGGGAGCAAGAAGCAGCTTCAAGGCTGATCCTATGAGCCTCCAGGAGCGGCAGGCTCATTGACTTCGGCTGGGGCGCTGCCGATATGGCTCAGGATTTTTGGGCCGCTCGAACGGATTATGAAGGCGAACGCCCCATCCTGAGATCTTCAACGATATCAGCGCTTTGCCCAAGTCTGACCTTGTAGACCTGATAGTTTTCCATAACACGCTGGACGTAGTTGCGCGTTTCCTGGAACGGGATCCGCTCGATCCAGTCGACGACCTCATCGATCGGCTTTCCGCGCGGATCGCCATAGCGGCTGAGCCAGTCGGGAACGCGGCGCGGGCCGGCGTTATAGGCGATGAAGGTGAGGATATAGGAGCCGCCGAAGCTGTTGATCTGCTCGCCGAGATAGTGGGCGCCGAGCGTGGCGTTGTATCCGGCATCACTCGTCAGCCGATCCTTCGAATAGGCAAGGCCATAGCGGCTGGCGACGCCTTTGGCGGTTCCCGGCAACAGTTGCAGAAGGCCGCGGGCATTGGCGGTCGAGACCGCTGCCGGATTGAAGGCGCTCTCCTGGCGCGCGATCGCATAGGCGAGGGCCTTGCCCGAGCCGCCGATATTGGCAGTCGGCGGAATGACGCCAACGGGGAAGGCGAGGGCGGCGACATCGATGCCTCGACCGAATGCGGTCTTGCCGATCTGAAGCGAAAGCTGGTGGTTTCGCGTTTTTTCGGCGCGAGCCGAAAGGATCGCCAACTCGCCGGGGCTGGTCAACTCTTCTGCCAGTGCCCGATAAATGCTGTCTGCGCGCCAGCCGTGGCCCGCGGTCTCGAGCCGTGCGATGGCCCGCACCGCCTCGCGTCCCTCGAAGCGGGCACGATCTTCCGACGAAGGTGCTGGATAGGCGACATTGAGCGCCTTGCGGCCAAGCCGGGCAGCGGCGAGCTGACCGTAGAATGTTCCGGGAAATTTGGCGGCATTGGCGAAATAATCCTTGGCGTTGCCCGGCCCGCCTGCCTCCGCCGAGCGACCGAGCCAGTACCAGGCCCGCGACGCTGAAAGCGGCCGGCTGGAAACATCGAGGATGCGACGGAAATGCCGGGCGGCCGCTGCCGGGTCTTCCATGCCGCGCAAAGCGTACCAGCCGGCGTGAAACTCCGCATCGACGATATCGGTTGCCTCGCTCGCCTGATGGTTGGCAGCGACGCGGTAGGCGCCGCGGAAATCGCCCTTGTCCAGCAGGCTGCGGCTGACGATCCGCTGCTCCGTCCACCACTCGCCGGGATTGACCAGCGCGTCCTGATCCCTTGGCATCGCCGCCAGCAGCTTGGCTGCTTCCGCATACTTCTCCTGCTTGCGCAGGCTTTCTATGCGGATGAAGAGATAGGCCGGATCCTTATGCCATGAGGGGTCGACCGCCGATATCAGGGCGGGGGCGTCTGATGAACCACGGCTGACGGCGGCCCAGGCGCGAAAGAGCGATTGCGCCTTGCCGAGTTCGCTGAAGCGCTCGGCCTGCTCGACGCGATTGCGATAAAGCAGCATCGTCATCCGTCGCCTGTGATCGGCAACGCTCAACAGGCCGGAAAACTCCGACAGGATCTGTGTTTCGACACCTTTGTCGAGCCCCTGCTTGAACCAGAGCGCACGCAACCGCGACGCCGCCGCCGCATTCTGTCCCTCAGCGACAAGCGCGCGGGCAAGAACGAGCGTTCCTTCGGTCGTCTCGGGCTCGGTCTGTCCGAAGGCGGCGAGAATGTCGGCTGCCGGCGGGTTCTCGCGATAAAGCGCGCGCTCGGAGTTGGCGCGCAGCGATTTCAGGCCCGGCCATCCCTGCAGTTCGCGCTGGGCGTCGGCGATTTCAAAGGAGGGAATGCCGCGCTGTCCCGAGACGGCGATCGCCCAGGTCAGGATATGGCGGTCGAGCGTGCCTTCGCGCATGCCGTTGCGAACAGCGAGTGCCTTGGCGGGATCCTTGTTGGAAAGCGCATCCAGTCCGAGCTTCAGGTCACCCTGGATGGGTGAAATCGTCGCGGGTATCGCTCCGGTGACGTCCGTGGTCGAAACGCCACTGGGTCTACCAGAAATTGCGGGCTTGTTGCCCGGGACGGGCACTTTGTTGGCGGGCTCGGAAGATAGGGCCGACGAGGCCGAAAGCGCTGCGCCGATAATGGCGGCGACAGACAGAAAGATTGATCCGCGCATCAAGAGCCCCACGTTACCCCGTGTCTCGCATTCATTTGCCGCCGGATTGCCTAACGAAACGTTACCGGTGTTTACCGATCATGGCAATCGAGCCGTCGTCCCCACTGCACCGGATGGCAGGCGACAAGGATTATATGGCTTGAGCGTCAAGCTTTTGCGTGAAAACCGGCATGAAATGCCGTGTCACGGCGCTTGCCGCAGCCCCCTCACATGATTATGGTGCGGCAGTTTTTTAACCGTCGAATACGGCCAAAGCGTGAGTGTATTTGCGCCTTTGGTCCGTCAGGAGTTGTGCATGTTCAAGGGTTCCATTCCCGCTCTCGTAACACCGTTCACTGCCGCGGGCGCAGTGGATGCGGAAGGTTTCGTCGCGCATGTGGAATGGCAGATAAAAGAGGGCAGCGCCGGTCTCGTTCCCGTCGGGACGACAGGCGAATCCCCGACCCTTTCGCATGCCGAGCACAAGCAGGTGGTCGAGCTTTGCATCGCCGCCGCTGCCGGTCGCGTGCCGGTGATCGCCGGCGCCGGTTCGAACAACACGATCGAAGCGATCGAGCTCGCGCAGCACGCTGAAAAGGCGGGTGCGAACGCGGTGCTCGTCGTGACACCCTACTACAACAAGCCGACGCAGAAGGGCCTGTTCGCCCACTATTCGGCAATCGCTCAGAGCGTGAAGCTGCCGATCATCATCTACAACATCCCCGGCCGTTCGGTCGTGGACATGAGCGTGGAGACGATGGCGGCGCTCGCCAAGGCGCACCCGACCATCGTTGGCGTCAAGGATGCGACTGGCAAGATCGAGCGCGTGTCGGAACAGCGCATGGCCTGCGGCAAGGATTTCGTTCAGCTTTCGGGCGAGGACGCCACCGCGCTCGGTTTCAACGCCCATGGCGGCGTTGGCTGCATCTCGGTGACCGCGAATGTCGCGCCGCGCCTCTGCGCCGAGTTCCAGGAAGCGACGCTCGCCGGCGATTACGCCAAGGCGCTCGAATACCAGGACAAGTTGATGCCGCTGCACAAGTCGATCTTCATGGAGCCTGGTCTCTGTGGCGCCAAGTATGCGCTCAACCGTCTCGGCCGCATGAGCCGTTCTGTCCGCTCGCCGCTGCTTTCCACGCTGGAGCCGGCGACGGAGGCTGCGATCGATGCAGCGCTCAGACATGCAGGATTGATGAACTGATGGCACCAAAGGGAAGCCAGCGCACGGTTAAGAAGATTGTCGCGGAGAACCGCAAGGCCCGTTTCAACTACGAGATCGTCGATACCTACGAGGCCGGTATGGTTCTGACCGGAACCGAGGTGAAGTCGCTGCGCGAAGGCAAGGCGAATATCGCCGAATCCTACGCCACGGACGAGGGCGGGGAGATCTGGCTGATCAATTCCTACTTGCCGGAATACCTCCAGGCAAACCGCTTCAACCACGAGCCCCGCCGTCGGCGCAAGCTGTTGCTATCGAAGCGTGAGGTCAACCGGCTGCAGGGCGCCGTCAATCGCGAAGGCATGTCGCTCGTTCCGCTCAAGATCTATTTCAACGATCAGGGCAGGGCCAAGCTCGAGCTGGCGCTCGGCAAGGGCAAGAAACTGCACGACAAGCGCGAAAGCGCCAAGGAACGTGACTGGAATAGGCAAAAGAGCCGGCTACTCAAGGATCGCGGCTGAACAGGCCGCGCTCCTTGCTGAGGCGTATCGCAGCCAGGCTGCGGAAAATTAGGTCATTGTCTTGGGGATGTGGCCGGTCGCTTAGATGTCGACTGGGTCGGCCACGGGTTCGACATGCTGCCGGGGCGTGCGTTCGGACGGATCGCGGCCGATTTCGGCGCGCAGCGTCACAAGGTCGATGAAGTGGTCGGCCTGACGGCGCAGATCATCGGCAATCATCGGCGGCTGGGTTGACATCGTCGATACGACCGAGACTTTACGACCTTTGCGCTGCAATGCTTCGACGAGCGTCGTAAAATCGCCATCACCCGAAAAGATCACCAGATGGTCGACAGTCTCGGACTGTTCCATGGCGTCGATCGCGAGTTCGATGTCCATGTTGCCCTTGATCTTGCGACGGCCGAGCGAGTCCGTGAATTCCTTCGCCGGCTTGGTCACAACCTTGTAGCCGTTGTAATCAAGCCAGTCGATCAACGGGCGGATCGACGAGTATTCCTGATCTTCGATGAGCGCCGTGTAGTAATAGGCGCGCAAGAGATAGCCGCGTTTCTGAAAAGCTTTCAGCAGCTTGCGGTAATCGATGTCGAAACCGAGACTCTTCGACGCGGCGTAGAGATTTGCGCCGTCGATGAAAAGAGCGATTTTCTCGCGGGGATCAAACATCGTTATTCCTTTTAAGTGCGCATCGCATTGCGGTAAGCCGCCCATCGGCGGATGCGCGAAAATACGTCGTTTACATTAATAATTGCTGATATTGCAAATAATGTAGTTAACCACTTGCATTATTCCAAGCGGCATCGCGCGAATATAGCTAGTTTTAGCAGTTGCTGCAGTTCGTCCACATCGGAAGTCTGCAGTTTCTACCAGGCGTCTCAGGTCTCAATCTAGATATGCAACTAGGATGTGTGCGTGCGAATTCCAGCCCGTTCGTGTGGCATTTTATCACGCAGTACCGGATGATGTGAGCGCCTTGTGCAGGAAAAACTTGAACTTGTGCTGTTTTGATTGTATCCGGGCGGCTAATTCCAGAAATCGGAGCCGACGAGGCCGTCACCCGGCGGCCGTTCCGGTCTCGTGTCGTTAATCCGTGCTGCGGCGATGATCGCCGCGCTTTGAGCCCAAAAGGACAGGCAATGGCCCGCGTCACCGTCGAAGATTGCATTGACAAGGTCGACAACCGTTTCGAACTCGTGCTGCTCGCCAGCCACCGCGCCCGCCTGATCTCGCAGGGCGCAGCCATCACCATTGATCGCGACAATGACAAGAACCCTGTCGTTGCGCTCCGCGAAATCGCTGACGAAACCCTTTCGCCCGGCGACCTCAAGGAAGACCTGATCCATTCGCTGCAGAAGCATGTCGAAGTGGACGAGCCCGAGCCCGATCCGGCTTCGCTGGTTCAGGCCGATGCCGATACGACTTTTGCCGAGACGGCGGAAGACGACGATCAGCCGGAAGCAATCACCTTCGACCGCATGTCGGAAGAAGAACTGCTTGCCGGTATCGAGGGCCTCGTGCCCCCGGAAAAGAGCGACGACTACTGAGATCCGTAACGGAACAAGCGTTCCCACGTGTTATCAAAGCAGTGCGCCACTCGTATGATTGGCGCACTTTTTTTATTGTCTTTTGCCACGGAGCCGCCCGCGAATGATGCGCCAATACGAGCTCGTTGAGCGCGTTCAGAAGTACAAGCCCGACGTCAATGAAGCCCTGTTGAACAAGGCTTACGTCTACGCCATGCAGAAGCATGGGCAGCAGAAGCGGGCAAGCGGCGACCCCTATATTTCCCATCCGCTCGAGGTGGCGGCGATCCTGACCGAGATGCACCTCGATGAATCGACGATCGCGGTCGCCCTTCTGCACGACACGATCGAGGATACGACCGCCACACGGCAGGAGATCGACGATCTCTTCGGCGAAGACATCGGCGCGCTCGTCGAGGGTCTGACCAAGATCAAGAAGCTCGATCTGGTCACCAAGAAAGCCAAGCAGGCGGAAAACCTGCGAAAGCTGTTGCTGGCGATTTCCGACGACGTGCGCGTTCTCCTGGTCAAGCTTGCCGATCGCCTGCACAACATGCGCACACTCGACCATATGACGGCCGAGAAGCGGGCGCGCATCTCCGAAGAGACGATGGACATCTATGCACCGCTCGCCGGCCGCATGGGTATGCAGGATATGCGCGAGGAGCTGGAAAACCTCTCCTTCCGCCATATCAATCCGGAAGCCTTCGAAACCGTCACCCGTCGCCTGGAAGAACTGTCCGAGCGCAACGAGGGCCTGATCAAGAAGATCGAGGACGAGTTGACCGAGCTGCTGCAGACCGAAGGGTTGAAGGGTGCTCAGGTCAAGGGTCGGCAGAAGAAGCCCTATTCGGTCTTCCGCAAGATGCAGTCGAAGTCGCTGTCGTTCGAGCAGCTGTCCGACGTCTGGGGTTTTCGCATCGTCGTCGACGACATTCCCTCGTGCTACCGCGCGCTCGGCATCGTGCACACGCGCTGGCGGGTCGTGCCGGGGCGCTTCAAGGATTACATCTCGACCCCGAAGCAGAACGACTACCAGTCGATCCACACGACCATCGTCGGCCCTTCGCGCCAGCGCATCGAGCTGCAGATCCGCACGCGGCGGATGAACGATATCGCCGAATACGGCATTGCCGCCCATTCGCTTTACAAGGACGGTGAGGGGGCATCGACCGAGACGGCGCTGTCGCCGACATCGAATGCCTATTCCTGGCTCAGGCGTACGATTGAATCTCTGGCCGAGGGCGACAACCCGGAAGAGTTTCTCGAGCACACCAAACTCGAGCTCTTCCAGGACCAGGTGTTCTGCTTCACGCCGAAGGGGCAGCTGATCGCGCTACCGCGCGGCGCTACGCCGATCGATTTCGCCTATGCCGTCCACACCAACATCGGCGACACCTGCGTCGGCGCCAAGATCAACGGCCGCATCATGCCGCTGGTGACCCGCCTCAACAACGGCGACGAAGTGGAGATCATCCGCTCCGGCATCCAGGTGCCGCCACCGGCCTGGGAAGAGATCGTGGTGACCGGCAAGGCGCGCTCTGCCATCCGGCGTGCAACGCGAGCTGCCATCCGCAAGCAATATGCCGGCCTCGGCTACCGCATTCTCGAGCGCACGTTCGAGCGGGCGAGCAAGACTTTCTCGCGTGAGGCGTTGAAACCGGCGCTGCATCGACTCGGCCACAAGGAGGTCGAGGATGCGATCGCGTCGGTCGGCCGTGGCGAACTGTCGTCGCTCGACGTGCTGCGCGCCGTCTTCCCCGACCACCAGGATGAGCGCGTCACCGTCAAGCCGAACGCGGACGATGGCTGGTTCAACATGCGTAGCGCCGCCGGCATGGTGTTCAAGCTGCCGGGCCGGTCTAAGGAGTCGGGCGAGCCTTCGCAGGCGGAAGGTCCGGAAGCGTTGCCGATCCGTGGGCTCTCGGGCAATGCCGGCGTGCATTTCAGTGCTGCGGGTGCCGTCCCCGGCGACCGCATCGTCGGGATCATGGACAAGGACAAGGGCATCACCATCTATCCGATCCAGTCGCCGATCCTGCAGAAGTTCGACGAAGAGCCGGAGCGCTGGATCGACGTTCGCTGGGACCTGGATGAAGCCAACAGCAGCCGCTTCATGGCGCGCATCGCCATCAGCGCCCTGAACGAGCCCGGTACGCTGGCGGAAGTCGCCCAGTCGATCGCCACCAGCGATGTCAACATCCGCTCGCTCTCCATGGGGCGGGTAGCAGCCGATTTCAGCGAGTTGCAGTTTGATCTCGAGGTCTGGGATCTCCGGCAGCTGAACCATCTGATCACCCAGCTGAAGGAATTGCCGAGCATTTCCACGGTCAAGCGCCTCTTCGAGTAAGGGGCGCTTGTCGGTGCAATGCGCCTTCCCGGCCGCGGCAACGCGTCTGCTTTGCGCAGTTGCCTGGAAATCAGGCAGCTTCTGCTCTTAAAATCAGCCAGGCATGCTTTGGGTGCATGGCTGCTGTCTTTTCCTGGCTCTGGTGGAACAGGAACCTCTAAACTATCTTCTGGATCGGGAGGTAAACGAAGAGGTTTGCCATGTTTAATCAGTTGAAGAAGATCACCCGCGCTCTGCGCGTTGCCACTCAGGAAGAGCGCGAGCTCGCCTATCTCAATGGCTCGGTCGACCGTATCGACCTCGAATATCGCCAGCGCCAGATCGATCGCGGCCTGTTCCGTAACGGCTACTAAGCCGCTGCTTTTCCCGCATGATGGTGGGAATAGCGAGCCATGCGCCAAGCGAATGGCTCGTCCAGATGGCCACATCGCCGGTCAGCGGGTTGCAAGCAGAGGGCATGACGCCTATCTTGCGGCCTTTCAACAGGCGGACACGCCGTCTTGCGCCGACTGGCGGTTTCAAGATGCGGTCATGACGGCATAATGTTATTCAGACGTAGAAAACCGGTGACGATCTCCGAAAGGCTTCGCGCGCTTGTCTGGCCGCGCAAGGGGTTTCGGCGTGGCCCGCGTTACATGGCGCTGCGCATTCTGCGCCTGTCGTCGTCGCCGCACTCGATCGCTGTCGGCGTTGCGGCAGGGGCCGCATCCTCGTTCACGCCCTTCTTTGGGCTGCATATCGTCATCGCAGTCGCGCTCGCTTCGGTTTTCTCCGGCAACCTGCTGGCCGCAGCCATTACCACAGCGCTTGCCAACCCGGTGACGATCCCGATGATCCTGACCGCGTCCTACGAGCTCGGGACCGCCATCATGGGCCCGCAGGGCTCCAGCGTCGCGACCAGCGCCGATGTCGCGCACATGATCGAGCACCTCGAATTTTCCGCTCTATGGGGCCCTGTGTTCAAGCCGATGCTGGTCGGCTCGCTTCCGCTTGCCGCCGCCGGCGCCCTGATCTTTTATCCCCTGGCCTATCAGGCGGCCCGTCTCTTCCAGTCTCGCCGGCAGCGAGCCCGCTCGCCCGGGGCAAGGTCCACATCATGATCATCGGCATCGGCAGCGACCTCATCGACATCAGGCGGATCGAAAATTCGCTGTCGCGCTTCGGCGAGCGTTTCGTCAAGCGCTGCTTCACGGACGTCGAGATTGCCAAATCCGAAGGCCGCAAGAACCGGGCCGCCTCGTACGCCAAGCGTTTCGCAGCCAAGGAAGCCTGTTCCAAGGCGCTTGGCACCGGAATAGCGCATGGCGTCTTCTGGAAGGACATGGGCGTCATCAATTTGCCCGGCGGCAAGCCGACGATGCATTTGAGCGGTGGCGCCGCCGAAAGGCTTCAGGCGATGATGCCCGGGGGGTATCGCGCGGCGATCCATCTGACGATCACCGACGATTTTCCGCTGGCGCAGGCCTTCGTGATTATCGAGGCACTCCCCGTTGCTCCGCCAGAGGGAACGGTTTAGAGCATTCCGTTGAGAAAATCGGGCATGCCCGTCCGCAAGGACGCCGGCGCCCTCGCGGGACAGATTTTTTTGCGCATGCTCCGCCCTTGAGGCTGGAACAGAATGTGCGAACGACAGTTGATTGGGCGGCACGCTTCGAGTGCGCGCCGATGACAAAGGAAAACAGCAGCGTGGCAGAAAAGACAGAAGCGAAGCAGAGCGGTCTCTGGGAGAATGTGAAGGTCATCATCCAGGCGCTGCTCCTGGCCGTGGTCATTCGCACCGTCTTCTTTCAACCCTTCACCATTCCGTCAGGCTCGATGATGCCGACGCTGCTTGTCGGCGACTACATCTTCGTCAACAAGTTCGCCTACGGCTATTCCAAGTATTCTCTGCCGTTCTCGCCAGACCTGTTTTCGGGCCGCATCTTCGCAAGCGAACCCGAGCGCGGCGATATCGTCGTTTTCCGCTTCCCGCCCAATCCCGATATCGACTACATCAAGCGTCTGGTCGGCCTTCCCGGTGATCGCATTCAGGTTCGCAACAGCATTCTCTATGTCAACGACAAGCCGATCGAGCGCGCGCCTGACGGCGCCTTCCGCGCCGACGACCAGTACGACACCGGTGGCGACGTGCCTGTCTACCGGGAAACGATGGACAACGGCGTATCCTACGACACGCTCGATCAGTTCCCCGATTCGCGTGGCGACAACACCCGCGAGTTCATCGTGCCCGAAGGCCATTACTTCATGATGGGCGACAACCGCGACAACTCGGCCGACAGCCGCTTCGACGTCGGCTTCGTGCCCGCTGAAAACCTTGTTGGCCGCGCCAGCCTGATCTTCTTCTCGCTCGGCAACGACACCTCGTTCCGCGAGATCTGGAAGTGGCCGGCGAACCTGCGCTACGACCGCCTGTTCAAGGCGGTCGAATGATGAAGGCGCGGTCGCTGAGCGCGGAGGATCGGGCCAAGCTCGAGGCCGTGATTGGCTATCAGTTCAGCGAGAAGGAGCGGCTGGATCGGGCACTGACCCATTCCAGCGCCCGCAATGCCAAGGGGTCGAACTACCAGCGGCTCGAGTTCCTCGGGGACCGGGTACTTGGGCTTTGCATCTCCGAACTGCTGTTCCAGACATTTCGCGATGCCAACGAAGGCGAGCTTTCGGTGAGGCTGAACCAGCTCGTCAGCGCCGAAAGCTGCGCCCAGGTCGCCGACGACCTGGAGCTGCACCAGTTTATCCGCACCGGTTCCGACGTGAAGAAAATCACCGGAAAGGCGATGATGAATGTGCGCGCCGATGTGGTAGAGTCGCTGATCGCCGCCATCTATCTCGACGGCGGGCTCGAGGCGGCGCGTTCGTTCGTGCTGCGTCACTGGAAAGAGCGTGCGACCCGCGCCGATGGCGCCCGTCGTGATGCCAAGACCGAATTGCAGGAATGGGCGCACGCCAAGTTTGGCATCGCGCCGGCATACCGGACGGACGATCGCTCCGGCCCCGACCACGATCCGCGCTTCACCGTGACCGTTGAGGTCGGGGGCGTAGCACCCGAGACGGGGACGGATCGATCCAAGCGCGGCGCCGAGCAGGTGGCCGCGACGAAATTATTGGAACGCGAAGGCGTGTGGCGGAAAAACTCCGCCGGAAATTGACGGAAAACATGACTGATATGGAAAAAGATACGGCCGCTGAAAGCGCGCCGACACACTCGGGTTTCGTGGCGCTGATCGGCGCCACGAATGCCGGCAAGTCGACCCTGGTCAACCGCCTCGTCGGCGCGAAGGTTTCGATCGTCAGCCACAAGGTGCAGACGACCCGGGCGATCGTGCGCGGCATTGCCATCCACGACAACGCACAGATCGTGTTCATGGACACGCCCGGCATCTTCAAGCCGCGGCGCCGGCTCGACCGGGCCATGGTGACGACGGCCTGGGGCGGCGCCAAGGATGCCGATGTGATCATGCTGTTGATCGACAGCGAGCGCGGCCTGAAGGGGGATGCGGAAACGATCCTGCAAGGCCTGAAGGAAGTCCACCAGCCGAAGATCCTGGTCTTGAACAAGATCGACCAGGTGCGGCCGGAGGATCTGCTGAAGCTAGCGGCAGCGGCCAACGAGACAATCCAGTTCGAGCGCACCTTCATGATCTCGGCGCTGACCGGCTCCGGCTGCAAGGACCTGATGGATTATCTCGCCGAAAAGCTGCCGGAAGGTCCCTGGTATTATCCCGAGGACCAGATCTCCGACCTGCCGATGCGTCAGCTCGCTGCCGAAATCACCCGCGAGAAGCTGTTCCTGCGTCTGCACCAGGAGCTTCCCTATGCATCGCATGTGGAAACCGAGAAGTGGGAAGAGCGCAAGGACGGATCCGTTCGCATCGAACAGGTGATCTACGTCGAGCGTGAAAGCCAGAAGAAGATCGCGCTCGGCAAGAACGGCGACGCGATCAAGGCGATCTCCACCGCATCGCGCAAGGAAATCTCCGAGATTCTCGAGCAGCCGGTGCACCTCTTCCTGTTCGTCAAGGTTCGGGAAAACTGGGGCGACGATCCCGAGCGTTTCCGCGAAATGGGTCTCGAATTCCCGCGCTGATCGCGCGTTCTTGAAAGCTGCATTGACGCCGCCCGCCAGCATTGCTGGCGGGCGGTCGTGTTTCAAGGGTGATCAGAGCGCCTGCGGCCTCTTTGCCAGCAGCGGGCCGATCGTTTCGGCGCGGTTTGTCCACACGTAGCCCGAGAAAGTCTCCGGCACCAATTCGAGATCCTCCGGCCTGTCGATGCCCGTGGTGAAGTCGCCGCCGGCATAGGGGCCGAACAGGATCACGTCGCTGCCAGCCGATTTCATCCTTTCGGCAAAGCGGTCTGGCCAGCCCCAGAGCCAGGGTGCGTAGTTGCCCGGAACGACCACCAGCGTGTTCTGGCAGGCTGCCGGAACGATGCCGGTCCAGCCATAGGCAGCATAGCGGGTGAGGCAGCCGACCGCGGATTCCCGGTCGTAACCTCGCATGCCCTCCACCAGTTTCAATGTCTCCCGTGTCGGCCGGTCGCCGCCATAGACCCCGAAGACGGCATTGCGCCACTCGGGCCGCGCTTGAAGGAGGGCCGCGAGTGCCGTGCCTTCCTCGGCGCGGCGGCTCTTGAAATTGACAAGGAACTGGCGATCGGGCAGGGCGGCAAACACCTCCTCGAGCGTCGGCATCTGGCCGATGCCCTTGCCGCGAAACGGAAATGTCTTGCCGCCGTCGGCCGTGTAGCCGTGGCCGATATCAAGGGTCTTCAACACCGGCATCGGCGTTTCCTCGGTGACGCCCTTGCCTTCGGTGCGGCAGTCGAGCGTCCAGTCGTGGAAGACGGCGAACTGCCGATCAGGGGTCAGGTGGATGTCGAGCTCGACCACGGCAGCGCCGGCATCGAAAGCGGCCTGCATCGAGGCGATGGTGTTCTCAAGGTAGTCGTGCCGCGGTTGTTCGATGATATCCGCCGTGCACGTATCTTTGCCGACATCAGCCTTCGGATAGGTCTGGTGAACGCCGCGGTGGGCGAGAATTTTAGGCGCGCCTGCGGGCGGGTTTGCCAGCAGGGATGTGTTCAGAAGCCAGACGACGGCGGCGAACACGGCGGTGATGACGGCGAATCTCTTCATTCGGTTTCTCCTCTTTGCACCGGATTGCTCGACATTGTGGCGCCAGGATGGTGTTGCGCGCCCCGCGTGTGGTCGTCGATTTGCGAACGATCTGTCACCCCACGGTCGAATTGACCGGTTTGCGCGCGCGTGAGAGGGATTGGCGTCCCATGAGGTTCAGGAGAAAATTCATGCCGCAACTCGTCGATGGAAAATGGGTGAAGGGCGACGTTGCCGCGAGCGAGATGAAGGGGGGCGCCTTCCACCGCGAGCCGACCCGTTTTCGCAGCTGGATCACGGCCGATGGCAGCCCGGGCCCACAGGGGCAGCCGGGGCTTCCGGCAGAAGCGGGACGCTACCGGCTTTTCGTCTCCTATCTCTGCCCTTGGGCGTCGCGCACGATCGCCTTTCGCAATCTGAAAGGACTTCAGGACATCGTCGGGCTGACGGTCTCGAGCCCCGTTCTCGGAGAGGACGGCTGGGTCTATGGCGCACCCGTGGACGCCGGTCCTCGCATCGGCAAGATCCGCTATCACCACGAACTCTATACGGCGAGCGATGCCGGTTACACGGGCAAGGTATCCGTCCCCGTTCTCTGGGATATGCAGGAAGGCCGCATCGTCAACAACGAATCCGCCGACATCATCCGCATCCTGAACACGGCCTTCGACGGCTTGACCAGCAATCGCCTCGATTTCTATCCGCAGGCGCTGAGCCTCGAGATCGATCGCTGGAACGATCCGATCTACGAGCGCGTCAACAACGGCGTCTATCGCGCGGGCTTCGCCAAGACCCAGGGCGCCTATGATGACGCCGTCGCCAGCCTGTTCGACATGCTCGACGAACTCGAGCGCCACCTGACGACCAATCGCTACATCGCGGGCGAACATCTGACCGAAGCCGACATCCGCCTGTTCGTAACGTTGGTCCGGTTTGATGCCGCCTATCACGGCGTCTTCAAGTGCAACATCCGCCGGATCGAGGATTATCCGGCGCTCTCCAACTATCTGAGAGAAATCTACCAATGGCCGGGGATTGCCGAGACGGTGCGCATCGACCACATCAAGCAAGGCTATTACGGCATCGCGCACGTCAATCCCACGCGGATCGTGCCAGCCGGTCCGATGCTCGATTTCTCCCGGCCGCATGATCGGGATGCTTTGCCAGGCCGCGGCGTCGTCGGTGCTGACGCTACCAATTTACTAAGCAAACAAATCTTTGAGGGCGCATAAAGAGCCCATTGCCAATCGATCGAAGCTTACTACGTTAGTGTAAGTTCTGATGGATTGGAGCCCGATGGCGGCTGACCTGACGACGTTCCGATAGCGCGCGCACGAGGAGCGCGACATGCTTGCCGGAAGCCGTGAGGCGACGCCCGCGCCGGTTACTACCGCTTCCGGACAGACGTCGCGCGGTGCGCCACATATCGTGTCACGCCGCATCGTCCTTCGATGCACCGGTAGAACCGAGAGCGTAGCTGCACTTTTCGCCAGGACGCAGGTGTCCGTTTGGCAGAGGTTGGCTATGAATGCGGCATTGTTGAACATGCTTCGCCGTCTGGTGCGAAAGGGTAATCTGACGGTGTTTTTCTCCGGCGGCGAAGAGCTTATTCTGGGTGACGGCTCGGGAAAGCCGACGACGATCCGCATCGCAGATCCAGAGGCCGAAAAGGCGATCGCCATCGATCCGAGCCTGCGCTTCGGCGAGCTTTACATGGACGGACGGGTGGTTATCGACGACGGCGACATCTTCGATGTCATCACGATTGCCAAGCTGAACGGGATGGAGCATGCCGCGACCCTGCCAAACATGCTGGTCGCTTTGCAGCATGTCTTGCGCCAGCAGGTGAAGAGCCGAATGCCGGTCAATCGAAACCGGCACAATGTCGCCCATCACTATGACCTCGATCGCAAGCTCTTCAATCTGTTTCTCGACGATGACTGGCAATACTCCTGCGCCTATTTCGAGCCGCCGGGCATCTCGCTCGACGAGGCACAGCTCGCCAAGAAGCGCCATATCGCCGCCAAGCTGCTGCTCGAGCCCGGGCAGAAGGTGCTGGAGATCGGCTCCGGCTGGGGCGGCATGGCGATGTACCTGGCCGAATCCTCCGGTGTGGAGGTGACAGGCATCACGCTGAGCGAGGAGCAACTGAAGATCTCGCGCGAGCGCGCAGCCAAGCGCGGCCTCTCCGATCGTGTCCGCTTCGAGCTCCAGGATTACCGGACGATGCAGGGGCGGCAATTCGATCGCATCGTCTCGGTGGGTATGTTCGAGCATGTCGGCATCGGCAATTACGGCCGGTTCTTTCGCAAGATCAAGGAGCTTTTGAAGCCGGAAGGTGTGATGCTGCTGCACTCCATCGGGCAGGTCTACAAGCCCTGGGCAACCAATCCCTGGATCGAGAAATACATTTTTCCCGGCGGTTACATTCCCGCACTCTCTGAAGTTCTGCCGTCGGTGGAAAGGACGCGTCTTCTGGTCAAGGATGTCGAGATCCTGCCGATGCACTATGCCTGGACATTGCGGGCATGGAGGCAGCGCTTCCTGGCGCGGCGCGACGAGGTGGTGAAGCTGTTCGACGAGCGCTTCTTCCGCATGTGGGAGTTCTATCTCGCCGCGTCCGAAGCCGCCTTTCTGTATGACAAGCACTTCATCTTCCAGCTGCAGTTGTCACCGTCGCTTGAAGCGGTGCCCTTCGCGCGCGGCTACATCGAGGCGAAAGAGCGCGAGCTGATCGAATTCGAGAAGACCCGCCCGCCGCTCGAGCCGGTGGATATCTGAAATCTGACACCTACCCCGTCAGAAGGCACCCGCGCTTCGACAGCCCCGGCCGTGCCCGAGCGGCACGTCTTCTGTGGAGTTCCGGTTTTGCCGCGCAGGCCTTCACTTGGCCTTGAATAGCTGCGCCTTTATGGTCGCGACTGAAAACAGGAAAGACGGATCCCCCATGGCCAGCCCAGCAAAACCCATCGCCGCCATCATTGCCAGCGAGATCAAGGCATCGACCTCCCAGGTTGTCGCCGCCGTCGAACTGCTCGATGAGGGTGCGACCGTGCCGTTTATCGCGCGCTACCGCAAGGAAGTGACCGGCGGGCTGGACGATACGCAATTGCGCACGCTGGCCGAGCGCCTGACCTATCTGCGCGAACTGGAGGCAAGACGGGGTTCGATCATCGAATCCATCCGCGGACAGGGCAAGCTGACCGACGAACTCGAAGCCAAGATCGCGGCAGTCGGCACCAAGGCCGAGCTCGAGGATATCTATCTTCCCTACAAGCCGAAGCGGCGCACCAAGGCGGAAATCGCCAGGGAACGTGGCCTCGGCCCGCTTGCGGAGGCGATCGTCGCCGACCGGACCATCGCGCCCGCCGATCGCGCCACGGCATATCTGACGGCGGATGTGCCCGACGTGAAGACGGCTCTCGACGGTGCCCGCGACATCATCGCCGAAGGCATGACCGAGAACGCCGACCTGCTCGGCCGCCTGCGTAGCCACATGAAGGGGGCGGCATTCCTCAGGGCGAAGGTGGTCGACGGCAAGCAGGAGGCGGGCGCCAAGTTCTCCGACTATTTCGACCACACCGAGCGTTGGGCGACGACACCGGGCCACCGGGCGCTCGCCATGCTGCGCGGCTGGAACGAAGAGGTGCTGAGCGTCGATATCGTCGTCGACCAGGACGACACGTCTCCGGTCAAGCCGGTCGAGCGGATGATCGCAGCCGCCTACACGGTCGGCGGCCATCTGCCGGGCGACAAGTGGCTGTCGGAGGTCATCGGCTGGACCTGGCGGGTGAAACTGTCGATGTCCCTGTCGCTCGACCTGATGCGCGAGTTGCGCGAGCGGGCGGAAGAAGAGGCTATCCACGTCTTTGCTCGCAACCTCAAGGATCTGCTGCTGGCCGCGCCGGCCGGATCGCGCGCCACGATGGGGCTCGATCCGGGCATCCGAACCGGGGTCAAGGTTGCCATCGTCGATGGCACCGGCAAATTGCTGGAGACGACCACCGTCTATCCGTTCCCGCCAAAGAACGACGTGCGCGGCACGCAGGCCGAACTGGCCTCGCTGATCCGCAAGCACAAGGTCGAGCTGATCGCGATCGGCAACGGCACCGGCAGCCGCGAGACTGAAAAACTGGTCGCGGACATGCTGGCGCAATTGCCGGCGCCGAAGCCGACCAAGGTTATCGTTTCGGAGGCCGGCGCATCGGTCTATTCCGCATCCGAGACTGCCGCTCTCGAATTTCCCGGCCTCGACGTCTCGCTGCGCGGCGCGGTGTCGATCGCGCGGCGCCTGCAGGATCCTCTTGCCGAACTCGTCAAGATCGAGCCGAAATCGATCGGCGTCGGCCAGTATCAGCATGATGTCGACCAGTCGAAGCTCAGCCGTTCGCTGGATGCGGTGGTCGAAGACGCCGTGAACGCGGTCGGCGTCGATGTGAATACGGCGTCCGCGCCGCTGCTTGCCCGTGTCTCCGGTCTCGGAAAGTCATCGGCGGAAGCGATCGTCGCGCACCGTGATGCCGCAGGTCCCTTTGCCAGCCGCAAGGATCTGCTGAAGGTCGCCCGTCTCGGCGCGCGCACTTTCGAGCAGTGCGCCGGCTTCCTGCGCATTCCCGATGGCAAGGAGCCGCTCGATGCGTCTTCCGTCCATCCGGAAGCCTATGGCGTCGCCAAGAAGATCGTCGCTGCCTGCGGGCGGGATGTTCGTTCGCTGATGGGGGACAGTGCGGCGCTGCAAAAACTCGACCCGCGCGTGTTTGTCGACGAGCGTTTTGGTCTGCCGACTGTCAAGGACATTCTGGCCGAACTCGAAAAGCCCGGCCGCGACCCGCGCCCGAGCTTCAAGACCGCGACTTTTGCCGAGGGAATCGATGACATCAAGGACCTGAAGGTCGGCATGCAGCTCGAAGGCACGGTCACCAACGTCGCCGCTTTCGGCGCCTTCGTCGATATTGGCGTGCACCAGGACGGTCTCGTCCATGTCTCGCAGCTGGCCGACCGGTTCGTGAAGGATCCGCACGAGGTGGTCAAGGCTGGCGACGTCGTCAAGGTGAGGGTCACCGAAGTCGACGTGCCGCGCAAGCGCATCGGCCTGACCATGCGCAAGGACGGTGCCGACGCGGGTCGTGAGCCCAGGGCAGCTGCGCCCAACAACGGCAATCGCGGCGCACCCGCCCGCCCGCAAAAACAGCCGCAGCAACCCGCGCAAGGCGCCTTCGGGGCTGCGCTCATGGAAGCGATGAAGCGCAAGTGATTGTGCCATTGTACCGCGCGGCCAGACGGGCGCGCGGTACCGGAGCGCTCCGGCGCGTTTCCGATTTGGACGCAAAGACGGAAACGCTCCCCGTCTTGGCCGAAAACCGCTCCGCACTTTGCCTGAAAGTGCCCTGAGTTGCCTCGTCAAAGCCTTTACTCGCACCCGACCTGCGCGCCCGTGCCTTAGCCCGGAAGTCGTAGCGGAACCGGGCAACTCTCTATGAATTAGGTAATTGTAATATATGGGTGGCGCCGCCATACTGACGATGTGGCGGCACATGTACCGTGTCGCGAGCAAGTGCCGATCATAACAATGCCGGTCTACGGCGGACGAGGTCAGCGGAAACTCCTTTTCCGCCGGGTTTCCCGGCCAAAGGTGGTGCGTCATGCAACGCAATGTGATCCGTGTCCTCGCTCGAGCCGTCATGTTGGCGGCCGCAGTGACGGCGCATCCAAACCCTGCCGCTTCGCAAGTCGCGGCCAGCTGCGCCCAGCGATCGGAAGTGATTGAATTTCTGTTGCGACAGTATCAGGAAAGGCCGGCGGGGATCGGATTGATCAACCCGCATGCGGTGATGGAGTTTTACGCCGCCGACAGCGGCACCTGGACCCTCGTCGTCACGGATGTCAACGGTCGAAGCTGCGTCGTTCTCGCGGGCAAGAGCTGGGAGGTCCTGCCGCCCCAGCCGGTGCCAAAGGCCTGAAGCGCGTGTGCTGCAAGCCTGTTACCGGCGATGATCGGTGGCTATTGCCGGGCAGGGCGCCCGGCAAACATTTCCCGTTGACGGGTGTTACTGCGGTCGTCCGACGCTGGCATAGGCAAAGCCATGCTTTGCCACCTCGTCCGGACGGTAGATGTTCCTGAGATCGACCAGGACCGGTTCCTTCATCACCGACTTCAGCCGCCGGAAATCGAGCGCGCGGAACTCGTTCCATTCGGTCACGATCACCAGCACGTCGGCTTCCGTCGCGGCCTCATAGGGATCCTTGGCATAGTCCATGCCCTCGATCAGCTTGCGGGCGTTGTCCATGCCCTCGGGATCGTAGCCGACGACGTGGGCGCCGGCGTCCTGTAGCGTCTGGACCACGGTGATGGCAGGGCTGTCGCGCATGTCGTCGGTGTTCGGCTTGAAGGTGAGGCCGAGCACGGCGACCTTGCGCCCGCGCACGTCGCCGCCGGCCGCCGCGATCACCTTGCGGCCCATGGCACGCTTGCGGTTGTCGTTGATGGCGACGGTGGTCTCGACGAGGCGCACCGGGCTGTCGAAGTCCTGCGCGGTCTTGACCAGCGCCAGCGTGTCCTTCGGAAAGCAGGAGCCGCCATAGCCGGGACCCGCATGCAGGAACTTGCCGCCGATGCGGCCATCGAGGCCGATGCCACGGGCCACGTCCTGGACGTTGGCATCGACCTTCTCGCAGAGGTCGGCCATCTCGTTGATGAAGGTGATCTTCATCGCCAGGAACGCGTTGCCGGCATATTTGATCAGCTCGGAGGTGCGCCGCGAGGTGAAGACCAGCGGTGCCTGGTTGAGGTAGAGCGGACGGTAGACCTCGGTCATGACGTCACGGGCGCGCCCGTCATCGTCGGCAAGGCCGATAACGATGCGGTCGGGCCGCTTGAAGTCCTCGATCGCTGCACCTTCGCGCAGGAATTCCGGATTGGAGACGACGGCGAAATCGGCGTTGGGATTGGTTTCGCGGATGATGCGCTCGACCTCGTCGCCGGTGCCGACCGGGACCGTCGACTTCGTCACGATCACCGTAAAGCCCTTGAGGTTGACGGCAATCTCGCGGGCTGCGGCATAGACGTAGGAAAGGTCGGCATGGCCGTCGCCGCGCCGCGACGGCGTGCCGACGGCGATGAAGATCACGTCGCTGTCGGCCACCGCCGAAACGAGATCCGTGGTAAACGACAACCGGCCGGACTGGACGTTGCTGGCGACAAGCTGCTCGAGGCCCGGTTCGAAGATCGGGATATGCCCCTGCATCAGCGCATCGATCTTGCTTTCGTCCTTGTCGAGACAGACCACGTCATGGCCGAAATCGGCAAAACACACACCCGATACAAGGCCGACATAGCCGGCGCCGATCATCGTGACTTTCATCTGCTCTTCCTTTTGTTGCGAGAGCTTCGCCCATGCAGAACACCGTCGGCGGCAGACGCCGCCGATCAGGCCTTTTCAGCACGACCGTAATATTCGTCATACCATGCCGCAAAGCGCGAGACGCCATCGTCCACCGAAATCGACGGCTTGAAATCGGTGAGCGCCTCCAGCAGATCCGGAGAGGCGTAGGTGCGCGGCACGTCGCCCTGCTGCATCGGCAGCATGTTGCGAAGCGCCGGACGGCCGACGGCCTTTTCGATCGTCTCGATGAAGGTCATCAGTTCGACCGGCTGGCCGCCGCCGATGTTGACCACGCGGAACGGCGCCTGCAGCGACAGCGTGTCCGCGGCCTTTTCGGATGGCACCCGGTTTTCCTCGGAGGGGACGACATGGGAGAGCCGCAGGATGCCTTCGACCAGATCGTCGATATAGGTGAAGTCGCGGCTCATGCGGCCTTCGCCGTAGATGTCGATCGGCCTGTCATTGTGAATGGCATCGATGAACTTGAACAGCGCCATGTCAGGCCTGCCCCACGGGCCGTAGACCGTGAAGAAACGGAAGGCAGTCGTCGGCACCTTGTAGAGATGGGCGTAGCTGTGCGCCATCAGCTCCATCGATTTCTTCGTCGCCGCATAGATCGTCATCGGTTCGTCGGCGCGGTCGGTCTCGGCGAACGGGACCTTCTCGTTTGCGCCGTAGATCGATGAGGTCGAGGCCAGCATCAGGTGCTTCGGGCCAATTTCGCGCGCCAGCTCCAGCATGTTCCAGGAGCCGATGAGGTTGGAATCGACATAGGCCTTGGGGTTTTCGAGGCTGTAGCGGACGCCCGCCTGGGCGGCCAGGTGGATGATGACTTCGGGCTCGGCAAGCTCTGCCGCACGGTTCAGCGCGTCGCGATCCTCCAGCATGCCGACAACAGCCTTGAAGCCGTTCGAACGGGCGAGGATCGCGTGCCGCTGTTCCTTGAGCGTCACGTCGTAATAGGGCGTCATGCCGTCGAAACCGACGACGAAATGTCCCTCGTCGATCAGGCGCTTGGCAAGGTGAAAACCGATGAAGCCGGCCGTGCCGGTGATGAGGTAGCGCAAGACGATATCCCCAGATTGCGTTGTCGCGCGTTCATACGAAGAAAGCGGGGCGATGGAAAGCCGAAACCGTTACTCCGGGACGCGGTCCAGCCCTTGCTGCAGGGCGGACAGGATCGACATCGCCTGGCCGGCATACTGGCTGATCCAGCGATTGTGGATGGCCTGGATCGGCATGGCGTTCAAGTGGTTCCAGCGCTCGCGGCCCTCGCGTTGGACGATCACGAGATCGGCCTCCTCGAGGACTTTCAGGTGCTGCATCACGGTGCAGCGGTCGAGGCTGGAAAACTGCTCGCAGAGCATGCCGGTCGTCTGCGCCTTGTTCTTGAGCGCATCGAGGATCTGCCGGCGCAGGCCGTTGGCGAGTGCCTTGAAAACGAGGTCGTCTTTCGAATCGGTTGACATGTTATATTTCTATAACATATGCTGTGTCAGCACAATGGGAGAAGAGGTCATGTCTTTCGAGTTTCGCGTGAATGGGCGCATCGACCGGCCTGTCGCCGAGGTCTTCGATGCCGTCGTCAACCCGGATCAGATCAGCAAGTACTTCGTGACGCTCGGCGGGGTCAGCGGCCCGCTGGTCGCCGGCAGCACTGTGACGTGGTGGGGCAACGTACCGATCGAGGTCGAGACGGTGGAGCCACCCGAGCGCATCGTCTTTCGCTGGGATGCCATGGTGGAGAAGGGGGAGGAGCCGTACCGCACCAATGTCGAAATGCGCTTTAAGGCGCTCGAAGATGGCGCGACCATGGTGACGATCGCCGAGACCGGCTGGCGCGAGAACGCCCGCGGCCAGAAGAGTTCCTACATGAATTGCGAGGGATGGTCGCAGATGCTGGCCTGCATGAAGGCGTGGCTCGAATACGGCATCAACCTGCGCCAGGGATATTACGTCAGCGAGTTGTCCGGGCAGCCGGCTACGGAATCAGGGATTTAAGGGAGGTCACGCAATGGCAATGACAGGTGGTATCAATATCGCGATGAAAGTGCCTTCGCATCAGTACGAGGCGGTTGTCGCCTTTTACCGCGATACAGTGGGTCTCGAGCCTTTCGACGAGAAGGCGCCGGCCAAGGGCTTTATCCTCGGTCCCAACCGGCTCTGGATCGACGAAGCGCCGAACTTCAGCCAGGCCGAGGTATGGCTTGAGCTCTTCACCGACGACCATGAGGCAGCGCTCGGCGGACTTGCGGAAAAAGGGGTCGTGCGCTGCGATGCGGTGGAGGACCTTGGCGAAGGCTTTCGCGGCGGCTGGATCATGAACCCGGCCAACATCGTACACATGGTGCGAACGCCGGACGCCTGGTAGGCGCCCGGCATCGAGATCAATACATCAGCGGTTCGCCGGCGTTTGCCGGTGTCGACATCGGGGCAAGCATCTCGTTCACCGGTGCTTCAGCCTGAAGCACGACGACGCGCGAATCCTTCGGCACGCGGTTGTAGAGGTCGATGATATCGGGGTTGAAGAGCCGGATACAGCCACTCGAAACCGCCTTGCCGATCGACCAGGCCTCGGTGGTGCCGTGGATACGAAACAGGGTGTCCCGGTCGCCCTGGAAGAGGTAGAGCGCGCGCGGCCCGAGCGGGTTGCGCACGCCTGGTTCCATGCCGCCGGCAAGCGGGCCGTAGCGCTCCGGTTCGCGCGCGACCATGCTGGACGTGGGCGTCCAGCGCGGCCATTCGGCCTTGCGGCCGATGCGCGCCTCGCCTTCGAATTCGAGACCTGCCTTGCCGACGCCGATGCCGTAACGCATTGCCATGCCGCCGTCCTGAACGAGGTAGAGGAAGCGGTTCTGGGTGTCGATCACGATCGTGCCCGGCGGCTCATGCGTCGCATAGGCGACCTGCTGGCGCAGATAGCGGGTATCGACCTTGCTGATGTCGATGGCATCGAGCGGAAACTTCTCATCCGGCTTCGGCCCGTACATCGCGACATAGTAGGGATCGGGTCCCTTCGGCTTCGCCGGTCCGCCGCTGGTCACGCAGCCTGCGAGCGTGGCGGTGGCAAGAAGAAGGGCGAAGAGCTGCGCCAAGCGGCCGGCGCTGTTCCGGGACACACACATAATCGGATCAATATTCCTGCTGATTGCATTGCATGAAGGAGCGGACGTTGCCGCCGTGTAGTGCCGTTCTAACGCCGAACATGGCCTCGGGTGGGCGCGAATGTGGCAAAAAAGAGGCAATCGGTGTGTGTGGCGACGAGTGTAGCCGAAAGGCGACAGTTGCAAGCTGCGCGAAAAGCCGCCGTCGTCGACGCCCGACGGGCTTCATTGCTTGATCCTCTTTCCATCGCGGGTGTATGCCTTTTCCATGCAATGGAGCGATCAGGCCATCATTCTCGGGATCAGGCGGCACGGCGAAAGCTCTGCCATCGCCGAAGTCATGACCGCGTCCCGCGGCCGGCATCTCGGCATGGTCCGGTCCGGTCGTTCGCGCGCCATGCAGCCCGTCCTGCAGCCGGGAAACACGGTCGAATTGACGTGGCGGGCGCGGCTCGACGAGCACATGGGCGAGTTCCGCATCGAGCCGCTCGAACTGCGCGCAGCAAGGCTGATGGAGGCGGCAACGTCGGTCTATGGCATCCAGGCCTTGGGCGCGCTTCTGCGCCTGCTGCCGGAGCGCGATCCGCATCCCCATCTCTACGAGGCGCTCGCGGTCATCGTCGACCATCTGGAAGATCCGGCCGATGCCGGCGAGCTCTTTGTCCGCTTCGAGCTCGCCGTCCTGAACGACCTCGGTTTCGGGCTTGACCTGACCGAGTGTGTGGCGACCGGCGTGCGCGAAGATCTTGCCTATGTCTCGCCGAAGTCGGGAAGGGCGGTCTGTCGGGCGGCCGGTACGCCCTATGCCGACCGCATGCTGGCACTGCCGGAATTTCTAGCACTCGAGGCGCGACGTGCGGCCGATCATGACAGCCTTGCCGCCGCCTTTCGGTTGACGGCCTTCTTCCTCAACCGCCATGTCTATGAGCCGCGCGGCCTCAAGGTCTCGTCCGCGCGCGATGGTTTCGTCAACGCCGCGCTGAAGGCATTGAAGCCTTCCTCATCCGCCGCGTGAGCAAGGAGCATTCGATGTATCAAGAGCTTTTTCCCGGCATGCCGGTGTCGGGCATCGGCGTGCTGCCGCTCGATCGTGTCGCCCGCGACGGCGGCCTCAAGGTGATGCAGGATCTCTTGAAAGGTGACCTGCCGGCGCCGCCGATGTCGGCGACGCTCAAGTTCGGCCTGACCGAGGTCGAGGAAGGGCGCGTGGTTTTCAAGGGACTGCCGACCGAGGAGCATCTGAACCCGCTCGGAACCGTGCATGGCGGCTGGACGGCGACGGTAATGGATTCGGCGCTTGGCTGCGCCGTCTTCACCACCCTGAAGCCGGGCGAGGGGTACACCACCGTCGAGTTCAAGGTGAACCTGGTGCGGCTCCTGCTTCCCGGCATGGGTGAGGTCTTCTGCGAAGGCAAGATCGTCCACCGCGGCCGAACCATCGCGACGTCGGAGGCCTGGCTGCGCGACGGGCGTGGCAAGCTGTTGGCGCATGGTACTGAAACCTGTGCGATTTTCCCGATCGACAATCTGCGCCGATAATGGCGGATCACAAAGGTCCCACTCCGGCGGTCGGATGATCGTCGGACGCCCGCGCCCGTCATCGGGCGCGACAACAGAATTTATCCATTTGCGCGAAGAGATCTGGGTGCTCAACCGTCTATGCCTTTGGCGGCCGTGCAAATATCTGTATGGTCGCGCTCGGCTCGACAATTGCGCTGCCAGGGGAAAACATGATTGAACTGATTGCCTTAGTCGCGTTTGCTCTGGCGCTTTCCGCCTTCGTCAGGGGGCGTCAGACCGCGGAACGGTTGGACAGCGAAGTCACCGCGCTCAAGAAAGAAATCGCGCGGCTGAGCGCTTCGGGTCTTGCACCGTCGGACGGTGCCGTTGCCTCGCTCGAGCCGGCTGCAAATGCCGATGCTTCCGCCGAGACGACGATCGAAGACGACGAGAGCGTCGAAGGTCTATCGGCAAGCGCACGGGAAGGCGCAAGGATCTTCGGCGATGCCGAAGCGCCGCAACCGGAAAGCACGGCCGACGAGGTGTTGGCGGCGCGTGCCGAGGCAGACCCCGTCGCCGTGGAGCAACCGAGCCCGAAGGAGAGCCTGGAAAGCCGCCTCGGCGCGCGCTGGGCGGTCTGGGTCGGCGGTATTGCGCTCGCGCTCGGCGGCGTCTTCATGGTCAAGTATTCGATCGACGCCGGCCTCCTGAGCCCCGCAGTCCGGCTGACGCTCGCAGCCCTCTTCGGGCTGCTTCTGGCCGCGGGCGGCGAAGTCATTCGCCGTCGCGCAGTACCAGTCATCGCCAACGAATTCCAGAACGCGATGATCCCCGGCATTCTCACGGCCGCCGGTGCCGTTACGCTTTTCGGTGTCGCCTATGCGGCCTACGACATCTATGGCTACATCGGCACGACGACGGCCTTCGTCCTGCTGGCGTTGATTTCGCTTGCGACCGTCGGTCTGTCGCTGCTGCACGGGCAGGCGCTGGCAGGCCTTGGCCTGCTCGCCTCGCTGGTCACGCCGCTCCTGGTCTCCAGTGATGCGCCGCGCCCCTGGGTTCTCTTCGGCTTCCTGTCGATCGTCTGGCTGGCGACGCTTTTGGCGTCGCGTTTGCGGCGCTGGATGGTGGTGCCGACGCTTGCCAATGTCGGCATCGGGCTTTGGGGGCTTGCCTATGTCACTGCCGTCTCGCCCTTCGAGGCGATGCCTGTCGCCTTCGCGCTCTTGGTGATGCTCCTGGGTGTCGGTTTCGTTTGGCCCGGCGCCGAAACGGATGCGCCCGATGCGCCGCTGCCGACGCCGACGAACCGCCCGGTTGTCGTCGCAGGCGCATGGGAGAAGCTGTTTACGCCGGCCTATGCGGCAATCAGCGTGTCTGCAGCCATTGTCGCGACCGTTCTGGCGTTGATCTTCATCAGCCCGGCGGTCAGCGCCGTGAGCTATCCCGTCAAGGAGTTCTTCGTCGTCATCGCGGCGCTGGCAGCCCTCGGCGCCTGGCGGACGAATGGCGTCTATCCCGCACTTCTGGCTGCCCTCGGTGCGATCGCCGGCATCGCCAGCCTGACGGCACTGAGCGGCGTGCTTGCCTATCTCGATCCTTCGCTTGCGGGTGTCTCGCCTGATATTGTTCTTCCGAGCCGGACCGCAACCCTGACGGCGCTGCTGCTGGCAACACTGTTCGTGCTGTTCGGTGCGTCGGTTCTTGCCCGGCACCTGCGCGAACATCCGCAATTCGCCATCCTGTGGGCCGGCATTGCTGCCGCCGTTCCGGTCGCTCTGACGACGATGTCGTTCCTGATGACCGGCAATTACGCCTTCGACCTGCCGCACGGCCTCTACTCGCTCGTCGTCGGCGGCGGTCTGCTGGTGCTTGCCGATTGGCTCTATCGTCGCGATGGCGAAACTGAAGGCATTGATATCGCTGCGAGCATTCTTGTCGGCGGCTCCTTTGCGCTGTTTGTCATTGCCCTGCACGCCTGGACCGAAGGCCTTGCGACCACGCTCGCGATCGCGCTGCTCGGGACCGCCTATGCGGTTGCGACCCGTGTTCGCACCTGGCCGATCCTGCCCTGGGTCACCGGAGCGGCGGCGATCGTCGTTCTCGGCCGCATCGCCTCGGAGCCGACGATCGTCGGCGCGCAAAACCTCGGCACAATGCCGGTGTTCAACGCGTTGTTGCCGGGCTACGGCATTCCGGCGCTGCTGCTCGTCGCGTCCGCCTATCTCGTCCGCGCCTGGCCGGACGCGCGGGTACGTAACCTGTTGCAGGCGCTGGCAAGCCTTTTCGTGCTGCTGACGCTGGCGATCCTCGTCCGCCATGCCATGAACGGCGGCGTGCTCGACAGCGCAGTGCCCACGCTCGGCGAACAGTCGATCTACACCTTGCTGGCGATCGGCGCCTCCGGCGTGTTCATGACGCTCGACATGAAGTCGCCAAGTCCGGTCTTCCGCTATGGCGGCATGGCGCTCGGCGTGCTCTCGATGCTGTCGGTGTTGTCGGCGCATCTCTTCGGGCTCAATCCCTACTTCAGCGGCGAGCTGCTCGGGCGCATTCCGTTCTTCGACCTGCTGTTGATCGGCTATCTCCTGCCTGGTGTCGGCTATGCCGCTCTCGCCTGGTATGCCCGCGACAAGCGCCCGCTGCCCTATGTCATGGCGCTCGCCGTCAGCGGCGCGATCCTTGCCTTCGCCTGGGCGACGCTTTCGGTCCGGCGCCTCTGGCAGGGCGAGAACGTCGTCGACTGGAAGGGCTTCCTGCAGGGCGAGACCTACACCTATTCCGTCGTCTGGCTGTTGCTCGGCGTCGTTCTGCTGGTGCTCGGTTCGCGCTTCAATGCCAAAAGCATTCGCATTGCCTCGGCCGTCCTCGTCTTCATCGCCGTGCTGAAGGTCTTCCTGATCGACATGTCCAATCTCGAAGGCTTCCTGCGTGCGTTGTCGTTTATCGGTCTCGGTGGCGTCCTGATCGGCATCGGACTGTTTTACCAGAAGATCCTGTCGGGCGTCGACGTGACGCGGCAGCCGTCTGCCGTGCCCACGCAGCCACAATAGGAAACAGTGATGACACGCAATTCTGCACTGGCGGCGGCGTTCGCGCCGCATGCCGAACTCGCCGCCGTCTTGCTGCCGCATGCCTTTGCCGCAGACGACGGTTCGCACGACGCATCCCACCTGATCCGGGTGTGGAAGAACGCCGCCCGGATCCAGGCCGAAGAGGTTGGAGACCAACGGGTGCTTGCTGCTGCCGTGTTGCTGCACGATTGCGTTTCGGTCGAGAAGAATTCGCCGCACCGCATGCAGGCTTCCAGGCTCGCCGCGGAAAAGGCCGAGGGCATCCTGCGCGAGCTTGGCTGGTCTGAGCAAGACACGGCGTCCGTTGCTCACGCCGTTCTCACCCACAGTTTTTCGGCCAACATCGCGCCGGAGACGATCGAGGCGAAGATCCTGCAGGACGCCGACCGGCTGGATGCGATCGGCATGGTCGGCGCCGCCCGCTGTTTCTACATTGCCGGGCGCATGGGCAGCGGTCTCTACGACCCGCTCGACCCCTTGGCCGAGGATCGCGAACTCGATGACAAGGCGTTCGCAATCGACCATTTCGAGGTCAAGTTGTTCAAGCTCGCCGATGGCTTCCAGACGGCTACGGGCCGCAGACTGGCGCTTGAACGCCAGCAGCGGCTGCGCGACGTGCTTGCCATGATGCTGGATGAAATCTAAGCGTTTCAATCCATTGCCGCCGTTCGGTGAATCAGATCGAGAGCGGCCTGAATCAGTTTCTGAACGGGAGGCGTTTTCGATGAAGGTGACTGGGCTGAACATTCATCCGCTGAAGAGCGGCAGGGCGATCCCGCTTGAAACGGTCACGGTCAACCTCGATGGCTTCGAAGGTGATCGGCGTTTCATGCTGGTGGAGCCGGACGGACGCTTCATCACCCAGCGCGAGCTGCAGGCGCTGGCACAGGTCGAGGCGACCCACATCGATGGTGGCGTCCATCTGAAAATGGGCGACAGGGCGCTCGCCGTGCGCTTTGATCCGGATCAGCGGCTCGGCGTTCGGGTCTGGGCCAGCGACGTCGATGCGGCCGTGGCGGACGGCGAGGCGAACGAGACGCTGTCGACCTGGTTCGGCCGGCCGGTCAAGCTCGCCCATATGGATACGTCGGCAGAACGTCTGGTCGGTGCCGAATGGGCGGGCACTCCGGCGCCCGTCGGCTTTGCGGACGGCTTTCCAGTCCTGATCACCACCACCGGCTCGCTTGCCGATCTCAACAGGACGCTTGAGCAAAAGGGGCAGGAGCCCGTCGGCATGGACCGCTTCCGCACCAACATCCTGCTCGATTGCGACGAGGCCTGGGACGAGGACTTCTGGGAGAGCCTGGAGATCGGCGGCATCCGCTTCGATTTCGTCAAGCCCTGTGCCCGTTGCATCATGACAACCCAGGACCAGATCACCGGCGAACGCATCGGCGGCAATCCGATCCAGGGCCTGGCGGAAAAGCGCATGTCGGCCGACCGCCGCGTCGCCGGCGTGCTGTTCGGCTGGAACGTCGTGCCGCGCGGGGAGGGCACATTGAAGCTCGGCGACGAAGCCCGGATCATCGGCCGGCGCCAGCAACGCTGGCCGATGAAGGTGCGCGCCTCCGCTTAGAGCATTCCCGGGAAAAGTGCGGAGCGGTTTTCCGTCAGGCAATGCGTAAGGACCGAGGCATAGCGTGTTTCGGTGCCTCCGCCTGAATCGGAAACGCTCTCACAAGCGCAAGCAGCGTCGACCTTAGAACCAGGGCGTGACGCCCAGCAATTTTGCTCCGAGGTCCGAGAGATTGGCGGGCGTCGCATTGTGCTTTTCCCATTCTCGCGGGTCGCCCGGAAACGCATCGCGCTTAGGATGGTCAAGCTCGCGCCAGAGCCGTATCCGCTCTTCCCGTTCGGCCCTGTTGTCCCATTCGGCCGGATGCATGGAAATGTATTGCGCCATGCGCACCCGCCCGTCGGAATGGTTGGGGCGCACGCCATGGGCAAGCAGACTGTTGAAGATCATCAGGTCCCCGGCCTCCATCTCGATGTTGACGGTGGAAAGGCCCGTCATGTCGGGATGCATCGGGTCTCGGTCTTCGGGTTGGGTCCTCTCCCATGCCTCGAAATTTTCAAACAGCTCGGGCACGCACTGAAAGCCGCCGACATCGCCATCCTGCTTCTTCAGGCTGAGCACGCCCTGGACGCCGATCGGCAGGGGCCGGATCGACGTGTCGACGTCCCAGTGGATGAAGCCGTTGGGGTTTCCCTTGATCTTCTTCGGCGGATTGAGATTGGCCCGGTCGATGGTAACCCACAGGTCTTCGCGGTCCCAGATGTCGACGAAGGCGCCGTAGATGCGCTGCTCCTGGCGATTGTCCCAGAGATACTGGTGATTGTAGATTTCGAGCATGCCTGTGCCGTTGAGTTCCTTCATCTTGTGCTCGCGGCGCTGCGGCGCGTACCAGGTCGAAGGGTCGGCAGGATCCTTGTCGTCGAAGCGCCAGAGCAGATCGACGAGACGCTCGACATTGGCGGCCGGCACGGCCTGCCGGACGATGACATAGCCTTTGGTGATCCAGTGCTGCCAGTCCTCCTCCGAAAGCACACGCAAGGGCAGGCGCTTCCTGATGTCCTTCAGCTGAGTGTCGGCGGCGGATGTGGGGTGACTGTCTCTGAGCATGCGCACAAGCTCCTCTGCGTCTGCGTTTGTTGTCGATGCAGAAAGATTAGGCGTTCGGCGCCGGGCATGTTGTCTTTCAGCGTCAATAATTGATACTAATCTGGCTTCATTTAGAGATAGGGCGCAATATGAAGGCCGTTCTGCAGAAGATTGCCCGGCCGACGGACGCATCGTCGATCCTGCTCGATCGTCGGCTCGACGATTGCATCCCTTTTCAATGGCACCACCATCCGGAATTCGAACTGACGCTGACCCTGAATTCGCGCGGCCAGCGCTTCGTTGGCGATCACATCGGCACCTATGACGATGGCGACCTTGTGCTGGTGGGGTCGAACCTGCCGCACACCTGGCTTTCCACCTCCAAGGTGGACGAGGCAGCGCCCCACGTCGCGCTGGTGCTTTGGTTTCACCCCGAATGGGTGGAGCGGATGCAGGACGGGTTCGTCGAGCTTGGTGCCGTAAGGGCGATGTTCGATCGCTCGGGGCCCGGCTTGCAGTTCTCGCCGGAGACCGCGCAGCGCATTCGGCCGGTGTTCGAACGTCTGCGCAAGCTCGCGCCGGAGGAACGGCTGCCGGACGTCCTCGCCTTGTTGACGATCCTGGCGCGTGATCAGCATGCAGCCCCCTTGTCGGAACGGGTCGTCGCGCCCTCGGGCAGATCCGCCGACCGCGGTCGCCTCGACCGCGTGCTCGACCATATCCATCTTGCCTATGCCGAAAATCCCTCGATGGGCGAGCTTGCCGACATTGCGGCCCTCAGTCGCTCCGGCCTGCATCGCCTGTTCCTGCGCCATCTGGACATGCCGATCTCGGAGTATCTGATGCGCCTCAGGATCGGGGAGGCGTGTGCGCTCTTGTCTGGCACCGGAAAATCCATTGCCCATGTGGCCGAAACGGTCGGATATCGTTCGATCGCCAATTTCAACCGCCAGTTCAAGGCGCAGAAGGGAATGACCCCGCGGCAGTTTCGCCAGAGGTTCAAGGCAGCCAGATGAGCGGCTTCTGGCGCCATCAATTCCGGTGATCGCGCCGTCAATTTAATTGGCTTTTATCTAATTTGACGCCCGGATAGGATCGCGTTCCGTCATCAGGAGAATACCCATGTCCGCCATATCGGGAGCATCCGCGCCGTCGAGCGTGCGCCAGGAAATGCCCTGGCTGATCATCGTCGCCGGTTCGATCGTTGCGATGCTCACCTTCGGCCCCCGTTCGGCGATGGGCTTCTTTCAGCTGCCGATGCTGGCCGAAACCGGGTGGGACCGAACCACCTTCGGCCTGGCGATGGCGTTGCAGAACCTGTGCTGGGGCGTGAGCCAGCCGTTCTTCGGCGCGATCGCCGACAAGTTCGGCACCTGGCGGGTGCTGACGATGTCCGGCCTTCTCTACGCCTCGGGCCTGATCATCATGGCCCATGCCGACGCGCCGATCTGGCTGCACATCGGTGGCGGCGTGCTGATCGGCATGGCGGTCGGCTCCGGCTCGTTCGGCATCCTGCTTTCGGCCTTCGCCAGAAACGTGACGCCGCAGCAGCGCTCGATGGCCTTTGGCATCTGCACGGCGGCGGGCTCGGCCGGCATGTTCCTGTTCGCGCCGCTGAGCCAGGGGCTGATCTCGGCCTATGGCTGGTCCGACAGCCTCGTCTATCTCGGCATCCTGATGCTGCTTGTGCCGCTCTTTGCCATTCCCCTGCGTGGCAACTCGTCTTCCGGCAGCCAGTCGGAGGCGCAGTACAAGCAGTCGATCGGCGAGGCGCTGAAGGAGGCGCTCGGCCACAGGAGCTACCTGCTGCTTGTCTCGGGTTTCTTCGTCTGCGGCTATCAGGTGGCTTTCATCACCGCACATTTTCCCGCCTATATCGGCGACATCGGCATCGACGCTCGCTACGCAGTGATCGCGCTGGCGCTGATCGGTTTCTTCAACATCATCGGCTCGCTTTCGGCCGGTTTCATCGGGCAGCGCTATTCCAAGCCGTATTTCCTGGCGTGGATCTATATCGCCCGGTCTGTGGCGGTCACCGCCTTCCTGCTTTTGCCGCAGTCGCCGACGTCGGTCATCGTCTTTGCGATCGTCATGGGCCTGCTCTGGCTTTCGACCGTGCCGCCGACGAACGCGCTTGTCGCCATCATGTTCGGCACGCGCCATCTCGGCCTGCTGGGCGGCATCGTCTTCCTGTCGCACCAGGTCGGTTCGTTCCTTGGCGTGTGGATGGGCGGATATCTCTACGACCACTTCGGATCCTATGATCCGGTGTGGTGGCTGGGCGTGGCGCTCGGCCTGTTTGCTGCCGTGGTTCACTGGCCGATCGAAGAGAAGGCCGTGCCGCGGCCGGCCCTGGCCTGACGAAATCCATCGACGGGACGTCGCGAAATGCGACGTTCCGTTCTTGAAATCTGTCACAAAACTTTCTAAATCAACCCATGCGGCTTTGCCGCTTTTGTTTTGGCTCAATTATGCTCAGTTTGAGCATAATTGAGGAGCCGCCCGAGAGAGGGGCGGAGAGGAGACTTCGATGACGCAGCTTGATTCCCTGACGCAAGGCGTGGCGAACCCGGTTTTCGCGAGCGCCGCCCAGCGCTTCGGCATCATCGAAAGACCCGAGCTTGCCTTCACGCCGGCAGTCGCGCGTGAGACCGAGCACCTCTACGAGAAGGTGAAGGACTTCATCCCGGCGATCGAGTGGCCGGTCTATGCGCCTTACGTTCATGCCATCAACCGGCTGAAAAAGGAGCGCAACGCCGTCATCCTCGCGCACAATTACCAGACCCCGGACATCTTCCATTGCGTCGCCGATATCGTCGGCGATTCGCTCCAGCTCGCCCGCGATGCAGCCAAGGTCGATGCCGAGATCATCATCCAATGCGGCGTTCACTTCATGGCCGAGACCTCCAAGCTGCTCAGCCCGGAAAAGACCGTGCTGATCCCGGACGCCAAGGCTGGGTGCTCGCTGTCGGAATCGATCACCGGCGCGGACGTGCGGCTTCTGAAGCAGCGTTATCCCGGCGTTCCCGTCGTCACCTATGTCAACACCTCCGCCGATGTGAAGGCCGAAACCGATATCTGCTGCACCTCGTCGAACGTGCTTGCGGTCGTCGAGAGCTTCGCTTCCGATACGGTGCTGTGCATTCCGGACGAATATCTGGCGATGAACGTCGCCCGCCAGACCAACAAGAAGATCCTGACCTGGAAGGGCCACTGCGAGGTGCACGAGCGCTTCACAGCGGCCGAATTGCTGGCCTACAAGGAAGCCAACCCGGGGATCGAGATCATCGGCCATCCGGAATGCCACCCGGATGTGATTGCCGTCTGCGACTTCGCCGGTTCGACGTCGGGCATGATCAACTACGTCAAGGACAATCGTCCCTCGAAAGTGCTGCTCGTGACCGAATGCTCGATGGCGTCGAACATCCAGGCCGAGATCGAAGGCGTGGAGTTCATCAAGCCGTGCAATCTCTGTCCGCACATGAAGCGCATCACGCTGCCGAAGATCCTCGATAGCCTACTCACCATGACGGAAGAGGTTCTGGTCGATCCTGCTATCGCCGATCGCGCCCGCCTTGCAGTCGAGCGCATGGTCAACCTCAAGCAATAACACCTGGCGGGCGAAGGCCCGGCATACAAGCATGCGCTGGAGGAGAGCCGCACCATGCTGAGAGATCATTTCCGCCCGCAGTCCTTCAACGGGATTGACGACATCGTCATCGTCGGCGGCGGCCTTGCAGGCCTCTTCTGCGCGCTGAAGCTCAGCCCGCGCCCGGTGACCATCCTTGCCGCCGCACCCATCGGCCACGGCGCCTCATCGGCCTGGGCGCAAGGCGGCATCGCTGCCGCGATGAGCCCGGGCGACACCTTCGAAAAGCACGTCGCCGACACGCTGACGGCGGGTGCCGGCATCGTCGACGAGAAGATGACGCGCATGATGGTGGCGGAAGGCCCCGCGCGCATCCACGACCTGCTCGACTATGGCGTTCCTTTCGACCGCGATCTCGAGGGCAAGCTGATCCTGTCGCGCGAGGCAGCCCATTCCGAACGCCGCATCGTGCGCGTCAAGGGCGACATGGCCGGCAAGGCGATCATGGAAGCGCTGATCACGGCTGTGCGCAACACGCCCTCTATCCGCGTCATCGAAGGCTATGTCGTCGAAGAGTTGGTGCGCGAAGGCCGGTTCATTTCCGGCGTCATTGCCCGGCCGGATGCGGGCCAGTCGAAAAAGCGCGTTTCGTTCCCGGCACGCGCCGTCGTCCTTTGCTCCGGTGGCATCGGCCATCTCTATGCGGTGACGACCAACCCCTGGGAAGCCTGTGGCCAGGGCCTCGGCATGGCGGCAAGGGCAGGGGCGATCATCGCCGATCCGGAATTCGTCCAGTTTCATCCGACGGCCATCAACATCGGCAAGGATCCGGCGCCACTTGCGACCGAAGCGTTGCGCGGCGATGGCGCCCATCTCGTCAACGCCGCCGGGCATCGGTTCATGCTCGACATTCACGCCGATGGCGAGCTCGCTCCGCGTGACATCGTCTCGCGCGGCGTCTTCGCCGAGGTTCAGGCCGGACGCGGTGCGTTTCTCGACTGCACCAAGGCGGTCGGCAAACATTTCCCGGATATGTTCCCGACGGTCTATGCTTCCTGCATCGGTGCCGGTATCGACCCGGTGACGCAGCCGATCCCGGTCGTGCCGGCGGTCCACTATCACATGGGTGGCGTGCTCACGGACGCCGAAGGCCGCACCTCGATCGACGGCCTGTGGGCGGCGGGAGAGGTGACGTCGACCGGCGTGCATGGCGCCAATCGGCTCGCCTCCAATTCGCTGCTGGAAGCGGTGGTCTTTGCTGCCCGTATCGCCGAAAACATCAAGGGTACCCTGCCGACGCCGCAATTGACCCAGTGGGGCGACAATGCCGGCGAGAACGACGATCCGGTAACGGTGGAAGACAGCCCGCAGCTCACAGTGCTGCGTGGCCTGATGAGCGAGTGCGTTGGCGTCGTCAGGACGCGCGAAAGCCTCACGCGGGCGATCCGCGAAATCGCGGCACTGGAGCGCGACAACGCCCGCATGCGTTTTACCAATATCCTCACGACCGCCAAGCTGATCGCGGTCGGCGCCCTTCGTCGTACCGAGAGCCGCGGCGGGCACTACCGCGCCGATTGCCCGACCGACGTGCCGGAATGGCGTCGCCGCACCTATCTGACGCTTTCCGAGGCGAACCGATTTGCCGCCGAAGTTGCGGAAACCGAAACGGTCTGACGGCGTCGTCATGGCGACCATGATCAGAGATGATGACAGGGAATAACGACGAGATGACCGCAGCCCTTCGCCCCGAACTGCCCGCCCTTATGGTCGAGGACCAGGTGCGCGCCGCCTTGCTCGAAGATCTGGGCCGGGCCGGCGACATCACCACCCTGTCGACGATCGGGCCGGATCTGACGGCAACGGCCGAGATGGCTGCGCGCGACCCGGGCGTGATTGCCGGGCTCGAGCTGGCGCGCACCGCGTTCCGCCTCGTCGATCCCGCGATCGCCTTCGAGGCTCTGGTCAACGACGGCGACCGCGTCGCGCCGGGAACGAGGATTGCCCGGATCTCCGGTCGCGCCCGCGGTCTGCTCTCGGCCGAACGCGTCGGCCTGAACTTCCTCATGCATCTCTCGGGTATTGCCAGCTACACGGCGAAATTCGCCGACGAGATCACTCACACGCGCGCAAAAGTCTGCTGCACCCGCAAGACAATTCCCGGGCTGCGGGCGCTAGAGAAATACGCCGTGCGTCTCGGCGGCGGTTCCAACCATCGCTATGGCCTCGATGACGCCGTGCTGATCAAGGACAACCACATCGCCGTATCGGGCAGCGTTGCCGGCGCCGTGCACGCGGCCCGCGCCTATTGCGGTCATCTGGTCAAGATCGAGATCGAGGTCGATAGCCTGGACCAGATGCGCGAGGCGCTGTCGGCGGCGCCCGATGTCATCCTGCTCGACAATATGGGGCCGGAGCGCTTGCGCGAAGCGGTGGCGATCAATGCCGCCTACTGGCAGCTTTCCGGCGATGCCTATGCTGTGGACCCGCGGCGCACACGTCTTGAAGCTTCCGGAAACGTGAAGATCGACACGGTCCGCGCCATCGCCGAGGCCGGGGTCGACTACATCTCGACCTCCAAGATCACCATGGCGGCACCAACGCTCGACATCGGTCTCGACATCGCGATCAAGCGCTGAATCACACGATCCGTAGCCGCCGCGACAACGCTTGAAACGTGTCACGCAACGACTTGAATCGATTCCGGTTTAAGGAATTGTCCAGGGATCGTCGGCGCAGTTGAGGCGGGCGTTATCGCTGCTGAATGAACGGACAGACGACCCGTTGGTCGATGGTGATCTCCGTACCGCAGTCATAGCGGCAGATCTTGAACTGCCCTCGCATATCCTGGCCGTTGAGATTGCAGATTCTCTGGCCACCGCCAAAACCAGATTGGCCGCCGCCGCCGCCGATCTGATTGTTGTTGAAGTAGTCGGGGATCGCCCTGTTACCCTGCGGGTTCGGCACGACAGGCTGGTCCGAACGGTTGTTGAAATAGTCGGGGACCGCCCTGTTACCCTGCGGGTTCGGCATGACAGGCTGGTCCGATCGATTGTTGAAATAGTCGGGGACAGCATTGCTCCCCTGCGGGTTTGGCAGGATAGGCTGATCGGTCAGGAGGCTGGTGAGCAGCGCAAGCGCAAGCAACATTTATTCTTCCTCGGCCGGCAGAGCCGGCGCTTCATCCAAGTCAAGGAATATAGCGCTTACCGGCCGAAGTGTTAGATGCGGCCAGCATTTAACGCTGCAACAGCCATGTTGTTGCCGGCAGGACTGCACGGCGGCATTTCCGAATGCTATGCGGACGACGAGCGGCCTCCGACCTTGAGGCCCGGGGCCGGACGCTCGTCGAGGATCTGGCGGCGGAAACGGAAGAGTGCGGCCGGTCTGCCGCCGGTCGAGGCGAGCGTCATGCCGGTAGGCTCCACCAGTTCGGCGCCTTCCACCAGCCGTCGGAAATTCTGCTTGTGCAGATGCCGGCCGGAAATCGCCTCGACGGTCGCCTGCAGGTCGGTGAGCGTGAACTCGGGCGGCATCAGCTCGAAGATCACCGGCCGGTACTTGATCTTGCCACGCAGACGGGCGATCGCCGTCGCGACGATGCGGCGGTGATCGTGGCGCATGGCTTGTCCGGCCGCGGCATTGTCTTCGCGCGAGCGGCCGTCGATTGCCGCTTCGCGCACGAGACCAGCCTCGTAGAGCAGTTCGTAGCGCTCGAGCACCCGTTCCTCGTCCCAGGGGAAGTCGCCGAGACCGAACGCAAGTCGGATGCGGGCGCGCCGCTGCGCGCCCGGCGCCATGCGCTCGTCGTCGGCGACACCAAGTTCCCACCGCGACAAAGCAGGCAGGATCACCTGATCGAGGATGACAGGCCGACCCTGCCGCCAGTCTTCCCAGGGCAGATAGCCGTACCAGTCGCGCCAGTGTGCGCCGGCTTCGGCCAATCGTTCGGTGTTTTCGGTGTCGGTCCGCGTCAAGGCAAGGTAACCGACCGAGACCATGTGCTTGCCTTCTTCACCTGGCAGTCGCTGGCGACCGCGGTCGCCGAAGGTATAGAGCTGTTCGATATAGCCGAGCTTGAGGGCGGTGCGCTTTTCCACCCGGTCGCGCAGGCTGGTCTCGAAGGTTCGGTGGCGGGCGGGATCGAAGGGACCGAAGGGCAGGCTGTCGCGCGCGTCGCCATCCGCCTCGTTGATCGCCAGAATGCGCGGGCTGCGGTTCACCACCGCGACGATCGCCGCATTGAGGCCGATTTCGACCGTGACCGCCTGCGTCTCAGTCGCCAGCATGGGCGGGCTCGGCAGCAAGCGACAGCACGAAGGGCACATTGCCGTCGGTATCGGCGCCACGGCCGATCGAGCGCACGGCCGCGACGAGGCGCCCGCCGCGCGACAGGACGGCGTCACCGATTTCAACGAGCCTAGCGTTCGGGGTCGCATAGGGCGAGGCGAGCCTGAGCCGCTCGACCAGGGCCTGGTCGTCCTGTTCAGGCTCGACGGCGAGGGCCGCGATCAAAGCGGCGGCTGGTGAGCGCGACACGCCCATCCAGCAATGCACGAGCAGCGGACGGGCCCGGTCCCAGCCCTTGGCAAAGGCGACGATCGCCTGGACATGCTCTTCCTGCGGCGCGATCAGCCCGCCGGTCCCGGCAAAGCTGATATCGTTCATTCCAAGCGTCAGATGCCGCGCCTTGGCGATGACGGCCGGGCGATGAAAATCCTGGCCCTTGGCGACCAGGCTCAGCATTTCCGTGCAGCCATGGCGCACGGCCATTTCGGCGATGCGGGCAAGCGGCGCTACGACGATTCTGGACATCTCAGATATCTGCTTTCGTGATGGTGCGTTCCGTTTCGAGCGCCGCGAAGCGCTCGGTGAACAGACGCTGGGCCTCGGTCGCCGGCAAGGGGTCGATCAGCAGCCCGTCCCGGGTAATGCCGCGCGGCTGACCGAAAAACTTCCGGGCTTCTTCCGTCGAGAAGCCGGCAAGCACAGTTGCCTCGAAATAGGCGGCGATGTGGTCCGCCTTCTTGATCCGGTCCTTCAGATCCTTCGAACAATGGGCGGGCAGTCCGAAGCGCAAATGGATGGCGCTTTCCAGCCGGCTCTCGACCAGCTTGTAGCCGCCGCCGACCACCGCCTTGAAGGGCGAGATCATGTCGCCGATCACATATTCGGGCGCGTCATGCAGCAATGCGAACAGGCAGTCGTCGGCATTGCACTTATGGATGCGCCGGAAGATGTCCTCGACCATCAGGCTGTGCTGGGCGACGGAAAAGGCGTGGTCGCCGGCCGTCTGGCCGTTCCAGCGGGCAACACGGGCAAGACCGTGGGCGATGTCGCTAATCTCGACGTCGAGCGGCGAGGGGTCGAGCAGGTCGAGCCGCCTTCCGGAAAGCATGCGCTGCCAGGCACGCATCGAGGTCATGCGCTTGCCTCGTCGGCGGTGGTCGGAAAGGCAAGCCCCGTCCAGTCCGGCAAAGTCAGCGTCACGGGAACGTCGCCGGCCAGAAGGGGAACGCCGTTGGCCATCGCTTCGCCAGCCTTGTCGATGCGCACGATCGCGAGCGCCGATGCTCCGCGCACCGTGCCGAGCGTTCCGATCGACTTGCCTTCGGCGGTGATCGCCGTGCCGCTGTCCGGCAGGGCCGACGCGCCGGCAACGATGACCACGCGCCGGCGCGGCGTGCCGCGGTGCTGCATGCGCGACACCACTTCCTGGCCGACATAGCAGCCCTTGCGGAAGGAGAGCGCACCGTTCTTGTCCATCAGCACGTCATGCGGGAACGCATCCTGCAATGCGAAATCGGAGCCGGAAACCGCAATGCCGGAAGTGATCCTGAGCTGGTCGAGATCGCTGGCGGACGCCGCATCCGTCGCGGCCTCGCCGTAGGAGCGGAACACGGAAGCGCCGGCCTTCTCGAATCGGTGGTCGCGATAGCCTGATGCCTGGGGCTCGTCGAAGGTTATGACCGTGGGCGTCTCGGTGTCGAGCGCAAGCGTCACCGCTGAGCGCAGCTTGTACATGGTCAGCCGCTTCAGCAGCGCTTCGGCCTGATCTGCTGCTGTCTCGAGCCTGAAACCGTCGCCGTCGCGCGAAATCAAGAAATCGAACAGGATCTTCCCCTGCGGCGTCAGAAGCGCGCCGGGTCTCGCCTCATCGGCGGTGAGGGCGTCGAGATCGGTGGTGATCAATCCCTGGAGAAGATCTTCCGCATCCTTGCCGGAAACGGAGACGATCGCGCGGTCGTCGAGGCGAACTCTGGGCATGGCTCAAATCCTGTTCACATTGCCGAACAGGTAGGATGTTCAGGGATGAACGGCAAGCGTGTTGCCGGCGCGTAGGGCGCTTCCGTTTGAAAGATGAAGCGCTTTAGTCCCCGGCGATGAAAAATTTCCACTTGCCGTCGGGCATGATGCCGACCCGGTAGAAATTGTAGCTGCCGAACTCTTCCATGTCGGCAAAGTCCCCCGCCGTCACCAGGCGGAAAAGATCGACTTTTTCAGGGGCCGTCAGCGATGCCAGCGGCTTTTCGGCGAAATACGGCCAGACATAGGCTTCCTGCGGCGTACCCTTGTCGACCTGGACGAAACCGGTCGAAAGCACGTCGAGCAGGATTGCCAGGATCTCGACGCCATCCTGGTCGCCGGACAGGCTTTTCAGGATCGCGATCGGATCTTCATCGGCGCTGACGCCAGTAACCTGGGTCTGTGTCGGGCCCTTGCCGAGTAGCGGGCGCAGCCGCTCTATATCGCCGGAAGCAGCGGCCTCGACGATCAGCTCGCGCATGCGCGCCACGGGCGCCGGTATCTTGGAGACGTCGCTCAGCACTTCGACGGGTTCGACCGTCTTCGGTTCTTCTGCGGGCTGGCTGTCTTTCGTTATCGTGATCGTCTTCTTGATCAGCGGGTCCGGCATCGGGATTTCGAGCGGGAGCTTTTCTTCCTGATCCGCCTCGTCTTCCACGGGTTGGGCTGGTGGAGGGGCGGGATTCTGGTCGCTCGCGACTGCTTTGGGTTCGTCCTGCAGCTCACTCAGTGCGAATGCGGGCGACGTCGTAACCGGAACGCTGAGCGCGACACCGGCCAGAAGCAGCGTAACAAGGCGAACCGGAGTGGTCCGGTTGGCATGGTTCCGGCTCATAAGGGCAGTCCTGATATTACTGAAGCGAGCGTTGGGGCGAAAATTCACCGGCGAGCATGCGCTCGCGAAGCGAATTAAGCATCGCTTCCGCGCCGTCTTCACCATGAAGCCGAACGGTTTCCCGCATGGCGTGCGCGATGGCCGCATCGGCGATGATCTCGGGCTCGATGCCATCAGCCATGCCGTCCGCCCATGCCTCGCTCTGGTGTTCCAGCGCTGCCTGCATTTTCTCGTGGACGATCATGTCATCGATGTCGGTCAGGCTTGGTTCCATCATTCGTTCCATGCGACTTCCATTGCTGCAAGTGGCTCACTTTAGCGTCGTCCCGCTGAACCTCAACTGAACGACCGTGACCCGGTTGTCACTTCTTACCACTCTCTTAACGAACTTAGCAGCCTTTTCCCGAAACGACACGGGGTCGTGAGAAAAGAGGTTAATTTATTGCTAATTTCCAAAGCGGGCGACGATTTCTGACGCAAGTGTTGCTCCTTCGGCACGATAGCGCTGCTCCGCGACGATCGCCGGCTGGGTGCAGGCGGTATATACGGAGGCAAAGGTGCGATACCCCCGGTTGAAGGCAGCCGTCATCCGCTCGCGCCGCTTTTCCTCGTTGACCGTTTCCTTGTCGATCAGCTCCTGCATCGAGCGCCGCCAGACATCTTCGGGCTCCTTGACGCAGAGATTGCGCAGATAGTGCACCGATCCGAGCACCTCAGCGAGGCGAATCAGTCGCTGATCATAGGGTGTCGGCTTCTCCTCGACTGCAACGGGGGCCGGCGCCTGTGCCTTGTCCTGCGGCGGTGCCGCGGTCTTCTGGGCGGCGGCAGTCGTCGCGGCAGCGATGACGACTGTCGCCACGGTGAGGCGGAGGAGGAGCGGGCGGAATGTCATCATTCCTTCAATTCCGAATCGGCGGCTGTTTCAAGGCGACGGCGTTCGTCAGCCAGCTTTTCCACGCATTCGCGAACGCTGTCGGGAATCGGAAGCGCAAAGATTTCGTGCGGCGTGAACCAGCCAAGGCCGGCCGCATCGTCGCTGGCAACGGCGACGGCATCGGCATCCGCCTGCGCCCGGAACACGGATAGAAAGAAATGTCGTCCCTCTGATTCCTTGCCCGGCAGATCATAGGTCTCAAACAGCACCGGGTCGTGGGCGTCGATGCCGGTCTCTTCCTGCAATTCGCGCAAGGCGGTCTGTTGCGGTGTCTCGCCCGGTTCGGCCCGCCCGCCCGGAAACGCATACATGTCCGCCGACGGCGGATTGGCGCGTCGCACCAGGAGGTAACGGCCATCGCGTTCGAGGATGACGGAAGAGGCGAGTTCGGGCGGCTTCGGCATGAAGGAATCAATTTCGATCGATATCGTTGACCCATCCTACGTGAAGTGCCACATCCATGTCATGTGCGGACGTTTTGCGCTGACGGCGACGCCGGAAGAATTGATCGAACTGTTCGGGCTGCTGGAAAGCGATGACTTTCCGGCGCGGTTCAATATTGCGCCGACGCAACCGATCATCGTCGTTGTGGCGGCTGACGGCGCCGGGCCGGGCAGCAACCTGCCGCAGCGCCGCGCACTCCTGGTGCGCTGGGGGTTCACGCCCGGCTGGGTCAAGGATCCCCGGGACTTTCCGCTCCTGATCAATGCTCGCGCCGAGACGGCGATCGAAAAGGCATCGTTTCGCGCAGCGATGCGTCATCGACGCGTGCTGGTCCCGGCTTCCGGTTTCTACGAATGGCATCGTCCGGCAAAGGGCAGCGGCGAGGCCTCGCAGGCCTATTGGATCCGTCCGCGCAAAGGCGGCATCGTCGCATTTGCCGGCCTGATGGAAACCTGGTCGTCTTCTGACGGTTCGGAGGTCGATACCGGTGCCGTGCTGACGACCAGCGCCAACGCGGCGATAGCGCCCATCCACGACCGCATGCCGGTGGTCATCCAGCCGGAAGATTTCGCCCGCTGGCTGGACTGCAAGACGCAGGAGCCGCGCGAGGTGCTCGATCTGATGGTGCCTGCGCCGGAAGACTACTTCGAGGCGATCCCCGTCTCGGACAAGGTCAACAAGGTCGCAAATGCCGGGCCGGATATTCAGGAGGCAATTGTTCCGCAGTCGCTGCCCAAGGCGCCGGCGAAGGACGACAAGAACGGGGACAAGCCCGACAACGGGCAGATGTCCCTGTTCTGATCCGCGGCGTGTTTACGCCGGCTGCTTCTTCAATGTGGCCGCAGGCTTTGCCTTGGCCTGCAGGGCAGCGGCGAGCACGGCCTTCAGGCCGAGCGGTCGATACTGCTCGACCAGGTCGGCGGATGTCTTGGCGATATCGGTGGTCTTGACGGCCTTCACGTGCATGCACTCCCTGATGCTATTCCTGACCGGAAACGTCTCGCTGCCGCGCGTCTGGGCGACAACGACGCTCCTCCTCATTTTCCCCGGCGACAGGAACCGTGCTGCAGGGCCATCCGCATCACGATTCGCTCTCCCGTGTGGCGATCCCAGATAAGCCAAATCATGACAAATCCATGACCATGCCGTTGCCTTGATCGCCGGCTGTGCTTCGCATGGGGTTGGCCACTTGACCGAGGCGATGTGAAGCGCGATAAGTGAGCCCATGAAAACGGTTACCTGCATTATCTGCCGGAAGATTATTCGCTAGCGCTTCGCTGGCCTGGCCGTTTTCGTCTCCCGAAATCCAAGATGACAAACGCGCGGGCCTCCCGGGCGCCGTATTTCTGACGGTCGCATGCGTATTGGAGATTTGGAATGGGTGGAGTGCCGACACTTAAGCTGTACAACACGCTGACGCGGGAGAAGGTCGAGTTTCGACCGATCGATCCCGACAACGTCCGCATGTATGTCTGCGGCCCCACCGTCTACGACTATGCCCATATCGGCAATGCGCGTCCCGTCATCGTCTTCGACATCCTGTTCCGGCTGCTGCGCCATGTCTATGGCGCGCAGAAGGTGACCTATGTTCGCAACATCACCGACGTCGACGACAAGATCAACGCGCGGGCGTTGCGCGACTATCCGGGCCTTCCCCTGAACGAGGCAATCCGGCATGTGACCGAGAAGACCGAGACGCAGTTCCTGAAGGACGCCAATGCGCTCGGTTGCCTTGATCCTGACGTGCAGCCGCGCGCCACCGACAACATTCCGCAGATGATCGACATCATCGAGAAGCTCATTGCCAAGGGCCATGCCTACAAGGCCGGCGGCGAGGTGCTGTTCGATACCAGGTCGATGCCGGACTATGGGCAGCTTTCCAAGCGCAATCTCGACGAGCAGCAGGCCGGCGCCCGCGTCGCCGTCGAGGTGCACAAGAAGCGTCCGGGCGACTTCGTGCTATGGAAACTTTCGGCCGACCATGAGCCGGGTTGGGAGAGCCCATGGGGCCGGGGGCGTCCGGGCTGGCACATCGAGTGCTCGGCCATGAGCGGGCGCTATCTCGGCGAGGTCTTCGATATTCATGGCGGCGGGCTCGATCTGATCTTCCCGCACCACGAAAACGAGATCGCCCAGTCGCGTTGCGCCCACGGCACCGATGTGATGGCGAATGTCTGGATGCACAACGGCTTCCTGCAGGTCGAAGGCCGCAAGATGTCGAAGTCGGAAGGCAATTTCGTCACCATCTATGAACTGCTGCACACCGAGAAGTTCGGCGGCCGGAAATGGCCGGGCGACGTGCTGCGCCTTGCCATGCTGATGACGCACTATCGCGAACCGATCGATTTCTCGATCAAGCGGCTGGAGGAGGCCGAGCACCTGCTCTCGAAATGGCCGGTGCCGGGCGATGTCCAGGGCGAGGCAGATCCGGCGATCGTCGCGGCATTGTCGGACGATTTGAATACGGTGGCGGCCGTACAGGCGCTGCATGCGTTGGCGCAGAAAGCGGCTGGCGATACGGCGTTCAAGGGCAGCTTTGCCGCAAGCGCAACGCTGCTCGGCATCGTGCCGCAGGCGGTGGAGCTCGACGAGGCCGTCGTTCACGAGGTCGATGGCCGGGTGCGCGCACGCCTCGAATTGCTCAAGGCCAAAGATTTCGCCGCCGCCGACAGGATCCGCGACGATCTCTTGGCCCAGGGAATTCAGCTGAAGGACGGCAAGGATCCGGCGACCGGTGAGCGCGTGACAACCTGGGATGTGAAGCGGTGAAATGTTTTGCCATCCCTTGCACCATCAGAGACCAGTGATGACAGGGCAAGGGATGGCAGTCGCCGCCTTGTGGCGTAAGCCAAGGGGCATGAGGGAGGGTTCGGGCAATGATCGACCATACGGGCATTTCGGTTGTGGACTTCGACAAGGCGAAGGCCTTTTATGACCAGGCCTTCGCGCCGCTTGGAGCCTCGTTCCTGATGATGGTGCCGCCAGAGCATACCGGCGGCGTCAAGGTCGGCGGCTATGGTCGCGAGCGCCCGGTCTTCTGGCTGCATGAGGCCGCAGCCGGTCCCGGTCGGCATTATGCCTTCACGGCGCGCAGCCGCAGCGAAGTCGATGCCTTCCACGCGGCAGCACTTTCCGCCGGCGGCCGCGATAACGGCAAGCCGGGACTGCGGCCACACTACCATCCAGACTATTATGGCGCCTTCGTCTTCGATCTCGACGGCAACAACATCGAGGCGGTCTGCCATGCGCCGGCCTGAGGAGATGTCGCGATGAGCCTCGACAACCGGCCACACTATGCCGGCGGCTGCCAGTGCGGCGCCGTGCGCTTCCGCGTCGAGGGCGCGCTCGGCGATGCCTCCGTCTGTCATTGCCGCATGTGCCAGAAGGCGAGCGGCAATTTCTATCTGCCGCTGGTGTCGGTGCGCGGCGCAACCGTCACCTGGACCCGCGGCGAGCGCAAGCGCTTCCAGTCGTCCAACTTCGGCTGGCGCGGGTTTTGCGGCGATTGCGGCACGCCGCTGACCTACGAGGCGCCCGATGGCATGGCCCTGGCGATCGCTGCCTTCGACGAGCCGCAGGGCATCGTGCCGACGATCCAGTGGGGCATCGAGGCCAAGCTGCCCTATGTCGACCGGGTTCCCGAGTTGCCTGGAGAAGACACGATGGCCGACGTCGATGCCGCGTCGTTCCTCACCGATCTCGTTTCCTATCAGCACCCCGATCACGACACCGAAACCTGGCCCCCGGAGGAGCAAAAATGACGGAGACTGTTCGAACAGGCGGGTGCCAATGCGGCGCCGTGCGCTTCCGCATTCGCGGACAGCTCGGCCGTCCGTCGATCTGCCATTGCCGCATGTGCCAGAAACAGTTCGGCTCCTTCTTCTCCGCACTGGTGACAGCCCCGAAAGATGGCGTCGAATGGACCCGTGACGAGCCGAGCTATTTCCAGTCTTCGGTCAACATCGATCGCGGCTTCTGCCCGAAGTGCGGGACCCCGATCATCTATCGCCATCCTGGCGGTCTGGAGATCGCCATCGGCACGTTTGACGATCGCAGCGACCTCGCGCCACAGATCCAGGTCAACTACGCCTCGCGGCTCCCCTGGGTCGAGACCATCTTCGACCAGCCGGCGCTGACGGACCCGGATTTCTACAGCCGGCAGGAGAGCATCATCTCCTTTCAGCACCCCGATCACGAGACCGAGCAGTGGCATGAGCCGGGAGCGTTCAAATGACGATCGCGCGTATCTTTACCGGCGGCTGCCAGTGCGGAGCGGTCCGCTACCGCGCCGAAGGCGTGCTGGCGGATGCGCATATCTGTCACTGTCGGATGTGCCAGAAGGCATCCGGCAACTACTTCATGCCGCTCGCCAACATCGCCCGCGACAATTTCGATATCACGCGCGGGCAGCCGTCCTGGTTCCGCTCGTCGCATCTGGTGCGGCGCGGCTTCTGCCACGATTGCGGAACGCCGCTGTTCTATGACATGCCCGACGAGGACTTCCTGAACATCGTGCTCGGCTCGCTCGACGATCCCGACGACCTGCCGCCGGTTTACCAGTCGGGCGTCGAATCGCGCATGGTCTGGTTCTCGCGCCTGTCGAAACTTCCAGAAAGTCAGACCGACGACGGCAGCGAGCTGTCGGCCACCCGGCATCTGCTCGTGCTTGAAACCAACCGCCAGCATCCCGATTACGATACGGTGCACTGGCCACCGATGAAAGACTGATGATGACCACTGAATTGCGCACGCTCTACCCGGAAATCGAACCCTATGCGTCTGGCCACCTCGACGTCGGCGACGGTCACTCCGTCTATTGGGAACGGGTGGGAATACCGGGCGGAAAGCCGGCCGTGTTCCTGCATGGCGGACCCGGCGGAACGATCTCGCCCAACCATCGCCGGTTGTTCGACCCAGCGCTCTATGACGTGACGCTGTTCGACCAGCGCGGCTGTGGCCAGTCGACGCCGCATGCGCAGATCGAAGCCAACACCACCTGGCACCTCGTTGCCGATATCGAGCGTCTTCGCGAAATGGCAGGCGTTGAGAAGTGGCTTGTGTTCGGCGGCTCCTGGGGCTCGACGCTGGCGCTCGCCTATGCGGAAAAACACCCGCAGCGAGTGACGGAACTGGTGCTGCGCGGCATCTACACGCTGACCAAGGCGGAACTCGACTGGTACTATCAGTTCGGCGTCTCGGAGATGTTTCCGGACAAATGGGAACGCTTCATCGCGCCCATCCCCGAAAACGAGCGTCACGAGATGATGCATGCCTACCACCGGCGGCTGACCAGCGACGACAGGGCGACGCGACTTGCCGCGGCCAAGAGCTGGAGCATCTGGGAAGGTGAGACGATCACGCTGTTGCCGGAACTGTCGACCAGCGGCCGCTTCGAGGAAGACGAGTTCGCCGATGCCTTTGCGCGAATCGAGAACCACTTCTTCGTCAATGCCGGCTGGATGGAGGATGGGCAACTGCTGCGCGACGCCCATCGCCTGCACGGTATTCCCGGCGTCATCATCCAGGGCCGCTACGACATGCCGTGCCCGGCCAAATATGCCTGGCAATTGCACAAGGCCTGGCCCGAGGCGGAGTTTCACCTGATCGAGGGGGCAGGGCATGCCTATTCCGAGCCAGGCATCCTCGACCGGCTGATCCGCGCCACGGACACCTACGCAGGCAAGACCGAATAACGACCGACCATCATTGGAAACGAGCCATGACCAGGGAACGCATCTACCTCTTCGACACGACGCTACGGGACGGGCAGCAGACGCCCGGCATCGATTTTTCCGTCGAGGACAAGATCGCGATTAGCACCCTGCTCGACGATTTCGGCATGGACTATGTCGAGGGCGGCTATCCCGGCGCCAACCCGACCGACACGGAGTTCTTCAAGCGCAAGCGCACGAAGAAGGCGGCCTTCGTCGCCTTCGGCATGACCAAGCGCGCCGGCGTTTCCGCCTCGAATGATCCGGGCCTTGCCGCCCTGATCGAGGCAAAGAGCGACGCGATCTGTCTGGTCGCCAAGAGCTGGGACTATCACGTGGCCGTGGCGCTCGGCTGTTCCAACGAGGAGAACCTCGACAATATCAGCCTGTCCGTCGCAGCCGTCGTCGGTGCCGGCCGCGAGGCGATGGTCGACTGCGAGCATTTCTTCGATGGCTACAAGGCAAACCCGACTTATGCGCTTGCCTGCGCCAAGGCCGCCTTCGAAGCGGGCGCGCGCTGGATCGTGCTGTGCGACACCAATGGCGGCACCCAGCCGCACGAGGTGCGCGAGATCGTCTCGGCGGTCATCGCCGCCGGTATCCCCGGCGCCAATCTCGGCATCCACGCCCATAACGACACCGGCCAGGCGATCGCCAATTCGCTTGCTGCCGTGGAGGCCGGCGTCCGCCAGATCCAGGGGACGCTGAACGGCATCGGCGAGCGCTGCGGCAATGCCAATCTGGTGACGCTGATCCCGACCCTGGCGCTGAAGGAGATCTATGCCAACCGGTTCGAAACGGCGATCGATGCCGACCGGCTGCAGGAGCTGACCAAGCTCTCCCACGCTTTCGACGAACTCTTGAACCGTTCGCCCGACATGCAAGCACCCTATGTCGGCGCATCGGCCTTTGCCACCAAGGCCGGCATCCATGCCTCGGCGCTTCTGAAGGATCCGCGCACCTATGAGCACATCGCGCCCGAAAGCGTGGGCAACCTGCGCAAGGTCATGGTGTCGGATCAGGGCGGCAAGGCCAACTTCATCAACGCGCTGAAGCGCCGCGGCATCGCCGTGAGCAAGGACGATCCCAAGCTCGACAAGCTGATCGCGATCGTCAAGGAGCGCGAAGCGACCGGTTATGCCTATGAGGGCGCCGACGCGAGCTTTGCGCTTCTGGCAAGCCGCATCCTTGGAACCGTGCCGGACTTCTTCCACGTCGAAAGCTTCCGGGTGATGGTCGAGCGCCGCTTCGACGCCAACGGCCAGCTGAAGACCGTGTCGGAGGCGGTCGTGCGGGTGGTGGTGGATGGCGAGACCATGATGTCGGTTGCCGAGGGTCACGGTCCGGTCAACGCGCTCGATCTGGCGCTGCGCAAGGATCTCGGCAAGTACCAGTCCGAGATCGAGGATCTGGAACTGGCCGACTACAAGGTGCGTATCCTCAATGGCGGGACCGAGGCGATCACCCGCGTTCTGATCGAATCGACCGACGGTACGGGCGCTCGCTGGTGGACGGTGGGCGTCTCCGACAACATCATCGACGCGTCGTTCCAGGCGCTGATGGACAGCATCATCTTCAAGCTGCTGAAGAATAGAGACCATGTCGGCCTGATTGCGGCCGAGTAAGCCGCGGTCAGGCGAAAAGGCGAGCGGCGCACCGGATTGACGTCGCTTCGCCTGCCTATACCATGAGCAAAATTCACCATCCGTTCACGGAAATGAATTGGTGCATCGCCGGGCGTTGGAGTACGACGCCCCATGGAAGGGTCTGCCAGCCGCATGGGCTGCGCCCTTTCTTGCGACCGGAGCCGGCGTCAACGCCCTGAAAACCTCCGGTGAACATATCAGGAAAAACACCATGGCCGAGCCGAACGCGAAAGTACCCGCAGAAAACACCGATTCCGCTCAAGGCTTCGCCTTTGCGCTGACGGCCTATTTGCTCTGGGGTTTCCTGCCTTTCTTCATGAAGGCGATCGCCCACATCCCGGCGCCGGAGGTGGTCGCGCACCGCATCGTCTGGTCGGTTCCGCTCGCAGGTCTCGTGCTCGTCTGGCTCGGCCGCACGGAAGACGTCAAGGTTGCGCTGCGTTCGCCGCGCATGCTGCGCATGGCGGCGCTGACGGCCGTGCTGATCACCATCAACTGGGGCATCTATGTCTGGGCGATCGGTGCCGGCCGGGCGATCGAGACCGCACTCGGCTATTACATCAATCCGCTGTTTTCGATTTTCCTCGGCGCGCTGCTTCTCAAGGAAAAGCCGAGCCCGGCGCAGATGGTGGCGATCGCGCTCGCCGCATCCGCCGTTGCCGTGCTTGCCTTCGACGCCGGTGGCCTGCCCTGGGTGTCGATCGGGCTCTGCCTCTCCTGGGGCTTCTATGCCTTCTTCCGCAAGACGCTGCCGATCGGCCCGAACCAGGGCTTCTTCCTCGAAGTGCTGCTGCTCAGCATCCCGGCGATCGGCTACATTATCTGGCTCGAGGCGACCGGCCAGGGCCACTTCGGCGATACCGGCATGACCGACGTGCTGTGGCTGATGTCCTGCGGCGTCGTCACTGCCATCCCGCTGATGATCTATGCCAACGGCGCCAAGCTGCTGCGGCTGTCCACCATCGGCATCATGCAATACATCGCCCCGACAATGATCTTCTTGATCGCCATCTTCGTCTTCCACGAGCCTTTCGGCACGGCGAAGCTGATCGCGTTTGGCCTGATCTGGGCAGCGCTCGTCATCTATTCCGGTGCGATGCTGGTCCAGAGCCGCGCACGCCGTGCCGAGCAGGTCAGCGCGGCGGAGTAAAGCATCCGCTCAAACGAAAAAGGCGCGCCCGAACGGCGCGCCTTTTTTTGTTCGGGAACAGTGGACGCGCCGCCGCCTAGAGACGCGAGATGATCTCGGGCTCTCCTTCGCGACCGTTCGCGCCGCCTGCGGCAGCAAGGATCGCCGGCACGATGTCCTCGGCCCTTTCGACGACCAGCGGCTGCACGAGATGGGCAGTGTGAACGAAGCCTTCGCCGCGCATGTGCTGCAACAGGTCGAGCATCGGCTTCCAGAAGTTGTTCATGTTGCCGAAGACCATCGGCTTGCGGTGACGGCCGAGCTGCGCCCAGGTCATGATCTCGACGATCTCTTCCAGCGTGCCGATGCCGCCCGGAAGCGCCACGAAGGCGTCGGCGCGCTCGAACATGGTGTGCTTGCGTTCATGCATGTCGGCCGTCACGATCAGTTCGTTCAACTGGCCGAGCGAATGGCGGGTCGCTTCCTTGTCCATCAGGAATTCGGGGATGATGCCGGTGACTTCGCCGCCATTGGAAAGCACGCCGCTGGCGACCGCTCCCATGATGCCGCGCGTGCCGCCGCCATAGACCAGCCTCAGGCCGTGGTCGGCGATCGAGCGGCCGAGCGCGCGGCCGGCTTCCATGTAAATCGGGTCGCGCCCCGGCTGCGAGCCGCAGTAGACGCAGATGGATCGAATCGTGGTGTTTTCGGTGTTCATCCGATCAAAAAACATTGCACCGCAGCAAGGGTCAAGAAAAATGAGGGGAAAGCCGGGTTCGCAACGCTTGCAGAGCAGGGGGCTGCTTGTCTGCTACTTCCGGAAACGCTAGCAATTTCAGGGATCGATTGAAGAAATTGGGCGGGTTGCTCGCAGTTGCGCTATAATGATTGCGCAAGCCCCGCGCCTTAGGCCGATGAGAGGGCATGCGCGGAGCATCGCTCCGCTCCTGTGGAGAGTGGCATGATCAAGAATAAGGCCGGCTGGGTGGCCCTTACTGTCCTTGCGGCAGCGACAGCGTTGATGGTTTTCGTGGTTCAACCGAATTTGCGTGGCGGCAAGGAAGCGTCTGCGGACAGTGCGTCGAACGCGCCTGCTCAAACCGGGGAAGCGGTTTCGTCGAGCGGCGGGCCTCAGCCCACTGCGGACGCGAACGCGCAGCCTTCCGCAAAGCCCGCCGAGACTGCCAAGGCGGCCGAACAGCCCGCCGTCGGAACCGAGGCGAAGCCGCCGGTCGAAGACGCATCCATTCCCGGATTTGACGTTCTGCGTGTCGAGCCCGATGGTTCGACCGTGGTCGCAGGCCATGCCGCCCCGGGCTCGAAGCTCGAAATCCTCAACGGCGCTGCGGTGGTCGGAACGGCCGATGTCGGCGTCACCGGCGATTTCGCCGCGGTCTTCGACAAGCCGCTCCCGGCCGGAGATTATCAACTGACCCTCAGGGCAGTCGGAAAGGACGGCGTCGCCAAGACCTCTCAGGAGGTCGCGACGGTTTCCGTGCCCAAGGATCCGACCGGCCAACTGCTCGCCATGGTCTCCCGGCCGGGCGAGGCCAGCCGGCTGCTGACCACGCCGGAAGCGTTGGCCGGCACTGCCGCCAAGACGACGGAAACGCCAGTCGCCGCAACCGCTCCGGCTCCGGCCGAACTCGCATTGGCGACGCCTCAGACAAGCAATGACGCGACGGCGGCCTCGGCCAAGCCCGGCTCAGCCGTGGGGTTGCAGGTTACCGCCGTCGAGATCGAGGGTGCGAAAATGTTCGTCGCGGGTAGCGCCAAGCCGAAAGCCCTGGTGCGCATCTATGCCGACGACAAGCTGCTCGGCGAAATGAAGGCCGACGACAAGGGGCACTTTGTCGTCGATGGCCAGATCGAGCTTTCGGTTGGCAGCCACATCATTCGCGCCGACATGCTGAACGAAGATGCAAGCAAGGTGGTCATGCGTGCATCCGTGCCGTTCGACCGTCCCGCAGGTGCCCAGGTCGCAGCCGTTGCCGGTCCGGTTTCGGCCGCAGCGACGGCCGGCCTTGATGGCTTGCGTGCCGAAGCCGGCAAGGCACTGGCGCTCCTGAAGGGGCTCTTCTCCGACGGCAAGGTGCCGACGGGCGAACAGCTCGCAGCCGCTCGCTCGGCCAGCGAATTTGCACTGAAGTCGCTTGCCGATTTCCGATTGACCGACACTTCCGATCAGGCCCTCGCCAGCGACGTTGCCCGGACGGCGAAGGCCGCCGCCGATGCGCTTGCCGTTCTGAAGGAAGCACCGCAGGACGCTTCGAGCGTTGCAGCGGCGCTGACCAAGGTTGAAGCGTCCGTTGGCGCGATCCTTGCCGAACGCGGCACGGCTACGCCGGCCGTGGTGGCTGTTGCCGAGCCGTCCGCCACAGGTGAGGTCGCCGACGCGTCGGGGACATCGAAGGTCAAGGGCGCGGGCAGCGAGGTCGCCAGTGACGTTGCCGCCACGCAGCCTGTCGTCGCCTCCGCTGAACCCCAGGCACAGCCGGAAACGGTCGAGCAGGCGCCGCTGAAGGAAAGCAAGAGTTCCGTGATCATCCGTCGCGGCGACACGCTCTGGCAGATCTCGCGGCGGGTCTATGGTGCCGGCGTTCGCTACACCACGATCTATCTTGCCAACCAGGCCCAGATCGAAAACCCAGACCGGATTCGCCCGGGCCAGGTCTTCGGCGTTCCGGACCAGGCGCTTCCCGACGAAGAATCGCGGGAAATTCATAAGAAGCACATGAAACAGGAGCAATAGGCCGTTCATCGACGCCGTTCGCATTGCGACGGCGCCGGTGGAGACCTATCTGTCAAACAGGGCGGCGTCTTCAACAAGGCGCCGCTTTTCATTGGATGGCAATGGTGCCCTGAAGCCCTTTCGAGGGCGAGGGGCCCGATGCCATGACTGCGCAACGATGATGGCCTGATCGTCCCTCGGCGCGCGAAAGAGTGAAAGCGGACCAGACGTGGCACCTTCAAACCAGACGAAGACGATTTCGGCCGATACGAGCAACCCGTTTCGAACCATCGTCAACCTGTGGCCCTACATGTGGCCGACGGACCGGGCAGATCTGAAGCTTCGGGTCATCTGGGCGACACTCATCCTGGTGGTGGCCAAGGTCGTCCTGATCCTCGTTCCCTATTTCTTCAAATGGGCGACGGATGCGCTGAACAACAAGCCGGATGCGCTCGGTTTCCTGCCGCAATTCCTCAGCGGCGCGGTCATGCTGGTGCTTGCCTATAACCTCGCGCGCCTGCTGCAAGCGGGGCTCAACCAGCTGCGCGACGCGCTGTTTGCCAGCGTCGGCCAACATGCGGTGCGGCAACTGGCCTATAAGACCTTCGTGCACATGCACCAGCTGTCCTTGCGCTTCCACCTGGAGCGGCGTACCGGCGGCCTGTCGCGCGTCATCGAGCGCGGTACCAAGGGCATCGAGACCATCGTTCGCTTCACCATCCTCAACAGCGTTCCGACACTGATCGAGTTCCTGTTGACGGCCGTGATCTTCTGGTGGGGCTATGGGTTCAGCTACCTGCTGGTCACGGCCATCACCGTCTGTCTCTACATCTGGTTCACGGTCAAGGCGAGCGACTGGCGCATCGCCATCCGTCGCTCCATGAACGACAGCGATACGGACGCCAACACCAAGGCGATCGACTCGCTGCTGAATTTCGAGACCGTCAAATACTTCGGCAACGAAGAGATGGAAGCCAAGCGCTTCGACCGGTCGATGGAGCGTTACGAGAAGGCCGCGACCCAGGTCTGGACCTCGCTCGGCTGGCTCAACTTCGGCCAGGCAATGATCTTTGGTGCCGGTACGGCGGTGATGATGATCATGTCGGCGCTCGCCGTGCAGCGCGGCGAGCAGACGCTCGGCGATTTCGTCTTCATCAATGCCATGTTGATCCAGCTCGCCATTCCGCTCAATTTCATCGGTTTCGTCTACCGCGAAATCCGTCAGGGCCTGACTGACATCGAGCACATGTTCGACCTGCTCGACGTCGAAGCCGAAGTCATCGACCGCGCGGATGCGCGGCCGCTTGCCATTGCCGACGGCGCCATCGCCTTCAAGGACGTTCATTTCGCCTATGATCCGAAGCGGCCGATCCTCAAGGGCATTTCCTTCGAGGTTCCGGCAGGCAAGACCGTCGCCGTCGTCGGCCCGTCGGGTGCCGGCAAGTCGACGCTGTCACGGCTTCTCTATCGCTTCTACGATGTGCAGCAGGGTACGATCACCATCGACGGCCAGGACGTGCGCGATGTGACGCAGAAGAGCCTGCGCGCCGTGATCGGCATGGTGCCGCAGGACACGGTGCTCTTCAACGACACCATCGCCTACAACATCCGCTACGGTCGGGTCTCGGCAAGCGAGGAAGAGGTGGTTGCGGCCGCCGAGGCAGCGCAGATCGCCACCTTTATCCAGTCGCTTCCCGAAGGTTTCCAGGCGATGGTCGGCGAGCGGGGCCTGAAGCTTTCCGGCGGCGAGAAACAGCGTGTCGCCATTGCCCGCACGATCCTGAAGGCGCCGCCGATCCTCATCCTCGACGAGGCGACCTCTGCGCTCGACACCCGCACGGAACAGGAAATCCAGTCGGCGCTCGACGTCGTGTCCCGCAATCGCACGACGCTGGTCATCGCCCACCGACTTTCGACCGTGATCAGCGCCGATGAGATCATCGTGCTCAAGGACGGCGTCATCGCCGAGCGCGGCACGCACGGGGAACTGATCGATCGTGACGGACTTTATGCTTCCATGTGGAGCCGCCAGCGCGAGGCGACCCAGGCGGAAGAACAATTGAAACGTGTGCGCGAGAGCGACGACCTGGGCATCGTGACCCGCGGCGAGCCGGCGGTATGACGGCGGTCCATTGGTTGATCGCGACGCGTATTGTCGCTGTCGGGCGGGCAACGTTGCCGCGGGCGGCATTTCGCGCTAGGTCACGTTCCACAGCAAATCTGGAGTAGAGTTCATGAGCTTGATCAATACGGTGCGCAACACGCTCGTCCCGGTGCACAAGGAAGGCTATCGCTTCATCGCGATCTTCTTCGTCGTGTCGCTGGCGCTGGGCTTCCTGTGGGAGCCGTTGATGTGGATCGGCTTCCTGCTCACCGCCTGGTGCGCCTATTTCTTCCGTGACCCCGAACGCATGACGCCGATCGACGACGACCTTGTCATCAGCCCGGCCGACGGCCGCGTTTCGTCGATCGCCATGGTGACGCCGCCGGAAGAGCTGGGCCTCGGTTCCGAGCCGATGCTGCGCATCTCCGTGTTCATGAACGTTTTCAACTGCCACGTGAACCGTGCACCGATGGCCGGTACCATCAGCCGCATCGCCTATCGCGCCGGCGCGTTCGTCAACGCCGAACTCGACAAGGCCAGCCACGAGAACGAGCGCAACGGTCTCGTCATCCAGACCAAGCATGGCGCCATCGGCGTCGTGCAGATTGCCGGCCTCGTTGCCCGTCGCATCATCTGCTGGAAATACGAGAATGCCTCGCTCGACGCCGGCGAACGCTTCGGCCTCATCCGCTTCGGATCGCGTCTCGACGTGTTCCTGCCGGAAGGTGTCGAACCGCGCGTCAGCCTCGGCCAGACCGCGATTGCCGGTGAAACCGTGCTTGCCGAATTCGGTTCGGCCAAGGGCCCTGTCATCAGCCGCCGCGCATAAAGGAGTTCCCATGGAAGGTCCTCAACAGGAAAACTCGAGCGAACCGACGAAAATCGCGGCCGAGGCGAACGGTTCAAGCGACACCGGCCGTGGCCCCCGGCTGCGGGAGATACCGCTGCGGCTGATGATCCCGAACATGATCACCGTGCTCGCGATCTGCGCGGGTCTCTCCGGCATCCGGCTTGCCTTTGAAAACCGCATCGAGCTTGCCGTCGCCATGGTGCTGCTTGCGGCCTTTCTCGATGGCATCGACGGTCGCGTCGCACGCCTTTTGAAGGCGACGTCGAATTTCGGTGGTCAGATGGATTCGCTCGCCGATATCATCAATTTCGGTGTTGCGCCGGCGCTGGTTCTCTACGTCTTCATCCTGGATCAGGCGCGCTCGATCGGCTGGATCGCCGCACTGGTCTACGCGATTGCCTGCGGACTGCGGCTGGCGCGCTTCAACGTCATGGCGGAACGCCAGTCGAAGGCAGCGTGGCAGTCGGAATATTTCGTCGGCGTGCCGGCGCCCGCAGGTGCGATGCTGGTGCTGCTGCCTGTGTATCTCGGCCTGCTGGGCCTGGCGCCCGAGCGCACCATGGCGCTGATCGCATCGGCCTATACGGTCCTGATTGCCTTCCTGCTGGTCAGCCGCCTGCCTGTCTGGTCGGGCAAGTCGGAAAGCCGCGTGCGCCGCGATCTCGTGCTGCCGGTCATACTCGTGGTCGTCTTCTACGTGGCGACGTTGATGACCTACACCTGGGAGACCATGGCGGTGACGGCGCTTGGCTATCTGATCACGCTGCCGTTCGGCGCGCGTTCATGGCAGCGCAAGTATGGCGGCGACTGGCCCGCCCATCC
>UBXV01000024.1 GCA_900469625.1 Hyphomicrobiales bacterium
TCAGGTTTGTGCCCGTCAGCATCACGGACGTTCCGCCGGTCGTCGTCCCCGTCGCTGGGCTTGCTCCGGTCAACATCGGCACTGCAGGGGGGCGGGTGACGGTTACCGTATAGGTCTTGGTCGTCACGCCGTCGGCCGCCCGGCCGATGATCGTGACGGTATTATTGCCATAAACCAGGCTGTTACCCCAGGACGAACCCGACGAGCGCCAGGATCCACCCGCATAATACCTCGCATCAGCATCAGAAGTGTCGGCGTTCATCCAGATGGTCGTCGTCGAGGAAGGGACAGAAACCGAATATTCCGTGACCTGCCGGTCGAAGGATGGCGTCAGTGTGCCCGTCCCCACCCAGATGTTGGAGAGCGTCGCATCATTCGAAGGGGGTGCGTTGACCGTGATCGTCACGGTGGCCGTGGACGAGGTGCCGGCCGCATTGGTGGCTGTATAGGTAAAGCTGTCTGGACCGGAATAGCCTGCCGCCGGGCTATAGTTGATTGTTGTGCCGGTGGCCATCGCCGTGCCGTGTGAGGCCTGTTGGACAACGGTAACGCTGTCTGCGGGATCGCCTGAGATCGCCAGCGTGATCGAGTTGGCCGACGAGTTGGCGTTGACCGTGGCCGTCACATTGGCGGCGACAGGCGGCTGCAGACCCTGGGCGATGTCGAGCGTGTAGGTTGCCGAGCCTGTGGCCCCGTGGGCGTCGGCTGCAACGACGGTGAAGGCGAAGCTGCCGGCCGCACTCGGCGTGCCGGATAGGACACCGGTCATTACATCGATCGACATCCCGGCCGGCAGCGAGCCGGAGGTGGCGAATTGATAGGGCGCCGTCCCGAGCGATGCCGCCACCGTCTGGCTGTAGGCCGTTCCGGTGGTGCCGCCGGGAAGAGAACCGGCTGCAGGGGATAGTACCAGCGTTGGCAACAGATATGTATGGCCATTCGAAATGGTGGCTGTGCCGCCCGGCGTCGTCACGGTGACATTGACAGCACCGGCCGCGCGCGAAGGGGTCGTCGCCGT
>UBXV01000014.1 GCA_900469625.1 Hyphomicrobiales bacterium
CGCCAGCCCCTCGCCCCCCCGGCGACAGGCTCCACCCGCAGCCAGGCGGCGATCCTGCAGGTGCCAGCGACGATCGGGTTCAACCGTCCCTTGCCTCACCCGGTATTCCGCTTTCGGGTGGCCGCCGTTCATGCCGACTGCATGCTGTCACTCCGCAGCAACATGCCGTCGCTCGGGAGCGCTGCCCAAGCCTGTAAACGCATCAGGGACGATCCAGCGTGTTCTTGTAGATGACGCCGTCCTTCATGATGATCTTGAAATTCTTGGCCGCGTCGGCCACCAGTTCCATGGTCTCCAGCGGGTTGCCGTCGACAAGCAGCAGGTCGGCAAGCGCGCCTTCCTCGATCACGCCGAGCCTTCCCGGATAGGGATTGCGCGGGCCGGAAAGCGCCAGGAGTTCCGCATTCGTGCCGGTCGCCATCGAAAGCGCTTCGGCAGGCGTGTACCAACGGGTGAGCGAGGCGAGGATCGCGCCCTGCTGCTGCGCCAGCGCGCGGGAAAACAGCACATCCGTGCCCCACGCCGTCTTGATCTTGTATTTCTTGGCCAGTTCGTAGGTCCTGGCGATGCCGGGCCACACCTCGTCCGCCTTGGCGCGCTCGACCGTGCCTTCCGCAAATCCCTGTCGCAACAGTTCGGGCAGCGGTTGCAGGCTCAGCCAGATGCCCTTGTCGGCAATCAGCCGGGCGGTCTCCTCGTCCATCAGGAAACCATGCTCGATGCACTTCACGCCGGCGGCAATCGCCACCCTGATCGCATGGGAGGTGAAGGCGTGCGCCGCGACATAGGTGCCCCAATTGTCGGCGATCTCGACGGCGGCGCGCAATTCGGGCTCGGTAAAGGTGGTCACATCCAGCGGGCTGTGCGGTGACGACACTCCGCCGCCCGCCGTCACCTTGATCAGTGCGGCCCCTTGCATGAATTGCTCGCGCGCCCGCAGGCGCACCTCGTCGGGGCTGTCGACCACGATGCTGCCGCCGACCACCTCCATGCGGGTGAACGGGCCGCCGATCGCCCGCGGCAGGTCACTCATCTGGCGGAAGTCGCCATGTCCGCTGGTGACCGTGATCATGGCGCCGGAAGGGTAGATGCGCGGCCCCACGACGATGCCGGTGTCGATCGCGCGCTTGAGCCCGAACACCGGCCCTCCCACGTCGCGCACGGTGGTAAAGCCGCGCATCAGCGTGTCCTTCGCCTCGTCGGCGGCCACGAGATTGTTGAAACCGACGTCGCCGAACGATTCCGCAGGCGTCGCGCGCGCCAGCATCGCATGCCAGTGCGCATCGATCAGTCCCGGCATCAGCGTTCGGCCGTTGCCGGCAATGCGCAGGGCACCGTCCGCCTCGACCGGCTCGGTCGAGATGCGCGCGATCCTGTTGCCCCTGACGAGCACATGGGACGGAGCAGACAAGGATGTCGCGCCCTTCCCGTCGAAGATCCTGATATTCTCGAAGAGGACGTCATCCGCCCATGCTGACGGACACGCTGCGAGCGCGACGAGGGCCCAAAGCCACCGCACGCCTGGCGCCAGCCTTATGAAGCCCCTCCACGTGAGAGAGCCGGCGCCCAGGGCACGCGACCAGACGCGCGCCACGGACGCTGCCACCATCAAAGCCTGCGATGCAAAGGACCTGATACACACGGCAAGTCTCCAGCCTTGAGGAAGGGATGGGTCGTGGCACGCGAGAAAGCTGCTGCATTCGTTGCAATTGGGGCAGAGGCGCACCGCGCCTTTCGTCTACGCTTTTGCAGGACAATCACCGCCGTCGGGCCGGTCGCGCCGCGGCAGGAAAGAATACCAACGTCTGCCGCCAGGGACAAGCAGACGTTGAAGGCCGGGGCCGAAGCGCGGCCGGGTTCGGCAAGCGCCAGGATCCGCGCGGTACTATGCGTCGCGTCCGGGAGCGCACATCTCTAAGCTGCAGGCCCGCCCGCAGCCAGCCGCCGCCAACGCGGCGGCAAGGGTCATGTCGGGTGGGGCCGGTGACCGGCCCGCAAAGCGGCTACGCCCTCACGCATCAACCGCCGCCGCCTTTTCCCGGGAAAGACCCAGGTGCCAGTGCAGTTCGGTCAGGCCACGCTTCAGCCAGGCCAGTTGTGGGTGCGGCATGCTGCGCAGCGCCTCATAATCCATCACGCAGACATTGAAGACCGTGGTCTTCACGCGCGGGCCCTCCGGCAGTTTCAGGAGCACGCCTTCGAGCTCCATCATCCGGTTGGCGGCCGCCCTTGCCGCCCGCGTGCGCTCGGCCGTCGTTTCGCCCTCGAAACCCTTGACGCTGAAGAGCGATTGCGCCCGGACGCTCGGAAAAGGGATGCCGGTGAGGCTGTAATAGCGCGCCATCTGCCGGGCATATTCGTCGCCCGCCTCGCGTTCATGCGCCGTCAGCTTGCCGTCGAGAAACATCCGGCCGAGCGTGTAGCCGGCTAATGGACTGCCGGCATCCACGCCCCTTGCACCGGCAAAATGCTGGCGCTGTCGCGCGGCGATCGCCACCGATCGCACCTCCCTTTCCGTTTCCCCATGCTTGATCTGCCCGCCGGGATAGCGCGCCACGTCGGCCTTGCGCGGCCGACCGGCCTTGCTGGCCCGCTTGATGCGCATGCGTTCCGCCCTGGATGTCATCGTGCTTTTCCTTCTGTTCGTCCGTCCGCCATCGTCGATGCGCCTGCGCCCCGCAGGCTGCGGCTGGCTCTGCGCCTATCGCCATGCTCATGCCTGGCGCTGAGAGGGTGGCTCGAGAGCCGGCTCATCGTTTTGCCCTGCCCTTGTTGACCGCATGCAGCACGGAGGAGTGGTCACGCTGAAAGATGCGGCCGAGCGCCGGCAGCGACAGGTCCTCGCGCTCCTCATAGACGGCCGCCATGCAGGCGTGGCGCGGCTCGACCAGACGGCGTTCGCGGCGAACGCCGATGATGTCGGCCCAGCCGATGCCGGGATAGGCGGCCAGCACCTCCTCCACGATCTCGCGCACCGGACGGCGGCCAAAAAATCCACCCTTGCCGCCGGCAGCCGTGCCGCACAGCAATTGCGCCTGTGAAAGCAGCCGCGCCTGCGTATCGGCGAGCGCCAGTTCCAGTTCCAGCACCCGCAGCCGCTGCGCCTTCACATGTGCGCCAAGTGCGCCGAGCAGATCTTCGGGCACCGGCGGCGCCGCAGCCGCGGTCCTGTCCTCGTCCAGCCGCATCTTTCCGCCATCCGCATCGCCTCGCGCATCGGCCATGTCGCCGATCAGGGCCATGTCGGGTGCTGGCATCGTGCCGTTTCTCGTCATCGGTTCCATCGCGCTTGCTCCACTTGTCAAAGGTCTCATTGCCAAAGGTCTCGGTTCAGACTGCATCGCTTGCCACCTCCACGGTCAGATCGTTGCCGACCCTGCGCCCGGCGCCATCGGCCATGGCGCATGCCACCCTGGCCGCCGCGTGCTCGGCATGGAACTGTCGAAGTCTTGTCCGCACGCGCTCGCGGATCTCGGGCGAGCGCTCTGTTTGCGACGAAGCCGGGTTCAATGCTGCGGTGATCTCGCGCTTGCGCGCCAGTTCGGCCCGCGTCGTCGCAGCCTCGCGCCGCGCCAGCGCCGCCAGCACCGGAGGCTTCGGAATGGTGCCGAGCAGCACATTGGCGTTCTCGGCATAGTCGCCTCGGATCAGCTTCTGCGTGACGACCGAAAGGCCGCAGGCCGGCACGCCACAAAGGGCGTAGCGGTAGACCGGCAGCAGCTTGGCCGGCTCGATGCCCGCCGGCATGGTCATGCCGGCCGCCTGCATCGCGCTCAGGCTGCGCAGGATCGCATCGTCGCCAGCTGGCGCCAGCCGTTCAGTGAGCGCGGTAATCTCGCGGCTCAAGGTCGAATGTCGGCGTTGTGTCGGTAGGTTCATCATTGTCTCGGTTTCCATTGAGTTCGCGCTCTATCGCGTGTCGGCACGCCCGCTGATGGCGGGCAAAGGCGCTTTCGCGCGGCGGCGCATGAGGTCGGTGGCTCTTGCGAGGCCCTTTGGCGTTGCGCATCCAGTTGCGCCACGTGGCAGGCCAGTCGAGCTTGGCCGCGTCCCGTCCGGATTTCGCCGTCCAGTAGTCGCGGAATTTTTCAAGCTCCGTCTCCACCTCGGCCGCACCGAAGCCGAGCCGCGCGGCAAAATCCCGGTCCGGCTCGAACTGCGCGGGAAGCCGCACGGCGCGCTTGTGAGCGGGCAAACGGTGCTCGCGCTGAAGGGTTTGTGTGTTGTCGGGAGAGTTAATTTCTTTAGGGGGTGTGGGGGACCTTTCTTTATCAGAGAGGGGTGTCGCGTTCGTCGCCGTGAGCGCCTGTGACGTCACGTGAGCGCGACGACGCTGCTGCCGTTCGCGATCGCTCGCCCGCCGCCTGTCGATATCGGATTGCAGCCCGGCTTCCGCCGCCCGCACGGCGCAGAGGATCATCTCCGGCGTCGCACCGCTTTCAACCAGGGCTTCGACGATCGATGTGATGTGCATCGCCTAGCCCTCGACTACAGTCGCGGGGATCCGCTGGCCGAAAACCCGACCGGCGAAGGTCACAGCTGTCGGCAACAGCGCCGCCATCGCGAACCTTGGCGCAGCCAAACGCCGTCCCTTGGCCACACACGGCCCATTGCACAGAACGCCCGCCGAAGGGCTGGCGGCATCGTGCAACGCCCGGTCCGCCCGGCGCTTGCCGCAAGGGGCAGAGGCCTGCACCCTGCCTTCGCCCTGCGCGAGCGCCAGTCCGCGGCCCGTGCCCCGGCCCCTCACCCGGCCTGGGCGCCAGCCGGCCAAAACCACCCGCCATTGCCGCAACGACGGCCGCCTCGCGCACGCCCGTCCCGTTAATATTTCTTCCCGCATTCCGTTGTCTCCTCTTTGCGTGTCGCGCGGGCAGGCCTCGCCCAAAACGACGATCGCCCTACCGTGTGCAACGCACCTGATCTGATTGACTGCCGCGCGGCGCCGGCACGCCGCCCCCCAGGCCACGATTGAAAGGCCACGATCGAAAGCCGCGATCGAAAGCGTTCGCCCCGGAGGCGCCGTCGCCGGGTCCCGCCAAGATCGCTATCGATCGCGGGCCCGCGACAGTCGCCTTAGAGGCTAAGCCAAGGGACCGCCGGAAAGGGACATAACGCCCAAGCCGTCATCGCCGCTCGACTGTGCCTGCACGGCTCCCGGCATCGCCATCAAAACCGGCCGAGCCACGCAGAAACGCGACGCGTTACGGTGCGCCTGCCAACGGCGCATGCCGGGCGGCGCGTCCGGGCGCCTCGCCCCGTCTCCCGCCGAACCGCGTATCCTCACGCTTTCGGGCCGTGCCCATGTCGGCGCGCGTGATCGCCCTCGCCTCGCCGCCTGCCACGGCGCTGGGCCGAGCGACCGGCGCGCGCTGCGCCCCGCTTTGCCTGATGCAATTCCCCTGACAATCATCGGTTCACTCCAGCATCCGTTCAGTCATCGAAAAGGCGAAGCACTTGAGCGTCCATCGGTTGCATTCAGGCCGCTCGGATTCAGGGACCCGGCCGAAATGCCGGGCTTTGCGGGTGGTATTGACTTGCTCGCTTCCGTTCATATCCTATCAACAATAGGAACAGTTTCGTTTATCAAGAGGAAAAATCCTATTGGACGTAGGAAGCGAAATCTGGGATGCCAGCATCATGGATCAGTTGCGGCGCCTTATCCGGGAAGCAGTCGAAGCGAAGAGGACGACCTACAAGGATCTGTCCGTCGCGATCGGGAAGAACCACGCCTATATCCAGCAATTCGTCGAGCGCGAGAGCCCCCGCGAGCTGCGTGAGCGCGATGTGCGCGCCATCACCGACCTGATCGGCGTGGCGCCGGACGCCGGCGCGCCCGGCCAGCCGCGCAACATCACCGGCTTCAATCCCCAGATCGTTCCCGGCGAGCAGCTCGTCGGCCATCGCGACCTGCCGATCTTCGTCGCCGCCCAGGGCGGCGACGGCCATGTGATCGTGACCTTCGATGCGGTCGAATACGTCAAGCGCCCGTCCGTGCTCGAAGGGGTCAAGGGCGCCTATGGCATCTACCTCACCGGCACCTCGATGATCCCGGCCTATGAACCCGGCGACATGGCGCTGGTGCATCCGCACCTGCCGCCCGCCCGCGACAAGGATGTCGTGCTCTATCACGTGCCGCCCGCCAACGATGCCGAGGCGATCATCAAGCGCCTGGTATCGTTCAATGACCGGGAATGGACGCTGAAGCAGTACAACCCCTACCTGGAGTTCACCGAGAGCCGGGTGGAGTGGTCCTTCTGCCACCGGGTCGTGGGAAAATACAGCGCCCGCTGACGCGCACGATTGGCGTCACGGAGCGTGTTCAAGGCGAAGATCGAAACGGTCACGCGCCTGGAAAAGAAAATTAAATCAACAATATGTGACACATAGGGGTTTCGTCGGAAAGCGGAGGCACCTGACATCGGCGCTGCAAGAGCAGGCAGCCGTATCGCACGGCAGCCCTCACCCCGGACATCTCGACGCCAGCCCGGACAAGGCGGCAGGACGTGCCCGCCACCCCCAAAAAAGGCGCCGCCGGTCCGGCGCCATCGATCGAACCGCTCTGCCGATTCGGCGAAAAGCCGGCCACCATCCCGGACCTCGTTTTCCGGCGCACCCGGACCGGCGCGCAACGCGCCCTGCAACGCTCGGCTCTGGATACATCCGGATCAACAAACGGAAGGGACCGAGCCCATCGGGACTGGCAACGCGATCCTCGCCCGGGCTCGGGCAAGCATTCAGGCATAGCGCCTGCGCCGCGCCGCACAGGTTGCCCGGCGCATGACCTCAATCGCCTCGCGCACGCCTTCGGCCGCTACGCGGCCATGATCTCCTGCATCTCGCTCGGCAGGTCGCCGCCGAGGTAAAGGATGGTCGCATCCTCGAACTCGCCGGTTGCAAGATCACCTGTACGACTGAACGCCACGACACCCACCTTGGTCGACGCCAGCCTCTCGGCAAGCCGGAGCGCGTGGTCGGCTCCCGTCGCCTGCACCGGAGTGTCGGCAAGCAAGGTGCCCCGATTTCCCCGCGTAAAGCTCTGAACGACGAAGTATGTGACCATGTCATGCTCCTCTCCGCCACTTGCGATGGCAGCCTTAAGCTGGCGCAATTTGCCGAACAAAACAAGAACAAATCAGAGGCTATCGACAGCCCAGTCATAAAAATCCTGCCGGATGTAAATTTCCTATTGACCCATCAATAGGATTTTCCCTATCATGCAGCCAACAGTTGAAACCGTAGCCGCGGTGCGGCGGCAGATGGCAGTTGCCATCGCCTCGCCTCGCCGCCGTGCATCAGGGAGAAGGCATGACATCGACCAGTGGCAGCAGGTGCCCGCCCCCCTTGACCCAGAGCTGCGAGGTCATCCTCGTGGTCTCCACCTTCGGGCGCGGCAGCTTCATCGAAGAAAGCGATTGTTTCGGCGCGGCCTACGCCACCGCCGCCGATTGGCTGAAGACACATGACGGCGAGCAGGCGGTCCGACTGATCCGTTTCGATCTTGACGCCCTCTCCGGCGAAGACATTTCAGAGACCGTGGCCGACGCCTGGCTCGACGGTTTCGACAGGACGCCGGAGGAGGAACACCTCGTGCCAATCTTCGTGCGCACCTCCGAGGCCTGGGAACGATGGCGTGCGGATTTCGAGGCAGTACCCGGCGGCCCTCCTCACGCCGCCCCCTTCGGGCAGCGGGATCACGGCACGCTCAACCACCGCCAGCAATTTGGAGCTTGAGGCCGCGATGACCGTCTCGCTCGACAAATCGGCGCTCTTTGCCGCCATGGAAGCGTTCTGGCAGTCGGAAACGGGCAACGACAAGGGTGTGGAGGCGGCCGTCTCCGCCTATATCGAGCGCATGGGCCTTGCCCCCTTCCACGAGATGGCCACCCGCAAGCGCGCAGCCCTTGCCGCGGCCACGGCGCGCCGGTGATCGCCCACACAATCTTTCGTGGCAAACCCGTCGATCACCGCGTAACGTCAGGATGTCCAGTCGCCCGTCGTTCGGGCGCAATCTTTCCATCCCCTGGCGCGACCACATCCGGACCCTTCATGCCCATCCGACAAGCCACCATGACCGACCTCGAAAGCCTGGTCGCCCTCGACACCATTGCCGCCACCTCGCCTGAGCGGCAGGCGCATATCCGGTCCTGGATCGACGCCGGTTCCTGCCATGTCGTTGAAACCAACGGCATCGTGGCCGCCTATGGCGTCCTGACCTACCATTTCTTTTCCACCGGCTTCATCGAACTGATCATGGTCGGCGCGCAGTTTCGCCGCCAAGGGCATGGTGCGGCGCTCGTTGCGCATTTCAAGGCGATCTGCCGGACACCGAAACTCTTCTCATCGACGAACCTGTCCAATCAGGGCATGCAGACGCTGTTGCGTTCGGCCGGCTTCCGCACCAGTGGTTACATCGACGATCTCGACGAGGGCGACCCGGAAATCGTGTTCTGCTTGCGCGCCGGATAGGCGTTCCCAACGCGTCCCTTTCGCCTTGATCTGGCCTTGCGCCTTTGACATCACTTTCGTCCCGGTCAACGGAGGAAGCCCATGGAAGTCGCAGAGCGCCAGACCCCCTATTTCAGCCAGTGGGAAAGCCCCGACATGACGTTAGCGGTGCTTTCGCAAGGGGCAGCAGCACTGCACCGCGATCCGCTCTGGCGCAATTCCGGCGCCGAGACCATCGAGGAATATGCCCGCTGGGCCGTGAATGTCTGCGGCATGGCCTGCCTGAAGATGATCCTTGCCGCGCGCGGCGAGGTGCATCCGATCCTCTCGCTTGCGCGCGCCTGCACCGGCTATGGCGGCTATGTCGTCAATACGGCCGACGCCTCGATCAAGGGCTTGATCTATGCCCCGTTCGTCACCTTCGTCGCCGATCGTTTCGGACTGTCAGCCGAAACCTTGACGAATGTCGAGACAGCGGACATTCCCGGCGTGCTCGCCCGGCGCCGCTACTTCATCGCCTCGGTCAGCAGCGCGGTCAGATGGCCCGAGCGCGCGCCGCCGTCGAAGGGCGGGCATCTGGTGCTGGTCACGGCCGCCTCGGGTGATCGCGTGCGTTTTCACAATCCCTCCGGCCATGACCCGGCCAGCCAGAGCGATGTCGACATGCCGCTTGCCACCTTCGATCGCTTCTTCGCCAATCGCGGCATAGCCGTCGACGCGTGATCCCACGGACCGGCTGCAACCTACCCAATATAGGCAGGCAGCATTCACGTGCATAAATGCTAATAATAAAGCGGGGCAGGAATCGAAGGGGAGTTTTTCCATGCCGCGCCTGGCACAATTGTATTTCAAGACGGCCATCGTCTTTCTGATCATCGGCATCGCCATGGGCCTGCATATGGCCATCGGGCAGGATCATAGCGCGATCGGCGCCCATGCCCATGCCAACCTGCTCGGATGGGTCACGATGGCGATCTTCGGTGGCTATCACGCGCTGAACCCGGCCAAGGCGCAAAAGCGCCTGGCGATGCTGCAGTACTGCGTCTACACCGCCGGCGTCGCCCTGCTGGTGCCGTCGCTGTATCTGATGCTCACCGGCAGCCCGCAGCTCGAGCCGGTCGTCGCCATCGCGTCGATCATCACGTTCGTCGGCGTGCTGATGTTCGCGGTCATCATCTTCGGCAGCGGTGAAACCCGCTCGCGCCCGACGGCCGTGCCCTCGCGCTAGCCGCAGGGCTGCTGGCCTTCGCCCGCGCAGATCGGCGCCATCAGGAAAAAGGCGCGCCGATACCGCACTTCGGGCGGCCATGCCGGGCCTCCCGCAGCGGTGCGTGCGGCGTCGCGTCCCTCATCCTTGAACCGTGGCGCGCGGCGACACTCGACACCTCCCAAAACTTGGCGCACTCTGGATTGCATCCGCTCGAGAGGACTTCATGATCAGGTTCACGCAAAAAAGCGGAGTCCCGCTTGATCTAGACGCAAGCCGGGTGCTGCGCATCCGCCGGTCCGACCCGCGCCTCGACGACGATCTCGGCAACACGCTGATCAATGCCGACGCGACCTTGTTTGCCCAGGAGGAAGCCGCCGGCGTTGCCGCCGCCGTCAAGGCCGAGCTGCCGTCGCTCTATCGTTTCACCCATCGCCTGGGCGCGCCGGTATGGATCAATCTCCAGGCGGCCAAGGGGCCGATGCCGCTTGCGCCCAATCACCACGTGCCCGGTCTCAGCTCGGCGCTCGATATCGGCGGCAAGCGCCAATATGTGCGCGAAAGCCCCGAGGAGGTCAGAAGCGCGATCGCAGCTGCCGGCGGCGATGCCCAGCCCATTCCCGAAGAAGGGCTCTGGGTCCAGGGACGCGAAACCCTGCGAGAAATCCTCGGCAGCCTGGAAGCCTGGGACGAGGAACTGTCGACCCTGGAATAGCCGTCTACTTGCCTTGTCGACCCCGCGCCGGCGCCTCGGCTTTTTTTATTTTGCCAGGCGTACCGGAATCGCGGAATCGGACCTTCCCCAGCGCCGGGAGCGCATAGTATTAACCGTACCGCGCAGTACGTTCCATTATGGCCTGCGCTTCCCCGCACCTGAGCCATTTTGGGTGCTTGCTTGCCCCGCCATCGCGCGGGGCTTTTTCTTGTTCGGAAATACCGGCTGATCAATCGACCTTGAAAACCGCGTCGCCGACGAAGACGATGACATATTGCCCTGTCGTTCCGGGCTGGCGCGCCCAACTCGAAAGCTGCTGAGCATAGGGCTCGCGTTTCCACATGTCGGGAAAATCGGGATCGACCAGCACGGTGATCTGCGGCCCCTGCCGGTAGATCATCATGTGCGATTGCGCCGGATCCCACGCGGGCGACAGCCCTTCATCCGTCATCCACAGACAGAGGAAATCCCGGCAGAGCTGCGGCCGCTGCTCGTAGATGCGGCAGCCCTGTCCCTCGATGCAATTTCGGCACCATTCATTGGCCGGCTTGTCCAGCGCGTCGATATCCGGCAGCCGGCAACAGAGCGTGCAGGTGCCGCAGGCGCGGTTGACAGGAGAGATCTGTTGCATGGGCGCGTCCGTATCATCTCGAACGCGCCGGCAACAGAAAATTCAACCGCGCCGATGCGAGAAACGCCGTCACACGACGGCGCTACCGGCCATGAACGCCAGCACCAGGAAGATCAGGAAGATGATCAGGGCGATATAGAACAGGATCTTGGCGATCCCGGCCGTTGCCGCCGACACGCCGGAGAAGCCGAGAAAACCGGCGATCAGCGAAACCACGAAAAAGATGAGCGCCCATTTGAGCATAACGATACCCTCGTTTCGAGTTGTCGCTACAAGAAGTCCGAACGCGCTGAAAAGTTCCCGCAGGCTGGATGCCATTCGCGACGGATCCCGGCTTTGCCTGCGCTCAGGCGACGGGTCGCCGGTGCCTCATGCTGCAGGCTTAGTCAGGGTGCGCGGCCGATACTTCCATAGGGCTAATGTCCCGTCCCCTGCCCGCATTGTAGGATGCGCCTGTTGTTTGCGACCTTGGGGGCGGCAATGTTTCTGCAACGGACCGAAATTCGCGAGCCGACGGTCGAGCTGCGGGAATTCGTCGGCGAAGGCAGGGTCGAGATCGACGAGCGCATCCTCTTCGACGATGAGGGCTCCCATATCGTCCTGCTGCTGGAGATCCTGGAAGGAGACGTCACCTTCACCCTGCGCGGACCGGATGTCGAGAACCTGGCAAGGGGCGGCGACGATCGCACGTGGCTCTATGTCATGCCGCCCGCAAGGCGCGCCTATGATGCGTTCCTGGAAGTGCGCGCCCGGGCCGGCAGTCGCTTCCGCTTCATCATCGCCCGCATCGGCAGCACATTTGCCGACGTTGCGGGCGAATTGTCCTGCCGCGCCTGCAAGGAGGTCTGCAAGCTGCTGGTTTCCACGGTTCTCGCCTATGTCGGCGTCTCGCGCCCGGATGATCTCGCGCCCGGCGATCTCCTGCAGATGACCGCGCAACAGTCGCAGCATCTCGACGAGGCGCTGAGCTATGCCGGTGTCTACGGACCGCTTGCCGACGGCGCGATCGGAACCTTCCTTTCGCTGTTCACCGATACGATCAGGGGCATCGTCTGGTCTGCCTTGCAGGCGGCACGACAGGTGTTCCAGCCGTCCGACCGGATTTACGCCGCCGCCTGCGTGCGCCTCGGCTGCTGCCCCCGGGGCTAAGACGCCGTTTGCGCCAGAAAAAACCTCGCCGACCGGAACAGGTTGGCGAGGTTTCTATCTGTTCCATCCAGGGGAAGGCCCGATCCGGATGGTGGAGCGGGGGACAGGCGGGCCCTCGTACTTGCCATTGAAACGCCGCTGCGGCGCTTTGGTTCCGGTCGCGCGGCGTCCAACCCCTGACCCCTCACCTGCCTAGACCTTCAAGCGTTCGGCCCGCTGCCGCAGAAATGCGGCGTCGGACGGCGAAGCGGCAAGCGCGATCGCGGTCGCGTAGGCCCTGGCAGCCCGGTCCGCGTCGCCGGACCGTGAGAAAAGCTCCGCCCGCGCCGCATGATAGGGCTGGTAGTCGGCAAGCTCGCCCGCCAACCCATCGAGCGCCCGCATCGCCGGCTCCGGCCACCCGGCCTCAAACAGCGCCACCGCCCGGTTGAGACGGATGACGGCGGTCGGTTCGAGCCTGAGCAGGCTGTCGTAGAGCAGAACGATTTGTGCCCAGTCGGAGGTCTTCCCCTGGACATGGCAGGCCGCGATCGCCGCCTTGATCTGGTAGGGCCCCGGCGCGCGGCGTCGCATGGCAACGTCGATCAGCCCAAGGCCTTCGTCGATCAGCGCGCGGTTCCACCGTGTGCGGTCCTGTTCGGCAAGCGGCACGGTGACGCCGTCGCGATCGATGCGGGCGCGGCAACGGGCATGGGTGATCAGCACCAGCGCCAGGCACCCCTCGATCTCGGGATCGTCAGGGCGCAGCCGATCGAGCATCCGGCACAGAAACACCGCCTCCTCGGCCAGATCGCGGCCCTGCCCCGGTCCCGCGGCATAGCCGGCGGTGAAGATCAGATAGATGACGGCCAGGACCGATTGCAGCCTTTCGGCCCATTCCTCCGGCCCCGGCACGGCATAGGCGATGCGCGCCGCCGCGATCTTGGCCTTGGCCCGCGACAGCCGCTGCCCCATGGTCGGCTCGGCGTCGAGAAAGGCCCGCGCGATCTCCGTGGTCGACAGGCCGCCGATCGTGCGCAGCGTCAGCGCCACCCGGGACTTCGGCTCCAGCGCCGGATGGCAGCAAGTGAAGATCAGTCGCAGCCGTTCGTCGGGGATGTCGTCCGGCTCGTCGGCCGCCTCGTGCGGCACGAGCGGCCGCAGATCGGCCGATTTGCGGATTTCGGATTTGTTCTTGCGGATGCGGTCGATCGCCTTGCGATAGGCGGCCTGCAACAGCCAGCCCTCCGGCGCGTGCGGAACGCCGTTGCGGCCCCAGTGGGAAACGGCCGAAACAAGGGCGTCCTGAAGCGCGTCTTCGGCCAGCTGAAAGCTGCCGAGCCTGGCGATCAGCGCCGCGATCAGCCGCCCCCGATCGTTGCGAACCAGGCCATCGAGGGCCCTGGTCGCGGCAACGGCACCGGAGACGGCTGATTGCATGTCACTGCTCCACCAGTAAGGGCTATTCGGCGGCGGGATTGTAATCCATCAGCGGGCGGACCTCGACGGTGCCCCAGGCGACGGATGGCACCAGGGCCGCATAACGCAACGCGCTGTCGAGATCGGGAACCTCGATGACGTAATAGCCGCCCAGATGTTCGCGCGTCTCGGCAAAGGGACCATCCATCGTCTCGACCTTGCCTGCGCGCACGCGCACCGACGTTGCCGTCTCGACGCCCTGCAGCCCCTCGCCCGAAACGAGCACGTTGTCGGCCTTCATCCGCTCGTTCAGCGCGAAAAAGCCGCCCATCATGGCTTCGAATTCCGGCGTGCCATAGGCCGGTTCGAGCGTCGGGTCGTTATAGATCAACAGCATATACTGCATTTTCGTGTCTCCTCTCGTTGCGGTTATGGCCGTTTGGGCCTGCAGCGGCAACGTCGCTGCGATCGTGAAGATGAGTGAGGTCAGCAAAAGAGCGCGGCGCCGGAAAAGGCGAGCGGAAGCATCCCGAAAAATCAGGGTCATGAACGGCTCCATTCTTTTGGCTGGTTGGGGATCAGATCCCGGTGAGGATCCGGATCAGCGCGATTGCAAGGATCGCCACGGCGAGAATGTTGGTGCCGTTGCCCAGATAGCGCAGCGGATGTCCGGCATTGTCGACCGGCAGGCCGAACGGATGGGCAAGCCGCCCGATGATGAGAAGCACGCCGGCGGCATGCAGCCACAGCGCATCCGTGCCTTGCGCTTCCGCCAGCACCATCAGCACAAGCACGAACGGCACCCATTCGATGAAGTTGCCGTGCTGGCGGATCCGCTGCAGCAGCTTGGGGTCGCCCCCATCGCCGATCGAGCAGGAAAGAGCCGTCCGGGCCGAACTGACCCGCATCCAGAGCACGAACCAGATGGCGCTGAGCAGGAGGGCATAAAGGGAAGTCGTCGCAAGTGTCATGGAAATATCACCGGTTTGAGTTGTCTACGGCCCAAGAACGCAAGCCATTCCCGGATTTCGACATGGCGCAGAAAATTTTTTGAGAGAACTGAAAAGAAGGATGGAAGGCTCCCCGCAGCCGCGTCGAGCACTCGCCATTTGCAGCCGGCCTGGCCGCGCCGGGACCATGCTCCGTCGAGGGTCATGCTCCACTGGATCGCTTCTCCCGGCCGGCGCGCGCCGGTCAATTCTTCGCTGAAAATGCCTTGAAACAGGATCGGTTGCAAGGACGCAAACCCATACAACCAGAATGTTAATGGGCAATTACGCAGGCCGAAAATGAGCAGTGCGATACGACCACAAGTTGGCTATTCTGCACAATCGACGGAGGAGCGAAAATGAGCGACCAGCAGGCAAACGACCCATTCGATGGCCCACAAATGCAGGGGACGCGTTACGAGCGTGCCGATCTGTCAGGCGCTGACTTCGACGGCGTAAATCTGGCGGACGCACGATTTCACGCTGTTTTGACGAACGCAAAATTCATCGACACCAACTTGTGCGAAGCGGAATTTGACGATGTGAACCTTGCTGGAGCACGGTTCGATAACGTCAATCTGTCCGGAGCCGCTGTCACGAATGCAAATCTGTCGCGACTAACCATAAGCGGTGTCACGTTGGCCGATTCGGACATCAAGGATGCCGATTTGACCGGAACGCGGATCAATGGAGTTCTCGTTACCGATCTGTTCGAGGCCTATAACCAGGCGAAAAGCTGACGATCAGATGTCCGCATGGGCCACAGGCGGGCAAGGTGGCAGTTACCACAGCATGCCGCAAAAAAGCCCCACCAGCCGGGGCCGATGGGGCAGAGGGACCGTTTGATGGAAAACGGCCATAGGTGGTTCAGTAATAGGGCGACATGCACTGCGCCCTGACGCCGGCTCTCGGCACGTAGGTGTTGTCATAGGGCCGATAGCTGCGGTAGCGCTGCAGGCACCAGTCGACATGGGCGGAACTGTACTCTCCCTGGACTGGACGGTATTGCGGCTCGCGATACTGCGGTTCGCGATACTGGGGCTGGCTCGCGATCGCGCCGCCGATGAGCGCGCCGGCGCCGAACGCCGCCAGCGGATACCACCAGCCGTCGTCGCCGCGGCGATAGCCCGGACGGCGATCCTCATAGCCGCGATAGCCGTTGTAATAGCCGCGCCGCCTGTCACCGCGATCCCACTGGCGATCGTCGCGCCGGTACTGCACGGCCTGAACGTCCGCCTGCGAAAGCACCGGGCTCTTGGGGATGGCGAGCGGCGCGGCCTGAGCCGGCACCATGCCGGACGCCGCCGTGATCACGGCGACAAGTGTGAGCAAACTCTTCTTCATGACATTCCTCCGGAAACCTCTGTTTCGCATCTGCGCATGAGGACCAAACGCCAGGGCGCGCCAATGGTTCCTGACAGTCCGGGCGATCGTCGCGGCGGCACTGAGAGACTGGAGGAGAAAAAGCGGTCGTCGCACCGGCCGTCGAGGCGCGCGCCAGGACGGCCGAATCCAGCCCCGATTTCAACGGGAAACGGGCCGGAAAACGTCGGGGGATCCAGATGGAAGGGTGATACGGAGCCCTAGGCTCGATCTGTCCGGCGGCGAGAGTGTCGTTTGACGTCGAGCCATGGCGCTCAGGCTTGCACAGCCTGAGGCAGACGCTCCGTCTCGACGACTTGTCCCGCCTTGGCTACTTTATGGTCACGCCGAGTTCGGGGGATCCTTCGGTCGACCAGCACGAACAGGGTTCGCCAGCCGGGCCAGCGCCGTAGCTGCACTGCTTCTTCGGCGTCTTGCACTGTCTCGGGCTGCGCGCATCCGCCAGCACCTTGGCCTCGGCCTCAGCCTGAGCCTTGGCCTTCCGGCTGCTCGCAGGCTTGGTCTTGGCCGCCTGGCTCAGATGGGCCTTTTCAACACTTGGGCGCGCGCTCCCCGACGGGCCTGTTTCGCTGCAGGACGAAACAAACATGAGGGCGGCGATGGCAAGGGCAATTCCAGCAACGATCTTCATGAACATCCGGTAATCCGCCGGTCGAAAATTTTCAAGATGGGTCGTGCGTGGATTTTTGCGCCGCCCTCAGACCCACGTCGCAACTCAAAGCCACCTCGCCTGTTGGCAGAACGCCGCAACGTGTGCGGATCTTGAATACCTGCATAGATTGTCTTACGACGCGCAAGCAACTTCCGCAACGTGAGGGCATGATGAATTTCCGCCTCGTGGCCGCCAGCATGGTGATCGGGCTGTTCTGCACGATCGCACTCTACCTGTTTGCGCCGCACACGGGGGCAAAGCCGCGCACGGATGCCGAGTACCGGCAGGCCGTGAGCGCCCTTATCAAGCGCCCCGGCGCAATCGACAAATGGCTCGACGGGTGCATGCCGCTGTTCGCACCGCTCCCGACCGCAGCGGCCGAGGATATCTGCCGACGGATGTTGACGGTGCTCGCCGATGGCCGGCTGAAGATGAGTGAAATCTACGACCACAAGGATGCGTTGGCGGTCGCGGTCATCGAAAATGCCGAGCGCCGGCCACTGCCCGTCAATCGTCCCTAGCCCCAGCATCCAAGGCCCGCGCCGATTGCCACCGATCGGTTGCACGCCGCGTTCTCCCATCGGAAAACGGCCGTCGCCTGCCGACGCCCGTCGCTCAAGCCGGAATGCCGAATCACACAGTCAAATGCGCGAACGCATTGATCTCGCGGCAAGCCGATGACACCGGCCAGCGGTGCCGAGAAAAACGCCTGAGGCGAAGTCGATATTGAGGTTGGTAGAAGTCTCACCAGGGATTTGTTTTGGTGGGTGATCACGGGCTCGAACCGTGGACCCGCTGATTAAGAGTCAGCTGCTCTACCAACTGAGCTAATCACCCATCCGGACCGCTTCGATGTTCGTCGCTGCGGTCTGGAGGGGCGTATAAAGGCGTTCCCTCACCTTGTCTAGCGCCCATTGTAAAATTTCTGAGAAAAAATTCCAGACGCCTGGAAAACCGGCTTTTTCCACAGCAACGATCTCAGACTGCCCCCGAACCTGCGCTCGCAACGCGCCCCGAGCCCGAAACATTCCGCTATCCGCTTTGCCGGACCTCAAAAAAATTCCGCGTCAGAGCAAAAGTTCGCCGGCGGCGATCTTCACCGCGTGGCCGCCGATGCGCGCCGAGTTGATCTGGCCGGCAACCACGTCGAGATGCAGATGGATGAAGGACGGGCGACCCATTTCCACCCCCTGCTCGATCAGGAACGGATGGTGGCCGTCGACCAGCTGGTCGAAATGATGGATGGCTCCGGAAAGGGCTGCCGCCGCCGAGCCCGTTGCCGGATCCTCGGTGATGCCCATCTCGGGCGCGAACATGCGGGTGTGAAAGCGGGCGGTGTGGTTGATGCCGCCGCGACAATAGAGATAGGCCGATGCGAGCCGCCCTTCGGCAAGCGGCGCCAGTTGCTCCCAGCGCTGCGGATCGAATTCGACGTTGGCTGCGGCCGAAACGTCGTGCAGCGGCACCATGACGAAAGGAACGCCGGCGCTCCAGAAGGACGGCGCATGGTTTTCGAAGCCGATCTGCGATGTCTTGAGGCTCAGCGCGTCGGCGAGCGCCTGCCGGTCGAGGCGGACGTCGAGGCGGGCGGATTTGCGCGGCAGGTCGAACTCGGCAAAGCTCGCCTCGCCCGGCTTGATGCGCACGGCGCAGCGCACCGGCCCCACCTTCTCCTCCAGCACCTGCACGAGATCGGCGCTCTCCGTCGATCCGCCATGCGCGGCCTCGGCGATCGCCACGGCGGCGCCGACCGTCGGGTGTCCGGCAAAGGGAAGCTCATGGCCGGGTGTGAAGATGCGCAGCCGCGCCGTATGCGCCGCCCCGCCCGGTCTGCGGATGAATACCGTTTCCGAAAGATTGAATTCCTGCGCGATCGCCTGCATCGCCTGATCGTCGAGCGCATCCGCCCCGAAGACGACGGCCAGCGGATTGCCCTCCAGCCGGTTCTGCGTGAAGACATCGTAGATCGCGTAACTGAGCGGCATCTATTTCCCCTTGCGCATATACTTCGCCACGAACTTGCAATGCCATTGCGCGGGCGGCAAGCGCAAAAAACACTGCCAGCCGCCCCGCCCACCGTTCTCGATATGCCGCTGCCGCGCCCGATCGCGCCTGCGGCCGCCATGGGCTTGCGCCGGTGCACCGGCAGCCGTATCGCTTGCGCCGGCCGCTGCCGGTGACGGAAAAGTGATCGCTGCCGATGACGGGGCTCGACCGGACGTTGCTTTTGGTGTTGATCTCACGCCTGCCGCAACGCCCCCTCTCGCCGGGGCATATGAGGCACCACGCAGGGAGCCGTCGCGCAATGCACGAGATCCGATCTGAAGACGAGTTTCTGAGGCATGGGACACCCGGGATGGCGCATGCCGGTCGTACCAAGGCTTTGAATCCGAAGCGTCATTTCCTCCCCGGCTTCGCTTTGCCTGGCGAAACGGCACGTTAGCCGATGCGGCAGCTGGCGCGACCGAGGGACGACCGGACGATCTGCTGGGCACTGGGGCTTGCGCTGCTGTTGCACGCCCTCGCCTTCGTCGCCCTTTCGCGCCTGCCGCCAGAGACGATGGCCTTGCCGGCCGCCGAAGGCAGCGTCGACGTCGAGATCGTGGCGCAACTGCCGGAAATGCCGAAGCCGCCGCCGCAAACCGCTGAAGCGACCACGAAGGCGGAAGAGCCGAGCCAGAGCGCGCCTGAGGCGCGCGCAGGGCCCGAGGGGCAAGCCACCACAGCCGTTGCAGGTCAACCGGTCGCAAGGCAGCCGGATACGGCGAATGCTTCCGCGAGGCAGACGCCCACGGAACAACCCGGAAAGTCGGCAGCGGGCATGATCCGGGCCGCAAAGCTTTATTCGAAGGACGTGCTCGCCGCGCCGCGCAGCCGACAGGCGCGCAAGGGGCTGGCGCAGCTCGACCCGCAAGAGCGTGTGGTGCAGCTCTGCAATCTCGAAGCGATGGAACAGGTCCAGCGCTGGAAGGCCGATTTCGAACCAGACTTTGTTGTCGCCTACGCTCTTGGCCGCGTGAAGATTTCAGGCGGAACGCTGACGGCCAGCGGCGCGGCGTTTCGCAGCAAGCGAAAATGGTGGCGCATCGCCTATTCCTGCACGGTGACAGCCGATCGCGATGCCGTCGTGGATTTCGCTTTCAGCGTCGGCGACGCCATCCCCAGCACCCGATGGCAGGACCTCGGGCTTTCCGTCGCCGACGCCGACGACTGACACCTGACAACCGGCGGCCGGCGGCGCGCGACTTTCCACCGGGCCCACCCCCCGTCATGATCCATCTCGGCTGCCATCTGCGCGACGCCCGCTTCGACGCCCCGCAAAGAGAGAAAGCCAGATGCGACGGTGCATGAAAGCACGCACGGAATTCCTTGAATCGATTCAAGGAATTGTTGGCTCGCGCAAACCCGATCGCCGCTAACGGCACCTGCCTTCCGCATCGCCGATCTCGCACATGTCCGCCCCGCCGAGACGGCGCACATTCGCCCCTTGCGCATCGATGCCGAGCGCCCTCGTCGGCAGCCTGCGCGATGCAGTGATAAAGTCGCACGGCACGCCGCCTTGCGCCCGTAAGCGCCTGTCAATGCAATGTCCTTGACACATACCGACCGTTTGGTATGTTGAGAACATGCCCAGACCGACCAGAAACGCCCCCGAACGCGGCAATGCCAGGATCCGGCTCCTCGAGGCGGCGCGCGACATCATCCGCGCCAAGGGGTTTGCCGCCACCAGCGTCGACGACCTCTGCCGCGCGGCGGGTGTCACCAAGGGCGCGTTCTTCCACCATTTCGCCGGCAAGGAGGCGCTCGGCGTCGCTGCCGCCGAGCACTGGGCGGAAACAACCACCGCCTTCTTCGCAGCCGCGCCCTATCACGCCCCACCCGACCCGCTTGCGCGCGTTCTTGCCTATGTCGCCTTTCGCAAGGCGATCATTGTCGGCGAGATCGCGGAATTCACCTGCCTGGTCGGCACCCTGGCGCAGGAGATTTATGCCAGCGCGCCCGACATGCGCGATGCCTGCGGCCGCAGCATCTTCGGCCACACGGCCACGCTCGTGGACGATATCGAGGCCGCACGTCTCGACCGCGGCGTTGCCGGCAACTGGACGGCCGAAAGCCTGGCGCGCCACACGCAGGCGGTCATCCAGGGCGGCTTCGTGCTTGCCAAGGCCGGCAACGATCCGGAGCTGGCGCGCGAGAGCCTTGACCATCTCGACCGGTACATCCGGCACCTGTTCCACGTCACCTGAGGAGGATGCGACATGAGCGATGCCACCCACATCGGATGCGCCTGCGGACAGACACGGCTGAAGGTAGAGGGAGCGCCGATCCTGGTGTCGGAATGCCTCTGCGACAGCTGCCGGGCGGCCGCCAGCCGGCTCGCTGGCTTGCCCGGCGCCCGCAACATGCTGACGTCCTATCAAGCCACCCCGGCGGCGGAATACCGCAAGGACCGGATCACGATCGTCTCGGGCGAGGAAAACCTCAGCGAATTCCGCCTCTCCCCGGACGCCGGCTCACGCCGCGTCGTCGCCACCTGCTGCAACACGCCCATGTTCCTGGAGATGAAGGGCGCCCATTGGCTGAGCCTCTACCTGCACCTCTGGCCCGCCGACACACGGCCAAGGGCAGAGCTGCGCACCATGGTCGGCGACCTTACCGACACCTCCCGGCTGCCGAAGGACATTCCCAACCTGAAGACCCACACCGTGTCCTTCTATGCCAAGCTGCTCTGGGCCTGGATCGCCATGGGCTTCCGCAACCCGAAGATCGCGATCGCCCGCAAGGTCGAGGCCTGACGGCAGATGGCGGGATGGCACAGGGCCGTGCCCCCGCCTCGCTTGAAGCTGCCTTCGTGGCGTTGAACAAAGCCGGCTACCCTTTCTGGATCCGGATGCGCCCGACGCACCTGTAAAGCCGCGCCGGGACGATGCGCATTGCGCCCATCCTCCGGCCATGCCATGTCCCGGCCATGGACAAGACCACGACATTCCCGCTCTCGTTTTCCGGCTATGAAATCGAAGGCTTGACCGAGGCGGACGCACAGCGGCTGCTACCGCTCTATCAAAGCTGCTCGGATTATGTGGTGCTGGAGCGCGGCCTCGGGCCGGACGCTGCCATCGCGCTCGAAGAGTTTCAAAGCTTCCCGCCTGATCGAACCGAGGCCGACAAGTTCGTCTTCGGCCTGAAGGCGGCCACGGGCGCGCTCGTCGGCATGCTCGCCTGCGACCGCGATTACCCCAGGGAAAAATCCTGGTGGATCGCGCTTCTGATGATCGACCCTGCCGCGCGCCGGCACGGCGTGGCCAAAACCCTGTGCGAGGATTTCTTCCGCTTCCTGAAGACACAAGGGGCCAACCGCGTCGAGCTCGCCGTCTTCGAGGAGAACGTGGCCGGTCTTCGCTTCTGGGAGAGCCAGGGCTTTGACCCGGTTCGAACCGCAGGGCCGGTCCATATCGGCACGAAGCAACACAGCCTGCAGGTTCTTGCTCGGCAGCTGTGAGCGGCTCGACGCTGCCAAGCTCACCCTCCAGCCTCCGGACAGTTGCAGCGACCGCGGCAAGTCCCGATCAATGCCGTCCACGGCATCCAACTCGGCGCCCCCGAGAGCTTCACCCCTTGCCGTCGAACAGCCAGGTGAGGATCGGCAGGATGAAGGGCGGGTAGTTATGCGCCTCCGGGTCCGGGCCCCAGATGGCGATCGCCTCGTCGATCTCCGGTTCGGGATCGCCGGCGATGTGGGCTGCCACCTTCTCGACCAGCGTTCCTGCCGTTTCCGCCACCCGGTAGAGCCGGAACACCGTCACCGCGCGGCCCATGTGCAGCACGTGATAGCCCGGTTCGGCTATCGCCTGGTCTAGGTCGATGCCCGTCTCCTCCAGCGCCTCGCGGCGGATATTGCCGGCGATGTCGCAGCGCCCGTCGACGATATCGTCAGGCTCGAGCGAGCCCGAGGGGCTGTAGACGCGCGCCGGATTGGCCGTGTGCGACCCCATGCGCACCAGGATCAGGGCACCGTCCGAAGACACGATCACCGGCATGGCAAACAGATGAAAGGCCGCGTCCGTGCGGGTCTTTCGCCACCACAGGAACGTCGAATAGGGCACCACATGCCCCTCGCCCACCACACGACCATCAGCGATGCGCAGCGCCCGCTGCAGCACCATGCGCCCGTCGAAGAGATGCGGGTTGGCGGCAATCTCGCCCCGCCAGTTTTCCCGGGCTGCCCCCACCTGATCGAGGTGGAAGGGATGCGGCGCGTCCTCGACGCGGATATCGACGCCCGAGATCGCCACGATCTCGCCTTCGTCGGGCCAGTCGGCAAAGTTGCTTTCGAATGCGTTCATGGTCACACGTCCAGCGTCATCGCCACGGGGCAATGGTCGGATGCCTTCGGCCGATCCCAGCCGGTGCGCGGATAGCGCTCCACCTCCTGGCCCGGCGGAAAGATGGTGCGGAAGGGCTGGCCGCCGCGGATGATCTCCGGCACCCGGCCCTCGTTGCGCCGGGCGAGCGCCGGCGACAGCCAGATGTAGTCGAGCTGGCAGAGGTGCCGCTCCTGCGGCCCGCGGCTGTGAAACAGCGTCCAGCGATCGAGCACCGGCCGGCGCAGCATCGGGTTTTCGACGAAGCCGTCCGCCGTCAGCGCGTCGAGCGCGCTTTGCTCCTCCTCGCGCGGCACGAACTCGTAGCCGTTGCGCCGGTCGCCGAGAATATCGACCTTCTCCTGGTAGTCGTTCATGTCGCCGCAGATCGCAAACATCTTGTCGGCCGTATGCCCGCGGCCGAAGCGGCTCTCGATGATGTGGCGCACCGCCTTCGCTTCCGCCTCGCGCACGGGCATGGTCGCCTGTCGCCCGTCCATCCCGTCGCGCGCCGGCCCCATGGATTTGAAATGCACCACATAAAGCGTCAGCGGCCGCCCGCCGATGCGCAGGTCCAGCTCCAGGCAGTCGCGCTTGAAGATCCGGTCGTTCGGCCGGTTGTTGGACGCCAGCGCATCGTTGAAGATGTCGAGATCCGCATAGGTCAGCCCCGCATGGCTTTTCACCTCCAGGCACTCGATGGGCTGGCCGTCGCGCGTTTCCTCGCGCATCAGCACCGCGACATCGATCCCGCGCGAATCATTGCCTTCGATCAGGTATTTCTGGCGATAGCCGTTGCCGACCATGCGGAAGAGATAGTTGTATTCGAAGGCCTGCAGCGACGCCATGTTGTCGGCCTCCTGCAGGCAGAGGATATCCGCATCGCAATCGGCAATCGCAAGCGCGGACATCTGCCTTGTGTCATCCGTATGCGCGATCGTGCGTGCCTCCTCCAGCCGCTGATACTCGGCCTCCGTCTTCACCTCGAAGAGCCGGAGCACCCGATCCTGCTTGAGCTGGTTGCGAAAGCCGGAAAAATCGAAGCGGCTCATGAGATTTTCAATATTGAAGGTGGCAAGGCGAAGGGACATCAAGCAATTCCATGACTGAAGTGTCGCGGAGATTAGGCATTGAGCCGCAAATGTCGAGGATGATTTGGCCGGGGGCGGCCGCGAGGAAGGACGCCGTGCCGGAGGCTGGCGTTGACGCCTTGGCGCCCTGTGTCTTCTGTTGACATATAAGGGGCAGCCCATAAGCTGCGCGCACGCCTTTGAGATCGATACCGTTTTCCGGAGACAGGGATCATGCAGGTGCCCCGCAGACACGTAAGGCCTAGCGCATGAGACGTTTTCTGCTCGTGAGCCTCGCCCTTTTCTTTTCAGCCCTGGCGACCACCGCCGCAACGCTCGACACCATCGCGAAGCGTGGCACCCTGCGGATCGGTTACATCGCCGATCAAGCGCCATTTTCCTCCGCGGAGCCAGGGGCCGAGCCGGTAGGATATGCCATCGACCTCTGCCGCAGGATTGCCGACGAGATCGAACATCAATCTCCGCAGCTGAAACGCGAGTTTGTCGAGATGACGCTCGCCGGCGGCTTCGATGCCGTCGAGAACGAAGATATCGACCTGCTTTGCGGCTCCATCACCGTGAACCTGAAGCGGCGGGAAATCGTCGATTTCTCGCAGCCGATCTTCCTCACCGGCGCGAGCGCGCTGCTGCGCAAGGATTCGCCCGAATACCTGCAGGCGCTCTTTCGCACCGCACCGGCTATTCACGCGGTCAGCGCGCGCGCTGCAACGAACGTCATCGGCATGCGCGCCAACACCACGACGGCGGGCACGCTACGCGAGCAGCTCGCAGTCCAGGAATCGACGACCAAGCTTGCCGATTTCGAGACCCATGAGGACGGGCTCAGGGCGCTGGAGGACCGACGCATCGATGCCTACATCGCCGATCAGGTGCTGCTCATCAACCTTGCCAAGCGGGCGCGCGATCCATCCTCGCTCGCGGTCGGCGATCGCCTGATCACGCATGAACCCTATGCGATCGCCTTGCGCCGCAACGACGCCGACTTCCGTCTGATGGCAGACCGCGCGCTGACGGACTTCTACCTTTCGGACGAGTTTCTGCCGCTGCTGGAGAGCTATTTCGGCGCCGAAGCGCCGATGTTGCACACGCAAATCATCATGCAACACGTGCCATAGCGGCGTGTGCGGCGGGCGGATACCACGCCAATCGGAGAGCGTCCGGTCGGAAGAAGCGAGGCTGGCGCCCGTCGCGCGCAGCGCATGGTCGTTGAACAAATCCTCGAACGCATCGGGATTATCCCCCCCGTCACATCTCCGGCAGGCCGGCCTTTCGGAAGCCGTCGACAAAATGGTCTCGTACCGATGCATCGCGCAGCGGCTGGGAGTTCAGCCAATGGCCGATCGTGAAATGAGGGTGGGCGATCAGGAACAATTCTGCTTCGCGCCGCGCCTCCTCGCGGTGGCCCAGCTGCGCAAGCGTAGCTGCCAGGAACTTGCGTGAGTTGGTGCGATAGGTGTCTTTCCTGCGCAGTGTAGCGGTTGCCGCCTCGTAGTCGCGCGCGGCGTATTGCGCCTGCCCAAGATGACAAAGATACCAGCAGGCCGGATAGGGATTGAGGCGCAGCGCTTTTTCGATCTGCGCCAGTCCGTCAGCCACCCTGCCATCGAGCACGGACATGTCCGACATGGCGGCCCAGGTGTCTGCGTGGTTCGGATCTAGCTCCAGCGCCTTGGCGAAGGCGGTCTCCGATTCCTCCCATCGCCGCTCATAAGCCAGAATGGTCCCCAGGATGTAACGGCAGCCGGCATCGTTGGGATCGAGGTCGATCGCCTTCTGCGCGAGCGTCACCGCCATCCGGCGGTTGGGATCTTCCGGCTCGCCGAAATGCGTCCAGGCAAGCCAGCGGTTGTAGGCGAGCAGACCGACCGCCTCCGCATAGGAAGGTTCGAGCTCGACCGCCCGCTGAAGCAGCAGATGGGCCTCACGCTCGGTTTGCGGCGACTCTTCCGTCAGCAGGCGGGCGCGCACGCACAGCTCGTATGCCTCGAAATTCTTCGGCCGCTTGCGCTGCGTCGGGATGGTCAGTCGGCCGACAAGGGCGTCGACAATCTTGGCGTTCACCTCATCCTGTAATTCGAAAACATCTTCCACCGTCCTGTCGAACCGGTCGGCCCACAAATGCTGGCCGCCGAGCGCATCGATCAATTGGGCATTGATGCGGACACGGCCCATGGCGCGCCGGGCGCTCCCCTCAAGCACGTAGCGGACGCCGAGTTCCTGGGCGACCAGCCTGATGTCGACCGGCTTGCCCTTGTAGCCCTGCACGGAATTGCGCGCGATGACGAACAGGCCAGCAGTGCGGGAAAGGTCGGTGATCAGGTCTTCGGTCAAGCCATCGACGAAAGGCCCGTCCGCTTCATCCCCGCTCATGTTCGTGAACGGCAACACGGCGATCGAGGGACATTCGGGCAGCGGCAACTTGCTCTGCAGCGCATCCGGCCAATGCCACACGTGGACCGGACGCGTGAGGTTCTTCAGGTAGCGTTCGCCCGCATCGAAGAACCGCTCGCCGATCTTGCCGACGATCTCGCCGTGAACCTTGGCTGAGATGCAGATGCCGCCCGGTTCGGCCTGCGTCTCCAGGCGCGCCGCGACATTGACGCCGTCGCCGAGCACGTCCGAGCCGTCGTCGATGACATCGCCCAGATTGACGCCGACACGCAAAAGCAGGCGCCGGTCTGCGGAAGGCCCGACGGAAACTTTGGGTCGTTGCATTTCCAGCGCCGCTGCGACCGCGTCGACCGCGCTCCCGAATTCGATCAGGAACCCGTCGCCCATGACCTTGAAGATGCGGCCGTTGTGGCGCGTCACGGCCGGCTCGATAACGCCGGAACGCAGTTCCCTGAGGCTCGCCAGCGTTGCGACTTCATCAGCCTCCATCAGGCGTGAATATCCCACCACATCGGCAACGACGATGGCGGCAAGGCGACGCTGAAGAGATTGATCCGTCATGTGAGGACAAGCCTAACGACCGAACTGGCAAGGTATTGTTCGACCGCAGGTGAGTCAACAAGTGGCACGAGGCGTGCCCGGGCGATCGCCACCTCCGTCACGCGGCCATCCGTGCTTGTGACCGACGCCGCCGAAGCGGGCGACGCCCTTGCCCCGGCGCATGCGCGCCGCCGGCGAACAGGCCCAGGCGCAATTCCGACCGCTTGACAGTCGAACGAGCCGACAATAGAGACGCATGCAGGTCCACAGGGTGACCTGCCGCTCGCATGGCGTTATCGCCAGTGGTTAACCCCTGTCTTGGACGTGCTGATCGCCATTTCCCTTAAGGGGGCAGTTGGAGCGATGGCAATGCGAGCCCCATCAAAATCATCCGACTTGCCCATGACGGGAGTTTTTGATGAGCGACCAATCGTCGTTGCCGGCTGAGCCGAAAAATTCACTCTTGAGCGGATCGGTCCGATCCGCCTTCATTCGCACCAGCCTGCCAATCATCGTCGTAACGACGATAAGCGGCCTGCTGACCGTGGCCGATGCCATGCTGCTGGGCGCATTTGTGGGGGCGGATGCCCTGAGCGCGGTGACGTCGGTGTTTCCGATCTCGATGTTATTGCTGGCCGTCTCGACGATGGTCGGCATCGGCATGGCCAGCATTCTGGGACGTCGCCTCGGTGCCAAAGACATGGCTGGGGCCGTCAGTACCCTCGCTTCGGCCCAAGGCCTTGCCCTTGCTGTCGCTGCCTTGGCAATGCTGTCTTTTTTCGGACTGGGTACCCATGTCGTCAGCTTGGCGGCGGGCGGCAACGCCCACCTCGGCGAGATGGGCTGGACTTTCCTTGCTGTTTCCTTTGCTACCGCACCGGCCGGGTTTCTGCTCTCGGTGCACGTCGACGCGCTGCGCATGGAGGGGCGGGTTGGGTTCATGGCCATGGCAGGCGTTTTGGTGACGCTCGCCAATATCGGTTTCAACGCATTGCTGATCGTCGTGTTTGATTTCGGCGTAGCCGGGTCGGCCTGGGGTACGGCCCTGGCGCAGATATTGGGGCTGGGTGTCGTTGTCATCTATCGCATGAGCGGCAGAGCACGCCTGCCGATGGTCGGTATGAAATGCGACGGTGAATGGCGGGAAATGCTGGCCCTCGGGGCGCCGCGCAGCCTCAATTTCATCGGCATTTCGCTCGGCTCGGCCGCGGTTCTGTTCACCCTGCGACGGCTGGAGCTGCCGCAACCCGACATGACGATCGCAGCCTATGGGGTGGTGATGCGCTTGATGACATTTGCCTTCCTGCCGCTGATGGGCATGAGCCTCGCCCTGCAGGCAATTGTCGGCAATGCGTTGGGTGCCAGGCAAGATGAGCGGGCAAAGCAGACGCTCTATTTTTCGCTTGCCGTAAGCGGAGTCTACTGCCTGCTGGTGCAACTGCTGCTGTTTGGTGCACGCGGCTGGCTGGGCGGACTTTTCGTGCCCGATGCCCATGTTGGGCTGGAGGTGGCCCGCATTGTACCACTGTACCTTGCAGCATATGTCGCTTTTGGCCCGGTCATGATGGCCGCCAGCTATGCGCAAGCCATGGGCAGCGCACGGCAAGCCGCTATTCTCTCGCTGGGGCGAGCCTATCTGTTCGCAATCCCACTGACCTTGGCCCTGCCCCACATTTGGGGCGAGACCGGCGTGTGGGTCGCCGCTCCGATAGCCGATATCTTGATGCTGTTGCTCAGCATGCTGGTTTGGTGGCGTGCCCGCTCTTACACCGCGCGAAAGGCCGGCGGCTTCGGATCAGGTTCACTCACTCCATAATTGGCTCATGCGCCGATCCTTGCTCTCCACATGGGATCGGGGGCGACTGCCCCACGGCGGCCGCATGAACGCCCGCCCGGAACGAGGGCGATAAACGAGGATGGACGCAAATAGGAAACAGCAACGCTGCGCAGAGGCGCGCAGCTGCTCTTTGTCGCCATCGGCCCCACGCAAAACGGCCCTTGCCTAGGACGTGCGCGCCACCGAGCCGCGCCGATCGTGAAGCCTGAGCGGTTCCAGTCCGGGCAAGGCCATGGCGGCGGGCGCCCGCACCGGCGCGGGCGCGGCATCGGTCGAATTAACAGTTACGTACTTCCCGCTCGCCCGGCGCCGGCACACTGTCGGCCGACACTACGCTTTCCGTGGTGGAAGCCGCATTCACCCCAGGATTTCGAACGAGGCGTCGATGGAATTTGTTCGCTTGCTCGCGGAGTTCAGCCCGCTCGCCTTTGCAGCAGTGCTTCTCGTGGCCCAGTTGCTGGCGCACGAGATCGGCTACCGGTTCGGTCGGCGCGGTGCCGCGCGCGCCACCGGGCAGAACGAAAACGTCGGCGTCGTCGTTGCCGGCATGCTCGGCCTTCTCGCCTTCGTTCTGGCGTTGACACTCTCCTATTCGACCACCCGTTTCACCGAGCGGCGCCAGGGCACGCTTGCCGAAACCAATGCTATCGGCACCGCATGGCTAAGGGCAACCGCCCACGGCTCGCCACAGGCGAGCGAAGTCGCGCGGCTGCTCGAAGATTACCTGACGACCCGCGAGGACTTCGTGCGCGCCGGGCGCGACCAGGGCGCAATCGACAAGGTCAATCAGGACACGTCTTCCTTGCAGCAGCAAATCTGGGGCCACGTCACCACGATCGTGCGCGAGCGCCCGGACGCGATATCCGCCTCGCTGATGGCGGCAGTCAACGATGTGTTCGACACCAGCACGGCCGAGCGTTTCGCGCTTGGGCTACGCCTGCCCACGCAGATTTTCTGGCTGCTCGTCGGCGTCATGCTGCTCAGCATGGCCTCGCTCGGCTACCAGTTCGGGCTGAAGGGCAAGCCTGTGCGCATCATGATCGTGCTCTTGACGGTGATCTGGACGACGATCATCGCCAACATTCTCGACCTTGCTTCGCCGCGGCTTGGGAATTTCCGCACCGACACCGCCGTCTACGAATGGACCCGGCAGGGCTTTCAGGGTTCTGCCGCCGGCGCGCGCGCGACATCGACGGCGCCGCAATAGAAGCGCGCCCTCGCCGGCACGCGCTTACGCGATCGCGGTAATCTCGAGCTCCTGCCCGCCGACTGTCGCCACGTCGCCGACGCCCTTGCCCATCAGTGCTCTTGCCACCGGCGATACATAGGAGATCGATCCGGTCTTCGGATCCGCCTCGTCCTCGCCGACGATGCGGTAGGTCTGCACCCGGCCGTCGTCGCGGCTGAAGGTGACGGTGCTACCGAAGGCCACGATATCGGTGGCGGTCGGGGCAGAGACGAGTTCGGCGGTGCGCAGCCGTTCGGCAAGATAGCGCAGGTCCCGCAAGGGACCGGCCGCCTGTCGCCGGCGCTCGTTGACGTCGTCGATGCCGCTCACCGCCTCATAGGCCGCGCGCGCCTCGCGCTGCTGCTCTTCCAGCGCCTTCAGCCCTGCTTCAGTCACCAGGTTCGGATGCGGCGAAACCGGACGGTCGGGCAGAAGGGTTTCGGCCGCGGTTTCGGCACTTTCTTCCTTGGTAAAGGCAACGCTCACGATCGAACTCCGTTTTTGACGCGGCAGGCTTTTACAATGCATCCGGGGCAGGACGGAAGCGGTGGATGCGGGATTCAAACGCGCATTGTGCCTGATCGGTTGCCTCCGGTCACCGGCATATTCGCTTCGCCACGCGCACGGGCGGTCCTCGCGGGGGATCGTTGCCGATTGCTTCGGCCGTATGGTTGTCCCCACAAAAAATCCCCCCGCGGCAGTCCTCGCACGGGGGGATTTTGATCGAATGGCAAGATGCGTCAGGGCTGCCGCAACCGGGCAGCGCCAGTGCCGCCAGTTACTGCAGCGTGCGGGTCGGCGCCTGGCCGGGCTGGCCCGCCGATGCCGCCGCGCCCGCCGGGTCTGCCGTGTTGCGCTGGCCGTCGAGGCCTGTCGCCACCACCGACACGCGGAAGGTGCCATCGAGCGTGCGGTCGAAGATCGAGCCGACGACGATGTCGGCCTCGTCGTAGACCTCCTCGCGAATGCGGGTCGCGGCCTCGTCGACTTCGAACAGCGTCATGTCCATGCCGCCGGAGATCGAGATCAGCACACCCTTGGCGCCGCGCATCGACACTTCGTCGAGCAGCGGGTTGGCGATCGCGGCTTCCGCCGCCATCAGCGCGCGGCCCTCGCCGGTCGCCTCGCCGGTGCCCATCATCGCCCGGCCCATGCCCTTCATGACGGATTTCACGTCGGCGAAGTCGAGGTTGATCAGGCCTTCCTTGACGATCAGGTCGGTGATGCAGCCGACGCCCGAATAGAGCACGCGGTCGGCGATCACGAAGGCATCGGCAAAGGTGGTCTTGGCGTCGGCGATGCGGAAGAGGTTCTGGTTGGGGATGACGATGACGGTGTCGGCCGCCTCGCGCAGGCGCTCGACGCCCTCTTCAGCCATCTGCATGCGGCGCTTGCCTTCGAAGCTGAACGGCTTGGTGACGACGCCGACGGTCAGGATGCCGGCCTTGCGGGCGGCTGCCGCAATCACAGGCGCTGCCCCGGTGCCCGTGCCGCCGCCCATGCCGGCGGTGACGAAACACATATGCGTACCACCCAGGTGATCCATGATCTCGTCGATCGATTCTTCCGCGGCCGCCCGTCCGACTTCCGGCAGCGAGCCGGCGCCCAGTCCCTCGGTCACCTGCGCGCCGAGCTGGATCAGCCGCGATGCCTTCGACATCGCCAGCGCCTGCGCATCCGTGTTGGCCACGATGAAATCGACGCCCTGCAAGCCCTCGGCGATCATGTTGTTGATGGCGTTGCCGCCACCGCCGCCGACACCGATCACGGTGATCTTCGGGCGCATCTCGGTGATCGTAGGCTTCTTGAAATCGTTCATGGCTTTGTCTCCTAGGGCGAACGCCGCCAAAACAACGGATCGGGGCGAATCGGGCAGCTGTTATTTTAGGAATTGAAAAAAGCCACGGAGAAGGCAAGCGAAAAGGCCACGGCCACTTTCCACACATGATTTGTCTTTTGCCGGCTTGGCGAGATTGCCGGCTGCCGGGCAATTCGCATGGATTGGCCAATTAAGCCATCTTATCAGAGACTTGCTTCAGCTCCTCCGCAGAGACCAGCATTGCGGGAGACCAAGGCGGCCGTGCTCTTTTCTGGCTTCAATAGACCGAGTTGGCGCGGCGCATCTCTCTCCGCTCCCTGTCATTTGGGCAAATCGGGTCATCGCAGCGCCCGAACGGCGCAAACGCGAACGCCAGAATTATGGCGAGGTTTTGCCCCTCACCCCAACCCTCTCCCCGCTTGCGGGGCGAGGGAGACCCGAGATTGCGGCCGCCTCACGCTCCTGCCGACAGGTCCTGTTCCAGTTTCACCGCCCTCGACAATGTGCCCGAGCGAGCGCCCCAACGTCCCTTCTCCCCGCCCCGCGGGGAGAAGGTCGCGGCAGCGGGATGAGGGGCCAGTCCGGGAGCAACAATGCCCTCTTGCGCGATCCTCAAGCCGCAAAGCTCGGCCGCGCCCGCACTCGCTCCAGCCAGCGCCGCACATTGGCAAGATCGCCCGGGACCTCCATGCCGAAGACATCGCCGAGCCAGGCGCAGACGCCGGCGGTGATGTCGGCGATCGAGAAGGCGTCGCCGGCGAGATACGGCCGGCCATCGCCGAGCTCGCGGTCGAGCCAGGCCCATTTCTTCGGCACCGCCAGCCGCTCGGTCTCGGCAAAAGCCGGAAACTGCGTCAGCCGCTCCTTGAAGAAGGCGTCCGAATGCAGCGCCACGTTGCCGATCGTGCCGAAGATCACCAGCTCGGTGCGTCGGTTCCACATCTCCACTTTCGCGCGAGTGACGGCGTCGCTGCCGAAAAGCTGCGGCTCGCGGTGCGTCTCCTCGAGATAGCGGCAGATGGCGACGCTCTCGGTGATGACGGTGCCGTCATCGAGTTCCAGCACCGGGATCTGGCCGAGCGAGTTGAGCGCCAGGAACGCCGGCGCCCGGTGTTCCGCCTTGGCGAAATCGACATCGACCATCGGCAACTCGATCCCCTTCTCCGCCATGAAGATGCGCACCCGGTACGAATTCGGTCCCATGCCCTGATAGAGTTTCATCGCGTCCTCCCATCGGCTTGCGCGACACCATCGTCGCTCCGTCCCATGTCAGGCACTATGCCATACCAGTTGCTTTTAGCAACCGGTTTTATTTAACTCAACGGTTTAAATGTTGACATGCTCGGGGAGACGCAGCCGTGGCGAAATGACCTGGCGCCATGGCAAAGCACCTTGCGGACCGTGCGAGCCCATGGTCTGTGTCCTTCGACACACAGGAGCCGCCCATGCCGATCAGAGCCCTCGCCCTTGCCGCCACCATGCTTTGCGGCGCCAGCGCTGCCCATGCCGCCCTTGCACCGAACTTTCAGCGCGCCAACGAGCTGACGGCGATCATCGGCGCGGTCGCCGAGGCCGTGCCGCAATACCCGATCGACAAGATCATCCATCAGGGCCGCGACCGCTACGCGGTCATCGCCGGCAAGTGCACAGTCATTGCCCGCATCGTCGCCTTGCCGCCCAAACCCGGCCTCGTCGGGCCGAAGCAGTTCAAGGTCGAACTCGAAAGACCGCGCTGCGACTGATGGTTTCGCCTGCAGATAGGGCCTTGTCGATCGCATGGACCGACCGTCGCGTTCGGCGTCTATCCCCAGCCGTCAAAGCCGCCAGCCGCTGACAACGGCAAAGTTCGCCTTCTGACCCACGGGTATCGCCGTGTCGCCGAAAGCCTTCAGCGCTTGCCCGTCCGGCAGCGCCAGCGTCAGGGCGAAGCGCTCGCCCTCGTAGACGCAGGCCGTGACCTCGAGCGCCATGCCGAGAGGATCCGGCCGGACATGCTCCGGTCGCACCAGCACGTCGCGGCGATGGCCCACGCCCGGCGCAGAGCCGATCGCCTCGCGCAGCTGCGGCCAGGCGAGCGCGCGCGGCGCATGCTCGGCCAGCGGAACCTTCAGGATCGAGCCGCGGCCGATCAGCCCGCCGACGACGGTGCCTTCCGGGCGCGCATAGATTTCGGAAGGTGCGGCCATCTGCACCAGCCTGCCCTCCGACATCACGGCGACATCGGTTGCCAGCGCCATCGCCTCCGACTGGTCGTGCGTCACATAGACCATCGTCGCGCCGGAGCGTTCGTGAAAGATGCGGAACGTCTCCTCCATCGACTTGCGCAGGTGCTGGTCGAGATTGGCGAGCGGCTCGTCGAGCAGCACCACGTCGGGCGACGTCACCAGGCAGCGCGCCAGCGCCACCCGTTGCCGCTGGCCGCCGGACAAGGCCGCCGGCCGGCGCTCGGCGTAGTCGGTGAGCTTCACCAGTGCCAGCGCCTCGCCCACCTTGCGCCGCCAGGTCTCGCCGGAGACGCCGCGCACCTTCAGGGGATAACCGACATTTTCCGCCACCGTCATATGCGGCCAGAGCGCATAGGACTGGAACACCATCGCCATGTTGCGCTTTTCCGGCGGCAGCGCCCGCGCGGCATCCGAGAGCCGGCGCTCGCCATAGTCGATCGAGCCGTCGCTCGGCTGCTCGAAGCCGGCGGTCATGCGCAGCACCGTGGTCTTGCCGCAGCCCGACGGGCCGAGCAGCGCCAGGAAACCGCCTTCGCGCACCGTCAGCGACACGTCCGAGACGGCAGGCCGGCCGCCGCCGAAATCCTTGGTCAGGTGATTGAGGATCAGTTGCGCCACGGCAGCACGCCTTCCGGAAGGTAGTTTGCAAGGGTTTCGAGCGCCGCCATCAGCGCCATCACCATGAGGACGACCAGCACCGACAGCGCCGAGGCAAGATCGGACGAGCCGCTGTCGTCGAGATTGAAGATCGCCACGCCCAGCGTCTGCGTGCCCGCCGACCATAAAAGCGCCGAGACCGTCAGCTCGTTGGCGGCGATCAGGAACACGAGGATGATCGAGGCACCGGCCGCCGGCGCCACCAGCGGCAGGATCACGTCGCGCATGCGCCGGAAGAAGCCGGCGCCCGACAGCCGTGCCGCCTCCTCCAGCGAAGGGTCCATCTGCAGGAAGGCGCTCATGACAGGCTTCAGGCTGACGGCAAGGAATGAGGAGAAATAGGCGATCAGGATGATCCAGATGGTGCCATAGAGCGACACGTTGAGGATCGGCAGCGGGGCCGCGAAGGTGAGGATGAAGGCGACGGCCAGCACGATGCCGGGCAGCGCATAGGGAATTTCGATCAGGATGCCGAGCGTATTTGCCAGCACGCCCTTGCGCCGGTTCATGAGATAGGCGGCCGGCACGGCAACGACGAGCAGCCCGAGGGCCGCGGAACTGGCAAGGAACAGCGAATTGGTAAAAGCGCTCAGCGTCATCGTCTGGCGAAAGAGGATTTCCTCATAGGCACGCAGCGACACGGTCTTGAGCGTGAGCGGCACGCCATAGGCCGGCACCAGCGAACTGGCGATCAGTGCCGCGAGCGGCGCCACCAGCACCAGGAACAGGATCGCCGCAAGGGCCAGTTCGACAGCCACGCGAAACCGCCCGAGCGAAAAGGCGGCATTGGCGCCGGAAAGGCCGATGATGCGGTAATCTTTGCCCGAAAGCGCCCGCTGCTGCAGGATCAGCCCCATGGCCGCGATCGCCGCGATCAGGCTGGAGATGAGCGCGATCTCGCCGAAGGTGCCCGAGCCGAAGCTTGCAAGCCGCGTGTAGATCAGTGTCGGAAGCACCGTAATCCCGGCGGGAATGCCGAGGATCGCCGGAATGCCGAAATTGCCGACGCCGGAGACGAAGGCGATCGCCGCACCGGCGATCAGCCCGGGGGCGGCCAGTGGCGCGACGATATCGCGGAAGACACGAAACGGCGATGCGCCGGAAAGCCTTGCCGCCTCCACTCCGTCGCGCGGCGAGGCCGAAAGCCCCGCCTTCAGCGCCAGGAACACCAGCGGCGCGTGCTGCACGCCGAGAAGCAGCGAAATACCGAAGAGCGAATAGAGCGGCTGGGGGCTTCCGAGCGGCGGCGCAATGCCCAGCGTCTTCAGAAGCGGGCTCGCCGGCCCGGTCATTTCCACCCAGGCAAGCGCCGTCACCTGCGGCGGGATCATCATCGGCAGCATGAAGGCGAAGCTCAGGGTCAGCTTGCCCCGGATATCGGTCAGCGCCACGGCAAAGGCAAACAGCGCGCCGATTGCGACCGAGATCAGCATGCCGCCCGTCGCAGTTATCAGCGTGTTGCGGATGGCGGCATAGGTCGCGGGCTCGGTGAGCACGCCGATGGAATGGCCGCTCGCAAGCCCCGAAAAACCGGCTTTGGCGAGGCTGATCAGCGGCAGCGCGCAGAGCAGGAAAAGGCAGGTGAGCACGAAGGGCACTAGCCAGCGCGGTTCGCCGGCCGGCGATGCGCCGGGCTTTGCCCGCCTCAGGCGCAAGAGGCCGCCATTGGAAATGCGCAGCCAGCGGGGCCGGCTGCGCATGGTTTCTGCCTGTTTCAACATTCAGGCGATCAGTTCGTGCCGAAGATGCCGGAGAAGGTCTTGAGGTCGGCGTCGGAATTCTTCACCGCCGCGGCCGCATCGATCGGCAGCACCTTGATCGTCTCGCGGGCCGGATAGCCCTCCGGCAGCGCCACGCCGTTGCGCGCCGGGATATAACCCATCTTCACCGCCGTCTTCTGGCCCTCTTCCGAAATCAGGAAGTCGACGAACTTCTTGGCGGCTTCCGGGTTCTTGGCGGTCTTCAGGATGCCGACCGGCTCGGTGACGGCCGACACGCCTTCCGCCGGGAAGACGAACTCGACCGGCGCGCCCTTGGCCTTCTCGCGGATCGCCATGAAATCGACGATCATGCCATAGGCCTTCTCGCCGGTGGCGACCGCCTTCAGCACGCCGCCATTGCCGCCGGCAGCCGTCGCGCCGTTTTCGGCGAGCGCCTTGTAATAGTCCCAGCCGAGGCCGTCGATGCCGGCAAGCGTCTGCGCATGGATGAGCGCCGCACCCGAGGTCAGCGGGCTCGGCATCGTCACCAGGCCCTTGGCGTCGGCCTTGGCGAGATCCTGCCAGCCAGCGGGCCTGGTCGAGGCCGAGGTGTTGTAGATGATGCCGGTGGTGATCATCTTGGTGGAATAGTAGGCGCCGTCGGCATCATAGAGTGCCGCATCGTAGCTTGCCGCTTCCGGCGACTTGTAGGCGAGCAGCTGGCCGGCTTCCTTCAGGCGCTGCATCGTCACGGTGTCGGCGATGAGCAGCACGTCGGCAACCGGGTTGCCGGCTTCGATTTCTGCCATCAGCTTGGCCATCAGCTTGGTCGTGCCCTCGCGCACCCACTCCACCTCGACGCCGGGATTGGCCGCCTTGAAGGCATCGACCGTCGCCTGCGCATCCTCGTTCGGCTGGCTGGTGTAGAGCACCAGGCTCTCGGCAAAGGCGGCGGTTGAAAGCAGCGTGGCGACAAGCGCACCGGCAACGACGGAGACAAACGATTTCATCGACATATCCTCGGTTCAAGATGGCGCCGAGCCTTAGAGCCGATGTTTTACAGCCATGTGACAGGCGAGAGGCGGTTCCACCTTGACAGCACGTGCGCGTCGGGAAATCGTGCCCGCCAAACGGGAGGAGATGCATTGATGGATACTGTTCTGAAAATCGTCGGCGCTCTGGTCATTCTCGGAGCGCTGGGCATGGAAATGTCCCAAACGGTGCCGGCCTTCGGCACGGTGGGCATGCTCATGGCGCTGCAGTCGGCCCTGCCCGGCATCGGCATCGGCATCGCCCTTGTCGCCTTCGGCTCGATGCTCGGCGAGTTGAAGGGCATCCGGCTCGCCTCCGAGCGCAAGGCCGATCTGTACAAGTCGATCCTGGATAGCCGCCAGCCGGCCAAGTAACGGATGCCGCCGGCCTGGATGTCATCCGGCTTCTAACGATGCCGGGGGCTGGATGGCGGCTCCGCGGCACGCGTTGGCCCCTTCCGGCGGCGGCGGAAAAGATTCTTTCGAAAAATTCGGCCCCGATGTCACACCGGCCGATCCTGTCTCGTCATGGTAGTGGAACCAACGAAAGGAAACGGAACCATGACTGCCAAGATCGACCTTTTCGCCGCTGCCCCGCAACTGATGAAGAGCTGGACCAGCGTCTCCATGGCCATCGCCGCCAGCCTCGAGCCCGACCTGATCGAACTCGTCAAGATCCGTGCCTCGCAGATCAACGCCTGCGCCAACTGCATCAACATGCACACCCAGGAAGCCCGCGCCAAGGGCGAGACCGAGCAGCGCATCTACCTGCTTTCGGCCTGGCGCGAGGCGCCCTGCTACTCCGAACGGGAGCGTGCCGCACTCGGCTGGACCGAGGCCCTCACGCGCCTGTCGGAAGGCCACAGCCATGAAAGCGCCCGCCAGGCGCTGGCCGAACAGTTCACCGAGGAGGAACAGGTGAAGCTCACGCTCATGATCAACGTCATCAACGGCTGGAACAGGCTGGCCGTCGGCTTCGGCCTGTGGATGGAGCCGGCTGCGGCAAAGTCCGCCCAGGCGGCCGCCTGATGGCGGGCAGTGCCCAAGAGGACGCAGCGGCCGGTTTCGACCCGCTGCGTCCAAAGCTCATCCGCGTCGCCTACCGCATGCTCGGCTCGGTCGCCGATGCCGAGGACATGGTGCAGGAGGCCTTCATCCGCTGGATGGGGGCCGACCGCTCTGCCGTGCGCGAGCCCGAAGCGTTCCTGCGCCGCACCGTCACCCGGCTCTGCCTCGACCAGCTGAAGTCGGCGCGGCTGAAGCGCGAAACCTATGTCGGCCCATGGCTTCCCGACCCCGTCGTCGAGGAGGAGCCGGAGGAAGACGTCACCCTGCCCCTGATGCTCGCTTTGGAGCGCCTGTCGCCGCTCGAGCGCGCCGCCTTTCTGCTGCACGACGTCTTCGGGCTCGGTTTCGAGGAAGTCGCCGCCACCATCGACCGCGACCCGGCCGCCTGCCGGCAACTCGCCGCCCGCGCCCGCACCCATGTGCGCGAGGGTCGTCCCCGCTTCCAGGTCGAGCAGCAGCGCGGCATCGAACTTGCGGAAGCCTTTTTCACCGCTTCGCGCAGCGGCGATCTCAAGGCGCTCGGCGCCATGCTCGCCTCCGACGTCAGCATCCACGCCGATGGCGGCGGCAAGCGCTCGGCCGCCATGCACCCGATCCTCGGCTTCGAGGCCGTTATCAAGGTGCACGAACAGCTGGCAAAACTCTTCCGCGAGCACGGCTCCAACCTCGTGCGCGCCGGCTTCATCAACGGCCTGCCCGGCTTCGTCACCCGCGAGGCCGACGGCGAGCTTCAGTCGACAGCACTCGAGATCGAGGACGGCAAGGTGGTGGCGATCTACATCGTGCGCAATCCGGACAAGCTGGGGCACCTGCACTAGGCGCGTGACCGCCGGCGGCATGAAACGGTTGCCCACGTGCACTCAAGCGTATGCGCCCTGATGTCGGCACGGTCGGCGCGACAGCGCCGGCTCAGCCGTCCGTTCCCGCATCCGGCCTATTGCCCGATGCGGCGCTCCTGCATCTCTTCGCCGACGAAGCAATTGTAGCCTGTTTGCGCGGCAACCGGCCGCGCCGCCGTCTCGGATCGCTGAAGCCGAGCGACGTTCGGCCCCAGGATCTCGACGATCAGCTTGGCGAGGATCGCCTGCGCAAATGCGCGCGTATCCGAGATTTTCAGAAGAAAGGCGCCATCGCCACCGATCACGCAATTCTCGTAATAGGCGTCGAGGTCCGGGATCGACTCTGCATCCCGACGCGGCAACAGGATCGGCAACCCGTCGATGACGATGCCCTGCGCCACGGTGGAGTTGCGGGCGACGGGCGCCGGCACGCCGGAATTGTTCGGCCCGTCCCCCGATATGTCGATCACGCGCCGCACGCCGCGAAACCGGCTTAAGAGGAAGAGTTTGCGGGAAAACGCAAGCGCATTGGAAATCGAGGTGAACGAGATCCGCCGCATCGGTTGCCGTTGCAATGCCTCGGAAAACTGGCGGGCGCTGCCGGTGCCGTCGATCAGCGTCCAGGGCAAGACCTGCGCGGCCGACCCGCCCCACTCGACATAGGTCACCGCGATCCGGCCGATCGGGCCGCTGCGGATGGCGGCGACAAGCGCGGGCTGGAGAAAGGCATTCACATAGCCTTGGCGCTGCAAGTGCTGTTCGTCGGCCTCCATCGAATAGGACACGTCGACGGCCAGCACCAGGGCGAGATCGACGTCGAAGGGAGTGGCCCGGGCGGGCGTGCTGCCCGCCAGGAGACCGATGCAGACAAGAAGGGCACAGCGCAGTGTCATCGCGGTCGCAAGCCCGTTGCCCGACGATACTACGCCTCTTCGGCGCCCCCGCAATGCAGGGGCGGCGCTGGCCACGCAGTTCGACGCGCGTGCAAAGGCATACTATCCGCCACCGAAAGCATGCCCTGCGGTTGAAAGGCATCGCAGCTTCACACCGGAAGGGTCTTTCAACAAAGGCTTACCGCAACATCGATGCCGCCATACGCTTCATGTGTTCGGGGCGGAGATCAGATTTCCTTGAGCGTCCTCGGGCTGCCGAGACTTCCGATCAGGGTTGCGCTCGCCTCGTTCAATCCCAGGACCGTGGTGGCGATATCATGGGCTCTAAAACGGCCGACGACCTTATCGAGTGCCGCCACAGCCGTGATATCCCAGAAATTGGCCTGCGAAACATCGATGACCACGCTCTTGCCTGCGGCTTGCTCGATGTCGAACGCGTCGATGAAGACATCGGCCGAAGCGAAGAACACCTGCCCCGAGACGCGATATCTTATCTGCCCGCGACCGGCGTCGGTCTCTGTTTCCACCTTCATCAGGCGGGCGACCTTGAAGGTGAAGAACACGCCGCTCAGAAGAACGCCGATGGTGACGCCGAGAGCAAGGTTGGCACTGAACACCGTGACGAGAACGGTCACCACCATGACAACGCTGGACATCTTCGGATGAACGACCAGCGTTTTCAACGACGACCAATCGAACGTATCGATGGACACCATCACCATGATGGCGACGAGGGCAGCGACGGGAACCTGGGAGACCCATGGCTTCAGGAGAACCATGAGGACGAGCAGGAATGCGCCGGCGAACAGCGTGGACAGCCGGCCCCGTCCGCCATATTTCACGTTGCTGACGGTCTGGCCGATCATGCCGCAGCCGGCGATCCCGCCGAACAGGCTCGCGGCCGTGTTCGCGATGCCAAGGCCCGTACATTCCCTGTTCTTCGAGCTTGGCGTCCCCGTGAGATCGTCGACGACACTCGCCGTCATCATCGATTCCAGGAGGCCAACCATGGCTATGGCAAGTGCCGGCCCGGCGATGATCGTCAGCGTTTCCAGCGTCATCGGCACAGCGGGCCAGCCGAAGACCGGCAGGGAATCAGGCAGTTTTCCGAGATCCGCAATCGTCATGACCGGAAGCTGCAGGGCGATCGATGCGACAGTCAGGACGATGATGCAGATCAGCGGCGACGGGATGGCGGTGGTGATCCGCGGTGCGAGGTAGATGACCGCGAGGCCCGCCGCCAGCATGCCGTAGGCGAGCCAGTCTCCCCCGATGATATGCGGCAGTTGCGCCGCGAAGATCAGGATCGCCAACGCGTTGACGAATCCCGTGCGCACGGATTTCGAAACGAAGCGCATCAGGACCCCGAGACGGAGAAGCCCGAAGACGATCTGGATCACGCCTGCCAGCAGACCGGCGGCGAGGAGATAGGCAAGTCCGTGCGCATGAACCAGCGGCGCCGCGACAAGCGCGACCGAACCCGCAGCGGCAGAGATCATGGCCGGACGGCCACCGGTGAAGGCGATGACGATGCCGATGATGAAGGACGCAAACAGGCCGACCTGGGGATCGACGCCGGCCACGAAGGAAAACGCGATAACCTCTGGAATGAGCGCGAACGTCGCGACGGCCCCAGCGAGCATTTCGCGCATGGGATTGGCGGACCAATCCCGGCGGATCGAAGAAAATTGCATCTGGTGAGTTCTCGCAAAGCATGGCGAACGCGCTCTGTCGAGCGGTCGTTTGGGTGGCATGCAGGTTTTGCGTGGTCTGGCGGATCGGCGGCCAGAAGAGCCACCCGGAATTTCACCGGGTCCGTGGTGAGTAGATTCGTAATATCGCAAACGCCCCGCATTGCAATATGAAACTGCAACGGCGATCGACGCGAAACGGCCGTTCACACGATGAACGGCGGCTTCTCCATGCGTATGGGTCGAGGCAGGAACTCTCCGGCTACCGCCAATCGGCGATCAGGCGAGGACCTCCACAGAGGTGGACTTCGCGACGATCTCCCCCTCCCGATCCAGCGGATAGACGGGCCGGCGAACGCTGCGGTAGGTGCGCGCGCCGATATTGGCGGTGCTCAGGCCATCGGCGTCGACCTCGATGATAGCGGACGCAAGGGGCCCGAAGGCGGCGCGAAAGTGCTGCTGCGACTTCACGACGACGATGTCGTAGGTGGCCGGCTCGATGCCGACGGCGCGAAAGAGGTTCTGGTCGAGCATCTGCTGGCGCTCGCTCGAAATCAGGATGTCGATGCCCGAGACGTGGAAACGCACGCTCGGGCCGAGCGACGCCGGAAGGCCCTGAAACATCGGCCCTTCGAAGATGATCCGCCCGTCGGAGATCGCCTGCACCGTGCCCCTCACCCGGATCGGCCCGCCGCCGACGGCGGGATCGATCTTGCAGCCGAGCATCACCTCGCGCTCGGCGCCAAGGCCGGCCGCGATCAGTTCGGCAACGACCGCCGGGTCGCACAGAGCCCCGAAGGCGGCATTGGCGACGCCCGCCTGCAACAGGCCGGCGAGCAGCCGGGTGGAATCGGCATAGGCGCCGCTGCCGGGATTGTCCGAGAAATCGGCGATCACCAGCGGGCCGGGCCCGCGCTGGCGGCCCGAATGCTCGGCAATGGCGCCGGCCAGTGCGCTCAGCGGCAATTGCTCGTCCTGATGTTCGCGCCGCTGCCAGATCTCGTCGCAGAGGCGCTCCGCATGGGCGATCGCCACGGCGTCGGCCACTTTCCTCTTGTCGTAGCAGATGACGGCTGAAGGGCCGGTGTTCAGGATATCGGCATCGTAGAAGCCGGCATTGATGGAGGTGGCGAGAATGCCGTCTTCGCCCGCAATCGCATCGGCGATCTCCAGCAGCTCGGTCATGGCGCAGGCGTGGGTGGTACGCCCGTCGTTGCAGCCGTTGATCATCGGCGGCTGGCGAATGGCGATGGCGGGCACGATCTCGCCGCGCATCGCCGCCTGAAGCAGCGCGCCGGCTTTCAGCGCGCAGTCGGCCATGTCGACATGCGGATAGGTGCGAAACGATACGGCGATATCGAGAAGGTCCGCCATTTCAGGCGCCGAATTGGCATGCAGGTCGAAGGTCGCGGCAATCGGCAGGTCGGCCCCGACGATGCTTCTGACCACCTGAAGCAGCTGGATCTGGGCGTCGTCTGCCGTCTGCGTGCACATGGCGCCGTGAAAGACGATGAAGACGCCATCGAGCTTTTCGCCCGCAAGCGCCGCCGTCACATCCGCCACGAAGCGCAGCCGCGTCGCCTCGTCGACCCGGCCGCCCGGCTCGGCCCGCGCCGCCACCGTATAGACCGGCTGCCAGCCGTAACGATCGCAACAGGCGATGAAGCCGCCGATTTCCGAATTGGTGCCGCGGCAATTGTCCTCGATCGCAGCCCCCTTGAAATAGTGGCACGCCTCGAAGTCCTTGAAGCCGGTCTTCAGCTTCGAGAACGTGTTGGTTTCCTGGTTGAATTCGAGAACGGCGACCTTGAAGCTCATGGCATGCACTTTCATTCGGGAAATGGGAGATGGTCGTGGAAACGGGCGCCGGGGAAGCGCGAACACCCCGGCGCCCGCTCGCCGCCTGCTGCGCGCTGCATTGCATGCAGCCCGTAGCAGGCGAATTCCTTGGGAGAGGCTTGGCTTGCACGTTGCGGCTTGCCCCTTACGCGTTGCTGTGCGGTCATCCCCTCACAGCGTTCATGTGGGGCCTGCCCCACACGCATTCTCTGCCTGGATTACCCCTCACCCTAACCCTCTCCCCGCAGGCGGGGAGAGGGGACGAGGTCGGCCACGAGCGTGTCGCGTTGTGGATGCCGTGGTGCGAACAGGGAGAGTGTGGTTGCAGTTCATCCGTCACCCTGGAATGAGACATCCACCACTTGGGTCAGACGAGTGAAGGGCTGAGAGATTTCGAGGAAGCGAGCGGCTGCCTCACCGTCCCTTCTCCCCGCTTGCGGGGAAGAAGGTGGCCGGCAGGCCGGATGAGGGGTTTAGTCAAGCCGGCAACGACCCCGCCCCCCGCTCCTTAGCGAAAATACTCGCTCGTGCTCTTCGGCCGCGCCATGATGTCGAAGTCGAAATACTGCTTGCGGATCGCCTCGTAGGTGCCGTTGGCCATGATCGCGTCCAGCCCGGCGTTGAGCTTGGCCAGCAGTTCGTCATTGCCCTTGCGCACCGCCATGGCGTTACCCTGCGCCGTGTCGAGGATGAAGCTGTCGCCGACGAAATCGCAGCAGCCGCTGTCGTCCTTGGCCAGCCAGTCCGTCAGCGCCATCTGCCCCTCGAGGATCAGGTCGAGACGGCCGTTGGCCATGTCGAGAAACACTTCGCTCAGCGTCGGATAGAGCTTGACCTCGCTGTCGGGAAAGAACTCCTGCAGCGCTTCGACGGCGACCGATCCGGATTGCGTGCCGATCACCTTGCCCTTCAGCGCCTCGGGCGAGACGTCCGTCAGCCCCAGGTCCTTGCGGGCGATGAAGCGCATGGCGTTGAAGTAATAGGGCTTGGTGAAATCCACTTCCTTCTTGCGGTCCTCGTTGATCGCCATCGAGGCGATCATGACGTCGAATTTCCGGGCCTGAAGGGCGGGGATGATGCCCGACCATTCATTGGTGCTCCAGGCGCATTCCACCTTGATTTCGGCGCAGACCGCCTGGCCGATATCGTAGTCGAAACCCTTGATCTCGCCACCTGATGTCACATAGTTGAAGGGCGCATAGTCACCTTCCGTGCCGATCGAAAGCGTGTCGGCGGCAAGGCTGGTGCCCGACAGCGCGCAGGCGAGGAAGAATGCCGCCACACCCATGAACTTCTTTTGCATCTCGTTCCCTTTGTAATCCGTTCGGCATCTACAGAGGTCGCGCGCGGCACAGTCGTATCGGGCGGTGCCCAACGCTGAATTCGCGTGCTATTCCTTGATTTTACAGCCGATCGTTGTTGCGTTATCGCTTTATTATTCGTCGACAATGGGCGACGTTCCGGCACTTCGCAATGCCAAAGAAATAATCCCAGCCATTCAAAAAATTCATATATGGTGGAAGGGTCGGACTGCCTCCCGGAGAAGCCCATGCGCGACCTGCCGAGCCTCAAATCCCTGCGCGCCTTCGAGGCGGCGGCTCGCAACGGCAGCCTGACGGCGGCGGCAAACGAGCTGTGCATCGGCCAGGGCGCCATCAGCCACCAGATCCGCATCCTCGAGGACAATCTCGGCCTCAGCGTCTTTGTCAGGAAGCAGCACGGCGTCGAGCTGACGCCGGAAGGCGCCCTGCTTTATGCCTCCTGCAACCGCGCCTTCGACGATCTCGAGGGCGTCGTCCAGCACATTCGGCCGCGCAACACCCAGAAGATCCTGCGCGTCAAGGTCGGACCGTTCTTCTCGATGAAGCTGATCGCGCCGAGGATCTCAGGGTTCCTCGGCGAAAACCCCGGCCTGCAGATCCACCTCTCGCATCTGGAAACCAACGCGCCCGCCACCGGCACGGCCGATGTCATCATCGACTATTGCCTCAACCCGCCGCCCGCCCGCTTTTCGCAGCGACTGTTGCGCGAGCGCCTTGTGCCGGTCTGCGGCAAGAGCATCTCGGACGCTGCGCGCGACAAGCACGACCTGCTTTCGGGAAACCGCCTGCACTATCGCGGCCTGCAGGAATGGCAGAGCTGGATCGCCTCCTCGGGCCTGAAGCTCCCCCCGAGCCGCCAGGACCTGATCTTCGACGATCAGCACATCATTCTGGAGGCGGTGAAGGAAGGACAGGGCGTGGCGCTGATCGACCGCACCCTGGTGGAATACGAGCTCAGGTCCGGCCAGGTCTGCCTGGTGCACGACCACTATTATGAGCCCAGCGAGACCTACCAGTTCGTCTGCCTGGAAGAACTGTTCCGTACCAAGCCGGTAACGAAGAGCTTTCTCGCCTGGCTGCTGCAGGAAATCGACGACCGCCAGCGCCGCTATGCGCAGATTGCAGCCGCCGGCTGATCCCGTTGAGCATCACCTGCAAAGGAGCGGCGCAATTGCCCGCCTTCAGAGGCTGCAACCTGGATGTTTGTAGAGATCCGCCTGGGAGAGATCGGGCGGGCATTGCGTCTTGCTGCCACCACCCTGGCCGCGGGCCGCCGCCTTGATCTGGGAGATCGCCGAATACTTGCCCTGGGACACATGCACCCGCACGCAAACTTTGGTGCCGGCGTTCCACCACGTATTGTTGCCGCCGACATCCACATAGCCGCGCGCCTGCATTTCGCTTTCCGCTCCGGGTGCGCGCGCACCGACGAGGTCCGCGACGTCGGACGGGGATTTGGCACAAGCGCCTTGCGCGAAGGCAAGTGACGACGCCAGGAAAATCAGCGAACTTTTCAGCATGCGATCTACCCTCCATGGTGGGTCCCGAAGGCCGTTGAACTTGGAGCACATCACCGCAACCGGCTTGAAGCGATCGGCCTTTCAAATCGAACGGTGGTCTTGCCACCGTCGATGAGACTGCATTTGGCGAAAGCGGCGTTGCGCTTCTCGACAGCGGTTCCCGCCGTCGAGGTAATTTACCTAGCACGCATATTAATGGAGGGAAGTACGTAACCGTTATTTGCAACCAACGCGTTTATAATCAGGCGGCGCCCTGCTCTACCGGCAGCGCCGCCTTCGGCTGCAATCGCAGGCCGAAGACCAGCGGCACCGCGATCGCATAGACGGCGACGACCGACAGCCAGATGGCGCCCGGCCATTGCGCGCGCACGACGAAATAGAGGCTCGAAAACGCCAGCGGGCTGATGATCGAGGCGAGGCTGACGACCGAGGCGAGCACGCCCTGGAGCTGGCCTTGCTCGCCGCCATCGACCTTGGAGGTCGCCAGCACCTGCAGCGCCGGCACGCCGATGCCGCCGAGCGCAAAGAGCGGCATGATCGCAAAGATCATCCAGCTCTCGCGTGCGAGCGCCATGACGACGAGCGCTGCCGAGACGCCGGCGATCCCGATGAGGATCGTTGCGCGCGCGCCGAGCAGCCTGACTGCCGGCCCCGGAAGGAAGGCCTGGGCAAGGGTCTGGCAGACGCCGAAGATGCCGAGCGAAAGGCCGATCCAGAGACCGTTCCACTGGAAGGTATCGCCGCCCCAGAGCGCCCAGCAGGTGCCATAGGCCTCGCCGGTGGCGCTGAACAGGAAGAAGATGGCGACGATGGGCAGCAGGCCCCTGCCCGCAAGCACCGATCGCAAGGGCTTGAGCGGGTTGAGCGCCGAAAGATCGAGCGCCTCGCGACTGGGCGTGCGCGATTCCGGCAGCATGAAGAAGGCAAGCAGCAGGTTCAAGCCGTTGAGCGCGGCGGCAGCGACGAAAGGCAGCTGCAGCCAGGTATCGCCGAGCGCGCCGCCGATGACCGGGCCGATGATGAAGCCGATGCCGAACATGGCGTTGAACAGGCCGAAGCGGCGGGCGCGCTTCTCTTCCGGCGAAATGTCGGTGATGTAGGCCATCGCCACCGAGATGTTGGCGCTCGTCAGGCCCGCGATCGCCCGGCCGACGAACAGCAGCACGAGGTTGGGCGCAAAGGCGAGCAGCAGGTAGTTGACGGCAGCGCCCGCAAGCGAAATCAGAAGCACCGGCCGGCGGCCGAGCCGGTCGCTGAGCGCGCCGAGCACCGGCGCGAAGACGAACTGCATGGCCGCGTAAAGCGCGGTCATGGCGCCGATATAGGGCGCGACATTGTCGGTGTGCGCCACTTGCCTCAGCAGCGCCGGCAGGATCGGAAAGATGAGGCCGATGCCGACGGCATCGAGCACGATGGCAAGGAAAATGACGATAAGGGGTCTGGTCATGGCACGCTCCGGCGACCGCGTGGCCGCGGGCGCTCGACGGCACCGACGGCTCGCGTTCAGGGCTGGCGCACGATTGCCCTTCGTCGCAACGAGGAGAAATCATGCAGCGAATTGAAAGGCTTGCAGCGCATGGAACGCCATAGGCGACGCACGCGTGCTGCAAGGTGTCAGCTATCGATTTTGGGAGCCGCTGGCAGATCCCTGCTGGACGCAGGGATGAGATGTGCTTGACCGCCTGGACGCCAATTCGTCCACCTGTTTACTCCGCCACTGAGCGGATCAAGGGAAGCGGTCGCTTTTCGCGACGGGCGATAGATACGCCTGTCGGCGGCGGCGGGCAAGCCTCTTTTTGTGCGCCGGCCGGGAGGTCGTCGCTGCGCCCGCCGGCGAAGCCTTCGGCCTGAGTGCGCTTCATCAGCCGCGTCGCCAGACCTTGACCGCCGAGACCAGCAGGATCACGGCGAGCAGATTGAGCACGATGGGCCAGTTGTCGCCGATCGCTGCAAACGGGACGGTTGCGGCCCGGAAAGGAAGAGCGGTCGCAACGTCGACGAGGCTCATCGCCTCGTTGAAGATGGCGGTCTCAAGAGCGGAAAAACGGAACAGGCCAATGAGCGGCGGCAGGCCGAACCCGGCGCCACCGAGGCCGATAAGGCCCCCGTATGCACCGATCAGCGCGCCTGCGACGAAGGCGGCCGGGGCGCTGCGCGCAGGCGCGGGCGATGTGTTGGCAGACGTTTCCATGGACGATACATATGTGCGAGTGCAAAGGTTCGCATCGTCAGCGGGTGCGAACAGATCGGTCGCTTTGGCGGTGGTCGATCTCGTCAGCGAAGGGGCCTCTTTGTGAATAGCAAGCTACGCCGCGTCGTGCTCGTCGTCGCCCTGTTGAACCTTTGCTATTTCGGGGTCGAGTTCCTCGTGGCACTTGCGATCGGCTCCGTGTCGCTGATCGCCGATAGCGTCGACTTCCTGGAAGATGCGTCCGTCAACATCCTGATTTTCTTCGCCCTGGCCTGGACGGTGCGCAGCCGCGCCCGGGTCGGCATGGCCATGGCGTTCATTCTGCTCGTCCCCGCGCTCGCCTTCCTGTGGACCGCCTGGGCGAAATTCATGGACCCGATCCCGCCGGAGCCGTTTGCCCTGTCGCTGACCGGCTTCGGCGCGCTTGTCGTCAACCTCTTCTGCGCATACCTGCTCGCCCAGTACCGCCATACCAGCGGCAGCCTGACGCGGGCGGCATTCCTGTCTGCCCGCAACGATGCCTTCGCCAACGTGGCGATCATTGGCGCGGGGCTGGCAACGGCTTACCTCTGGCATTCGGCCTGGCCGGATCTGATCGTGGGGCTCGGGATCGCGCTCATGAACATGGATGCGGCGCGGGAAGTCTGGGAAGCTGCGCGCGAGGAACACGACGCCGTGGCGTAATTCGCCGAGGCTCGAGCGAGCGACGGACGCGACGGCACAACAAGTGCATGCCCGCGCGCCGCTTACCGCGCAAGACCGGGCTCCATGCCAGACAGTACCGCCGCGCCAGGCGTTGCGCGGGAAACAATCACTTCAACTTGACGAGCGCCGGCGGCCAATAGGTGCCGTTCGCCACGCCGTCTTGCGGCCCGTAAAAGCGGAAGGTCAGGCGAAACGCCTGCCCCTTGGGGATCGGCAGCCAGTTTCCGTCAGGCGCGTCGGCCGGCTTGTCGGTGGCGAAATAGAGCGTCAGCGAGCCGTCCGGACCGAATTCCGGGTGCGTCTGCTCATTGAGCAGGAAGCGGTTTTTAGGGTTCGGCAACACCCGGTAGTGAAGGTTGTCGACGGCGATGACCGACCAGAAATACTTGGCGAAACGCGACGGCAACGCGTCCTTCGGGAAGGTCATCTTGTAGGCGTGGTCGCCGTTGAGATCGCTGCCGCTGTCGTCCTTGCCGCCGCGATAATAGAGCACCTCTGGCTTGATGTTCGCCCAGATGCCGCCGCTGTTGATCAGCGTGCGCGCCAGATAGTCGAGGCCGTATTCGCCGACGACGCCGGGGCGTGCCCATCCGTTCTCCACGACGCCGTGCCCGATCGTCTGGCCGGCCTTGCCGATCTCGGCCATGGCATTCGCCTTGATGACCCCATCGACGCGGGCGCGCTCCTTCACGCTGTCCTTGACGGCGGCGGCGATCTTGCGCACGTCCGCCTGCCGCTTTTCAAGCCCGACGCTCAAGTCCGGCTCGCCGTCGAGCGCCGCGCCAGCGGCCTCGAAGGCCTCGACACCCGGAGGCTTGTCGAGATCGAAAATCGGCGTCTTGGCGATTTCGGGCAATTTCGGCGTTCCGGTCGCGCGCAGCTTGAACTGATGCTGCAGCTCGACCGCCCGCTCCGGGTCGCTGCCGAGCGCCACCCGCGACAGGACGCGTGCATGGCCAACCGGCAGGTCGATGCGCTTGATGTTTTCAGGCAGCTCCACCTTCGCGCCGCGCAGGCACACGGCAAAATCGCCCGAAGCCTTGCCCGGAAACAGCCGCTCGTTGATGTTGGCGAGCGTCTCGCCCCAGCCGTTCAGGAACTGGACGGTGAAATAACGGTCGCTGATGACAGGCACCGTGACGATGGTGCAACTGCTGTCGTCGACCGCAACCCATGCCTCGGAATAGGCGACATCCAGATTGGGGTTCGGCCAGTCGACGGCGCCGGGCTTCCTGTGGACCAGCTCGTTCCACTTGAAGCCCTCCTGGAAATCGAGCTGCTGCTGGCGCGTGATCAACAGGCGGCCGAGCAGATAGATATAGGCCTCGCTGATCTCCTCGTCGCTCGCCCGCCCGGCGCGCACCTCGCCGTCGGCAAGGGCGACCGCGCTGCCAAACACAGGCGCGCCCCCGAGCGCGAGGCCGCAGAGGAGCAAGAGACGGGTGGTGTGTTGCAGTCGTTTCACGGTCGCTTCTCCCTCTGTTGTCTCAAGGACGATGCGCCACGCCCGGCGACAAGAAAAGGATGTTACGGTTACGGCGTGGCCTGGCGAGCCGCCAGATGCGATGGCCCGCGCCGGCTCCAAGTGCCGGCGCCCCTGTTCGCCCCTCTGTCATCCGGCCTGCGGCGAACCATGCGCATGGATCACCGCATCCGCCTCCTTGCCGTAGAGCTCCTCGAAATGGTCGAAGCTCTTGGAGAAATAGCCGATCCCCTGCGTTGCCGAGCGTAGCGCGCGGGCAAGCTCGTCGAGTGCCGCACCCGGCACCAGCGCGCGAAAGACGTCCCAGCCCTTGGCAGCCTCGTCGCGGTCGAAGCCCAGCACCTGGCCCTTGAAGGTGGAAACCACCGGCACCAGGCTCCCGGAATAGATCGAGGGGATGTGGATCTCGACGCGCGCCACCGGCTGCATCAGGACGGCGGAGGCCTGCGACAGCGCCTGGCGCACGCCCATCTTGGCGGCGGCGCGAAAGGCAAATTCCGAGCTGTCGACCTGGTGGTGCTGACCGTCCGTCAGCGTCACGCCGACGTCGATCACCTGGAAGCCGAGCGGCCCCTTTTCCATCGCCTCGCGCGCGCCCGCCTCGATCGCGGGAATGAAGTTGCGCGGCACAGCGCCACCTTTCACCGTCTCGTTGAAGCTGAAGCCGCCGCCGCGCTCGTTCGGATGCACGCTGAGCTTGACGTCGGCAAACTGCCCCGCCCCGCCCGTCTGCTTGCGATGGCGGTAATGCACGTCGGAGGGTTTCAGCACGGTCTCGCGATAGGTCGGGCTCGGCGGCCGATCGGTGACGCCGACATGGAAGACGTCGGCGAGCGTCTTGCAGAGGTCGCGCAGATGCACCGGCCCCTGCACGCAGATCAGCTGGGCGCCCGTGCCCTCCTCCTGCATCACCTTCAGGCTGCGATCGGTCTCGGCGAGCTTGGCGAGCGTCCCGGAAAGCTTGGTCTCGTCGCGCTCGCTGTCGGGCACCAGGATGCGCTCCAGCATCGGCGTCGGCGGCACCGTCCAGTCCGGAGCCTCGGCCGCAGCCGTCGCGCTCAGAAGGGCCGGCACCGGCAGGTGATCGGATTTGACCGCGGCAAAGATCGTGCCGGGTTCGGGCGTGCCGGTCGAAAGCGGCTTGCCGGTCGCCGGGTCCTGCACCGAGCCGAGGCCGCCGCCGCCGAGCGGCGCGCCCTGCTTGATACCGGCCGTAAGCGCCCTCACCAGCACGGTCTTGCCGACATTCTGACGGTGATAGGCGTGGAAGCTGACGGCAGAAAGCCCCGATACCGGGATCTTGCCCGCTTCGGCGAGCCGTTTTGTCAGCGCATCGACCGCGGGCGCCTCGTGCCTCAGCGCCTTCATCAGCCGCAGGATGCCGTTGCTGTGGCTGGCGGCGCCGACGAGTACCGGGATGATCCGGTTTTCCCGAAGCAGCCGTGAGGAAATGGCGTAGATCGTGTCGCTGGCCGGCTCCCGATCCTCGATCAGTTCTTCCAGCAGCCAGTCGTCGAATTCGGAGAGATGCTCGAGCAGCTCCGCGCGCGCTTCCTTCTCGCGCTCCAGCGCCCCATCGGGGATCTCGATCAGTGCCGAGGTCTGGCCCTCGCGGTAGCGCCAGGCGCGCTCCGAGATCAGGTCGCAACTGCCGACGATCTTGTCGCCCTCGCGGATCGGCACCTGGCGCAGGATCAGCATGTGGCTGGAATAGTCCTGGAGCGCCGCGATGACATCGCGCAACCGTCCGCGCGGCTCGTCCATGCGGTTGATGAAGATGATGCACGGCGTGCCCGACGCCTCGATCACCTTGAGATAGGGTGCTGCCAGCACCGCCTCTTCCGGCGCCGGCGAGACGCAGAGCACGCAGGCATCGCTCGCCAGCAGCGCGTGCTGGGCGTGGGCCAGCGCCTCGGTGCCGCCGGGCGCGTCCAGCGCGCACCAGGGCTCCTTGCCGATCTCGAATTCCGTGATGTTCAATCCGTATGGTGACGTGGCCTTTCTGGAGCTTTCCCCCAGCGCAGCCAGCTTTTCCACCAGCGTGGATTTTCCGGTCTGCGAAGGCCCAACTACCGTGAAGCAGCGCATCAGCGATCCTCCCCTATCGAGATCGCGAGAGCGCCCATGCGTTGCAACGCCCCGCCTTCTCTTAATTCTAGGGCAGCTTTCCGACTTTCAAAGGCATGGCGCCAAAACGCGCGCATCGGACCGGCGCGGTGACATGGCAGTGCCCGATAAACCGATTGCGAAACCGCATCAGTTTTGCCATAACTCCCTTCGTGAAGTCCGGGCCACCGGCATTGCGCCCGACGAAACCCTGTCCCAGGTCAAACGTACCGGAGATCGTTCGCATGTCGCTCACGCTCTACTATCATCCGCTCGCCTCCTTCTGCCACAAGGTGCTGATCGCGCTCTACGAGAACGAGACCCCCTTCGACGCGAGCCTGGTCGACCTGCTCGACCCCGCCGAGGCGGCGCGCTTTGCCGAGATGTGGCCGGCCGGCAAGATGCCGGTCCTGCGCGACAGCGACCGCGATGTCGTCGTGCCGGAAACCTCCGTCATCATCGAGTATCTCGATCGTCATTATCCGGGCAGCCACCCGCTGATCCCGTCTGACGGGAACGCGGCGCTGCAGGCAAGGCTCTGGGATCGCTTCTTCGATCTCTACATCCATGTGCCGATGCAGAAGATCGTCACCGATACCTTGCGCGCCAACGGAGAAAACGACCATCGCGGCGTCGCCGACGCCCGCGCCACGCTCGCCACCGCCTATGCCATGGCCGACCGGCATTTTTCCGCCAACGCCTTCGCCGGCGGGCCTGCCTTCAGCCTTGCCGATTGCGCGGCCGCGCCGGCGCTCTTTTATGCGGGGATCGTCGAACCTTTCGCCGACAGGCACCCGCATCTGTCGGCCTATTTCGAGCGGCTGCTCGAACGACCGTCGATGCGCCGCGTGCTCGCCGAGGCGCAGCCCTACTTCCACATGTTTCCCTATAAGGATCTCATGCCCACGCGGTTTCTGGCCGCCGGCTAACGTCCGCCACCGCCGCGCGACGAGCCGGGCCCCGCGCTGCGGCTTCGGGCGCAGCAAGCGGGTCCGGGCTATTCGACCGGCTTCGGCGGCGTGCCGATCGGGAACGACACGGTCACCAGACCGGCGGTGCCTTCGGCGCGGTTCTTCGCCGCAAACTCCTGGAACACCTTCAGGCGCAGCGACACCGGGGTCTCTCCCATCTTGAAATTGTAGCCGACCGTGCCGCCGAGTGCCGCCACCCGGCCCTTGAAATCGCCGAGCCGCGCGCCCGGGCCACTGTCGCCTGTGACCTGCTGGTAGAAGTAACCGACGATACCGGCCGAGAATGCCGGGGTGAACTGCTTGGAGAGCGCCCATTCCGCGTGGAATTCGGTGCCGGTGCGGTAGTCCGTCGCCGGGTTCTCGCCGTTGAAGGTGAAGCCGGCGGCGCCCGAGAGGTCGATGCCGGTTTCCGGGTTGAACCAGGTTCCGGCAAAGGTCAGGTCGGCCGCCCAGCGGTTGAAGGAAAGATTGGCGATCTCGCCCTTCTGGTAGTCGCCGATCGGCACGTTGACGGCAAGGTTGGTCGACCAGTGGAAATCGCCTTCGTGCCAGCCGAGCGAGGCGCCGATCACCGGGTCGCCGATGGTGAAGATCGAATCCTCGACGCTACGGCTCAATCCGCCCAGGGATGCGGTCGCGTCGACCTTGGGGCCGCCAAAGGGAAGAATGGCGCTGAAGCCGAGATTGCCGCCCAGGACCTCCTCAGGCAAGACCCAGAGGCCGGTCACGAAATCAGCGATCAGCTTGACTTCGACGTCGGCGACCACCTGGCCGCCGACCGGCAGCTGGCGATTGCCGCCGAGCTCGCCGAAATAGAAATAGGTATCGTTCTGCACATAGGTGCCGGGAGGGGCGAGCAGGCCCGCCAGCGGACCGCGCGCGCCGAGCAGATAGAAACCGGCGCCGTTTTCCGCCGCCTGCGCCACCTGAGGGCCAAGCAGGCCGGATGAAAATGCACAGGCGCCAAGGCCGACGGTTGCGAGCAGACGCGCAGCTGATCTCATGTGATTCCCCTCTTTCACAAAGCGGAGGTTATCACTTTAACGTGCACAAGCTACCCCTAAGACATGGGAGCAAGATGTCACCCTGCCCGCGCCGTTGCACCGCTAAGCCGGACGCGCAATGACGGGTTGCACGACGGTTTTGCCGGCAAGAACGCGCGGCGCGCTCCGCCCCAGCCGGCCCCGCGCTAGAATTGCGGCTGAAGCGCGCCCTCTTCGCTGTCTTCCGGTCCGCTGTCGCTCACCTTCGCAAGCTCCAGAACCTCGAGCACGCGGGCCAGTTCGAACGCAGCCTGAAGATCGGTTTCGAACAGGGCGATGCTGACGTCGATCGGCTCCAGCCCCCCGCGTTCGGACGGCATTTCCCTTTTCCCGATCTCGTCCTGCACCCGGTAGAGATCGGCGCGGAGCGCATTGATATCGACGCCAAGGGTGTGCAGCACGATGTTGATCTTGCGTTGCAGGTAGCGCCGGGGCCCGGCCCCGAGCTCGGAGCGCAGGCCGAGGATCGACAGGAAGTTGACGAGGAACAGGTAGCCGTCGGTGCCGAGATCCGCATCGGGATAGCGCGGCAGGGCCCTGATGATCTCGCCGAAGCGCGGGCGCGAGCACAGGAAGATGTCGACGCGCAAGGCGGTGTCGATGAGATCGGTCCACTGCGCCTCGTCGAGCGGCCCAAGCGCGTCGAGTTCATGGTCGACATTGAAATAGGGCATGGCGCGCCGTGTGAGAATGAGCGCCAGCCGCAGCACCATGGGTGACATGGCCGCACCATCTGCGGCTTCGCTGCGCGCCATGCGAACGATGTCGGCATCGACGGTGCCGGATGCCATGCCGCGCATGCGGATGTGGTATTCCCGGCGCAGCATCCAGGTCTGGAGATAGGCAAGCCAGGCGATCCTGACCGGCTGCGACAGAGACCGGCGCAAGAGAAGATAGGCCGGCCCGATGACAGGCAGGCGGTAAAGGCGCAGGTCGTGCCGCTCGAAGCAATTGTGCTCGAAGCCCGCGAAAGGCTCGGCGAACAAGCGCGGGGCTTCCGCTTCGCTCACCGCAGGCACTCCACGAGATCGTCGAGCACCCGCCGATAGCCGGCATCGCTCTTGCACACATCCGTGTGGTTGCGGCGATCGACCGTATAGAAGGGCGGATCCTGCGCGAAATCGCCGGGCTCGACGATGTTTTCATACTGGCCGATCGAGATCTTGGTCGCGACCAGGCATTTCAGCCGGCCGCGCGTCAGCCGTGTCAGAGTGCCGGCCTCCGCATCCCGCAGGAATTCCGATTTCGGCTTGAGGTCCTCGAGGATAGGCGCCCTGTAGAGCGCGCCTGCCCTCAGCGCCCCGAGCAGACCGGGTCCCTCCACCACGCCGCTCGCATTCTGCAACGCGTTCGATCCCTTGTGGGCCGGCGCGAACAGCACGAGGTGGATATGGTCCGCATAGGCATCGTTGGCACGCGCCAGGTCCAGCGCCACTTGCCGCATGATCGCGCCGCCCAGCGAGTGCGCCACCACGACAACCCGTTCGTAGAGGAAGGGCTCGCGTTTGCGCCCGTGGTAGATGTAGCGATTGGAGAATTCGGCCGGGTCGGACAGCAGTCTGCGGAAAAGATCGAGCACCGAGCGGCTGATGACCTTTGCCCGGCTGCGCACGCTGTCATAGCCGACGAAGAGCACGTCGGCCCCGGAAAACAGCGCATCCCCGCGGATATAGGCACTGGCATTGTGCCAGGTCGCTTCGGCCGCACCGGTGAAGCCGTGCACGAAAACGACGAGCGTTCCCGGCGTGTCGAGGCACCAGAAGGCCGAACTGCCCACGCCGAAATCGATCCGGCCGAGACAATAGTGATTGCTCATTGCCCGCCCTTCCAACGCCTGTCTGCGCGCGATTATACAAGGCATTGCTCAAACACGCGATGCCTCTATTAGAAGTCGTATCGGCGTTGCACAGGCGGACGCGCACGGCCCGATCGTTACGCCTTGCGCTTGATCCGCTTGACACCTTGCTCCGACCGCATCCGCCCCTAGTTTGTCATCGGACAGGACAGACAAAGGGGACAGCCAGATGGAATATCGACTGCTCGGCCGATCCGGCCTGAAGATCTCGACACTGACAATGGGAACGATGACGATCGGCGGCGGCGGCAAGTTCGCCCAGGTCGGCAATGTCGGCCTCGACGAGGCCCGCCGCTATGTCGACATGTGCCTCGATGCCGGCGTCAACCTGATCGACACGGCCGACATCTATTCCACCGGCGGCTCGGAGGAGATCATCGGCGATATCCTCGGGACCAAGCGCAAGAACGGCGTGCTTGTTGCCACCGAGGCGCGCTTCAACATGGGACCGGGCCCGAACGACGGCGGGCTCTCGCGCCACCACCTGATTGCCGCCTGCGAGGCGAGCCTGAAGCGGCTGAAGACCGACGTCATCGACCTCTACCAGGTGCATGAATGGGACGGCCAGACGCCGCTCGAGGAAACGATGGAGGCGCTCGATACGCTCGTGCGCCACGGCAAGGTGCGTTATATCGGCTGCTCCAACTATTCCGGCTGGCACATCATGAAGGCGCTCGGCGTGAGCGCGCTCGAGCGGCGCCACCGCTTCGTCAGCCAGCAGATCCACTATACGCTCGAGGCACGCGAGGCCGAGTACGAACTCCTGCCGATCGGCATCGACCAGGGGCTGGGCGTGCTCGTCTGGAGCCCGCTTGCCGGCGGTCTTCTCTCGGGCAAGCACCGGCGCAACCAGACGCCGGATGGAACCCGCCAGCTGGCCGGCTGGAACGAGCCGCCGATCCGCGACGAGGAGCGGCTGTGGAAGATCGTCGACATGCTCGTGGCGATCGCAAGCGAACGCGGCGTCTCGCCCGCTCAGGTCGCGCTCGCCTGGCTGATCGACCGCAAGGGCGTGACCTCGGTGATCATCGGCGGCCGCCGCGAGGAACAGTTCCGCGACAATCTCGCCGCCGCCAGCCTGAAGCTATCGGACGAGGAACGCGAGCTGCTGGACGCCGTCAGCCTGCCACCGGTCATCTATCCCTATTGGCACCAGCTGCGCAGCGCCAAGGACAGGCTCGGCGAGGCCGACCTGTCGCTGCTGGCCCCGCATGTCTGAAGCAGGCAGCCCGGGCAAGGCGTTTGGCGCGACCTGCTGCCCGATGACGGGGCGGCGCAAACGGCCGCCCGCGCCATTTGCCCCTGCGTCAGCCTGTTTACGTAACGTCAAGCGCCATCAGCACGCTATCCCGGTAGACGCCATCGTGCTTCCATTCCCGGTGCCGGCGCCCTTCGACAACGAAGCCGAGCCTCGCGTAGAGACCGATCGCCGCGTCGTTGTCGTGCAGCACCGACAACTGGATCCGCTCGAGTTTCCGTGTCGTTGCCTGCTCCAGCGCCAGTGCCAGCATGCCCTTTCCAAGGCCCCGTCCCCGGTAGCCGGGCACGAGCCCCATGCCGAGCGTGCCGATATGCGCGTTGAGCGGGTTGTCGCGAGGCGCGATATCGCACCATCCGACGATGGCACCTTCCGCCGTCGCCACCACCTGCGGCGCCTGCATCTTCCGCATCGACTGCCAGAAGGAGGCGTACCCATCGGCTGAAGGCGCTGTCAGACGGGTCAGCCAGCGTCCCTCTTCGACGACAACGGCCAGCGCACGGTGGCAGCCTTCCATATCGGCATTGGCGGCGGGGCGTATGTTGAGGCTCATTCGGGGGCTCGCATCCATCGGTTCATTTTATCCGGCACCACGCAGCGAGGCCCGCGCTCGGCTTCAGGATCTTTCGCGTTGATTTCGCGCCCGTGCAAGGCGGCGCGTTGTAAAAAGCAGCCTGAACGATCCACGTCATGCGGAACATTTGCTGGAACCGGCGGCATTGCGCCGTCCCTCGCTTCCGTGAGCCGGTTCTTTGGCATTGGTGCCCCCTTGCCACACGCAGCGCCCCCTCATCCGGCCTGCCGGNNCCGGCCACCTTCTCCCCGCAAGCGGGGAGAAGGAAACCTGTCGCAGCCGGTCGTATGAAAGTAAGGTCAGACAGCGCGTCCCCGCTCGGCAGCCAATGTGGTTTGGAGAAGCAGCCGTATTGCACGTCCCCTCTCCCCGCCTGCGGGGAGAGGGTTAGGGTGAGGGGCAAACCGGAAGTGAGCGGCAAACCACCGCCCCTTGACTTCCCGCTGAAACCCTCCATTTTATATCATATGATACAGCAGGCGACTTCATAGGAGATGACCATGGCCAATGCACAGCCAGCCTTTTCCCCCGACCGCGACGCGGAACGGCACGAGGAAGCCGTGATCGTCAAGGCGGTGGTCAAGGCCTGCGACCTCTGGAAGCTGACCAACAGGGAAGCATCGCAGCTGTTCGACGTGCCGATCGCCACCTGGAACCGGATGAAGGCCGGCGATTTCAAGGGCAGGCTCGACCAGGACAAGCGCATGCGCGCCAGTCTCATCGTCGGCATCTTCAAGGGCCTGCGGCTCTATTTCAACGGGCCGCTGACCTATCAGTGGCCGAAAGCGGTCAACACCGGCCCGGTGTTCGACGGCCAGTCGCCGGTCGACCTAATGATCGAGGGCGGCATCCCCGCGATGATGACCGTGCGGCGCTATCTCGATGGTCTGCGCGGCGGCCTATGATCCCTGAGATCGACTTCACCGATCCGGCCACCATCCGGCTGATCTCGACCGCCTATATCGACGAGCCGGCCGTGGCCCCGCTCTGCGACGACGATGACGACATCGAGATCCTCAACCGGCTGGAAGCCTTGACGTCGGCACGGCTGAGCCCGCTGGCCCTGCCCGCGGGCGTCAGCCCCGCCGAACTTTTGAATGACACCTTCGGCTATGGCTGGTCGCTGATCAACGCCGCCTTCTGCCACGCCCGCCCGCCGGGCAACCGCTTCAACACCGAGGATCGCGGCGCCTGGTACTGCGCCTTCGGCGACAACGCGCTCGAAACCTGCCAGGCGGAAATCGTCTATCATCGCACCCGGGCGCTTGCCGACGTCGGCATCTTTCACGATATCGGCGCCTATCGCGAGCTGATCGCCGGCTTCACCTGCAGCTTTCACGATGTGCGCGACAAAACCGGCGCCGCCTATCTCGGCCCCGACCCTGCCCTTGCCTATCCCGCCGGCCAGGCGCTCGCCGCCACCATCTTTGCAAGTGGCGGCAACGGCCTGATCTATCCCTCCGCCCGCCATCCCCAGGGCGAGTGCATCGCCGTCTTCCGGCCCGCCGTCATCCAGAACATCCGCCAGGGCCGCACGATCACCTTCGAATGGAAGGGCGCGCCGACGCCGACGATCCGGCGCGAAGGCTGAAGCTTCCGCTTGCAGCCTCTTCCGACTTGGTCAGGGCGTCATTTTTGAGCGGCCTGGCACGCCCTCAGCGCCTTGAAGGCGGCATCGGTGCCAGCCAGTTTGACGATGATCGGATTGCCGCCTGCGGGTGTAATCGTCACCGCCGTCTTCTTGGCCAGTTCGTAGATGAAGTCAGGATTGTTCACCCACACAAACGCGCCGCGGTAGCCGTCCATGACCTGGCCCTTGGCCTCGCCGCTGAATTTCTGGCCATCGACATCAAACAGGACCGCAAGCTTCTCGTTGGCAGCGACCTTGGCATCGGCTTTCGTGTAGAGCGCCATGTAGCCACGCAAGGCGGCGGTCGCATCGAGCCCCATCTGAATTTGCGTTCCGTCCGCGTTTGATTTGGTGATCAGGCATCCCGGCCCCATGTCTTCCTTCACCAGGATGTCCCAGCCGGCCTCGGATCCGTATTTGCTCTGCGCCATCGCGCCCGTTGCAAACAAAGCCGAAAAAGCCACCGTAAGTCCAATTGCAATCGGCATTTTCATAGCAATCTCCTTTGGTTATCAGGAATTACCAAGCCAGATGCGGAGGAAGACGTCTGCAACAGCGCCCGATATGCTGCGCAGCAACGGCTTCAACACGAAGTTGCGCGCAGGAGAAAAGCGAGCAACTGCGGCTTTCTAATGGAAGCCGGAGAAATACTCTTGAGAGCCGCGGCGGGATTTGCACGCACGATGCAATATCTCCCTGGATGGGCAGACGCTAAACTTGGAATGACTGGGGATGGCAAAGTGAAGCTGGCCGCTTGTGTCGGTCGCCGCCGCCCCTCGCAGCCTAGCGCGGCCCGCGATAGCGCAGCGCGTCGGCCACCAGCTGGAAGGCGGGCGACGTCTGGCGGCGGCTCGGGTAATAGAGGTGGTAGCCGGCAAAGGGCGGGCACCAGTCTGCCAGAACCTCCACCAGAAGGCCCGAAGCAAGGTGCGCCGCCACGGCGTCTTCCGGCAGATAGGCAAGGCCGAGCCCCTCCAGCGCCGCGTTCAGCCGGAGCGCGATGTTGTTGAAAACGAGCTGGCCTTCGACGCGCACCTTCACCTCGCGGCCATCTTTCTCGAATTCCCAGGCATAGATGCCGCCATGGGTCGGCAGGCGCAGGTTGATGCAATTGTGCTCCGTCAGCGCCTGCGGCGTCAGCGGCGTTTTGCGGGTGGCGAAATAGGCGGGTGCACCGACCACGACCATGCGCATGTCAGGCCCGATGCGCACGGCGATCATGTCTTTGGCCACCTGCTCGCCAAGGCGCACCCCGGCGTCGTAGCGCTCGGAGACGATATCGGTGAGGCCGTAGTCGACGATCACCTCGACATTCACGTCCGGATAGTCGGGCAATAGCCGGGCAAGCGCCGGAAAGAGGATGCGTTCGGCCGCATGTTCGCCGGCGGTGATGCGGATCGTGCCCGCCGGCTTGTCGCGCAGTTCGCTGAGCGCCGCCAGCTCCCGGTCGATCTCGTCGAGCCGCGGCCCGATCGACAGGAGCAGTCTTTCACCCGCCTCGGTCGGCGAAACGCTGCGCGTGGTGCGCGTCAAAAGCCTCAGGCCCAGCCGCGCCTCGAGCCCGCGGATCGTGTGGCTCAGCGCCGATTGCGAGACGCCGAGCTGCGCTGCCGCCTTGGTAAAGCTGCGTTCCCGTGCGACGGCAAGGAAGGCGATGAGGTCGCTGATCGGCTGGCGCGGCATTCATGAATTCCTCTCATAAGCGCTTGCGACATTTACCATCTAATCCCGATCAATCCCACGCCTTAAATTGCCTGAGACGACGCGGCCACAGCGGCCCGGACATCGGGCCCGATTGCGGGCCCCGCGCATTTGCAAGGGATCGACACCATGGACATCAAAAGAAGCGGCTCTGCAGCCTCGACCACGGGACCATCGGACTATTTCACCGGCACCGTGCGCATCGACGCCCCCTTCAGCGGTTCGGCACCGGCGCGCATCGGTGGCGCCACCGTCACCTTCGAGCCCGGCGCACGCACCGCCTGGCACACACACCCGCTCGGCCAGACGCTGATCGTTCTTTCCGGCCTTGGCCGCGCCCAGCGCGAGGGCGGGCCGGTCGAGGAAATCCGCCCCGGCGATATCGTCTGGTTTGCCCCGGGTGAAAAGCACTGGCACGGCGCCTCGCCGGCCGCCGCCATGACCCATATCGCGATTGCAGAGGCGCTCGACGGCAAGGTCGTCGACTGGCTGGAAAAGGTCAGCGACACGGACTATGCGGCGCAAACCAAGGCCGGCTGATCGCCGGCCGTCGGAGCGCGCTGGCCAATCCGGCCGCGCGCGCCATCTCTATCCCCGACACATCGGCACTCGAGACAAGGACCACCCCATGGAAAAGCGCACACTCGGCAAAAGCGGCCTTGACGTCTCCGCCCTCGGCCTCGGCTGCATGGGCCTGAGCTACGGCTACGGCCCGGCCACCGAAAAGCAGGCGGCCATCACCCTCATCCGCACCGCCTTCGAGCGCGGCGTCACCTTCTTCGACACCGCCGAGGCCTACGGCCCCTACAGGAACGAAGAGCTTCTCGGCGAAGCGCTCGCTCCCATCCGCGACAAGGTGGTGATCGCCACCAAGTTCGGCTTCGACTTCAATGCGGAAGGCGGCCAGAGCGGCATGAACAGCCGGCCCGAGCAGATCCGCAAGGTCGCGGACGCAGCACTGAAGCGCCTGAAGACCGACGTGATCGATCTGTTCTACCAGCATCGCGTCGACCCCAACGTGCCGATCGAGGATGTCGCCGGCACGGTGAGACGGCTGATCGAAGAAGGCAAGGTCCGGCACTTCGGCCTCTCGGAGGCCGGCGCGCAGACGATCCGCAAGGCCCATGCGGAACAGAGGGTCGCAGCGCTGCAGAGCGAATATTCGCTGTGGTGGCGCGAGCCCGAGGCAGAGATCCTGCCGCTGCTCGAAGAGCTCGGCATCGGCCTCGTGCCCTTCAGCCCGCTCGGCAAGGGGTTCCTCACCGGCGCCATCAATGCCGAGACCACCTTCGACGCCAAGGATTTCCGCAATTCCGTGCCGCGCTTTACGCCTGAAGCGCGGAAAGCCAACCAGGCGCTGGTCGATCTGCTTGGCCAGATCGCCGCACGCAAGGAGGCGACATCGGCACAGGTAGCACTTGCCTGGCTCCTGGCGCAGAAGCCTTGGATCGTGCCGATCCCCGGCACCACCAAGCTTGGCCGGCTCGATGAAAACATCGGCGCTGCCGGCTTGCATCTCACTGCGGGCGATCTCGGCGAAATCGCCGAGGCGCTGGCCACGGTCACCATCGAGGGTGCGCGCTATCCGGCGCATCTGCAGGCCCGCGTCGGCCGCTGACGCCGTTTCGGCAAGAGGAAAAGCGATGACAGAGAACATCCGCGACAAGGTCGTCGTCATCACCGGCGCCAGCAGCGGCCTCGGCGAGGCGACGGTTCGCCGGCTTGCCCGCGAGGGCGCCCGGCTGGTGCTCGGCGCCCGCCGCATCGACAGGCTGCAGGCGCTCGCCCGCGAACTTTCCCTCGGCGAGGAGGCAGCGCTTCAGACCGACGTTACGTCGTTCGATGAAGTCAAGCGCCTGGTCGACCACGCGGTCAGGCTCCATGGCCGCATCGACGTCCTGCTCAACAACGCCGGCCTGATGCCGCACTCGCCGCTCGAGCGCTGCAAGGTCGAGGACTGGGACCGCACCATCGACGTCAACCTCAAGGGCGTGCTCTATGGCATCGGTGCCGCACTGCCGCACATGAAGGCGCAGAAGAGCGGCCACATCATCAACGTCTCCTCCGTTGCCGGCCACAAGGTCAATCCGGGCGGCGCGGTCTATGCCGCAACCAAGCACGGCGTGCGCGTCATCTCGGAAGGGCTGCGCCAGGAGGTGAAGCCCTACAACATCCGCACCACGATCATTTCGCCCGGCGCGGTGGCAACCGAGCTGCCCGACAGCGTCACGGAGACGGACGTCGCGGAAAATGTCCGCGCCCTCTATCAGCGCGTGGCGATCCCGGCCGACAGTTTTGCCCGCGCCGTGGTCTTCGCCATGAGCCAGCCTGAGGATGTGGATATCAACGAGATCCTGTTCCGGCCGACCGCGCAGGAATACTGAGGCGTTCTTCTTCTCGCCGGCACAAAAACAGACGGCCGGCGCCAGGCGCCGGCCGTCGATTTCGCTTCAGGATGAGACCGGGCCGCCCGGCCTTAGCGCGGCGCCAGGCTCTCCAGTTCGCCGAGCCGCTTCATCGCCGCCTGCTGCGCCAGCCAGCTGTAGCCGATGCCGCTGGCATTGAGCGTGCTGCCGCTCTGGAACGGATAATCGTTGAAGTCCTGGAAGAACTCCTTGATCTTGGCCTGGATTGGCACCAGCAACCACATGTTCCTGGCGACGAACTCCATGGACTCGCCGCCTTCCTTGATGCCGCGCTCGTAGGGGTCCATCCTCAGGTTGGTGATGTTGGCCCAGCTCGGCACTTCGCGCGTCGCTGTCGCGATATTGCCTTCGCTGTTGACGGCGAAGCTGAGCTTCCAGTCGTTCCATCTGATCGCGTTGAGGTTGCCGCCCTGGTCGAAATAGTAGACCGCATCACGCGCCGGCTGCTTGGCTTCACCCTTGAGCGTACTCGTCAGGTCGTAACCGTCGAGATGCACCTTGAAGGTCTTGGACGTGCCCTTGAAACCCGCCTTCATCTCTTCCTTGACGTCGGCGATGCCGGCGGCCGTCGCAAACGTCGGCAACCAGTCCATGAGCGTCACAGGGTCGTTGATCTGCGTGCCCGGCTTGACCACGCCCGGCCAGCGCACCATCATCGGGATGCGGAAGCCGCCTTCCCAGGTCGTGCCCTTTTCGCCGTGGAACATGGTCATGGCACCATCGGGCCAAAGAGCGATCTCGGCGCCGTTGTCGGTGGTGTAGAGCACGATGGTATTTTCGGTAATGCCGAGGTCGTCGAGCTGCTGCAGCAACTGCCCGACGTGACCGTCATGCTCGACCATGCCGTCGGCATGAATGCCCTTGCCGGTCTTGCCCATCGACTCCGCCTTCAGATGCGTGAAGACGTGCATGCGGGTCGAGTTGAACCAGCAGAAGAACGGCTTGTCGGCCTTGACCTGGCGGTCGATGTAATCCTTGGCAGCGGCGAGGAACTCCTCGTCGATGGTTTCCATGCGCTTGGTGTTGAGCGCGCCTGTGTCTTCGATCTTGCCGTCGGCGCTGGACTTGATGACCCCGCGCGGGCCGAACTTCTTCTTGAACTCCGGATCCTTCGGATAGAAGTAACCTTCCGGCTCTTCCTCGGCGTTGAGGTGGTAGAGGTTGCCGAAGAATTCGTCGAAGCCGTGTTTGGTCGGCAGGTGCTCGTCGCGGTCGCCCAGGTGGTTCTTGCCGAACTGGCCGGTGGAGTAGCCCTTGGCCTTCAGGACGTCGGCGATCGTCGGCATCCAGTCCTGGATGCCATGCGGGTCGCCGGGCATGCCGATGGTGAGCAGGCCGGTGCGGAACGGCTCCTGGCCGAGAATGAACGAGGCGCGCCCCGCCGTGCAGCTGTTCTGACCGTAGCTGTCGGTGAAGATCGCACCCTCGGCCGCGATGCGATCGATATTGGGCGTGCGATAGCCCATCAGGCCCATCGTATAGGCGCTGATCTGCGGAATGCCGATGTCGTCGCCGAAGATGACGAGGATGTTCGGCGGCTTGCCGCTTCCGGCAGCAGGCTGCTGCTGGGCCTTGGCCGCATTCAGCGGCGCACCCGAGCCGACCATGGCGGCAGCGGCAAAGATCGTGCCGCCAAGAAGCAGGCTGCGACGATCGACGTCGAGCGTGTTCGGGATCTCGTTGCTGGATGGCTTATCGACATTCTCAACCATGCTCATCGTCTCCTGTTCGCGAGGACTGCGGTCGTCGATTGCATTGAAACTCTGGTGTTCGAACGTGTCTGAAAGGGCCGCGAGGGATGACCGAGCCCAACTTTGCGTTATCGGTCCGGGCACGGATCATGGCCCGCCGATCACGATTGGAAAATTACCACGTCAAAGACCGCAGGCAGGAGTACGTAACAGTTACGTAGCGGCGATAAGCCGTCACGAAGGCGGCGCAACGCGATGCCTGAGCGGGGCGAGGCCGGCTTCAGGCCGAAGCGGCAAGGGCCGGCGCCGCCGGCTGGTCTTTCCGCTCAACCTCTTCGAGCATCCATGCGCAGAAGGAACGAACCCGCGGATCGTCCGCAGCGTTTTCCGGGTAGACCAGATGATAGGCATAATCGTCGGCGACGCTGACGCCGAGATCGAACAGCTGAACCAGCCGCCCCTCGGAAAGCTCGTTGCGGATCATCGCGAGGTCCACCAGCCCGACGGCGCCGCCGTCGATCACGGCCTCGACCACATGGCTGGTGTCGGTGAAGGCGACGCAGCGGCTGTCGTCGAAACCGTCGATGCCGGCGGCTGCCATCCACATCCGCCAGTTCGGCCACAGCATGCCTTCGGTGGTGCACTCGACGTGACAGAGCGTCTGGCCGAAGAGGTCGTGCGGCGTCTTCGGCCGCCCGATCTCAGCCAGCAGTTTCGCGCTGGCGACCGGGGCGATCACCGCCTCGAACAGCCGCTCGCACCGCGTCTGTCGGTATCGGCCCGAGCCGAAACGGATGGCGAGATCAATATCGTCGGCATCGAAGTCCCTGACGTCGTCGGTGATGTCGAAGGTGAGCTCGACCGTCGGGTTCGCCTTCCGGAACTGCGATAGGCGCGGCAACAGCCAGTTGGTGGCAAAGCGCGGGCTCAGCGACACGCGCAGCTGCTGGGCGCCGCGCGCCATGCGGCGCGCCCGGCCGACTGCCCGCTCAAGCGTTTCCAGCGCCTGCGCGGCCGCCTCGAACAGGACGGCACCCGATGGCGTCAGCTGGATGCTGCGGCTGGTGCGGTTAAAGAGCGTGAGGCCGAGCTGGTCCTCGATTTCCTTGATCTGGTAGCTGACGGCCGCAGGCGTCAGCCCGATCTCGTCGGCCGCGCGCGTGAAGTTCAGATGGCGACCGGCGGCCTCGAAGGTTCTGAGCGCCCGTGTTCCTGGAAGCATTCGGCTCATGATCGTCAAACCTGGCTTGATGATCCAACGAGAACTACTTGTTTTTCTTGAAGCGAGCAATGGCAGATACTGATGATCAGAAACGGCGGCAACCGCCACCGTCACCAAATGGACCCCTGGAGTGATCTCGATGTCTGCCGGCCCCACCTCTTCGACCGTACAACGCAATGGCCAGGCCGCAACCGCGGCCGAGCTTTCGCCGCTGGCCTTTGCCGGCTACGCGCATTTCACCGCCATGCAGGTGCGTGGCGGCCAGGTGCGCGGCCTCGATCTTCATCTCGCCCGCCTGCGCAACGCCTCGCTTGAAATGTTCGGCAAGGCGCTTCCCGACGATCTCGTGCGCGCCCATCTGCGCGCAGCGCTCGCCGCCGCGCCCGCCGACCGTTCCTTGATGGCGACCGTCTACTCGCCGGCCGGAGAATTCACCGTTGCCGGTCCGGATGTCGGGCTCGACGTGCTCGTCACGACAGGCCCTGCGTCATCAGGTCCGCAGGGACCGCTTTCGCTCCTGACCGTGGAGCATGAGCGCATGCTGCCGCGCATCAAGCATGTCGGGGAGATCGCCAAGACCTACTACCTGCGCCAGGCCGTGGCCGAGGGTTTCGACGATGCCGCCTTCTTAGACCGCAAAGGCCGCCTCAGCGAAGCCTCGATCTGGAACCTCGCCTTCTTCGACGGCGACGCCGTCGTCTGGCCGGAGGCCGAGATGCTGACCGGCACCACCATGGGCATCCTGCAGCGCCAGCTGGCCCGGCTCGGCATCGCCCAGCGCACGCAGGCCGTCACACCAGCCGACCTCGCCGGCCTTGCCGGGGTGGTGATGAATTCCTGGACACCCGGCATTGCCGTCAGCCGCATCGGCCAGACACCGCTGCGCGACCCCGCGCCATTCGTCGCACTGCTCCACCGGGCCTTCGAGGCGGAACCGCTGACCTCGCCGTGACGCTGGAACGGGCCACGGGCCACCGCCGCGCCACGGCGGCGGCTTCGCTCGCGCACGCACCCACGGGTTGCAATCCCTCTCTCCCGGCATTATTTCAGACGCCATGGACCAGCTGATCGAAATCGCCAACACCCGCGTCCTCAGATGCGCCGACAAGGGCGCTGCGCTGCGCACGCCGGCAGACGCCAACGATTTTCTCGGCGATGCCTGGGGTCATGAAGCCGACATGCTGGCGATCCCGGTCGCCCGCCTCGGCCCGGATTTCCTGAACCTCAGCACCCGCGTCGCCGGCGAGGTTTTTCAGAAATTCGTCAACTACCGCATGCGATGCGCCATTGTCGGCGATGTCGGCCAGGCGCTTGCCGAAAGCAAGGCGCTGCGCGATTTCGTGCGTGAAACCAACAAGGGCAATGCGCTCTGGTTCGTGGACGATCTCGACGATCTGCGCCGCAGGCTCGAGGCTGCGGCCTGATCGACCGTACCGATGGCCGGGGCGCGCCCGCAAGGACACGCCGGCGACCATGGTCCGGCGGCGCTACTCGAACTTTTCGGTGCTGTCGGCCTTGCCCTTTACCCAGTAGCCCGATGCCTTGATCCAGCGAAGCGGATAGCCCCGCTCTTCGGTCAGGTGCGCGCGGATCGCCCGCGTCACCGAGGCTTCGGCCGCGACCCAGACGAAGGTGTCGGGTTCGATTTCGACGGTGCGCAGGACGGCGAGTAGCGCCGAGGCGTCGGTCGCCTCGCCGAGGGGACGATAGGCCCAGTGGCATGTGAGCGCGGCCCGCGTGTCGAACGTCTGTTGCTCGCCCGGGTCGGCCACGGCTGCAATGCTGGTGATGCGGGCGGCGGCCCCGGCCTCCTCTATCCGCCGGCCGATCGCCGGCAGCGCCGTCTCGTCGCCGATCAGCAACCAGCGCTCGACATTGGAGATGACGGCCGAACCGCGCGGGCCGCCGATATTGAGGACATCGCCCGGGCGGGCACTCATCGCCCATTGCGTGATCGGCCCGGCCTCGTGCAGGGCAAAATCGATGACCAGCGTGCGTTTTGCGCTGTCGTAGCGGCGCGGCGTATAGTCCCGCCGTTCCTCGGTGCCGTCGGCCGCGGGCACGATGATCTTGACGTGATCGTCGGCGCCCAGGCTGACGAAATCGGCAAGGTCTTCGCCCGAAAGCGTCAGGCGCAGCATGCCGGGGGTGATGCGCTCGGCATCGGTGACCACAAGCGAACGGCGCTTGAGCTCATGGCGTACGCGCTCGATCTTCGGGGCCGTTGCATCGTGGGGAGAGGTCTGGATCGTGTCCATCGGTATCCTTTTGGGGCTCGTTGATCTCGATCCGCAGGACACAGTCGCGCAGATCGAAGCCGCTTGAGCCGTTCGATCATACGCGTTGAGTGACGTTAACGCTTACGTGGCCGGACAGCGCCCGGCCATTTCGGTCGTTGTAGCCGACATGTCGGCTCGGCGCAACGTGCTCGCCCGCCGCCATGATGCGGCAGGAGACCGTAACGGTTACGCAGCCATCTCCGGCCAAAAGAAAAGGCGCGCCCGCATCAGCGGCCGCGCCTCGCAACGAAAAACCGTGTCGTCGGCGATCAGGCGGCGAGCGCTGCCACTTCGCCGCGCACGAGATCGCCGAGGCGGCGGATGCCCTCGTCGATCATCTTGTCGTTGGCGCAGGAGAACGACACGCGCAGCGTGTTTTCGCCGGAACCGTCGGCAAAGAAGGCGCGGCCGGGCACGAAGGCGACCTTGGCCGTCTCGAGCGATTTGGCCAGAAGCGCCGTGCCGTCCATGCCCTTGGGCAGCGTCACCCAGACGAACATGCCGCCCTCCGGCTTGGTCCAGCTCACGCCATCGGGCATGTACTTTTCGAGCGCCGCCAGCATGGCGCTGCGGCGGTGCTTGTAGACCCGGTGGATCTTGGCAACCTGGGCATCGAAGCCGCGCTCGGCCACCGTGCAGATCGCCATCTGGTTGATGGTCGAGGAATGCAGGTCGGCCGCCTGCTTCAGCAGCACGAGCTTCTTGATCACCGTTTCCGAAGCGCAGACCCACCCGACGCGCAGGCCCGGCGCCAGCGTCTTTGAGAACGAGCCGCAATAGACGGTGCGGGTGTGGTTGATGTCGCCCTTGCGGGCGATCTCGAGCGCCAGGATCGGCGGGATCGCCTCGCCGTCGTAGCGAAGCTGCTGGTAGGCCGCATCCTCGATGACGGCGATGTCGAGCTCTTCGGCGAGATCGAGCACCCGCTCGCGCCCTGCCCGGTCGACGGTCTCGCCCGTCGGGTTGGAGAAGTCGGCCGAGAGATAGGCGAACTTGACGCGGCCGCCGTTAGCCTTCGCGGCTTCGGCATAGGTCGCGGGCGTGCGGTTGCCGCCCGGGTTCAGCTGATCGTAATGCGGCTCATAGGCGTTGAACGCCTGCAGCGCGCCGAGATAGGTCGGCCAGGTGACGAGCGCCGTGTCGTTGGGCGACAGGAACAGCTTGCCGATGTAATCGAGACCCTGCTGCGAACCGGAGGTGATGAAGATGTTGTCGACGGTTGCGGGAATGCCGAGCTTTTCCATCTGCTTGGCCAGCCATTCGCGCAGCGGCTTGTAGCCTTCGCTCACGGAGTACTGCAGGGCAGCGCTGACGGCCGGGCCGGAAAAGATCTCGGCATAGGCGTCCTTGAATTCCACATCGGGAAACAGCTCGGGATCGGGAATGCCGCCGGCAAACGAGATGATGTCGGGGCGGTCCAGCAGTTTCAGCAATTCGCGGATTTCCGAGGCGCGCATCCGGCCGGAGCGCGTCGCGAATATATGGTCCCAGTCGAGCATTGGGTGGTTTCCTCAAGGATTTTTGGTGCGGAGGAGCGTCTTCAGGCTCTGTCGCGCATGCATTGTCTTTGTCCTTCGACAGGATCACGGCGGCTAATTTATGTCAATGTTGTTGACCTAAATCGCGCAATTTTCTGCCTGTCTGTCCTTCACTTTGCGACACTTTGCAAACGTTGCGTGATCGATCCTTCCGCCCGCCGCGACGGGCGCCGTAGCCCTGGCGTTACTGTTACATCCTTGTCCGTTACACGCGCCGGGCGCAGACTTCCCCCGTACCTCGACTGCAAAACCGGGCCAAGATTTCGATTTTCAACGACACGGAGAAAGACGCCATGAGCACGCATCCGGAAGATGACGATCAACGCGAGAACGGGCATCCCCTGGCCGTCAGCCGGCGCAATCTCCTGCTTGCCGGAAGCGCCCTTGCGGCAACGGCCCTGACCGCGACAGGCGGCACGAGACCGGCGAGCGCCCAGCAGTCCACATCAGCCGCCGCCGGCGGCGCCAAGCCGAACATCCTCATGATCATGGGTGACGATATCGGCTGGTTCAATCCGAGCATCTACCATCGCGGCATGATGGGCTATCGCACGCCCAATATCGACCGCATCGGCAACGAAGGTGCGATGTTCACCGACTGGTATGGCGAGCAGAGCTGCACGGCCGGTCGCGCCGCCTTCATCACCGGCCAGTCGCCGATCCGCACGGGGCTGACCAAGGTCGGCCTGCCCGGCGCAGATCTCGGCCTGCAGGCCGAGGATCCGTCGGTCGCCGAATTCCTCAAGGCGCAAGGCTATGCCACCGGCCAGTTCGGCAAGAACCATCTGGGCGACAAGGACGAGTTCCTGCCGACCAACCACGGCTTCGACGAGTTCTTCGGCAACCTCTACCACCTCAATGCCGAGGAGGAGCCGGAGAACCCGGACTATCCGAAGAGCCCGGAGTTTCGCAAGCGCTTCGGCCCGCGCGGCGTCATCCACTCCTATGCCGACGGCCGGATCGAGGACACCGGGTCGCTGACGAAGAAGCGCATGGAAACGGTCGACGGCGAGTTCCTGGCCGCCGCACTCGATTTCATCGATCGCCAGCACAATGCCCAGAAGCCCTGGTTCTGCTACTTCAACTCCACCCGCATGCACGTCAACACCCATCTGAAACCGGAATCGGAGGGCAAGACCGGCAAGGGCGTCTATGCCGACGGCATGGTCGAGCATGACGGCATGGTCGGCGAGCTCCTGAAGAAGCTCGACGATCTCGGCCTCGTCGAAAACACCATCGTCGTCTACACCACCGACAATGGCGCCGAGGTGATGACCTGGCCGGATGGCGGCAACACGCCCTTCCGCGGCGAGAAGGCGACCAACTGGGAAGGCGGCTACCGTGTCCCCACCTGCATCCGCTGGCCGGGCGTCATCAAGCCGAACACCGTCTACAACGACATGTTCTCGCACTACGATTTCATCCCGACCTTCTGCGCGGCCGCCGGCGAAACCGACATCGTCGAAAAGTGCAAGACGGGCTATCAGGCCGGCACCAAGAGCTTCAAGGTGCATCTCGATGGCTACAACCTGCTCCCCTATTTCAAGGGCGAGGTGAACGACGCACCACGGCGCGAATTCCTTTATTGGAACGATGATGGCGAACTCGTCGCCGTGCGCTTCCAGGATTGGAAGGTCGTGTTCAAGGCGCAGGAAAGCACGGGTATCGGCGTGTGGCGCGACGCCTTCACCACGCTGCGCGCGCCCAAGCTCTTCAACCTGCGCGCCGACCCGTTCGAGCGCGGCGATGAATCGATCGAATACGAAAAGTGGTTCTTCGACCGCGCCTTCGTCGTCGTGCCGTCGCAGGCGATCGTGGCGAAATGGCTGGAAAGCTTCAAGGACTTCCCGATCCGCCAGAAGCCGGCAAGCTTCAATCTCGACGACGTCATGGACAAGCTCTCCGGTTCCGGCAGCAAGTAACGCTGCCTCGCGCCGTCCCTACCATGCCCGTTGCCGACCTTCGGCAGCGGGCATGGTGCCTCTAAAGCCCCCGAGATCCGTCGCGAGGACAGCGCGCAGCGACGAAGGATCACGACGGAACGGGCACGCCGGGCGCCTGCGGCTCGCCGATATCGATCGGCGGTTCGCCGATCTCGATCGCATGCCCGTCCGGATCGTAAAAGCGGAACACCCGCTGCCCCCAGGCCTGTCGTTCGACGGGATGAATCAGCTCCACATGCGGCGCGATGGTGGCGTAGGCCAGATCCACATCGTCATCCTCGAAGTAGAGCAGCAGGTTTCGTCGCCCGTAGGGCTCGCTGCCCTCGCACGCCTGCCGCCAGATCGTCTGTTCGAGCGCGCTTGCCTCATGAATGGCAAAGCCGGAGGCAAACAAAACGAAACTGCCGAAATCCTCAAGGATCTCCAGGCCGAGCCGGTCGCGATAGAATTGCTTCGAGCGCTCGATGTCGCGAACGAACGGTATCGGATTGATAAAGCGCATGAACGTCCTCTCGTGACATCGGCTGTCGTGGCTTCGGCATTCGTGGCACGGACTTGCTGGCGCGCGTGGCGGCGCGCCAAAGCCTGCGATCCCGGCCGAAATTGCCACGGCTTCGCGCAATCCTCAAACAGGCGGCCCGACCGCACGACATCATGACGCAGCAGGTGCCCGCACCTGAACGCCGCGGAATTTCGGGGCTACAATTGCGCACATGGCCGATTCGACACGGGCTATATCAGCCATTTTCCCACGCCAGCCGTTTGGCGCAACATTGGCGCAATCAGGCTTTGGCATGGGTGGCGCGCAAATCGCAGGACGCAGCCGCAAGGAAGGAAGAATGCCATGACGACGAGCAGCAACGACACCATGGCCTTTTACCGGGACAACGCCGAAACCTATGCGATGCGAGACCGCAAGCCGCCCGCCGATCGCCTGGCCACGTTCATCGCCCGGCTTTCGCCCGGTGCCGCCGTGCTCGATCTCGGCTGCGGTGGCGGCCATGACAGCCTGCACCTGATCGAGGCCGGGCTCGATGTCACCGCCTGCGACGGATCGGAGCAGATGGCCCGGGCGGCCGAACAGCGAATTGGCCGCAAGGTCGAGGTCGTCACCTTCCAGCACATCGAATGGAGTGAGCGGTTCGACGCCATCTGGGCGGAAGCCTCGCTCTTGCATGTGCCCCGGGCGGAATTGCCGGACGTGCTGGTGCGCCTCCATCGGGCGCTGCGGCCGGGCGGCCTGTTGCAGGCAAGCTTCAAGGCCGGTGAGCGCGAAGGCCACGATCGCTTCGGCCGTTATTTCAACTACCCCTCGCCCGCCTGGCTTCGCACCTGCCTGGAATGGGCGGACTGGTCGGATATCCGCATCGATCAGGCTGACGGCGGCGGCTACGACAACGAACCCACTCGCTGGCTGCATGTCGGCGCGGTCCGCGCCCGCTAGCGCGCCGAACGATAGCGGGAACTTTCAAGGGGCGACGTCCCGGGTGCATGCGCCCGCGCGGTAGCGGCCAACAGGTCGCGTTCGCCCGCTCTTCAGGTCGCGAAACACCGGCTAGCGGCAGCGCGCCATTGCAAAGACAGCATCGGCAAACCTGCGCTTGCCGGCCGAAAGCTTAGCGCGCCCTATCAGGCCTCGCGGCTAAAATAACTCAGGATCAGAAGCGTGCAGATTGCGGCAACGATCAGCGCGTCGAAAAGTGCGAAGTGCTCAAAGAATGAGAACATGGCATTTCCTCCTCTCAACTAAACCTATGAGAGCATATAATTCTCCATCTTGAAAGATCAATTCGCAGATATACTGAATTCCAAAGAAAACACGCCGGCAATAATCTTGCATTGCAACATTACTATTTCTGCGCCGCACAATACGGACGAATCCTCACATCCGTTGGCTAATCCCTTGAAACCGCCGCGCGCGCCGGCGCCCGACAGATTGCGGGCAAATCCGGCGTCCGGTTGCACGCTCATAGGGCCGGTTTTGTCCGCCAAACCGTGCATTCCGGTGCATCGCCGGTGCGGCGTGCGACCTCCCCGGTACACCCCTTGATGGCGATTGACGCCGCTACCGCAAGACGCAGATATTAGCCATATCGAATAGACAATTGCCGGCCAGGCGGGCTCGATTTGCGGGGAGTGAAGGATGGCTGAAATGCAGGAAAAGCACGTGGGCCCGAATGCCTGCGCACGCGAGAGCAGCGGATGCGACCGGAGCGGCCTGACGCGGCGCGAGGCGCTGATGAGCGGAGCAGCCTTCGCGGCTGCCTTGGGCATGCCGACCGCTCTTGCAACACTCTCCGCAGACAGCGCCCTTGCGAGCGGCACGGCACCGCCGAACATCGTCTACATCATCGCCGACGACCTCGGCTGGGCCGACGTCGGCTTTCACGGTTCCGATATCGCGACGCCCAACCTCGACAGGCTCGCCAGCACGGGCGTGACCTTCGAGGAATTCTACACCCAACCCATGTGCACGCCGACGCGCGCCGCGTTTCTGACCGGCCGCTACCCCTTGCGATACGGCCTGCAGACCGGGGTGATACCATCGCCGGGCGCCTACGGGCTGGCGCTCGACGAGGTACTTCTGCCTCAGGTCATGCAGGCTGCCGGCTACAGGACCGCGCTCGTCGGCAAGTGGCACCTCGGCCATGCCAAGGTCGAGTATTGGCCGAAGCAGCGCGGCTTCGACAGCTTTTATGGTGCGCTCGTCGGTGAGATCGACCACTTCAAGCACGCCTCACACGGTGTGAAGGACTGGTATCGGGACAATGCCCCGCTCGAGGAGACCGGTTTCGACAACAGCCTTTTTGGCGACGAGGCCGTGCGTGTCGTCGAAGGTCACGATCCATCCGCCCCGCTGTTTCTCTACCTCGCCTTCACCGCGCCGCACACACCGTTTCAGGCGCCCGTTGCCTATCTCGAGCGCTATCGGCACATCCCCGACGAAAACCGTCGCGCTTATGCGGCCATGATCACGGTGCTCGACGATGGCGTCGGCCGGCTGATGGCGGCGCTCGAAAAGCGCGGAATGCGTGACAACACGCTTGTTGTCTTCCACAGCGACAATGGCGGCGTGACAAGTGCTCTCTTTGCCGGCGATAGCAAGATCGGCGGCGGGTTGCCGGCGGACAACGGCCCCTACCGTGACGGCAAGGGCACGCTCTACGAAGGTGGCACCCGCGTCGCAGCCCTTGCCAATTGGCCGGGCAAGATCAAGCCGGGAAAGGTCACCGGCATGGTGCATGTCGTCGACATGTTCCCGACGCTCTCAGCCATAGCCGGCGCCGCACCCGACACACAAAAGCCACTCGATGGCATGAACCTGTGGCCTGCGATCAGCCAGGGCCAGCCCTCGCCGCGCACGGAGCTCGCCTACAATGTCGACCCGCTCGGCGGCGCGGTGCGCAGGGACAATTGGAAACTCGTGTGGAAGGCGACATTGCCGCCCAGGCTCGAACTGTTCGACCTTGCAGCCGACCCCTCGGAGACGAAGGATCTCTCGGCGGACAATGACGAGCAGGTGCGCGAACTCCAGGACTGGATCACCCAACTTGCCGACGAGATGGTCCCGCCGCTTCTGCTCATGGACGCCGCGCGGCTGACCTTCTATGCGCCGCCGGTCGTGGCCGACCCCGCAACCCTCTTCAGCCTTGGCGACTGACCGGGCCTTTCACCCTAGCGCCAGGTTGGCCCAAAGGACACAGATGCTGGTACACTCGTCCGTGCGCGCATGTGCGTGTCGCTGTCGCCGCCTGATCACGGCCGACGAGTGCACTTTCTCCGGCAGGTTGCCGGACTAGTCGTGCCATCGCTCGCTCCGCCTCTGGAATCCTCCCGCGAATGCATAACCGCATCGTATCCGCGCAGTCAGCGTGGATCGGTCGATCCAGGCCTGGATTTCGCTCGTCATGGCGCCGAGGAAGACGATGTCGGTGAGAGAGGCAACACTGTGCAATCCGGACATTTCGGGCCATCCCATGGCGATGTCGTGATGACCGATCCAGGCAGCGGCATTGACATAGTCGATCACCCCGCGCGCTGTCCCTTCCGATGCGTGCACGAAAAATCTGTAGGAAAGGACGCCGGGATCGCCTTCGGCTTCGACCCGCCGCGCCAGCGCGTCGATCGCACGGGCAAAATGCTCGGGCGGAGCGTTCAACCGATACGAATTGAGGATGGTGAGCCGCTGCTCCATGATGATTGCCTCTCCCTTGAGAGATCAAATGGCCATCATCGCGGGGATGGCATCTACCCCACGGTCATGTCTGCCGGTCGGCGAAACGCGGTGGCGATCAAGCCACCGGCTGCACCGATTTCACGCTGCCATTGGTGTCGACGATGCAGTTGAACTTGCGCCCGCCCGCGTCGAGGTCGACGCTGTAGGAGGTCGCATCCAGCTGGCGCGAGCTTGTCGGCAGCACCTTGCTGCTGTCGACCTGGGCGGTGCCCGCAGCCGCGTTGGCGCAGATCAGCTGCAGGTCGGCCGGTGCCGTCTGCAGGCTCGTGCGCGCCATTTCCTCGGGTTTGGGCGGCGCCGACTGGCAGCCGCCGAGAAAAGCAAGGCCGATGCCGGCCGCCAGTACCAAGCTTTTTGAACGCATCATCCCCTCGATCACCAAAAATCTCCCCTTCGGATCCTGTGGTTCACTCCCCTGCCCGTCTTGAGCCCCTGAGGCAGGCATTCGGCATGGCTGTTTCATGCATCTTCCAGGTCCCTCCGACAGCAGCAGCCGTCGCGACAGGCGACGGCGTGTGGCGTGTCAGCGCCACGCCTGCCCGCCCGGTCGGTCCGTCAAACGCCCTTTCAAACGCCCTTGTAGAGGGCTGCCCCCTGCATCAGCACGATCACCTTGGCGCCGACCTCGATGCGCGAATGCAGGTCGGTGACGTCGTCGTTGTTCATGCGGATGCAGCCGGACGACACGTCGAGCCCGATGGTCCACGGCTCGACCGTCCCGTGGATGCGGTAGATCGTGTCCTGGTCGCCCTCATAGAGGTAGAGCGCGCGGGCGCCGAGCGGGTTGTCCGGCCCGCCGGGCATGCCGGCCGCCCATTTGGCCGCGTTCGGATCGCGCGCAACCATTTCGGGCGGCGGCGTCCAGGTCGGCCACTCGGCCGTGCGCCCGACGCGCACGATGCCGGCCCAGCCGAACCCCTCGCGCCCGACGCCGATGCCGTAGCGGATCGCCTGCCCGCCGGGCTGGACGAGATATAGAAAATGCTGGTTGCCGTCGATGATGATCGTGCCCGGCTTTTCCGCCGTGCGGAACGGCACCACCTGCCGGCGAAACGCCTCCGGCAACTGGTTGTTGCGGGCATAATATTGCCGCGCTTTCTTCTTGTCGTAGTTCACCCATTTCTTGGTGCGGGCGTCGTAGATCTGGGTCTGCGCCAGCGCTGCCGGCGGCCCGAAACACACGGCCGCGGCCAGCACCACCAGCCCGAGCTTTCGCGTACGCGTCATGAAGCTGGAGGCTTTTCGATCCGGTGTCGTCTTCATGGCTTCGCCCACCCGTCGATACGTGCCGCGTTGTCATCAACCCATTTCTTCGCGTAGTCGGCCGGCGCCTGGCGCTCGACCTCCAGCGCATAGCTCATTTTCGTCACTTCCTCCGGCGAGAAATCGACCTGATCGAGGAACTTGGCGATGTCGGGATGCTTCTTGCCGAAGACGGTCGCGTAGGCGATCTGGAAATGGGCCGCGTCCCAGGAGGTCGCAGCCGTGGATTTGCTGATCCACAGGGGATCGTTGGCGCCGACGATTTTCCACTTGGCCGGATCGTGCGGCGGCTCGGCGATACGGGCGATCTTGTGCAGCTCGAACACGTGGTGCGGCGCGTAGCAGTAAAACACCATCGGCCGTGCGGTTGCGATCGCCGCATCGACGCCGGCCATCGCCACCTCCTCCTCCGCCTCGTAGAGCGTCAGGTTGGCGCTGTAGCCATAGCTGTTGGCCCGGGTGCGCTCGATGCCGGTGGAAAGCCAGGTCGGCGCGCCGATCCACAGTTCGCCCTTGCCGTCGCCGTCCGTGTCGAGGATCCTGGTCTTTTCGGGATCGCTGAGATCGGCGATCGTCTTGATCGTCGCTGCCGCCTCCGGCGTGGCGCAAAGGCCCTGCCAGGCCGGCACCGCATGGGCACCGAGCGTCGCCACTTTCTTGTCGGTCACGTATTTCTTGACGATGTCGCCGAAATTCGGCTGCCAGACCTCAGGCTGGATATCCACCTCGCCGGTCTCGAAGCCGACGAAGGCGTTGAGCGTGCCGAGCTCCTTGACCTCGGCGTCGAGGCCGAATTTCTTGGCGATGCTGACCTTGAGAATGTTTGCCGTCGCCTGGCCGGACGGCCAGTTGGGCATGGCGATGACGAGATCGGCCGCCAGCATCGGGCCGGCGGCACCAAGCCCGAGCACCAGACTGACAGACATGCAGAACTTCGAACGTCTCTTCACAGTCCCCTCCGAGCAGTTTCGACCGATCGACCTGAATGACTTGCGAATGCGTATGACTGGCGAATGCGTATGAATGGCAGTGCGGCACGCGGATGTCGCCTGCTGCCCGTCGAATGCAACTGTCCCCGTGGCGGGCCGCTTGACGGCCCCGGCAGCGCTTTTGCCGCCCTGTCTTCTTTGGCCGGCAGGATGCCTACAGGATCGACATCCGTCAACGCCCGGCTGTAACGGACGTTGAAAGGACTGTGAATTTCCCGGTGACCACTGATTGTCGCCGGAAACGACAGACTATTTCATCGCGGGTGCCGTCTCCCATGCATGACGCGACAAGCTGTGAGAACGCAACGCGTTTGCCGAAATTCGTGATTACCTTGCGTTCGGCGCAATTAAGGCCCACAGTGGCTCATCGACATTGGCCAGCTTGGCTTTTCGCGGCGTCAGAGGCTTTCGACCCGCCATCTCTTCCCATTTTCGAGCGCTGAAGTGCGCGCGCCGCTCGCGTTTGCTCCCACGCCCTGTTCTGACATGATCGCGGTTGCGATCATGCGTTTTGACGGCAATGCCGCCTTCGTTGTCTTGCCAATGGCCGCCGCACGATAAGGGTCGATGTGCGGGCGCACGGACAGGTCGGACATCATATCGATCTTTCCGGGACGGGCGGTTCGGTTCGCGATCTGGAAAACACGAAAAGGGCGCAGCGCCGCCCACAACCTGCGGCTCCGACGCGGCCGTTCGCCAAACCAGTCGTCATGTCCACAATGCCGGATACATCCCGGCGTTAGAAGGAGACGTCATGTTCAACCGCACCAAGCACCGCACCGTCCACTTCAGCGAGCCCTTCCGATTGCCTGAGGTGGAAGGAATGCTGGCTGCGGGTGACTACGAGGTGGATGACGACGAGGAATTGATCGAAGGCATTTCATGGCTCGCCTATCACCGCGTCGCCACCTTCATCAAGTTGCCGCCCACCGCCGACAATGACCATCGCATGCGCATGGTCGCCATTGCGCCGGATGAACTCGATCGCATCCTCGCGATCGACCGCGCAAAACACGATTTCGCCCCGTCGACGCAAGCCTGAACCCAAGCCCAGGAGGTCAAGAGCCATGTCTGCACATCGTTTCGAGGTCGGATTGTCGGTCCGCCTCAGGGACCGCACGCACATCTCGCCGAATGCGGCGGAAACCTATCGCATCACAGCCATCATGCCCCCGCGCGACAGCCAGCCCCAGTACCGGATCCGCAACGACGAACTCGGACAGGATCGCGTCAGCAAAGAGGAAAACCTCGAGCCGATCGAATGGGGCATGCCGCGCCACTGACACAAGGAAACACCATGACCTACTACGGAAAACTGAGACAATTGCTCCAGTGGAAGGGCGCGCCCGCCATGGCGCCCATCGCCAGGCCGCCCATCGCCAGGCCGCCCGTTGCCAAGCCGCCCCGCCGCCATCCATCCGTCAAAACGCTGCACCACCTGTCGCATGACGAGCAAAAAGGCGTGAACGAGAGCCTGGTGAAATTGCGGCGCGGTCGCGAGACATTGGAGCGAAATCGCCTCTTGTAGGCTAAAACCGGCAGGATGCGGACCGGGGACCTGCGATCCCGAACGCGTTTTGCGCGGCAACGGCCACATATGCGAGGAACGAAGGAAGGTAGACATGCCCTGGCCTCTCGCAGAAACGACTGACACCCTGAGCGACGCGCAGGCCGACATGTTGCGTCGCGTCTTCGAGGCCGTTTGCGTCGAACACCAGATCCCGCGGGAGGACGTGCGGGCCGAGCACCTCGCCCGATTTCTGATGGCCGCGTTCAGCGGGCCGCTTTCGACGGAGAAATCCCTGCTGGCCGCGACCCGTTCGTTTTATCTTCGCCACATTGCCGAGCCGTGAGCATCCGTCGCGCCCAAGCCAAAGACGATCGCGCTGCCCGGCAGCCGGAGAAAAATGTCATGCGTCGCATCCTTCTGGGGCTTGCCCTTGCGCTGATCGGTGCATCCCCCGCCCTGTCGGCCTGTAACGACGACCTGCTGACAATCTCGAACTGGTCGATAAAGCCGATCGACAGCCACATGAACGAGCTTTCATTCACGCTGCGCTCCAGTGCTGAAAAAGGCATCCGGATGCTCGATGCGCAAGTGCGCTTCACCGACCGACTGGGCGCCACGATCGGTCCGCTGACCATCCAACGGGATGTCGCCATTCCCGCCAGCGGCAGCTTCACGGGCACGCGCGTCTGGGGACCCTTCACCATCGAGCGGCTCTTGGACGTCAATGCGGAAGACATCACCGCCCACACATGCGTGCATGCCGTGGTTTACGATGACGGTTCGACGGACGTGTTCGAGTGATCATGCAAGTCGGCACAACCCGCACCGGCGGCGCGTTGAAAAGCGCGCATAGAAAAAGGCCGGGAAATCCCGACCTTCTCGATATCGCCTCAATGGCCAATGCCAGTACATCCGTGGTCAAGGACCAGAGACGAAATTGGGGTGCTTACGCAGCAGACAGGTTGTCGGCGGCGTTCTTGCCCGAACGTGCATCGCGAACGATGTCGAAACGGATCTTCTGGCCTTCGACGAGCGAGCTCATGCCGGCGCGTTCAACAGCAGAAGCGTGAACGAAAACGTCGGTCGCGCCGTCGTCCGGAGCGATGAAGCCAAAACCCTTGGTGGTGTTGAAGAACTTTACGGTTCCAGTGATCATAGGAATTCCTTTCAATCAAAAAATTCGCCGCCCGGATGCTTCCCGGGTGAGGCAGTCAAATCGATTTTGATAGGAAAGGTCAGCTTGAACGCCGGTAGGCGAGAAAACAAAGCTCAGCAAGCAAGATCGATGACGGCTCCTTTACAGGCACATTGTGTTCTTAGCAAGGAGCTGAACAGACTGTGGAAACACGGGTGGATGACCGCGACAGGCCAATCAATGGCCGGCATGCCCCGGAAGACGGCGGATATGGCCGGCTCACCGGATGCGGCTCAAGCCGATGGCGCACCGGGATCCACGATACCGCCTCGGCCGTTTGCCTGACGGAGCGGGCCTTGCCTGAGCGGCCCACCCGCCGCAGCGACGTGCCCCCAACGCTATTTGATGGTGCAGACACCGTTGGCGCCGCCCTTGCCCGTATAGGAGACGGAGGGCGTGCCGTCGGGGTTGATGCTGAGCGAGATCGTCACCCCGGCGCCCTTGGCCTCGAAGTAGTTGTCGTTGAACTTCTTCAGCTTGCCTTCCTTGCCGTTGATATAGATCGGCCCGCCCTGGTCGGCGTGAACCTCGATCTTGCCTGGGCATGTGGCGTTGACCAGCGGAATGCCGGCGACCGCTTCGCCGGCCACGGCAAATGCGATGATTGCGGCAGCGGCGGGCAGATACATCTTCATGACACTCTCCATGGGAACCGTGGTCGGCTGAGCCGGGCGCAAACCCGACGCCGCGGATCGTGACAGGATGGAGATGGGTGTCAAGCGCCGGATGGTCGCCACAGGGTTGCGCTGAAAGCATGGCGGCTTCGATGCACGTGGCCGTGGCCAGACGAGAAAAGACCCGCCGCGGTCAGCACGCGACGGGTCTTTGGCAGATGCGGATCACCGACGTGGGAGGCTCGCCGGGATCACGTGAACCACTCGACTGGGAGGCGATCGGGTGGTTCGCATTGCTCTTGGCAAAGGTCATTGCCTTGCATGACCTGAATACTAGCCGAGCCTTCGCGCTTAAGGTGTTCCCAGGGTAACACCCGCAACGAATTCATCGCGCGAGGTGAGCCCCGCCATCGCCTCGACACCGGCCGGCGAATGCTTCATGCCTTGCCCGGCCGCCTCCCCCCAATGACACAGGGCAGCCGCCGCCACGTTCAGCGCCGCGCCGCGGTCGGTCAGCGAATAGACGACCTTCGCGGGCGTTTCCGGATAGACCGTTCGCTCGACCAGGCCATCCGCCTCCAGCTCGCGCAGCTGCTGCGCCAGCATCTTCTCGCTGATCGCGGGTATGGAATGGCGCAGCCGGCCGAACCGGCGTGCGGCCTTGCCGAGTTCGCACAGGATATCGGGCTTCCACTTGCCTTCGATGGCCTTGAGCGCGGCAACAAGGCCGCAATTGTCCGTGGTCAGCTGCACGTGCATCTCCTTACCTCAGGGTAACCACTTACCGGCGCGTTCGTATTGTGCGCACCGGGCGCCACCATACCTCTGGCCAGCGACGGCAAAACGAACGTCGCGGCAATGGATGGATATGGAGATTGGCAATGAAGCCTTCAATCAGTGTTTTGGGAATGGGACGCATGGGGTCGGCGCTGGCGCGCGCCCTGCTTGAGGCCGGCTATCGCACCACGGTCTGGAACAGGACGGCGCAGAAGACGGCCCCCCTCGCGGCGCTCGGCGCCAGCGTCGCGCCGTCGGTGCGCGAGGCGATCGACGCGGCCGAGATCATCGTCGTCAATGTCAGCGATTATGGCGCCACATCCGCGCTTCTGCGCGGTAGCGACGTCGCCCCGGGCCTTGCTGGAAAGGTGATCGTCGAGCTGACGTCCGGCACGCCGGATGGCGCGCGCGAAACCAGCCGATGGGCGAAGGCGCAAGGGGCCGGCTATATCGACGGCGCCATCCTGGCGACGCCGGACTTCATCGGCACCGAGGCGGGCACGATCCTGCTTTCCGGCGCGCCCGAACTCTACACCGGGAATGCCGAGGTTTTTCGCGCGCTCGGCGGCAACGTCCAGCACCTTGGCGCCGAACCGGGGCTTGCCAATGCGCTCGACAGCGCCGTGCTGGCGCTGATGTGGGGCGCGCTCTTCGGCGGGCTGCACGCGATCGCCGTGGCCGAAGCCGAAAAGATCGACCTTGGCGAACTCGGTCGCCAATGGACGGCAACCGCCCCGGTGATCGAGGGCCTGGTCGGGGACCTGATCCGGCGGTCGAATGCCGGACGGTTTGCAAGCGACGCGGAAACGCTGTCTTCGGTCTCGCCGCATTACGGCGCCTTCCAGCATCTGAAAGCCCTGATGCAAGCGCGCAGCATCGATCGGACCGTCATCGACGGCTACGACGTCATCTTCCGCCGGGCGATCGCCGCGGGCCACCTGCACGATGACTTTGCCGCCCTCTCTCAGTTCATGAGAGCGGCGTAGGGTCCGGTTCGACGGAGCCTCGCGCCTCTTGCAGGCGGCGGTGGCTCCGTCAGTCCGAAACCGGGCTTCCCTAGCCGGCGGTCGCGGCCGCTTCCGAGACGATGCCCTTCGATACCACGCAGCGCCAGGGCACATTCTTCGGGCCGACGCCGATCATCACGACGGTGCTTGCACCCGATGGCTGCGCACTCAACACCGTGACCGTGCTCTTTGCCTGGCGGCCGACCATGGCAAGGCAAGCCATTTCGTCGGTCTTGTCGCCGGTGCCGGCCGCATCGGTGCTGGTGTTGGCCGTTGCCGGCACCGGTGCCGGCTGCTCGAGCGGCTCCGTCTTGGAGCAGGCGCCAAGCACCGGCGCCAGGAACGCGATGGAAATGATCGTCAAAAGTTTCTGCATCGGGCCATTATCCTCCTCATGGGCTCGAAACGGGAACGGCGACAGGCAGCCGCAGTTCCGGCAATCGGGGATGGCACGCGAAAAACAAAAACTGGCGGCCGCATCGCCCCTCCGGTCGATGCGCCCGTCTCGCCACTCAAATCGTCACTTGCCCCACCCCTCCGGCGACCGAACGCAAAGCCCCGACGCCCGAACCGGGCATGAGGCAGACATCGATATCGCTGGCACTGGTCGATCCGGCGGCCTCGCCGCCTCGACCGCCATCACCATGCGCTCGCCGAAGGCGCCATATAAAGACGATGACATCGCCGGTCGCAAGCGCCAGTTCGCGCAAAGTGGCGCCGGCGGCCGAGTTTTCCCGGCAGCGAGCCGCCCCTGGCATCCCGCGGTCGGCCCGCGGGATGCAGTCGGGCGGCGATCCGCGATTACTTCGGCTGCGGCACGATGCGGATATAGGGTTTTGGCGCGCGCCAGCCTTCCGGATACTTCTGCTTGGCTTCATCGTCGCTGACAGAGCCGGCGATGATGACGTCCTCGCCGTTCTTCCAGTTCACCGGCGTCGCCACCTTGTGCTTGGCCGTCAGCTGCAGCGAATCGATCACCCGCAGCACCTCGTCGAAGTTGCGGCCCGTGGTCATGGGATAGATCAGGATCAGCTTGATCTTCTTGTCCGGCCCGACCACGAAGACGTTGCGAACGGTCTGGTTGTCGGCGGCGGTGCGCTGCGTCGGATCGCCCGAGACCGGCGCCGGCAGCATGCCGTAGAGCTTCGAGACGTTATAGTCGACGTCGGCGATCATCGGGAAGTTCGGCTCTGCCCCTTGCGTTTCGGCGATGTCGGCCACCCAGCCGGCGTGGCGGTCGAGCGGATCGACGGATAGACCGATGATCTTCACCCCGCGACGGTCGAATTCCGGCTTGATCTTGGCCATGTAGCCGAGCTCGGTGGTGCAAACCGGCGTGAAATCCTTCGGATGCGAGAACAGGACGGCCCAGGAATCGCCGATCCAGTCATGAAACTGGATCTTGCCTTCCGTGGTTTCCGCCTGGAAATCCGGTGCGATGTCGTTGATTGCAAGTGTCACGATAGACCCCATCATTTGAATTGTCTGGCCTTGGCCATACACGGCGGCGAGTGTGCCATTTTTGGTGCGATAGGCAACTTCTAAAGAAGAGGTAGCCAGACGGCACGCGGCGGCCACGCGGCTGTGTTAATCTACCTCATACCGAGCCGTTTTGGGATCAGGGCCGATTGCGCGGCCCGCCCCGGCGCGAAGCATGGTGCACAGAAAGGTTGCGACGTCGCCAGCGGCCCACACCGGGCCACCTGCGCGGGGCCACCTGCACGGTCTGGCGAATTCGGCTTCCGGCCTGCCCGGAGACGGGCCTTGCGCCTTCTTCTCGTCGGGGACCGAAAGCGTTGCGGCGAAGGCAGTCCATTTCAGTACGGGGTTGGCATCGGGTCGGAGCGGGCGTTGATGAGCGATACCAGGAAAATTGCTGCCATCCTTGTCGCCGACGTCGTCGGCTACAGCCGGTTGGCCGGCGCCGACGAGGAGCGCATCCTGGCGCGGCTGCGCACGCTGCGCAGCGACCTGATCGACCCGACCATCGCCATCCACAACGGCCGCATCGTCAAGCGCACCGGCGACGGCAGCCTCATAGAGTTCCGCAGCGTCGTCGACGCGGTGCGCTGCGCCATCGAGGTGCAGAGCGCGATGCTGGAGCGCAATGCCGGCGTCCCCGAGGACCGGCGCATCGAGTTTCGCATCGGCATCCATCTCGGCGATGTCGTCGAGGAAAGCGACGGCGACCTGATGGGCGACGGCGTCAACATCGCCTCGCGGCTCGAAGGCATCGCCCGCCCCGGCGCAATCTGTCTTTCAGAGGATGCCTATCGCCAGGTGAAGGCCCGCCTCGACCTGGCCGTGACCGATCTCGGCGACACCCGGCTGAAGAACATCGTCGAGCCGATCCGTATCTATGCGCTGGAAATCGGCCCTGCGCGCGCGGCGGAAAGCCCCGCCCCCGCGGAAACCCCGGCGCCGAGCGCCTACCTTCAGCCGGAAAAACCCGCGATCGCCGTGCTCGCCTTCGACAACATGAGCGGCGATCCCGAGCAGGCCTATTTTTCCGACGGCATCAGCGAGGACATCATCACCGACCTCTCCCGCCTGTCGGAGCTGCATGTGATCGCCCGCAACTCGTCCTTCGTCTACAAGAATGCGGCCATCTCGGTGCCGGAGGTGGCCCGCGCGCTCGGCGTGCGCTACGTGCTCGAAGGCAGCGTGCGCAAGGCCGGCAACCGGGTTCGCGTCACCGCGCAGCTGATCGACGCCCAGGATGGCGGCCATGTCTGGGCCAACCGCTTCGACCGCGATCTCACCGATATCTTCGCCGTCCAGGACGAGTTGACGCGCGAGATCGTCGAGGCGCTGAAGATCCAGCTGACCGGCGGGGACCGGACCCGGCTCTCCGGCCGCCGCCCGGTCGACGTCAGGGCCTACGAGCTGCTCCTGCGCGGCCGCGAGCAGGCGTCGGTGCACACGCGGCTTGCCAATCCCGCAGCGCGAGGCCTCGCCGAAGCGGCGATCGCCATAGAGCCCGACTATGCCGCCGCCCATGCGCTGATCGCGTTTACCCACGTGCTCGACTACATCAACGATTGGAGCTCCGATCCCGAAGTGTCGCTTGCAACCGGCCGCGCCCTTGCCGAACAGGCGGTCGCCATGGCGCCAGACGAGCCCTATTGCCACTGCGCGCTTAGCATCGCCTGCATGTGGATGCGGGAACTCGACCGGGCAAAAACCGAGGCACATCTGGGGCTGGCGCAGGCACCTAATTCGGTGCAGCTGCACATGGCGCTCGCCCACGCCCTGATTTTTTCCGGCGACCCGAAGGCAGCACTTTCCGAACTCGACATCTCGATGCGGCTCGACCCGCTCTATCCTGAAGTGCTGCTGCAGTTTCTTGCCGACGCCCATTTCTCGCTCGGCGCCTACGAGACGGCGATCCTCGCGATCGAGGCCCGGCTGATGCGCAACCCGCAATCGGAAACCGCCTTCGCGCTGCTCGCCTCCTGCCACGGCCATCTCGGCCACAACGACCAGAGCCGCCAGGCCTGGACCCGCGCGCTGGAACTCAATCCCGATTTCTCCATCCCCCGCCGCCGCCGCATCCTGCCCTTCCGCAACCCGGAGGATTTCGAACGCCGGGTGGACGGCTTGAGAAAGGCTGGGCTGGTGGAGTGAGCGGTGCGGACTTCAGGACACCTCGGCCGGCGCAAGCATGCTTCTTTCGTTCAGGAGGGCCAACGACCCGGTTGCACCGATCGCGGTCATCGCCTAATCGGCTATCTTTCCCGAAAATCGAGGACACTTCGTATGACGGATAAGTCCCGGCTGCTGCGCACCGCCATCGAAGACAACATTGCATGGTGCAGCAAGGTCTGTTCCGCTCATGGTTCGACTGAAACAAGCTCTTCAATTGCCTGGGCGAACCTGGCCGCCTCGCCGCGGTTCTATCCGAACATCATAACGCGCGAGAGGAATGTTCAGGACGAAGTTGCCGAACTCGCCCACAAAGTGCGTGAAGCAAATCCGTCGCAGCGGTGGGGCGTGAAGGATAGCTTCGCGGACCTTATCCTTCCCGAGCAAGACTTCGAACGGGTCCTCACTGCCCACTGGTATGGCGCAACGGTGTCTGGCGGCGACGCCATTGGCTGGAAGACCGTAGCATCCCCGGCAGAGTTGCATGCGTGGGAGAGTGCCTGGGGATCGCCGGAAGACACGGTTTTTCCAAGCAGCCTGCTTGAAGATCGCAGGGTCAGATTCTGGTTCCGGGGTGAGATCGGCGCAATCCAGTCGGGCTTTATCAGTTTCGACACCGGATTTTCGCTTGGATTATCCAATTGGTTCTCGACTGCCGGCCATTCGTTCGCTGAGATCGAAGTCTTAAGAGCTGCAGGATCGGCCGCTCACGGGCTGCCGATCGTATGCTGGTCGACGGACGATCTGAGCGTCGAAGAGGTGGCGTTGGAAAAACTCGGGCCCCTTCAGGTCTGGATATCCAGGTAGTCCGCGGCCGCATCCTGTCCGTGCACGACCCGGATGCCGGTCAAGACTGATCGAGGGACAATATCGGCTCAAGCGCATCTAGCAGCGGTTCGGGCGAAACCGCCTCGCCATCCGGCGTCCAGGAATTCTGGAACTCCGCGATCTCGATACCGACAACGTCATGCCGGGCGATCACTTCGCAGCAGCGGCGCAGATCATCGAGGGACAAGCCGCCCTCGTGCACGTAGTCGGTCGGCACGATGCCCGGATCGAGCACGTCGCAGTCGAGATGCACATAGACCGGGCGACCGGCAATCGCCTTTTCGAGCGCGCCGGCAAGTTCGTCCTGTGGCCTGATATGCGGGATGGCGTGGCGCCTGATAAGCTCCACCTCGAAAGGATCGAGGTCCCGCTCACCGACCAGAATGATACGCTTCAGCCCGAGCCCTGCCCCCAGTCCGGAATCCCAGAGCCCTGCCGGCGCGGCCAGTGCAAGACCGCCCAGATAGCCGGATGTGGAGGCGTCGGGCGTATTCAGATCCGCATGGCTGTCAAACCAGACGACGCAGGCCGAAGGGTGGTGCCGTGCGACCACCGGCAAGGTTGCGAGCGAAACGGCGCAGCGACTGGTCGCGGCAACGGACATGTCGCCGCCGGCAAAGATCGCGTCGAATCGTGCCTGCACATCCCGTAGCGCCGGCATCGCCGCGTCCAGCTCCTCGCGCCAACCGACGTTCAGGGCCGGTTCCGGCCTGCCGATCACGAAGGGCCGCACACCCTTTCGCCGTTCCAGCGCTTCGCCGATCGCCATCGCTCCCGGCATCGCCAGATCGTTGTGGTCGCCCGCGCGGCCCTGAAATACCGTATATGCGATACCCATTCCGAGGCCCTCGCTCTCCGGCCTTACGCCGCCGTTTGTCCCTGGCCGTGTTCGGCAGCCACAGCCAAGGCCTCCACCACCGCCAGTTCCGCCATCGCCAGTGCCGCTTCGCGGGTTTTGGCGGCGGCGATGAAGCGGCCGTTGTGGCAGAAGGTGGCGCCCTTGATGCCGCAGGCGGCTTCGAGCGCTTCGTTGGTAAGGCCCGCCCAGGCGGCCGGCAGGTCGGCGCGCAGTTCAAATCCCTCGTCGGCGCGGCGGATGCCGGTCAGGGTCCAGTCCTTGCCGCGCGGGTGGACGACGAACAGCAGGTGGTCGGCGCCTGATTTCACGATAGCAGGACGGAAAGGCATGCCCATCGGCAGCTCCAGCACGCGACCCTCGCCGGTGGCGACGATCGCCTGGTGCACGACGGCTTCGGCGCGCAGCTTGGCCGCGCTGCGCCCGACGCTCGCCTCGACGAAGCTGCGGGCGATCGCAAGGGCTGCATGGAAGGCGCGCTCGTCGGCATCCGGGTCGGTCTCGTCGAAGACGGGCTTCAGGGTTTCCAAGAGCGCCGGCAGCGTCAGGCCGGCAAGCGGCCCGGCGATCGAGGGGCTGAGCGCGCCATTGTCGACCAGATCGACCGGCAGCACGAAGCTTCGGTCGAAGGAAGCGTGCACCGCCTCGACATGGGCTTCCGGCACGGCGGAGGCGACGAGATAGTCGCGGCCGTAATGCTTCCAGATCAGGCCGAAGGAGCTGTAAGGCTGGCCGTCGTCGCGCAGCGGCGCGCCACGCTGGTGGTGATCGAAGATGCGCGTGTCGGCATCATAGGCGCCGCCGACGTCGTAGATGATCCGGTCGGAGCCGGGCGTGATCCATTCGGGCGCGCGGCTGCGCACGATCTTCGCGTCAGGAAAAAGCCGGGTCAGGATGACGCTCGACATCAGCTCATCGGCATGGAAGCCACCGGAATGGGTGACGAGGAATTCTGGGGTCATGCCGGGATGCGCCTTGTGATTTCTTGATGGGTCTTTCGCCGGAGCGGCGTTTGCGGTGGTCACCAGATAGCCCTTGGCGCGGGCCTTCTCAACCCACCCCCGGCTTTTCCGGCGCCGGCGGTCTTCCGTCCTGGCGCGCGGCGCCCGCGCCTGCCGCCTCGCGCCTCAGCGCTCGCGGAGATCCAGCGACCAGGTCTGGCCGACCAGATCCTTGCCGAAGGAATGGTGCGGCGCCTCTTCGACGAGGATGAAGCCGGCGCGCTGGTAAAGGCGCCGGGCGGGGGCGAGCACGCTGTTGGTCCAGAGCGACAGCGTATGATAGCCGACGCTGCGGGCGCGCTCGATGCAGGCGGAAACCAGCGCCGCCCCGACGCCGCAGCCGCGCGTGTCCGGCTCCACATAGAGAAGCCGCAGCTTGGCGACGCCGGGCTTGTCGCCCGCCACCAGAAAGATCGAGCCGACGATGCGACCGTCGATCTCGGCGATCCAGGCCGCCTCGCGGGCCGGATCGAAGGATTTGACGAAATCGGCGAGGATGCCGGCCGCCAGCGCCTCGTATTCCTGGTTCCAGCCGTGCTCCTCGACATAGAGGATGGTCTGGCGGTGGATGATCCAGCCGAGATCGCCGGGCTTCAGATCGCGCAGATGCAGTTCGCCTCCGGTTTTCTTCGAAAGCACGTCGCTGACGATGCCGGTGGCGGCAATCAGCCGCCTGCGCTCGGCCGGCGCCAGCGTGTCGAGCAGAGCGCCGATGGCGGTGCGGGTGTTCTCTTCGAGTGCTGCGAAGGTCTCGCACCCGAGGGCGGTCAGCGAGATCGGCTGGCGACGGCCGCCCTGCGGATGATCCGCCTTTTCGAGCAGCCCGCGATCGGCAAAGCGCTTCAGCGTCCGGCTGAGCTGGGCGCGATCGACCTGAAGGATCCGCATCAGATCCGCCGCTGTCAGCGCCTGCGCGTGGGCGAGCTCATAGAGGATGCGCGCCTCGGTGAGCGTGAACGGGCTCTGGTCGAGATGGGCGTTCAACAGGCCGAGGCGGTTGGTATAGAGACGGTTGAAGGCGCGCAGTGCGGCGACATCGGAGTGATCGTTGGTGAGCGTCATCGGGATGATCCAGCATTAAGTTGACTCAATCAACAACGATTTGTTGATTGAGTCAACATGCCTTATCGGCGCGACAAAGCCGGGCGGGTGCAGACCGCAAACGCCCCCGCGGTCGCGTCAGGCCCGCTCGCCGAACGCCAGCCTGCAGGCGAGCCCGGCAAAGACGCTGGCGAGCAGGTATTGCGGCAGCTTGCGCAAGCGCCCGGGCATCGAAAGGCCCCTGCGGATCTGGCCCACAAGCAGGATCACGGCGCCGTTGACGATGAGACCGATGCCGTTCAGCACCGTCGCCAGCACCAGCGTCTGTGCGACGATCGAGCCGTTATCCGGCCGCACGAACTGCGGGAATAGCGCCAGAACGAACAGCGCCATCTTCGGGTTGAGCAGGTTGGTGATGAGCCCCTCCCCGAAGATGCGCCGAAGCGGCATCCGCTTCAGCTTCGCGCTCGGTGAAAAATCGAACGCCCTGGAGGCAAGCGTCTTCCAGGCGAGGTAGGCGAGATAGGCGCAGCCGGCCCAGCGCACGATCTCGTAGGCGACGGGCACGGTGGCGATCAGTTGCGACAGCCCGAAGGCCGCGGCGAGCGCATGGCAATAGGTGCCGAGCACGATGCCGGCGAGTGTTAGAAACCCCGCGCCTTGCCCCTGGCTGACGCTGCGCGACGCCAAGAGCAGCATGTCGGGACCCGGCGTGGCGGTGAGCACCAGGGCGGCGGCGGCAAAAAATGCGAGTGTGGAGAAATCCGGCATGACATCTTCCTTTGAGGTGGCCGGAATTTCGGTTTAGCCGCTTTTGCGGGAATTGCAAGGCCCGAGCGGCGGCCGCCTCACGCGCCTTCTTCATCAGGGGATGGCACCCGCACAGGCGCGCCGGCGCTGCGCCATTCCTCAGCGCCCGGCAACGTGACAGACCCAGGTTGCACGCAGTAACACCCAAACGTATAGGATGTCGAAACATTCTTATCGGGGGTTGAAATTCGATGACATTTTCCTTCAAGGCATTGCTTGCGGCCACGGTGATCGGCCTTGCCCTTATGCCGGGGCTCGCCAGGGCCGAATCCCTCGCCCAGCTCGAAAAGCAGGGCTACAAGGTCAGCAAGCTGACGAAAAACAAGGCCGGCTCGCAAGGCTGGGTGGCGTCGAACGGCGACAAGCGCTTTTTCTGCCGCATGAACGTCAGCATCGCCGTCGTCAGCAAGAAGGAACTGGTCAGCATCACGACGGCCGGCCGACTGATCAAACTGGACCGCGCCACGTTCGAAGCATCCTTGGGTGGTCCCGATCCGTCTCTCCCGCTCTGGAGCGACCTCCAGGCCGGCCGGGTCAAGGCCCCGCACGTGAAGGGCTGCACGCCCCTTCGCTGATCGCCGGGCCGGGCTTGCCTCAACACGTCTGACGCAGGCCCGGTGCCCGATCGATACCGCCCTTTCGGGCGGCTGGATGCATGATCATGCAGGCTCGCCCAGCCCCTTGCGCCTGCCGGCCGCGACCGTGCGAAACCCTGGGTGCCGCAGCAACGGTCGAAAATGACCTTTTCGCCGTGAATCTCACCGCATGGGCCTTGTCCGCGTCGGTTTTTTCGAGCTTTTTCCTGGGCCGCTCAAGGCACCATATCATAAGGTTTCCAAACGATTTTTCGCCTTGGCGGCGGCGTCCGCGCGCCGGCTCTCCCCACTCTGTCCACGCAAAAATGCCGGGGCCAGCTTGCCTTGGCGGTCGCCCTGGCTATATTAGCGATGCCTGAACGCCACTCATTATTCGAGTCGCACGATATTTTCGGGCCCCCTTCACCCGACAAAACTCCTTGTCGGTGGACGAACGAAGGAGACACTTCATGTCCTTTAAGAAAAATCTGAATAAGGCTACCGACGCCACCGTATCGCGCGTCAGCATCGGAGCCGCCGTAAAGCGTTCGCGTGAATCCCACGGTTACACTGTCGACGAAATGTCGGTGACCACTGGCCTGACGGAAACCGAAATTTCCAAGGTCGAACTCGGCGCCGATACCGATCCCGTCAAGCTCCAGCGCATCGCCGCTGCCTTGCAAGTCTCGCCTGCCACCTTCACCGCCACGCCGTAACCGGCGGTGCCGGACACCATGTCCTCGACGGGCATCGTGTCCATCCCGGGCGCAGCCCACTCGCATATGCACAAACGACGTCTCATTTTCTTGCAGCCAGGCTCATCTGCACTGCATCAAGCGGAGACTCTGAACTGAAATCGGCCCTTGCGGCCATCGGCTCAAAAGCGAAAGCCGGGGTTCTGCCCCGGCTTCCTTCGTTTTTACCGGGCGCTCGGCTCGTGGTTCACGCTCGTCGCCACCGACATATCCTCCACCGCCTCGCCCGTGACATCGAACAGCGCCGAAGCGGGGTAAGGCAGCGCAAGCGGCGGCATGTCATCCAAGGCGAAATAGGCAAGCGACCGTGTCTCACTGTCAGACCACGACCCCAGGTCTTCAACGACATGGCATCGAAACAAGGTGACGACGTATTCGACCTGATGGCCATTCGGATAGGTATAACGAAAGTCGCGCCCGCCGAAGACGCCGAGAATGGCGCTGGGCGTGACAACAAGGCCGGTCTCCTCCATCACCTCGCGAATGACGGCCTGCTGCGGCGTCTCGCCGGGCTCGATCGCGCCGGCAGGCAGGCTCCACCCCTCGCCGGACGATTTTTCCTGCATAAGCAGCCTGCCGGCGCGATCATGAATGACGGCGGCGACGGAAGGCAGCAGCAGCAGGCGGTTTCCGATCAGGCTGCGCAGCTCCGTCAGATACGATCCCATCATGGCTTTCCCTCGGCGTTCATGCCCCGTTATGCGCCGGGAAGAATGGCGCCGGTGAGGCGCTACGGCTGTCTCTTGATCTTCGGGGTAGCCGCCTTTGGCGGCACGCCCCGATCATCGGACACTCCCGCCTCAAACAGAAAAGCCGGGGTTTTCACCCCGGCTTTTCCTATTCGACCGTTCGCTAAGGCTTAGTTCTTCGCCTTGTCGACCAGCTTGTTCTTGCCGATCCACGGCATCATGCCGCGCAGCTTGGCGCCGACTTCTTCGATCTGGTGGTTGTCGTTGACGCGGCGGATGCCCTTGAAGCGGGCTGCACCCGACTTGTATTCCTGCATCCATTCCGAGGTGAACTTGCCGGTCTGGATGTCGGTGAGGACGCGCTTCATTTCAGCCTTGGTTTCAGCCGTGATGATGCGCGGGCCGGTGACGTATTCGCCCCACTCTGCCGTGTTGGAGATCGAGTAGTTCATGTTGGCGATGCCGCCTTCATAGATCAGGTCGACGATCAGCTTCACTTCGTGCAGGCACTCGAAATAGGCCATTTCAGGCGCGTAGCCGCCTTCGACCAGCGTTTCGAAGCCGGCGCGGATGAGCTCGACGAGACCGCCGCACAGAACGGCCTGTTCGCCGAAGAGGTCGGTTTCGCACTCTTCCTTGAAGTTGGTTTCGATGATGCCCGAACGGCCGCCGCCGACGCCGCAGGCGTAGGAGAGCGCGAGATCAAGGGCGTTGCCCGAAGCGTCCTGGTGAACGGCAACGAGGCAGGGTACGCCGCCGCCCTTCTGGTATTCGCCGCGAACCGTGTGGCCCGGGCCCTTCGGTGCGATCATGACGACGTCGAGCGTCGCCTTCGGCTCGATCAGGCCGAAGTGAACGTTGAGGCCGTGGGCAAACGCGATGGCAGCGCCGTCGCGGATGTTGCCGGCGATGTCGGCCTTGTAGATTTCAGCCTGCAGTTCGTCCGGCGTCGCCATCATGATCAGGTCTGCCCACTTGGCAGCTTCAGCGACCGACAGAACGGAAAGGCCATCGGCCTCGACCTTGGCAGCCGTTGCCGAGCCCGGCTTCAGCGCGACGCGGATTTCCTTGGCGCCGGAATCCTTCAGGTTCAGCGCGTGGGCGCGGCCCTGGCTGCCGTAGCCGACGATAGCGACCTTCTTGGACTTGATGAGGTTGATGTCGGCATCACGATCGTAATAGACGCGCATTTGAATGGTCCTTCCCGTTAGTTGTCTGTTGTTTGCGCTGCACGACATCTGAACCGATCGATCCAGGCATCACCCAGCAATTCCGTGTTCTCGCAGAAGCCTTTGCCCTTGAAGGCACCCGGCCCTGCAATTCCAGTTCGGCAGCGGTCCTCGCGCCGTTAAACCTTCTTGCCGTAGAGCGTGAGAAAGGCGCTGACCGCCTGCTCCGCCTTGCGGCCGAAACCTTTTTTCATCTCGCCGGCCTCTTCGCCGAGCAGCATCTTCAAGTGCCAGTCGGAAACGACCAGCCCGTAAAGCGCGCCATATGCCTCGTCGGCATCGTCGAAGGCCAGAAGCCCCGCCTTGCGGCCGGCCTCGAGCAGGGCTGCCGCCCGCCGCCCGATCTGCCGGCGGCCGCGCTCCTGCAGCATGTGGCCGAGCTTGGAGCCTTCGCGGCTCGCCTGCCCGATCGCCAGCCGGTTGAGCGCCAGCGACACGTCACCGGCGAGAACCTCCAGCAGGTCCTTGGCAAACACCACCAGATGCCGGCTGAGGCTTTCCGCGTCGAGCGCGCTTGCGGCAACGTCCTGCGTGCGCACCTTGCTCGCCTGGAAACCGATCATCGCCGACAACAGCCCGTCGCGATCGCCGAACCACTTGTAGAGACTTTCCTTCGAACAGTTGGCCGCCCTTGCCACACCCGCCGTCGTCAGCGCCTTCTCGCCGCCATCGACCAAAAGACGCAACGCCTCTTCGAGAACCACGCCCTGACGCTCGGTCAGGCCGTTCCCGGCATTCGCCTCTCTTGTCGCAGCAACGCTTTGCACCTGGCTCCACCCAATTCAGTACCGTACGGTACGGTTCGCATTCTTCTAGTGAAGCGCGCCGGAAGCGTCAAGACGATTTTGATGGAAGGGCAAAATTTTGGCGGCGGCAGACGAAGGCGTGAGCGTTGCGGGCATGGCGCACGGATGAAGGCGCCGCCTTGACGTCCGGTCTCCTTCCATCACGCACCGGCACAAATAGGCTCGCCCGCGCTTGACGTATCGGGCCCGGCTGGGCACGCCCGCCGTCAGCCGGCGAGCGCCAGGCCTCCCTGGCGGCCGACATCCCTCTCGATTTCGCCGACCAGGCTGTCGAGCGCCGGATTTCTCGACTTGCGGGCACGCCTGACCACATAGGCGAGCGAGGGTGGCGGCGGCAGCCGCTCGGCCATGACCTGCATCTCGCCGCGGATATGGCGGTCGCTCAGAAGCGCCACGCCCATGCCCGCATTGACGGCCGACACGATGCCGGCGGCACTCGAACACTCGAAGACGGTTTCGAGAACGGCATCGTCCTGGCCGATGTCGAGCGCCCATTGTCGATAGAAACACTCGTCATGAAACGACAGGAACGGGATCGGGCCGCCCTCGGCAAGCATCAATTCGGGATGCTTTACCCAATGCAGGCCTTCCCGGAAGAGAACCACGTCGGTTGGACGCACCTCATGGCCGAAGACCTGAACGATCGCGGCATCGAGCTCGCCGCGCTCCAGCATGGCGCGAAGCACCAGGCTCATGCGCACCTTGGTGCGCACATTGACCCCGGGATGAAGCCGCTTGAAGCGGCCGAGCATGCGCGCGAGATCGGTGCAGGCCGTGTCTTCGGTGAGCCCGAGCGCAAGCCGTCCCGCAAGCGGGGTCTTTGAGAGGCTCAGCAGCGCCTCGTCGTGCAGCCCGACGATGCGCGCGGCATAGTCCAGCAGGTCCTCGCCTGCGGCCGTAAACATCGGCGCGCCCGACTGGCGACCGAGCAGCGCGCAGTCGAGGCTGACTTCAAGCCGCCTGATCTTGTGGCTCACGGCCGACTGCGACAGGCCGAGCGCGACGGCCGCCCTGGTAATGCCGCCATGTTGGCGAATGGCGCAAAGCGCCCGCAAGGCGTCGATCTCAAGGCGCCGGCTGTTCAGTTCGTTCATGGCCATGTCCGTTTCGTTCTCTTGGGGAAGAGCATAGCACGGACCGCGCCACTCATGACATCGGTTCGTGCATTGTCATGCCTTCATCGAAATTTGTCATGTGCACGCATCCTGCGATCCGCCTATCGGTAGGACACATTCCTCGCGATCGAGACCTTGATGACCGACATTTCGCTTGCCTCCGCCAATACGAGCCGCCATCCGCTGCTCTGGCCCTTCCTCGCCACGCTTTTGATCATCGGGTGGAGTTCGGGCTTTGTCGGCATCCGCTATGCCAATCAGGAGGCAAGCGTCATGCTGCTCCTTTTCTGGCGAACCCTGCTTTCGGGGGTGATCCTTCTGCCGTTCGCGCTGGCGATCGGGCCGCGCCTCACCCTGCGTGCGGTCAAGGATCAGGCGCTCTTCGGCATCATGGCCGTGTTTCTTTATCTGGGCGGCTTCGCGCTGGCGATCGAGCAGAAGGTGCCGACGGGCCTGGTCGCGCTCATCGCCGATCTCCTGCCGCTGGCAATCGCCGCACTGTCGCAGCCGGTGCTCGGCGAGCGGCTGACCCGGCGGCAGTGGCTCGGCACCGCGATTGCCGTCCTCGGCGTGTTGATCGTGTCCTTCGACAGCCTCAGCTTCGGCACCGCGCCTATCTGGGCCTACGGGCTCACGGTGGGCTCGATGCTGATCTTCGCCGTCGCCTCGGTGCTGCACAGGCGACGCAAGACCCAGGCGATGCCCGTCCATCAGAGCCTTTGCATCCAGACGCTGATGGGCTCGGTTCTCTTCGGCCTCTGCGCCTTGACGCAAGGCAGCCTCGCGCCGCCGATGACGCGCGATTTCGCGGTGGGCATGCTCTGGCTGGTGCTGATCGCGACCTTCCTCGCCTATGCGGTCTACTACACCAGCCTGCGCCTCTTCCCCGTCGCCAAGGTGAGTGCCGCGATCTATCTCAGCCCGCCCGTGACCATGCTTTGGGCCTGGATGCTGTTTTCAGAACCGCTGACGGGCGCGATGTTCGCCGGCCTCGCGGTGACGCTGGTCGGCGTGTGGATGACATCGCGCGGCTGAGGGACGGCTTCTTCCGGGTCTGACGAATGACGAGAGCTGGTTCTTCGCTCTCATTTCCTCTTGAGAGTCTGCCGCAGGCTGTTCGTCAACGCGTCGCGAACGGGGGCAGACGATGGCCAAGTCCCCTCTCTCCGCTTGCGGGGAGAGGGCTAGAGTAAGGGGCAAATAGTACAAGGCTTTCCGAAAGCGCCGTGCGCTTCAAGCACCGGCAAGCCACTCATCTGGAAGGATGTTTCCGAGAACGCCACGCACCAGAATGCGCGCCGCTTTCGCTCTGCCCTCTTCGTCCGCTGAAGGCTCCATAAGCTCGACCAGCGAAAGGCCCTCGAGACCAGCAAGAAGGGCCCGTGCGCGGAGACGCGCCCCGCCCTCTTCCATTTCACCGCCACCCAAGCGCTCAATAACGGCCGAAAGCATCTCCGTCGCCCGTGCCAGGCGGACAGAAAAGATCGCCGCAATGCGCGGGCTGCGGTGGCTGGCGCCGACGATTTCGAGCCAGGCGGCCGCCTCGCCGGCGTCCCAGTCGCGCATCGAGGCGCAGTGATCGCTAACCAGCGCATCTTCGAGCCCCTGTGGATCGCTTGCCAGGGTCAACGGAAATGCGTGGTCCGGCAGCAGTTCAGCCACCAGCCCCTCCACGATCGCCTCCTTGCCGTCGAAATGCACGTAGACGCCGCCGATGCTCATGCCGGCCTCGCGGCAGATGTCGCGGATCGACGTCGCGGAAAAGCCCGAGGCGATGAAGCAGCGCATCGCCGCATCGAGAATGTGGCGCCGGCGCTCCTCGGCCCTGTCGCTGGATAGGCGTGGCAAGAGATCCTCCCGGTAAAAACGAACGTTTGTTCTCATGCAATTGACGGACCTGTCAACTCGGAATAGAAAACGAACGTTCGTTTTAAGGAGATTGATTTGAGAACCTCTGCCTCTTCCCTGCCCCCGATCTATGCGCTCCAGTCCTGGGCGATCTTCATGGGGCTTTCGCTCACTGTCGGCGCCACCATCTATTTGCTCATTCCCTTTCTTCTCGAGCGCGGCTGGAGCGGCCCCTACGCCGTGATGGTGCTGCTCGGCGCAAACTTCGTCTTGATGTTCGCGATCACCTTCGCCGGTCTGCGCCGGGAGGGCGCAACGAAGGCCTGGCGCGAGCGCCTGCGGCTGCCCCGGCCCTCGGGCGCCGATATCGCGAGCGGCGTCTTCATCGGCCTGTCGATGATCGTCTCCATCGTTTTCCTCGAAAGGTATGTGCAGGACTTCATCCTCGATAACGTGCCGATGCGCCCGCCGGAATGGTTCCTCGATGTGCTGAAGACCTCCGGCACCGTCTTCGGCGCGCCTGGGCTCGGGCGCTGGGATTTCCTGGCGCTGCATCTGATGTTGTTTGCGCTCAACATCTTCGGCGAGGAGCTGCTGTTTCGCGGCTATTTGCTTCCGCGTCAGGAGGCCGCCGGCTGCCGCCATGCCTGGATGTTGAATGGCCTGCAGTGGGCCGCCTTCCACTGGTTCTGGTTTCACGTTCTGCCGGGGCTCCTGCTGACGAGCCTGCTGCTCTGCTGGGTCACGCAGCGCCGCAAGAGCACCTGGTGCGCCATCATCGGTCACGGCATGCCGAACGGTCTGGCCGTCATTGGCACCTTCCTGACCGTGTCGGGGCTTAGCGGCTAACGCCATGTCATCTTTGGCTGCGGATCAGTGATGCCCCTCTCCGCAGCCGAAACATTACAATAATATAATGATCTCAATGCTTCACGGCCCGGCCGTTTGTGCCTATTTGCTGCTAGGATGATTTGCGCCTGCGATGAAGGCGCGCAAAAGCCGGGAATGGGCATGAACAAGACAGGCAAGACGGCACGCACCGAGAGCACGCAGCGCGACGACGCGACGCCCAATGTCACCTTCATCCCGGGTGCAGCGCCTGTCCGGCGCAAGCGGCGCACGCGCTCCTGGCTCTGGGTTCCGGTCGTGCTCGCCGTCGTCGGCGCCGGCTACTACGGCTGGACGCGGTATGCCACGACCCCGACTGCCGCCGCCATGGTCACGCAAGCGGTGGCGCGCGGCGATATCGAAAACAGCGTGACCGCCGTCGGCACGCTCGATGCCATCAAGTCGGTCGATGCCGGCGCACAGGTCTCCGGCCAGCTGAAGGCGCTGCATGTGGACATCGGCGACAAGGTCGAGGCCAATCAGCTGGTGGCCGAAATCGACCCCGCCACCATCGAAAACCGCATCGAGATCGACCAGGCCGAGCTTTCCAATCTTGAGGCGCAGCTGATCTCGAAGAAGGCCCAGCTCGTGTTGAAGCAGGCCAATATCGACCGCCAGCGCAATCTGGTCGCCGTCAACAGCATCGCCCAGTCGACGCTCGACCAGGCGGTCGCCGATCTCGCCGCCGCCGAGGCCGACGTCAACGCCATCGAGGCGCAGATCCGCAAGCAGCAGGCGACGCTTGCCGGCGACAAGGTCGATCTCGGCTACACCAAGATTTTTGCGCCGATGGGTGGCACCATCGTCGCCAACCCGGCCAAGGAAGGCCAGACGCTCAACGCCAACCAGACGACGCCGACGATCGTCACCATCGCCGATCTCTCGACCATGACCGTGAAGGCGCAGGTGTCGGAGGCCGATGTCGGCAAGCTCAAGGTCGGCATGGACGCCTATTTCACCCTGCTCGGCCAGCCGGGCAAGCGCTTCGAAGGCAAGCTGCGCCAGATCCAGCCGATGCCGGACACCGCCAACAACGTCGTGCTCTATTACGCCCTCTTCGACGTGCCCAACCCGGATGGCGAGCTGATGATGTCGATGAGCGCCCAGGTGTTCTTCGTCCAGTCGGCTGCCAAGGACGTGCTGGTGGTGCCGAGCGCGGCATTGCGCATGACCGGCGAAAAGGGCGCGGGCCAACGCTCCGGCCAGGGCAGCGACAAGCGCGCCGATCCCGCCGGCGTTGCCGGCGGCAAGGCCGCCGCTACCCGCGCAAGCGCCGAAGTGACCGTCGTCACCGCCTCGGGCGCACTGGAAACCCGCGCGGTCGAAGTCGGCATCCGCAACCGGGTCAATGCAGAAATCAAGAGCGGCCTGAACGAGGGCGACACCGTCGTCGTCGCCACCGGCTCCGATACACCCGCCACCGGCGGCCGTGGCGGCCAGCGCGGCATGCGCATGCCGCCGATGTTCTGAGTTCGGCCATGACCCCGCTCATCTCGCTCCGGCACGTCAGCAAGACCTATTTCAACGGCGATCTCGCCGTGGAAGTGCTGCACGGCGTCTCGCTCGACATCGAGGCCGGCGAATTCGTCGCGATCATCGGCCAGTCCGGTTCGGGCAAGTCGACGCTGATGAACATCCTGGGCTGTCTCGACCAGCCGACCGAGGGCGACTATCTGATCGACGGCGAGCGCGTCTCGGGCTTCGACACCGACGAGCTGGCGGCCCTCAGGCGCCGCACCTTCGGTTTCGTCTTCCAGAGCTACAATCTCATTCCGACCGCAAGCGCCAAGGAAAACGTCGAGGTCCCGGCGGTCTATGCCGGCATGTCGGCGCGCGACCGCCATGATCGTGCGGAAGCCCTGCTGCACCAGCTGAAGCTCGGCGAACGGCTCGACCATCGGCCCAACCAGCTTTCCGGCGGCCAGCAGCAGCGCGTCTCCATCGCCCGTGCGCTGATGAACGGCGGCCGCGTGGTGCTGGCCGACGAGCCGACCGGCGCGCTCGACAGCCAGAGCGGCTCCGACGTCATGGCGCTGTTGCGCGACATGAACGACAAGGGCCACACCGTCATCGTCATCACCCATTCGCGCGAGGTCGCCGAACAGGCCGACCGGCTGATCGAGATCCATGACGGTCGCATCGTCGCCGACCGCACGAAAAAGAGCCGCGCCAACCCGGAGGCCGCCCGGGCGCTGAGCCGCACGGTCAGCGAAGGCTCGGCCGCCATCGCCGACGTCACCGAAGCCATCAAGATGGCGTTTCGGGCGCTCAAGGCCAATCTGTTCCGCACCATCCTGACGCTGCTCGGCATCGTCATCGGCGTCGGCTCGGTGGTCGCCATGCTGGCGATCGGCACCGGCGCACAGGATTCCGTGCTCAACCGCATCTCCTCCATGGGCTCCGACCTGCTCGTGGTCAGGCCCAGCATGGCCAACTTCCGTGGCAGCGCGGGGGGGAGCAACGTCACGCTGGTGCCGGCCGATGCCGACGCCATTCTCGAGGTGCCGAACGTCGCCTTCGCCGTGCCGGAAATGACCAGCAACGTGACGGTGCGACGCGGCAATGTCGACTACCAGACCAGCGCCAACGGCACCGTGCCGCAGTTCACCACCGCCAAATCCTGGAAGATGCAACAGGGCGAGTTCCTCACCCAGGATGACATGGACAGCTATGCCCCGGTCGCCGTCCTCGGCCAGACCGTGGTCAAGACGCTGTTTCCCGATGGCGACAGCCCGCTCGGCCAATATGTGCTGGTCAACAAGATCCCCTTCCAGGTCATCGGCGTGATGGCGGAAATGGGCGCCACCTCCTTCGGCAACGACCAGGACGACGTGGTGCTCGTGCCGCTGACGACCGGCAGCATGCGCCTCTTCGGCCAGCGCAATGTGCGCACCATCACCGTGCAGGTGAAGGACGCCGCAGCCATCGACATCACCCAGCAGACGATCCAGGCCCTTTTGAACCAGCGCCACAAGCGCGAAGACACCCAGATCACCAACATGTCGTCGGTGCGCGAGGCCTTCACCGAGACCTCCAACACGATGAAGCTGTTTCTCGGCTCCGTCGCCGCCATCTCGCTGCTCGTCGGCGGCATCGGCGTGATGAACATCATGCTCGTCTCGGTCAGCGAGCGCACCCGCGAAATCGGCGTGCGCATGGCAACCGGCGCGCGCCAGCGCGACATCCTCCTGCAGTTCATCATCGAGGCTCTGGTGGTCTCGGCGATCGGCGGCACGCTCGGCGTCGTCCTCGGGCTTGGCACCGGGGCGCTCGCCGGCCAGTTCGGCATGCCGGTCTCCTTCACGCTCGGCCCGGTGGCGCTGGCCTTTGCCTGCGCCTTCCTCACCGGCCTCGTCTTCGGCTTCCTGCCGGCCCGCAACGCCTCGCGCCTGCAGCCGGCGGTGGCGCTGAGTGCCGATTGAGGGATCCGCGCGAGGTGAGCCGATGGACAAAACCCGAGGCACCACCGAAGATGGTATTTTGCAGCCTCTAGGTGTGATTCGCGATGTGGAAGATCTTTGCAGTGCTCTATAGCCTGGCCTTTGCTTTCGGCCTGGTCGTCGTCGGCTATCTGATCGCGCTCGACGCTCTGGCCGGCATGACGTCCCTCGGCTGGATCGTGATTTCGGCGAGCATGGTCATGGCGCTCGGCACGGCAATTGGCCTCACCGCCTACGCCTTCAATCTGAACGTCCCTCCAGCCGAATTCTGGCGCCCATTCAGCTGGCTTGCGGGGGCGTGGGCGCTGTTTGCGTCCTTTATCAGCTTCACGAAATTCCTGTCGGCGGCCGCCGTTTCGTCGGGCAACGATCTGATCACCAGTGTTCTCGGACTGTTGCTCATGCTTGCCGTCCACGGTTTCAGCTGGCTCGGCGTCTGGCGCTACGGCCAACGCGTCTCACGGCAGGGCGCGCCTGCGCGCTGATGCGCGGCGGCTTTGCGACAACGGCATCTCCGTGCCAAATGCTGACGGCATTACGGGCAGCATCTAGGTTCCATGCCCGACGATGACATGTTGGTCCGCACTCCCCAGAATGGAAGGGTGACCGTTGCCGGAATCCGGAAAGGCAGGACAGTTGGTCAACCTCGTCCTCTATAGCGACCAGATCCACCCCGCCACTTCGGCGATCGACCGCAGGCTCGTCGACATGCTGAAGGCACGAGGAGCCGGAAATCGGCTGGCCTATGTCGCCTCCGGCCCCGAGCCGGATCGCAGCTTCTTCCGGAGCGGCCAGGCCTACTACGGCCGATCCGGCCTTGATCTCCAGCTGTTCGTCGATCTCGAAGAACCGCATTCGAAGGAGGAGATCGCCGCACTCTTTGCCTGCGACGCCATCCATCTTGCGGGTGGACATACCGGCGGCTTTCTCGAACGGCTGAAGCGAAGCGGCATGATCGGGAGGCTGCGGGATTGGGCACGCTCGGGCGGCGTCCTGATCGGCGTCAGCGCCGGCGCCATTCTCATGACCCCGACGATTGCGACGGATGCCCTCTTCATCGCACGAAGGCCTGAGGACATAACCGATGGCGATGCGCTCGATCTCGCACCGTTCGAGTTCTTCCCGCATCTGAGCGACGACGCCGCGTACCTGCCCGCGCTCCTGCGCTACAGCACGCATACGACACGGCCGATCGTCGCCTGCAACGACAGCGACGGCATCGTCGTGACAGGCGGGCGGATCGAATGTGCAGGAAATCCGCTTTGGATTTCCTGCGGCACCGTGCGCGAGCAGGGCGAGATCGCGCTCGACGGTTTTACGATCGCGCGGCCCTAAGCTTGCCGCACCTCCTAAAGCGCGCCGGCGCGTGCGGCCTGCGCCTGCTGGACCGAGGCTACGACCAACCGCGCAGCAGGCACGCGCTGCTCGCGTATTCCAGCCGTCGCCTCCGCCGGCGTCACGCCGATATCGACAAGCCGCTCCGCGTCGAGCTCGCGCAGCTGCTGCAACTGCCAGATCCGCGAGCGTGGTGAGGCGGAGAGATAGAGGGCGAGTTCCCTGAGCATGGTGATCACCAATCCTTTGTTGTTCATCACGCTCGTATTGTGCGGGGCGCTCGCGTATAAATGAAGCTTTGGCATTCTATGCAAAGCATAAGGATTTCTTTGTCATGCCGTCGCTCGATCTCGATTATCTCAAGACCTTCGCGCTGGTCGCCGAGCTCGGCAGTTTCTCTGCCGCCGCAGAGCGCCTGGGGCTGACGCAGCCGGCGATCAGCCTGCAGGTGCGGGCGCTGGAAAGGCAGCTCGGCGTCCGCCTGGTCGAGCGCGTCGGCCGCACGGCCAGGCCAAGTGCCGCGGGAGAGGAATTGCTGGCGCATGCCGGCCGCATCGAGGCGGCGGCAAGCCAGGCCATCGAAGCGGTGGCGCGCCATGCCAAGGGCGTTCTCGGCCGCGTGCGCGTCGGCACGGGCGCCACCCCTTGCGCCTTCCTGCTGCCGCCGCTTCTCGCCGATCTCAAGCGCCGCTTTCCCGACCTCGACATCACCGTGACCACGGGCAACAGCGCCGACATCGTCAGGGCCGTCGATGACAATCTGCTCGACATCGGGCTGGTCAGCCTGCCCGTCACCGGCCGCATTTTCGAGATCACGCCGCTCTTCGACGAACGCTTCGTCGCCATCGCGCCTGCGCAAACCGCCCTGCCCGAGACAGTAACACCCGAGACCCTGGCACAGCGGCCGCTGATCCTCTACGAACCCGGCGCCAATACCCGCCGGATCACCGATGAGTGGCTGGCGGCTGGCGGCACCGCCATCAAGCCGGTCATGGCGCTCGGCAGCGTCGACGCGATCAAGGAAATGGTCGCCGTCGGCCTCGGCGCGGCCCTCGTTCCGGAAATCGCGCTGCGCGCCACCGATCGGGAACGCCTGGTCGTGCGCCCTCTCCTGCCGCCGCTGTCGCGCCGTTTCGCCCTCGTGCTTCGCCGCGACAAGCGCCTCGACCGGGCGCTGCGCGAAACGCTGGCGGCGCTGAAGACGCTGGCGGGACCCGGAACGGAACTCTGCAAGGGGTCAGAGATGTCGGACCTCTGACGGCGTCGAACCCCAGGCATCGTTGAGCCCGTCGAAATAGGTGACGGGTGCGGCGGCCAGTTCGTCGATATCGACGCCATCCAGACAGGCGACATTGATGTTGTAATAGGTGTGACCGGTCATGTTCGGGGTATCGACCCGCTCGAACGGACGCACGCTGCAATGGCTGCAGAAGAAATGATGGGCAACCGGATTGCGACCGCGATAGTCCGTCAGCGCCTCTTGACCGGCGACGAGCCGAAAGGCTGAAGGCTTCACCGCCACCGACCAGAGCCGCATCTTGGTGCAGAGCGTGCAGTTGCACTTGCCCGTCCCGGCGCTGATATCGACATCCGCCTCGATGCGAACGGCGCCGCAATGGCAGCTTCCGCTGTAGGTTTTCAGCATGCCGTTCCTCCTCATGCGCCGCGCGACGCAGCGGACTATGCCACAGCCGCAGCCGGTCGAATATGCACGGCGCCCTTGCCGATCGGAAATCGGGTGGGCGCCTGTCCGTGCCGCAGATACTCAAGGGCCCTCAACCAAGAGGAGCAAGTTCATGTCCATGCTGCACAACAAGATCGTTATCGTCACCGGCGCGTCCTCGGGCATCGGCCGGGCGGTCGCCAGGCTCTTTGCCGCCGAAGGGGCGAAGGTGGTTTTGAACGCCCGCAGTGAAGCACCGCTTGCCGCGGTGGTCCAGGCGATCCGCGCCGAAGGCGGCGAAGCGATCGCAATCAGCGGCGACGTCACCGAGGAAGCCACCCATGTCCGGCTGGTGGAGGCTGCGCGCGAGCGCTTCGGCGGCCTCGATATCGCCATCAACAATGCCGGCTCCGTCGGCGCCATGCGGCCTGTCGCCGAGATCACCGCGGCCGAATGGCAGGAGACGCTTGCCACCAACCTCACCTCGGCCTTTCTCGGCGCCCGCCACCAGATCCCGGCGATGCTGAACCGCGGTGGCGGATCGCTGGTCTTCACCTCCACCTTCGTCGGCACCAGCGCCGGCATTCCCGGCATGGCCGCCTATGGCGCGGCGAAAGCCGGCCTGATGGGGCTCGTCAAGGGCATCACCGCCGACTATGGCGCAAGCGGCGTGCGCGCCAACGCCCTGCTTCCGGGCGGCGTCGACACGCCGGCGGGCGGCAGCGCCGAACAGAAGGAGTGGGCCGCCGGCCTGCATGCCATGAAGCGCATCGCCCAGCCCGACGAGATCGCCCGGGCCGCCCTGTTCCTGGCAAGCCCGATGGCCAGCTTCGTCGCCGGCTCCGCCCTCTACGCCGATGGCGGCAACGCCGCGGTGAAGTGACGGGCGCGAAGCGTAAATGTCGCGCGCCGGAGCGGTCCTTTCCGGCGCGCGACAGCCTCATTTGCCAAGGTCGGCGAAAAGCTCGAAAAGTCGGTATTTGCAGGAATCATACCGGTATTTCCGTCGTCTCCTTGCCCGTGCGGATCACGAAGGTGGTGTAGTAGCGCGCCACATTGCTCTCCTCGCGAAACAGCCGCTCGGTCAGCGCGTCCAGCTCTTCCATGTCCTTCAGCCGCAGCATCAACAGCGCGTCCATCGCCCCGCTGACGCTATAGGCCTGGGTGACGGTCGGCTCCCTGGCGACGAGGTCGAGGAAGCGGCGCACATGTTGTTCGCCGTGGCGCTCCAGCTCGACCGTGATGATCGCCTTCACCGATCTGCCAGCCTTGGCAGGATTGAGCAACGCGACGACGCGGTCGATCACGCCTGTCGCGTTCAACCGCCTGATGCGACGCAGGCAGCTCGACGGCGAAAGCCCGACTTCGGCGGCGAGTTCGGCATTGGTTCGCGCGGCATCCTTTTGCAGGAGCGCCAGCAGCTTTCTGTCGATCCGGTCCATGTCATCCCTCCATAGCCGTCGCGCATCACCGCGCCCATCGTATGCGCGCATCAAGGCGCCGTGCAATTTTATTGCACAAACTCGCATATTTTGACCACAACTGCGAATGTCTCCGCGCTAGTCCTTGGACAACACATTCAAGGAGACATCGCCATGACCGTTCTCATCCTCCTGCACCGCAAGACGCTCGCGACCCTGGAAGTCTACTGGGACCTGGTGCGCATCATCGTGCCCGTCACCATCGCCACCCACATCCTGCAGGAGCTCGGCGTGATCCGGGCGATCGCGCCGGCGTTCGAGCCGCTGATGACCGTGGTCGGCCTGCCGCCGGAATTCGCCTTTGCCTGGCTGACCGGCCTGCTGGTCGGCATCTGGGGTGCCGTCGTCGTCGTCTTCGCGCTGGTGCCGGTCTCGGAGCTTTCGACCGCCGACATGACCGTGTTTTCAGCACTCATGCTGGTGGCGCACGCGATCCCGATCGAGCAGCGCATCATCCAGAAGGCAGGACCGAGTTTCCTCGTCACCGGCGCCATCAGGATCGGCGGCGGCCTCGTCTTTGCCGCCCTGCTCCACCAGGTCTTCGCGCTGACCGGCTGGCTCGCCACACCGCTTGATCCGACATGGATCCCGGCCAACGAGGGTGCCGGCTGGATCGCCTTCGCGCTCGGCACGCTGAAGACGCTCGCCACCATGCTGGTCGTGCTCCTCGCCCTCAGCTGGACGATCGAGATCCTCAAGATCGTCGGCATCCTCGCTTGGCTGAACCGGGGCATGGCGCCGCTCTTCCGCCTCGCCGGCATCAAGACGGACACGGTGCCTTTTGCCGCCGTCGGCGTGCTTCTCGGCATCTCCTATGGCGGCGCGCTGCTGATCCGCGAGGCGCGCGACGCCAATGTCGCACCCCGACAGGTGTTCCTCGCCTGCGTCTTCATGGGTTTCGGCCATAGCCTGGTCGAGGACACGTTGGTCGTCGTGGCACTTGGCGCGGATTTCACCAGCGTCTTCTTCGGGCGGCTTGCCTTCGCCATCGTCGCCACGGCCCTGATCGCAAGGATCATTGGCGCGGCACCAGACGCCGTGTTCTTCAGATCGTTCTTCCGCAAGGACGGCGACCGGCTGGCGCCATCGGAAGCCTAGGCGTCAGATCGGGACATCAGCCGACGAAGTGGCGAAGCTTCGCCGGTGCCTGAAGGGTGATCGCCCTGTATCCGAGCGAAATCAAGCCACGCTCGGCCAGATGACGAAGGACCAGGCTGACGGTCGGGCGGGAGAGATTGCTGAGCGCCGCCAGATCGTCCTGCGTCAGGATTGCGCTTGCCGGCTGATCGCCGCACTCCCGGCACCCGGCAACCCGCAGAAGCACGGCAGCGCAACGCCGCTCATTGTCGCGAATGAGCACATCGGCCAGGGCCTGCACCGCGAGCCTTGCACTCTCGAGCGACAGCAAGCTCAGCCAGCGCCACATCTCGGGCTTACGCTCGAGCAGGCTCTGGAGGGCGGCCTGGGGCATTCTTGCAACCTGGCACCGTGTCTGTGCGGTCACCGAAATCATCCGGGGCTGGCCATTGGTGACGGGGAAAATCCCGAACCAGAAGGCTGCGCCGGCAATGTGGATCAGCGGCCCATCTGACGACCCGACGGCCGAATAGACGCAGGCGGCACCGGAGACGATACCGAACATGCCGCCGCTCTCGTCGCCACCATGGGCGATCGCCTGCCCCGGATCCAGCTCGTAGCAGAGGCAGGCGTCCAGGATTTCATCTTGAAACGCCTTCGGGATCCGGCTCAACCAGCCGGTATTGGCAAGATAAAACGCAGCTTCCGATGGTATTGTTCGCAAATGAAATCCCCCGCCCCAGGGCCCAATTGTATAGTCTCAGACAATTTTTCGACAACACAAGGATAAAGTCGGAGCGGAAGCTACCCAGAATTACCGGTGAGCATTCCGACGTCTCATTGCGACGATTGAGGAGGAACGTCATGCCGAAGACTTTGCACCACTCTTCCATGGTCCTATCCGCTTGCGGCTGAACGTCAGTGACCGCGGCGGTCGCATCGCTGCAATCTGACGCCGCGACTAAGAGCACGCCCCATGCGCTCGCAGCTCCCTGGCGTTCATGCGTATTTTAATTGTTACGTACTTACGCGAACCGGGGGATTTGTCTCTGGTTCAGGCATTCTCGCTGCATCTCGCAAGCGTGGCCCGGTGGCAGCGATGAAATGCCCGCCGTCACGCCGGGGCGTTGAAGAGAGCGGGCCCGGCCAGCCGCTTGCGCTGCGGCGCGAGCATTGCCTCAAGCCGGCACCGGCCCGGTGCCTGTACAGATCAAAAACGTACGCAATGCCATCGATAATCCCAGACACCAATGAGGAGTACGATTGATGAAGGCCTTAAAGCATATTCTCTCTTGTTCACTGGCAGCCTCATTCACCCTGCTTGCCAACACGTCCCACGCCCAGGAAGCCAAGGGCTGGGACCGCACCGTCAGAACAGCCGATTATCTCGAGCCGGTCATTCCCCGTCCGGCCCAGGAACAGTCCGCGCTCGACCGTCTGCGCGAGTTTGAAACGAGAACCGGGCGCAAGCCCAACATCCTGATCCTGCTCGTCGACGATCTCGGCTATGGCGACCTTGGCGCCTTCGGCGGCGGAGCCATGCTCGGAGCACCGACGCCGAACATCGACAAGCTGGCAACCGACGGACTGAAGCTGACGTCGGCCTATGCAACGCCGGTGTGCACGCCCTCGCGCGCGGCACTGATGACGGGCCGCATTCCGGCGCGCAGCGGCCTCACCCGCCCGCTGCTGGCCAGCGACCATCCGACCAAGAACCCCTGGGCCGACGAAGTTTCGGCTGCGAAACTGTTGAGCGAGAACGGCTACGTCACCGGCCTTTCCGGCAAGTGGCACATCGGCGAAGCCAAGGGCATGCAGCCGCAGGACGTCGGCTATGACGAGTTCCACGGCTTCCTGTCTGTTGTCAGCGAATACACCCAGTATATGGACAGCCGGAAATATTCGCAGCTGATGCTCGACCCGCAGCGCCTGGAGACGTTCAAGAGCCTCAGCGAGTACAACGGCGTGGTCGAGGGCAAGAAGGGCGGCGACCTCAAGATCGTCTACCCGCTCGAAACCCAGAAGCAGATGGGCAATGTCGACCAGGACTTTGCCAACTGGTCGGTGGATTTCATCAAGCGCGCGGCCAAGGACAACAAGCCGTTCTACCTGATCCATGCCTTCGCCAAGGTCCATTTCGACAACTACGCCGGCGATGGTTATGAAGGCCGCAGCCCTGCCAAGCTGCCCTATCGCGACGCCGTGGTCGAAGTCGACGACATCGTCGGGCGCCTGACGAAAACCCTCCAGGAAAGCGGACAGGCCGACAATACCTTCGTGTTCTTCACCTCCGACAACGGGCCTGAGGAAGACAGCTACCCCGACTCCGGCTTCACGCCGTTCCGCTCCGGCAAGGGAACGACCTGGGAAGGCGGCGTGCGCGTGCCAGGCATTGCCTACTGGCCGGGCATGATCAAGGGCGGACGCATCAGCGACGGACTGTTCGACCTGATGGACCTGTTCAACACATCGCTGGCGCTTGCCGGCATCAAGGACAAGATTCCGACGGAGCGTTACATCGACGGTGTCGACCAGAGCAGCTTCCTGCTCGCAGACGATGGCCAGACATCCCGCCAGGCCGTGTTCTCCTACAATCAGGCTGATTTCTCGGCCATCCGCTGGGAGAATTTCAAGGGCTACTTCAAGGTCATCCAGTACGATCAGCCCTTCGCCAATATCAGCATGTCGACCTTCGTGCCGGTCGGCGTCGCCCCCTGGATCTTCGATATCTATCGCGACCCCAAGGAGCGCATTACCCGCAGCAACGGCGACTATGAATGGCTCTACGGCCCCATCCTGCAGCTGCAGGCCCAACACGCCGCGACCTTCGTCAAATATCCGAAGAAGGATATCGGCCTGGGGATCGGTGGCGGCGGCGATCCCAAGTAACCGTCCCGGTTACAAATAACCGATTGCGGAGAAAGGCCCCCGTCGCCATCGATGGGGGCCTTTTCGTCGACCGTGTGGGCAGTGGCTGCACACCGCGCCGCTGCGCAGTCAGATGAATGCTACGGGAATTTCCGGTGGCAACCGGCAGCCCTCGGCCAAAGCCGGACAGATCATCGTGCACCCGCCATTGCAGGCGCGTCGGCAGGCGCATCCCCGGCAGTGGGCATCCGCCCGAACGTCGCGCGGTAGGCGGCGGGCGTCGTCGACAGCTGCTGGCGAAAGTGGTGGCGCAGCGTCTGGGTCGAGCCGAAGCCGGAGATGTCGGCGATCTGCTCGATACCGAACGTGCTTTCCTCCAGCAATTGCCGCGCCCGCGCCAGCCGCTCGCCGAGCAGCCAGCGCGCCGGCGTCGTGCCGGTGGCCGCCTCGAAGCGGCGCAGGAAGGTGCGCTCGCTCATGCCCACGGATCGGGCGAGAACCGCGATCGGGAAGTCCTTGCCGAGTTCGGCACGCATCCGGTCGATCAGCGGCCCGAGGCGCGCGCTCTCGTGCACCTCGGGCACCGCCCTTTCGATAAATTGCGCCTGCCCGCCATCGCGGTGCGGCGGCACCACGAGACGGCGGGCCACCCGGTTGGCCGCCTCGCTGCCGAAGTCGCGGCGGATCAGGTGCAGGCAGAGGTCGATGCCGGCGGCACTGCCCGCCGACGTCAGCACCGTGCCGCCATCGACATAGAGCACGTCGGGCACCACCTCGACATCGGGATAGAGCGCCTTCAGCTTGTCGGTGTAGCGCCAATGGGTCGTGGCCCTGCGCCCGGAAAGAAGGCCCGCGGCCGCCAGAACGAAGACGCCGGAGCAGATGGAAAGCACCCGCGCGCCGCGGGCATGGGCTGCCCTCAGCGCCTCGCACAGCGCCTCCGGCACCGGCGTATCGGCGCCGCGCCAGCCGGGCACGATAATGGTTCCGGCCTGCGCCAGCAGGTCGAGCCCGCCGTCCGCCATCATCCGGATGCCGCCGGTGGCCCTCAGCTCCCCCGGCTCGATGGCGGCAACGGCAAAGCGATACCAGCCCTCGCCCATTTCGGGCCGCGGCAGGCCGAACAGCTCCACCGCCACGCCGAACTCGAAGGTGCAGAGACCATCATAGGCGAGCGCGACGACAAGGGGGTTGGCGGGTGCCGGATTGGCGGATGATTGTGAAGCGGCAAACGGTTTTGGCATGATCTTGAGCATATATGACAAACTTGCCATCTGCCAGCGTTTTCCGCGCGCTGCTACATCTCTCCGCGTCAACGGCGAACGCCCGCAGCCACAGGAGAGCATGATGAGCTACGTCACCGAAACCCCAGCCGCAGCCCCCGAGATCGCCATTGCCCATTTCGCCGGGCGCTTGAGCGTCGAAACCGATTGCGCCGATGTCGCCCACGCGCTCCGGAGCGGCGAGCAGGATTTCGTGCTGCTGCACGCGGTCGGAACCGAGGCTGCCTATGCCCGCCGCCATGTGCCCGGCGCGATCCACCTGCCCCACCGCGAAATCACCGCTGAGCGCATGGCCGCCTGGCCGGCCGGCACCCTGTTCGTCGCCTATTGCGCCGGGCCGCATTGCAACGGCGCCGACCAGGCGGCGCTGAAGATCGCCCGCCTCGGGCGGCCGGTGAAGATCATGATCGGCGGCATCACCGGCTGGGAAGACGAAGGCTTTGCCTTCGCATCAGGTGCTGCCCCCGGCGAACCGAAGCAGGTGCTGGCAGCCTGACGACGGCGAGGATGCGACGGACGGGCCGCCGAATGGCGGCCTTGGCGGATGCATCGAAACACGCCAAGGTAGCCGCCACGACCACCGCCGCCCCCACGCCCTCGAGGAACCCGATGACGAATACGCTTTCCGTTCGCCCGTTCGACCGCAGCGACGTGCCCGAGGTGCTCGCGCTGATGCGCGGCCTCGCCGTGTTCGAGGGCTATATCGACGCGTTCGCGGTTACCGAACAGGACCTGGTCGACCATGGCCTTGGTGACGCCCCGCGCTTCGGCGTGCTCGTCGCCGAGGTCGACGGCCGTGTCGTCGGCATCGCCGTGCACTATGTCATCCCCTGGACCTATGACCTTAAGCCGACCTTGGTGCTGAAAGAGCTGTTCGTCGAGGAAGGCGCGCGCTCGTCGGGCGCCGGTGCCGCGTTGATCGCAGCGCTCAAGCGCCATGCCGCCTCGATCGGCGCTCCGCGTATCAACTGGACCGTGCTTGCCGGCAATGAGCCGGCCAAGCGCTTCTACCGTCTCCATGGGGGCGTGGCCGACGAGGTCTGGCAGCCCTGGACGATGGCGGTGCCTCAGGGTGGCGAAGGCTGAAGGCGGATGATGCCCGACGACGCAATACCTTGATTTGGATGCGATTTGAGGCATTGTGCCTTCTCGGTTGCGCCAGGTTCGACCGCGTGCGCGACCAGGCTCGACGGCGGCCGTTCCGCCGGGCCGGAAGAAGCCGGGAAGCGGAGGAGCGAGCCCCCATGAATGCATCCGAACATATCGACCAGCTGATTGCCGACCTGAATGCTGACACCGGCGACTGGCGCGGCAAGACGCTCGCCAGCCTTCGCAAGAGCATCCTTGCCGTCGACAAGGATATTGTCGAGGAATGGAAGTGGATGGGGAGCCCGGTGTGGTCGTTGGGTGGCATCATCGCCGTCGGCAACGCCCACAAGGACAAGGTGAAGCTGACCTTTTCGCACGGCGCCAGCCTGCCCGACCCCGAAAACCTGTTCAACAACGGGCTCAACGGCAAGGTCTGGCGGGCGATCGACCTGTTCCAGGGCGACGAAATCGATGAGCCGGCTTTCCAGAACCTGATCCGTGCCGCCATCGAATTCAACAGGGCCAAGGCCGACGCAAAGAAGAAGAAAGCGCCTGCCGGCAGCCGGGCAAAGGCGGCAAAGAGCAAAGACACCTGACGCGATGCGCCTCGCCGTCAGCGCGGCAGCGCGATCCTCGAAATAGCAGCGCGCCCGGCGACCGCAATGCGCCTCAGGCGAGGTCGATCTTCACCGCCTGCCCGATATAGTCGGCGAGAGCCTCCGCGTTGAATTCGTCCAGATTGCGCACGAAGACATTGCGGTTGACCTTGCCGAGGCCCTGAAGCAGGCCATGGCGGTCGTCGATCAGCACGCCCTTCGCGAAGGCGAAATTGACGCCCTTCTTGGTGGGGCTGATCCCGATGATATCGCGCTTCAGCCTGTAGACCGGTATGCCGTAATAGGCCTCGGTGCCGCCGCGCATGCCTTCCTTAAGCTCAGGCGCCACCTTTCGGATCAGTGCCCGGAAAGCCTCGACGACGGGCCGATGCTCGGGCTGCACCTTGTCGTCGATGAATGCATCCACTGCCTTGTCCATGCGGCTCATCCCATCTTGCGGGCAGGCACGGCGCCGGCCGAAACAATGGATTTTCAGAAAACGGGAGCATCCCGTCAAGCCGCAATCCAGGATTGGCGACATCGGTCAAGACCGGATGTCTTCCCGCTTCGAGCGCAATCACGGCAATGCGCTGCCGTCCCGCTCCCGGCCGTTTCCTGACGCAAGACCGCCCGCGGATTTTTCTCGAAACCTAGTGTCCGCCAAGCACCAGCGTCTGCACCGGCAGCATCAGCGCCTGTATCCGCAGGATCATGGCGTGGACGAGGCCCACGGCATCGACCCCGTGCAGATAGGCCCAGCGCACGGTGCTGATCCCCGGCTCGTCCAGCTTGTCGTGATTGCTGGTATAGGCATTGGCGATGCAGCTGCTGCCGGGCGGCACGTCATCAAGCACGCCGGGATAGAGCGGCTCCATCACCACGGTCAGCGTGCCAGGTTGAGAGATCTGCGTGACGTCGACGAGCTGGTCACTCGCCCGGACCTGGCCCGATGCGATCACGTCCTGCACTTCGGTGACGACAAGGGGGATGATGGTGAAGGGCTTGCCGATGCAGGTGGCCTCGCCGATCATGCCGACCTTCATCACCTGCGCCTCGATCTGGCCGAAACCGGCGACAAGCCGCGCGCGGCCCGCATTTTCCGGGACAAGGACGCCGGCCGGCCGCAACAGCGGGTTGACCACCTCGCCGACCCTGAGGGTGAACTGCTGCACCGTGCCGGAAACGCCGGCACGAACCGTGGTCTTGCCGATGTCGATTTCGGCCTGCTTCAGATTGGCTTCAGCCGTGGCCTTTTGCGACGGCAGGAGCGAATTGATCTTCGTCTCCAGCGTCTGCTTGCCGGAAACGGCGGCCGTCAGCGCGCCCTTTCGCCCCTCGAGTGCCACTTGCCGGCGCTCGATTTCACGGCGGGCGACGACGTTGGCGTTGAGCCGGTTCAGCTCGACCTGGGTATCGTATTCGTCTTGCGCCTGCTTTACCGCGGCTTCCGCCTGGACGATCGCGCCGTCGGCGGCCACAAGTTCCGTGCGCGTCACGGCCATCTGGGCGTCGACTTCGGCAATCTGGCGGCGCGCGAGTTCGGCGGTCGCCTCCTCCTCGCTGCTATCCAGCTTGAACAGCGGCTGGCCGGCCTTCACCTTCTCGAAACGGGTGGCATAGATCTCCGATACGCGGCCGCCCGCCTCCGGCAGGATCGCCACGGTGCGGAATGCCGACGTGACGTTCTTGGTCGACGGATGGAAGTAGAAGATGAGCGTGATCAGCGAGATCGTCAGAACGATGCAGGCGGTAATGCCCCAGCGCAGCTCGAACCAGACGGAATAGATGGTGATCTCGCGGCCAAGCCGCTTGCCCTGCCCATAGCGGCGGAAGAGATAATCCGGAAAGATCGTCAAAAGCGAGCAAAGCAGAAACTCGAACATGGATCATGCCTTCCCTTCGATCGACGGATGAACCGGCACGGCCGGTCCGTGCGCCGTTTCCGGCCCGTTCCCCTCCACCACATCGCGCTCCGGCACCGTCGGTGGGTCCGCCTTGCCGGCAAGACGCTCCAGCGATTGCGCAATCGACGACAGCGGGGAGGAAAAATCGGGCAGGTCGATCAGGGCCAGGAGCAGCGCCGCCCCCCAGAGAAGGTTGTTGTGGGTCAACAGCGAGAGCAACGCCAAGACCGCCACCAGCTCGAGCTGGATCTTGTTGGTCTTGTGCGCCATGACCTCCGGCAGGGAGTGCAGCCGCAGATAAAGGGTGCCGAGACCGAAAATCGCCACGAGCAGGAAAACCGCGACGACATTGAGCAGCACATCCGTCTGGCCGGGCGCCGTGATGAACGCTGGAAGGTGATGGACGGCAACGGGATGAACGGCCTCGGACATCATGTCTCCCCAACAGCAGGCTGAATCAGCATGTGAGGAGATTAGCACAGTCTCATTAAATGCAAGGGATAATTGCAGAAAATCTTCCCGTGGCACATCGATGGGCCGTGCCTGACGTCACGTCACCCCAGAGAGCGAGATGCCGATAGCGGCCAGGTCCGAGTGCGCTTGAGCCCAAGGCGAAGGGTGTTCCCGATGTCTGTGCCCCCCGATGGCTTTTCCCGCTCATTTGCCGGGCGACAGGCTCTTAGAGACACGGTCGGGCCAAAGCGCCAGGGAAAGAACGGCCATGCGGCCCACGGGCTCGGCATGTCGACGCGGGATCACCTGATCCGCCACACAGGTGCCGCCGCGGTCGGCCTCAGTCCTTTTCCCTCAGCGTCTCCTTCTGGGTGATCAGCCGGGCGCTGTGCTGGCCGCTGAGATAGGTCCAGAACCAGCTCCAGGCGACGGCAAAGCGGCTGCGGGTGCCGATCAGGAAGTAGATGTGGGCGATGCCCCAGATCCACCAGGCAAGCGCGCCCTTGAGCTTGAAGCGGCCGAAATCGATGATCGCCGCCCGCCGGCCGATCGTGGCCAGGCTCCCCTGGTGGCGATAGCGAAAATCGCCNNGGCGATTTTCCGCCTGAGAGGCGCGCGCGGAGGACCTTGGCGACGTAGGCCCCCTGTTGCTTGGCGGCGGGTGCTATGCCCGGCACCGGCTTGCCGCCGTCATAGGTGACGGAAGCGGTGTCGCCGATCACGAAGATGTCGTCATGGCCGGGCGCCTGGAGATCGGCGCCGACGATCGCGCGGCCAGCGCGGTCCTCGGCTATGCCGAGCCAGCGGGCAGCGGGCGAAGCCTGGACGCCGGCCGCCCAGACGAGCGTGCGGCTGGCGACGAACATGTCGCCTATCGTCACCCCTTGTGCCGTGCAGGCCGTCACCGGCGTACCGGTGCGCACCTCCACGCCCAGCCGCTCCAGTTCGCGCCGGGCATAGTCGGACAGGTCCTCGCTGAAGGCGGCCAGAATGCGCGGCCCCGCCTCCACCAGGATCACCCGGGCCTTGCGCGTGTCGATGCGGCGAAACTCCGACGGCAGCGTGCTGTGCGCCATCTCGGCGATGATGCCGGCGAGCTCGACGCCGGTCGGCCCGGCACCGATGACGGTGAAGGTCAGGAGCGCCTCGCGGATCGCAGGGTCGTCCTCGAGCTCAGCCTGCTCGAAGGCGAGCAGCACCCGGCGACGGATGGTGGTCGCATCCTCCAGCGTCTTCAGGCCCGGCGCCACCGGCTCCCATTCGTCATGGCCGAAATAGGCATGGGTGGCGCCGGTCGCGATCACGAGCGTATCGTAGCCGATCGCCTGCCCGCCCTTGAGCAAGACCGTCTTGTCAGCGGCATCGACGCCGGTGACCTCGCCGAGCAGCGTCGTCACTTCCGGCCGATCGCGATAGAGGTTGCGGATCGGCCAGGCGATTTCGGAGGTGGCGATCAGTGTGGTCGCGACCTGATAGAGCAGCGGCTGGAACAGGTGATGGTTGCGCCGGTCGATCAGCGTGATGCGCACCGGCGCGCCCGCAAGACCGTTGACGAGCTGCAGCCCGCCGAACCCTCCACCGACGACGACGATATGATGCCTGTCCTGCATGGTCCTGATCCCGATTTGACGTTTCTCAAATGTGGAGCACGCGCGCGCCAACACAACCTCCGGCTTCGCATGTCGCCCTTGCAAAATCGGGCATGGCGCTTGGCGCGGCCCTGCAATAGGGTGGTGGACTGCGATGCTCTTCGCCCGCGCATCAAACGCCGCCTTCCTGCCCATCCTCCATTTCGGCCGGCTCTGATGTCGGCCTGATGCTGGCAGGCACCTGCGCGTAATGTCCGCACAATCTAGTGTTTGCAAATCTCGTCATGCAGAAAAAAGCGGCATCAGCCGCTCGAACGGGCGTCAGCGGATACGCCGCACGGTCGGTTTATCAATGGGATGCAGATGGTGAGAAAGCTCTGGCCCCGGTCCCTCAAGCAACGGTTGATCGCGCAGCTGCTGGTGCTGCAGCTGGCGATCCTTCTCCTGTTCGGCCTCTCCTTCGTCACCCTCCTGGTCATGGCCGACGAGGGCGGCGTGCTCATCGGCCCAGCACCCGTCGAAACGGCGTTTTCAGCCATCGAGCGTGGGCAGGACGGCACGCTCGCCTTTGCGAAAACCGACGCGCTGGCGGATGTGCGCGCCAGGCATAAGGATTTCTGGTTCATCGCCCGCAGCGACCGCGGCGAGATCCTTCAGCTCGGCACGGTGCCGGAAATCTACAAGGGCATCAGCCAGACGCTCGACCGGATGACCTATTCCGATATCAGGAATGTCGGCGATCCCTCGCCCTATCTTGCGGTGCTCAGGCGCCGCTCGAGCCCCGCCGGCGACTTCACCGTCTTCGGACAGGGCGAGCTCTTGAGCGCGCCGTTCCTGATCCTGACATTTTCGAGGTTGTCGCTCGCCCCGATGCTGGTGCTGCTTGCGATCGTCACGGTGATCGGCGTCCCCCTCATCGTCAACCGGGCGATCAGGGGCATCGCGCAGCTGGCGCGCGAAACCGACGGGATCGATATCGCCAGGCGCAGCTACAGGCTGACGGAGACGGCCATTCCGAGCGAGGTCCGCCCCCTCGTCCAGGGCATCAACGGCGCACTCGGCCGGCTCGACCTTGCCTATGATCGCCACCAGCGTTTCATCCTCGATGCGGCGCACGAGATCCGAACGCCGGTGGCGATCCTGCAGACGCGGCTCGATAAGCTCGCACCGGGCGCCGATCGCGATCGGCTGATGGCCGACTGCGAGCGCATCTCGGGGCTCGCCGAACAATTGCTCGACCTGCAGCGGCTCGAAGCCAATGCCGGGCCGCTCAAGCCGGTCGATCTCGTTACGCTCAGCCGGGATGTTGCAGCCGAGCTTGCGCCGCTTGCAATCGACCAGGGTTACGAGCTCTCCTTCGAGCCGGAGGTCGAGCACGCGCCGATCCAGGCAGACCCGGCGTCGCTGACGCGCGCCATCACCAATCTGATCCAGAATGCCATCGAGCATGGCGGAAACCAGGGTTCGATCGTCGTGCGGGTAAAGAGCGGTTTCGCAATCGAGATCAGCGATGACGGGCCCGGCATCCCCGAAGCCGAGCGGGAGCGGGTCTTCGAGCCGTTTCATCGGCTAAAGCCGCGTGATCGCGGCGCCGGTCTCGGCCTGAACCTGGTTTTCCAGATCGTAGAGCGCCACGGTGCGCAGATCCGCATTCTGGCCTCGCCGAGCGGCGGAGCCTGCTTCCGGCTGACTTTTACCGAACACGCGGCCTGAACGGCGGCAGATCGCCGGCACTCGCCCAAACGAAAACCGGACCTTGTGCCCCAGGCTCTCTAGGCGAGCCGACGCCAACTGCCGTCCCTCACCCCTTTGCAGGACCTGGCTGCGTCGCCTTCAGGAGATTGTCGCGCAACGTCGCGACCGTCTTCTGCACGACCGGAAAGTCGTCTCCAAGACCGGTTGCCTCCGTCAGCGGCGCGCCGGGGTCGAGTTCGACCAGCGCCCGACCGGCCGGTGTCAGCGTCACGCGCACCTGGCGTTCGTCGGCCGGATCGCGCCGGCGCTGCAGGTAGCCTTCGGCCTCCAGCTTTTTCAGGATGGGCGTCAGCGTGTTCGATTCCAGAAAGAGCTTTTCGCCAAGCGTGCCGACCGTCTGCTCGTCTTCCTCCGAAAGCGCCACCAGCGTCACATATTGCGTGTAGGTCAGGCCGAGCTTGTCGAGGATCGGCTTGTAGGCGCGGCCGAAAGCCAGATTGGCGGAGTAGACGGCAAAGCACAGGAAGTTCGAAAGCGACCTGCCGCCGGCCGCTGTCTGCGCTGCGGGCGTTTGATCGGTTTGCGCTGCATCTGCGGTCGGGGACGTGGGCATCGGCATAACCTCTTTCAATGTGCTGTTCGCTGCCTCCCTATATAGATCGCATCCGATTAAATCGCAACACTGTTGACATCGCGCAGCAACAGGACTATTAACAGCGCATCCGATTAAAGCGGATACGATTAAACAAACCCAAAAGGACACCATCATGACCGAGAAGCTTCTTTTCACCGGCAAGACCCACAACACCGGCGGCCGTAACGGCGGCACCGAGAGCCAGGACGGCATGCTTGCCCTCAAGCTGAGCCAGCCCCACCCGGCCGCCGAAAACCTGTTCGGCGCCGCATGGTCGGCCTGTTACATCGGCGCGATCGAGGTCGCCGCCGCGCAGAAGAAGATCAAGCTTCCGGCGGGCCTTGCCGTCGACACCGAGATCGACCTCAACGTCAATGACGGCTCCTATTTCCTGCGCGCCCGCCTCAACGTCAGCCTGCCGGATCTCGACCGCGACGTCGCCCATGACCTGATCCACGCCGCCCACGCAATCTGCCCCTATTCCAAGGCAACCCACGGCAACATCGACGTCGAAACCAACCTCGTCTGAAGCACACCAACCGGACGAAGGCATTGGGCCGGGCGATCGGTGCCAGTTGCACGCGTGCCTGCCCACCAGAGCATGGCGGCCCCGAACGGGGCCGCCCAAACCCACGGCATTACGAACGGCTCCCGGCGTCAGGCTTTCGAATTAATCCGAAGCGGTGGCGGGCCTATCTTTCGGATTGCCGGCAGAAAACAGCCACATTCATGAAGGCACAAAAGTCGAAGGCTGGAGATAAAGGTGACCGGATTGCACCGCTGATCCGCAAGGGAGGATGTCATGCCGACCATCATGGTCCATCACGATGTCAAGGACGCCAGCCACTGGCTGGCATCGCCGCGCCGCAAGGAAGTCTTCGGACCGATCGGCGTCACCAACATCAAGACATTCATCGATCCGCAGAGATCCAACCGCGTCGGCCTGGTCATGGATGTCGCCGACATGGACAAGCTGAACGCCTTCATGCAGACGAAGGCGGCGGCGGATGCGATGGAGTATGATGGCGTCCTGCCGGAAACCCTCGTCATCCTGATCCAGTCCTAGGGACGTCCCGCCCGCAAAGCGCGCCGTCTACTCTGCATAGTCGACCGGCACCGCCGTACCGCTCTTCAGGATCTCCATCGAGATCGAGGCGGAGACGTCGAACAGTTCCACCTTGCGCACGATCTGCTTGTAGACGACGTCGTAGTGCTCGACCCGCGGCAGCACCACCTTGACGATATAGTCGTAGTTACCGGTCAGGCGATGCGCCTCGACGATCTCGGGAATGTCGCTGATCGCCCTGCGAAACGCCTCGATCCACTCATCGGAATGATGCGCGGTCTTGATCATCGCGAACACGGTGGTCGGCACGCCCATGCGCTCCCGGTCGAGAACGACGATCCGCCGGGCGATGTAGCCCGCCTCCTCCAGCCGCTGGATGCGGCGCGAACAGGCCGAAAGCGAAAGATTCACCCGGTCGGCCAGTTCGCCGACGGGCATGCTTCCATCCTGCTGCAACAGCCCCAGGAGCTTCCGGTCTCTCTCGTCGATCACGCGCACCTCTCCCATGTGATTTGCTATCTACGCCTCAAGTTTGCACCAGAGGCGAACCCCGCGCAAATGATTTGCGCCAACCCGCATTTCCAGCACCCTCAAAGCGCACCATTGCGGATCGAGATCGGGCATAGTCTCCCCATGGCAAAACAAGCGGCCGCCTCGACGCGGACGCCGACAGGAGCAGACAGGAAGATGATGCAGATGCGCAAGATCGGCCTTATCGGCGGCATGAGCTTCGAAAGCTCGGTGGTCTATTATCGCATGGTCAACGAGGCCGTGCGCGAGCGGCTGGGCGGGCTGCATTCGGCCGAGGTGCTGCTGCACTCCGTCGACTTCCAGTCGATCGTCGACCTGCAGAAATCGGGCCGCTGGGACGATGCCGCGGCAAGGCTCGCCGACGTGGCCCGCGGACTGGAAAAGGCCGGCGCCGACTGCGTGCTGATCTGCACCAACACCATGCACCTGATCGCCGACGCGGTGCAGGCGGCAATCGACATTCCCCTGATCAACATCATCGACGAGACGGCCCACCGTCTCAAGGCCGCCGGCGTCCGCAAGCCGCTGCTGCTTGCAACCCGTTACACCATGGAGCACGGTTTCTACGCCGAGCGCATGAAGAGCCACGGCATCGAGGTGATGGTGCCGGATGCCGACGGCCGCACGCTCACGCACAACGTCATCTTCGATGAGCTATGCGCCGGCAAGGTGCTCGGCACGTCGCGCCGGGCGCTGGTCGATCTGATCGACAAGGCAGAGGCCGAAGGGGCCGACGCCGTCATCCTCGGCTGCACCGAGATCTGCCTGATCCTCGACCCGAAGGCGCTGCCGCTGCCGGGCTTCGATTCCACCGCGATCCACGCCGACGCCGCCGTCGAATTCGCCCTTGGCCGGGACGATGTCCGCCGGGCCGCATAGGGCCGGCCTTGAGCGCCTCTCCGCCCACACTAAGCGGGCCTTAACCCCTTGGCAGCTAAGGATCGGCTGCAGGGATTGGGGATTGCGGGACGCATGGCAGGAATTTCCGGGCTTGAACGCCGGCCGCAGACGCTGCGGCTGGCGGAGATCGTCAGCGCGCTCAGCTACGCGCTCGACCTCACGGACGGCCAGCCGGCCGGCCATAGCGTGCGCTGCTGCTGGATCGGCATGCACATCGGCGAAAAGCTCGGCCTTTCCGACGCGGAGAAACACGATCTCTATTACACCCTGCTCTTGAAGGATCTCGGCTGCAGCAGCAACGCAGCCCGTATCTGCAAGCTGTTTGCCACCAGCGACCATGATTTCAAGCGCAACGTCAAGCTGATCGACAACAGCCTCACGCAGGTCCTCGGCTTCATCGCCGCCAACACCGCCGTGCGCTCCGGCCTCGCCGTCAAGCTGCGCACGGTGCTGAAACTGGCGATCAGCGGCGGCAAGATCGACCGCGAACTGATCGAAACGCGCTGCGAACGCGGCGCCGAGATCGCGCGGCGCATGCGTTTTTCCGAGCCGGTCGCGCAGGCCATCCTCGACCTCGACGAACATTGGGACGGACGCGGCCAGCCGCTCGGGCGCAAGGGCACGGAGATTTCGCTCTTGGCGCGTATCGCGCTTCTCGCCCAGGTCGTCGATGTCTTCTTCATTACATCAGGGCGCAAGGCAGCCTGCCGCGAAGTGCGGCGGCGTGCCGGAAAATGGTTCGATCCGGATCTCGCGTCCGTCTTCAAGGACGTCGCAGCCGCCCCGGATTTCTGGTCGGCGCTGGCCGATCCGCAACTGGACAGCCGCGTCTTCGCGCTAGAGCCTGCCGGGTTCGCACGCGATGTCGATGAGGACCTGCTCGACGACATCGCCGACGGCTTCGCCCAGGTCATCGATGCCAAGAGCCCGTTCACCAGCGGTCACAGCAAGCGCGTTGCGCTGTTTGCCGACCTGATCGCCACCGAGCTCGGCTTCAGCCGCGCCCGCAAGCGCTGGCTGGTGCGCGGTGCGTTGCTGCACGACATCGGCAAACTCGGCGTTTCCAACGAGGTGCTGGACAAGCCGGCCAAGCTCGACCCGCAGGAATGGTCGGCGATGAAGAGCCACCCCAATCTCGGCGCCGCGATCCTGGAGCGCATCGACGCCTTCAGGAGGCTCGCCACCATCGCCCGCAACCATCATGAGAAGCTCGATGGCAGCGGCTATCCCGATGGGCTTTCCGGCAGCGCGCTCGACCTCGAAACGCGCATCGTCACCGTCGCCGACATCTTCGATGCCCTGACGGCCGATCGACCTTACCGGGCTGCCATGCCGGCCGCAAAGGCGCTCGCGATCATGGCCGAAGATGTCGGAACCGGCCTCGATCCCACCTGTTTCGATGCGCTGACCCGCGCCCTGCAGGGGCTCGAATCGAAGGCCGCATAGCGTCGCGAAAAGGGACTGATAACAGAGAGATACGAGACTTTCGCGACTCATTTTACGAGCGGCGAAACGACCCGCTCATGCCGCCTGCGCGCCACCGCGCGGCCCGCGCAGACCGATGCAATTGCCCCAGGGGTCGCGCACCTGGCACATCCACAGATCGTCCTCGATTTCGAGCGGTCCGCGATAGAGCGGCGCGCCGATGGCGTTGAAATGCGAAAGCGCCCGATCGAAATCCTCGACCTGCCAATAGACGACCGAGCCGGCAGCACCGCTTGCCACCTTCTCGTCCGCCTGCACGATTTCCAGATGGATCGAGCCGATCTTCAGATACTCGAAATCGAAGGCAGGCAGGCGCTGCCGTTCGGCGCGCGGAAAGGCGCGCTGGTACCAGGTAAGCCCTGCCTCCACGTCGGCGACATGCACGAGAATGGCGGACACACAATCGGGCATGGGAAGACCTCGTCATCGGGGTGAATCGGGGCACGGCATCGCCGGAAAGGGCTGACCGTATACAGCCCTCCGGCGCCAAGCCCAATGCCTCTCGCCTGTCCCGATGGATATAGCCCGACACGGTAAATTGCCGTGCGAAACGCCAGACGGATAGCGGATGGCTCTAAAACGGCTCTCGGGTTCAGGCCAGTGATGGCGCCGCCTCTATCATGCGCGGCCGACCGAATTCGGCCGCGACCGCAGCCCAGTCGCATTCCTTCAGGCCGGCAGCTGCAAAGGGATCGATCAGCGTGCCCGAGACGATCGAGGCAAGCAGCGCCGGCGCCGGCGCAACGCGCGCGATCGTCGCCACCAACCGGTCTCGCACCCAGGCAAGGGCAGCTGAATCCGACTGATAGAAGGGCGTGAAGGCCAAAGACAGCATCTGGAACAGCCCAATGTGGTAACGCCGCGCCCGGCCATAGGCGGCAAGCGCTGCGTCAACGTCGTCGTTCAGCGACAACACATGCGCAAGCGTGGCCGCGTCGATCAGCGCCATGTTCGCACCCTGACCGAGTTGCGGACTGGTCGAATGGGCGCTGTCGCCGACGAAGACGACGCGGCCCGCCACCGGCGGACGCATGGTGCGGTGGCAATAGCGCGCCAGCGACAGCCGGTCCCAATCCTCGATCTGGTCGAGCAAGGGGCCGCAGTCGGGCCAATGGGCGCGAATGTCCGCCTTCCACGTCTGCAGGCCCGCCCGTTTCACGGCATCGGCATCGCCCACCTTGACGCTCCAGAAGAAGGCGACGCGCTCGCGGTCTTCGGGCTCTGCCCGGCCCGCCGGCAGGATGCCGATCATCACCTTGGCGCGGTCGTAGCGCTGCGTCAGCGCGGTCGGATCATGGGCAAGGCCGTCGCTGTCGAGCGTCGCCCAGAAGGCGCCATAGGCAAGCTCCCGCACTGTGGGTGCCGTTGCGGCCTGCGCGGCAATTGCCGAGCGGGCGCCGGTGGCGTCGATGACGAGGTCATACGCTCCGGCCACACCGCCCGAGGCATCCTTCAGCACGGCCTTGCGCCCCGAGGTCGTCGCCGCCGTCAGCGTCACGCCGGTGCGAACGGAAATGCCCGCCGCAAGGACGGCCGCGTGCAACAGGCCGAACAGCGCGGAGCGCTGCACCCCCAGCCCAAAGCGGCCGCCGGCCAGCGCGTCGTAGCGCACGTCGAGCACCGTGCGGCCGGTTTTGGCGTCGGCGCCATAAAGCCGGTCGATCCGGCGGCCGAGGCCGAGCATCGGCTGCAGCAGGCCCAGCGCGCTCAGCACCGTCAGGCCGGTCGGCTGCAGCATCAGCCCGGAGCCAACGGGAGACGCTTGCCCGAAGCGCTCGATGAGTTCCACCCGGTGGCCCTGCCGCGACAAAATCAACGCCGCCGCCAGCCCAGCCGGGCCAGCACCCGCAATGCCGATATCCAATGTCTTCATGCGTTCCCGGCCTGGCGCGATCGAAGCGCTGCGTCAATTTCCACGGCAAACTATAGGGAAAATCAAGGCGCTACGGCAAGAACGCATGGCCGAGGCATGACGTCGCGCAGGACGTCGGCGGGCGTGGTCGGACGCGTCCGCCCTCATCCGCCTGCCGGCACCTTCTCCCCGTATACGGGGAGAAGGACCATCGCGCGGCACCCGCTCGTTCGGCGACAGCGCCTCTCGTTTGCCTGCCATCTGACGCAAGATGCCAGGTGAAGATGCAACCGCCGATCTCGTCCCCTCTCCCCGCTTGCGGGGAGAGGGTAAGGGGCAAACCCGAGGAAAACGCCACGCTGCGCCCAAGGGTAAGACAATTGAACACGGGCCCCGCGACCGGCCAGATCGACGCGGCCTCAAGGGGCGGCGTCATACACATCGCGGGCCGAGCGGATGGCGCCGTGGTTGGCCACCGACCAGTCGACGAAATGTTTCAGCAATCCCAGAAGCGAACGCCCGAGATCGGTGAGCGCATATTCCACGCTCGGCGGCTGGGTCGGAAACACGGTGCGGCTGATATAGCCGTCGCGCTGCAGGTCGCGCAGCGTCTGGGTCAGCATGCGCTGGGAAATGTCCGGGATCAGCCGTCGCAGCTCGGAGAACCGCAAGGCACCGTCGGCGAGCGACAGGATCATCAGCGAATTCCACTTGCCGCCGATATTGTCCATGACGTCGCGCACCGGACAGTTCTCGACATCCATCGGCACGCCGCAAACCATGGCCACGCGCTTGCCCTTCACATCACCGGTCAGCTTGTTCATCGCACGGTACCCTTTTTGTAACCACAGCAGGAAAAACTGCCTCCTTTACAGTTCTTACCAGATTACTAGATTAGAGCAACTCTCAAAAAGAGACCACGAACCGGCAGCGCTGCCTTCCTCCCCAAGCGTCGGCTGGCACCACAGAGAAAAAGGAAAAGACATGTCCGATACATTGCTCGTGACCGGCGCCACCGGCCAACTCGGCAAGCTCGTGCTCGATGCGCTGCTCGCATCCGGCAAGGTCGAGCCCGCCAACATCATCGCCACCAGCCGCGATACGGCCAAGCTCTCCGATTACGTCGGCAAGGGCGTGCAGGCGCGGGTCGCCGACTTCGACGACCCGGCCTCGCTCGACACGGCCTTTGCCGGCGCCGACCGTATCCTGATCATCTCCACCGACGCGCTCGACCAGCCGGGCAAGCGCCTCAGCCAGCATCTGGCCGCCGTGGCCGCTGCCAAGAAGGCCGGCGCCAAGCATATTCTCTACACCTCGATGCCGAGCCCGGAGACCTCGGTCATCCCGTTCGCGCCCGACCATCTCGGCACCGAAAACGCCATCAAGGCGACCGGCATCCCCTACACGATCCTGCGCAACGGCTGGTACATGGAAAACCTGTTCATGGCGCTGCCGCATGCGCTGGAGACCGGGCAGTGGTACTCGTCCTCGGGCAACGGCCGCCTCGCCCACCTCGCCCGCGCCGATGCGGCAAAGGCCGCCGCCGCCGCCCTGCTTTCGGCCGGCAGCGAGAGCCGCACCTATACGCTGACCGGCCCCGAGCTGCGCTCGACCGACGAGATCGCCGCACTCGTCGCGAGCGCGGCCGGCAAGCCGCTCGACGTCGTGCACATTTCCGACGAGGCGTTGGCCGGCGGCCTGAAGGGCGCGGGCCTGCCCGACTTCCTCATCCCGATCGTCGTCTCCTTCGACGCCAACACCCGCGAAGGCCATATCGACATGGTGACCGGCGACGTCGCGACCCTGACGGGCGCCGCACCGCTGCCGCTGACCGCCTTCCTCGAAGCGAGCAAGGCAAGGCTTGCCGGCTGAGCGACCGGAATATGAAGAGGCCCGGCGTTCGCGCCGGGCCTCCATCGCCCGGCAGGCTTGCGCCGGGCCAGCCCGGAAGCGCCCGCGAGGCGGGCCTATCACGACATATGTTCTTGTTATGTTCCTTGATTGCGGCTATTGAATCAGCCAATCAACACCGCAGGGAGCGAAGAGCATGAGCATTTATGTGACGGTGGGCGCTTTGGACGCCGACAAGTCCAATTCCTTCTACGATCAGGCCCTGGCGACCATCGGATGGTCGAAGCATATCGAATTTCCCGGTTGGCGCGCCTATTCCGAAGGCGGAACGGGCAAGGGCACGGTCCTGTGGGTCTGCCAACCCTTCAACGGCGCACCGGCCAGCGCCGGCAACGGGTCCATGGTCGGTTTCATGGTCAAGTCACGCGCGGAGGTGGACGCATTCTACGAAGCGGCGATCGCCCATGGCGGCGCGGATGAAGGCGCCCCGGGCGCCCGCCCCCACTATGGCCCCGACTGGTATGCCGCCTATATGCGCGACCCCTCAGGAAACAAGATTTCCGTCGTCTACAACGGCTAGGCATTTCCGGGGAAAACTATGTCGCGATTTTCCATCCGGAAAAGCGTAACAGCGGCTTAGAGCGTTTCTGTGATCAGTCTAAGCCGGAAACGCTCCGACGCCGCTTGGCGCTCACGCGAAACCTCGGGCATGGCGCGTCCGGGGCTCAAGGGGCACGGAGGCTGCGCGACGCCACCGTGCGGCCCTGCCCCACCAGGCCAGGAAGGCGTGATCGCCTATCGCACCGCCTCCACCGGCGTGGCATCGGCGCGCACCGCGATTTCGGCAAGCGCAAGCGCACCGACGCCAGCCAGGAAGAAGCCGGCCGACAGGTTTAGCGTCGATCCGTCGTAGAAGGCGCCGACCGCGATCGCAAACAGGGTCGCCACAAGGCTCGATCCGGACGCGATCAAGGACGCGCCGAGCCCTGCGACCTGCCCGAGTGAGCGCATCGCCATGGCATTCAGGTTTCCGAACAGCACCCCGATCGCGAAGAATGCGGCAAAGCCCAGGAGCATCAGCACGGCAAGCGGCGGCCGGCCGCCCCAGGCAATCGACGCGGCCAGCATCACGAGCCCGGCCGCTGCAAGGCCGATAAAGCCGGCGCGCGCCATCGCCTGCGCGCCGTGGCGCTCCACCAGCCGGGCATTCAGGAACGAGGCGAGCCCGATGCCGGTCGCCAGCATCGCGAAATAGAGCGGGAAGGTCTGGCCGATCCCGTAGACGTCGAGGAACAGGTCCGCCGCCGTGCTGAGATAGAGAAGCTGCACGCCGAAGACGAGCCCTGTCGCCACGATCAGCAGCGTCACCCGCGCGCTTGCAAGGATCCGCCGCCCGTTTGCAAGCAGGAGCCGCGGGCGAAAGGCGATGCGCCTGTCGGCGGGCAAGGTTTCCTTCTGCCTGAGCACCAGCCACACCCCGAGAAGGCCTGCAACCAAGAGATAGACCGCAAAGACGCTCCGCCAGCCGCCGAGCGCGATGATGCCCTGCGCCAGGGCCGGCGCCAGCATCGGCACGAGAATGAACAGCGTGAACATGAACGACATGACCCGGGCCATGGCGTCGCCCTCGAACTGATCGCGGATCATGGCGCGCGTGGCGATCTTCGGACCGGAGACGCCGACGCCCTGCAGGAACCGGCCGAGGATGACCACCTCCAGCGAGCCCGCCAGCATGGCGATGACGGTGCCGAGCGCATAGACGCCAAGGCCGAGAACCAGCGCCCTCTTCCGCCCCATCGCGTCGGAGAGCGGCCCCAGCAGCAATTCGCCAAAGGCCATGCCAAGGATGAACAGCGAGATGATGTGCTGGGTGGAAAGCGGCGGTGCCGCGCCGACATCGGCGCCGATCTGGCGCAGTCCCGGCAACAGCGCGTCGATGCTGATCGAGGTGAGCGAGGTCAGGAGGGCATAGAGAACGATGCGTTCGCGAAAGCTGGTCGAGGATGTCATCGGCTGCACATGTGGGAGAAGAGAGGCTCGACCTATAGCAGTCTTGTAACAGGATGCGTGCGGCTTTCGCCACCTTCGGCTGCAAATTTCCGGCCGCTGCCTAACACCATCTCTCCCGCACTCAATCCGTCAGGTGCGAAACATCCGCAAGGCTGACGACCGCCCGGTTGCGGAAGAAGTCGTCCTGGCGCAGATGGGTGATGCTGCCGGATTTCGCCGGAAAGCTCAGGAACCCGCAGGCTTCGATCGGGACCTTCATCCAGGCGGCCAGCACCAGTGTCAGCGTGAAGCCATGGGTGACGATAACATGCGTCTCGCACGGCCGCGCGACGATGGCGTCGACCCGGGGGTAGACACGGGCGGCGACATCCCGCCGGGTTTCCGCGCCATCGATGCCGCAGGGAAAGTCGAGCCGGTTGTCGTCCGGCGCCGGCGTGTAGCGCGCGTCGAGCCACGCCTGGGGTTTGCCGCCGGCCACGCCATAGCTGATCTCCCTGAGATCTGCGGTTTCCGTCACGGGCTGGCCGAAACGCCTGGCGATGGCCGCTGCCGTCTGCGCGGCCCGACGAAGATCGGAACTGTGGATCTCCACCTCTTTGCCGCCGACGAGGGCCATCAGCCGCTCGGCCGTCGCCGCCGCGTCCTCATGCCCGCGCGCCGTCAACCCGGTGTCGTACCATCCGCCCACCTTGTCCTCCTCATGATGGATGGACTGCGTGTGCGTGACGACGAAAATCTCTTTCATGGCGGGCGCCTCGTGAGGGTCGATTCGTGAGGGTCGGTTCGCGCAGGAATGCGCAAGGAAGCTGGCGCCAACCGCTTTGGCACCAACGCAACACTGCATCAGGCGGGGATCCGGCATGCGGCGACCGACAGCGCGCCCGCGGCCAAGTGCTGGCCCACCGTTACGATCGGCCGCCGCCATCGGCGGCCGTGCGTAAGACCCGCTGCGGATCAGCTCACACAGTCTGCCCGCAGGCGCGGCGGAAGCGGCGCACGGTCTCGGCCATACCGTATTCCAGCGCATCCGCCGTCAGGCCGTGGCCGATGGAGACTTCGGCGATATTGGGAACATGCTTGACCAGCAGCGGCAGGTTGGCGACCGTCAGGTCGTGGCCGGCATTGACCTCGAGCCCGAGGCTGGCGGCGATTGCGGCCGTCCGGCCAAGTGCCGCGGCAATCTCTTCGGCCTTTTCCGGGTCATCGTAGCAGCCACCATAGGGGCCGGTGTAAAGCTCGATGCGGTCGGCACCGGTTTCCCTGGCGATGCGCAGCGCTTCCGCGTCCTCGTCGCCATCGGCAAACAGCGACACGCGAAAACCCTTCTTCTTCAGCCGGCCGACGACGCTGCCGAGAAGATTATGGTTCTTGCGGAAGTCCCAGCCATGATCGGATGTCGCCTGCGCCGGATCGTCGGGCACCAGCGTCACCTGCTCCGGTTCGTGGGTTTCGACGAGACGCAGAAACTCCTCGTTCGGATAGCCCTCCATGTTGAACTCGGTCGACGAAAATTCATCGTCGATGAGATCGCGGATCGGCTGCAGGTCGGAAAAGCGCACATGGCGCTGGTCCGGGCGCGGATGCACCGTCAGCCCGCTCGCGCCGGCTTCAAGGGCAATGCGGCCGAGCGCGGTGACGGACGGCCAGGGAAGATCGCGCCGGTTGCGCAGCATGGCAACGGCATTCAGATTCACAGACAATTTTGCGGGCATGTCGGAACTTTCCAGAGGCGGGCAATGTCAATGCAATGTTCTACTGCATAATGGCGCAAATCGAAAATGGTTTGAACCAAGATTATGCAGCAATTCCAAAGAGTAGATCGAGCGACGAAAGCTCGCTTTCCGCACAGCGTGAAATCGGGCCATCTCTTGACTGAACCTTGACATTAGTCACGCCTAACATGCAAAACATTGACTGCGTGCAGGTTGAAGCGGGCACTCCGCTACATTCTGCCACAGGAAATGGTCGCGATTTTTGCGTTTATTTCAGATAAATCTCAAATTTGGCGGCAACTCTTCATGACATCGGGTTTTTTTGAGCCTAAATTTCCGAATCATATCGAAAAGTGGCAGCCTGCCCTTCGATCCCTTTCATAAAGTTTCGCGGCGAATGAACCTGGAGCAACAATCGATGATGACGGTCGAAAGACCCTGCGACGAGACGATACGGCAGAGCCTTCGCCGGATCATCGAGAGCAAGGCTTTCGCACGCTCCGAACGGCTGCGCGCTTTCCTCGGCTATGTCGTCGAAAAGGAGATGAGCGGCGAAGGCCCGCAGCTGAAGGGTTATTCGATCGCCATCGACGTCTTCGATCGCCCGCAGGCATTCAACGCCGACAGCGATCCGCTCGTCAGGGTGCATGCGGGCAAGCTGCGCAAACTGCTCAAGGCCTATTACGAGACCGACGGCGCCGACGATGAATGGCATGTGATCATTCCCAAGGGCACCTACGTTCCGGAATACAGCCGCCAGCGCATCGCCACGGCCGCCCCGGCAAAACCCCAGGCGAGCCAGCCGAAATTCACGAGAAAGCGCCTTCCGGGCCAGAATTCGGCCTGGCCGCCGGCTCCGCTGTCCTCGCCGCTGGCCGTGCTGTCCGTTCTGCCGCTGCTGCTTTTTGCGCCGCTGCCGTCGCCGGAACTGACGCTTGATATCGACGCCCAGGCCAAGCTCTTCAACAGCCGCTATTCGGTCGAGCGGGTGCTGCCGTCCGTCAACGTCACGATAGCAGGCGAAGGCAACAGCGACGTCAAGGCTTTCGCCACGGCCCTTCGCACCGCTGCCCAGCGTCACCGGACGCTGGCGCGCGCCACCGATGGCGATTCCGGCCGGCCGGTCTCGCGCAACGCGGCATTGTCGTTCTCCGTCGAGCTTGCCTTCCAGGACGAGCCGACAGCCGGCGTGCGGATCACGCTGAAGCATGACGGCGAAGGCGTACCCCTGAGGCAGGATTTCATCACCACGGAACGGCTGAAAAGCGAACCGGACGTGTTGTTCGAGAGCATGTCGCTGGCCTCCGAGCTGTTTTCTCTCGATGGCGAGATCTACACCCATGCGAGCGAGGAGCAGATCCAGAGCCCGCTGATGGACTGCATGACGGCAACCGCGCAGTACCGCAAGCTCCTGAGCCGCGACACCTTCGAAAAGGCATGGTCCTGCCAGAAGGCGCTGGCGCCGCTGCGCGGCGATGAGCCTCTGTTCATCCTCAGCGCCAACAGCCCGCTCAAGGTCATCGGTCACTGAAAGCCGCCAAGGCGGAAGCAGGCATCGCGTTCGCGCCGTTAATGCGCGCACGCATCGCCCGAACCAGCATTTCCCCTGCAATATTAAATACTATTCATATACGCGATTCGCGTATACGGTGTGCTCATGCGTTGGGAATTGGTGCCTGGTTGCTCGTCAGGCAAGCACGATTGTCCGCAGTAACCGCCCGTTTGCGCGGTGTGCCCCAGCCGAGCAGCATGCGCCATCGTCGACGACCGACGGTTGCATGGGAGCGCCCCGCGGGTCTCGCTCCGATCACACCGCACGGGCGCGGCAGGTTTCCGATGCCTGCGGCATAAATCCGTAAATCGGCAGCGATATCCGGATCGGTTGTGCCGCAAATCGCAGCGTCACGGCCCCTTGCGCGCCTTGGGAAAGGCGTTGGGGCCGTCAATCGGGGACAATCGATATGCCGCGAGACTACATGAAATACGAGGGCGTGCTGGCGGCGCCCGAGCGTGTCGGCTACCTGCCCAGACTGCCCCTTCCCCATCACGACCCCTCGAGCCCGCTCGCCATCGCCGACATGGCGGATGCGTTCGGCGTGACCCATCGCACGCTGCATTTCTATGAGGAGAAGGGCCTGCTCATTGCCGCGCGCCTCGGCCCCATGCGCGTCTATGGCCCTGATCATATCCGGCGCATGGCCGTCATCAATGCCTGCCGCGAAATCGACATGCCGATCGCAGCGATCCAGGAGCTGCTGTCGAGCCTTGCCGGCGCCGACACGCAGATGGAGGCCGACCGTCTGTTCAAGGAGGCGCTGCTGTCGAGACGGCGCGAACTCGCCGCCCAGCAATCCAACCTGCGCCGCCAGATGCAACGCATCGCCGAACTGCTGGAAGACGGCGCCGAGCACGGCGGGGCCTCGCCCGACGAGAGCGAGCACGTCCACCTCTCGGCGATCGAAAGCGAGTGCCTGACCTTCATGGCAGAAGGCTACCCCGCCTCGCGCATCGCCCGGCTGATGGAGATGGATCTGGCGGCATCGCTCACGCTCGAGGCCGGCATCATCCGCAAGTTCAACGCCCACAATCGTTTCCAGGCAATTGCCAAGGCGGTGCTGTCGGGAATGATCACCCCGGAGTAGCCACGACGGCGCTAGCCGTGCAGACATGACGAACATTCAGCCGCCCTTGCGGCCCCGCCTTTTGGGCGCTGCAACGTCAGAAGGGGGAACTGCGCTTTCCGGCGGGCAACCGGAACGGATAGCTCAGGCTTTTGACAGCCGACGGAGCCGAAGCCTGAGTTCGTTGGCAAGCGCCGTCTTGCGAAATGGCGTCAGCTTTCGCCAGGCCCTGATTTCGTCGACGGTGCGGCCACATCCGACACACCACTTCTTGACCGGGTCGAACTGACAGACGTCGGTACACGGCGATCGATCCTTCATGGCGCCTGACAATATCCTTTGCGTTATTTCATGTAGGCCCTGACGACGTCGATAAGCTCGGCCGCTGCGTCGTCGCGCTCCTTCTGGCTCAAGCCCTCGGCCGCCAGATGCAGACGGATGTGATCTTCGATCACTTCGCCCATCAGCCCATTGACCGCGCCGCGCACCCCGGCGATCACCTGCATGACCTCGGCGCAGCCTTTCTCCTCCTCGAGAAGGCGTTCGACGCCCTCCATCTGTCCGCGGATGCGGCGAACCCGGTTGATCAGCTTTTGTTTTTCGCGCGCGGTGTGCGTCATGGAATTAGGCTCCCGATGTGGTCGTGACTGGCTACGCCGCCCGCGCCTCGACCTCAACCGTTACATGCGACAAATCCGAAATCGCCGAGAGCTTTTTGCGGTAATGGGACGGTGCCATGGGCATCTCGGCGACGATGGAAACGATGGCACCGTGGTGCCCCGGCCCCAGCTGCCAGACATGGAGATCGATGATCTCCGCGCCCTCCGCGGCGATGATCTCGCTGATTTCCGCCGGCAGATCCTCGCCATCGGGGATGTAGTCGAGCAAGACGCCGCCCGCATCGCGGATCAGCCCCCATGACCATCGGGCGATGACCAGGGCGCCGACGATGCCCATTGCCGGATCGAGCCAGATCCAGCCGTAGAGGCTGCCAAGCAGAAGCGCTGCGATGGCGAGCACGGATGTCAGCGCATCGGCGAGCACATGAACATAGGCCGCGCGCAGGTTCTGATCCCTGCCGCCGCCATGTCCATGCGCGTGCCGATGCGAATGCCCGTGATCATGACCATGGGAATGGCCGTCCCTCAGCAGCAAGGCGCAAACGACGTTGACCACCAGGCCGACCACGGCGATGCCGATGGCTTCACTGAAGTCGATAGCGATCGGCGCGCTGAAGCGCTGGATGCTCTCCCAGCCGATCAGCATAGCGACGATCGCAAGGATGATGGCGCTGGCGAAACCGGCGAGATCGCCGATCTTGCCCGTTCCGAAACTGAAGCGCGCATTGCGGGCGTGCCTGCGGGCAAAGAGATAGGCAAGCGCCGCGATCAGCATCGCAGCCGCGTGGGTCGACATGTGCCAGCCATCGGCGACGAGCGCCATCGAGCCATAGACATTTCCAGCGACGATTTCGACCACCATCATCGTGGCGGTGATCGCGATGACGGCCCATGTGCGTCGTTCGTTGCGCTGATGGTCATCCCCGAGGAAGACGTGGTCGTGAGCCGCGTGCAAGACCCTCGCCTCGCCCGCACCATGATCATGGTGGTGATCATGGCCGTGCGGATGCGGATGGGCGTTGCCGTGATGGTGACTGTGGGACCCTGTCATGTCGCCTGCTCCTCAATTTAATATAGGGGGGTATACTATATTTTCACGCACGACAACAGCTCGGGAGCCCCCCGCCGATCTGCGCCATAGTGGCGAGCGCCTGCATTTGTCCCCCCGTTCGGCGACAATGGGATGTCTTAAAAGTCACGCGCATGATAGGAGGCGGGCTCGACAACAGACATGAGATACCGCGATGCTTCCCTGGATCCAGCTCGACCGCGCAACCATTCCCGGCGACGGCGACGAATTGCGCCTGAAGCAGCGTGGTCAGGAATTTTCCATCATGCTCGGCTCGACGGAGTTGATGAACAGCCGGCTCAGCGGCTCGGAAGAAGCCCTGGCGACGCTCAGCCATGAGCGGATCGCCGGTCGCAAGAACGCCTGCATGCTGATCGGCGGGCTCGGCATGGGCTTTACCCTGCGCGCCGCGCTCGGCGTGCTGCCGGCCGATGCCCGGGTGGTGGTGGCCGAGCTTGTGCCTGCGGTCGTCGATTGGGCGCGCGGGCCGATGGCGGATCTGCACAAGGGCACGCTCGACGATCCCCGCGTCGAGATCCACATCGGCGACGTCGGCGCGCTGATCCGCGCAAAGACGGCAGCCTATGACGCGATCCTGCTCGATGTCGACAATGGCCCCGACGGTTTGACTAGGCCTTCCAACGACAGCCTGTACAACCACACCGGCCTTCGGGCCGCCAAGGCGGCGCTGCGCGCAAACGGCGTGCTTTCCGTCTGGTCGTCCGCGCCCGACGCCGCCTTTACCCGTCGCCTGCGCGAAGTCGGCTTTGCCACCGACGAGATCAACGTGCGCGCCAACGGCAAACGCGGCGGCGCCCGCCACGTGCTCTGGATGGCGACGAAGAAGTAGGCGCCTCACGGAACCGGGCGTCGGCCCGAGCGCCGCCCGCCCTCAGCGTACGATCGTCAGGCGCTCGGCGGCACGCGTGATCGCGGTATAGAGCCAGCGCTCGCGGGTATCGCGGAAGGCCCAGCTCTCGTCGAACAGCACGACGTTGTTCCACTGCGAGCCCTGCGCCTTGTGCACCGTCAGCGCGTAGCCGAAATCGAACTCGTCGTAGCGCTTGCGCGTCGACCAGGGGATTTCGCCCTCGACATCCTCGAAGGCTGCCTTCAAGAGCTTGATCTTGGCGGCACCGCGATCCATGTCGTCGTCCTCGGGACGGATCATCAGGTTGATGCCGGGTTTCACCGTTTCCTTCGACGAACTCATGACCTGCCAGAGCGAGCCGTTGAGCAGCCCCTTGGCCGGGTCGTTCCTGAGGCACACCAGCTTGTCGCCCGATTGCGGGTATTCGCTGGTAAAGCCTTTCAGTTCGCGAAGACGCTGGTTGTAGCGCCGCCGCGTCTTGTTGGTGCCGACCAGCACCTGGTCGGCCTCCAGCACCAGGTCCTGGTTGACCTGCCCGCGGCCGATCACCTGGGTGGTGCCGTAGTCGCCATGCGCGATCTCGTTGCCTTCGCGCACCTGCATCGCCAATCGGATGATCGGGTTGTCGCGCGCCTGGCGGTGGATATCGGTCAGGAGATAGTCGGGTTCCTGGTTGGTGAAGTAGCCGCCGCCCGTCACCGGCGGAAGCTGGCCGGGATCGCCGAGCACCAGGATCGGCGTGCCGAAGCTCATCAGGTCCTTGCCGAGCGCCTCGTCGACCATCGAGCATTCGTCGACGATGATCAGCGCCGCCTTGGCGACCGGGCTCTGGCGGTTGATCGAGAACATCGGCGCGATCGAGGTCTTGCCGGTTTCCTCGTCGGAAACCTCCTCTTCGCCGCGCGGCCGGTAGATCAGCGAATGAATGGTCTTGGCGTTGCTCGCCCCCTTGGAGCGCAGGACCTGGGCAGCCTTGCCGGTAAAGGCGGCAAACAGCACGTCGCCGTCCACGTGCTCGGCGAAATGGCGCGCGAGCGTCGTCTTGCCGGTTCCGGCATAACCGAACAGCCGGAAAAGCTGCGAGCGGCCTTCCTTCAGCCATTGCGAAACGGCCTTGAGGGCCTCGTCCTGTTGCGGAGCAAATTGCATGACGCGAAGTGTCAGGATTCGGGGTCGACAAGCAAGCCCGGATTTCTGAACCTCCCGGCCGTAACCGTGGCCCGCAAGCCGCGCCGGCAGCGCAAGCCATGTGAAATCGCGCGCCGGATCAACACGATATCGCTTCGGAGGTGCATGAGGCTGGCTTGCAGAGCGCTCGGCTCCAGCAGCCGTGAATGCGCCGGCCGCCCGGCCGTCCTGTCTCGCATGCCATCGCCTGTGGCACTTTCTTGCCCTATCGCCCGCCTGCCGCTTGAATGGCTACGTGCAATGCTGCTAACGAGCGATTGCGCGACATATAGCCCCATTGACGGGATGGCCCGCGCCAAACTGATCAGGTCCGCAGCAGGAAAAGCTCCGCCTGAAGCAATGCCGGAGAATGCCCTTGACGCCCGACCAGCCCGCCACGCCTTCCCCTTCGGCACCCGTCGGTCTTGGCCGCCTCGCACCGGCCCTGCAATGGCTGCTTCTGACGCTGGTTTCCGGGGTGTTCGCGGTGGTCATGGAGCTGTTCGGCATCCCCGCCGGCCTGCTGATGGGGCCGATGCTGGCCGCCATCCTCTTCGGCATGAACGGCTGCACCATCCGCCTGCCCAAGCAGCTCTTCTTCTGCGTGCAGTTCATCCTGGCGATGATGATCGCCGGCGCCATGACGCCGGGCATGCTCGTCACCTTTTCCGGCAACTGGCTGCTGTTCCTCTGCGTCATTCTCTCCGTCATCGCCGTCAGCACGCTTTGCGGCTGGGTGATCACCCGCATGCGCATCCTGCCGGGCACCACCGCGATATGGGGTTCGTCGGCGGGCGCCGCGTCCACCATGCTGATGATGGCGGACGCCTATGGCGCCGATGCGCGCCTTGTCGCCTTCATGCAGTATCTGCGCGTCATCTTCGTCGCCAGCACCGCGACCATGGTCGCCCATCTCTGGGTGACCGGCCCCGAAGCGGAGGTGGCGATCGTCTGGTTCGAGCCGGTCTCGCTGCTGCCGTTCCTGGCAACGCTTGCCGTCGGGCTTGGCGCCGCCTTTGCCGGGCGCATGCTGCGCGTGCCGGCCGGCGCCTTCCTCCTGCCGTTCCTCGTCGGCGCCGCACTCAATATCTCCGGCGTCATGACCACCGAGCTGCCGCAATGGCTGCTGGCGCTCTGTTTCGCCCTGCTCGGCTGGAACATCGGCCTCGGCTTCACCCGCTCCATCCTCGCCCATGCGCGCCGCGCGCTGGTGCCGACGGTGATCTCGATCGTCGTGCTGATCTCCTTTTCCGGCCTGCTCGCTCTGCTTTTGATCAAGGTTGCCGGCATCGATCCGCTGACCGCCTATCTGGCCACCAGCCCGGGTGGTCTCGATTCCATCGCGGTAATCGCTGCCTCGAGCAATGTCGACCTGTCCTTCGTCATGGCGTTGCAGACCGCCCGGCTGATGATCATCACCATGATCGGCCCGGCGCTCGCCCGCTTCGTCGCCGACCGCGCGTGAGAAATTCGTGACGGTGCAACAAGACCGGGAATAAATCCCGTTCTCATCGTGTCTCTCTATCGGACCCGCGCGCCTGCGCACTCCGTTAGAAACACCTTGAGGAAGGAAAGCTCCCATGAGAACGTTACAGCTCGCCATCGCCATTTCCCTTGTCGCCGGCAGCGCCCTTGCGGCACCGCCGGTCAAGACGGTCGAAACGGCGAAGGGCAATGTGCTCGCCGCCGCTAACGGCATGACGCTTTACACGTTCAAGAACGACAAGAAGGGTGAATCGACTTGCTACGAATCCTGCGCCACCAACTGGCCGCCCTTCATGGTCGAAGGTGACGCCAAGGCGGAGGGAGCCTTTACGATCGTCGACCGCAAGGACGGGGCCAAGCAATGGGCGAAGGACGGCATGCCGCTGTACTTCTGGATCAAGGACAAGAAGATGGGTGACGCGACCGGCGATGGCGTAAAAGGCGTCTGGGATGTCGTCAAGCCATGACCGCATGAGCGAGGGTGCGGAGGCGAGTGCCGCCGCGCCCGACCGGTTCGAGGAGGACGTGCTGGCGCTGATGCCGGCACTCAGGCGCTATTCGCGCAGCCTTGTGCGCTCGGACCCCGATGGTGAAGATCTGCTGCAGGATTGCGTCGAGAAGGTTCTGGCGCGCCGTGCCCAGTGGCGCGGCGTCAACCTGCGCGCCTGGGCCTTCACCATCATGACCAATCTCAGCCGCAACCGTCACCGGCACACGGCGCTGCACCCCGAAGTCGAGCTCGACGATACGCTCGGCCTGCAGGCGGAAACCCAGGCGAGCGATCCGCTCGAGCGCTCGCGGCTCGAGCGGGCGCTCAACGGCCTCTCGGCGGAAAACCGCTCGGTGCTGATGCTGGTGGTGATCGAGGGCTACCGTTACCAGGACGTGGCCGAGATGCTGGCCATTCCGATCGGCACGGTGATGTCGCGCCTGTCGCGCGCGCGCCACCAGCTGGCCGAAGCGATGAAGGACGACAACGTGATCAGCATGCGGAGACCGAAATGACGGACGAATGGAACACCGTCTCCGAAAACGACCTCCACGGCTATGTCGACGGCTTCCTGAACGAGGCGGACAAGGCGCGGGTGGAGCAATGGCTTGAGCGCAACCCGGCACGCGCCGAGGACATCCGGCAGTGGCAGGCCCAGGCGGGCGAACTGCGCGCGATGTTTTCGACCTATGCCCGCAGCGACGAGCGCGATCGCGCGCTCTTGAGCCCAAAGACCAACCCGGACGAAGCCACGGCTTCGGCGAGCCGATGGAACGCTGGCCTCGCCCGTCGCATCGCAGCCGGGCTCCTGTTGTTTGTGGCCGGCGCGCTGAGCGGGCTCTATGCGCCGCATATCCTCGCCCCCGGGCGATCCGATCGGGTTGCCGAGGTCGCCGAAAGCCTGCCGCGCCAGGCGCAGTCGGCGTTCCTGATCTATGCCAGCGAAGTGCGTCACGCCGTCGAGGTCGGGCCGGACCAGCAGACCCACCTCGCCAACTGGCTCGGCAAGCGCCTCGATCATCCGCTCAACATCCCCGACCTGTCAAAGCTCGGTTTCTCGCTGGTCGGTGGCCGGTTGCTCCCGGTCAACGGCAAGGCCGGCGCGCTGTTCATGTATGAGGACGCAAGCGGCCAGCGGCTGACCGTGCTTCTCGGCCGCAACCCGGACAACCGCGAAACCAGCTTCCGCATCGACAACAGCGGCGGCGTCGAAACCTTCTACTGGATCGACGGCCCGATCGGCTATGCCGTCACCGGCGAGGTGCCGCGCGCGCTGCTGCAAAAGGTCGCCGACGAATGCTACCGCCAGTTCGAGGGAGCTGGGGAGGCAAAGAGCTGAGTTTGGTGAGCCCCGGCTGACGAATGGCCGATCCTGCCAATAGCGTAGGATATCAGGGCTTTACGTGGCCATCTGCGTCAGCGGTTCACGTTGCGTGACGCAGTCCGTGTTGCTCCGGCCTGCCCGCTTGTTTCCTTTCGCAAGCGCAGAACCTGCCCCTCATCCGGCCTGCCGGCCACCTTCTCCCCGCCTGCGGGGAGAAGGAAACGCGCGGCACCCGCTCGCGTCCAAACAGGCTAGTCTCGGTCCGCAAGATCTCTAACCGCAAATGCCGCAACGGGACGCAGCCGCAGCGCGCGTCCCCTCTCAACGCTTGCGGCGAGAGGGTTAGGGGCAAACCCGCTCGCCCTGAGAAAATAGGCAACCCGGCTCGCGCTCCAAAGCTGGCGCCCTCACCGCAGCGGATCGTTCTCGATCACGATCGGATGCCCGTGCGGCGTCGCTTCCGCGGCGCGCTGCCAGCTCTTCGTCAGGGTGTCCAGCTGCCCGCTGGAGGTGATCGAAAGCTCGGTAACGAGGCGCGACAGAGCGGCGACCCAGCAGTCGAAATAGTCGCTGGCATCGGCCTTGCGGCCCGGCCTGTAAAGCTCGGCCGAGAGCGCCTCGGCCCATTCGGTCCAGGAAAACACGCCCTTTTCGTGCAGCCGGACGGTCATGGCAAAGGCGGACGCCTGCCAGGGCTCGGCAAAAACGGGATCGCCTTCCGGTGATTTCGGCAGTTCCGCCGAGGCTGCAAGCGGCGATGTCGTATTACAGGTGCTCAAGATAGCTCTCCCAGGCATCGATTGAGACCGAAAGCGTCGGGTCGGCGCCCTCGCCCCAGATCTCGGCCCCGTCGAAAACCACTGTATAAAGCCACTGCGCGTTCTCGCCGCGGCCATGGGCATTGTCGTCGGGAAAGACGAAGGAGCCCTGCACTGCCTCGACAACGCCGGTCTTGGCGCGCGCATAGCGCGGCAGCCGCGTGTGGGTGGTCGGATTGAAGTTCCGGGTACGCACCCTTTCGCCGACGACGAAGCGCGGGGGCTGATCGACAGGCCGGTCGCAGGGACCGCCTTTGGCAAGCACCGCCGGCACCATCTCCGCCTTCAGCACGCGCTTGGGGGTCGCACCCTTTTCGAGCATGTGACCGCCATCGAGCTCGCCCTGCGTGACGAAGCCGTGGCGCTTCAACAGCGTTTCCAGCGCCCGCGTCCAGATCTCGTAATAGCTGGCCGAGAGATAGGTCGCCGGGGCCAGGTTTTCGCGCGCATGCCGGCTCTCGTCGATCGTCCATGCGCCGAAAGCGCCGCAGGAGAGCGTCACGCCAAGCGCGCGCTTTTCCCATTCGGCATGAAAATAGGGCTCGTTCGGCTCGGGCGCGACCGGGCCCATGCCATGCTGGCCGCCAAGATCGTGCGGCCCGTTCATCGCAGCGCCTCCGGTGACAGCGCAAGCCCGGTGCCGATCATCGCATCGCGGGTAACAAGGTCGGCAAGCTGCGCCTCGTCGAGACCGTCCGTTCCTGCCGGCCGTTCCGGCACCACGAGATAGCGCAGCTCCGCCGTCGAATCCCAGACGCGAATGCGGGTGTCCTCCGACAGTGTCAGCCCGAACTCCGAAAGCACCCCGCGCGGATCGATGACCGCCCGCGATCGATAGGGCGGCGCCTTGTACCAGACCGGCGGCAGGCCAAGCACCGACCAGGGGTAACAGGAGCAGAGCGTGCAGACGACGAGATTGTGGGTGTCGGCCGTGTTGAAGACGGCGCGCATGTGCTCGCCCTGCCGGCCGGTATAGCTGAGGCTGGCGATCGCCTCTGTCGCATCCCGCTTCAGCCAGTCGGCGAATGCGGGATCGACCCAGGCCTTGGCCACGACGCGCGCACCGTTGCGCGGGCCGATCTTCGTCTCGTAGGTCTCGACAATGGCATCGATCGCCGCCGGGTCGATCAGCCCCTTCTCCGTCAGCACCGTTTCGAGCGCCTTCACCCGCGCTTCCATGTCGGTGAAATGGTTGTCGTGATGATGGTCGTGGCTGTGACCATGATGATGTTCGGACATTGCCTGGCTCCTCGCAGCACGGCGCCCCATGGGCGCGCAGATCGTGCCGCTGCCTCCCTGTGGCAACAGTCGTAGCGAAAAAACGCCGATTTCGAAATCGATTTTACCGGCGGCCGCAGACCAGAATTGTCACGGTAACAAGTCCGGCTCGACAGCGACGACGACATGATTGCAATCGGCGACCGCCACAAGTCGACGGTTGCGTTAAGGTCTTCGCACACCGGGTGATTCGACGCGACGGCCCTGCGGGCGCGGCGGATCCGGGACGAGGCATGAGTGAACGGACAGCGGATGACGACACCAATCGAAAGTGCTTTCCCATCCCGTGCGATCAGGATCGTTGCGCCATCGTTTTCCCTCGGCTTCTTTTTCTTGCTACTGGCACTTTTGCCGCTGCCGTTCGCAGTCGGGCTGCTGCGGCTGCCGATCGACGAGATCAGGCGCGATTACGCCATCAGCCAGAACCCCGTCCTCGTCAGCGGCGCGGAGATCTGCACGATCGATTGCGTGGATGGCAGCGGCGAGCCCCCGCTCTGCAGGACGCAGGTTCGCTTTCAGCACGATGGCCGGCCTGAAGAGCAGGTCTTGGCCACCCGTTCGCTCGGCCAGCCCGGCGCTTGCCGGCAGGGCAACATCACCATCGCCGGCGACAACCCCGAGCATATCAGCCTCACCCATGATTATAGCAGCATCATGCGGTCGACCGCGCAGCGACTTATCCTCGGCGCCGGCCTTGCGCTGTTCAGCCTCGTCATGTTGGCCAAGGCGATACCCGTTCTCCTTGCCGGCCGCGTGGCCGGCCGGCGGTACCTGCTGAAACCGGTCATCGTCGATCTCAGCGGCAGCCAGGTGCTGCGCTACACGACGAGCCTTCCCGTGGCGCGCGGTGCGATCAAGACAGCCTATACCCGGATGAAACCGGGCGAGAACCCGCTATACCTCCGGCCGACGGCCGACAGCGGCACGCCGCCGACAGCCGCCTTTGCCGCTCACGACTACCCTGCCCTTGCCGTTGTCGCTGAAGGCGTCTCGTTGCCGATCCTGCTTGACGACAAGCTGACGCGGCTTGAACTGAGCGAGCCGGAGCGCAAGCGCATTCGGGCGGCCATCGACGAAACGATCGGGTCTACCGCCGGAGACATCGTAACCCCTGCTTCGGTGCGGGAGAGGCTCATCCGGCCATTGTTGAGACATAGCCCCCTCGATGGACCGCGATTGTCGCCCAAATGGGCACACCGGCTTGCCATCGGCGGGGCCGCTGTGGTCGCCATCCTGATCGTTCTGGTAACGTCCTGGCTCGACGTTTTCAGCGACTGACGACCTAGCCAAGTCCGCATGCCATGGACTGGCGCCAGTTCGGCGTGGCGAACGCCTTGCCTGCCGTGACCGGCCACTTCCGGCGGGTGCCGGCAAGGCCCCGATTTTTGCTATTTCAGCATCGGCCAAAGGCTGATGACGAGCAGCACCGCCATGGTGATGTTGAACCATTTGAGCCGTGTCGGTTCCGACAGCCATTGCCGAAGCGCCGAGCCGAAGCCCGCCCAGGTCGACACGCTCGGCACGTTGACGAGCGCAAAGACGAGGCCGACGACGAGCACGCTCATGAGATAGTTGGCACCGCCCGTATAGGTCGCCATCGCCGAGACGGCCATGACCCAGGCCTTGGGGTTGACCCACTGGAAGGCGGCGGCAGACAGGAAGCTCATCGGCGTGGCACCGGCCTTGCCTTCGGCGAGGGAGCGCGACGTGCCGATCTTCCAGGCGATCCAGACGAGATAGGCGCCGCCGGCGAATTTCAGGATGGTATAGAGCAGCGGCACGGAATGCAGCAGCGCGCCGAGCCCGAGACCGACGGCGATCAGCAGCGAGAAGAAGCCGGCGCCGATGCCCAGCATGTGCGGGATCGTCCGCACGAAGCCGAAGTTCACGCCCGAGGCAAACAGCATCATGTTGTTCGGACCCGGCGTGATCGACGTCGTGAATGCGAACAGAAACAGCGCCAGAAGCGTATCGGCCTGCATGGTCTTCCTCCTCGTGAATTAGGTCAACATAGCTGACCTAATTGCGGCGCGAAGCCGCAGACTTGTCACGGTGACAAGATCGGCCGACGCCCTGCGCGATACAAGCCTGCCCGCGGCCGAAAATTGCCAAGGCCGTGCGGTCTCGGATAGACAATTGACCGGCGCGATCATGGAGGAGGCACAGCATGGACCAGTTCACGGGCGGGTGCCGGTGCGGCAGCGTGCGGATCGTGGCGACGGGCCGCCCTTACCGGGTGGGCATTTGCCACTGCCTGGACTGCCGCAAGCACCATGGCGCGCTTTTTCACGCATCCGCGATCTTTCCGCAGGATGCGGTGGCAATCACCGGCGAGACGCGGGACTATGCCGGGCGGTTCTTCTGCCCCCGCTGCGGCTCCTCCGTGTTTTCTCGCTCTGGTGACGAAATCGACGTGAACCTCGGATCGCTCGACGCCCCCGATCAGCTGACGCCGACCTATGAACTCTGGACCGTGCGTCGCGAGGCATGGCTGCCGCCGTTCCCGCAGATGACACGATACGAACGCGATCGTGACGAGACCAGCCGCTTCGAGGGCGGGGTGTAGATCGGGCGGGGCATCATCCAACCGACCCCACGATCAAAACAGACGGCAAGGCAAGGAACCACGGCGATCCGCGCGCCTGAAAAGACGCGCGGATCGCCGTGGCATCGGATGGGATCAGCCCCACTTCATCTCGCCCTTGGCCACCTTGGCGCCAAGCTCGAGCGAGGAGACGTCGGCAAGATCCGGGTAAAGCGCGACCATGGCGGCGATCAGTTCGGCGCTGTCCTTTGCCTTGGCTTCCGCCGCGTTGAAGGCGATGAGATAGTCGCGGGTAAACAGGATCGCCTCGACGCCATCCGGCCCGCCCTCGACCTTGTGCGCCGGCACGATGATCGCGGGCTTGCGCGCCGCCATGGCGTCGAGCGCTGCGATCCATGCCTTGCGATCCTCCGCCGTCGGCTCGTCGGCCACCCAGACATGGCTGCCGGAATAGACGAGCACGCCGCTGAAGACGGCGTTGAGCGAAGGCACGTGCAGGTAGCGGCGATCCTTCATGCCCTCGACGGTGACGATGTCGATCTGATTGCCTTCGAGCGACAGCGAGGAAAGCTCCGATGGCGCGGGGATGACGACATCGGCCAGCACCTTCGGTCCGTTGTCGCCGAGCTGCGGGCTCCAGGTATCGAGCTTCGTCTGGACATTGGCGTTGATCGCCGCAACCGTTGCCGGCGCCGCCATCACCTTGGCCTCCGGGAACGCCTCGACGACGGGCCGCAGGCTGAAGTAGAAGTCCGGATCGCTGCAGCTGACATAGATCGTCGTCAGCCGCTTGCCTGTCGCCTTGATCGCCTCTGCAACGGCCCTGCCATCGGAAAGCGTGAAACCGCCGTCGATCAGGATCGCTTCTTTTTCCCCGGTCAGGAGCACCGGCGTGCGGCGGAAACCGGCCTCGCCCGCCTGGAAATAGGTCCAGTCCAGCTTCGATGCGGCCCTCGATGCGGCTTGGGCCACGATGCTGCCGGCCGGCTGCAGGAGGGCAACCGCGCCGACGGCTGCGGCCGTCTTCAGTGCGGCGCGCCGCGTCATCAGGATGTGCATGGGTTCTCCTTTGCATGAATCGGTGATGTCGGCGCGACAATGCCGGGCGAAACCCGCTTGAAAAAGCCCGACGGTTCGAACAGATTGTCTGATAATTTCAGACAATCACCAGGAAAACCAATTGACCGTCAACCTGAACCGGCTATCCCACTTCGTCGCCGTCGTCGAGGCGGGGTCGTTTACCGCCGCGGCCGAGAAGCTCGGCCTCGCCAAGGCCGCCGTCAGCCACCAGGTCGCCCAGCTCGAGAGAGAGCTCGGCACGACACTGCTGATCCGCACGACACGCCGGCTGCGGCCGACGGATAGCGGCCTGAGGTTCTACGAGCGTTGCGTGCTGATCCTGCGCGACGCCGACGAGGCGGTGGGCGCCGTCTCGCAGGAGGCCGAAGTTCCAAGCGGCACGCTGACGCTGACAGCACCGCTCGACTACGGCATGCGCGTCGTCGTCGACGCCGTCGCGCTTTATGTGGCGCGCTATCCCGCCCTGCAGGTGGACCTGTCCTTCAACGATATCGTCTTCGACATGATCGAGAAGCGGCTGGATATCGCCATCCGTGCCGGCTGGCTGGTCGATTCCAGCGAGCGGGCGCGGCGGATCGGCACTTTCGAGCAGTATCTCGTGGCATCGCCCGCCTATGCCGCCCGCCTCGGTGCGGTCACGCATCCGCAGGCGCTTTCGCGGGCGCAGTTTATCGCCAACGGCGCGCTGAAGGCGCCGCTGAACTGGACCTTCTCCCATGCCGATGGTGAACAGGCCCCGGTGGTCGGCAGCAGCGTCGTCGCCGTCGACAGCACGGACGCCGCCTATTGCTGTGCCCTTGCCGGCATCGGCCTTGCCGTGCTGCCGGATTATCAGGTGCGCAACGACCTTGCCGAAGGCCGTCTTGTGCGCGTCCTTGCCGATTGGACGCTGCCCTCGGGCGGCATTCACGTCGTCTATCCGCCGTCGCATTATCGCCCCGCCCGCGTGCGCGCCTTCGTCGACATCCTGCAGAAGCTGGAAAAGGAGCGCGGCCGGTCAGCCACCTGAGACGGAGTATTCGTCGCCTGCAAATGACACCTCGAAAGACGGCACGGTTGCGCTAGATTGCACGCGAGCGACACCCGCGCCAGATCCCGCACCGCCTGCCAGAACGAGGAAACCGAATGCACGATCCGATCCCCACCACCACGCTGATAGACGGCCGGGCCGTGCCGGTTCTCGGCCAGGGCACCTGGCGCATGGGCGACGAGCGCGCACGCACCGCCGACGAGGTGAAGAGCCTGCAGGCGGGCCTCGATCTCGGCATGACGCTGATCGACACCGCAGAAATGTATGGCAACGGCGCCTCCGAGGCGATCGTCGGCCAGGCGGTCAAGGGCCGGCGCGACGAGGCTCTCATCGTCAGCAAGGTGCTGCCGTCGAACGCCAGCCGCGATGGCACAGCGGCTGCCTGCGAGCGCAGCCTGAGGCATCTCGGCGTCGACCATATCGATCTCTATCTGCTGCACTGGCGCGGCGGGTACCCGCTCGCCGAGACGGTTGCCGCCTTCGAAGCGCTGAAGAAGGCCGGCAAGATCGGCGCCTGGGGCGTTTCCAATTTCGATGTCGACGACATGGAGGAACTGCTGGCGGTGCCGGGCGGGAAGAACGTTGCCGCCAACCAGGTGCTCTACAATCTCCAGCGCCGCGGCATCGAATTCGATCTCTTGCCCTGGTGCCAGAAGCGCGGCGTCGCCGTCATGGCCTATGCCCCGCTCGACGGCAGCGGACTGCTGCGCAATCCCGATCTCGTCCACATCGCCAAGGCGCATCAGGCAACCCCGGCGCAGATCGCGCTCGCCTTCCTCAAGACCCGCCCAGGCGTCATCTCGATCCCCAAGACAGGTTCCGCCCAGCGCACCCGCGAAAACCGCGAGGCGATGGACATTCACCTCACGGCCGAAAATCTCACCGCCCTCGACCACGCCTTCCCGCCGCCGAGGCGCAAGCGGTCGCTGGAGATGAGCTGAGGGCCGTGTGCTTGCACCGTGCGCGTCGCGTCCGCCGCAACCGGCCTGCCTTCGCCACCGACAGGCAGTAACATCGCTGCTGCCGGCTCGACGCGCCTCAAGCCGGAAGCGTGCTCGGTTTTGAAAGGCGGCTTGGTCCGCGTGCCAATCCGGCGAGCGGAAGCGGGCGATCAAGGGCTGCCGTTGCCAGGCGCAGAAGGGCCCTAACGGCCGGACCAGTATTCTTCATGGAGTTTCGCGGCTTCCGCCGCGAGCATGGGGCCGACCACTTCCGTCGGGCGCTGTCCGGCGGCAAACACGACGTGGCAGGGCAGATCGAGCGTCGGGTTTTCCTCGCTCTCGCCAATCTGTTGTTTCATCTCCTTCTCCGACTGGCCAAACACGACGCGCCCAATGCCTGCCCAATAGATCGTGCCGGAGCACATGGCGCAGGGCTCGGCGGATGTGTACATCGTGCATTCGGCAAGGAAATCGAGGCCGTAGGCCTTGCCGGCGCGCGTGGCCAGAAGCCGTTCCGCATGCGCCGTGCGGTCGCCCCCTTCCGAGCTGTAGCCATTGCCCTGCTCCAGCAAGACATTGCCGTCGCGGTCGGCGAGAATGGAACCGAAAGGGTGGTCCCCACCTTCGCGCGATCGCCGCGCCACGTCGAAGGCCTTGCGCAGAAGTGACTCATCGTAGGGCCGAATGGTGCTTGCCATTGGTGCGCTCCTGAGAATGATCGCGGGTTCATTGAACATCGATATTTGCCCGATCACGGAAAGGGCAATTTGTGTTCTCGGCCATGCGGTAGCCTGCCAACCTCCAGCTGTTGGCTGCCTGCCATCCCCGATGAACAGACATCGCGGACGGATGTTGATCCTTTTTGACAGGCGCAGCAAGGCCGATCGGAAGGTGCACGCCCGTCGGACAGGCATCGAGAGACCGGCGGCAGTTGCGACCGGATGGCGCAAACGCGAGGTCAAGCCACTTGCTCTGCCTGCGGGGTGCGAGCGGACCCACCCGCATGGCGCCAGAAAAACCAGACGAGGGTCAGCCGATGTCCGCTGGCCGAACGTCACATGCCCTGCGGGTGGCCCTTCCCCGCGTCGGCACCGGTCCGTCAAGCGCGCGGCACGATCTCCACCACCACCTTGCCCTTGGCGCGGCCGGATTCCAGATAGGCAAAAGCTTCGGCAACGTCCTTGAACGGGAAAACGCGGTCGATCACCGGCTTGAGTGTCCCGGCATCGATCAGAACGGCGAGTTCGGCAAGCTCGCGGCCATCAGGATGCATGAAGAGGTAGCGGTAGGTAACGGCATGTTTGCGGGCGGCGGCGCGGATCCGGTAGGACGCCAGCCAGAAGAGCGACTGCAGGAAGACGCCACGGCCGAGGTCCTTTCGCGCCGTTTCCGGCTCGGGCATGCCGGCGATGGAAACCACTTTCCCGCCGCGCCTGACGACGCCGAACGACGTCAGAAGAGTTTCGCCGCCGAGCAGATCGAAGACGCCGTCCATGTCGCTCAGCCGATCCTCGAAGCGTTCGCTCGTGTAATCGATCACGCTATCGGCGCCGAGCGCCTCGACGAGCGCGCGGCCGCGCGGCGATGCCGTCGTCGTGACCTCCGCGCCCAGCCATTTCGCCAGCTGGATGGCAAACGTGCCGACGCCGCCGGCGCCGCCCGGAATGAAGACCCGGCTGCCCGGCCCCACATGAAGCTCGTCGCGAAGGGCCTGCAACGCGGTGAGGCCGGCAAGCGGCACGCCGGCTGCCGTAGTGAAATCGATCGACGCGGGCATTTTGGCCAGCATGTTTTCCGGCACCACGGCATATTCGGCAAGGCCGCCCATGGCGCCCTTGGGCATGCGCGCAAAGACCCGGTCGCCCGGCTTGAAGGACGTGACGCCCTCTCCGAGCGCCTCGACGACGCCCGCAAGCTCGTTGCCCATGACGGCAGGCAGCGGGTAGCGCTGGACGACCTTGAGCATGCCGTCCCGCGTCTTGTAGTCGACGGGATTGAGACCGGCCGCCTGCACCCGCACGAGCACGTCGCCGCGCGNNGCGCGCAACGCGGTTGCTTCGGGACCACCGTATCGTGTCAGAACAAACGCCTGCATCGTCGTGGAGCTCATCCGGCACCTGGTATCTCTGGGGTTTCTGTCCCTGATTAATCGGCGAGAAGCGCAGGCAAAGTCAACGCAACGAATGGAGTCGATGGCTTCCATCAGGACTTCGCCCTCACCTCATCCGCCCGGTGAGCGACCCCTCATCCGCCCGGTGAGGGACCCCTCATCCGGCCTGCCGGCCACCTTCTCCCCGCTTGTGGGGAGAAGGACACGCGCGGCAACCAGCGGGCAATGATACGCCGCCGCCACTGCAGCTATGGCTTTTAGAGGTCAGAAGCGGTGCGGCACACTCGACACTATCCCCTCTCCCCGCCTGCGGGGAGAGGGTTAGGGTGAGGGGCAGCCCCGGCACGAAGCATAAGGGGCGATCCCCGCTAAAAGCACAAAGGCAGCCCCGCGTGATGCGTGGGGCTGCCCAAGTTTGCTGTGCGATGGTGGCTATGGGCGCAAGGACAACCGGAGCCGCCCTCGCCTGCCCAAAAAATCACATGCCCTGCGGGCCGCGGTTCATCGCGGCGATGCCGGTGCGGCAGACCTCGATGAGGCCGAGCGGCTTCATGATGGCGATGAACTGTTCGATCTTCGCCGGCTTGCCGGTGATCTCGAACACGAAGTGATCGATGTTGGCGTCGATGACCGAGGCGCGGAAGGCGTCGGCGAGCCGCAGGGCCTCGACGCGATGATCGCCCGAGCCGTGCACCTTGACGAGTGCCAGTTCGCGCTCGACCGGGCGGTCATGGCCGAGCGTGGCGGCGCGCACCGTCAGGTCGACGACGCGGTGGACCGGAACCAGCCTTTCCAGCTGGTTCTTGATCTGGTCGAGCACGTGCGGCGTGCCGCGCGTGACGATGGTGATGCGCGACAGATGCGCCGCATGTTCCGTTTCCGAAACGGTCAGGCTCTCGATGTTGTAGCCTCGGCCGGAGAACAGGCCGATGACCCGGGCGAGAACGCCCGGTTCGTTGTCGACGAGAACCGAAAGCGTGTGCGTTTCGGCGACTTCGGTTTCCTTGGCGATGAAATAGGCGGAACCGGTCGGTTGAAGGTGTGCGCTCATTTTGTTGTTTCCTGTCCCTATCTCAAACCAGCTGGCGGCCCTTGGCGTCGATCGCGTTGGCGACCGCTTCGTCCGTGGCCTCATCCGGCAGCAGCATCTCGTTGTGCGCCTTGCCCGACGGGATCATCGGGAAGCAGTTGGCGAGGTTGGCAACGCGGCAATCGAAGATGACGGGCGCCGGCGTGTCGATCATCTTGCGGATCGCCGCATCGAGTTCGCCGGGCTTGTCGCAGCGGATGCCGACGCCGCCATAGGCTTCGGCCAGCTTGACGAAGTCGGGCATCGCCTCGGTGTAGGAGTGCGACAGGCGGTTGCCGTGCAACAGCTGCTGCCACTGGCGCACCATGCCCATGTACTGGTTGTTGAGGATGAAGATCTTGACCGGCAGGCCGTACTGGACGGCGCAGGACATTTCCTGGATGCACATCTGGATCGAGGCATCGCCGGCGATGTCGACGACGAGGCTGTTGGGATGCGCGACCTGCACGCCGATGGCGGCCGGGAAGCCGTAGCCCATGGTGCCGAGACCACCCGAGGTCATCCAGCGGTTCGGCTCCTCGAAGCCGAAGAACTGGGCAGCCCACATCTGGTGCTGGCCGACTTCGGTGGTGATGTAGGTATCGCGGCCCTTGCTCAGCTCATAGAGCCGCTGGATCGCGTATTGCGGCATGATGACGTCGTCATTGGCGGCATAGGCGAGCGAATTGCGCGCGCGCCACTTGACGATGCCTTCCCACCATTCGGCAAGCCGCGCCTTGTCGTCGGCCTTCTTGGCCGCGCGCCACAGGCGAACCATGTCTTCGAGAACCGAGCCGACATCGCCGAGGATCGGCACGTCGACGCGCACGTTCTTGTTGATCGACGACGGGTCGATGTCGATGTGGATCTTCTTGGAATTGGGCGAAAAGGCGTTGAGGCGGCCGGTGATGCGGTCGTCGAAGCGCGCGCCGATGCAGACCATGACGTCGCAATCATGCATCGCCATGTTGGCTTCGTAGGTGCCGTGCATGCCCAGCATGCCGAGCCAGTTCTTGCCGGAAGCCGGATAGGCGCCGAGCCCCATCAGCGTCGAGGTGATCGGGAAATTGGTGAGTTCGACCAGCTCGCGCAGCAGCGTCGAGGCCTGCGGGCCGGAATTGACGACGCCACCACCGGAATAGATGATCGGACGGCGGGCCGTGCGCATCAGTTCGACGGCTTCCTCGATCTTCTTCAGATCGCCCTGCGTCTTCGGCTGATAGCTCTTCTGGGCCGGAACGGCCGACGGCGGCGTGTAGGTGCCGGTCGCAAACTGCACGTCCTTCGGAATGTCGACGACGACAGGGCCCGGACGGCCCGACTGCGCGATGCGGAAGGCCTCATGGATGATGCGGGCGAGATCGTTGACGTCGCGAACCAGCCAGTTGTGCTTGGTGCACGGACGGGTGATGCCGATCGTGTCGCATTCCTGGAAGGCGTCGGAGCCGATCAGCGAGGTCGGAACCTGGCCGGAGATGCACACGAGCGGGATGGAATCCATCAGCGCGTCCTGCAGCGGCGTGACCGCATTGGTGGCGCCGGGACCGGAGGTCACCAGCATGACGCCGACCTTGCCGGTCGAGCGGGCATAACCTTCAGCCATGTGGCCGGCGCCCTGCTCGTGGCGAACGAGGATGTGCTGGATATCCTCCTGCTGGTGGATTTCGTCGTAGATCGGAAGCACGGCGCCACCGGGATAGCCGAAGATATGCTCGACGCCATTGTCCTTCAGTGCCTGGAGAACGATCTCCGCGCCTGTCATCTGGTTTTCTGTACCGCTCATTGACTTGCTTCCGTCCCTTTTCCCAGTTGGGTGCTTAGCTTGTTTGAAGGCATAAAAAAAGGCCCCGTCAGGAGCCTCGTTTAGCGCATGGGTGGCTATCGCCGGATGGTTACACCATCCTGCCCATGCGCCGTCCCACCACAAGAATAATCGCAAAATTTATCATGGGACGATTTGATAAACACAAAGCGCTAAAGCGTCAACGCTTTTTCCGGCAGATATCGGATCGCCCGCTTGCCCGCCGGCACGACGCCCGGTGCGCCTTCACGCCACCGGCGACAATCCACTCCGTTTACCATGTTGATCCACATAAATTTAAGGGGGTCTGGCGAAGATGACCGTGCTGCATGATGCAGCGCTAAAGACAAGGCAATGATATGCTTGACCTCACCGTCCTCTCGCCGCTGGTGATCAGCGCGGCCGCAATCTATCTCTTCTTCCGCTGGGTCGTGTTCGACATGAACTCCCACCAATAGAGCGGTTGTCCCGGCCCCGGCCGCTTTCGCCACCATCCCCTTTGATCGCCGAGCAGCTTTTCCCGTTGCGCGCGACCTTGCCCCCGCTGCCTGCTCCGGCCGATGGCGCGGCGCTCACTGCGCCGGCGCAGGTACCGGAACGGCTTTTGGGAAGGGCTTGAAGGTCAAGGCGATCAGGAATGCACCAATGCCGATGCCCCAGGCACCGATGTAGAGCCAGGCGTAACTGGCGAAGGCGTCGTAGATCAGACCGCCGGCCAAGGGTCCGGTCGCCATGCCGAGGCTCCCTGCCATGGCCGTGCCACCGATCACCGTCCCCATCATCCGCTGCGGAAAGTTCTCGCGTGCCAGCACGGCGTAAAGCGGCATGATGCCCGCATAGATGAAGCCGAACAGGGCCGCTACCGCATAGAACGCTCCGAGTGCACTGACGAAGACATAGGCAAGCGCTCCAAATGCCTGGATCAGCAGACCCAATACCAGGATGCGCTTGGCTCCGAACCGGTCGCCGAGCAAACCGAAGGCGACGCGGCCGCCCATGCCTGCGAGGCCTTCGACGCTGTAGATTGACACGGCAGCGATCATCGGGATGCCGCAGGTGACTGCATAGCTGACCGTGTGGAAGATCGGCCCCGAATGGGTGGCGCAGCAAAAGAAGTTCGTCAGCAGAAGAACGATGAACTGCGGAGACCGCACGGCCTGACCGACCGATATTGCCGACTGAGGTCCGCTATCCATCGATGTATCGGCGCCTCGATTGTCCTGAACCGGCGGGCGGCGCACCAGCAGCGTCGTCGGTATCATCACGACGGCGACGATGACCGCGATGATCTGCAGCGCCGTTCTCCAGTCGTAGACGGAGACGAGCCAGGCCGCCAGCGGCGACATGGTCATCGGCGCCATGCCCATGCCGGCAGAAACCAGCGATACCGCCAGGCTGCGATGGGTATCGAACCAGCCGGTGACGCAGGCCATCATTGGCGCGAAAACGGCAGCCGTCGCCGCGCCGACGAGGAGGCCGAAGACGATCTGAAACTCGATAAGCGATGTCGCCCGACTTGCCAGAAACAGACTGCCGGCAAGTATGACCGATCCGATCAGCACGATCAGTCGCGCTCCGAGCCTGTCCGAAAGGCTACCCCAGGCGATGCTCGCCACCGCCATGGACAAGAAACCCACCGTCATTGCGCTGGAAACGCCGGTCACCGACCAGCCGGTATCCTCAGAGATCGGCCGAAGAAACACGGGCAGAGAGAACATTGCGCCGATGGCGACACAGCCCAAAAGGCCTCCCGCGGCGACGATCACCCAGCGATATCCGGTATTACGCATCTGGCATCTCCTCGCACGTCCATCGACAGCTGTTCTTCGAATGGCCCAACGGCCCTCGGCACAAGGACGTTTACGGGCTCGCACATCCGACAAGCCGCTCCACTTTTTTAGCCGAACGACGTTCGGCAGGACAGCCGGCCTGCGGCATCGGGATCCGGACGGCAACCCGACAGCGCCACGCGCCGGCTGCGCCCGTCAAGCCGGCAGGCGCTTGTCGTAGTCCTTCATCAACCGGCTCCAGCCGTCCCAGAAGGCATCCGGCTTCGTGCCCGTCGCCCGGGCGGCCAGAACATCGAGATGCATGTGCCAGCCGGCCCCGAACATCAGCATGGTGGCGCGGTCGGCGATGCTGCGATGGGTCACGGTCAGGAGAACCCTGTTGCCCACCGGCTCCAGCTCGAAGGAAACGTCGCCGCTGCCGGCCCAGCTGATCGAGAGTTTTCTTGGCGGGTCGAGTTCGGTGATCCGGCTTGCCATCCGGTGCTCCTCGGGAAATCCCGCCGGGCGCTCGCCGGGCGGGTCGGTGAGCTCGTCATTGCGCCAGACCAGCTCGACAGGCGCACCGGTCTTCATCTCCATGGTGCCCGACGCCAGCCACTGCGCGCGCAGATCGCTTTCGGTCAGATAGGCCCAGATCCGCTCGATCGGGCCCGGCAACAGCCGCGTCAGTTTCAACGTATCGGGCTGGCTCAGCACGCCATAGGCGTCGAGGGGGGCGAGATCATTCATCTGCTGTCTCCTTGCTGGTCTTGTTGCGCTTCGGTCTAAACGTTCTTTGGTATCGACCGGCCCGACATCCGCCCGGCCACTGCTCTTCGAACGATCGGTCGCCATGGGCCGCGGCACCCCCACGCCAAGCACCCCTTCCAGCCTGTCGAGACAGTCGCTCCAGAAGCGTTCCTGCGCATTGGGCATGTGATCGGGATGAAAGGCGAACATCGGTTTCGGTATCCATAATTCAACCATTTGGTTGAATGTACGCCTGCGACGCCCGATAGTCAACCGATTGGTTGAACGTCTGCATGCATGAGCCCGGCGCCCGTCGGTATTTTGCAGACGATCGTGCGGCAGCGGCCACCAAACCTCTCCGATATGGGACAAATACCAGAAACCACTTGTTAAATCCCCGGCGCTAACATGAAGGACCGTTGTGCCGGGGATATGCGTTGCTGAACAATGATCTTCATTCCTCGATTCGTGCCGGAGAGCAGGATCGCCGCGACGGCCTGAAGCCCGGCAACCGCTTTCTCGGCCGCGTTGTCGCGTGCAGCGGTTCGCGCGCGACCATTGCCGCCATCGCCGAAAACGGCGAGACCTCGTTGACCGAGCTCTGGTCGGTCGGCCGGCTCATTTCGATCACCGTCGGCAGGAACCGCGTGGTTGCCCTCGTCTATTCCATGCAGACGGCCAGCAACGAGTGGGGCGAAGACGCCAACAACATCTTCCGCATCGAGGTCGAGCTGATGGGCGAGGTCCATCCCGGCCCCGGCGGCCGCGAGGAATTTTCCGCCGGCATCAGCGTGTACCCCTATCTCGGCGCCGTCGCCCACCGCATTCGCGCCGCCGATCTCGCCCGCATCTACGATTCCGGCCAGACCGATTGCGCCATCATCGGCAAGCTCACCCAGGATGAAAGCCTCGACGCGACGATCCATGTGCCCTCGATGCTGGCAAAACATTTCGCCATCGTCGGCACCACCGGCGTCGGCAAGTCGACCGCGGTCACGCTGCTCCTTAACAAGGCGATTGCAGCCGATCCCAAGCTGCGCGTGCTGATCCTCGATCCGCACAACGAATTCGCCGCCGCCTTCCCGGAGCTTTCGGTCGTCATCGATCCCGATACGCTCGACCTGCCCTTCTGGTTCTTCCGACTGGAAGAATTCGCGGAAGTCATCTTCCGTGGCCGTCCGGCGGTGCCCGAAGAGCTAGACATCCTGCGCGATGTCATCCCCGACGCCAAGAAGGCCTTCAAGGGCAGCGGCGAGTCCGGCCTGATGCGGCGCCAGACGGAAAAGAGCTCGGTGACCGCCGATACGCCCGTGCCCTATCGCATCGCCGACCTGCTGGCGATGATCGACGAGCGCATCGGCCGGCTCGAGGGCCGAAACGACAAGCCCTATCTGCGTTCGCTCAAGGTCAAGATCGTCTCGGCGATCAACGATCCGCGCTACCATTTCATGTTCTCGTCGAACACGATCTCCGACACCATCCAGGACACGATCGCCAAGGTCTTCCGCATTCCCGGCGACGGCCGGCCGATCGCCACCTTCCAGTTGGCCGGCATCCCCTCCGAAGTCGTCAATTCCGTCGCCTCGGTGCTCTGCCGCATGGCGTTCGAAATCGGCCTTTGGAGCAATGGCGGCATCCACATGCTGGTCGTGTGCGAGGAAGCCCACCGCTACGTGCCCGCCGATCCCTCGCTCGGCTTCCTGCCGACGCGCCAGGCGATTGCCCGCATCGCCAAGGAAGGCCGCAAATACGGCGTCTCGCTCGGTATCATCACCCAGCGTCCGGGCGAACTCGACCCGACGATCCTGTCGCAGTGCTCGACGGTCTTTGCCATGCGGCTTGCCAACGACCGCGACCAGGACATCATCCGCTCGGCCATTCCCAACTCGTCGATCTCGACGACGAGCTTCATCTCGTCGATCGGCAACGGCGAAGCCATCGCCTTCGGCGAGGCGGTCGCCGTGCCCATGCGCATGCGCTTCGACCGCGTCAAGGAAGAGCGGCTGCCGCGCGCCCACGGGATCACCGACAAGGTCGACGAGGACGCGCCGCCAACCGTCGATATCCGCTCGATCGTCAACCGCATGCGGGCAATCACCGGCCCCAACATTTCCAGTTTCCAGCAGAGCTATCTGGCCGCCACCGTCACCGGCGAGCAGGAAGAGCGGGCCTGGGCGGCCGAGCTCGGCCCCGAAGCCCGGGACGAGCCGGTGGCTACAAGCTTCGAGGAGGCAGAGCCCGAGATCGAACCCTACCGCCCCGACATGCTGCCGCGCCCGCCCGAGCCGAGCAATCCGCAGCTCGAGCGCTTCAACCAGATCCGCCAGCAGCTTCTGACGGAGACACCGGAGCCCGCCGCCGGCTACCGGTCACAGCCCGCCCCCGACCCGACCGCGGTGCGCCCCGCGCCCGAGCCGCGACGCGAGGGTTCGCTGCGCGAGAGCCTGCTGAAGCGCCCGCTGAGCAGCATCATCCGCAAGCCCTGACGCCTGATAGCCTCGCCGCCCGTCAGGATACGGGCGTCACGCGACGGGCCAATTGCCCCATGTTTTCTTGCCGTTGCTAAAATACCGCGACGCCGCCACACTCCCCAAAGGAAAGAATCACGTCCGTCTGCGCGGGGGTTGGCGCATGGCGGCCGATCAAGGGGCTGATGATGCGACATGCGGGATTGAAGTACGCTGCGGCCCTGTCCGCACTCTTTGCGACGGCTGCACAGGCACAGGATTCCAACCAGGAACTGGCCAAGAAGCTGTCGAACCCGGTCGCCTCGATGATCAGCGTTCCCTTCCAGATCAACTATGACCGCGGCTACGGCCCTAATGACGGCAACAGGACCACCGTCAACATCCAGCCGGTCATTCCCATCGCGCTGAACGCGGACTGGAACGTCATTTCGCGCACCATCCTGCCGGTGACCTCGCAAAACGACATTGCCGGCCCGAGCGGTTCGCAATTCGGGCTCGGCGACACGCTGCAAAGCTTCTTCTTCTCGCCCGCCAAGCCCACCGATAGCGGCATCATCTGGGGTCTCGGCCCGGCCTTCCTGATCCCGACCGCGACCGACGACCTGCTCGGCAGCGAGAAATGGGGCATCGGCCCGACGATCGTCGTGCTCAAGCAGGAGGGCGAGTGGACCTATGGCGCGCTCGCCAACCACATCTGGTCGTTCGCCGGCAGCGACGAACGCAACAACGTCAGTTCCACCTTCCTGCAGCCGTTCCTGTCCTACACCACGAAGGATGCCTGGACATTCACGCTCAACACAGAATCCACCTACGACTGGAAGGCGGACGAGTGGACGGTGCCGATCAACTTCAACGTCTCCAAGCTCTTCACCATCGACAAGCAGCCGATCAGCCTCGGCGCCGGCCTGCGCTACTGGGCGGCAGCCCCCGACAACGGCCCGGAGGGCCTCGGCGTCCGGGTGACGCTGACCTTCCTCTTCCCGAAATGACGTCAGCGCCCGGCGTCGCCGCGCCTGCTTCCACGCCAGCCTAGGTAAGCTTGGGCGGCAGCAGGTAGAGCGTCATGGCGAAGATCAGATAGACCATCAGCATCAGCACGCCGACGAACCACGTGGCGCGGCCGCTATTGGTGACGATGAAGGCGGTCATCGTCGCGACAAGCACCATGATCACCGCGCCCGGCCAGAACTGCAGGTCCATCGGCGTCGGGCCGATGACATAGCTGATGAGGACGAGAACAGGCGCGACGAAGAGCGCGATCTGGGCGGCGCTGCCGAGCGCGATACCGACGCTCAGGTCCAGCCGGTTCTTGCGCGCCCCGGAGAAGGCCGAGGCCATTTCCGCCGCGGCGCCGACCAGCGCCACCACGATGAAACCGACGAAGGCCGGCGTCATGCCCAAGGTCTCCGCCGCCTGCTGCACCGATTCGACGAAAATCTCGCTGACCAGCGCCACCATCACCGTCACGCCGGCGAGCGTGGCAAGCGCAACGTTCAAGGGCCACACATCCTCGCCATCGCTGGCGGCATGTTCGGCGCTGGAGAAGATTTCGCGATGGGTCTTCAGCGAGAAAAAGAGGCCGAGGCCGTATGAGAGGATCAGCAGGATTGCAAGGCCAAGGCTGAGCTGCCGCATGAAGTCGGGTGCCGCCGCCACGCTGTCGGCCCCGGCCATGGCCGAAGGCACGATCAACGCGATCGCCGCGAGAAACAAAAGGCTCGTCTGCAGCCGGGCGCTCGCCTGGTTGTAGTCCTGAACGTGGAACTTCAGCCCTCCGAGCAGGAACGATGCGCCCAGCATGAAGAGCGTGTTGCTGACGATGGCACCGGCGAGCGACGCCTTGACCAGCGTGTATTGGCCGAGCCGCAGGGCGGCCAGCGCGATGATCAACTCGGTCAGATTGCCGAGCGTGGCGTTGAGCAGGCTGCCGACGGTGTCGCCGGTCTTGGCGGCGACGGCTTCCGTCGCATGGCTCAAAAGCGTCGCCAGCGGAACGATCGCCAGAACCGAGAGCAGGAAAAGCAGCGTATGCGCATCGGGCCATGCGGCGTGGACCACCAGCACCAGGGGCGCCAGCACCAGAAGCCAGAGGATCGGTGTATGCCGAATTTCTTTCCAGAGCCGCCCCATGTTACCCCCTCGCCCAGGTTTTCAGCCAACGGCCGTGCCGCCATCAATCCTTGCGCTTCTCGTCCGCCGCATCTGCCGTCGCGCGCAATGCCTGCACGCTCACCGCGGCGACGAGGCCGGTCAGCACGATCCCCGTAAAGCCGATCACGATCGCCAGCACGCGCGATGACAGATGCTTGGGCACCAGATCGCCGTAACCGATGGTCAACCCGGTGACGAAGGTGAAATAGAACGCATCGACGAGCCGCCATTCCTCCACGCGCCCGATGACGACGCCGCAACCGACCATGATGCAAAGAACCCCGGACAGAACGGGCCAGACGACACCAAGCTGGCGGTAAAGCTCGACAAAGAAAATCCGCCTCGTATTCCTTGACCCCATCGGACCTCGCCCGAAACCGACGACAGCCGATCCGCTACGACCATTTGACCGGCCGGATCGGTGGCCAGGTCGGCGGATTGCCGGCGACTGGACTGCCGTTGCGGCCCAGCTTGCAATTTAGGGTGATCTAATGCGGATGGATGTCAACTCTGTAACGGTAACGACGGGCGGCGGCCATCGCCAGCGGCACCACCTTGCGCGCGTTCAGATAACCGCGGCGCCGCTTTCGACGCGCTGCCAGCTGTCATCCAGCTGGTTGCGAAACCAGGTCATCTGCCGCTTGGCATATTGCCGGGTTGCGGCCGAGCCGGTCTCGATCACCTCGGCTTGCGTGATCTCGCCGCGCAAAAGTGCTGCAATCTGGCTGACGCCGATCGCCTTCATGACCGGCATGGCCGGATCGAGGTTCAGCGCCGTCAGCGCCCGGATCTCGTCGATCGCCCCACCCGCCAGCATCAGGCCGAAGCGGCGGTTGATGCGATCGTGCAGCACCTTGCGATCCGGCAGGACCACCAGTTTTCGCGCCCGATTGGGATTGATGATCTCAGGGCCGTTCTTCTGCTGGTAGACACGGATCGACTGACCGGTCGCCTCGACCACTTCGAGCGCACGCACGATGCGCTGGCCGTCTCCGGGTTTCAGCGCCTCAGCCGTCTGAGGATCTTGGGTGGCAAGCTCCGCATGGAGCCCCTCCGGTCCTTCGGTCTTCAGCCGCTCGCGCAGCCGCTCGCGGATGTCGGCCGGAACTTCGGGCATGTCGGCAAGGCCGCCGGTCAGCGCCTTGAAATAGAGCCCGGTGCCGCCGACGAAGACGGGCAAGCGGCCACTCTCGCGCAGCTTGCCCACCAGCGCTTGTGCCTCGCGCAGCCACGCCCCGGTCGAATAGGCGTCTCCCGCCGGCACATGACCGTAAAGACAGTGCTCGACGCCACCCATATCGGCCGCGTCGGGGCGCGCCGTCAGCACCCGCAAGGTGTCGTAGACCTGCATGCTGTCGGCGTTGATGACCACGCCGCCATGCCGGCGCGCCAATTCGACCGCAAGCGCGGACTTGCCGCTGGCGGTCGGCCCGGTTATCAGGATCGCGTCCGTATCGGTTTCAAGGTTGTTGTCCATGGCTCTCGTTGCCACGCTTATCGCCAATCCGTCAAATCCTGTTCTGACGCCAGCGCTCGCGGAAGCCGCCGCTGACGCCGTCAAGGCATCCGGTCTCTACTGGCTCGCCGATGGCGTCGCCTGCGACCTGGCGCTCACCGATGGCACCGACGCCTTCGCCGCCGAAGCGGCGCTGCGCGGCGCGCTCAATGGCCTGCCCGTCGATGTCGCAGTCCAGGACGCCGACACAAGGCGCAAGAAACTGCTGATCGCCGACATGGATTCGACCATGATCGGCCAGGAATGCATCGATGAACTGGCGGCCGAGGTCGGGCTCAAGGACAAGGTCGCCGCCATCACCGCGCGCGCCATGAACGGCGAGATCGCCTTCGAGCCGGCGCTGATTGAGCGCGTCGCGCTGCTGAAGGGCCTGCCGTCCAGCGTCGTCGGCGAGGTCATCGCCCGGCGCATCACGCTGACGCCGGGCGGCCTTGAACTCATCGCCACCATGAAGGCGAAAGGCTATTACACCGCGCTCGTCTCGGGCGGCTTCACCGTCTTCACCGGCCCGGTCGCCGACATGCTCGGCTTCCAGGAAAACCGCGCCAACACGCTGATCGAGAAGGACGGCACCCTGACCGGCGAGGTCGCCGAACCGATTCTCGGCAAGCAGGCGAAAGTCGATGCGCTCATCGACATCGCCGGCCGCCTCGGCATCTCCACCGACGAAGCACTGGCCGTCGGTGACGGCGCCAACGATCTCGGCATGCTGCAACTCGCCGGCAGCGGCGTCGCGTTGCACGCCAAGCCGGTGGTCGCCGAACAGGCGAAGGTGCGTATCGACCATGGCGACCTGACGGCCCTTCTCTACCTGCAGGGCTATCGCAAGACCGACTTCGTGCGATGATCGTCTCGGAAACCGAACGGCTGCGCATCCGCGCCTGGAAGGAGACCGACCGCGATCTCTTCTTCGAGATCAACAACGACCCCAAGGTGATGGAATTCTTCCCCCATCGCCGCAGCCGGGAGGAATCCGACGCCCTGTTCGACCGCGTCGGCCGCGGCATCACCGAGACCGGCCTCGGCTTCTTCGCCGTCGCCCTGAAGGCGGACGATCGCCCGATCGGCTTCTGCGGTCTCGCCTATACCGACCTCGAGCCTTACCTGCCAAAGGGAACCGTCGAGATCGGCTGGCGGCTGGCCGCTCCGTTCTGGGGCAAGGGCTATATCACCGAGGCGGCGCTCGACCTCCTGCGTTATGGCTTTGAAGAAAAAGGTCTTCGCGAAATCGTCTCCTTCGCCATTCCCGAAAACACCCGCTCGACGGCGGTGATGAAACGCATCGGCATGCACCGGGACCCGGCCCGCGATTTCAACCACCCACGCATCCCCGCCGACAAGCCGGAGCTCGTGCGGCATGTGCTCTATGCGATGACACGGGCGGACTGGCAGGCCGAGCGGGCCCAGGCCCGATGAGCGCGCACCCTCTCCGGTAAGGCTTATCGCACGCGCTCCATCCGCATGCCCCTGGCGCTTGTCACTTGGCGCCCGCCCCTCACTGTCCTGCCGGACATCTCTCCCCGCCTGCGGGGAGAGAGACGCTCGGCGCACGCGTCGCGCCAATCTTCAACGCGAGGGCATCGCCGATCCGGCACGCTGGCTCGCAGTCGAGGTATCGACAAACACTTCGGTCCCCCAGCAACAATCAGGAAGCCGTTGCAGGAGGAGGCGGTCACCACTTGCGTCCTTCTCCCCGCCTGCGGGGAGAAGGTGGCGGCAGCCGGATGAGGGGCATCGCCAGGCCGAAACATGCGGACCGCCGGCACCTGTTCAATTCCCCCGCCCCGCGCCCGGATACGCCCGCTCGACCCAGGCGACGAAAGCTTGCGCGGCTTCCGACAGCGCATCGAACCGCCGCGCCACCAGAAAGAAAGCACCATAGGGCACGGAGACGTCGAATGGCTGCAGCAGGCGCCCGGCCGCAAGCTCGTCGCGCGCATGGTCGCGGTCGATCAGCCCGACGCCGTTGCCGCGCAACGCCGCCTGCAGCACCATGGCGCCATCGGTGAAGATCGCGCCGCGCTCGATGCGAACCGGCCCGGCGCCCGCGGCCGTAAACCACTGCTGCCATGCTTCGCGATTGTCCTCGTGCAAGAGCGGATGCTGCATGAGATCGACCGGCGTCGAAATCGGTCGGCCGTACCCGGCCAGCTCCGGCGCGATCACCGGGATCATCTCGACGCCGCCCAGCCGGCGCGCCTCGACGCGCGGCCAGGAGGAAAGGGTGAGACTGTAACGAATGGCGATATCGGCGTCGACGCTTCGAAAATCGGTGAGCCGTGGGTCGGCATCGATCACCAGATCGATCTGCGGATGCTCGCTCTGGAACTCGGCCAGATGCGGCACCAGCCAGCATCCGGCAATGGACGGCTCGGCGCTGACCTTCAATGTCTGGCTCGCGCGACGACCGGAAAGCGCCTCGAGGCTGTCGCCGACCATGTCGAAGGCCGACGTCAGCACCGAAAGCAATGTGCGCCCCTCCGCCGTCAGGCGAACGCTGCGGTGGCGCCGCTCGAACAGCGGCCGGCCGACGAGATCTTCCAGTTCGCGGATCTGCCGGCTGATCGCAGCTTGCGAGACGAACAGCTCGGCAGCGGCCAGCGTGAAGCTTTCGAGCCGGCCCGCCGCCTCGAAACTCCGCAACGCTGTCAGGGGCAGCCGGCCGCGCTTCATGCATAACCTCAAGTCATCCGAAAGCGACAGTAAACTCGTTTGAGCGCCGGCGGCAAGTGCGTTGAAATGGCGGGACAGAAAGGAGGATCCGGCCATGTATGCCATCCTCGAAACCCTGATCGACGCGCTTCGCCTGATGACGTTTCAACCGCCGGCGCGCCGCAGACGCTGTGGCGGTTCAGATCCGGCAGCAGCCGCCGACCAGGGCATGAGCAACACTTGACCGCCCGGCAATACCGCGCGGCGGCATTGCTGCCAGGTGCAAGGCTGAAATTCGCAACGATGAGCAAGCAGCATCATGAAACAGCCGGACAGGCTGATGCGACCGCAACGCGCCGGGATCTACGCGGACCATGATCAGAGGACAAGCGCGTCCGGCTGGAACGTGATCCGCACCGGTCATTTCGAAGCCCGGCGCGACACAGATCGGGCGCGAAGGCGATCCTGAATCGAAATCTCAACGACCGGAATCGCCCTGCGAAAAACGGGCGCGATGGGCCTGAAAGGATTCAGGAAATCGCCATCGCGCCGCGTCGTGCTATTCCATCCGCACGGTGACGAAGCGCAACTCGCCGGTCTTGTTGGACAGCATCAGCAGCGCGTTGCGCCGGCCGTCGGACTTCAGCTCCTCGACACGATCGGAGACGTCGTCAGGCGTATCCATCGCCTCCTGGCCGACCTCGACGATGACGTCGCCCGGCTCGACCCGGCGCTCGGCCGCGGCAGAACCGGCCTGCACCTCGGCGATCACAACGCCTTCGACATCGTCGGCGATGCCGAATTTCTTGCGGCTCTCGGCATTGAGCGTCGTCAGCTTCATGCCAAGCACGGTGTCGGAGGCCGGCATCTCCGCGGCGGGCGGCTGGTCGGTCTTCTTGTCTCCAGCGCCTTCGTCCGTCGTGGTCGCCGCGGCATTGGCGATACCCTCACCATCCTCGAGCCGCCCGAGCGTGACCTTGACGGTCTGCTCCTTGCCGTCACGGATGACCACGACGTCCACAGCCTTGCCGACGCCACTTTCGGCGACCGCGCGCGGCAGGTCGCGCATCTCGGCAACATCCTTGCCATCGAACTTGATGATGACGTCGCCGGCCTTGATCTCACCCTTGGTGATCGGCCCGCCTTCGATGATGCCGGAGACCAGCGCGCCGCGTGGCGAGGCCATCTTCAGGCTTTCGGCAATATCGTCGGTCACCGGCTGGATGCGCACGCCGAGCCAGCCGCGCCGCGTCTCACCGAAGTCCTTCAGCTGCAGAACCACATTGGCGGCAAGCTCGGTCGGGACAGAGAAACCGATCCCGATCGAGCCGCCTGTCGGCGAAATGATCGCGGTGTTGATGCCGATGACCTCGCCCTGCATGTTGAACAGCGGGCCACCGGAATTGCCGCGGTTGATGGCGGCGTCCGTCTGGATGAAATTGTCGTAGGGGCCGGCATTGATGTTGCGGCCGCGCGCCGAGATGATGCCGACGGACACCGAACCGCCGAAGCCGAACGGATTGCCGATCGCCATCACCCAGTCGCCGATGCGCATCTTGCGGGAATCGCCGAAGGGCACCGCCTTCAACGGCGCCTTCGGCTCGACCTTGAGCACCGCAAGGTCGGTCTTGGTGTCCTTGCCGACGAGCTTGGCCTTGAGCTTGCTGCCATTGGCGAAGATCACCTCGATATCGTCGGCGCCCTCGATCACATGGTTGTTGGTGACGATCACGCCGGCGGGATCGATGACGAAGCCGGAGCCGAGCGAATTGACGGTGCGCTGGCGGTTACCGCCCTTGTCGCCCTGCCCCTTGAAGAATTCGTCGAAGAAGTCCTGATACGGCGAGCCCTCCGGCACCTGCGGCGTCGGCGCATCGTCGTCGTTCTTGACGCGCTGGGACGTCGAAATGTTCACGACGGCATCAAGCAGGCCGGCCGCAAGGTCGGCGACGGATGCGGGGCCGTTGCTCGGTGGACGAACGGCCGCCGTCTGCGCCATCGCGACATTGGACAGAAGCAGCGTGGCTGCCAGCGCCAGGGCGCCGAGTGATTTCGATCGAGTGGACAATTCGCGGAGCTCCTCACATTGTCTCGGCGGTGCGATACCTGAAAGGGTAGCGCGTCATGCGATGCTGCGCAGCCCCGGGCGCCCGACAGGGAGCATGGGTCGCCGCAGCGACGTTGGTTCATCCCGCATAATCGCCCCGATCACCGGTTGGGCCTCCGGGGAATTATGCGCGTTGGCGACAGCGACGTGGTCAAGGGTTCGCAGTCCCGCCGATCTTCCAGTGAAGATACGGCGGAATTCAGAAGCGTCCAGACACGATTTTCTGATCCGTCCGAAAGAACCGAAGCAATCAGATGGTGATCTCGTGCCCGTGTTCCTTCAAAGCCTGCACCGCCTTGTCGAGATCGGAACCGGCAACGAAGATGTAGTCGGTGCTGAAAGTCGAATTGGCAAAGACGCCGATGCCGGCGTTCGACAGCGGCCGGAGCACCGAAGCGAGCACGCCCGGCACGTCGAAGCTGAAATGCTGTTCGATGCGGAAGCAACGCCAGCCGAGCGAACTCTGGGTGCTCGATGGCACGCGCGCGGCGCGGCACACGAGGGTCATTTCCTCGCGCGAGCTGGACACGGTCCAGAAACCCGGCCCCGGCAGCCATTCGGGCATCTGGGAACCGACATTGAGACGGGTGATCGCATATTCGGCGTCGACCAGCCGGATCAGCAGTTTATGTGGCATTTCGCATTATCCTCGAAGCAACCAGACAAGTCCGACCCCGGCGGCAACGGAAAATACCCCGGCCAGTCGAAGCTGATGCTCCGGGACATACGGCAAACGCTTCGCCAATTCCACTAAAACCAAAGGGGCCAGTGCGTACACCAGCCCCTCGATGATCAGGAAAAAAGCAATCCCGGTCAGAAAGTCGGACATTGTCCGCTTAGTTCCCGGTCACCGGTTGCGTCGTTGTTGCAGCCGGCAGCTTACCTTCCGAGTCGTTGAAATAACGGAAGAACTCCGAATGCGGCGACAGGACGAGCGTCGTGTCAGAGCTGCCGATCGACTGCGTATAGGCGGTCATCGAACGGTAGAATTCGAAGAACTGCGGATCGCGTGCAAAAGCGTCGGCAAAGGTCCTCGTCCGTGCGGCTTCGCCTTCACCGCGCAGGATTTCCGATTCGCGCTGGGCGTCGGCGACGATCTCGACGACCTGACGGTCGGCGATGGCGCGGCGGCGCTGGCCGGCTTCGTTACCGCGGGCGCGGATCAGTTCGGCTTCCGCCAGACGCTCGGCCTTCATGCGGTCGAAGGTCTGCTGCGAGACTTCCTGCGTCAGGTCCGTGCGACGGATGCGAACGTCCTCGATGTTGAGGCCGAGCGATTCCGCGTCGGTCTTCAGGTCGGCGCGAACTTCGCGCATCATCGATGCACGTTCGTCCGACAGGGCGGCTTCGAAGCCGCGCAGACCGTAGACGCGACGCAGCGATGCGTCGAGACGGGTGCGCAGACGCGCTTCGGCGGAATCGCGGTCACCCGAAACGGTTTCGCGGAAGCGGCGTGGGTCGGCGATCTTGTAGACGACGAAAGCGTCGACTTCATAGAACTTGCCGCCCGAGACCTGAACGCGGATGTTGTCGAGATCGAAGCGAAGCGCCTGTGCCTCGACATACTGAACGCGGTCGGCATCCATGAAGGCGAAGGGCAGCTTGAAGTAGAGGCCCGGCTCCGTCTTGACGTCCTGGATCTGGCCGAAGCGGACGACGATCGCCTGCTGTCGCTGGTTGACCACGAAGATCGACGAGTACAGACCGACGAAGACGACGGCGAGCAGGATCAGGATGATTGAAGTACGATTGTTGATCACTGTGCGCCTCCCGACTGTGCCGGCCGACCAATTTCATTCAGCGGCAGATAGGGCACGACGCCCTGCCCGTTCTTCTCGTCGATGATGACCTTCTTCGACTTGCCGAGCACGCCTTGCATCGTTTCGAGATAGAGACGCTTGCGGGTTACGTCAGGCGCCTTGGAGTATTCGTCATAGACCGAGATGAAGCGCTGGGCCTCACCTTCCGCTTCCTTGACGACACGATCCTTGTAGGCGGCTGCCTCTTCGCGGATCTGCGCGCCCTGGCCGCGGGCCTTGCCGAGGATCTGGTTGGCGTACTGGTTGGCTTCTTCGACGAAGCGGTCTTCGTCCTGCTCGGCGCGCTGCACTTCGTCGAACGCGTCGGCGACTTCACGCGGCGGAGCCGCATCCTCGATCGCGACCGTGTTGACGGAAACGCCGGTGTTGTAGCTGTCCATCGTTGCCTGGATCGTGCTCTTCACGTCGGCTGCAATCGCCTGGCGATTGTCGCGGAAGATGTCCTGGGCCGGACGACGGCCGACCACTTCGCGCATGGCGCTTTCGGCGACGCGCTGCAGCGTGTCCGACGGATTTTCGACGTTGAAGAGGTAGGACTTCGGATCCGTGACCGAGAACAGCACCGAGAACTGAACGTTGACGATGTTCTGGTCGCCGGTCAGCATCAGGCCGGCATTGGACTGACCGCTGTTGCGGCCGCCGATGTTCTGCTGCTGCTCGGTGATCTTGACGAACTCGACGGTTTCGAGCGGCCAGAAGTGATAGTGCAGGCCCGGCATCGAGATCTCGTCCTTCGGCTTGCCGAAGCGCATTTCGACGCCGCGCTCATCCGGCTGGACCGTGTAGATCGAGTTGATCAGGATGAAGCCGACGATCAGCAGGCCGACGATGGCAAAGACGCCGCCGTTGAAGCCACCGGGAACGACGTTCTTCAGTTGGTCCTGGCCACGGCGAATGATCTCTTCCAGATCCGGCGGGCCGCCTTTGCCGCCGCCGCCACCGCGCGGGCGGTTCGGCCCCTGGCCCCATGGACCCTGATTGCCTCCGCCGCCGCTGCCGCCGCCGCCCCAAGGGCCGCCGCCGCCATTCTGATTGCTCCAGGGCATCAAAACCTCTCTTTTAAATACTGCTCACGATGAACTGCCGCGCGAATGCACGGACGTCCACGATGTGAACCCGTTATAGGTATGACATGCATCGCTTTCAACGCGATAGGCCAGAGTTCACCGTAAATGGTTCAAAATAGTTGACGAATGGCGCATTCGGCGCCGCACGTCGACTATGCCGCACCAAGGCGACGTGACACGGCAACCGCGCGGCCGGAGTTTCTCCATCGGGCGTCGCCGATGGCGCGGGCCCGCGTCAACCGGCGCTGCGTCGGCGCCACGTCACGAAGTGCATCGCATGGCTGTCCTTTTCGCCTTGCGGCAGATCCTCCTCGAACACCTTGTCGAAGATTGCGGGATCGATCTCGGGAAAGCGCGCGTCGCCTTCGATATCGGCAGGAACCTCGGTGATATGCAGGATATCCGCCACGCCGATCGCCTGGCGATAGATCTCGCCGCCGCCGACGACGCAAACCTCGTCGACGCCGGCTGCCGACGCTTCGCGCCGGGCCGCGACGAGCGCTTCTTCCAGGGAATGGGCGACAATCGCGCCCTCGGCGGAAAACTCGGCGCTGCGGCTGATGACGATGTTCGCGCGGCCCGGCAGCGGCCGGCCGATCGAGGCCCAGGTCTTGCGGCCCATGATCACGGGCTTGCCGAGCGTCAGCGCCTTGAAGCGCTTGAGGTCGGTCGGGAGCCGCCACGGCAGATCGCCCTCGCGTCCGATGACGCCGTTTGCGGCAACCGCGGCGATGAGGGAGATTTTCGGCTGGTTGGTGCTGGTATCAGTCATGGAACCCATTCGGTTTGCTGTCGATTTCGCTTGCCCTGACATTGGCGGCCCGGTCCGTCACCACGTGGATATAGCGGTCGACGACCTCGCTCTCGGGCAGGATCTTGCGCATCCATTGCAGCGCGCTCGCCAGGAGCAGGTCGGCGGCACTCATCGTCGCGCCGAGCAGATAGGATTGCCGGCCGAGAACGTCGATCACATGGGCGCACATCTCGCTATAGAGCCGCGCCTGCGCCGGATTGTTGATCGTCGCCCCGGTCATATGCGCGAGCGCCGTCGGCTCGATCACGCCGGCATAATAGGCAAGCCAGGAGAGATAGGCGCCGCGCTCGGGATGCCCCGGCGCCCGCCCGAGGCTGCATCCCGGATGAAGATCGGTCAGATACTGCACCACGGCCACCGTCTCCCAGATCAGCACGCCGCCGTGCAGAAGCGCCGGCACCTGTTTGTGCGGATGCGGATTGTCGTCGTCGGGCGCGCCGGAACCATCCCAGCGCCGGATCGAGACGTAGCGGATCTCATAGTCCGCACCAAGCTCCTCGAGCAGCCAGACGATGCGCGATGAGCGCGACCTCGGCGCATGAATGAGCGTCAGCATCGAAACCTCCCCGTAGCGTCGGACACGGCGCAAATCGACGCCGCAACGCTTGAATGACCCGAGAGACGGCAACCCCTACGGCCTGCCGCGTTCACACGCATGGCTTTATCGACGGCTCCGCCGCCCCGCCGGAACCGGCCGCCGGTCAGACGGCAATCGGCGCCTTGATGCTTGAATCGGCTTCGTAGCCGACGAGGGTAAAGTCTTCAAAACGGAACGAAAACAGGTCCTTGACCTCAGGGTTGATCCGCATGGTCGGCAGCGTCTTCGGTGCGCGCGTCAGCTGCAGCCGGGCCTGGTCGAAATGGTTGTGGTAGATATGCGCGTCGCCGAAGGTGTGGACGAAATCGCCAGGCTCAAGCCCGGTCACCTGCGCCACCATCATCGTCAAAAGCGCATAGGACGCGATGTTGAACGGCACGCCGAGGAAGATGTCGGCCGAGCGCTGGTAGAGCTGGCAGGACAGCTTGCCGTCGGCCACGTAGAACTGGAACAGGCAGTGGCATGGCGGCAGTGCCATCTCGTCGACCAGCGCCGGGTTCCAGGCCGAAACGATATGCCGGCGTGAATTCGGATTGGTCTTCAGGCTTTCGACGAGGCCGGCGATCTGGTCGATATGCCGCCCGTCCGGCGCCGGCCAGGAGCGCCACTGATAGCCGTAGACGGGGCCGAGGTCGCCGTTTTCGTCCGCCCATTCGTCCCAGATGCTGACGCCGTTGTCCTTGAGATAGGCGATGTTGGTCTCGCCTTTCAGGAACCACAGAAGCTCGTGAATGATCGAGCGCAGATGCAGCTTCTTGGTGGTCAGCACCGGAAAGCCTTCCGACAGGTCGAAGCGCATCTGGTAGCCGAAGACCGAGCGTGTGCCCGTCCCGGTCCGGTCGCCCCGGTCGGTTCCCTTGCTCATCACATGGTCGAGGAAGTCGAGATATTGCTGCATGGTCTGGCGCCGCCGATTCGTGTTGTCCCAAATTTAGGGTGAAGCCGGCAGCAAACCAATGTCTCCGGGATGTTTATCCCGCAAAATCGGCCACACCCCGTATCCTCTGCGCAGGAAACCGGGCGTGGCATCGCGCCATCTCCGATCGATCGCGCGCCGGGTTCTCCGTCACCCGCGTGATCGCAAGGCCGTCGCGAGCGGCAGTCGTGTCGCGGCGATCGCCGGCAAGGCGCCACCGACGACGCCGATCGCAAGCCCCAGCAATCCGGCTCTCAGCATGACGTCGCCGGTGACCGCCAGCTGGAATGCCATACGCGCATTGTTGCCGCCGATCGTGCTTGCCTGCCAGCCGTTGAAGGCAAGCCATGACAGAGCAAGGCCAAGGAGAACGCCGACGGCTGCAAGCAGCACCGCCTCGATCCAGGTTGCCGCCGACGCCGATAGGCGGCTGAAACCGAGCGTTCGAACGGTCGCGATCTCCACGGTGCGATCGGAAACGGAGTTCATCATAGTGTTCAGCGCGCCGGCGGTGGCGCCGATTGCCATCAACAGCGAAAGCGGCCATCCGAACAGCCGGATCAGCGAGGCGGTGCGCTCCGACTGCGCGGCATAGAGATCGGCTTCGGATACGGCGATCAACGGCGTCGTCGTGATCGCCGCAAGCTCGCGCGTCAGGACCGCAAGAGCTGCGGGCTCGGCGAGCCGCATCCGCAGGCTCTGGACCTGGCCCTGCCGATCGAAAGCGGCACCGACCGTATCGAGGTCGGCCCATATCTCGGATTCGAAGGCGCTGCCCTGCGCGGAGAAGGTCCCGACGACGCGCCAGTCGACGGTGCCGAGCCGCACGCTATCGCCGGTGCGCAACCCGAACTCGCGGCCAAGGCGATCGCCGACGACGATCTCGCGCGCGCCGGGCGCAAAGAGCCGCCCGTCCGACAGGGAGACATGGTCGCGTATCGCTGCACCTGCGGCGTCCATGCCCCGCAGCGCCAGTGTCCGTCCGGCATCGGTGCCGACCGGTTTCACCTCCACCGTCACGACCATTTCGCGAGACAGGACGAGCGCGCCATCGCCGACGCGCTTGACGCCGATATCGCCCGTCATCGCCTGCAGCGTGCGGATGACCGATGCGGGAATATCGGAGCCCGTCTCCTGGTTTGTGCCGCCGCCCAAAACGACGGAGACCGAAGGCGAGCCCGCGCTCTGCAACGCGGTTTCGAAGCCCTTGGCCATGGCGAGAAATCCGGCAAGGACGCAGACGACGAGCGCGACGGACAGAACCATCGAGAGGGAAATGGACAGGCGCCGCGGCAGGCTGAAGATGTTGGCGCGCGTCATGACGAATGTTTGTCTAAGAATGGAAGACATGGATCTACCTCTGCCTGAAGGCGGCGATGACGGGTGTTCTGAGCGCTTTGATGGCCGGAAGAGCCCCGGTCGCAAGACCGAGAATGACGATGATGACGACCGCCCGCGCCAGAACAGGCATTGAAAAGACGAGACCGAGAGCCGGATCGCTAAAGCTCACGGCAAGCTTGGCAAGCCCGAGGCCGACGCCTCCTCCCACCACGACGATGAAGAGGGTTTCGGCGAGGATCAGCCCCATCACCTGCGCGCCGGAAAAGCCCAGCGTTTTCAACACGCCGATTTCGAAGGTTCGCTCCCGCACGGCAAAGACCATGGTGTTGATAACGATCATCAGCAGGGTGACGAAGGCAGCGCTGACGACAAGATCGACGATCAGGCCGACATCGGCATATTGCCGCAGAAAGGCTTCCAGGAACTGCTTTTCCGATTGCGTCCGGGTCGGCGCGGCAGAGTTGGCAAACATCTTGTCGATGCGCGCGGCAAGATCGCCGGCCGAGGCGCTTGCCTGCGGGCGCACCACGAAAGCGTCCACCGTATCCCGGTTGCGGGCGCGCGCCGCGTTCAGATAGTCGTAGTCGGCGATCATGAAATAGGTATCGGTTGAGGCATTCTCGCCCTCGAAGATGCCGGCGATGCCGAAGGACCAGTCGCGGCTGCCGCCGCGCCTGGCCATGTCGAAACCGGTCACGGTCACGCTCTGACCGACCCGCCACCCTTGCGCTTCGGCAAGCGCCCGGCCGACGAGCACCCTGTCGCGCTGCGCTGCCAGCGCATCGATGAGCTCCGGCGTCAGCCCGAGCTCCTTCCCGCTCACGGCCATGAGACGCTGCGGGTCAAGGGCGCTGACGGCAACGACATTCTTCTCGACTGCAACGAACCCGCGCATGCGGCTCGTGTAGTTGATCGCCGCCACGTCCGGATCGGCCGCAATCCGGTTCATATGCGCCATCGGCAAGGGCTGCGCGCGGCCGGCCGCACTCATGACGCCGAGGATATCGTCGCTTGCCGCCGACGTGCCCTGGCTGCCGCTGACGAAACTCGCCGTCAGGCCGTAGATCAGGAACGCGACCGAGACACACAGCATGAGCAAGGCGGTGCGCAACGGCTTCCGCCAGGCATTCTTCCGGGCCAGATCGAACAGGGTCATCAGGCAGCCCTCCGCTCTTCGATGAATGCGCCCTTGTCGAGATGCAGCGTCCTGTTGGCATGAAGCGCTGCCTGCGGGTCGTGCGTCACCATGACGATGGTCTTGCCGAATTCCCGGTTGAGCATGCGCAGCATCGCCAGCACCTCGTCGGCCGACTTTCGATCGAGATCGCCGGTCGGCTCGTCGCAGAGAAGCAAGGCCGGATCGGCAACGATGGCGCGGGCGATGCCGACACGCTGTTGCTGGCCGCCGGACATCGAGACCGGATATTGTCGGGCGCGGTCGGCAAGCCCGACCAGTTCCAGCACCTTTTCCACCCGGCCACGCCGGTCCCTCGCCGACAGGGATTTGAGCAGCAGCGGCAGTTCGACATTCTCCGCAACGGTCAACATGGGCAGCAGATTGTAGAACTGGAAAACGATGCCCATGCAGTGCGCACGCCAGCTGGCGCGGGCCGCCTCGCCCATCTGGTCGAGCCGGCTTGAGCCGATGCGCAGGCAGCCGGCATCCGGCCGGTCGATGCCGGCCAGCATGTTGAGCAAGGTCGATTTTCCCGATCCGGACGGGCCCATGATCGCGACGAAATCGCCGCTCGGGATTTTCAGGTCGAGGCTGGAGAAGATCGGTACGGTTTCGCCGCCGATCGCGTAGGCTTTGCTGATCCCGCTCAGCTGAATGTAGGGTTCCAGGTGGTTTGCAGTCGTCATTGCGATGTCTCTCCGATCTGATTTTCCAAACGAATGCGCGCCGCCATGTTCGGCCGGATACCAGCAGGCGGATTTCTGAGGGCAAGGCGCAGGGTGACGGTGCCTTTCTCGGCGGAGGCGACCGGCGCGATCCGCAAAATCTCGACGCCGAAGGGCCTGTCGGGAACGCCGTCCAGCACCGCCTCGCCGGGCAGCCCCGGCCGAAGGACGCCAATGCTGGTTTCCGCGACGTCCGCATCGATCACCAGCCTCGACGTGTCCGTGATCGCGAGCAGCATCTGGTTCTCCAGAACGCTGTCGACGCGCGCGAGCACCATGTCGCCAGCATGGGCGTCGAGCGCGGTGACGGTGCCCGTCATCGGAGCCCGCACGACGAGCGCATCGACCCGCTCCTGCGCGATGCGCACCTGAAGCGTCGCCTTTGCAAGCCTCTGCCGCGCCTGGGCCAGGCTGTTGAGCGCGCTGTTGCGGGCCGTGGCCGCCTTCTCGAGGTCCTGCGTGGAAATGGAATGCGAGGCGGCGAGCGCTTCCGAACGCCGGAACGACGCCCCTATCTGCTCCAGCTCGATTTCGCAGGCCTCGACGACGAGACCCGCCAGGACCCTTTCGGCGAGTGCCTGTTCGAGCGCAAAACCCGCGCCGGCATCCTCGAGCGTGACGAGGATTTCACCGGCTTCGACATGTTGCCCGATCTCGACATCCACGGACATGATCCGCCCTTCGTATTTGGAAAACACCGAGACGCTGTGCGGCGCCACCACATGGCCGGAGCCGGTGACTTCGCGCGGGACGTCGGAAGACGGCTTCATCAGTGTTGCCGAGCCGTCGTTGCGGGTGGCCGCCTGGCTGAGGGGTTGCGCGGATTGCCGGGCTGCGGCCTCGACCGTCGCCGGTTCTCCACCCGGCGCTGGCTGCCAAAGGAAGGCCCCGAGCCGATCGGCGGCATCGGGCGAGATCAAGGGGACAGCGACGGTCGCGCCGGCCGCCAAGGCGAGCAGGCAACCGGAAAGCAGACGTCGCCGAAATCGTCTCGGCGGCGGCGTCCGTGTTTGTGGCGAAGGCTCGAGCGAAAGCGCCTTCAGCGTTTCGGCGAGTTTACGGTCGTGTTCAGGGATGATGTTCATGCCGGCACTATGGGCGCCGGCACCGGGATCTCGACCGAAAACGCGATAAAGGCCGTACTCGATCCTGAAAGAGTACCTGGCGTCAGCCCTTGGCCGGGCCTCGTGACCTGCGCCATTCGACCGGGGTCATTTCGGTCGCGCGGCGGAACTCGCGATTGAAGTTGGATTTCGTCTGGAAGCCGACCTCGAACATGATTTCCGTCACCGGCTTGGCCGTTTGCGCAAGCAGATCGCACGCCTCCCTGATCCGGAACGCGTTGACATATTGCGAGACGTTGCTGCCGGTCGCCTCGTTGATGGCCGTCGATATCTGTCGCGCCGGGATGCGGAGCTTTCTCGCCAGCCGGTCGAGCGTCAGGTCGCAATCGCGGTAGACCGCCCTCTCCCGCATCAGCGTCTCGACCGCCAGCATCGTTTCCGCGGTCTCGACGCCTTTCGAGGCATCCGTGACCTCCGACATCTCCGCCGAGCCGGCAAAAGGTCGGCTCCGCCCCATGGCTGCCACCGCAACCGAGAGAATGACGAGCCCGGCCAGTTGTCCGCCCATGATGACCAGCGGGGCGTTCTGCCCATGCATCCAAGCCATATCGAGAAATACGAGGACATCCCCCAGCGCCGACAGGAACAAGGCACCTGCCGCAAAGAGAATGGCCCGATAGGCAGACCCTGCTTCATCGAACGCGGCAAGGCGAAGGGCATCCGCGCCCGGTTGCACCAGGAGGAGAATGGCGACCCCATAGCTGACAAAGATCAAGACGAGAGCCAGGTCGATGCCATCGCGCCAGATGACCGTCAGCGTAGCGACAAGGAGAACCGGGAGCGCATGCACGCCGACCCTGAGAGAAAGCGAGAACCAGCTCCTGCCGATCAGCTGGCAAACGCCGGCATAGACGAGCGGCGGGATCGTTGCGGCAACGACAGGCGCGACAAACATGATCTGCTGCAGCCCATAGCCCCATCTGAGACCCACCAGCAGGCATTGCAGTGCGCTGACCAAAATCAGGGCGAGGAACGGGATATTTGCCGGCCTGTCTTCCGCGCCACGACGGACCGCGACGATGAAGAGCCCGAGAATCAGAATCGACACGACGATAGGCAATGGGATGAGAAGCATGAGGCGGCCGGGCAAAAGATGCGTTGCGATGCTGCCGGCGACGTCTACACGACGCAACGACGACGGTCATCCTGAAAGAGATAGACCGAGAAAGCAGAGCTTGGATTACCCTCTGGCGTCAGAGGTATCGAGAGGATCGTATCGATGGGGACAGCGGCCGAGCGGCATCACCAGCTGTACGCGCGGTCCGTCGGCCCGATGCCGTCACGATCCAACGCCGACCCACAAACGTCCGCGTTGAATCTGCTGTGTCCACGGGGGACTGTGAAACCGCTGCGGAAACCTAGAGGGTCTGCAGCTTGCCGAGGTTCTTGGCAACCAGATAGTAGAAGGTCACGCGGGACTTGGAGCGGTCTGCCGCCATCGCCTTGGCCGTGGCCGAAATGGCTGCATCCGCCTCGGCACCCGCCACGCCGAGCTTCTTCTCGCACCATTTTTCCCTGACGCGTTCGAGCTCCTTGGGGTCGGTTGCCGATACGAGCGAGGAATCCTTGTTGCGCAGCGCAATGCCGAGATGGCGCACGATCTTGTTCACAACAGCTTCGTCGGCGCCGCTGTCATACTTCTGCACATCTGCGAGATAGTCGGTCATGATGCCTCCACATGGGATTGCTCGAAAACTGCGCCATGCCCGGGCCTGCCCTTGAGCCTGCACGCAGCCGCCGGAGTTTTTCACGGCTGCCGAGCATGTCAAGGGTTTTGGCCGATCGGGAGATTTGCCTTCGCCGCGGTTTTGAAAAAGCAGCGATATATCCGCCTCCTCCCCCTTTTCTTGGGGCGCGGAAAGACCTATATGACAGATGCCGTCTTCGGGCGGCTATGGCAATAAACGGGCGGTGAAATAAACCCATTGGACCCGGGGGCGGTACCCGGCGCCTCCACCAAAAACCGGTCGATACTTCGATGACCGGCTTTTGATGGGGGCGAAATAGGATCGACAAGGGCGTAAAGATCGACTTTTTGCTCGGCATTGTACCACCGTTATCGGGCTAAACTTATAGTTGCAAACGACAACTATGCTGAAGCACGTCTCGCTGCCTAACGGCGGTGCGACACTTCAAATCAAGTCCTTCCGGGTAGCACCGTAAGGCGGGGTCCGAAGGCACCTGGCAACAGAAGCCTTCACCTTCTCCCCCGCTTCGAAATGGTCTATAGATGCTTGGATAATTGACTCGTCATATCGAGACGGGCATTGGAAAGCCGACAGTAGAATTGAGTTCGAGAGAGACGGGAATCCCATGGGCCAGGACCACATTCGCTATGACATTCTGGCGCAGGACGCGCTTCGCGGCGTCATCCGCAAAGTACTGACCGAGGTTGCCGCCACCGGCCACCTGCCTGGCGAACACCATTTCTTCATCACCTTCCTGACCGGCGCGCCGGGTGTTCGCATTTCGCAGCACCTGAAGTCGAAGTATCCCGAGCAGATGACGATCGTCGTCCAGCACCAGTTCTGGGAGCTCAAGGTCTCCGATATCGGCTTCGAGATCGGCCTCTCCTTCTCCGACACGCCGGAACGGCTGGTCATCCCCTTCAATGCCATTCGCGGCTTCTACGATCCCTCCGTCAATTTCGAACTCGAATTCGACGTGGCGACGGCCGAAGAGGAAGAGGTGGAATCTGCGGAGATCACCGCCTACCCCGTGCCTGAAACCGACGGCGAAGCGCAGCCCAAGGACACGGAAAAATCCGGTGAAGCCAAGAATGGCGGCGGCTCCGTCGTCTCGCTCGATTCCTTCCGCAAGAAGAACTGAGCCGCACGAAGACCTGAGGCAACCGAAAGGGCGCGGCATGAGTGGTGACGTCGTCAATCTGCGCCAGTTTCGCAAGCGCAACGCCCGCGCTGAAAAGGAAAAGCAGGCCGAACAGAACCGTATTTCGTTCGGCCGCACCAAAGCCGAGAAATCGTTGACCGACGCCTTGAACGCCAAGGCCGAAAAAGCGCACGAACAGGGGCGCCGGGAACCGACGGCCGACAGGCCTGACGAGACGAAGGACTGACCGGCCGCATGCGGCCGATGCGGCCCGGCGTCACGCTTCCGAAACACCGGCGTCACGCTTCCGAAACGATTTGAAAGCAAGGCACGTCACGGATTGAGATCGCCAGCCGGGCCCTCGACAGGGTACGCAACCGGCGAAAAACGATTCCCGTACAAGAGCTTGGCCCGGCTTTCCGAATCAAACCGCCAACGACTTGAACGAGGACACGAGCTCCGGCGATGATCCGAAAACACTCCGCCACCCTGCACGGACACCGCACCAGCTTCTCGCTCGAGGATCCGTTCTGGCTGGAACTGAAGACGATCGCGGCTGCCCGGGCCATGCCGATCGCCCAGCTGATCGTCGAGATCGACGATGCCCGCGGCGGCGACAGCAATCTCTCGTCTGCGCTGCGGGTCTATGTCCTCGACTGGATCAAGTCGAAAGCCGAGCGATCAACGCCCGGCGACGCGTGACGGTGCGTCACCGTGGTCGGTGAAGGCGTCCGTAAGGGCGCCGGCAAGTCCGTCGCGCAGCTGTGCGGCCATCGCCCTGATCCCGCCCGGCAGCCGTGAATACTCCACCAGACACACCCGGTTGCGCCCCGTGTTCTTGGCGAGATAGAGCTGGTCGTCGGCAACCTTGAAGATGTCCTCGTACTGGACCGGGTAGGTAAACAGCGCCACACCGATGCTGACCGTCACCGGATCGGCGCTCGAAGCAATCGCCTGCCCGCGCTCGGCCACCGCCAGACGAATGCGTTCGGCCATCGCGCCGATCGTTTCTGGATGGGCTTCATGGACGAACACCCCGAATTCCTCGCCACCCAGACGGCCGATCAGGCCGCTTTCCCCCACCGCCGCGCGCATCTCGGTTGCGATCGCGACCAGCGCCTCGTCACCGGCCAGATGCCCATGCTGATCGTTGATGCGCTTGAAGTGGTCGGCATCCAGCACCATCAGCGCCGAGGTGGCCGGAAAAGGCTTGAGATCCTGTTCGGCGGCGAAGGCCGTCACGTCGGACGTGAATGCCGCGCGACTGAGACAGCCCGTCAGGCCGTCATAGCGGCTCGCAAGCGTCAGGAGATCGTTGGCACGCGCAAGCTGCTGCAGCTTGATGCCGATGAAGGCGAAAAGCGGGATGGCGAGAAGCAGCGGGATGTAGAGGGCAAGACGCATCGATGTCGCCATCACCTCAGGCCCGAAAGGGGCGATGTAGTGATAGGTGATGAGAACGGCAACGGCGGTGCAACCGACGGTGCCCGAAAATGTCCAGTTCACGATCCAGATGACCGCGCGGCGATCAAGGCCCTTATAAAGCGACGTCATGCCACCCCCCGTTGCCATCGCCACTGTGAAGGCAGGATGCTAATCGCCGCTCAACCAATCCATTAGGATTTTAGGTGCTTTGCGTTTCGACGCACAGAACGGCGCGCACGGATCGATCCCGGCCCCGCCCCAAGCCACGGCGCCGGCGCTGGAGCGCAGGCCTGCACATGCGTCTCCTCCTGTGTGCTTGCCGCCACAGATTGGCCAAATCGATACGGCCCGACAGGCCCGCCGGGACATTTTCACTTGTTAAGGCAACGCTAATTTCAAACAATCCTCGTCGTGTCAGCGGCCCTTGCCGCGACGCCTGCAAGTTGTGGGAGGGAGAACACCCATGCGTCACTGTGCACGGATCGGCCTGGCGACCTGCCTCGCCCTGTCATCGACTGTCATCGCCAACGCCGCCGACATCACACCACTTCTGGCCCCGACCGCCGAGCCTCAGCAGACGCAGAGCGGCTGGCAGTTCTCCGTCGCGCCCTATTTCTGGATGGCCGGCCTGACGGGCGACACCAGCCAACTCGGCCTGCCCAATGTGCATATCGATTCCAGCTTCGGCGACATCTGGAACAATCTCGATTTCGCCCTGATGGTGACGGGCGAGGCCCGCAACGGTCCCTACAGCATCTTCGGCGATACGATCTACATCAAGCTTTCCGCCAGCGGCAGCACGCCGGACGGCGTCCTTGCCGATAGCGTCAGCCTCGACACCCAGAGCTTTTCCGCAACGCTCGGCGCCGGCTATGCGATCTACGAGGATCAGAACTCCCATCTGGATGTCGTCGGCGGCCTGAAAGTCTGGTCGGTCGACACGACGCTCTCCTTTTCCGGCGGCTCGCTCGGTGGCGTCAGCCGCGACGACAGCGCCACCTGGGTCGACGCGGTCGCCGGCCTTCGCGGCGCCTATTACTTCACGCCCGAATTCTATCTGACCGGATGGGGACTGATCGGCGGCGGCGGAGCGGATCTCGATTGGGATGCCGCACTCGGTCTCGGCTACAAGTTCACCGACACGATATCGGCGGTCGCCGGTTATCGTGCGCTGGGCGTCGACTACAGCAATGACGGCTTCAAATACGATGTCGTCCAGCATGGCCCCATCATCGGCGTTTCGGTCCGCTTCTGACAGGTCGTCCAGCAGTTCAGCAGGTCGAGGGCCGCAAGGGCCCCGCCAACCTCGCGCCATCGTTCAAAGTCCAGGGATGATCACAGACTGAAGCGGGGCGCCCGGACCAGCTGCACCACCAGCGCGGCGAAGACCTGCCCTCACCCACTTTGACCGAAGGTCCGTCTGCGCGGTGCTATTGAACCGTCACGTCGGGCAGGACGTCGAAGTTCAATCCATCGCCATTGGGCTTCTGCTGGCCATCGGCGCCGCCGGCTCGCGGCAGTGCCTGCGAGGGCGCACCCAGTTGCAGCTGCTGCTGGCGTTGACGTTCGAGTTCCGCTGCCGCTTCTGCGGCCTTGCGTTCCGCCTCCGCGCGGGCGGCGAGTTCGGCCTTCACCCGTTCCGCCTCGACAGCGGCCGCCGCACGCCGACGCTCGTCGGCGATCGCCCGCAGGCGCTCGACCTCGCGCTGCTGCGCATTGGCCTTGTAGAGCTGGACCTCGCGACGCAGCCGTTGCTTCTCGAGCACGTTGGCCTGAAGCGTCTCGACGCGCCGACGCTCGCGCTCGAACGCGCGCAGCGACAGGAAATTCGAGAGATCGGCGACGTCGAGGCTCACGCCCGGGGACGCCAGCAGACCGGCATAGCCAAGCCGTACCCGAGGCTCCGCCCCTGCCAGCGCCTCTTCGCCGGGCCGGAAGGTCATGTCGATATTGGCCTCGAGCCGTTCGGCCGCCAGATCGAGCGACGCTTCGCCGGTAAAGGCCGCGTTGCCGTCGGTTGCCGTCACGTTCTGGGCTCTGAGCACGCCCCCGGCGATGCTGAAAGGCATCTTGACGACGCCGACGACCGACTGGCCGGAAAACACCGCCGCCTCCGTCGCCTGTCGGATCGCATCGGCAGAGATTTCGGTCTTCAGCCCATCGGCCGTTGCCATCAGCTGCGGCAGGGCCGCGCTGTTGACGCCATTGAGCGTCACGCCGTTGAAGGTGGCGGTGCCCGAGCCGCTGGCCGAATGCGCCATGGCTTCGGCATTCGCACCCGATGCCTCGAGCGCCACCGAAAGATCGAACGTGCCGGTAGCGACGGGCACGCCCGCATGGGTCCAGCCCGCCTGAGCCAGATCGCCGCCCTTGACGTCGAGCCGCGAGCGCAGGAAGCCGGAACCGTTGGCATTGCCGAGCTGCACCCGGCCCTCGAGCTTGCCACCCAGCCAGTCGCCGGTGGCGTCGGTGAAGGCGATCTCGTCGCCCTTCCAGACCATCTTGCCGGCGAAATTGCCGATCGCGCCATATAGGCCCGGCCAGAAATTGGCGGCCTGCACGTCGAGGGCAACATTGAGGCCGGTCCAGGCAGGCTGCGCCACCGGTGTTTTCGAAAATGCGCCGCTCGACATGTTCTGAACCGGCCCAAGGATGCCTTCGGCAAGCCAGGCGAGATCCAGCGTCGCAAGATTGATCTGGCCATCCGCCTTGCCCGGCACCTTGCGGTCGATCGTCAAGGCGCCGGCAAAACCGTTGTTGTCGGCCTTGCCCTCGACCGTCGTCAAGGCGATCGTCTCCGGCGTCGTCGCGACATCAGCGGAAACGGAGAGCGGAAGGCCGCTGCCGGTCTGCGGCAGGGCGATGCCCTGTTGCAACAGGTAGGGTTCGAGATCCTCGCTCTGCAGCGTCACCTTGGCCTGACCTTCGAGGAAATGATCGCGAGACAGGTCGAAGCTGCCCTTGGCGGCAAGCGAGGTCTTCTCGGTGGTGAAGGTCACCGTGCCGTTGGCGTTGGAGCCGTCGGTGCTCTGCAGCTTGACCGAGAGAATGCCGTTGGCATCGGCATCGAACGGCAGCGGATTGAAGCCCGCCTGACCGAGCAGAAGCAGCGTCTGCGGATTTTCGAGCGTCGCCTCGAGCAGCATGCCCTTGCCGGAAAGCGCCTGGGCCATGTCGGGCGCCTGATAGCTGGCGGCAATCTTGGTGCCGTTGGCAGTGCCGAAAATACCGAAGGTCGCGGGCGCGTTGCCTTCCTTGTTGCCGGCCGTGAGCGTCACGTCGAAGGCCGCATCGGCATAATAGGGGCCGGCCGCAGTCAGGCGGCGAAGGGCGGGATGGTCGACGGCATGCCGGCCGATCATGTCGAGGAACGGCGTCAGGTCCTTGGCCGCGAGCTTCATCTTGGCCGAGATAACAGGCTTTTCGAGGTCGCCGCTGGCCCGGCCGGAAAAGGCGAGCTGGGCGCCGGCGAGCGAACCGATCGCCACGCGCTCGGCCTGCAACTGGCCGTTCTTCAGCGTCACCACCGCCTGGACGTCGCGCGCATCCTCGCCGAAGGCGGAGAACTCGTCGGCCGACAGGTCGGCGGCAATCGCATGTTGCATCAGCGTCGAAGCGGAGGCGTCGCCGGCGACGAGGCCAGCCAGCGCCTGCAGCGCTTCGAGATCGATGCGGTTGCCGTTCAGCTGCAGGGAAAGGTTCGGCTGCTGTTCGGCGAAGGACTGGCGCTCGAGCCGTCCCTTGAGGCTGGCATCGCCGGCCGCAACTTCGAGGTTCTCAAACTGCTGCAGCGTGTCGGTCAGGTTGACGGTGGCCGAAAAGCCAGCCGTCTTCAGCTTGCGGATCGCCGGGTCGACCGAACCCGCAAGCCAGGTTGCCAGCCCAGAAGGCTGGTTGGACGCCAAAAGCAGGTCGCCGCGGAAGGAGCGCTGACCCTTGAGGTTGAGCCGGCCCTTGGCTTCGAGCTGTGTGCGCCCGGGCAGAAGCGCCACGACATTGTCGATCACCCAGCCGGCGCCATCCGGCTGAACGTCGATGCGCACGTCGCGCACGGTCGTGTCGCCGATGACGATTGCTGGCAGTTTCAGGCTGGCGCGCCCCGGCACCTGCGGAATGGGGATGTCGGCGGCAATCGCCAGCATCGCCTCCAGCCGCTGGCGCATGGAGATCGCCGGATCGCGCCCGGTCTTGCCGTTGGTCCCGGAATTGCCGATGCGGCTGACGTCGATCTGTTGGCCGTCGGCGATCAGCAGGAATTTCTGCTCCTTGCCGGTGTCGAGCGTCGCCTCGCCGGTGACCACGTAAGGGTCATCGGAAGGGCCGATCTCGAAGCGGTACTCCGGCACGCGGATGCTTTCGTTTGTCAGCTGGAAATCGCCGTTGATGCGCAGCGGCGCATGGCCGTCGACGTCCTTTGCCTCACCCTGCGGGCGGTTCTCCGTCAGCGTGAAACGGCCGCCATAGAGCGGCTTGAAGTCGACGATCTTCAAGGCGCCGTCGAGCTCGACGCCGAAGGGACGCTTGTCCGGCGTCACCTTCGCCTTGAGGCTGAGCGCACCGGTCTCGTCGACCTCGTTGCTCGAAAAGGCAAAACTGCCGGCCTCGCCGTCGAGCGCCGCGCGCCCCTCCACCTTCCAGGGACCGGCCAGCGACCGGGCGGAAAGATCAGCCGCAAGGTCGGTGACGCGTCGGGTGCGGCCGGTCTGCTCGTCGATGAATTCGATCTCGCCCTGGGTGATCTCGACGTTTTCGAGCACCACCGTCTTGGCGGGAATGGCCGTGCGCGTACCGCGCGCCCAGTCGAGCGTGCCGTCGGACAGCAGCCTCACCTTGGCCTTCGGCCTGTCGAGGCGCATGTCGAAGATCAGTGCCTCGCCGGAGAGGAACGGCGCCAGTTCCGCGCTCATGGAGAATTGAGCGACCTGGATCAGCGGCTCGCGGGTGTCGTTTCCGCCGACGCGCACATCATTCAGCGTGACCGTCGGGAACGGGATCAGGCGCGCATCGACACTGCCATGCACGACGACGGGCTTGCCCATGATGCGGCTCGCCTCGCGCTCGAATTCCTTGCGGAATCCCGTCCAGTCGATGAACCACGGGGCGATCAGCGCCGCAAAAAGCGCAACGACCACAAGACCGCCGATGGCAACCAGAATTCGCGAAAGCACTGTGCCTACATTCCCATCAGTTCAAAGACGCCGTCGGCGCCGTCTGCGTCCATATGAACGCCAAAGGGACGTTTCCGTCCATCACATTTGCTCGGGCGCGCCCGCCTTTGCTGCGAAAGGAGTAGTCGGACACGGCCCGCCTGCCCCCTTGCCTATCCAGTCAGGCGAAGATCTTTCCGGGGTTGAAGAGACCCTGCGGATCAAGAGAACGCTTGATCTGCCGCATCAGATCCAGCGCATCGCCGAGTTCGGCTTCGAGGAACGGCATCTTGCCCTGGCCGATGCCGTGTTCGCCGGTGCAGGTTCCGTCCATCGACAGCGCCCGCGCGTTCAGCCGCTCGACGAAGGCTTCCGCACGCGCGACGTCGACCGCGTCCTGGTCGTTGAACAGCAGGCCGACATGGAAGTTGCCGTCACCGGCATGGCCGACGATCGGCGCCGTCAGGCCGTGTGCTGCAATATCCTCATGGGTTGCCGCGACGCAATCGGCCAGCCGCGAAATCGGCACGCAGACATCCGTCGAAAGAATGGCGGCACCCGGGATCAGGCTCTTCTGGGCCCAATAGGCGTTGTGCCGCGCCTTCCACAGCCGCGCCCGCTCCTCCGGGTTGGTGGTCCACTGGAAACCGCTGGAACCGAAGTCCGCCGCGATCTCGGCGAAATGCCGCGACTGCATCTCGACGCTCTCGCTGTTGCCGTGAAACTCGACGAACAGCGTCGGCGTCTCCTCATAGGAAAGGCCGGAATAGGCGTTGCACGCCTTCATCTGCAGCGCGTCCAACAGCTCGATCCGGGCAACGGGTATGCCGGATTGAATGGTCAGGATGACCGCGTTGCAGGCGTCGGCGATGGTCGGGAACGGGCAGACGCCGCCGGAAATGACCTCCGGGATGCCCTGCAGCCTGAGCGTGATCGAAGTGATGATGCCAAGCGTGCCCTCGGCGCCGACGAACAGGCGCGTGAGGTCGTAGCCGGCCGACGACTTGCGCGCCCGGTGCGCGGTGCGGATTTCACGGCCGTCCGCCGTCACCACCGTCAGTGCCAGCACATTGTCCTTCATCGTGCCGTAGCGCACCGCATTGGTGCCCGACGCCCGCGTCGAGGCCATGCCGCCGATCGAGGCATTGGCGCCGGGATCGATCGGGAAGAACAGGCCGGTGTCGCGCAGGTAGACGTTGAGTTCCTCGCGGGTAATGCCCGGCTCGACCCGGCAATCGAGATCCTCCGCATTCACCTCGAGCACCCGGTTCATGCGCATCATGTCGATGGAGAAGCCGCCATGCGGGGCGTTGACGTGGCCCTCGAGAGAGGAGCCTGTGCCGAAGGGAATGAGCGGCACGGCGCTTGCGGCCGCGATCGCCACGATCTCGCGCACCTCGTCGGCGCTTTCCGGGAAAACCACGCCGTCGGGCAGCTGCGCCGGGATATAGGTGGTGGTGTGGGCATGCTGGGCGCGGATCGCCTCGCCCGTCTGGAAGCGCTCGCCGAATCGGACGGCAAGCTGCGCCCTTGCGGTGTCGATGCCAGTTTCGTTTCTCGAGCCAGCCTTGATCGCCTTCAATGCCACGGAAAACGCCCTCTTCTTCACGCCACCCGCGCCGTGCCGATCACAACGCGGGGAAGCGCTTTCATTTCAAGGCGCTACTGTGCAAATCGGAATCACTTTGTCCAGACGTTCGCGGACTTCTTGGGGCAAGGTAGGGCAGGAAAACGCCAACGGTGAGACCGGAGTGTCACAGCAGGCCGCTTGGGACCGTCGCGACGCATCCGCGCGGCCAGCCGCTGCGATGACGCTTCCCAACCGCCGGGCACGCTTTCTGGCAGACACGTCGAGCCGCAAGCATCTGACGGCCCCCGCGCCGCACCCGTCAAGCGCGCTTCGCCCCGATATTAACAGTTACGTACTTACGCCCGGCCGGCCGCAGGGCGACACTCCGCTAGTTCTGCGCCCCATCGGCATCCCGCCGATCGTCCGCCTGAACTCAGCTCGGTATTTCGTGAACCTTCGGAGGCTCGAATAATGAGAATTCCCGGCAAGCTCGCGGCCCTTGGACTGCTGCTTTTAAGCAGTTCCGCCTATGCACAACAGCCCGCCCCGGCAACGGACAAGCCCAACGTCCTCGTCATTTTCGGCGACGACATCGGCCAGAGCAACGTCTCGGCCTACACCATGGGCGTGATGGGCTATCGCACACCCAACATCGATCGTATCGCGCAGGAAGGCGCGATCTTCACCGACTACTACGCCGAACAGAGTTGCACGGCCGGTCGCTCCACCTTCATCACCGGTCAGTCGACGCTGCGCACCGGTCTTTCCAAGGTCGGCCTTCCCGGCGCGCCCATCGGTTTGCAGGCAAGCGATGTGACGATCGCCTCCGCGCTCAAGGACAAGGGCTACGCGACCGGCCAGTTCGGCAAGAACCACCTCGGCGACCGGGACGAGTTCCTTCCGACCCAGCACGGTTTCCAGGAATTTTTCGGCAACCTCTACCATCTGAACGCCGAGGAAGAGCCGGAAGACCGCAACTATCCGCAGGATCCGAGCTTCCGCAAGCAATACGGTCCGCGTGGTGTCATCAAATCTTCGTCTGACGGAAAGATCGAAGACACCGGAGCCCTGTCGCGCAAGCGCATGGAAACCATCGATGACGAGACCTCGGCCGCCGCGATCGATTTTATGAAGCGCCAGCACGCAGCCGGCAAGCCGTTCTTCACCTGGTTCAACACCACGCGCATGCACGCACGCACCCATGTGCGCGACGAGCATCGCGACAAGCCGGGCCTGACGGCCCGCACCGAATATGCCGACGGGATGATCGAGCATGACGCCATCATCGGCGAGGTCCTGAAGTCGCTCGACGACATGGGCATCGCCGACAACACGATCGTCGTCTACACCACGGACAACGGCCCGCATGAGAATACCTGGCCCGACGCGGGCAACTCGCCGTTCCGCAACGAGAAGACCACCAACTGGGAAGGCGCCTTCCGCGTGCCGGCGATGATCCGCTGGCCGGGGCAGATCAAGCCGGGAAGCCAGTTGAACGGCATCATCTCCGGTCTTGACTGGTTCCCGACCCTGCTCGCCGCCACCGGCGACACCGACATCAAGGATCGCCTGCTCAAGGGAGCAACCATCGACGGCAAGCAGTACAAGAACCACCTCGACGGCTACAACCAGCTCGACTACCTCACCGGCAGGTCGCCCGACAGTGCCCGTAAGGAGTTCTACTACTTCAATGACGACGGCGATCTCGTCGCGATGCGCTACGAGAACTGGAAGCTGGTCTTCGAGGAACAACGCGCGACCGGCACATTGGCGGTTTGGGCCGAACCCTTTACCAAATTGCGTGTTCCGAAAATGTTCGATCTGAGGGCCGATCCTTACGAGAAGGCCGACATCACCTCGAATACCTATTGGGACTGGGTGTTTACCCATGCCTACCTGGTGGTTCCCGCACAGGCGAGCGTGGCGAAGTTCTTCGAGACGTTCAAGGACTATCCGCCGGCGCAGCGCCCGGCGAGCTTCTCGATCGACCAGATCCAGGAACGGCTGCAAGAGTCCATGACGTCGATGGGCGGCGGGCAGTAACACGCAGCAAAATGGGCCCGGAGGTAAAATCCGGGCCCATGACAACTTGCAATGAACCGTGCGCTTCGAAAGGCACCCGGAGTGCCAGGGCCCGTACCGGCCGTTACTTCACTTCGAGCGCGGCCGCCGCTTCCATTTCCTCGTGCAGCTTGCGCTCCTCGTCCGCATGCGGCTTGGTGAGCCCGGCGATGACGAGATAGGCGACCGGCGTCAGGTAGAGCGTCACCACCACGGCAAGGCCAAGACCGCCGACCAGCACCCAGCCGAGCGCGATGCGCGCTTCCGCGCCGGCACCGCTCGCCATCACCAGCGGCACCGCGCCGACGATGGTGGCGATCATCGTCATCATCACGGGCCTGAGGCGTATGTTGGCGGCGTTCTCGATCGCGGTGCGCACATCCTGGCCGCGGTCGCGCAGCTGGTTGGCGAATTCGACGATCAGGATGCCGTTCTTCGCCATGATGCCGACCAGCATCACCAGACCGATCTGGCTGTAGATGTTGAGCGTATTGCCGGTCAGGATCATCGCAAAGACCGCACAGGCAAGCCCGAGCGGCACCGTCGCCATGATGATCAGGCCGCTGACGAAGCTTTCGAACTGTGCGGCCAGCACCAGGAAGATGATGACGAGGGCAAAGCCGAAGGTGACGATGAGGCCGTTGGCGTTCTCGTTGAGGGTGGCGGCTTCGGCGAGCGGCATGATGCGCGAACCCGGCGGCAGCAGCGGCTCGGCCATCTGCTCGACCATGGTCAAGGCTTCGCCGAGCGCCAGGTCGGATTTCAGCCCGGCCGACAGCGACACGGCACGAAGCTGCGATTCCCGCGACAGCTGCGGCGCCACGGCCGTTTCCTCGACGCTGGCGATCGTCGACATCGGCACGATCTTGCCGTCGCCGGCCTTCAGATAGATGTTCTGCAGATCGGTCGGATCGTTGACCGGATTGGTCGAGGACAGCAGCTTGACCGGGTAGGACTCGCCGTCGACGAAGACGTCGACGACGCTGTTGCCGTCGAGCATGGCCTGCAGCGCCCAGGCGAGCCCGCCGATATCGACGCCCATGTCGGAGGCGCGCTCCCGGTCGATGGTGATCGCAAGCTGGGCCTGGTTTGCCTCGTAGTTCAGCCGCACGTTCTCGAAGCGCCCGGTGTCTTCCATCTGGCGCACGAGCTTGGCGGCGGCATCGCCGAGCTTGGTGTAGTCATTGCCGACCAGCGCCACCTGCAGGCCGCTGCCGGCGCCGCGGATGCCGAGGCTGTTCGGCTGCATCGCAAACACCCGCACCGAGGGGATGCGCGCCGTGACCTTGTTGATCTCGGAGACGATCTGCTGCTGGCTGCGCTCACGCTTGTCCCAGGGGGCAAGCGTCAGCACCATGAAGCCGCTGTTGGACGAGCCGCCCTGGCCGGAAATCGAGAAGATGTTGTCGATCTCGCCGGATTTGACCAGCGGCTGCAGCCCGTCCTCGATGCGGCGCATCTGCGATTGCGCATATTCGAGCGACACGCCCTGCGGCGCGTTGATGCGCATCATCACCTGCGAGCGGTCTTCGCTCGGCGTCAGCTCCGATTTCAGCGTCATGAAGCCGATGCCGCCCATGGCGGTGAAGAAGGCGGCGACGACGAAGACGATCAGCGGCGCGTTGAGGCAGCCGCGCAGCGTCACGCGGTAGAATTCGGACGCACGCGCGCCGAACCGGCGCATCGGCCCGGGTTTCGAATGGTTCTCCTGCGTCAGCATGCGCGAGGCCAGCATCGGGCAGAGCGTCAGCGACACGAAGGATGACAGGAGGATGGAGAAGGCGAGCACGAAGCCGAACTCGCGGAAGAGACCGCCGGTCTGCCCAGGAAGGAACGACAGCGGAATGAACACGGCGGCAAGCGTTGCCGTCGTCGCCAGCACCGCGAAGAACACTTCGAGCGTGCCGTGCACGGCCGCAGCCCTCGGGCCCAGTCCCTCGGCCCGCCGCCGCACGATGTTTTCGAGAACCACGATCGCGTCGTCGACCACAAGCCCGGTCGCCAGAACGATGGCGAGCAGCGTCAGGATGTTGATCGAGAACCCGGCCATGTAGATCGCCGCCACCGTTCCAATCAGCGCGATCGGCATGGTGATCGTCGGGATCAGCGTCGCTCGCCAGTCGAGCAGGAACATGTAGATGACGAGCGTGACGATGAAGATTGCCACGACCAGCGCGATCTCCACCTCGTGAATGGCGCCGTTGATGAACACCGCGTCGTCGCTGGTGATCTTCAGCTCGGTGCCCTCGGGCAGGATCTGCGTCTGGATCGTCTCGACGACCTTGCGCACGCCTTCGGAAATATCGACCGTGTTGGACTGCGCCTGGCGGATGACGCCAAGGCCGATGCCCTGGCGGCCGTTGGAGCGCAGCGCCGTCGTGCCGGTATCGGGCCCGAGCGTCACCGTGCCGATGTCGCGCAGGCGCACATTGTTGACGAGGATCAGGTTTTCGAACTGTTCAGGCGTCTGCAGGTCGGCGGTGGCGCGCACCGAGATGTCCTGGCTGGCGCTTGTCAGCGAGCCCGCCGGCACGTCGTAGGAGGCGTTGGCAAGCGCGGTCCTGAGGTTGGCCACCGTCACCCCTCGCCCGGCGAGCTTTGCCTGGTCGAGGTCGATGCGGAAGATCTTTTCCTGGTCGCCATAGACGGCAACGTCCGCGACACCCTCGACGGCGGCAAGACGGTCGCTGATCTCGTTTTCGACGAGCAGCGTCATGTCTTCCATCGACATGGTGTCGGAGGTGAGCGCGAGGCGCATGATCGGTTGGCTGTCGGCATCGGCCTTGACGATGCTCGGCTCGTCGACATCCTCGGGCAGCTGGTTGCGCACGCGGCCGAGCGCGTCGCGAATGTCGTTGGCCGCCTGACCGATATCCGTGGTGTCCGAAAACTGCAGCGTCACCCGGCTGCGGCCGAAATTGGAGGTCGAGGAAATGTCCTTGATGCCCTGAACGCGCGAGACAGCACCCTCGACTACCGAGGTCACCTCGCGGTCCATGGTTTCGGGGGCTGCGCCATCGAGCGTCGTCGTCACAGAGATGACCGGCTGGTCGACCTGCGGCAGCTCACGGATCTCGATGCCGTTCCAGGCGGCAAGGCCGGCGACGACGATCAGCGTGTTGACCACCAGCGCAAAGATCGGCCGGCGGATGAAAAGGGCTGTGAAGCCGGTCTTGCCGGCCTCGCGGGCGGTCTGGATGCCTGGTTCCTTGCCGCCGCTCACTTCACGTCCTCCGCGACCTTCTGCGTGGCATCGCGGCGCTCGCGCCCGGCGATGCGCACGTCGCCGCCGTCACGCAGCCGCTGCACGCCTTCGGTGACAACCTCGTCGCCTGTGTTCAAGGCCGCGTCGACCAGAACCTTGTCCGGGTTGCGCTGGATGATCTTGACCGGCACCCGCTCGCTCTTGTCGCCGCTGACGCGCCAGACATAGGACCCTTCCGAGCTCCACTGGATGGCGAGCGGATCGACGGTCGGATAGGTGTCGCCATCAAACGCCATGGTGACGGAGAAAGACATGCCCGCCCGCAATGTGTCTTCAGGGTTTTCAAGCCGCGCCCGCACTCGCAGCGTGCGGCTTGCCTGGTCGAGGCGGTTGTCGATGGCGTGAATGACGCCGTCGAGCTGGCTGCCCGGCTGGGCGATCGCATGCGCCGTCACCGGCTGGTTGACGACGATCTTGTTGGCGAAGCGTTCCGGCACCCAGAAATCGACGAGGATCTCCGAGCGGTCGTCAACGACCGCGATCGGCGTCGTCGTGGTGACGTAGTCGCCGACATTGACGGTGATGATGCCGACGACGCCCTTCGACGGCGCGACGATATCGCGGCGCTTCAGATCAAGTTCGGCGGTCTTCAGCGCCAGTTCCGCGGTCTGCATGGCGATTTCGGCGTCGCGCACGTCGACGGCGGTGACGGCGCGCGCGGTGCTCAGATTGCGGTAGCGCTCCACCTTCTCGCGGGCGCTATCGCGGGTCAGCCGCGCCTGGTCGGCCGCAATCTTCTGGTCGTCGCTGTCGAGCTTGGCGATCACCTGGCCTTGCGCCACCTTGTCGCCGGAACGCACGAGAATTTCGGTGAGGTTGCCGGTCGCCGTCGGCGTCACACTGACGGAATGGATCGCTTCCCCATTGCCGATCGCGTTCAGCCGGTCGTTGACGACGGATGTGGCCGAGGGCCGCACCATGACGAGAATGGCGTCGTTGCCGCCCTGCCTGCGCCCGCCATTGCCTTCGCCACCCTGGCCGCCCGCACCACCGTTCTGCTTGGAAATGGCGTCGATGAGCGGATGCGAGACACCGATTGCCGCCAGCGTTTCACCTGCCCCGGGCACGAACCGCACCCAGACGCCGGCACCCACCATAAGCACAACGGCGCTGACCGCCAGCTGTTTCCAAACCCGCATTCATGTCTCCAAATAAAGAAAACGCGCTCCTGCGCGGCACGTGCCGGCGGACCGTTCCGATTTGCCCAGAGTATCGTTGTTCGCACCTTTGGGGGCAACGCCGGAATGCCATCATTACGCAATTGTAATAAAAGCGAATTTGTTGGCAGTATGATGTCATCACGGCCATCATCGCGCCGGGCGGCAGGATATCGCCTTCATTCCCTAGAAAAACACTAGACAATCACCGTTTACAGCGGCCGCCACTGCGGTATCCTGCAACCGCCGGCAGCCATTGCCACCAGGTTTCAGCCGGTTCTGAAGAGGGGGAAAGATCATGTGCGATGCGTGCGTCCTGGAATCCGTAAAGCAGAAAATGTTGTCCCGCCGCAGCTTCTTCAAGGCGGCCGCCGTCGGAACGGCGGGGATCGCGGCCGCAAGTGCGGGCATTGCGCCTGCGGCGCTGGCCCAGGGCCACACCGCCGTCACCGACCTCACCCATGAGCTCTACGAGGAGTTTCCGACCTTCTTCGGCCAGCAGCAGTTCTTCCGCGAGGAAAAGTTCAACTACGCCAAGGACAAGTTCAACATGTTCGAGCTGAGGGTCAACGAGCACACCGGCACCCATGTCGATGCGCCGCTGCACTTTTCCGCCGATGGCCTGTCGGTGGCCGAGCTTCCGGTCGACAAGTTGATCGTGCCGCTCGCCGTCGTCGACATCCGCCAGAAGGCGTCGGCCGATGCCGACGCGCAGCTTACCCCTGACGACATCAAGGCCTGGGTCGCCGCAAACGGCGACATTCCGGAAAACGCCTGCGTCGCCATGCTCTCGGGCTGGGACGCGCATCTGGGCACCGACAAGTTCCGCAATGCCGATGCAGACGGCAAGCTGCATTTCCCGGGCTTCCACGTCGAAGCGGTCAAGTATCTGCTGGAGGAGACGAAGGCGGCGGGCATTGCCGTCGATACGCTGTCGCTCGATCATGGCCCCTCGCCCGATTTCGCCACCCACTATGCCTGGCTGCCGGAAGGGCGCTGGGGGCTGGAGGCGGCAGCAAACCTCGACAAGGTGCCCGCCAAGGGCGCCACCCTGGTACTCGGCGCGCCGAAGCATCGTGGCGGCACCGGTGGTCCCGCCCGCGTCTTCGCGCTCGTCTGATCCCTTTTCCGACTGATCCGGCGGCGCCCGGCCGCCGGCGATCCTTGAGCAGGAGACATCATGAGCACCATCACCCCGCCCGCCGATCCGGAATCCGACCCGCGCGTCAAGGCCGTGTTCGACGACATCCGCACCACGCGCAAAGCCGACTTCATCAATAACATGTGGCTGTGGCTCGCCTTCGATCCCGATCTGCTGGAGCAGACCTGGCGCGACGTCAAGGCCGTCATGGCGACGCCCTCGGCGCTCGATCCTCTCGTCAAGGAAATGCTCTATATTGCCGTTTCCGTCACCAATGGCTGCGGCTACTGCGCCCATTCCCATACGGCGGCCGCAAGGGCCAAGGGCATGACCAATGCCGAGCATGCCGATCTCTTGCGCGTCATCTCGCTTGCCGCCAGGACCAACCAGCTGGCGACCGCCCTGCAGGTGCCGGTGGACCCAACCTTCGACAGGACGGTCTGACAGCGGCGGGCACAAAAATAAGCGGCTTCGAAATCGCCTGTCTTTCCACAGGCTTGGTGCTGGTGGCGCAGAAAACGGAATAAAAGAAGAACATCCTTTCTGGCCTTTCGCCTCCGAATCACTACATTGAGCCGCATGATGAGTGGTTTCGACGATATTCCCTTCTTCGACGACGAGCCGGCCCCGCGCAAACCGCAGCCTCCGGCAACGGGCGGCATTGCCGCACGCGCCATGGCAGCCCGCGACCGGCAGCAGCGCCCGGATTATCTCTCCGGCCTCAACGCGGAGCAGGCCGAAGCGGTGGAAGCGCTCGATGGCCCGGTGCTGGTTCTCGCCGGCGCCGGTACCGGCAAGACCCGGGTGCTCACCACCCGCATCGCCCATATCCTGACGACCGGCCGCGCCTTTCCCTCGCAGATCCTGTCGGTGACCTTCACCAACAAGGCCGCCCGCGAGATGAAGGAACGCGTCGGCGTACTCGTCGGCCATGCGGTCGAGGGCATGCCCTGGCTCGGCACCTTCCACTCGATCGGCGTCAAGCTGCTGCGCCGCCATGCCGAACTCGTCGGCCTGCGCTCCGACTTCACCATTCTCGACACCGACGACGTCATCCGGCTGATCAAGCAGATCATCCAGGCCGAGGGCCTCGACGACAAGCGCTGGCCGGCCAAGCTGTTCGCCGGCATGATCGACGGCTGGAAGAACAAGGGGCTCGACCCCTCGCAAATCCCCGAGGGCGACGCGCGCGCCTTTGCCAACGGCAAGGGCCGCGAGCTCTATGCCGCCTACCAGAACCGCCTGCGCACGCTGAACGCCTGCGACTTCGGCGATCTGCTCTTGCACCCCATCCGCATGTTCCGCAGCAATCCGGATGTGCTGAAGGAGTATCACGACAAGTTCCGTTACATCCTCGTCGACGAGTATCAGGACACCAACACGGCTCAGTATATGTGGCTGCGTCTTCTGGCGCAGCGCCCCAAGGGCGTGCCGCAGAACGTCTGCTGTGTTGGCGACGACGACCAGTCGATCTACGGCTGGCGCGGCGCGGAAGTGGACAACATCCTGCGCTTCGAGAAGGATTTCCCGGGCGCCAAGGTGATCAAGCTCGAGCGTAACTACCGCTCGACCGAGCATATTCTCGGCGCGGCCGGCCACTTGATCGCCCACAATGAGGGGCGGCTCGGCAAGACGCTGTTTACCGACCGCAGCGACCCGGACGACGAGAAGGTGCAGGTGCATGCCGCCTGGGATTCCGAAGAGGAAGCCCGCGCCGTCGGCGAGGAAATCGAGCAGCTGCAGCGCAAGAGCCACAAGCTCAATGACATGGCGATCCTGGTGCGCGCCTCGTTCCAGATGCGCGAATTCGAAGACCGCTTCGTCACGCTCGGCCTCAACTACCGCGTCATCGGCGGCCCGCGCTTCTACGAGCGGCTTGAGATCCGCGACGCCATGGCCTATTTCCGGCTCGTCTGCCAACCGGCCGACGATCTCGCCTTCGAGCGCATCGTCAATACGCCCAAGCGCGGCCTCGGCGACACCACGATCCGCACGCTGCACGACTATGCGCGCGCCCGCGACATCCCGATGCTTGCAGCTGCCAGCGATATCATCGAGACCGACGAGCTGAAGCCCAAGGCCCGCAAGGGCCTATTCGACGTCGTCGCCGATTTCCGCCGCTGGCAGGGCCTGCTCGAAACCACCGTGCATACCGAACTTGCCGAGCAGATCCTCGACGAGAGCGGCTACACCGCGATGTGGCAGAACGACAAGTCGGCCGAAGCGCCGGGCCGGCTGGAAAACCTGAAGGAACTCATCCGCTCGATGGAAGCCTTCGAGAGCCTGCGCGGCTTCCTCGAACACGTCTCCTTGGTGATGGACGCCGAGCAGAACGAAAACCTCGATGCCGTCTCGATCATGACGCTGCACTCGGCCAAGGGGCTGGAGTTCGACACCGTCTTCCTGCCCGGCTGGGAGGAAGGCCTGTTTCCGCACCAGCGCGCGCTGGACGAAGGCGGCCGCTCCGGCCTCGAGGAAGAACGGCGCCTTGCCTATGTCGGCATCACCCGGGCAAAGCACCGCTGCCACATCTGGTTCGTCTCGAACCGCCGCATCCATGGCCTGTGGCAATCCACCCTGCCCTCGCGCTTCCTCGACGAGCTGCCGGTCAGCCATGTCGAAGTCGCCGAGACCGAACAGTCCTATGGCGGGTACGGTCGCGGCGGCTACGGCCAGTCGCGCTTCGACAAGGCCGACCCGTTCCAGAACAACTACTCCACTCCCGGCTGGAAGCGCGCCCAGCAGAACCGCTCCGACGCCACCCGCGACAACTGGGGCTCGCGCTCCGGCCACGCGGTCGAGCGCATCGGCTATGGCGAAAGCGGCCCGCGCAGCCGCACCATCGACGGCGAACTGGTGGCGAAATCCACGAGCACCGAGCCCTCGCGCTTCACCGTCGGCGACCGCGTCTTCCACATGAAGTTCGGCAACGGAAATATCTCGGCGATCGAAGGCAACAAGCTGACCATCGACTTCGACAAGGCGGGCCAGAAGCGCGTGCTGGATGGGTTCGTCGAGAAGGTGTGAGCGGACAGGCGTTGGGACGCCGAAAACCGCCTAGAGATGTTGAACCGCAAGCCGCCCGCCCCAGCGGTCGTTGAGGTATTCGCACACCAGCGTGCGGTGGCAGCGGTGTGGCTTGTCCTCGGCACAGAGCAGGCAGGCGCCCCGTAGCGCCTCCGGCTTGACCTGCTTCTCGATCTGGCGCTCCGCCATCAGGTTGAGGAAATCCCTGGAAAATGTCTTCCAGTCGCCCTTCTCGGTCTTGTACGCCTTCATGATCGCCTCGGTCGGCGCGAAAAGCGGCTGGTGCACATAGTCGATGCCGCCGATCCGCTTCAGGAAGAAGGCGAGATCCGTGGCCTTGGCAAAGCCGGCGAGCTGCGAGGTATTGTGCAGCCTGACATCGACGACCATCTTGACGCCGGCCTTCTGCAGCCGATCGAAAAAGTCCTCGGCCGACGATTTCGTGAAGCCGATCGTCGAAACCTCTACGTCATCGGTGGTGCTCATCTCAACTCCCCCGCCTTTGCCCGGCCTTCTCCCGATCAGAGCCTAGACCACCTTGCGGTAGACAAGAAAGCCCGACTTCTCCGCCACCTTGTCGTAGAGCGTCATCGCCGTCTCGTTGGTCTCGTGCGTCATCCAGTAGACGCGCGGCGCGCCAACGGCCCGTGCCGCCTCGTAGACGCCCTCGATCAGCGCCCGCCCGACACCCTTGCCGCGCGCTTCGGCGTTGGTGAAGAGGTCCTGCAGGTAGCAGTTCGGCTGGATCATCGTCGTGCTGCGGTGGAAGAGGTAGTGCGTGAGCCCGACGAGCCGCCCTTCACTTGTCGCCACCAGCGCATGCACCGGCTCGTAGCCATCGAAGAAGCGCGACCAGGTCATCGCGGTAATGGCGGGGTCGAGCGCCGTTGGTCCGGAGCGGCCATAAAAGGCGTTGTAGCCATCCCACAGATGCAGCCATTGATCATAGTCAGACGTGGCGATCGGGCGGATGCGAAGTGCGTCGGTCATGCTGGCTCCTGCTCTCCGGCGGCGGATGTGGTTTTGTCTGACACCATCTGCGAAATGCGCGCGAGACGCATCGTTGATACTGGCTTTTCCCCCGCAAATTGAGAATGTTAGTCACGACTGATTTCATGCGGAATGCCTGTCTCAACGACCACAGGGCGAAGAGCGACATGTCCTGGGCAAGCGCGACACGGTAGCTGGCTGAGCCGAGCCTGACCGAGGCAAGAAAAGCGGATCGGCAGGGCATAGCCGTCGCCAACCTGGCGGCGGCCGTCATCGCCGTTTCGTCCAGCGCCTTTGCCGTCATCTTCGCGTTCCACGGGCAGTCGGGCCTGAAGGGGCTCGTTCTTTGCAATGGGCTCCTGGCCATTGCCGCGACGGTGCTGCTCATCGATATCGTCGAATTCGTCCGGCTCTCCAACGAACTCGGTCCGGAGCGGACGGTCGCGCTGCTGGACGACGTCTTCACCCGGCTCGACGCCGCATCCGCCCGGTTCGGCGTCGAGAAAATCAAGACCATAGGCGACGCCTATCTGGCCGCGGCCGGCGTGCCGAGCCCTCATCCCAATGGTGAGGAAGCCGCCGCCGACTTCGGGTTCCACGCGCTCCACATCGCTGAACGTGTCGGCAGGATGCACGGGGTCGTGCTGCGTCTGCGCATGGGCATGGCCTCGGGATCCGTCACCGCCGGTGTCCTCGGCCGAACCCGCTATGCCTATGACATCTCGGGCGCACCGGTGAACATGGCGGCGCGGCTCGAGGCGCTCGGCGATCCCGGTTGCATCCTCACGACCCGCGACGTCAAGGCCCTGCTCGACGGCAAGTTCGCATTCGAAGCCGGCGAGGTCATCGACATCAAGGGCTTTAGCGATACCGAGACATGGCGCATGAGCGAGGCGCGCTGACGGCGGATCCCGATACCGCCTCGCGGCGCTGGCAAACGCCACACCGACAGGACTGGCGATTGTCAGCCGGCTTTGGCGGTGGTTGCCTTGCCTCCGGCCATTGCGCTAACGATCTCGTCCACACCGGTCAGGATAGCGTCGCCCATGAAGGCAATGTTGTCCATGGAGCGCTCGCCCGCCTCGTGATGGCCGGCGCCGCAGGCGTCGCGGATGACGATCGGCACCAGCCCGAGATCGGCGCCATGGCGCACCGTCGGGTCGATGCCGATTTCCGTCGCGATGCCGCAGATGGCAAACGAGGTAAGCCCGAGATCGCGCAGGATGATGGCAAGCGGCGTGCCCTCGAAGGCGGAAAACGTGATCTTGTCGAGGATCGCCTCGTCTTCGCGCGGCGCCAGTTCCGCCACCAGCTCGAAGCCGGGCGCGCCGCGCAGGAACCAGGGGTTGACCGTATCGGGATCGTCCGTGCGTTGCCAGGCCATGGCCTGGCGCATCTGGAACGCCCCCATCAGCGGCTTCGGCATCGACAGATGCCGAAGGAAGATGACCGGATAACCGCCGGCGCGCGCCGCCTCCAGCACCTTGAGCACTTCCGCGAGGATCACCGGGCCATTCCTGACCTGGTTGGTGATCCCCACCTGCATGTCGTAGACGACCAGCGCCATCCGGTCCGGCCGACAGAAATCGGCAAGCGTTTTTCCAATGTCCAATGAAGTTGCCATCGTCCCCCGCATCCGGCCCGCCTCCTCAGGCGACCGTGCCCACGCTTCCATCAAGCATGGGGAATGTGGCGCGGTGGCTCCAAGCTTTCAATACGGTCGGCAGCAAAGACAGCAACCCGGTTGCTTCGATTGACGTCGGGCATCGGCAGCACCCATCGGGCTCAAAATGGGTCAGCTCACGCTTCGCCGCGATCCACCCTCGCCCTCTCGAGCAGGGTGATCACTTCGGCATCCGACGTCTGCTCGAAGTCCCGGTAATGCAGGCCGACGGCACGAAAGAAGGCAGGGGCGGACAGGCAGACGATGCCATCGACCTTCGATCGCAGGCTTGCGATCGCGCTTGCCGGGGCGACCGGCACCGCCAGAAGCAGATGCCCGACATCGCTCAGACGCAGTGCCTCGATCGCCGCCCGGATCGTGCCGCCGGTGGCGATGCCGTCGTCGACGAGCACGACATTGCGCTGTCGCGGCGATAGCGGCTGGCGCTCTCCGAGATAAAGCTGGCGCCGCCTGGCGATCTCGGCGCGCTGGCGCTCGGCTTCGGCGGCGAGGTAGCCGCGCGGCGGCCTGACCAGGCGCACGGCCTCGCGGTTGAGCACCAGCCTTTCCTCCTGACCGTCGACCAATGCGCCAAGGCCGAATTCCGGATGGCCGGGTGCGCCGATCTTGCGCGCGATCAGCACTTCGAGCGGCGCGCCGAGCGCGATCGCGATCTCGAAGGCAACCGGCACGCCACCGCGTGGCAGCGCCATGACCAACGGCTCCGGCAGCACCTCGCCGGCCACGGCCGCGGCGAGCCTGCGACCGGCATCTGCCCTGTCTTCGAAGAATGCCGGCGTGCTGAACATCGGCCCCTCTCCCGGCCCCAAGGACGTTCTCCGGTCAGCCGACCTGGCCCCACCGGACCGCAAAATCGCCGACCGCCCGGCAGTTGTTGCCCCGCATCGGTGGACAACCGTGCCAATCTCGGCATTCGCTCAAATTGCAGCGAATTTCGCCGGGTTTCGTTAAGGCGCCAAAGCTACCAATTGACCTTGCGCATTTGGCTTTGACGCAAGCCGCCTTCTTCGATTTTAGCACGACGGGCCGTTTCGAAATGAGCTTTCTTCCTGCCTTATCGATCATATCCCTGCTGGTCATGCTGCCGGTGCTGCTGTCGTTGCGCAAGGCCGCGACGCCGGGCGCCGAGGCGTTCGCCTCCGGCTGCGCGGCGACGGCCGTCGCCATGACCCTGGTGATGCTGTCCGAGATCCCGTCACTACGCCCACTGGTGCTTGTCGGCTATGCCTTGCTTGGCGTCGCCTGCCTGTCCGTCCTATCCGGCTTCAAGGCGTTTTTCGAACTGCCCACATGGTGGCCTGCGGTCCTGGCGCTCGGCGCGACCCTGTTTGCGACTCTCCTCGCACTCGGCACCGGCGGTCCCGACAGCGCCGCCGCCCGCGCGCTGATCGCACTCGGCATTGCCGCCGCCGCCTTCGTCATCCTTTCCATATCCACGCTCCGGTTGCGCACCGTAAGCGATCCGATGGCGCGCCGCGCCATCGTCGTCGGCGCCGCCATTGCCGGTGTCACGCTTCTGCATATCGCCGCGCATTCGCCGGCGGCCACCGTGAACCAGGCCGGCCCCGCAGCCGATGTTGCCTGGAATTTCGCCCAGGCCGCCACCTGGCTGCTCTATATGCCGATCCTGTTTCTGGGCGTCATCCTGATGGCGCATGACCGTGTCATCGCCGAACTCAAGACCACCATTGCCCGCGACGAGCTGACGGGTGCCTTGTCGCGGCGCGCCTTCATCGATCTCGGCGAGCGCGTCTTTGCCGCTTGCGTCGCCCACAACCGGCCTGCCGCCTTCCTCCTGCTCGACCTCGACTACTTCAAGCAGATCAACGATCGTTATGGTCATGCCGCCGGCGATGCCGCACTCGGCCATTTCGCCAGCACTGTGAGCGCCTGTCTTGCGGGACGCGGCACGTTCGGCCGTATCGGCGGCGAAGAATTCGGCGTGGTCCTGTCGAACCACACGGAAGGCGAAGCGTTTCTGCTTGCCGAGGAAATCGGCCGCACGGTCCGCGAAACACCGGTCGGGCGCCTTGGCCAGCCGATCCGGCTGACCGTCAGTATCGGGGTCGCCAGCGCCAGCGCCGGCGATACCATGACCGACGTGATGGTCAGGGCCGACATGGCGCTCTATGCCTCCAAGGCGGACGGCCGCGACCGCTGCACGATCGCCGGACGCCTGCTGCCGGATGCAAGCACCCGCGCACTTGCTGCCGCCGCTGCCCAGTTGCGGGCGGCCGACGACTTCTCCCTCATGCCGCAACTGCTTCGCGATACCGGCTGATCCTGAAGAGCCGCAAGAGCCCGCAGGCACGCCCCCATGCCGCGCCCCGGGTTGCGCCCCATGTTGCCATGGCGATCTTGCATTGATCTGGCCAGAACCTATGTGAACGGTGACACCTTCAGGAGGAAATTCATGTCCCGTTCGTTCCGCGCCTCGATCCTGGCCGGTCTTGCTGTTCTTGTCGCATCGGTTACGCCCCTGCGTGCCGAAACCGTCGGCGAAGTCGGGGTCGACTGGCTCGGCAACGACATCATCGTCGACGCCGTCAGCGATCCCAAAGTCAAGGGCGTCACCTGCCACGTCACCTATTTCGATCGCGGCGTCATCGATCGGCTGAAGAACGGCAACTGGTTCGAGGACCCCTCCAACAACTCGATCGCCTGCCGCCAGACCGGCCCGATCGAGATCGGCGACATCGAGCTTTCAAAGGAAGGCGAGGAAGTCTTCCGCTCGGGCCTGTCGCTGATCTGGAAGGACCTGCTCGTCACCCGGATCTACGACCGCAAGAACGACACGCTGATCTATCTCGCCCATTCGCGCGAATTGACCGACGGTTCGGCCAAGATGTCGATCACGACGATCCCGCTCTATGGCCAGACCGTCAACTGGCAGCAGGGCAAGCCCAAGCCCTGACGCGAGCCTCGGCCACATCGCCAAGGCGTAATCGGTGAAAAATCAACCCTCCCGAAGTCCTGTTCCGGGAGGGTTTTGTCACTCGCCAGTCCCCACAACCGGCGTCGATCGATGCTTGGAAGGTTCTATGATCAGTAGCTGGGCGGCACGATACCTTGATAATAGTCGCCGTCGCCGCCCTGATAGCGGTCGTTCGCCGGCTGCTGGTAAACGCGCGGCGGCGTGGTTCTATAGATGCTTCCGGTCGACATGCGATCGACCGACGTGGAATGGGTCGCCATCGGGGCGGCCATGACGCGATGCTGTGTTCCGGGAGGATTGTTGACGTCGATTCCCGGATAGTAGCTGTCGGCGAATGCCGGAGCCGCGATACCGGTGATTGCGGTTGTCAGAACCAATGCAGCAAGTGAGTTTCTCAGAGACGTTGTCATGACATAAACTCCTATGTCGTTGTTTGCACCACCCGGCCTCCGTTCGGGTAGGGCAAGAACGTACCATACACCCACTTGTTCCTCGGTTGTTGATGACGTTTCGCTCACATAATCTCGTGCAACCGTGATGCACATTACCCAACTGTAACTTGACCGTCAGGGATCAAGCAGGCGTCTGCCGCCGTACTTGTTCAACAAGTGATTGAGGGAACTCGATTTTCCACGACCGAAAGGGTGAGCGCCAACGTCGCGTTGGCCCCAGTCTTGCCGCTTTTTCGCGGCCTCCCGGATGAAACCGGCCAAACCTGCGAAAAGTTCCAGGAGCCGGAAAAGCAGAACGGCCCGGTACAGGGTCCCGAGCCGCCGCAAAAGTCTCTGTGCTGGCGCCGCGATCAGGCCGCCTGGGCGAGCTCGTCGGCAATCACCGTGTCGAGGTTGAGGAAGCACACCATGGTCTTTTCAAGCGCCACGATGCCACGGCAGAAGGCGCGCTGCGCCTCCGGAATGATCTCCGGCGCAGGCTGCAGGTCTTCGCTCTTAATCGTCATCATGTCGGACACCTGCTCGACGAGCAGGCCGACCAGCTTGCCGGCGATATCGGTGACGATGATCGCCGAACGCTCCGACGGCTCGGTCATCTTCATGCCGAGGCGGCAGGCCATGTCGATGACCGGGATCACCGCGCCACGCAGGTTGATGAGGCCGAGCACATATGGCGGCGTATGCGGCATCGGCGTCACCGGCGCCCAGCCGCGGATTTCGCGGATCGCCATGATGTCGATGCAGAATTCCTGGTCGCCCAGATGGAACGAGACGATTTCGAGATAGGCGCCGGACTGCTTGATTGCGTTGGACATGATCAGAATTCTTCCCAATTCTCACCGGAGGCCGACGTCGATGGCACGGAGCCCGGTTGGTTGCCGAATGCGCCCGCAAGCTTGCCCATGAGGGCCTTGGCGGGAGATGGAGCTGGACGCGAGGTCGATTTTGCCGAAGCGAGGTTGCGAAGCGGCACGGCCCTTTCGGTGCCCCGCGGCACCAGCCTTGCCGACGACGACGTTATCGATGCCGGGGCGGCCGTCGCTTTCGTCTGGACGGGCGGCGCTGCGGGCTTCACGCTCGGTGCTGCCTGTGGGGGCGCGTTCGAGCGCATGGATGCGTGAACGGCACGCCCCTCGTGGAACTGGCCGACGAGCTGCGTCAGTTTTTCCGCGTCCTGCGCCAGCGTGTGGCTGGAGGCATTGGTCTGCTCGACCATCGCTGCGTTCTGCTGGGTCATCTGGTCGAGCTGACCGACAGCCGTGCTGATCTCGTTGAGCCCGGTCGACTGCTCGCGCGCCGCCATGACGATGGAGCTCATGTGCTCATTGATGCGGGCGACGTCGGCGCCGATGCGGCCGAGCGCTTCGCCCGTCGCCTGCACCAGCCGCACGCCGGTGCCGACCTCGTTGCCCGAGCGGCTGACGAGCGTCTTGATATCCTTGGCGGCACCTGCGGCGCGCTGTGCCAGTTCGCGCACTTCCTGCGCGACCACAGCAAAGCCCTTGCCGGCTTCCCCTGCCCGCGCCGCCTCGACGCCGGCATTCAGCGCCAGGAGATTGGTCTGGAAGGCGATCTCGTCGATGACGTTGATGATCTTGCCGATTTCGCGCGACGCATCCTCGATGCGGGCCATGGCGTCGATCGCCTCGCCGACGATGCGGCCGGATTCCTGCGCGTTGGTGCGGGTGTCGTCGACCATGCGGCTCGCCTCTTCGGCGCGCTGGGTGGCGGTGCGGACCGTCACGGTAATCTCGTCGAGCGCCGCGGACGTCTGCTCCAGCGAGGCTGCCTGCTTTTCGGTGCGCCGCGCCAGGTCGTCGGCGGCGCTGCGCATCTGGCGGCCGTTCGTCTCGATCGAGAGCGCGTTTTCCTTGACGTTGAAGAGCACGTCGCGCAGGCGCTCGACCGTCTGGTTGAAGTTGCGGCGCAGCGTATCGAGGTTGCCGTCGAAGGGCCGGTCGATGGTGACGGCGAGATCGCCTTCGGCAAGCTGCGTCAGCGCGTGGCCGAGACTGTCGACCGCCGCCTGAATGCGGCGCACCGCTTCGTCGCGCTCGCCCTGCTGCTGCTCGCGTTCCTTCTCGATCTCCCGGCGGCTGGCTGCCGCATTCTGTTCGAGCGACTGCTTTTCGATCGCCGTTGCGCGGAAGAGATCGACCGAGCGGGCCATGGCGCCGATCTCGTCGCCCCGATCGAGTGCGTCGACCTTGGCGCCGAGCTCACCCTTCTGGATGCGCTGCATGCTGTCGCGCAGCCCCAGGATGCCGCGGCGCAACGTTGCGCCATGAAACCAGAGGAGGCCAAGCAGGGTCGCCATCGCCACGAGGCCGACGGCACTCTGCATCCAGAGCGCGTTGGCCGACACGGCTCGCGCCTCGTCGACCCGTGTCTTCACCAACTCGGTCGCAGCCTCCGAAAGCTGCGACAGTGCCAGGCCGACCCGTTCGCCGGCACCGTCGATCGCGTCGTCGATCTTGCCGAATTCGTCGGTCGAAGCCTTGCCTTCGACCAATGCCTTCAAATCGACGCCGATCGCCTGGCGCAGTTCGGCGAGATCCGCCTCGAAGGTGGAAAGGGCATCCGTGCGCCCGAGCAGCCCTGCAAGTGCGTTGATATCGGCAGTGCTGGCCTCGAGCCGTGCGAGCGTGGCGGCAATACCGGCGGCGCGCTCGGGATGGATGACACCTTCGTCGCGGTCGACGATCGTATCCATCGCGTTGAGCACCAGATTGGAGGTGGCAAGACGCATCTCGTCGACGGTGGTCAGGCCGCGCTGCGCGGTGATGGCGCCATTCAGCGCCTCGTTCGAGCTGATGTCCTCGTACCAGCCGACACCGAACACGGTGCCGAAACCGAGGAAAGCGGCACCGGCAAGCGTGGCAAGCCGTTGGCTGACGGAGAGATTCTTCTTGAAGGGCGCAGACGTTGCGGTCATTGAGCAGTCCATGGTCACGGACCTGCCCACCTGAGCGAAGTCCTCCGTTAAAATCGATGCGGAAAGCCGGGCTCGATCAAACCGGATGACGTCATGTCATGTAGAGGTGAAGCACTTCACCCGCGTTGGCAAAACACTGGCAAAGAGACCTTAAGCATTCGCTAAGCCGGCCCTCGAAACCTGGGGAGAAACCCCTGAGTCACGCGATGCTCTGGCTGATACGGACCAGCCCCTTGAAGCCAATTTCTTGAAGAGTGCCCGGCCGAAGCGCAATCACTGCCCGTGCGCCATCGGAGCCTTCCCCTTGGCGCGATGGATGCTATGATGCCGGCATGAACACCAGACTTGAGAAATCCCTCCGGCTTCCGCTTCTTGCGGGTCTCGCCCTGGCGTTGGCGCTGGTGGCGGTTCTTGCGTTCCGCGGCTGGATGGCAAACGGCGCCGAGATGTTCCTGGCGCTCGCCCAGTCGGGCCTTGCATGGTGCCTGTGAACCGGGTTGCCCGCCGAGTGAAATCCGCCTCAACATGAAGTGATCGCCTGCGGCAATTGTCCCATTTGCGCGGCTGCAAGGGAGACGGTATCAACAGCCGATCAACCTGATATGGCCGGCCAAGGCCCCAACACAATCGGTAGCACCCATGAAAACCATTCGCATCGCCCTTTGGGCCGCCGTCGTCGTCATGGCCGGCGTTCTCGGCTGGCTGACCTACGAAATGACCCAGTCCAAGCAGCAGGTGGCATCCGGCCCCTTCGGCGTGCCCTTCACGCTGGTGGCTCAGGACGGCAAGGCGATCACCGAAAAGGCCTTCACGGGCAAGCCGACCGCGCTGTTCTTCGGCTTCACCCATTGCCCCGAAGTCTGCCCGACGACGCTGTTCGAATTGAACGGCTGGCTGGAGAAGGTCGATCCCGAGGGCAACAAGCTGCAGGCCTACTTCATCACCGTCGACCCCGAGCGCGACACGCCGGAAATTCTCGGCCAGTACGTCTCCAACGTCTCCAAGCGCATCACCGGCATTTCCGGCCCGGCCGACAAGGTGCTGGAGATGGTCAAGGGCTACCGCGTCTATGCCAAGAAGGTGCCGCTCGACGAAAAGCAGCCGGATGGCGACTACACCATGGACCATACGGCTTCGGTGTTCCTGCTTGACGCCGACGGCAAGTTCTCCGGTACCATCGCCTACGAGGAAAATCCCGAGACGGCGGTCAAGAAGCTCGAGAACCTCACCAAGGGCTAAGGACGGCCCGAGCATCGAGCGAACACATTTGCAAGCGCCGGCATCGTCCGGCGCTTTGCGTTTGCGCCGCATTCATGGTAGCGGCGGGGCCTGCAGCGCCGCGCGCCGGGCCATGCGCCGGATTGGGCGCGAAAAAGCAGGCAGCGTCAGCCGAAGGACAGGACCTTGAGCGAGATCAGACTTTTCGTCACCACCACCGAGAAGCGTGCGGAAGCCGTGCTCGACCGCATGAGCGAGGTCTTCGGCGAAGAGGATTTTGCCATCGGCACGACGGAAGTCGACGAAAAGCGCGACGTCTGGGAAGCCTCGATCTACATGATGATGGCCGACGAGGACGAGGTGAAAGAGCGGCTGGTGCAAGCACTCGCCGACGGCTTTGCCGATCTTGCCATCGAGCGCGAAGTGCTGCCCGACATCGACTGGATCGCCAAGTCGCTCGAAGGCCTGGCGCCGGTGCGCGCCGGCCGCTTCGTCGTGCACGGCTCCCATGACCGCGACAAGGTCCGCACCGGCGAAATCGCCATCGAGATCGAGGCGGGCCAGGCCTTCGGCACCGGCCATCACGGCACCACCGCCGGCTGCCTCGAAGTGCTGGCGACCGTGGCGCGCACCCGCCTCGTGCGCAACGTGCTCGATCTCGGCACCGGCAGCGGCGTGCTCGCGATCGCGGCCTGGAAGCTCCTGCACGTGCCGGTGCTCGCGACCGACATCGACCCGATCGCCACCCGCGTCGCCGAGGAAAACGCCCGCCGCAACGGCGTCGTCACCGGCATGACCTTCGCGACCGCGCCCGGCTTTCATTCCACGGCCTTCAGCGGCAACGGCCCGTTCGACCTCATCATCGCCAACATCCTCGCACGGCCCTTGATGAAGATGGCGCCGCAACTGACCGCCAACCTCGCCCCCGGCGGCTCGGTCATCCTGTCGGGCATCCTTGCCGAACAGCGCTGGAAGGTGCTTGCCCACTATAACGGCCAGCATCTGCGCCACGTGCGCACAATCTGGCGCAACGGCTGGGTGACGATCCACCTGGAGAAGTAATTTCGGCTCTGAAGGGGACGTTGAGTCTGCCCCTCATCCGCCTGCCGGCACCTTCTCCCCGCCAGCGGGGAGAAGGCAATTGTGGCACCGAACCACCCACCACCGCTCGCGGCCCGAGAGCCAAGAACACCCCCGCAGAAATGTCCCGCTGTCCGATAAATGACATCTGAGGTCACCGCCTCCCGGTGAGCCAACCAACGCGCACGTCCCCTCGCCCCGCCTGCGGGGAGAGGGTTAGGGTGAGGGGCAGCCGTGGACAAGAATGAGAGCCGTCGCCGCACGGACATTCGAACGACAAAGCCCAGCGGTCTTCGCGTCTGCTTAGCGTCCCGCCACGTTTTCAGAACCCCGAGAGAAAACGAAAAGGCCGCCACGTCCATCATGACGGGCGGCCCTTCGAAACAAAGGCGATGCCAGGGGCATCGCCTGCTGGCCGGCTTGAGACCGACCATGCCCGCGAGCCTGAGGAGGAGGAGCGCTCGAGCGGGCGTCTACCGTTCCGAAATTGACCACCCTTGAGGGAGGAGGAGAACAGAGTGACCAACTATTCTCGGAACTGCAGGCTTTTGAACCACCGGATGTTCGTCCGTGTTCGTTGAGGCGGCTTATAAACTATTATTCCGATAGAGAAAGCGGCTTCTTGGCATAGGAGCCATGCACAAAGCGCATATGTATGGTAAATGAGCAATTGCCCTCCAATCCTGTGCACGCCGCGCTCACGGAAATGGGTGGGCATGATCTCGCCTCTTTCCTCGCAAGGGGGCTTTCCGCTAAGATCGCCCATCTTTCCCGCGGTTCTCCGCCCAATCTACCGGAAATTCCTCATGTTTCAGTCCTTTGAAGTCACCTCCACGCCCCAGTTCGGCAAGGAGCGCACCGAGGCCCTGCGCGCGTCCTTCGCCAGCCTCGGCATCGACGGCTTTCTCGTGCCGCGCGCCGACGAGTTCCAGGGCGAGTATGTGCCGGCATCGTCGGAACGGCTGTCCTGGCTGACCGGCTTCACCGGGTCGGCCGGCGTCGCGCTCATCATGCAGAACCAGGCCGTCGTCTTCGTCGATGGACGCTACGTCACCCAGCTGAAGGAGCAGGTCGACGGCCAGGTCTTTACCGGCGGCGATCTCGTCGGCGAACCGCCGCATCTCTGGCTGGAAAACAAGGGCACCAAGGGCTTCAGGCTCGGCATCGACCCGTGGCTGCACACCGGCGCGGAAGTGCGCCGCCTGGAAAAGGCGCTGGCAACGCTCGGCGGCACGCTCGTCTTCCTCGACCACAACCCGCTCGACCGCATCTGGACCGGCCGCCCTGCAGCCCCGCTCGGCCGCGTCTCCATCCAGCCGATCGAGCAGGCCGGTGAACTGGCCAAGGACAAGATCGCGACGATCGCGGCCGGTCTCGGCAAGGCCGGCGCCGGCGCCGTCGTCCTGACCGACCCTTCTTCGGTCGCCTGGACCTTCAACATCCGCGGTACCGACGTGCCGCACACGCCGCATCCGCTCGCCCGCGCCATCATCCATGCCGATGGCCGCGCCGAGATCTTCCTCGACAAGCGCAAGACCGGGATCGAGCAGGAAGCCTACCTCACCCAGATCGCCGAGATCGCGGCACCCTCGACCTTCGACGACCGCCTGAAGGCACTCGGTGCTGCCGGCGCCGCTGTCATGCTCGATCCTGACCTCGCTTCGTTTGCCATTTCCGAACTGATCCGCGCCAATGGCGGCAAGGTGGTCGAGGCGCTTGACCCCGCCCGCCTGCCCCGCGCCCAGAAGAACAAGGCCGAGATCGAGGGCTCGACGCGCGCGCATCTGCAGGACGGCGCCGCCATGGTCGAGTTCCTGGCGTGGCTCGACAAGGCCGAACCGGGCACCGTCACCGAAATCGGTGCCGCCAACCAGCTGGAGGCAGCCCGCGCCGCCGTCGGCGAGCGGATGCAGAACCCGCTGAAGGACATCTCCTTCGACACCATCTCCGGCGCCGGCGCCCACGCGGCGATCATGCACTACCGCGTGACCACCGACACCGACCAATCGATCGACGCGGGCACCATGTTCCTGATCGATTCCGGCGCGCAGTACATCAACGGCACCACCGACATCACCCGCACCGTGGCGATCGGCGCCGTGCCCGAAGAGCAGAAGCGCTTCTTCACATTGGTGCTGAAGGGCATGATCGCCATCAGCACCGCGCGTTTCCCCAAGGGTTCGCGCGGCGTCGATCTCGACCCCTTGGCCCGTATCGCGCTCTGGAAGGCGGGCGCCGACTATGCCCACGGCACCGGCCACGGCGTCGGCTCCTATCTTTCGGTGCATGAGGGCCCGCAGCGCATCGCCCGGCTTTCCACCCAGGAGCTGCTTCCCGGCATGATCCTGTCGAACGAGCCCGGCTACTACCGCCCGGGCGCCTTCGGCATCCGCATCGAAAACCTCATCGTCGTCCAGCCGGCCTCTGATGTCGCCGGCGGCGACCTCGCCATGCTCGGCTTCGACACGATCACCTATTGCCCGATCGACCGCCGCCTGGTGCTGCCGGCGCTCCTGACCGACGAGGAACTGGCCTGGTTCAACGCCTACCACGCCGAGACCCGCGAAAAGCTGACGCCGCTGTTGGTCAGCGACGAGACGCGCACCTGGCTGAAGGCGGCCACCGAGGCGCTGACGCGCTAAACCGACACGAGCATCGACAAAACGAAAAACGCCGCGGTTCACCTGAACCGCGGCGTTTGCATATAGGCAAAGCTCGAAGCGCTTGTTCGGCGCACACCGGTCACCCCATTCTCCTCAACCTAGCCCTTGTGGCGGGGATCCAGCGCCCTGACGCCGGTCAGGCCGAAAGACCTTTCAACCCCAACGCTTCGTGACGGGATTCCTGCGCCAGACACGGACATGAGGGACCCCGTGGCTGCCGTCTGGTACGCGGCCAGCACGCCTGACGGTTGACCCGCTCACAGCACCACGTGCCGGATCAGCATCACCACCACCCAGCCGATGACCAGCATACGCAGGGTGGAAAGATTGAGCCCGAGGGCGATGGCGAAGGCGACGAACATCGAGACCGCGACGTCGAAGCCGCCATAGACGAAGGCGGGCGCAACCAGTGTCGTCAACACTGCGGCCGGCACCGCATTCAGCGCCGCTTCCAGCCGCGGCGGGATCTGCTTCATCTGGGTGATGAGCACATAGCCGCCGATACGGGTGATAAAGGTGGCAACCGCCGCCGCGATGATCAGGTAGATGAGATTGAGGTGTTGCGGATCCATGACTCAGGCCTCCTTCTCGATGGCGACGGGCGGCACCGCCGCCGTCTCGGTCGGCGGCAGGCAGGCGGCGAGCAGGACGCCCGCCAGCGCCCCGATGCTGACATGCCAGGGCGAGCCTACGAAATGCATGCCGGCAACCGAGGCTACGGCCGAAACGGCAACGATCGGCAGGAAGCGGTCGCGCTTGCGAAAGCCCATGACCAGGCCGAGGAAGTAGATCGGCAACAGCACGTCGAGGCCGATCGCCTTGGGATCGCCGATCATCTGGCCGAAGATGGCGCCGAGCAGCGTGTTGAAGATCCAGGGGAAATAGATCACCAGCCCGAAGCCGAGATACCAGGGGAAGGTCACCGGCAGGCCGCGCTCGCCGCGTTTCTCCGTCTCGGCATATTGCGGATCGACCAGCAGGAAGAAGGCGAAGAACTTCTGAACGGGCGTGAAATGCCGGATGTATTTGGCGATCGAAGCGGAATAGAGCACGTGGCGGAAGTTGACCGCAAACACCGAAAGCACCACCAGCCAGGGCTGGACGTGGTTGCCGAACAGCTCGATGCCGACCATCTGGCTGGCGCCGGCATAGACGGTCGCGCTCATGAACACGGTGTCGGCGATGGTAAAGCCGTTGTCGACCGCAAGTGCGCCGAACAGCGCGCCGAACGGAGATGCCGCCAGCATGATCGGGAAGCCGCCGCGCACGCCCTCCCAGAATTCGTCTTTTCTCATGGGTTCCTCCCGCGGCACCGAATGGGCGCCCGCGGCATGGTGGCTTCGATCCCGTCGATCAAAGCCACATGCAGTGTTTCAAACCTGATGTAACGGCCGCAGCGCTTCGGCGCGCACGGCTGTCGTTCTTTGCCGGACAGATAGGCTCTTCGCCCCCCGCCAACAATTCAATTGCGCTTATACAATGATTGAATTTTATGATGCCTGGAGGCGGCAGGCTTGAACGAAAGGCGCATGGGCACGAAGAACCACAGCGGTTTTCATTCTCCCCGCCGCGCCACCCTTCGGCGCGGCGACATCGCCTGACGGCGAGGCTCGATCAGCGCTTGACCTGGAACGTATGCTCGACGCCCGGGAAGGTGCGCGCCTTGACCTCGTTGGCATAGTCCTCGGCCGCCTTGGAAATCGCCGGCGCCAGTTCGGCGAAATGCTTGACGAAGCGCGGCTTGAAGTCGTTGAAGAGGCCGAGCATGTCGTCGGAGACGAGGATCTGGCCGTCGCAGGCCGGCGACGCGCCGATGCCGATGGTCGGCGCGCGCAGCTCGGCGGTGATCTCGCGCGCCACCGGCTCGACCGTGCCTTCGACGACGATCGCGAAAGCGCCGGCATCGTCGATCGCCTTGGCGTCGCGACGGATTTTCGCCACTTCCTTCTCGTTGCGGCCGACCGAGCGGTAGCCGCCTGTGGTGTTGACGAGCTGCGGCATCAGCCCGACATGGCCGAGAACCGGAATGCCGCGGCTGACGAGGAATTCGACCGTTTCGGCCATCTCGGCGCCGCCCTCGAGCTTGACCGCACTGCAACCAGTTTCCTTCAGCACCCGGGCAGCACTGCGAAACGCCTGTTCCTTCGATTCCTGGTAGGAGCCGAACGGCAGGTCGATGACGATGCAGGAGCGCTCAGAGCCGCGCATGACCGCCTGGCCATGGGCAATCATCATCTCGAGCGTGACGCCGACGGTGGTGTCGAGGCCGTAGAGCACCATGCCCAGCGAATCGCCGACCAGCAGGAAATCAACGTGCGGATCGAGCAGCCGGGCGATCGGCGTCGTATAGGCCGTCAGGCTGACGATCGGGCGCTCGCCCTTCAGTGCTTGAATGTTGGCGGGGCTCAGGCGGCGTCTGGCGGACTGTACGCTCATTCTCAGGCAACCTTTGCAAAACGGGCGGATTTGACGGTGATCACGCGGTTGTCGAGCAGCTTCGTCGAGCCGAAGCGCACGAAGAGCAACAGAAGAACCGGCTTGTCGCCGATCGACTGAAGGGTTTCGAGCGTATCGGGGTCGCGCAGCGCCACCACTTCCGGGCGCGCCAGAGGCTCGGCTGAAAGGAACGCCGTCACGGCCTTTTCCACGTCGCCGACATCGGTCACGCCGGATGCGACCAGTCGCTCGGCCTCGGCGAGCGCCCTCGGCACGATTGCGGCGGCCTTGCGCTCGTCGGCCGTCAGATAGACGTTGCGCGAGGAACAGGCGAGCCCGTCGGCCTCGCGCACCGTCGGCACGCCGATGATCTCCACCGGCTGGGCGAGGTCTTCGACCATGCGGCGAATGATCTGAAGCTGCTGGAAATCCTTCTCGCCGAAATAGGCCCGGTCCGGCTGGACGATGTTGAACAGCTTGGTGACGACGGTGGCAACGCCGGCAAAGTGACCGGGGCGCACCGAGCCTTCGAGTTCCGAGCCGAGCTTCGGCACGTCGACCACCGTCTCCATCGGGCGCGGATACATGTCGGCAACCCCCGGCGAAAACAGGAAGTCGACGCCGCCCTCTTCCAGCATGGCCTGGTCGCGGGCGAGATCGCGCGGATACTTGCTCAGGTCCTCATTGGGGCCGAACTGCAGCGGATTGACGAAGATGCTGGCGACGACCACGTCGTTTTTCTCGCGCGCGCGCCGCACCAGCTCCATGTGCCCGACATGCAGATAGCCCATGGTCGGCACGAGCCCGACCGTCTTGCCCGCCCGCCGATATTCGGAAAGCGCTGCACGCAGCTCGGCAATGGTGGTGATCGTCTTCAAATCCGGACCCTCCAATCCGCGAAGGCGCCGTAAGCGCCCTGCCCCGCGGCCCATGGCTTTCGGCCCGCTCCGCGAAAAAGCAATTGCACAAAATTTGGCTGAAATGCTCTATCTTGTGCAGCGCAAAAAGACAAACGGATTTGGTGCCGGTGCGAAGGCGGCCATGCTTGCGGCGACGCCATTGCGCGTCCGCCCGCACGTCGGCCGTGCATCCGCGCCTGCCGGTCCACCCGGCGTAGGCGAGGTCATGGTTCGGCGGCTTCCGGCACGCGCCAGGGCGGATCGAGCCTGTTGGCGCCGGCGAAATAGAGCACGACGCGGTTGCCGCCGGGATCGAAGACCTCGGCCTCGCGCCAGAGCCAGCTCTTGTCCGTGGGGCCGCTCGCAAACAGGATGCCGGCCTCGATCAGCCGGCTGACGGTCACATCCAGGTCGTCGCACTCGAAATAGACAGTCGTGCCGCCACCCGAGACCTCGCCCTGGTGCAGCGAAAACGTACTGCCGCCATCAGGACAGACGAAGCGCACGTAATGTGGCCTTGCATCGACAACCGGCCGGAGCCCGAGGCTGCGGTAGAAATTCCACCCGGCATCAAGATCCGGCATGGTCACTGTAACCTGGTTCAAGCGCATCATGTCTCCCCATGCGACCTGGCTCTGAGAGCGACGGTTTGTCTTCTGGGCGCCGTCACGCGCGAACATCCACCGGAAACACGAAGGATGCAAATCATCGGTTCCGCGCTCTGCGAAACCGCCATGCTTCCCTTCCCTGAAGAGCTGTTGCGACTGCGCCGTGGCGCACCTCAAGGACAGCCACCTTGCCGCGCGGTTTTCCACGTATCACGGGTTTCTTGAAAACCCCTGATTGCACACCACATCAGCAGGGACACATTGCATTCCTCAAAAAAATATCGGAGCGGCTGTCGGCTGCGTGTCTCGCCGAACGTCCTAGTTATGTCCAACCAAGAAAATCCCTACGAGGAGCATTTCATGCGCATGATTTTTGTAAACCTGCCCGTCAAGGACCTGAAGGCGTCGCGGAGCTTTTTCGCGGCACTCGGCTATACCTTCAACGAGCAGTTCTCCGACGACACGGCCGCCTGCACGGTGATTTCCGAAAACATCTTCGTCATGCTTCTGACCGAGCCGAAGTTCCAGGGCTTCATCAACGGCGGTATCGCCGACACGTCCAAGGGCACCGAGGTCATCACCGCCCTTTCGGCCTCGAGCCGCGCCGAATGTGACGATATGCTCGCCAAGGCGCTCGCCGCCGGCGGCAAGCCCTGGAAGCCGGCCATCGACTACGGCTTCATGTACGGCATCAGCTTCCAGGATCCCGACGGCCACGTCTGGGAATTCATGTGGATGGACATGGCAGCCCAGCAGCAGGCTTCCTGACCCGACGCAACGCCTCTCGTCTTGCGCCCGCCGCCTCTCGCGGCGGGCGTTTTTGCGTGACCTCACGGCCACACAACGCGCCAGCAATTCGACCTCTGCGGTTTTGACGAGAAATTCCTCGGCCGATTCGATAGTTGAAAAGCCGTTACGTCGACAGGCGCGAGCGCGCCTGAAGCGACGCTTGCAAGCATGCAGAATGAGGAAGCCCCATGTCCACGAATGTCGAAGCCAAGCACTGGTCCAAGGTCGAGCTTTTGCACGAGACCGTGCGCAACCCCAACATCCATGTGCGTGGCACCAACAGCTACTACAGCAACGCCTGGACGGGCTCGTTTGAAGACAGCGTCGTTCGCTACCTCTATGGCGATGCCTACAGTCTCAAGACCTGGGAGCCGCAGTGGCCGATCGACCAGCTGAGGATCGGCGACTATGTCGCGATCGGCGCCGAGGCCGCGATCCTGATGGGTGGCAACCACACCCACCGCACCGACTGGGTGAGCCTCTACCCGTTCCTCGACGTGATCGGCGAGGCCTATATCGGCAAGGGCGACACCGTCATCGGCGATGGCGCCTGGATCGGCATGCGCGCCATGATCATGCCCGGCGTCACGCTGGGTGAAGGCGCAGTCGTCGCCTCGGGCGCGATCGTAACGAAAGACGTGGCGCCCTACACCATTGTCGCCGGCAACCCGGCTCGCCCGGTTCGCCAGCGCTTCCCCGAGGCCGATATCGAGGCCTTGCTCGCACTCGGCATCTACCAGTGGGAAAAGGCCAAATTCGACGCGCTGCGGCCCTTCATCTGCGCCGACGACATCGCGGCGTTGAAGGCCGCGTCTGAGGCCTACGACGCGCAGCAGGCGTAGCGGCAAAGCCTTCCGCCTCTGATCGCGCGCATCAGCCTCTGATCGCGCGCATCAGCCCGCGATCAGGGCCAGCCACTCGTCCTCGTCCATCGTCTGCACGCCAAGCTCGCGCGCCTTGTCGAGCTTGGAGCCCGCCCCCGGACCGGCGACGACGATATCGGTTTTCTTCGACACCGAGCCCGCCACCTTGGCACCGAGGCTTTCCGCCCGCGCCTTGGCCTCGTCGCGCGTCATCTTTTCGAGCGAGCCGGTGAAGACGACGGTCTTGCCGGCAACGGGGCTGTCGCTCGCAACCGGCTTTTCCGCGTTTTCGGGCGTGACTTCGGCCAGGAGCCGCGTCACCACTTCGAGATTGCGCGGCTCCTTGTAGAATTCGACGATGGCGCGGGCGACCACCTCGCCGATGCCGTCGATGCTGTTGAGCTCGTTCCAGGCATCGCCGGAAAAGCTGCCGGCCTCGCCCATGGCCGCACCGAAGGCCTCGTAGGTGCCGTAGGAGCGCGCGAGCAGCTTCGCCGTGGTCTCGCCGACATGGCGGATGCCGAGCGCGTAGATGAAGCGGTTGAGCGCGATCGAGCGGCGCGTATTGATGGCGTCATAGAGCTTGCGCACGCTGACGCGGCCGAAGCCGTCGATGTTCTCGAGCTTCGTCAGCGACGCCTCCTGGCGCTTCTCCAGCGTGAAGATATCGGCCGCCGTGCGGATCATGAGCGTCGGATCCTCGCTTTCGAAGAAGAACTCGATTTGCTTGGAGCCGAGGCCCTCGATATCGTAGGCATTGCGCGAGACGAAGTGCTTCAGGTGCTCGACCGCCTGCGCCCGGCAGACGAAGCCGCCGGTGCAACGGCGCACCGCGTCGACCTTGCCGGATTTCTCGTTGATGTCGCGCACCGCATGGCTGCCGCAGACCGGACAGGTCGTGGGGAAGCGATAGGGCTCGCTCCCCTCCTTGCGCTCATCCATCACCACATCGACGATCTGCGGGATGACGTCGCCGGCGCGCTGGACGATCACCATATCGCCGATGCGGATGTCGCGGCCCTCGCGGATCGGCTCGCCCGAATTGCCGAGCCCCTTGATGTAATCCTCGTTGTGCAGCGTGGCGTTGGTGACGACGACGCCACCGACGGTGATCGGCTCCAGCCGTGCCACCGGCGTCAGCGCACCGGTGCGGCCCACCTGGATGTCGATCGCCGTCAGCCGCGTAAAGGCCTGCTCGGCCGGGAACTTGTGCGCCGTCGCCCAACGCGGCGAGCGCGAGCGGAAGCCGAGCCGCGCCTGCAGGTCGAGCCGGTCGACCTTGTAGACCACGCCGTCGATATCGTAGTCGAGATCCGGGCGTTCGCGCTCGATATGATGATAATGCGCCAGCAACTCGTCGGCCGACGAGATCCGCTGCATCAGCGGATTGACGGGGAAACCCCATGCCTTGAACGCTTCCACCATGCCGAATTGCGTGTCGGCCGGCATTTCCGACATCTCGCCCCAGGCGTAGGCGAAGAACCGCAGCTTGCGGCTGGCCGTCACCTTGGCGTCGAGCTGGCGCAGCGACCCCGAAGCAGTGTTGCGCGGGTTGACGTAGAGTGGCTTGCCAAGCGCTGCCATCTCCGCGTTGAGGGCGGCGAAATCGGACTTGCCCATGTAGATTTCGCCGCGCACCTCGACGATATCGGGTGCGCCCGCCGGCAACGTCTGCGGGATCATGCCGATGGTGCGGATATTGGCGGTGACGTTTTCCCCGGTGGTGCCGTCGCCGCGGGTCGCCGCGGTCACCAGCTTCCGGTTTTCGTAACGCAGCGACATCGAGAGACCGTCGATCTTCGGCTCGGCGGTAAAGGCGATGGAATTATCAGGTAGCTGCCCGAGAAAGCGGTAGACGGACGCCACGAAATCACGCGCATCCTCGTCGGAAAACGTGTTGTCGAGCGACAGCATCGGCCGGGCATGAACGACAGGCTGGAACGTGACCGAGGGTGCCGCACCCACCTTCTTCGAGGGGCTGTCCTCGCGGATCAGCGCCGGGAACCGCGCCTCGATCGCATCGTTGCGCCGCTTCAGCGCGTCATAGTCCGCATCCGTGATCTCCGGCGCGTCGTTGCCGTGATAGAGCGCGTCATGACGGGCAAGCTCGGAGGCGAGATAGGCCAGCTCGCCTGCCGCTTCCGTTTCGGTGAGGATCTCGACGGGTTTCAGTTCACTGGACATAGGGGGCGACTCCGGATTGGGAGTCGTTTTTTAGAGCAACTGCCGGGAAAGAAAAGAGCAACCGCGTTTCGCAGAGCTGCGATCAGCCCGCAGGGACTGCTTCCGACGCGACATCGGCGCAGCGCCGGATCTCCAGTTCGCACCAGCGCTCGTATCGCTTCTGGTAGCGATCGCGTATCGCCACCAGATCTTGCCTGTGGACGCCGCTGCGGCGGTAGATCCATTTGCCTTCGGCAAGACCGCGCATGACCTTGCCGGCCGGCTTGAGCTCGAACATTTTAAGGATCGCCGCGCCGCCCGTATCCCAGCCGATGCCATAGAGGTCGATACCTTCGGGAGGAAACTCCTGATATTCGAGAATGGCCGAGACCGTCGCCCAGACGAGGATGCCGTTCTGTCGCATGCGTTCGCTGCGCATGGAATCGAGCAGATAGCTCAGGTTGAGGATCGTGGCGAGATAGACCACCTTGGCCTTGCGCGCCTTCGGATGGGCCAAGAGCCCGTTGGCAAGCAGGTCGTCGAAGCCGTAGTCGCCCTGCAGGAACAGTTTGAAGTGCTTCTTTTCGAAGGCGTAGTAGTCGGTGAAGCCAAAGATGTTGTCGTCGGAATCCTGCAGGCAGATCAGGCTGTAGGGGTCGGAGAAGAAGGCTTTCATATCCTCTTCCGGATCGATCGCGTCGCTCTGGAAGACCTCCTGCGCCTTGCGGATCACATCATAGGCAACGGCGGTCGATGGCGGGATGCGCACCAGATAGGGCCGATCGTCCTCCTCGCTGGAGCGCAGAAGGCCGAAGGGCGCCGGTCCGTCGTCCTTGTCGTCAGGCAATTCGATGCTGCGCGCGTCGCGAAGCCTTGCGGCGAGATAGGGAATGAACGCGGTGCCGGCCACCACAGCCAGGATGCCGAGCACGCCGAGCTTCGTCGTGGCCTCCTTCATCGTCAGGATATAGCCGACGAAGGCGAGCGAATAGAGCAGGATGAGCTCCGGATGCTTGCGCATCTGGTCCAGTCGAAGCTGAAGTCTCTGTTGCAGCTGTTCCCACATGCCGACCCCACCTGCCCGCACACCGCTTCCATAAAGACATGGGGGCGGCAGGCCGGCAACTTGGCGAGAAGGCGTAGGCGCGCCTAACCGTTGCCGGACAGCAACCGGGCGGCGGCCGCCCTCGCCTCTTCGGTGATCGAGGCGCCGGCGAGCATGCGGGCGATTTCTTCGGTGCGCGCCTTGTCGTCCATGCGGGCAACGCGGGTCGAGATCATCTCGGCCTTCTCGCTCGAAGGCCCCTTGGAGATCAGCAGATGCGTTGCGGCGCGGGCAGCAACCTGCGGCGCATGGGTAACGGAAAGCACCTGCACCGTGCCGGACAGGCGCTTCAGCCGCTGGCCGATCGCGTCAGCCACCGCACCACCGACGCCGGTGTCGATTTCGTCGAAGACGAGCGTCGGCGCCGAGCCGCGGTCGGCAAGCGCCACTTTCAGCGCCAGGAGGAAGCGCGAAAGCTCGCCACCCGATGCCACCTTCATGATCGGGCCCGGACGGGTGCCCGGATTGGTCTGCACATGAAACTCGACGAGATCGATGCCGTCGACGGTCGGCTGCGCCGGATCGCTCTGCACTTCCACCATGAAGCGGGCGCGCTCGAGCTTCAGCGCCGGCAGTTCGGCCATCACGGCTGCCGAAAGCGCCGAGGCAGTGTTCTGGCGCTTGGCCGACAATGACAGCGCGGCAGCGTCGAAGGCAACCCGGGCAGCACCTACCTGTGCGTCGAGCTGCTTCAGTTTCTCTTCGCCGGCATCGAGATCGGCGAGCTCGGAGATCATCCGCACGGCGAGCGCCGGAAGCTCGGTGACCGGCACGGAAAATTTGCGGCTGGCGCCGCGCAGCGCAAACAGGCGTTCCTCGACGCGCTCCAGTTCCTTCGGATCGAACTCGGTGTTGCGCAGCGCCCGCTCGACGGCCATCTGCGCGTCGGAAAGCTGGTTCAGCGCGCCATCCAGCAGCTCGACTGTTTCTTCGAGCAGGCCGGGCGCCTCGTGGCTCTTGCGTTCGAGCCGGCGCACCAGGGAGGCGATCAGCGGAACCGGCGAGCCATTGCCGTTCAGGAATTCGGAGGCTTCGTTGATGTCGCCGGCGATGCGCTCGGACTTCATCATCCGGGCGCGCTTTTCGGCAAGCTCGTCCTCTTCGCCGTCGCGGGGATTGAGCTTTTCCAGCTCCTCGACGGAGGCGCGCAGATAGTCGGCCTCGCGGGCCGCAGCCTCGACACGCTCGCGGTGCTTCTTCAGCCCGCGCTCGGCATCCTTCCAGGCGCGGAAGAGGCCTGCCACCTGCTCCGCCTCGTCGGCAGTGCCGCCGAAGGCATCGAGCAGCGTGCGGTGGGCGTCGATATCGACCAGCGCCCGGTCGTCATGCTGTCCGTGGATTTCGACCAGCGTCTGGCCGAGCTGGCGCATCAGCTGAACGCTGACCGGCTGGTCGTTGACGAAAGCCTTGGTGCGGCCATCGGCCGATTGCACCCGGCGGAAGATCAGGTCGCCATCGTCGTCGATACCGTTGTCGCGCAGCATCAGCCTTGCGCCATGCCCCATCGGCACGTCGAAGACCGCCGTCACCTGCCCCTTGTCGGAGCCGTGACGCACGAGGGAGCCGTCGCCGCGCCCGCCAAGGGCCAGCGACAGGCTGTCGAGAAGGATGGATTTTCCTGCGCCGGTCTCACCGGTCAACACGGACAGTCCGGCCTCGAACGCCAGATCGAGCCGTTCAATCAGGACGATATCGCGGATCGAGATCTGGGCGAGCATCCGGGGTCAATTCTTCCGTGTCAGGCGCCGATCAGCTTCTTGCCTGCGCGCGCAATCCAGGAGCTGCCGCTTTCGCGCGGCTCCAGACCACCCGACTGCAACAGCTTGAACGAATCACTATACCATTGGCTATCAGGATAATTGTGTCCGAGCACGGCCGCTGCGGTCTGCGCTTCGGAGGTCACGCCCATGGCGTAATAGGCCTCCGTCAGGCGGGCCAGCGCCTCTTCCACCTGGTTGGTCGTCGGATACTGCTCGACGACGGTGCGGAAGCGCGAAACGGCAGCAAGATATTCCTTGCGCTCGAGATAGTAGCGGCCGACCTGCATTTCCTTGCCGGCGAGCTGGTCGCGGGCAAAGCGGATCTTCGTCTGCGCGTCCTCGACATATTGCGAGTCCGGATACTTGTCGACGACAGCCTGCATCGCCTCGATCGCCTTGAAGGCCGGCTTCTGGTCCTGCGTCACCGACGGGATCTGCTTGGTATAGGCCAGACCCTGGATGTACTGGGCGTAGGCGGCATCTTCCGACTGCGGATAGAGATTGAGGTAGCGACCGGTGGCGTTGATCGCCTCCTGGTACTGACCGTTGCGGTAGGAGACGAACGCGCTCATCACCAGCGCCTTGCGGGCGTATTCGGAGAACGGATGCTGCTTGTCGAGCGCCTCGAACTTGCGCGCCGCCTCGCCGGTCTTGCCGGCATTGAGGTTGGCGAGGCCCTGATTGTACAGCACTTCCGGCGGATCGGTCTCGGCCGTCAGCTTGGTGATGTCGATATCGGGATCGTTCTGGCAGGCTGTAATCAGAGCGCTGCCGGCAACAGCCGCAACGACCACGGCAAACACACGCGCTGACTTCTTCAAATCAACAGAAACTGCAAGAACCATCGGATATTCCCGTTCCATTCTGCGGGCATGGACCCGCCAGACATGCGCTTTTAGAGCAAGTTGCCTCAAGACCGCAACGTCATGATCGGTGATTCATGCAAATTTGTGGCAGCCCTGACATGAAAATGCCGGCCTTTCGGCCGGCGACTGGAGGAGAGTGTCCTTTTGTTGTTATGCGGACCAGGGCGCGAAGCCCGGAACTGCAACCGCAACCATGTCGCGCGCACGGGTGCGCTGGCGTGGCGTGGCAGTTTCGACGACCTCGTAGGCCGTGGGATCGCTGAGCAGAGCCTTGAGCGCATTTGCGTTCATCTTGTGGCCGCCGCGATAGGAACGGTAGCAGCCGATGAACGGCGCGCCGGCAAGCGAAAGGTCGCCAACGGCGTCGAGCGTCTTGTGGCGCACGAATTCGTCGGTGTAGCGCAGGCCCTCGACATTGACGACCGCGTTGTCGTCGGAGATCACGACCGAATTTTCCAGCGACGAACCGAGTGCGTAGCCGGCAGCCCAGAGGCGCTCGACGTCACGCATGAAGCCGAAGGTGCGGGCACGCGACAGTTCGCGCTTGAACACCGAAGGCGTCATGTCGCCCTTCCAGGCCTGGCGGCCGATCAGCGGGCAATCGAAATCGATCTCCACTTCGAAGCGCATGCCGTCATAGGGCGTGAACTCGGACCAGGAGGCGCCCGATTCGATTCGGACCGGCTTGATCACGCGGATGTATCGGCGCTTGACGGCGAGCGCATGCACGCCCACCTGCTCGATCGCCTCGATGAAGGGTTCGGAGCTGCCGTCCATGATCGGCATTTCGGCGCCATGAACCTCGACCGTGAGGTTGTCGAGGCCGAGCGCGTAGATGGCGGCCATCACGTGCTCGATCGTCGCGATCGAGGTCGATGGCGACATGCCGAGCACAGTGCAGAGATCGGTATTGCCGACCTGGGAGGACACGGCCTTGAACTCGCTCAGGCGACCGTTGGAAAGAACGCGCTGGAAAACGATGCCCGCATCGGCTTCGGCCGGATGAAAGGTGATCTCTACCTCGGCGCCGGAATGAACTCCGGTTCCCTTGAGCGTTACCGGGCTAGCGATCGTGGTCTGAAACCCGAGCAGTTCGATTCCCATTCTCGTCGTCACTTTCAATACTGATGGCCCATGGACCAATACTGTTGGCCCGAGGGCCCAAACATCAGGCGGATGCAGCGGCTTTCAGGGCACAAGAATTATGCCCGAGAGTTACGGCGCAAAGGCCGGAACTCTGCGTTTCGAACAGACAGCGCGTGATCGAATCGCATGCATCCCCAATTCCGATACTGAAAATAGTAGTTCTGAGGCACCATTCCAAATCACTGTTCGTTTCGCTTTGTTACGCATTTGCGACGGCCAGAGTGGATAAGGCAAACTATTGAAAAAATGACGGAAATGCAAAAATGCCCGGGCGTTAGCCCGGGCACTCGGCAAGGTGAAGGAACGGTCCTTCAAAATCAGTTCGATTGACGGCGCAGGAACGCCGGGATCTCGAGCTGATCATCTTCGTGCGAGCGCGCCTGCGGTGCGGCGCGACCGTGATCGTCAAGCTGGCCGCGACGCGGCGCATAGAGGCTGGCTTCCGGCGACAGCGGACGGCGCTGCTGCGAAGCGGCCGCCGGCGCACCGGCGGTCATGTCGGCCGAAACGCTGTGGCTTTCCTTTTCGCGCAGGCCGAGCGAGCTGGTGATGCGGTTCAGCAGGCCCATCGGACCACGCTCTTCCGGCATCTGCGGTGCCGGCTGGGCACGCTGGTCCATCTCGGCCTTCACGACCGGCGGGAAGTCTTCGACCTTGGGCATGCGAACCGGCTCTGCCTGCTGGCGGATAACCGGAGCGATCGGCTCCTGGCGCTGGACCGGCTGCGGCTGAACCTGGGCGTGAACCGGCATTTCGACCGGACGCTGGACCGGGGCCGGCTGGCGCATGACCGGAGCGGCTTCTACCGGTGCGGCACCGGCAAAGAGCTTGCTCTGGGGGCGAAAGTCGTCGTGAGCCTGCTGCACCGGAGCGGGAGCCTGGGTGGCGGCGCGCGTCGCGATGTCGAGTTCGCGTTCCATTTCCGCTTCGCGGATCGCAAGCGCGATCTGGTCGGCCGAGCTCTGCTGCTGCACCGGCTGGGCAACCGGCTGCTGAACCGGAACGGGCTGGTGCTGGGCAACGGCCGGCTGCTGTGCCGGGATGGCTGCGGACGGACGGATGATCGGCTTCTGTGCTGCTACCGAACGAAAGTCAGCCGAACGACCGGCCACCTCCGCGGCCGTGCGATCGATGCCGGTGGCAACGACCGAGACGCGGATCAGGCCTTCGAGTTCTTCGTCGAACGTGGCGCCGAGGATGATGTTGGCGTCCGGATCGACTTCTTCGCGGATGCGGGTCGCAGCTTCGTCGAGTTCGAACAGCGTCAGGTCGCGACCACCGGTGATCGAGATCAGGAGGCCCTGCGCACCCTTCATCGAGGTTTCGTCGAGCAGCGGGTTGGCGATCGCCGCTTCGGCAGCGGCCATTGCGCGGCCCTCGCCCGAGGCTTCGCCGGTGCCCATCATGGCGCGGCCCATCTCGCGCATCACCGAGCGGACGTCGGCGAAGTCGAGGTTGATGAGGCCTTCCTTGACCATGAGGTCGGTGATGCAGGCAACGCCCGAATAGAGAACCTGGTCGGCCATCGCAAACGCGTCCGCAAACGTCGTGCGGTCATTGGCGATACGGAAGAGGTTCTGGTTGGGGATGACGATCAGGGTGTCGACCGACTTCTGCAGTTCGGCGATGCCCTGGTCGGCCAGGCGCATGCGGCGCTGACCTTCGAAATGGAACGGCTTGGTAACGACGCCGACCGTCAGGATGCCCTTGTTGCGGGCGGCCTGCGCGACGATCGGGGCTGCACCGGTGCCGGTGCCGCCGCCCATGCCGGCGGTGACGAAGCACATGTGGGTGCCGTGCAGGTGATCGATGATCTCGTCGATGCACTCTTCGGCGGCCGCGCGGCCGACTTCCGGCTGCGAGCCGGCGCCGAGACCTTCGGTCACAGCCACACCCATCTGGATGATCCGCTCTGCCTTGGTCATGGTCAGCGCCTGCGCGTCCGTGTTGGCAACGACGAAGTCGACGCCTTCAAGACCCGCGGTGATCATGTTGTTGACCGCATTGCCGCCGCCGCCGCCAACACCAAAGACGGTGATGCGGGGCTTCAGCTCCGTGATATCCGGCTTCTGCAAGTTGATAGTCATAGTACCCGTTCCTTCTGTTTTCTGGCCGCCTTGCCGAGCCGACCAAATCCTTGAAATTCCAAAATTGACGTCACCGGGCGCCGTCCCTGTTCGGCGCCCGCTCTACTCAAAAACTCTCTTTCAGCCACTGGCCCATGCGGGCGATGCGGCCGTTGCCGTTGCCGATCGACGAGAACATGCCGCCGTGGGTGGCATGCGTTTCGAGGTCGGCGACCTGCGGATAGATCATCAGGCCGACGGCCGTTGAGAACGCCGGTCCCTTGGCAGCCGCCGGCAGCCCGGAAACCCCGAGCGGACGGCCGATGCGAACGTTGCGTGCCAGGATCCGGCGGGCCGCTTCCGGCAGGCCGGTCAGCTGGCTGGCGCCGCCCGTCAGCACGATGCGCTTGCCGACGATCGGGCTGAAGCCCGAGCGCTGGATGCGATCGCGGATGAGTTCAAGCGTTTCCTCGATGCGGGCGCGCACGATGCGCGAGACGAGCGCGCGCGGCACGTGGGTCGGCTGGTCGCGGTCGTCCTCGCCGATCGGCGGGACCGAGACGATGTCGCGCTCGTCGGCGCTGTTGGGCAGCGCCGAGCCGTGCACGACCTTCAGCCGCTCGGCGTCTTCGATGCGGGTCGAAAGACCGCGCGCCAGATCCGTCGTCACATGGTGGCCACCGAGGCTGACGGCGTCGGCGTGAACCAGCTTGCCTTCGGCAAAGACCGAGATCGTCGTCGTGCCGCCGCCCATGTCGATCGCGGCGCAGCCGAGTTCGACTTCATCGTCGACGAGAGCCGCCAGACCGCTGGCATAGGGCGTCGCGACGATGCCCTCGACCGAGAGATGCGCTCGGTTGACGCAAAGTTCGAGATTCTTGAGTGCCGCCCGCTCGGCGGTCAGCACGTGCATGTCGACGCCGAGAACGTCGCCGAACATGGCAAGCGGATCGCGGATGCCGCGCTCGCCGTCAAGCGAGAAGCCGGTCGGCAGCGAATGCAGGATGGCGCGGTCGGAGCGCAGCGACTGCTGGCCTGCGGCCGACAGCACCCGCTTCAGGTCGCTGGCATCCACTTCCTGGCCGCCGAGATCGATGGTCGCGGTATAGACGTCGCTCTGCAGCCGGCCGGCGGAGATGTTGACGATCAGGCTGTCGATGGTCAGGCCCGCCATGCGCTCGGCCGCATCGACGGCAAGCCGCACGACGCTTTCGACCGCATCGAGATCGGCGACGACGCCGTTCTTCACGCCGCGGGACTTCTGGTGGCCGATGCCGATGATTTCGACGCTATGCGTGCGGTTGGGCAGGATCTGGCTTTCGGCGCGCGGCGTCAGCCGGCCGATCATGCACACGATCTTGGTCGAGCCGATATCCAGCACCGAGACGACATGAGACCGCTTCGAAGAAAGCGGCTTCAGGCGCGGCAGGCCAAAGCTGGAGGAACCGAACAAACTCATATCCGCCCCTCTTTCTTCTTCTCCGTCTCCTGCGCCTTCAACATCTTGTCCCTCGCCTTCAAGGCAACTTCGCGCCGGCTGACCGCACCCGGCGTCAATTGAACTGTGGTTCGATCTTCCAGCCTGAGATCGACGGCTGCGATGTCGCGCTCGAGCAGCTGGTGCTGGCTTTCCATGTCGGAGAGCACCTGCATCGCGCGGGCAACATCGTGTTCCGGCAGCTTGACGACGATGCCGTTGTCGAGGCGCAGGTCCCAGCGGCGGCCGGCAACGCGCACGAAGGCCTTCACCCGCGAGCGGATCTCCGGCCAGCGGGAAAACTCGTCGTAGAAATCGGCGGCCGCCGTCTCGGCATCACGGCCGACGAACAGCGGAAGCGCCGCAAACTTGTTGTCGCGAAGCGGCGCGATCGCGCTGCCGCTGCGCTCGATCAGCGACAGGTCGGAACCGTGCTGCCAGATGCCGAAGGCCTTGCGCTCGGTCAGCGTCACCTCGATCGTGCTCGGATAGACCTTGCGCACCGTGACGCCCTGCACCCAGGGCAGCTCGGCGATGAGCTTGCGCGCCTCGACGATATCGAGCGCCACCAGCGACGTCGTGCCGTCAAGGCCAAGCTGCTGCAGGATATCGATCTCGGAGGTCTGCTCGTTGCCGGAGACGCGCACGTCCTCGATGGCAAAACCGGCTGCAGTCGTCGACGCCTGCGCGACATTCTGCGTGTGGCCGCCGAGCGACATGCCGTAAAAGCCGGTGGCGGCGAAAAACGCGATGGCAGCGATCGTGCCGGTGTGGGCCGGGAAGCGGACGCGTCCACTGCCCAGGCTCACCAGAAACCGCACGGCCTTGCGAAGCGGGCGCGGCAGAACGCGCGCGCCATCCGCCTCGGCGGCAACGGCGCCCAGCGGATCACGAACCCTTTTGCCCCTTTTGCCCCTTACCGCAAGCACGAAGCGTCCTCCACCATCCAAGTCAGAAACTCACCAAAACCAAGGCCCGCATGCTGGGCCATTTCGGGCACCAGGGAGGTCGGGGTCATGCCGGGCTGGGTGTTGATTTCCAGCCAGATCAGTTCGCCTTCACCGGAGGTACGGTCGTCGAAGCGAAAGTCGGATCGGCTGACGCCACGGCAACCGATTGCCTGATGCGCCTTCAGAGCGAGTGTTTGAATTTTTTGGTAAATATTTGGTGAAACCTGTGCCGGAATGACGTGTTGCGAGCCACCTTTTACGTATTTGGAATCATAATCGTAGAAGGCGTGGCCCTGCGGGATGATTTCGGTGACGCCAAGCACCCGGTCGCCCATGACGCCGCAGGTGAGCTCGCGGCCCGCGACATAGCGCTCGACCATGATTCGGTCGCCGTAGCGCCATTCGCCGGAGGTTACGACCTGGGGCGGATGCGACTGATCTTCCTTGACGATAACGACGCCGAAGCTCGAGCCTTCGCAGACCGGCTTGACGACATAGGGCGTCTTCATCGGATGCGCCGGCCCGAAAGCGTGGCGATCCATCACGAGCGCCTCGGCAACCGGGATGCCGGAGGCGGCCGCCACATGCTTTGCCTGCGCCTTGTCCATGGCGAGCGCCGAGGCCAGCACGCCGGAATGGGTGTAGGGAATTTCCAGATATTCGAGAATGCCCTGGATCGTGCCGTCTTCACCGAAGGGGCCATGCAGGGCGTTGAAGGCGACGTCGGGACGCAGCTCGGAAAGTACCGTAGCAACGTCGCGCGCGACATCGACGCGCGTTACGCGAAAGCCTTCCGCTTCCAGGGCATCGGCGCACGCAGCCCCGGACGACAGGCTCACCGGTCGCTCCGAAGAAAATCCGCCCATCAGGACAGCTACATGCCTGCCGTTCATTCCTACCCCCGAAAATACGCCACTATCGCAGCGCTTGCTTGCGTCTGGCTGGTTCCGGCATCGCGAGTCGCCGGTGGCCATCGGGGGCACTAGAGCGTCATTATAGTTAATGAACCGTTTACTTTTATTAACCTTAGTCGGAAAACGATCGCGCCCGGCGCGGAATATCGCAGCGATTACAACGCTTTCTCGCGTAAAATCAGGGCGTTGCCAGAGCTCGTTTACGCAAAACACAAACTGCTAAAAAATGAAGACCCCGCACCAATCTGGTGCGGGGTCGCAATGAGGGACATCCGATTTCGCCGGCCGATCGACCGGCCGGCGTGAGGAGGTTAATCGTCCTCGCCGACGATTTTCCAGACGATTCCGGCAATCGCCGCGCCGACGATCGGCGCCAGCCAGAAGAGCCAAAGCTGCGACAGCGCCCAGCCGCCGACGAACAGCGCCTGCCCGGTCGAGCGGGCCGGATTGACCGAGGTGTTGGTGACCGGGATCGACACCAGGTGGATGAGAGTCAGCGCCAGGCCGATGGCGATCGGCGCGAAGCCCGAGGGCACGCGGCCATGGGTGGCGCCCAGAATGATGAACAGGAAGAAGAAGGTCATCACCACTTCGATGACCAGCGCCGACGTCAGCGAGTATCCGCCCGGCGAATGCTCGCCATAGCCGTTGGCGGCAAATCCGCCGAGTTCGAAGCCCGCCTTGCCACTGGCAACCACGTAGAGCACGGCCGCCGCAACGATCGCACCCGCAACCTGTGCAATGACGTAGCCAATCAGGCTGGACGCTGGAAACTTGCCGGCGACCGTCAGGCCCACCGAGACGGCCGGGTTGAAGTGGCCTCCGGAAATGCCGCCGACGGCATAGGCCATGGTGAGCACCGTGAGACCGAAAGCGAAGGAGACACCGAGCAGGCCGATGCCGACCTCAGGAAATGCGGCCGCCAGGACCGCGCTGCCGCAACCGCCGAAAACGAGCCAGAATGTACCGAGAAATTCCGCAGAAAGCTTCTTGAACATGCATTCGCTCCTGAAAAACGAAGCTGATCGCTTCAGTTGCCCAGAGTTTGCCACATTTCGATTCCGGTCAACCCCGGTTGCGCGGCGCGTCGGAGCACCCGCTGTCGACGAAACTTGCCCCGGTCATCGTCTTGGACGTTGCGGCCGAACCTGGCGGCTTCACTGCGTTCAGCGACGCTGCCATACCACACCTGCAATCCGCCACGTTCGAACGCCTTGCGTCTGGCTCACGTGCCATCGGATTGAACCGGTTCCCCCGCTCGGTCAGTCGCCTACCGCCGTTTGTCGATTTCGTCCGATTGCTCAGGGCCTGATGGAAGCAACGCCATTGCATAAAATGCAGGCAAGGACCGGCCGTCTGCGGGCGAGCCATGCAGCCTCGGAATAATGCTGCGTGTCACGGCGGAATCGTTCGCACTTCTTACGATTTCAGGGTTTCAACAGGCGAAAACTTGCGTTAGAACGCCCCGACCGCCTCCCAAGACGGCATGACAATCATATCAGGAACGACAACCATGACAGACGCGACACACTCCCTGTCGCCGAAGGATAGCGCGTTGCAGACGCCGGCAGTGAACTCCCCTGCCCGGGTGCTGTTTGCCAGCCTCGTCGGCACGACCATCGAATTCTTCGACTTCTACGTATACGCCACCGCAGCCGTGCTGGTCTTCCCGCACCTGTTCTTCCCGACGTCGGACCCGACGTCGGCGATGCTGCAGTCCTTCGCCACCTTCTCCATCGCCTTTTTTGCCCGCCCGTTCGGCGCGGTGATCTTCGGCCATTTCGGCGACAAGGTCGGCCGCAAGGCGACACTGGTCGCCGCATTGATGACCATGGGCATTTCCACCGTCGTCATTGGCCTCCTGCCGACCTACGCGTCGATCGGCGTCGCAGCGCCCCTGCTGCTCGCCGTTTGCCGCTTCGGCCAGGGTCTCGGGCTCGGCGGTGAATGGGGCGGCGCCGTGCTGCTTGCCACCGAGAATGCGCCCGAAGGCAAGCGCACCTGGTATGCCATGTTCCCGCAGCTCGGCGCGCCGATCGGCTTCCTCCTGTCGGCCGGCACCTTCCTCATCCTCGGCGAAGTCATGTCCAACGAGGACTTCCTCGCCTGGGGCTGGCGCGTGCCCTTCATCGCCAGCATCCTGCTGGTCGCCGTCGGCCTCTATGTCCGCCTGAAGATCACCGAGACGCCGGAGTTCCAGAAGGCGATCGACAAGCACGAACGCGTCCAGGTCCCGATCGCGCAGATCTTCCGCTTCCACAAGCGCAGCCTCGTGCTCGGCACCTTCGTGGCGCTCGCCACCTTCGTGCTGTTCTACCTGATGACGGTGTTCTCGCTGTCCTGGGGCACGGCCAAGCTCGGCTATTCGCGCGAGCAGTTCCTCGTCGTGCAGATGACCGGCGTGGTGTTCTTCGGCCTGATGATCCCGGTCTCGGGCATCCTGTCGGACCGCTATGGCCGCCGCCTGGTGCTGATCATCACCACCATCGCCATTGGCGCCTTCGGCCTGGTCATGGCCCCGCTGATGGCTGGCGGCCTCGGTGGCGCATTCCTGTTCTCCATCCTCGGCCTCGGCCTGATGGGGCTCACCTACGGTCCGATCGGTGCAGCGCTTGCCGCCCCCTTCCCGACCTCGGTGCGCTACACCGGCGCGTCGATGACCTTCAACCTCGCCGGCATCTTCGGCGCGTCGCTGGCGCCTTACATCGCCACCTGGCTCGCCACCAACTACAGCCTCGACCACGTCGGCTACTACCTGCTGGCAGCCGCCGCGATCACGCTGGTGTGCCTGGTGCTGTCGACCGAGGAAGAAGTCTCGGCCTAAGCCAAGCCTTTTGCGCTTCGGCGCGTCAGAGACAACAACAGAAAGGGCCGCAGCGTCACCGCTGCGGCCTTTTGTTTTGGTGGTCAGCCTGGGCATGGCAAACCTCTCTCCACCCGTCATCCTCGGGCTCGACCCGAGGATCCCCACCGGCGCACGCGATGTCGCGGCAGGCGCATGGATGCTCGGGACAAGCCGGAGCACGACGGAGAGTGAGGGACGGCATCGTCCAGAAAGCAAAAAAGGCCGCAGCGTCGCCGCCACGGCCCTTCCCGATCGTCTCTCGCAACAGCCTCAGGCGATGCCGCGGCCGAGGAATTCCTTGATCTCGTAGCCCGGCATGAAGGTGCCGATGCGCTTGATTTCCCATTCCAGCCGGACGCCGGAATGTTCGAGCACGCGGCTGCGCACGGTCTCGCCGAGATACTCGAGCTCGTAGCCGGTCGCCTGGCCGGTGTTGATCATGAAGTTGCAGTGCAGTGGCGACATCTGCGCGCCGCCGATCATCATGCCGCGGCAACCGGCCTCGTCGATCAGCTTCCAGGCCGAATGTCCCTCAGGGTTCTTGAATGTCGATCCCCCGGTCTTTTCGCGGATCGGCTGCACGGTTTCGCGGTGCTGGCGCACGGCGTCCATGTCGGTGCGGATCTTGTTCTTGTCCTCGGGATAGCCCTCGAAGATCGCGTGCGTGAAGATCAGGTCCTTGGCCGCGGCGGAATGGCGATAGCCGTAGCCCATGTCGGCATTCGACAGCACGTGCGTCTTGCCCTGGCGATCGACTGCATGCACCTCGACGACGCGCTCGCGCGTTTCCGCGCCGTTGGCGCCGGCGTTCATGCGCAGGGCGCCGCCGATAGCGCCGGGAATGCCGTAGTAGAAGTAGAAGCCGCCGATGCCGTTATCGAGCGCCATGGCCGCGATGTTCTTGTCCGGGCAGATCGCGCCGGCCTTGATGCGGTTCTCGCCGACAAGTTCGAGATCGCCGAAGCCCTTGGCCGACAGGCGGATGATCACGCCGGGAATGCCGCCGTCGCGCACCAGCAGGTTGGAGCCGACGCCCATGACCATGACAGGCACTTCCGCCGGCACCAGCTTCAGGAAGGTGACGAGATCGTCGGTGTCGTGCGGCTGGAACATCAGCTCGGCAAGGCCGCCGGCGCGGAACCAGGTCACCCGATCCATCGGCGCGTCGGGCGTGATGCGGCCGCGAACGGCGCTGACCCCGCTTCCGAGGGCTTCTAGGAGTTTCTGACCGTTGACCTGTTTCATGCTCAATTTCCTGAAATGTCTGCGAGTTCCCGTGGCAAGGCGGCGGCCCAGTAGGTGATGCTGCCAGCCCCCAAGAGAACCACAAAATCACCCGGCTGTGCAATCTTGTTGACAACCGGCGCGATTGTTTCGGGACCGGTCACATACCGGGCGTCGCGATGACCGCCGGCCTTGATCCGGTTGACGAGTTCTTCGGAGTTGATGCCGTCGATCGCCTCTTCGCCGGCCGCATAGACCGGCGCGATCAGGATCGTGTCGGCATCGTTGAAGCAGGCGGAGAAATCTTCAAACAGGCTCGCAAGCCGCGAATAGCGGTGCGGCTGGTGCACGGCGATGATCCGGCCCTGGCAGGCCTCGCGCGCAGCCCGCAGCACAGCCTTGATCTCGACCGGGTGGTGGCCGTAGTCGTCATAGACGCGCACGCCGTTCCAGTCGCCGGTAAAGGTGAAGCGGCGCTTGACCCCGCCGAAGGAGGCGAGCCCCTTGGCGATCGCCTCCGGGCTGACGCCGAGGCGTTGGGCCACCGCGATCGCGGCCGTTGCGTTCGACACATTGTGCCGGCCGGGCATCGGCAGCCGCAGATCCTTCATCGTGATCACCTGGCCGGTGCGGCGGCGGCGGATCTCGACGTCGAAGACGGAGGTGGCCCCATCCATGCGGATGTTGCTGAAACGCACGTCGGCCTGCGGGTTTTCGCCGTAGGTGACGACCTTGCGATCCTCGATCTTGCTGACCATCGTCTGCACTTCCGGGTGATCGAGGCAGAGCACGCCGAAACCATAGAACGGCACGTTTTCGACGAACTGGCGGAACGCGGCGCGCACGGCGTCGAAATTGCCGTAGTGGTCGAGATGCTCCGGGTCGATATTGGTGACGACGGCGACGTCGGCCGGCAGCTTCAGGAAGGTGCCGTCGGATTCGTCGGCCTCCACCACCATCCACTCGCCCTCGCCCATGCGGGCATTGGTGCCGTAGGCATTGATGATGCCGCCGTTGATGACGGTCGGGTCGAGGCCGCCGGCATCGAGAAGGGCTGCGACCATCGAGGTCGTCGTCGTCTTGCCGTGGGTACCGCCGATGGCGATCGCGTTGCGGAAGCGCATCAGCTCGGCCAGCATCTCGGCGCGGCGCACGACCGGCAGAAGCTTCTCGCGCGCGGCAATCAGTTCCGGGTTGTCCTTCTTGATCGCCGTCGAGACGACCACGACTTCGGCATCGCCGATGTTCTCGGCCTTGTGCCCGACGAACACCTCGATGCCCTTGTCGCGCAGGCGCTGGACGTTGGCGCTATCCGATTGGTCGGAACCCTGCACCCGGTGGCCGAGATTGTGCAGCACCTCGGCAATGCCGCTCATGCCGATACCGCCGATACCGATGAAATGGACCAGACCGATCGTTTTCGGCATTTTCATGAGCGTGTTTCCCTGAATTTCTCTACTGTCGAACCGCTGGCAATAGCCTCTACCATGCTTGCAAGCAAGCGCGCGGCGTCCGGCTTTCCGGTTTCGCGCGCATGGGCGGACATCTGCGCAAGCGCCTGCGGATTGGCCATGGCGTCGGCCAGAATGCCGGCCAGGCGCTCGGCGGTAAGCTCGGCCTGCGCGATCACCTTGGCGCCGCCCTTGGCGGCGATGGCCGCGGCATTGGCGGCCTGGTCGTGATCGAGCGCATAGGGATAGGGAACGAGGATCGCCGGCCGGCCGATGACCGCAAGCTCGGACACCGTCGAGGCACCGGAGCGGCAGATGACGAGCTGGGCATCGGCTATGCGCTCGGCCATGTCGGTGAAGAACGGCGAGACGTAGGCGGGAACGCCGAGCTTCTCATAGGTGGCAATGACGCCGTCGCGGTCTTCCGGCCGCGCCTGCTGCGTCACCTTCAGCCGCTGGCGAAGCGCGTCGTCTAGCCTGCAGATCGCCTGCGGGACGGCCTTCGAAAAATACTGCGCGCCCTGGCTGCCGCCGAAGACGACGAGATGGAACGGCTCGGCCCCCGCTGACGCGCGATAGGAAACCTTCGAAGCCTCGAGCACGGCCGGCCGTACCGGATTGCCCGTCGTCACGGTCTTGGCGGCAAAGGCGCCGGTGCCTTCAGGCAGGAAGCCGCCGGCAATTGCCTTGACGCGCGAGGCGAGCGCCTTGTTGGCGCGGCCCATGACCGCGTTCTGCTCGTGGATCATCGAGGGCACACCCATGCCGGTCGCTGCCAGCAGCGGCGGCACTGTCGGATAACCGCCGAAACCGACGACCGCCTTCGGCCGTAGGCGCGCAATCAACCGGCGCGCGGCGCGCATGCCGGTCCACAGCGTCCACAGCGAGCGCGCGACATGGATGGGGTTCTTCGAGCCGATGGTCGCCGACGGCACCACATGCACCTCGTCGGCCGGAAACTTGCCGGCGAAACGCTCGGCACGGCTGTCGGTCACCAGATGCACCGAATAGCCGTTGGCTTTCAGCTCATGGGCCAGCGCCTCGGCTGGAAAGAGATGGCCGCCGGTTCCCCCGGCGGCAAGAAGAATGATGCCTTTGGTCATGTTTTACTCCGCCGGCACGCCGATGCCGGACCGAAACAGGCTGCGCTCCACGGCGCGCTTCTCCGGGCGATGGCGCGTGAGCGCCAGGATGAAGCCGGCGGTGACGCAGATCGCCACCATGGACGAGCCGCCATAGGAGATCAGCGGCAGGGTCATGCCCTTGGCCGGAAGCAGTTCGAGGTTCACGCCGATGTTGATCATCGACTGGATGCCGATCTGAAGCACCAAACCGGCGACGGCAAAGCGGTTGAAGTCGTTGCGTTCGCGGAAGGCGTGGTTGAGGCCGCGCAGCACCAGGAAGGCAAAGATCATCACGATCAGCATGCAGAAGACGATGCCGAATTCTTCGGCCGCCACCGAGAACACGAAGTCGGTGTGGCTGTCGGGGATGATGCGCTTGACGATGCCTTCGCCGGGGCCGCGGCCGAACCAGTCGCCGCGGATGATCGCCTCGCGCGCCGTGTCCATCTGGAAGGTATCGCCCTCGCCGGTGAGGAACTTGTCGATACGGCCGGCCACGTGCGGCAGCATGGTGTAGGCGACGAAGAAGCCACCGAAGGCCGCACCCGCAAGCACGATGATCCAGAGCCAGGGCATGCCGGCCATGAAGAACATGCCGCCCCAGACCGCGGTGGTCAGGATCGTCTGGCCAAGGTCTGGCTGGGCAACGAGCAGCGCGCCGACGATGCCGAAGAGAAGGATCGCAAAGAGATTGCCGGGGATCTCGGGCTGGCGGGCATGCTCGGAAAACAGCCAGGCGCAGACGACCACGAAGGCCGGTTTCATGAATTCGGAGGGCTGGATCGAAATGCCGGCGATCGAGATCCAGCGCATCGAGCCCTTGACCTCCTGACCGATGAACAGCACCAGCACCATCATCGACAGCGACACGCCGAGCAGGATGATCGCCGCGCGGCGCACCTGACGCGGTGAGAGGAAGGAGATCGCCACCATCACCACCAGTGACGGCAGCAGGAAGACCGCGTGCCGCTTGACGAAGTGGAAGCTGTCGAGGCCGATGCGCTCGGCAACCGCAGGACTTGCCGCGAAGGACAGCATGAAGCCGACGCCCATCAACAGGATGAAGGTCGCCAGGAAAAACCTGTCGATCGTCCAGAACCAGTCGGCCACAGGGCCACGTTCGGCTCGGCTTACCATCTTGTCAGTCCCCTTTATCAGGCGCGCCTGCGCCAAACGTCCGAAACCCCGGCATCACCGCCATCCGTTCGCGCACCCGAAAGCCCGCGAAGACGGCTGGCGTCAGATCAGCATCGTCACGCCCTGCAGTGCCTTGACGTGGGTCACGAAGGCATCGCCGCGTATTTCAAAGTTCTTATACTGGTCGAAGCTTGCGCAAGCCGGGGAAAGCATCACCGCCGACGCACCCTTGCCGTCGCCTTCTGCATCGGCCGCCGCATGCGCCACGGCCTTCTCCAGCGTGCCCGAAATCTCGTAAGGAACCGCCTCGCCGAGCGTCGCTGCAAAGGCGGGCGCCGCCTCGCCGATCAGGTAGGCCTTGACGATCTTCGGGAAGAACGGCGACAGCGACGTGATGCCGCCCTCCTTGGGGAGGCCACCGGCAATCCAGTAGATGCGCTCGTAGCTCGACAGCGCCGGGGCCGCCGCATCCGCATTGGTCGCCTTGCTGTCGTTGACGAACACGACGGCGCCCTTGCGGCCGACCGGCTGCATACGATGCTTCAGTCCGGGGAAACTCTTCAGCCCCTGGCGGATCTCGTCCTCGCTCACGCCGACAGCAAGGCAGGCAGCAATGGCTGCCGCCGCGTTCTGGGCATTGTGGCCACCGCGCAGCGTCTGGATGCCGTCGAGGTCGACGAAGAGACGTGACGTACCGCCATGCGCCTGAAGGATGCGAGAGCCGTCGGCATGGATCCCGTCGGCGAGCACGTGCCGGCGCGAGATACGGACAACCTTCGTGCCTGCCCGCTCGACGCGGTCGGCAATCAGCGCGCAAAAACTGTCGTCGACGCCGACGATCGCCGTGCCGCTGCCCGCCACCAGCCGCTCCTTGATGTCGGCATAATGCTGCATGGTGCCGTGACGATCGAGGTGATCGGGCGTGAGATTGAGCAGGATGCCGGCCGTCGGGTTCAGCGTCGGCGCCAGATCGATCTGGTAGGACGAGCACTCGACCACGTAGAAGCGGCCGGCCTTCGGCGGATCAAGCGTCAAGACGGCCGTGCCGATATTGCCGCCGAGCTGCGTGTCGCGCCCGCTCTCCTTCAGGATATGGGCGATCAGCGCCGTCGTCGTCGATTTGCCGTTGGTGCCGGTGATGGCGATGAACGGGCAATCGGGCGCNNCGCATGCGCCAGATCGACGGTCCAGTGCGGCTTCGGATGGGTCAGCGGCACGCCGGGCGACAGGACGAAGGCGGCGTATGCGCGCCAGTCGATGCCGCGCAGGTCCGCCGTCGGAACACCCGCCTCGCCAGCCCTTGCGACGCTGTCGGGATTGTCGTCCCAGGCCGTCACGTGCGCTCCGCCGGCAACGAGCGCCTGGGCCGTCGCCAGCCCCGAGCCGCCGAGACCGAAGAGCGCGACCTTCTTGCCCTTGAATGTGCTGACCGCGATCATCGTCCGATCACCGCAGCTTGAGGGTGGACAGGCCGACCATCGCCAGGATGACGGCGATGATCCAGAAGCGGATCACGACCTGGCTTTCCGTCCAGCCCTTCTTTTCGAAGTGGTGGTGGATCGGCGCCATGAGGAAGACGCGGCGGCCGGTGCGCTTGAACCAGAAAACCTGGATGATCACCGACAGCGTTTCCATGACGAACAGGCCGCCGATGATGATCATGACGAACTCATGCTTGACGGCAACGGCGACGGTGCCGATCAGGCCGCCGAGCGCCAGCGAACCGGTGTCGCCCATGAAAATGGCGGCGGGCGGTGCGTTGAACCAGAGGAAGCCGAGGCCGGCGCCGATGACGGCGCCGAGGATGACGGCCAGTTCGCCCGTGCCCGGCACGAAATGGATCTGCAGATAGTTGGCGAAAACGGCGTTACCGGCGAGATAGGCAATCAGGCCGAAAGCGGCCGCCGCGATCATCACAGGCACGATGGCAAGCCCGTCCAGCCCGTCCGTCAGGTTCACCGCATTGCCGGCGCCGACGATCACGAAACCGCCGAACAGCACGAAGAAATAGCCGAGATTGATCACCAGGTCCTTGAAGAACGGGAACGTGACCGAGGAGCCGAAGGTCGAGCCGGCAGCGCCGCCCGAAAGCGAGGCCTGCATCATGAAGAACACGGCGATGGCGGCGATAATGAACTCGAAACCGAGACGCGCCTTGCCGGAAAAGCCCTTGTCCGACTGCTTCGTAACCTTGAGGTAATCATCGTAGAAGCCAATGGCGCCAAAGCCGAGCGTGACGAGAAGGGTGGAGACCACGTAGACGCTCGAAAGGTCGGCCCACAGAAGCGACGAGACGACGATGCCGGCGAGAATCATCAACCCGCCCATCGTCGGCGTGCCGGCCTTCTTGAAATGCGTCTGCGGCCCGTCGGCGCGGATCGGTTGTCCCTTGCCCTGCCGGATGCGCAGCGAAGCGATCATGCGCGGGCCGAACAGGAAGACGATCAAGGCCGACGTGAAAAGCGCTGCTCCGGTACGGAACGTGATGTAGCGAAAAAGATTGAAAAATTGAAAGTGGTCCGCCAGTTCCACGAGCCAGATGAGCATTAAGGGACCTTTCCCCAAAGGTTTAAAATCGGACACCGTCCAACAGAATCATCTGAAAAACGATACGCGCTTGTATACAAAAGTGTTAGGTCGCGCTGCCTAACCCGAAACTGTTTCCACCGCAGCGGAAGGAAGCCCCCCGGCGCTTTACGCGCCCTTCGAGCGGTGAAGCGCCAAGGTCCTGCTTGCGACAGCATCTCGGCCACCTGACCGCGTGCGGCCTCCACCATCACGCGGTGGCTTCGTTTCCTTCGGCCTCGGGCTCCGGATAGGCCTCGATCAGCGCGTTCACGATCTTGACGCAGCCCGTGCCCTTGGAAGACTTGACCATCACCACATCGCCGGCAGCGACCGCGCCCAGCGCGTATTTCTTCAGTTCGTCGATGGTTTCGCGGTAGACGACGGAGATTTCCGGCGGCAGCGCGTCACGCAGGTGCGCCATCAGCGGACCGGCAAGCCAGACATCGGTGATCTCTGCTTCCACCAGCGGCGTTGCGAGCGCTGCGTGGACGTCGACGGCGTGATCGCCCATCTCCAGCATGTCGCCGAGCACGGCGATGCGGCGTCCGCCCGGTGCCGGGGTCGAATCCTTGAGCAGCGAAATCGCGGCGCGCATCGATGTCGGGTTGGCGTTGTAGCTTTCGTCGATCAGTGTCAGCGTGCCCGGGCCGACCAGCAACTGGTGCCTGCGGCCCCTGCCCGTTTCGGCCTGCATGGTCGCGAGCGACACGGCGGCGTGGTCGACATCGGCGCCGACGAGCTTGACGGCGGCCAGCACTGCCAGCGCGTTTTCGGCGATATGACGGCCAGGCGCGCCGATGGTGATCTCCATCGTCCGGCCGCCGAGCGCTGCCCAAAGCACCGATCCGTCGGCAGCACCTGCGAACTCGACGAGACGGAATTCCGCCTTCGGATTGACGCCGAATGAGTGGATGTAGGTGACGCCCGCGGCACCTGCCGCCTTTTCCAGCAGCTTGTACTGGGCACTGTCGTGGTTGATGACCGCGTGGCCGCCCTTGACGACGCCTTCGAAGATCTCGGCCTTGGCCTCGGCGATCTGGTCCAGGCTTTCGAAGTTGCCGAGATGGGCAGCGGCGATGCTGGTGACGATGGCCACATGCGGGCGGACCATCTTCGTCAGCGGCCGGATCTCGTCCGGATGGTTCATGCCGATTTCGAAGACGCCGAAATCCGTGGCCTCGGGCATGCGCGCGAGCGTCAGCGGCACGCCCCAGTGATTGTTGAAGGAAGCGACCGACGCGTGCACCCGGCCCTGTGGCATCAGCACATGGCGAAGCATCTCCTTGGTCGTGGTCTTGCCGACCGAACCGGTGACGGCGATGATCTTGGCGGCGCTGCGGTCGCGCGCCGCACATCCGAGCCGGATCATCGCCTCGAGCACGTCGTCGACGACAATCATCGGCGCGCTGAGGCGGCCGAGCGCAGGCAGCTTGCCTTCGCTGACGACGAGCAGGGCTGCGCCATTGGCAAGCGCAAGGCCGGCGTAATCATGGCCATCGACCCGGTCGCCCTTGATCGCGAAAAAGGCCTCGCCCTTGCCGACCGAGCGGCTGTCGATCGAGATGCCGCTGACGCCTTCGGGCAGATTGCCAACCGGACGGCCGTGCATGGCGGCCAGAAGATCGCTGCTTGTCCAGAGCCAGTTCAAATCACAGACCTCCCAATGCCTTGCGGACTTCCGCATGATCGGAGAACGGCAGCGTGACGGAACCGACCGTCTGGCCCTCCTCGTGTCCCTTGCCGGCGACGATCAGCGTGTCGCCGCTCTGAAGCATGCCGACGGCGGCGCGGATTGCTTCGGCGCGGTCGCCGATTTCAGTCGCGCCCGGCGCCGCATCCATGATTTCCGAGCGGATCACGTCTGGCACTTCCGAGCGTGGATTGTCGTCGGTGACGATGACCACGTCGGCCAGCCGCGTGGCGATCTCGCCCATGATCGGCCGCTTGCCCTTGTCGCGGTCGCCGCCGCAGCCGAAGACCACGATGACCCGGCCCGTCGTGAACGGCCGCACGGAGGCGAGCACGTTTTCCAGCGCATCGGGCTTGTGGGCATAGTCGACATAGGCAAGCGCGCCATCGCGCGTCTGGCCGACCAGTTCGAGGCGGCCGGAAGCGCCTTGCAGCTTTTCAAGCGCGGAGAATGCCGCCTTGGCGCTGATGCCGGTGGAGATCGCGAGACCCGCGGCGACAAGCGCGTTGGCCACCTGGAAATCGCCGGCCAGCGGAATGTGGATTTCGAAGATGTCGTCGCCGACGTGAACCTCGGCCGATTGCTTGTGGCGGAAATGCTCGACCCGCTTCAGCGCGATGAAATCGCCCTTGCGGCCGACGGTGCGCACGTCGAGCTTGGCCTTGCGGGCAGCCGCGATCGCCTCGCCCGACCACTGGTCGTCGGCAAAGATCACGGCCGGCGCGCCCTTCGGAAGGAGCGCATCGAACAACCGCATCTTCGAGGCCATGTAGTGCTCGACCGTCGGATGATAATCCATGTGGTCGCGACCGAGATTGGTAAAGGCGGCCGCAGAAAGCTTGACGCCGTCGAGCCGGCTCTGGTCGAGGCCGTGGCTGGATGCTTCCATCGCCGCATGGGTGACGCCGGCGTCGGCGAGTTCGGCCAGAAGCTTGTGCAGGGATACAGGATCGGGCGTCGTCAGCGAGCCGTAGTCGTTGCGGCCGGGCGCAATCACGCCCGTGGTGCCGATCATCGCGGCAGCGAGGCCCGAATGCGCCCAGATCTGCCGGGTAAAGGAGGCGACCGAGGTCTTGCCGGCAGTGCCTGTCACCGCCACCATCGTCTCGGGCTGGCGGCCGTAAAAGGCGGCAGCGGCACGCGCAAGAAAGGCACGCGGGTTGGAAAGCGACAGAACCGGCGCCGAAGCCCCGTCCGGCTTGACATTGCTTTCGGCAACGACGGCGACCGCGCCGCGCGAAAGCGCGTCGGCGATATAGCTGGTGCCGTTGGCCTTGGTGCCGGAGACGGCGACGAAAAGATCCCCTGGCTGCACCTGCCGGCTATCGGCCGTGATGCCGGCTACCTCGATCCCAGAGGAAGCGTCATCCAGTTGCGCAGAAAGTTCAGGGAAGCTCGTTCCCGCCAGGTCTTTTATCTTCATGAACCGCACGTCTCACATCGCTCTTAATCCGCCGGTTGGCGAATCGTCCCGCATTCTCATTTCATGCCTAATAAGACACAAGCATGGCAGAACCATCTTCTCCGAACTTCGGTTCGACGCCGAGAAGCGGTGCGGAGCGGCTGATGATGTCGCGAACCATGGGTGCGGCATTCGAGCCGGCGGTCCGTCCGCCGCCTTCGCCGGTCTTCGGCGCATCGATGAAGGTCAGTACGATGTACTTCGGATTGTCGATCGGAAAGGCAGCGAGAAAGGCGTTGAAGTTCTGGTCGCTGGCGTAGCGGCCGTTGACGACCTTGTCGGCCGTGCCGGTCTTGCCGCCGACGTTGAAGCCCGGCACCTGCGCGCGCTTGCCGGAGCCGGCGATGCCGTTCCAGCGCAAGAGGAAGCGCATGTCGTCGCTGGTGCTCTTCTTGACCACCGTGGTCGCCAGCTCGTCGGCCTGCGCTTCGGAACGCGGCAGGAAGGTCGGCGGGATCAGCTTGCCGCCGTTGACGAGGGCTGCACCGGCGACGGCCGTCTGCAACGGCGTCGTCGAGACGCCGTGACCGAAGGAGATGGTGATCGAGTTGATCTTCTTCCATTCGCGCGGCTGGCTCGGGGATTTGACCTCCGGCAGCTCGGTCGGCAGCTTGGAAAGCAGGCCGAGCCGCGTCAGGAATTCCTTGTGGCCGGGAATGCCGATGAGGTCGGCGATCTTGGCCGTGCCGATGTTCGACGAGTACTGGAAGATTTCCGGAACGGTCAGCACCCGGCGCTTGCCGTGGAAGTCCTTGATGGTGAAGCCGCCGATGCGGATCGGCGCCGAGGCGTCAAAACTGTCGTTGAGCGTCACCTTGCCGGAATCGAGGCCCATGGCGATGGTGAACGTCTTGAAGGTGGAGCCCATCTCGAACGTGCCGTTCGACATGCGGTTCATCCAGCCCTCTTCGGCCCCTTCGGCCGGCTTGTTGGGGTCGTAGTCGGGCACGGACGCCATCGCCAGCACTTCGCCGGTATGCACGTCGAGCACGACGGCGCCGGCCGCCAGCGCCTGATAGTTCTTCATGCCGGAATCGATGACGTCGCGCACGATGTTCTGTACCCGCACGTCGATCGACAGCTTGACCGGCTCCATCTTGGCATCGCTGGTCATGCCGATGGCGGCGAGATCGGCGAGCCCCTGCCCGTCGATGTAGCGCTCCATGCCGGCAACGCCGCGGTTGTCGATGTTGACGTGGCCGACGATATGGGCGGCGGTCGGACCGCCGGGATAGAAGCGGCGCTTTTCCGGCCGGAAACCGACGCCGGGAATGCCGAGCGCCAGGATTTCGCTCTGCTGCTTCGGCGTCAGCTGGCGGCGCAGCCACTGGAAGCGGGATTTCGACTTCAGCTTGTTGTAGATGTCGCGGGCGTTGAGGTCGGGCAGCACCGTCGCCAGCCGCTCGACGGCCTCATCCGCATCGACGATCTTGTGCGGCTCGGCATAGAGCGAGACCGTGCGGATGTCGGTGGCGAGAATCTCGCCGTTGCGGTCGAGGATGTCGGGGCGCGAGGCCATCAGGTTGTCGGCGCGACCGATGCTCGACACCGTTTCCGGCTGGGCCATGCCGTATTGCACCAGCCGGCCACCGATAACGGCATAGACGATGCCGAAGCTGGCGATGATGATCGCCACGCGGTTCTTCGCCTGGTTGGTGGTTTTCTTGCGCGTGCCCTGGAAGGTGACGTTGAGCTTGGCCTCGGCCGGCAGGTTGTTGCCGCCGGCGGAAAAGTGCGCCTTGCTCTTCAAGACCATGATGCGGGAAAGAAACGACATCAGTGCGCCACCGAACCTGTTGCGATGTTATCGGTCGTCTGCTCGGCGGCCTTGGCGGCCGCGAGCTTCTTTTCTTCTTCCGTCGGCGGCACGTCCGCCTTCAACATCGGCAGTTCCTGCGGACGCACGAGCTGCGTCGACGGCGTCGGCGCCAGCTGCAGGTCGGCGCCGAAGGCGCCCACCAGGCGTTCCAGCCGGTTCGGCTGCGTCAGCAGCGCCCAGTCGGCGCGCAGCAAGTCGATCGTGTCTTCTTCCAGCTTGATGGCGGCATCGAGCTTTCGCACCTGGTCAAGCTTGTTTTCGGCCTGGTGCTTGATCGTGTAGGTGACCGTGGCGGCGGCCGTCATGACGACGATCAGGACTATGTCGAGTGTTCGCAGCATGGATCCCTCAGCCCCCCAACCGTGCAAGGCTCGCCAGTTCCGGCAGATTGAAAATGGACAGATCGTTTCCCGGCGATGGCGCTTCCGTGCGGATACCGGCTCTGAGCTTGGCAGACCGGGCGCGCGGATTGAGGGACGCTTCTTCCTCGCTAGCCGCCACCATAGGCTTGCCAACTGGTGTGAAGGTTGCCGCACGCGCGGTCACCAGCGGCAGATGCCGCGAACCGGCCGCCTTGCCCGAGCGATCCTGGAAGAACGCCTTGACGATCCGGTCTTCGAGCGAATGGAAGGTGACGACCACCAGGCGACCGCCCGGCTTCAGCGCCCGCTCGGCGGCAAAGAGCGCCTGGGCGAGTTCGCCGAGCTCGTCGTTGACGAAGATGCGCAGCGCCTGGAAGACGCGGGTCGCCGGATGGATCTTGTCCTTGGCCTTACGTGGCGTGACGATTTCGATCAGCCCGGCGAGATCGCGGGTGGTCTCGAACGGCGCTTCGGCCCGACGCTTCTCGATCGCGCGGGCGATCCGGCCCGACTGCTTTTCCTCACCGAGGAAACCGAAGATGCGGATGAGATCGGAAACCTTGGCCCGGTTGACGACATCGGCGGCCGAAACGCCGGCGGACGACATGCGCATATCGAGCGGACCCTTCCTCTGGAAGGAGAACCCTCGCTCGGCCTCGTCGATCTGCATCGACGATACGCCGATATCGAGCACCAGCCCGTCGAGGCTGTTATCAGGCGCATGCTCGGCGAGTTCGGAAAAGCGCGAGTGGATAAGCTTAAGCTTGCCGCCGGATGCCGCGACCATCGGCTGGCCCGCAGCGATTGCCGTGGGGTCGCGATCGAGCGCGATCACCTCGGCACCGGCATTGAGGATGGCAGAGGCATAACCGCCGGCCCCGAACGTGCCATCGAGGATGACCTTGCCGGGGGCCGGATCGAGGGCTGCGAGAACCTCGTTCAGGAGGACGGGAATGTGACGGACCGGTCCGCCATCGGCTTCAGAAGCTCCTCCGCCTTGTTCCGTCACCATTCCGCCTCTCCATTCTATTCCGGACGCAGCCCCCGTGACTTGCGCCCCTCCCGGGCCGCCGCCTGCGCCTTTTGAAAGGCCTGCGGCTCCCAGAGCTGAAAATAATCGCCTCGCCCGACGAACATCACATCGGTCGAGATCCCGGTGAAGTCGCGGATGAAATCCGTCACCATCAACCGGCCTTCCGGATCGAGCTTGACGAAGACCCCGCCCCCATGAACGAGCAGCGACATCTCGTTGGCAGCCGGAGAAAATGGATCCTCGACCGCCATCTGCCTCTCGAACCGATCCAGGAGTTCCGGCCCGCCGACGCTGATCGCCGGAAAGACGAAGTCCTGAAAACAGTATAGCTCCCGGACGCCCCCATCCGACAGAACGGAACGAAACGCCGAAGGCACGGACACCCGCCCCTTTGCATCGATCCGATTGGTGGCATTTGACAAGAAGCGGTTCATGACGCGAAACGGCCGCCCAAGACTGACGGGCCATAATCATCGACCCGCGAGAACACTCGACTGCACCCGCAAAACGCCCCCGCCGGACACCAACATGTCCGCCCATCTCCCGAAGCCGGGAGACCCTGGAATCTTGCGATGATGGGCCACGAAGCGGCCCTTGCGCAGTACCATTATGGGATATCATGGGACCATATGGGCGTCAATGGGATTGGCTCTTGAACAGCCGGGTAGCTGATCAAATATTGATAGGTTGTTAAGTTTAACGAAGCGTTACGAACAGACCCCCGCTGACCCGGAATGCGACGGTCAAACGGCTTCAAATCGTTGGGAAATCAGAATGTGAGAAAGAATGCAGCAAACCGGGCGCACTGATTTTTTCCGGCACGCTTTCGTGGCCCCGCCTGCGCGCCGGCATCGCCAGGGCGCATGGTCGGGCGGCGGCGATGCGGGGTGCTTCGCGGCCCGCGCACGCATCTTGAAAAGGAAAAATCGCCAGTTGGCCTGTAAGCCGGGTTCTGTATGGCCCCGCTGCCCGAAGACAACGGAACGTGGCAGCCATTCATCTGGGACTACGTTTGCACGCAGCCTCTTGCAACCCACCCGGATGACTGGCCCGGAAACAGGCTGGACGCTTGCGCGTCCGCGTCATCCCTATTCGGTCTTGCTCCCGGTGGGGTTTGCCGTGCCGTCCATGTCGCCATGTCCGCGGTGGGCTCTTACCCCACCCTTTCACCCTTACTCCGCAAGCGAAGCGGTTTGCTTTCTGTGGCACTTTCCCTGAGGTCGCCCTCGCCGGACGTTATCCGGCACCGTACTTCCGTGGAGCCCGGACTTTCCTCCCCCCGCGGCCTTTCGGCACTTGCGGAGCGCGGCTGCCCGGCCAACTGGCAGGCGGTCCTTAAACGACCGGGAAGCCGAGCGCCAGAGAAAAACGGCATGCCCGGCGTTTCACCGGGCCGCCCCGAAGCACTTTCACGCTCAGCGGAACGAGACGGCGAAATCCGTTTCATAGGCCGGGTCGTCGATCCGGCCCTCGGTCACCAGCACGGCACCGAGCCTGCCGATCTCGTCGGAACTCTTGGCCGCCTGGCCGTTGCCACCGGTCACCACGGCAATGCGATCGTCGCCGGCAAAGCCGATATAGGGGAAGCCGTGGCGGGTGAAGGAGGTGACGCAGGGGCGAAAATGCGTCGAAGCGGGCCTGAAACCGGGCATCACCCCGGCGAGCAAGCCGCCCATATGCGCCGCCGCCCCGGCGCCGGCGCTGCCGCGGAACCAGGCACGCACATCGGGCTCGGTTTCGAGAACGCGGTCGGTCGGATCGCCGCCGATCTTGATGTAGTGCTTGCCGTCCGCATAGCCGACCGGCGGCAACAGATAGTAGCTCTTTTCCTGCTCAGGCGCAGCGCCGATCAGCGACGGCATGTTCTCGTAGCTCGGCAGATCGCACGCCGCAACTTCGGCGAAAAACACGGTGCGCGCCTTGACCACAAGGTCGATCGGCCGTGGCAGCAGCCGGTCGGAAAGCGAAAACCCGCCGGCCGCGACGATCACCCGCCCGCAGTTCAGCACAGTGCCATCGACCGTCGTGACGACCACACCATCGGCAGCGCTCGACACCGACGCCGCCTCGCTGCGCACGATCCGCGCGCCGGCCTTTTCGGCGCAGATCGTCTGCGCCAGAACCAGCGCGCGCGGATTGATGTAGCCGGCACCTTGCGCCTCGTGGATGCCGGCGAAACCTTCAGGGAAACAGAACCAGGGAAAGCGTTCGGAAAGGATGTCCTGATCGAGCAGCGGCGCTTCGACGCCAAGCGCGTCGCGCGCATGGGCGACCTTTTCGATATAGTCGTAACTGCCACCCGGCGCCGGTCCGGCGATCAGGCAGCCGACTTCGGCATAGAAGTCGATGCCGCTCAAAGCGGCGATCTCGCCATACCGATCGATGGAGCGCTTGGCGAGCCGCGCCCAGACGGGGTCGTCGTCGATCGTGCGGGTGATGCGGGCATTGTCGTAATGACTGGAAAAGACGCCGCCGTGACTGGCCCAGTCGCTGGGTTCGTCCGGCCCGACCAGCGCCACCCGCGCACCCGACAGCGCCAGGTGCCGCGCTGCCGCCGCCCCCATCATGCCCTTGCCGACCACGATGAAATCAAAGCTTTCCGACATGTCCGTCCCCACCATTTCGATCAGGTCGAGATAGCATGCCGGCGCGGATATGACACTGCGGTTGCATCACGTTTGGAGCATTTCCAGGAAAAGTGCGGAGCGGTTTTCCGCCAGGAAATGCGTAAGAGAGAGACATAGAGCGTTTTTATGTTTCCGTCTAAATCGGAAACGCGCGAAAGATCGCCGGAACGCGAGACCTGTCCGGCTGGAGCATCCGCCACCCCTTGGGAAAGGGCGGCGAATGATGCTCGGTATTCCATGGAAACACTGCCCCTGGCCGGGGCGCCCTCCCCGGATCGACATCGATCCAACGGGGAGGTCAGGCGACACGCCTCACCGATGAAGCGTGCATTGTGCGCACCATCGGGCGCGCCCTCGTATCGGCATCAATCAGTCGATGATGCTCTGGACCTTGCCGCAGTAGCGCTTGGAAACCGGGTTCATGCGCTTGGCGCCATGACCGGCGTTGTACTTAAGCACGGTGCCGCAGGTCGTGCCACCGGAAAGCTCATGCGCCATGGCAAGGTACTTCATGCCGAACTTGATGTTGGTTTCCGGATCGTAGAGACCCTTGGAGGAGCCGGAATAGCCCATCATGCGCGCCGTTGCCGGCTTGATCTGCATCAGCCCGATTTCGCCGGCGCTGCCGCGTGCCTTCGGGTTGAAGTTGCTCTCGACCTTGACGATCGCATGGGCAAGATCGATCGGTACGCCATACTGCTTGGCATAGGACTGGATCAGGATCGTGTACTGCGTGCCCTGCGCGAGTTGCGGGTTCGGGTAGCCTGTCGTCCGTGAAACTGACTTGAGGGATGAGGTCTTGATGGCCTTGTCGACGTTCCCCGCATACGACGTACCAATCCCGGTGAAGAACATGCCAAGGCATGCCGCCACCGCAGCAACAGACGATATTCTCATGTAGTTTGAAGTCTCCGGTCTGGGGAATGGGCAGCACGGCGCACCCCGCCGTCCGAGCCTCACTTCCCGATCGTTTCATTGACAGGAAGGAGCGTCTTGCCCTTGCGTTTCCTGCAGTTTCAATGAGCGGCAAATGAATGCCGCATCATGGTAAACATGTGGCAACGAAGCAAATTTGTGCGGAAACGACCGAAAAAGCTAATTTAGCACGCAAAAATTTTGCGCGTCAGGCCCCAAACTGAGGCAGCGCCTGGAGCAATCGGTGCAAGGTATCGAGCGTCGAGATATCGGCGATGCCATCGACCCTCTGCTGACGAAAATGCCGCTGGAACGCAGCAACCGTGCCCTCGGTGCGCTCGCAGAAATCGCCAGTGACTTCAATGCCGTAACCGTAAAGCGACAGCATCGACTGGATCGCTTCGACCGGCTGGCCGCGATCACCGCGCTGGAAAAAGCGCCCGCCGGCAATCGGCGCCGGTTCCACCCAGTGGCCGACGCCCTCCTGGTGCAGGCGGTGCCACGGAAACTTTTCGCCCGGGTCGACCTTGCGAATGGGGGCGATGTCGCTGTGTGCAAGCACCCGTTCAGGGGCGATCGACCACCGTTCGCCACAGTCCCGACACAATTCGACGACCGCCGCGATCTGTTTTTCCGGAAAGTCGGGCAACCCGCCAGGGTGGCCGGCATTGGCGATCTCGATGCCGATCGAGCTGGAGTTGATGTCCGTCTCGCCCTTCCAGACGCTCTTTCCCGCGTGCCATGCGCGCAGCGCCTCCGGAACGAGCTGGTCGACGCGACCGTCCTCATCGACGAAATAGTGGCTGGAAACCTGGCTTTCTTCGCGACACAGCCATTCGAGCGCCGATTTCGGCGTCGCCATGCCGGTGTAGTGAAGCACGATGATATCGGGAACCCGGCCGTCCGCGCGGTCGCCGAAATTGGGCGACGGCATGAAGCGCGCACCCGCGTAATCACAGTATTTCGACGTCATGCGGCGCGGCGTTCTCTCTCGATCGCCTCATAGGCGGCATTGAGCGCTGCCATGCGATCGTTGGCGATCGCATGGAATTCCTGCGGCACGCCGCGCGCCACCAGCCGGTCGGGATGGTTCTCCGACACCAGCACACGGTAGTGCTTGCGGATTTTGGCGAAATCGTCCTTCGGCGAAACGCCGAGAACCAGATAGGGGTCGCGGCCATCCCTGTGCACATGGCGCGCCATGATCTGCTCGAAATGCGCCTCGTCCATCCTGAAGATCTCGGCGACCCGCATCAGGAACGCCAGTTCCTTCTCGTGCACGGCGCCATCGGATTTGGCGATGTGGAACAGCCCGTCGACGATGTCTTCAAGGATCGGGCAATTGTCTTCGCACGACGAGCACAGCGTCGCCATCTTCTCGGCATAGGCCTCGTAGCCGGCCACGTCCTGGCGCGCGAGATTATAGAGACGGGCGACGTTCTGCGCCTGATCGGCGGGAAATTCGAAGATATCGCGGAAAGCCGAGACCTCCGCCTCCGTCACCACGCCATCGGCCTTGGCCATCTTGGCCGAAAGCGCGATCATCGCCACGGAGAAAGCCACCTTGCGCCGGGTTTCCGGGTCACCTTCAAAAAGCGTGCGCACGGCCTCGACCACACCGGCAAGCGCGTTGCCCGTGGCGGTGACGATCTTGAGGAGGCTATCCCAGAATGACATGCACGATTTTCCTGTCTCTCCAGCCTATAGCATGGACTATGGTGGTGGCAAATTGCAAGCGGTAGCCTGCGGCGAACCACGGGGATGACGAATTTGTGATGGCCCCTCACTATTGTCAATCCGTTGGGGTAACGTTGCGCCAGCGCAAGGGTTCCGACCTGTTCCCTGGGGAACAGTTCGGCCGTGCCGGAAGGCCTCCAAGACCCTGCCCGACACCGGCTTGCGCAGCGTTCGAAGGTGCGCTGCCATCCCCGTTGTGACAGGATGTTCCGGGCAGAGATCGAACCGCATACGGTAAAAACGGCGCGTTTGCCGGCCGGAGATCCACAGACCCGTCATTTAACTTCCATGTGATTTGCGCTAGAGAGGCCCCCACCAGTTGCGTGCCGAATCCCGAGGAGGAAACATGGCCAAGAAGAAAGTCGCAATGCTGACGGCGGGCGGGCTCGCGCCTTGTCTGTCATCCGCCGTTGGCGGCCTGATCGAGCGCTACACCGACATCGCGCCTGATTACGAGCTGGTGGCCTACCGCTCCGGCTACCAGGGCGTGCTGCTTGGCGACCGCATCGACATCACCAGGGACATGCGCGAAAACGCCCATATCCTGCACCGCCACGGCGGCTCGCCGATCGGCAACAGCCGCGTCAAGCTCACCAACGCTGCCGACTGCGTCAAGCGCGGCCTCGTCAAGGAGGGTGAAAACCCGCTGCGCGTCGCAGCCGAACGGCTCGCCGCCGACGGCATCTCGATCCTGCACACGATCGGCGGTGACGACACCAACACCACGGCGGCCGATCTTGCTGCCTATCTCGGCGCCAATGGCTATAACCTCACGGTCGTCGGCCTGCCGAAGACGGTCGACAACGACGTCGTGCCGATCCGCCAGACGCTCGGCGCCTGGACGGCTGCCGAATACGGCGCGCGCTTCTTCGATCATGTCAGCAACGAGCAGAGCGCCGCTCCGCGCACGCTGGTCGTCCATGAGGTCATGGGCCGTCACTGCGGTTGGCTGACGGCGGCAACCGCCCGCTCCTACGTCCAGATGACCGACGACAAGCAGTTCGTCGACGGCTTCATGATGAACCGGCAGCTGAAGAACATCGACGGCCTCTATCTGCCGGAGATCAAGTTCGACCTCGAAGCCGAAGCCGAGCGCCTGCGCGGTGTCATGAACCGCTCGGGCTTCGTCACGCTGTTCGTCAGCGAAGGCGCCTGCCTCGACGCGATCGTCTCCGAACGGGAAGCCGCCGGCGAAACCGTCAAGCGCGATGCCTTCGGACATGTGAAGATCGACACCATCAATGTGGGCAACTGGTTCACCAAGCAGTTCGCGGCCCTTCTCGGCGCCGAGCGCTCGATGGTGCAGAAGTCGGGCTATTACGCTCGCTCGGCACCGGCAAACAGCGACGACCTGCGCCTGATCCAGAGCATGGTCGACCTCGCGGTCGAAAGCGCGCTCAACAAGGTGTCCGGCGTTACCGGTCACGACGAGGACCAGGGCGGCAAGCTCCGGACCATCGAGTTCCCGCGCATCAAGGGCGGAAAGCACTTCGACACCTCGACCAAGTGGTTCGGCGACGTCATGGACGTCATCGGCCAGAAGTGGCAGGCCAACGACTGAGACCCAGCGCCCGAAGCGCAACCGCTTCGGGCGACGGCTCCATATCATCGAGCCTCTCAATTGGCAGTTGACGGCTCCGCGTCTTGATGGCTCCCTCCCGAGATCAGTCTCGGAAAGTCCTCAAGCGCGGAGCCTTTTTCATGTCGTTCGAACACTGGTTTGCCTTTGCCGCCGCCTCGGCCGTGCTGCTTGCTATCCCCGGCCCGACCATATTGCTCGTCATCTCCTATGCGCTCGGCCACGGCCGCAAGACCGCGGGCGCGACGGTCGCCGGCGTGGCGCTCGGCGACTTCACGGCCATGACCGCGTCCATGCTCGGGCTCGGCGCGCTACTTGCCACCTCGGCTGCGGTCTTCACCGTGCTCAAATGGGTGGGCGCCGCCTATCTCGTCTGGCTCGGCATCCAGCTCTGGCGGGCACCGGTTGCGGGCGCAGGAGGAACAGACGAACAGGCGCCGCCGAAGGAGCGACCGCTGCGCATTTTCTTCCACGCCTACGCCGTTACCGCGCTCAACCCCAAGAGCATCGTCTTCTTCGTCGCGTTCCTGCCGCAGTTCCTCGATCTTTCGCAGCCGCTCTTTACCCAGATGGCGATTTTCGAGGTGACGTTCCTGACGCTCGCCATCATCAATGCCAGCCTCTATGCAGCCCTTGCGACGGCCGCCAAAAGCACGATTTCAAAGCCGAATATCCGGCGGATCGTCAACCGCACGGGGGGCTCGCTGCTCATCGGCGCCGGGCTTCTGACGGCAACCATGAAGCGGGTCACCGCCTGAAATTCGCTCGCGCGCTTGCTGCCGGCCGCCCCATGGGTTAATGGAGATTCACGCATGGCGGCTGGCAGCCGTTGATTTGCAGGGGCTGCGGGGCCCAGAAGCACGAAAGTGACAGCATGGCGAAATTCCGTATTTCCCTTTCAAAACAGACGTTTGGCGCGGCAGCTATTCTGTCGGCGACCCTCGTCTCGGGGTGCTCGACCGTCGAGCATACCTCCGTGGAAGAGCTTACGGCCGTGCAGACGGTTACCCCGCTTGCAAAACCCGGCACTGAAATGACCGCCTACGCCCTGCCGACACCGGACGGCGCGGCGACCGCGGCCTCGGCTGCGCTGTCGGCGCAGACGGCGGGCATGGCGACCACCCTGCCCGTCGGCACGGATCTCGCCCAGGCCGCAGGCCCGGCACCATCAGTCGTTGCAGTTCCCGGCGGCAAGCCCGGCGAAGCCCAGGCCGTTGCCATGGCGACACCGGTTGCAGCATCGGCCAATTCCGCGGCCTTGCCGCAAACCGCATCCGCCCTCGTCTCGCCGAAGACGAGCCGCGTTCAGGATCTTCCCGTTTCCACGCTTGCCGTTGCCGCAGCGATGGAATCGGACTTCGACACCGGCGAACCCGTCGGCCTCGAGACGCTTGTCGCCAACCGCATGATCGTGCCGACCGAAAAGCCGAAGAAGGGCGTAATCGGTTCGAGCGTCGCAGCGGTTGCCAGCGTCATTCCCGATTCGTTGAAGCTGACGAACGCGCCGACCAGCTCGCGCCCCGAGCTCGACAAGCTGATCAAGCACTACGCCGATCTCAACGGCATCCCCGTCGAGCTCGTGCACCGCGTCGTCAAGCGCGAGAGCAACTACAATCCGCGCGCCTACAGCAAGGGCAATTACGGCCTGATGCAGATCCGCTACAACACTGCCAAGGGTCTCGGCTATGAAGGCCCTGCCGAAGGCCTGTTCGACGCGGAAACCAATCTGATCTACGCGACGAAGTACCTGCACGGCGCCTGGATGGTTGCCGACAACAAGCATGACGGCGCGGTCAAGCTCTATGCCAGCGGCTATTACTACCATGCCAAGCGCAAGGGCCTGCTCGACGACCTCGGCATGAAATAAGCACCGCGGTCATTTCGCAGAGACTTCATGAGGCGCTCCTTCGGGCGCCTCAATTGTTTGCAGGCGCCCTAATTGTTTGCGAGCGCCTCTATGATCCTGGCGTTGAGCTGCTGCACGTCATAGCCGCCGCGCGATGGCGTCAGCCCCAGCCGCACGACCGCAAGCTTGAGCGAAGGCACGAGCATGATCGCCTGGCCGTCATGCCCGAGCATCCAGAAGGCATCGGCCGGAAAAACCCCGGTGCCGGCACGCACGCCGTTTTCCTGAAGCCAGACCTGACCGGCGCCATATTCGCCGCCGGAGGCCTTTGTCGGCGTGCGCATGAAGGCGACATAGTCTTTCGGCAGCAGCCCCCTGCCCTTCCAGACACCGTCCTGAAGCAGGAACTGCGCAAAGCGCGCCCAATCGCGCGCCGTCGCATACATGTAGGATGACCCGACGAAGGTGCCGCTGGCATCGGTCTCCATCACCGCGCTCGTCATTCCGATCGGCAGGAACAGGGCATCGCGCGGATAGGCAAGTGCGGCGGCCGGATCGTCGAAGCTTTGCATCCAGAGCCGCGACAACAGCGTGGTCGTGCCGCTCGAGTAACGGAAGGTCTTGCCCGGCTCCGATGCCGCAGGCCGTGACGCGGCAAAGCCCGCCATGTCCCGTTCGAGATAGAGCATGCGCGTGACGTCGCTGACATTGCCGTAGCCCTCGTTGAAGTCGAGCCCGCTTTCCATGCCCATCAGGTCGGCAAGCCTGATCTTGGCGCGCTCGTCGCCGCTCCATTCCGGCAACAGGCCGGCGCGCGTCACGTCCATGCGCCCTTCGGCAACGCGCATGCCGATCAGGGCGGCCGTCACCGATTTCGTCATCGACCAGCCGAGAAGCGGCGTGGCGCTATCGAAGCCCCGACCATAGGTCTCCGCAATCAGGCGTCCGTCATGCACCACCACGACCGCCCGCATGCCGGGGCCGGCAAGGCCGCCGTCCTCGATCAGCTTTTGAACGGTCGGATCGATATCCGTCTTGTCGCCATCGGGCCAGGAGACCTCGGCCGAGCGCGTGGGTGGCGGCACAGGCTGCGTCGTCGTCGCCTTCAAGCCGGCAATGGTATCCGCGGAAACATTGGCGCAGCCGAGCCCCGGCCGATAGGCCGCGTAGGTCGGCGCGGCAAAGCCGAAGATGCGGGCCGAAACGAACTGACGTTCGCGGTCGACCGAGACGCCGATGAATTTCAACAGCGGATGCCCCGGCGCCTGGACGTCATCGGAAAGCACCGCCTGCCCGTCCCGCCCGGCGATGAAGACATTCGAACAGACGATCTTGGCGGCGTAGCCATCGCCGACCTCAAGCAGTTCGGGCGGCGCCAGCGCCAGCCAGCCGGCAACGCCGGCAAGGGCGACGGCGATCGTTGCACCGACAGTTTTCAAGATGCGTCCCATCATATCCTCCGCCTGATGTCGCAGAGAGAAGCAGCATTCGCACGAAAGGAAAAGCCCTGCCGTCTTTGCCCGATGAGGACTGAGGGTATCCAGCCACAATAAATCGCCGTCGCCCGGGTTGCGCGACGTTGCGCCCCAGAGGGAACCGTTTTGTTCGAGCTTGATGGAGTTGCGACGCGGCTTGGGGATCAGGCCTGACGCACGGCCTCGGGCAGGACGGCGCCCGCCTGCGGCTCCCGCGCCGACAGCAGGTCTGCAAGTTCGCGCGCGGGCAAGGCCGGTGACAGCCACGGACCCCAGGCCTCCGAAGCGCCGGCGGTGCGGGCGCAATCCATCTCGCTTTCGCGGGCAATGCCGCGCACTGCCATCGGCAGACGCAGCACCTGGCCGGTCTTGACCAGGCAGGCGAGCAGGGCGACGCTACGCTCGCTGCCATGCGCGTTGCGGATCGCCGGCAGGTCCACCGTCAGCTGGTCCGGTTGCAGCGCGCCGATCAGGCTGAGCGGCAACGAGGCGGAAACCCCGCCGCTGAGCGCGATGCGCACGCCGAGCGCACGCAATCCGTCGATGTTTTCGCTGACGAGCGCCATGTCTTCGGCCGAGAATGCGTCCGGCACCTCGATCGTCAGCCGCCCCGGCGCCAGGTGGGTGTCGTCAAGGCAGGCCCTGACCTGGCCGACGAATTCACGATCGCGCAATTGCAGCGCGAAGGGTGCGAGCGTCAACCCGACCGGGGATGGCCAGCTCGCGGCCTGCCGACACGCCTGCCGCAACACCCAGTTTCCGAGCGGCAGCGCCAGCGCTCCCTGCTCCAGCGGCTGGCCGAACGCCTCCGTCCCGATCACGCCGCGCGTCGGGTGCATCCAGCGCAGCAGCGCCTCGAAGCCGCGGATGGCGCCGCTGGCAGCGCCCGCTATCGGCATGTATTCCAGGAAGAATTCCCGTTGGGCGACGGCGCGGGCGAGATCGCGCTCGGCCTCCGCGCGTGTTTCGGCGGCCTCAGCGAGATGAGGCGCATAGAAGACATGATTGTTGCCGCGCGTATCCTTGGCTTCGTAAAGCGCCAGATCCGCCCGCTTCAACACCGCGCCGGTCGACAGATCGCTTTGCTCCAAGAAAGTCACGCCAATGCTGCAGCCCGATGCCACCTGGCCTTCCGCAAGATCGAAGGGCGCGTCGAACAGCGCTTCGACGCGCCTCGCAAGCTCTGCAACCTCGCCATCCGACGGGGATCCCGGACCAAAGAGCACGAATTCGTCCCCGCCCAGCCGGTAGACAGTCGCCTCGTTGGCAAAGGCGCGCCGCAACCGGGTGGCGATGCCGCTCAGCAGCAGGTCGCCGGCGTCGTGGCCCATCGTGTCGTTGACCGCCTTGAACCGGTCGAGGTCGATCAGAAGCAGCGGCCGGCGCTCGAAGGCCGGACCGACCGAACGCAGCGCGCGCAGCACATCGGCCTCCAGCGCTGCCCGGTTCTCGAGCCCGGTCAACCCGTCGCGGTGAACCGCGTTGCGCAGCAGCCGTTCGGCACGCCGCGCAGCCCTCAGCTCACGCTCCAGCCGTCGCGAATAGGACCAGCGGTAGAAGGATGCTCCGACCACGAAGGGCATGACGCCCGCCGCAAGTGCTCCCGAATAGTTTGAATGCGTGACGACCCCATCCGTCAACAGCGTTTCCGTGGTCAGCCAGATGGCCGGAAACAATGCGCCCAGTGCCGTGCCGGCAGCTGCAAATCGCTGCTCGGGCTTCGGCAGAAACGTTCTTAACATCATGTCGACGCCCCCCGAATATAAGAAGGAGCTAGCACGCCAGGGTTTAATGAATTCTTATGGATGAAAATTCGTAGTCGGCTATTTTGTGCAGTGCGGCAGTTGTCCAGAAAGCCCGTCATCAAAGTGTAGCCGAACCACTTTAGAAGCGGCTAAGTTTCAACTGGATGCGCGGCAGCGATGACCGAATTTGCCCCTGACGTCGGCTTTGGCAGAAAAAATCCGAAGCTGAAAAACGCCCTCCTGCAACACAACACATTCTCGCTTGCCGGCCTCTCCGAGCGCCTGTTCGGCCTGCTCTTTTCGGGCCTGGTCTATCCGCAGATCTGGGAAGATCCCATCGTCGACATGGAGGCGATGCAGCTTCGCCCAGGCCATCGCATCGTCACGATCGGCTCCGGCGGCTGCAACATGCTGACCTATCTCTCGGCCGGCCCCGGCCGCATCGACGTGGTCGACCTCAATCCGCACCACATCGCCCTCAACCGGCTGAAACTCGGCGCATTCCGCCACCTGCCCGGCCATAAGGACGTCGTCCGGTTTCTGGCGACGCAGGGCACGCCATCGAACGTCCAGGCCTTCGACCTGTTCATCGCCCCGAAAATCGACCGGGCGACCCGCAGCTACTGGAACGGTCGCGACATGACGGCACGCCGTCGCATCGGCGTCTTTAACCGCAACATCTACCGCACCGGCCTTCTCGGCCGGTTCATCGCGGCAAGCCACATCCTCGCCCGCCTGCACGGCGTCAACCCGCAAGAGTTCGTCGAGGCGCGCTCCATGCGCGAGCAGCGCCAGTTCTTCGATACGCGCCTGGCCCCCCTGTTCGAGCGCCCGTTCATTCGCTGGATCACCAGCCAGAAGAGTTCGCTCTTCGGCCTCGGCATCCCGCCGCAACAGTTCGACGAGCTGGCGAGCCTCAGCGCCGACAAATCGCTTGCCTCTGTGCTCCGCCACCGGCTGGAAAAGCTGACCTGCCACTTCCCGTTGAAAGACAACTACTTTGCCTGGCAGGCCTTTGCCCGCCGCTATCCGGAGCCGCACGAAGGCTCACTGCCGGCCTATCTGCACGCGGACCGCTACGAGACCATTCGCAACGGCACCGACAATGTCGAAGTCCACCATGCCAGCTTCACCGAGCTTCTGGCAAAGAAGCCGGCGGCGTCGGTCGACCGCTACGTGCTGCTCGATGCGCAGGACTGGATGAACGACCAGCAGCTGAACGATCTGTGGAGCGAGATCACCCGAACGGCCGATACCGGCGCCACGGTGATCTTCCGCACGGCCGCCGAAGACAGCATTCTTCCCGGGCGCCTGTCGCCTGTGCTGATGGAGCAGTGGCATTACGATGCCGAAACATCGCTGGCGCTCGGCAATGCCGACCGGTCGGCCATCTACGGCGGCTTCCACATCTACCGGAAGAAGCCATGAGCGAGCTTCACGCGGCCGAGACCAGCCACCAGCGACGCATGGACCACATGTACCGCTACCAGCGGCACGTCTACGATCTGACGCGCAAGTACTATCTCTTCGGCCGCGACACGCTGATCGGCGAACTGAATGCGGGGCCAGGCATCTCCGTGCTGGAGGTCGGATGCGGAACGGGGCGCAATCTCGCGCTCATCGGCAAGCACTTCCCAAGGGCCCGGCTTTTCGGCCTCGACATCTCCGCCGAGATGCTGGCCTCGGCCGGCGCCAAGCTCAGCCGTCGGGGCAGATCGCCCGCCATGCTACGGGTCGCCAATGCCACCGACTTCGATCCCCGGCTCTTCGGCGAAACGGGATTCGACCGGATCGTCATCTCCTATTCCCTGTCGATGATACCGGACTGGCAAGGCGCGATCGACGCGGCCATTGCCGCGCTCAACCCCGGCGGCTCGCTGCATATCGCCGATTTCGGCCAGCAGGAACGGCTGCCGGCGAGCTTTCGCCGCCTGCTGCGCGGCTGGCTCACGCGCTTCCATGTGACGCCGCGCGTGACGCTGTTCGAAGTGCTGACAGAGCGGGCAAGGCGCAACGGCGCACAGCTCGAGCGCCGGGCCATCGGCCGGGGTTATGCCTGGCTCGCGGTCTATCACCGCCCGGCGGCGACTGCGGCATCAGCCACCAATCCGACCGTCGCGAGGGTTCACGGTCCGGTGGCCGCCGTAATTCCCGCTTGAGCTAACTCAATTTTTACGATGATATGGTGAAAATGAGGTTCACGCCTCGCGGGGGGATATCACCATCATGGAAGCCATCGTGTGAGGCAGGCTCGTCGTTCGTTTCGAAACAGGACCTCCATGCGCCGGCTTCTTCTGGCTCTGCTGCCTATTGCCACCCTCCTTTCGGCCTGTTCGTCGACCGACTACGATCTGATGCAGACCGCATCGATCCCGCCGCGCTTCAATGACACCGATCCGCAGAATTTCGGTGACCGGACGCCGCAGCACCACAACATCCACGGCATCGACGTCTCCAAGTGGAACGGCGATATCGACTGGGTAAAGGTGCGCAACTCCGGCGTGTCGTTCGCCTTCATCAAGGCGACCGAGGGCAAGGACCGCGTCGACGCGCGCTTCAACGAATACTGGCAGCGCGCCCGCGCCGCCGGCATTCCCTACGCGCCCTACCATTTCTACTATTTCTGCTCGACCGCGGACGCCCAGGCCGACTGGTTCATCGCCAACGTGCCGAAGAGCGCAGTCTACCTGCCGCCGGTGCTCGACGTCGAATGGAACGGCGAATCCAAGACCTGCCGCACCCGCCCCGGTCCGGACGAAGTCCGCGTCGAGATGAAGCGCTTCATGGACAGGCTCGAGGCCCATTACGGCAAGCGGCCGATCATCTATACCTCGGTCGATTTCCACCGCGACAATCTGGTCGATCAGTTCAAGGAGCACCACTTCTGGGTCCGCTCCGTCGCCAAGCATCCGGGCGAAGTCTATGTCGAACGCCGCTGGGCCTTCTGGCAATACACCAGCACCGGCGTGATCCCGGGCATCGACGGCGCCACCGATATCAACGTCTTTGCCGGCTCGGCGAAGAATTGGAAGAACTGGGTCGCCGCCGTCTCCAAACCGAAGTGACGACGGCCACGGTTCTGTTGAGAAGCGCGGCAAACCGGCCGTTTTTCTTCTTTCCGTCATAATGCTCTGAGAGACGAGCAGCAGATTGCATCTTTGGTACATTGACCGCCAGCGGCGGCGCATCGCGCCGTGCGGCGACAGAAAGGAATTGTCATGATCCTCAAAGCCCGGCATGCGCTTGCATCCGTTGCCCTCCTCGCGCTGACCGCCTCCCCAGTTCTCGCGCAGCAGGCGCCGGCTTGCGGCGGCGATCTCGGCACCTTCCTGCAGGGCGTCAAGGCAGAAGCCGTGGCCAAGGGCGTTCCGGCCGATGTCGTCGACCGGGCGCTTGCCGGCGCCGCGATCAACGAGAAGGTCTTGAGCCGTGACCGCGCCCAGGGCGTGTTCAAGCAGACCTTCACCGAGTTTTCCAAGCGCACCGTCAGCAAGTCGCGGCTCGATATCGGCGCGCAGAAGATGAAGGAATTTGCCGCCGTCTTCGCCCGTGCCGAAAAGGAATATGGCGTTCCGGCCCCCGTCATCACCGCCTTCTGGGCGATGGAAACCGACTTCGGCGCCGTTCAGGGTGATTTCAACACCCGCGACGCACTGGTGACGCTTGCCCATGACTGCCGTCGTCCGGAAATGTTCCGTCCGCAGCTGATTGCCGCCATCGAGATGGTCCAGCACGGCGACCTCGACCCGGCAACGACGACGGGCGCCTGGGCCGGCGAGATCGGCCAGGTGCAGATGCTGCCTGAGGACATCATCGCCTATGGCGTCGATGGCGACGGCGACAACCACGTCAACCTGAAGAAGAGCTCGCCCGACGCGATCCTGACCGCCGCGAAGTTCATCCAGAGCCTCGGCTACAAGGCCGGCCAGCCGGTGATCCAGGAAGTCAGCGTTCCCGAGCAGCTCCCCTGGGAAAAGACCGGCCTGCAGCCGGGCATGAAGGCCAGCGACTGGTTCGCGCTCGGCGTCAAGCCGCGCAACGGCGACACCGCCTTCGGCAATCTCGAAGCATCGCTGGTGCTGCCGCAGGGCCGCAAGGGCGCTGCCTTCCTGACCTATCCCAACTTCAACGTCTATCTCGAGTGGAACCAGTCGTTCATCTACACGACGTCGGCTGCCTATTTCGCAACCCGCCTCGGCGGCGCGCCGACCTATGAGGGCGGCAACCCGGAGCCGGGCCTCGACGACACCGGCATGAAGGCGCTGCAGACCAAGTTGCAGACGCTCGGCCACGACGTCGGCAAGGTCGACGGCATCCTGGGCTCAGGCACGCGCGCAGCGCTCCAGAAGGAACAGCTGCGTCTCGGCCGTCCCGCGGACGGCTGGGCGACGCTCGACCTGCTGAACGCGCTCTAAAACCGCTTTCCGGCCACGATCCTGGCCGGTCGCACTTTCCCCCGGCTGCTGCGCTCAACCGTTCGCAGCAGCCGGGCGGACGTCCATTCCCTCCCCAGACATCGCAACCGGCACGCCGCCATCGCCGCCGCAGCTCGCCCATGGCAGCCGCGCAATGTGTAGCGATGCAAGAAGTGGGTGGTGCCCGTCGCCACCCCGCGCTAGATCTCTGTGACGCAACGTTCTTGCCTGCCGGCTGCCGTCGGCACGGGGGAAGACGCGGCCTCTTTTCGATGGCGCATCCGCACCGGCCGATTGCATCGGCAGCGGCGGCGCACAAAGCGCGAGCAGCATCATGACCGCAGCACCGACCGGCAACCAGCAGATGACCACGCGGACCTGGGCGCTTCTTGCCCTGCTCGGCCTCATCTGGGGCGGCTCGTTCTTCTTTGCCCGCGTCGCCGTCGCCCACGTGCCGCCGTTCACGCTGGTGTTCCTGCGGCTCGGCCTCGCCGCTCTGGCGCTGCACATCTACATCCGCGGACGCTTCGGCATCTACCCCGCACTTGCCGGGCGCTGGCGCGAGTTCCTGCTGCTCGGCCTGATCAACAACGCCATCCCGCACGCCTTCATCTTTCTCGGGCAAACCCAGGTCGGCGCCGGCCTTGCGGCGATCCTCAACGCCACCACGCCCGTCTGGACGGTGATCATCGCCAATATGGCAACCGAGGACGAGAAGCTGAGCGCCGGCAAGATCGGCGGCTGCCTGCTGGGGCTTGCGGGCACGGTGGTGCTGATCGGCCCGAGCGCGATCGCCGGGCTGTTCGGCGCGTCCAACAGTGTGCCGCTCTGGGCGCTGCTGTTACCGGTGCTGGCCGCCGTCAGCTACGGCCTGGCGGCAACCTACGGCAAGCGCTTCCGCGGCCTCGCGCCACCGGTGACCGCCGCCGGGCAACTGACCGCTTCGTCGCTGATCATGCTGCCGGTCGCATGCCTTGTCGACACACCGTGGGCGCTGCCGGTGCCGCCGATCGAGGCGATCCTCGCCATCCTGGGGCTCGCACTCGTCTCGACCGCCTATGGATACATCCTGTTCTTCCGCATCATGGGCGAGGTCGGCGCCACCAACACGTCGCTGGTCACGCTGCTCGTACCGCCAAGCGCGATCCTGCTCGGCTACCTCTTTCTCGGCGAAACGCTGCAGCCGGCGGACGTGGGCGGCATGGCGCTGATCGCAGCCGGACTTGTGGTGCTCGATGGCCGCGTGCTCAGGCGAAAACACGCCGCCTGAGCGGGGAATCGCCCCGCATCGGCGGCCGAAAACCGTGTCCTTCCGGTCCACTCACGCCCGGTTACATCCGTTTACATTAACCTTCCGGCAGCGATTGTGAAAAAAATGTGGCGGGGCAAAAACCACTGAAAATTCATCAATTTAGCCCTGTTGATAAGACGCCGTCGATCACGGCCTTTCGCACTGCAGCACAAGTTTCCCTTTCAAGCGCCGTGAATTCGCCCTATGTTTTAACGGTCAGCGCAAGGAGGGTCTTCGATGGGACTTACACATTCGTTGAATGTCCTCATGATTAGTGCAGCGTTCGTATTCGTGGCCACAATGCTCTTCATCTGAAGTCAGGCCGCTGAGAGTCCAAACCGAAATAGGGACTTTAATTTTCCGGAAATCCAATTTGCAGCAGAGATCTCTGAGGTAGCTGAAAAGCAAATCGCCTCGTTGCTGCAGGAAAAAAGAAAGCGCATGAAGGCCGCCTTCATGCGCTTTCGCTTTTTTGCTGCGTTCTCGACGGGCGCGGGTGCCTTACGCAGCCGCCCCTGCCAGGACCGCCTGGTTCTGCGGCAACTGATCGGCGCGCTCGAACCCGACGAGATCGCAGACCGCCGTGACCAGCGGCGACCGGTTCATCGTATAGAGATGGAAATCGCGGATGCCGCGCCGGGCAAGGTCGACGATCTGCTCGGCGGCGATATGCGTCGCTTCCTTGAAGCGCTCGGCAGGCTGGTCTTCCAGGTGCGCCAGGCGGGTGACGATGACCTCCGGCACGCTGGCGCCGCAAAGGCCGGCAAATTTCTGCACCTGACCCAGATTGTTGATCGGCAGGATGCCCGGCACGATCGGAATATCGATGCCCGCCCGGCGGACGCGCTCGAGGTAACGCTCGAAATCGTCATTGTCGAAGAAGAACTGGGTCAGCGCCCGCGTAGCACCGGCGTCGACCTTGCGCTTCAGCATGTCGATATCGGCATCGACATCGGGGCTTTCCGGATGCTTTTCCGGGTAGGACGACACCGAGATCTCGACGTCGCCGCGATCTCTGAGCGCGCGCACCAGGTCGGAGCTGCTCTCGTAGCCGCCGGGAAAGGGCGCATAGGCGCTACCGATGCCGCCCTGCGGATCGCCGCGCAGCGCCACGAAGTGCCGCACGCCGAAGGAGAGATACTCGTCGATGACCGCATCCACCTCCGCCTTCGGCGCGCCGACGCAGGTCAGGTGCGCCGCCGTATTGGCAAAGCCCTTTTCCTCGATCATCCTTCTGACCGTCGTCAGCGACCGCGCCTTGGTCGAGCCGCCGGCACCGTAGGTGACAGTGACGAAGGCGGGACAAAAGACGGACAGATCTTCCGCCGTCTGGAACAGCTGCGCTTCCATCTCATCGGACTTCGGCGGGAAATATTCGAAGGATAGCCGCAGATTGCCGCGCTCGGCGGGATAAAGCGTCTGTGCGGTCATTCTCAAATTCCCCCTGCTTGCATGCGCTGATGTGGCGCTTCGCTCTCCTCGACGACGCGCTGATCGCGCGCCAGCCAGATCGTCACCGTCAGTTTTCCTTCGTCCGCGCCCTCCGGCGACAGATCGGTCGTCTTTTCGAGCGCGAGTCCGGCCTTTGCCAGCCAGTCGGTCATCGCCTGATGCGAGAAGCCAAGCCGGGCATGGGCATGTTCGTCGCGCAGGTGCTCCAGCCCGTGCGGGGCAAAATCGATGATCACCAGCCGGCCGCCCGGCGCCAGCATGCGCGCTGCCTCGGCAATCGCCGCTTCCGGCTGTTCGAGGAAGTGCAGCACCTGATGGATGGTGACGAGATCGAACACCTGGCCATCGAGCGGCAGATTGAAGATGTCGCCATGGCGGATCGACGCCTTGGTGATGCCGGCGCGGTCGAGATTGGAGCGGGCAACGGCCAGCATGTCGCGGCTGGCATCGATGCCGATACCGCGCTTGTAGAGCCCTTCGAACAGTTGCAGGATGCGGCCGGTGCCGGTGCCGAGATCGAGCAGGCTTTCCACCGGCTCGTCGCCGACCATGGAGCGCAGCGCCGTCTCCACGTCGCGCTCGCTGACATGCAGGCGCCGCAGTTCATCCCAGCCGGCAGCGTTGCGGCTGAAATAGGCCTGCGCCTTTTCCGACCGCGCCTTTTTCAAGGTCACGAGCCGCGAGGCGTCCCGCGACAGGACCGCATCGTCGGAGGTCGCCGAAGCGAGCATGGCTCTCACCAGCGACACGCGGGCCCCCTCCTGGCGCAGGCGAAAATAGGCCCAGGCGCCCTCCTGATAGCGGTCGACGAGTTCGACCTCGGCGAGCAGCTTCAGGTGCCGCGAAATGCGGGGCTGCGATTGCCCGAGAATTTCTGTAAGATCGGTGACGGTGAGGTCTCCGGCGGCAAGGAGCGCGAGAAGGCGCATACGGGTCGGTTCGCCCGCAGCCTTCAGCACATCCACCAGCGCGTCGAGACCAAGCTCTCTCAGTTCCGCCATACCAATCCCCATCAACACATAAAGATATGTTTATGTGATTTGAGCGTGCGGCGCAAGCGGATTTGCGCGCACAGAGCAAACTATGCCGCTCAAGGAACAGCTCTTTCCGCCACCCCGACTGGCAAACGCACCGTGCCGGGCGCCTGGCCTTGCGGCCACAGCAACTTATGAAGGTGTCGTCGGGCCCCCGTTCCGGTTCCGGCCTTCCGGTGACGTCTGCGCAAGGGGCATGCGCGTCACCTTCCAGGTTATGCGGCAGAAGCGTTGCTGCGCTCTCATAGCCCCTCGTCCAATCGGCGCGAAAGGAAGGCGTACACCGGCTCATTGTCGGCGATCCGGCAAGCCATCCCGTCGCACCAGACAGGCCTTGACGCGAAGAATGCGAAACGCCCGGTTGTGAAACGCGGCGCAAGTCACTAGAGGTGCCTCATGCGTCTCATCCCGAAGGCTCCTGAAACAGGATCGTGCCTATGAAGCTGGTGACCGGTAACTCCAATCGCGCCCTTGCCGATGCCATTGCCAGCCACCTGGGCCTTGCCCTGACCGATTGCACGGTCAAGCGCTTCGCCGACCAGGAAGTCAACGTTCAGCTTCACGAGAATGTCCGCGGCGAGGACGTCTACATTCTCCAGTCGACAAGCGCGCCGGCCGACGGCAACCTGATGGAGCTGCTGATCCTCACGGATACGCTGCGCCGCTCATCGGCGCGCCGTATCACCGCCGTGATCCCCTATTTCGGCTATGCCCGCCAGGATCGCCGCGCGACCGGCCGCACGCCGATCTCGGCCAAACTGGTCGCCAACATGATCGCTGGCGCGGGCGTCCACCGCGTCATGACCGTCGATCTGCACACCGATCAGATCCAGGGCTTCTTCGATATCCCGACCGACAACCTCTATTCGGCGCCCGTGATGACGCGCGACATCAAACAGCGCTACGATGTGAGCAACCTGATGGTCGTTTCGCCTGATGTCGGCGGCGTGGCGCGCGCTCGCGCGATCGCCAAGCGCATCGGCACCGATCTTGCAATCGCCGACAAGCGGCGCCCGCGCGCGGGCGTATCGGAAGTGATGAACATCATCGGCGATGTGTCGGGGAAAAGCTGCCTGCTCGTCGACGACATCGTCGACAGCGGCGGCACGTTGATCAATGCCGCAGAGGCGCTGCTGAAATCGGGGGCCAGAGACGTTTCGGCCTATATCACCCACGGCGTTCTGTCCGAAGGCGCCTGCGAACGCATTGGTGCGAGCCCCCTCAAGGAATTGGTCGTCACCGACAGCATCGTTGAAACCGAGGCGCAGCGTCAAACCCGCAATATCAGGCGCATCAGTATTGCGCCCCTGATCGGCGAAGCCCTTTCCCGTACCGCGAGCGAGCAAAGCGTCTCGAGCCTTTTCGACTAGCGCGCTTCATTCCTCATCCGAAACTTTCATCCGCGGAAATTTGGCCAGGCCCAAGGCGGCTGGCAAAGAGCGAGACGGCAGCCGTAGTCGAGACGGCGGACGGCGGAGATGGCCGAATTTATCGGACCCTTCGGCTTGGCCGAAACCGTCCCCGCACAGTATCGGTCGGCGCTCCCGATGGATCCGTATCGCTCAGCGCCATCCCACGTGTGGAACAGCCGTCGCGAGCCAACAGGATGGCTTCCGTTCAAAGATGAAGCGCTGGAGGCCGAAGACCCGGAAAACGATCAGATGCTGGGCGGGACGCCCGGCCTACGTTCCGACCGCACTTGCCCTTCGATCAGCAGATCAAGCATCATGTCGAACGTGTCGGTGCGGTGAAGGTGTTCACGAACGGCAGGAAGATACTCCGCCCGACTTCTTATCGCAGCGACAGCCGATCGGAGGCGGATCAGAACCGGCCTGGAGATTGTTGCCTCACTCCGGAGCCCTTCGCCCCTTTGCCAGAGGTGATCTTCCAATGCGTCAAAGCCGCCCATCAAGGGCATCTACCTTGAGACGTTTGTCGAAAGAGCGATCCGTCAGCTGGTGCAGCACGGCATCAAGGTGATGCTCCGACATGCACGCCCTCCCGGTTTTCCGGGCAACGGGATTTCTATTTCGAAACTCTGCGCTGGAGATCGGGCTTGACCGCTCCCTCGCACCATCTCGGGTCCGAGGACCCTGCCCATCGCGCGTCAGCTTGACGCGCGATGGGCGCGATCGCGTCGGCGTTCGCGTATGTTTCAAGGCCACGCTGCGCCGGAGGCAAGCATGCCGCAGGAAATGGGCACGTCGCGCAGGCCTCAACCCGCGCGACGTGCCGGAACATCAACGCGTCAGGCGCTTGTAGGTGACGCGCTTCGGGTTGACCGAATCCGGGCCGAGGCGACGGATCTTGTCCTTTTCGTAGTCTTCGAAGTTGCCTTCGAACCATTCGACCTGGCTGTCGCCTTCAAAGGCGAGGATATGGGTCGCCAGGCGGTCGAGGAACATGCGATCGTGGCTGATGATGACGGCGCAGCCGGCAAAGTTTTCGAGCGCGATTTCGAGGGCTGCGAGCGTCTCGGTGTCGAGGTCGTTGGTCGGTTCGTCGAGCAGCAGCACGTTGCCACCGTCCTTCAGCATCTTTGCGAGGTGGACGCGGTTGCGCTGACCACCCGAGAGGTTGCCGACCTTCTGCTGCTGGTCGCCGCCCTTGAAGTTGAAGGTCGAGCAATAGGCGCGCGAGTTCATCTCGTACTTGCCGAGCTTGATGACTTCGGCACCGCCCGAAATTTCTTCCCAGACGGTCTTGTTGCCGTCGAGCGCGTCGCGGCTCTGGTCGACATAGCCCAGATGCACCGTCTCGCCGATGCGGATCGAACCGCTATCGGGCTTCTCCTGGCCGGTGATCATGCGGAACAGCGTGGTCTTGCCGGCGCCGTTCGGGCCGATGATGCCGACGATGCCGCCCGGCGGCAGCTTCAGCGAAAGACCGTCGATCAGCAGGCGATCGCCATAGCCCTTGGTGACGCCGTCCATCTCGATGACCACCTGGCCGAGACGTTCGCCGACCGGGATGATGATCTGGGCGTCGCCCGGACGCTGGTTTTCTGCGGCATCGACCAGTTCGTCATAGGAGCGGATACGCGCCTTGGACTTGGCCTGGCGCGCCTTCGGGCTGGATGCGATCCATTCCTGTTCGCGCGCGATCGCCTTCTGGCGGGAGGCCTCTTCGCGGCCTTCCTGCTGCATGCGCTTGGCCTTGGCGATGAGGTAGGCCGAGTAGTTGCCTTCGTAGGGAATGCTACGGCCACGGTCGAGCTCGAGGATCCAGCCGGTGACGTTGTCGAGGAAGTAGCGGTCGTGGGTGATCATCAGCACGGCGCCCGGATATTCGCGCAGGTGCTTTTCGAGCCAGGCGATCGTCTCGGCGTCGAGGTGGTTGGTCGGTTCGTCGAGCAGCAGCAGGTCGGGCTGCGACAGGAGCAGCTTGCAGAGCGCGATACGGCGCTTTTCACCGCCCGAGAGGCTGGTCACGTCGGCATCACCCGGCGGGCAGCGCAGCGCTTCCATGGCCATTTCGACCTGGCTTTCCAGATCCCACAGGTTCTGGCTGTCGATGATGTCCTGGAGCCTTGCGCCCTCTTCCGCCGTCTCGTCGGAATAGTTCATCATCAGTTCGTTGTAGCGCTCGACGATGGCGGTCTTGGCGGCAACGCCTTCCATGGCGTTTTCAAGCACGGTCTTGGTCGGGTCGAGCTGCGGCTCCTGCGGCAGGTAGCCGATGGTCGCGCCTTCGGCGATCCAGGCCTCGCCGGTATATTCCTTGTCGAGGCCGGCCATGATGCGCAGCACCGTCGACTTACCGGCGCCGTTCGGGCCGAGGATACCGATCTTGGCGTCCGGGTAGAACGACAGATGAACGTTGTCCAGGACCTTCTTTGCGCCGTAGGACTTGTTCAGCCCGGCCATGTGATAGATGAATTGACGTGCCATAAAGGAAAGCTCCGCATGGGAAGGAAATTTGCCCGCTATGTAGGCGAATTAGTGCAAAGGGGCAATCGCCAAAGGCGCTTGCCCCCGCCTATCCCATGCCGGCAGCCCTCGTCCGCCGCTATCCGCGCCCTGCCGCGTCGGCAATGCCCCTGGCGCATTTGAACTCGGTCGGCCCGGCCGCCTGGATCAGCGATGCAAGTCCTGTTTTGCCCGAGACGTCGCCGGTGAGCCCGATCATCAGCCCGGTGATCACGCTGCGGCCTGCCACCGTCTGGCAGCGCATGCGCACCCGGTCGCCAGCGCCCGCTCCGAAGCTCTGGTCGAAGGCCTGCTTGATCGACGTCTCGTCGAGTTCGGAACCAATGCGCCCTCGAAAGAGCGTGCCGACGGCGGACCGGTTGAGCTCCTCAAGCATGCGCAATTGCGCCGTAAAATAGTCGTCGACCGTGCCGCCCTGGCAGGTGCCACTGCGCAGCCATTGGTGGCGGTCGAGGCCCGATTGCACACCCGGCATGGCGACCAGCAGCCTCGCGGCGGTATCGTCGGCCAGGCCGAGCTTCGGCAGGTCGAGCCAGTTGCCTGTGCGGTCCTGGCTGCGCGTCTCGGCCGCGACCCCGCAATAGCTCTTGCGCAGAGGCCAGAGCCCGTGCAGCGACAGGTTGGTGGCATCGAACCGGTCCGCCGTCTGGCTCACGCATTCCTTGCGATCCGGCCGCGTCTCGCAGAAGCCCGGTTGCCAGCTGACCGCCAGCACATAGTCCGTCCGTCCCGCGCCTGTTTGCTCCGCGCCTGTTTGCCCCGCGCTACCTGCCGCCTCCTGCGCCAGAGCCAGGGCCGACGGTGCAAGCAGCATCGCCAGCGCCACCGCAGCACCTGCCAGTGAACGTGATATCGCATTTCTCCAAGATGCCATGACACTCTCCCGAAAAACAAAACGAGAACAAATATCGCTCATAACGGGAAAATTGCAACTGGAAATTACAGGTGCGGGAAATCGCTTGTGACCTCATGCGCAGAGATCACCAAGCCGCGATTGCCTTTCCCTGCCAAATCGATTTGATATCGCCAAAGCTGACGATTGGTCCGGGAGAAGGCATGTTCGGGCAGGTGAGGACGCATCAAAGCCCGACCGGCGCTCTTTTGAGCTGGCGCCATTTTCCGGCGACCACCGACACGCGTGGCATTCTGCTCGTCAGCCATGGCCTTGCCGAACATTCCGGCCGCTACGCCCGCTTCGCGGAAGTGATGGCCGGCCACGGCTTTCACGTCTATGCCCATGATCACCGCGGGCACGGGGCGACGCGCGCGCCTGATGCGCCGCTTGCGATGTTTTCGAACAGCAATGGCCTCGACAAGGTGTTTGCCGACATCAAGGCCATGCGCGCGCTTGCCCTTGAGGCGCATCCGGGCCTGCCGGTCATTCTCTTCGGCCACTCCATGGGTGGTCTCATCGCACTCAATGCCGCAGAGACCGATCCCGGCCTCTATGACGCGCTCGCCGTATGGAACTCCAACTTCCGTCCTGGCATCGCCGGCCGCGGCGGCCAGTTGATCCTGAAGATCGAAAAGGCGCTCAAGGGCTCCGATGTGCCGAGCCCGCTGTTGTCGAAGCTCACCTTCGGCGCCTGGGGCCAGGCGATCAAGGACCGCAAGACCGATTCCGACTGGCTGTCGCGCGACGCGGCGGAAGTGGCGAAGTATATCGCAGACCCCCTCTGTGGTTTCGATGCGACGGTATCGCTCTGGCTGGACCTGATGCGGCTTGCCTTTGCCGGCGCCCGCACCGACCGTCTGGCGCGCCTTCCCGCCAATCTGCCTGTCCATCTCGTCGGCGGCAGCGCCGATCCCTCGACCGAAAACGGCAACGCCGTTCGCTGGCTCGGCAAGCGCATGAAGGCACGCGGCATGACGAACGTGTCGGTAACCATCCATGAGGGCATGCGCCACGAGACGCTCAACGAGATCGGCCGCGAAAAGGCGGCAGCGGACTTTGCCGCCTGGTGCCAACAGGCCGTCGCAACCTCCGTTACCGGCACCCCTGCCGTCGCCGGGGCCGCGGCCGGCCAGAGGCGCTGAACCGAAATCACCATGGCAGACATGTCCCTTCCCACGGCCAAGAACGCAAACGACCGCATTTCCTTCGGCCTGACGCTGATGGTCCTTTCGGTGCTCCTGTCGCCGCTGATCGACATCTTCGCCAAGCTCGCGATCGCAACCGTTCCCTCGGCGCAGATCACCGCGGTGCGCTTCATCCTGCAGGTCGTGTTCATCCTGCCCATCGTGCTGGTGCGCGGCAGCCTTTTCGATCTCACCTGGCGCAAGACCGGGCTGCACGCGTTGCGCGGCGGCCTGCTCGTCATCACCATGCTTTCCTTTATCACCACGCTGAAGGTGATGGAGGTGGCCGACGCCATCGCCATCTTCTTTGTCGAGCCGATCATCCTCACCATCCTCGGTAGCATCTTCCTGAAGGAAACCATCGGCTGGCGGCGCTACACCGCCTGTGGTGTGGGGTTTTTCGGCGCTCTGCTCGTCATCCAGCCGAGCATGCAGGAGGTCGGGCTGATCGCGCTGCTGCCGATCGTCGCAGCCTTCGGCCTTGCTGTGTTCCTGCTGGTGACGCGCATGGTCGCGCAGAACGAGGACCCCTGGTCGATGCAGTTCCACGCCGGCATCTGGGGCGGGCTTTTCTGTCTCGTTCTACTTTGGCTGGGCGAAGGCAGCGGGTCCGGCATCTTCGATCCGGTCTGGCCAGAGGGCAACACCTGGTTCTACCTGCTCGGCGTCGGCGTTACCGCCACCATATCGGGCGTGCTCGGGGTCTATGCCTATCGCTCGGCTCCGGCCTCGGTGCTGGCGCCGCTGCAGTATCTCGAAATCGTTTCGGCAACGATCTTCGGCTGGCTGGTCTTCGACCACCTGCCCGACGCGCTGAAATGGCTGGGCATTGCCATCATCATCGGCTCCGGCCTCTACATCATCTGGCGGGAACGCCGGGTCGACAAGACCGCGAGCATCGCTCCGGTTTCGCCAGCGATTTGAAAACGAGCAATCTGAAAACTGGCGATCTGAAAACAAAAGAAAGACTATCGGGAGGAAGAACATGAAAACTGGAGGTCAGCTGGTCGTCGACGCACTCGTCGCCAACGGCGTCAAGCGCATCGCCTGCGTACCGGGGGAAAGCTATCTGGCGGTGCTGGATGCGCTCTATGACACCGACATCGACGTCGTCGTCTGCCGCCAGGAGGGGGGCGCTGCGATGATGGCCGATGCCTGGGGCCGCCTTTCGGGCGAACCGGGCATCTGCATGGTCACGCGCGGCCCCGGCGCCACCAACGCATCGGCAGGCCTTCATGTCGCAAGGCAGGATTCGATCCCGATGATCCTCTTCATCGGCCAGGTGCAGAGCGATGCGCGCGAGCGCGAAGCCTTCCAGGAGATCGAATACCGCCGCGCCTTCACCGAAGTCGCCAAATGGGTTGGCGAGATCGACGATCCCGCCCGCATCCCGGAATTCGTCACCCGTGCCTTTGCCGTTGCAACGTCGGGCCGGCCGGGCCCTGTCGTGCTGACGCTGCCTGAAGACATGCTGACGCGCAGCGCCGATGCGCCGGCGGCAAAGCCCTACCAGCCGGTCGAAGGCCATCCCGGCCCCTCCCAGCTTAAAAAGCTCGGCGCGCTGCTTGCGGACGCAAAGCGCCCGATCGCCATCCTCGGCGGCACCCGCTGGACGGCCGACAGCGTCGCCGGATTCCAGCGCTTCGCCGAACGCTTCAGCCTGCCGGTCGGCTGCTCCTTCCGCCGCCAGATGCTGTTTGATCACCTGCATCCGAATTATGCCGGCGACGTCGGCATCGGCATCAACCCCGCGCTGGCCAAGGAGATCAAGGAAGCCGATCTGGTGCTTCTGATCGGTGGGCGTTTCTCCGAAATGCCTTCGTCCGGCTATACCCTGATGGATAGTCCCTACCCGCGCCAGACGCTGGTGCATGTGCACCCGGATGCCGCCGAACTCGGCCGCGTCTACCGTCCGGAACTGCCAATCGCTGCAAGTCCGCGCGATTTCGTCGAAGCGCTCGAAGGGCTTACGCCTGCGGCCGAGCCGGTGTGGTCGGCGCGCACGAGGGCGATGCACGAAGCCTATCTCAAGTGGTCGACACCGCCTCAGACAGGCCCCGGCGCCGTGCAGATGGGCCCGATCATGAACTGGATCGAAGCCAATACGCCTGAGGACACCATCTTCACCAACGGCGCCGGCAACTACGCCACCTGGGTCCATCGCTTCCACCGCTTCCGCCGATATGCGACGCAGGCAGCCCCCGCGTCGGGATCCATGGGCTACGGCCTGCCGGCCGCCGTTGCGGCCAAGCACCTGCACCCGGAGCGCGAAGTCATCTGCTTTGCCGGCGACGGCTGCTTCCTGATGCATGGCCAGGAGTTCGCGACCGCGGTGCGCTACCGCCTGCCGATCATCACCGTCGTCGTCAACAACGGCATCTACGGCACGATCCGCATGCACCAGGAGCGAGACTACCCCGGCCGCGTCAGCGCCACGGACCTGACCAATCCTGACTTTGCCGCTCTTGCCCGCGCCTATGGCGGCCACGGCGAGACCGTGGAAAGGACCGAAGATTTCGCCGATGCGTTCCTGCGCGCCCGCGCCAGCGGCAAGCCGGCGATCATCGAGATCAAGCTCGACCCGGAAGCGATCACCCCGACGCGCACGCTGAGTGAAATCAGGGCGGGCTGAGCGGGCTCTTTACGCTTGGACGTTTCAATCACGGCGCCGACGCGCCGTGACTTGATTCCTGCGACAGGCACAGGAATGAGCGAGGGCCAGTCGATGCCGCTGCGCGCACACGCCACGTTTGGGTAAATCAGACACCACGTTTGGAGGTCATGACCGCCGCCGTTGGACGCCCTCATTCCTGTGCCTGTCACAGGAATCCATCAGCGCAGCGTCGGCGGCGTGGGGATCGCCTCTTTAGCCAAGCTGACCGAGAAACCGCGAACCGGCGACTTACGCGTCCTCCAGCCACTCCGTCGCAAATGCGCCGGCCACGTGCAGGTCGGTTGTCTCCAGGCGTCCAGGCCCCAGGTTCTCGAACTTGTGCGGCACGTTCGCCGGCGCCACGACGATCTGCCCGGCTTCAGCCTCGATCTTGCGATCGCCGACGGTAAAGAGCGCCCGGCCGGTGCGGATGATGAAGGTTTCGGCATAGGGATGGCGGTGCAGCTTCGGCCCACCGCCGATCCTGTCGGTGGTGAAGAACATCACCGAGACGTCGGCGCCATAGGCGCCGCCCTGGAATTCGCCCTGCCAGACATCGGGCTCTTCCGCCCACTGCTCGCGCTCGATCAGGTGTATTCCGCTCATGCCGTCTCCTCCGTCGTTCGCCTGTTTGAACCACGGTTGAGCCGGCATCAGCTGCGCTGCGAATGACGCAACGCACGCCGAGGGCGCGCGTTGCGCACCCTGCTGTCGCGAAGGACGGCCGGCTCAGCCGCGAATATGCTGTGTCTGCTGGAAGACCGCCGTCGAGCGGGCGCCGGAGCGGCAATAGCCGAGCATCGGGCGCTGGAACTCGTCGAGCGCGTCGACCATCTTTTGAACCGCGTCCGCCGTCACGCCCATCGGGCCGACAGGGATATGCATGGTCTCGATGCCCAGTTCCTGCGCGCGCGCTGCGATGGAATCGAAGGTCGGCTGGTCCGGCGCCTCGAAATCGGGGCGGTGGCAGACGATGGACTTGAAGCCGAGCGCCTTGATCTGGTCGAGGTCCTCGACCGTGATCTGGCCGGAAACCGAGTATTCATCGTTGATCGGGCGGATGTCCATGGCAGCTTAACCCCTGCAAAAAATCTGAGGCCCTTGATGTAGGCGCGCCGTCTGCCGGCGTCAATTCCAAAGGCTTGCCTCAGACGACGCCGAAGCCAAGCGCATAGGTCCGCGTCTGGCCGGGCTCGAGCAGTGTCAGCTCCCCGGCGGCATGGAGCTCCGGCCGTTTGGCGAGCCGGTGCGAAGCCGGCTCGATGCTGATGACGTCAGCGGCCCCGCGCTGGCAGCGCCACATCTGCAGAAAGGGCAGCGTGTCGGCGCGGAAGCGTACCGTCAGCCGCCTGCCGCCGACGCCGGCAAGCGGCGACAGCGCGACCTCGGACCACCCGTCCGCTGCCATATGTGCCGGAATGCAGAAATGGGCGCTCTCGCCCTCGCCGAAGCGCCAGTCGCGTGCCCCCTCGGCAAAGGAGGGGCTGACGATGCGGGTCTCGTTGCCTGCTAGCCGGCCGGCAATGTTGAGGTGATACATCATCATCGGCGGGAAGGCCTGGGCGCCGGTGTTGGTCAGCCGGTCTTCGAGCATCACCTGGTGGCGGTCTGCATCAACCTGCCAGCGCCGCTCGAGCAACGCATGGCCGCCATCGGCCAGATTGACCTCGACCGTGGCAATGCAAAGCGTGGCGTCTGCAGACATGTGCGTATGCTTGACCGGCGTGCCGGCCAACGATCCGTGCAAGGGATAGCGCGCGCGCGCCTCGCTGCCGTCGATCGGCTCGGGGTGGCGGATGTGATCGGGGCCGCAGGTGAAGAGAAAGCCTTGAAGCGCCCGGTCTATGCGAGGGTCGCCATCGCTCGGGATCGCCGCCCCCGGCGACAGGTCGACGCCATCGACGACGAAAGCGGCAATGTCGAGCGCCGACAAGCGGTCGAAGAGAATGTGATTCTCCTGCTCGTCCTCCGGCGCATCAAATCTCGTTCGCATGCACCGGCCCTCCAGCCCAAACCACTCCAGCCCAAACCACGGGAATCACAGCGATCACAAAGACATGATAGCCGATGGGGGCTGTTTTTCATCGGTTGAAAGCTGCTAAGGCTGCGCCTAGATAGAATTTAACCGCTTATTCATGATGAATTCATTTTTTTCACATTAACGTCGAAATCCGAATGTACCGCGCCACATCAACCACCATGAGAACAGGTTTTAACGTGACGTCAGCGACCCGCACCGGCCTCTCGCTCCTCGCCGCAGCCGGCTTCCTCGCCGTGGATCTTGCATCCGCCTTCGCTCAGGAAGGCTACGGCCGCAACCGCCGGGGCAATGGCGACGTGATGCTGGTGACGCCGGACGGCGAAATTCTCGACTATATGCCGGGCGCCGACGAAGTGCGCACCATGCGCGACCGTCGCGGCCGCACCGTGCTCGTCGACAACTGGGGCAATCTGGTCGCCACCGTCGTGCCGTCGGAAGGCTATGGCGCCTACCGCCGCCAGCAGGAAGCGGACTATTATTCCAACCGGCGCACCCGCGATCGCGGCTACGGCTATTCCGAGCCGGGCGACGTCACCGGATCCATTCCCGACTACCGCGACCAGGCCTATCGCGACGTGGTGCCGCCTTCGGTCGAACGCAACGAACTGCCCAACAGCCTACCCGGCCTGATCGACGGCGGTGAACAGGCGGCGATCGATCCGCAATATGATGAGCCGCCGCGCCAGTCCATGCCGCCGGCGATCTCGGTCAAGTCGAAGTCACGCGCCGAAATCACCGCATTGCAGGTCTTCCTCGACCGCGAAGGCTTTTCGCCCGGCGTCATCGACGGCAAGATGGGCTCCAACGTCACCAAGGCCATCGAGGCCTACCAGCAGTCGACCGGCGAAACGCTCGATCCGAACAACACCGAGGACATTCTCGAGCGGCTGCGCATGAACGGCGGCCTGCCGATCACCAGCTACACCATCACGGCTGCCGATGCCGCGGGGCCCTATGTCGCCTCGATCCCCGACGATTACGCCCACAAGGCGATGCTGCCGCACATGTCGTTCACCGCGACGAGCGAAATGCTCGGCGAGAAATTCCACATGGACGAGGCCTATCTGCGCGAACTGAACCCGGGCGTCGACTTCACCATCCCCGGCACGATCATCAAGGTCATCAACCCCGGCGAAAACCGCAAGGAAAAGGTGGCGCGCATCGTCGCCGACAAGGCTCGCAAACAGGTTCTGGCCTACGACGCCGCCGGCAAGCTCGTCGCCGCCTACCCGGCGACGATCGGCTCGTCCGACACGCCCTCGCCGTCCGGCACCGTCAATGTCGAGCGCATCGCGCTCAATCCCGGCTACACCTACAATCCGAAGATCAACTTCAAGCAGGGCAACAACGACAAGATCCTGACGTTGCAGCCGGGCCCGAACGGTCCGGTCGGAACCGTCTGGATAGCGCTGTCGAAGCCGACCTACGGCATCCACGGCACGCCTGAGCCCTCCAAGATCGGCAAGACCCAGAGCCACGGCTGCGTGCGCCTGACCAACTGGGACGCGACCGAGCTCGCCAAGATGGTGAGCGTCGGCGTCACGGTCGAATTCGTCGACTGAGGCGCCGCGTTGGCACGGCAGCGCATGTCGAGCGCTTGAGCCGATCGTGGCCTCCAGCCGTTGGAAGCGCTGAAGGCGCTTGCTTCTTGAGCGCTGCGCCCATTTTCCCTCATTCCGGCCTTGGGCTGGAATCCGGAGACCTGACGGACGTCAGGTGAAAAGCTATTCATCCCAAAGACTTAGGATCGCTCGATTCCTGTGACAAGCGCGGGAATGAGGTGCCTTGACCCTTCGCAAGGGCTTGCGTGGTATCGGACAACGAGAATGAACGACCCTGTCCGACCTGCCCAGGTTCTTGCACAGACAAGCGATGCCCCTTCGGCATCGCGGCAAGGCCCCCAACGCGCCGAAATTCCTCCGAATCCCTTGAAATCGCAGCTTTTTGTTCGCGCCTTCACCCAATTGGGGGAGTGACACCGGCAGGCCTCTATTGAAAATGCCCCTGTCTGACCAAGGACATCCGCGGTCAGGCTATTTTCATCGGAACCCATAGGGCCGGTGCGGCGGACCACCGACCCGGCAAAGACATTTAACCCGACTACTCCATCGACACGAACCAGACCGCGGCCGCCCACGAACCGGCTGCGGTCATTTTTTTGCCAGGCCCGCACGAGCCTTTTCAGGCGCACCCGGCCTGCATGACCTCATGAAACATTGTCATGAGAATTTTCGAGGCGTTGGTCCTATCACTTAGCCACCTCTAAATTTCAGGCCCTTACCGAAGGAATGTCCGCGATGGCGACCGAGCGCACCCTGCCCAACCTTTGGCATGCGACCGCGCCGGCAGCGCCGGAGACGCGGCCGCTTTCCCGCGACATCACCACCGATGTCGCCATCATCGGCGGCGGCTTCACCGGCCTGTCGGCCGCCCTTCACCTCGCAGAAACGGGCGTGAAGGCGACCGTCATCGAGGCGAAGATGATCGGCTTCGGCGGCTCCGGCCGCAATGTCGGTCTCGTCAACGCCGGCATGTGGGTGAAGCCCGACGACCTGATCGCGACGCTCGGCGCCGACGCCGGCAACCGCCTGCTCGGTGAGCTCGGCGACGGCCCGGCCATGGTGTATTCGCTGGTCGAAAAGCACGGCATCGCCTGCGAAGCCGTGCGCAATGGCACACTGCACATGGCGGTCGGCGCCGAGGGCCTGAAGGACATCAGCGACCGCGAAGCCCAGTGGAAGAAGCGCGGCGCGCCGGTCGAGGTCCTCTCGGCCGAACGGGCAGCAACGCTCTCGGGCGCACAAGGTTTCTCCGGCGCGCTGCTCGATCGCCGCGCCGGCACAATCCAGCCGCTTGCCTATGCCCGCGGCCTCGCGCGCGCAGCCCTTGCCGCCGGCGCCGAGATCTACACCGACACGCCGCTTGTGGGCGCCGAACGCCAGGGCGATGCCTGGCTGTTGCAGGCGGGCGAAAACACCGTCAGGGCCAAGCAAGTGATCCTCGCCACCAACGCCTATGGCGGCATGTTTGCGCAGACGCCCTGGCAGCAGCACACCCAGGAACTGACGATCCTGCCCTATTTCCAGTTCGCCACCAATCCGTTGCCGGAAAAGGTCGCAGCCCGCATCCTGCCGGAGCGCCAGGGCACCTGGGACACCGGCCTCGTCATGACCTCGTTCCGGATGGACCAGCAGAACCGCCTCATCTTCGGCTCGATCGGCCGGCTGGATGCGATGGCGCAAGGCACGCACCGCGCCTTCGCCGCCCGTTCCGTGCGCAAGCTCTTCCCTTACATCGGCGATTTCCGTTTCGAATACTGGTGGGACGGCCGCATCGGCATGACGACCAACAACCTGCCGGCCATGCACACGCTGGCGCCGAACGTGTTTTCCGTCAGCGGCTACAACGGCCGCGGCATCGCGCCGGGCACCGTCTTCGGCAAGGCGCTCGCAAGCCACGTCACCGGCCAGACCTCTGCAATCCCGCTTGCCGAAACGCCCGTGACCCCCGACAGCCTGCGCACCGTCAAGTCGGCCTTCTACCATGCCGGCGCGCAGGCCAAGCACCTGGTCGATCACCGCTTTTGAGCCCCCAGTGCCCGCCTATGGGATGATCACTGCTTTTCTCCTCATTCCGGCCCTGTGCGGGAATCCGGCGATCTGACGTCCGTCAGATCAAGAGCCTTTCAGCCAAGGACTTGGCTGCCTGGATTCCTGTGACAAGCACAGGAATGAGGTCGATTGTGGCTATCACTGAGCCATTGCGGTTCTCGGCAGCCCTCCGAAGCAGGTCTTGTGCACGCAACACGGACGACCGACGAGCGGCGATCCGCATCGCAAGGTGTCGACAGGGGTTAATGACAGCCGCCCGCAGATCACCCGGCGCCAGTCTTGAATGTTGAATTTTCGACGTGTAGCTTCGTCTGCGGAAGCCTCTCCAAACCTGCTGCCGGGTTGAAGGGCCGCTGACCTATCACCCGACGATGATGTTCACCAACGTCGAAGCGTAATCGGCAGACTTCGGCCAAGAGCATCGGATCGTCATATGCTGAACCCGCAGCTTAGGTTCTCGTCTGCCAACATTGCTACCCTGAAGAAATCTCTCCGAGATCATTACCCTCAGATCAAATCATCGCACCTGGACGAGGCGATCGCCTCATCCATTGGCTTCAAGTCATACGCAGCGATGCGGCCAGCGCTCCTTCAAGTCGGCAGCCACGCGCGGTTGATCGTCGTGACCGATCACATGTTGCTTCTGCTTCGACTGGAAGAACTGGGATACCGGGACATCGACGCGGGGCACCTGCGCCGCCTCATGTGGGATATTAATTTTCCGGATCGCGAGTACGATAATCAACTCGATGAAGCTGTCTCGAAACGCAGAAGGCCGACGGCCGCGAACTCGTGATAACGGCACAGGCCGTCGGGGACTGTCTGTTCGCTGGCGCGCAGGTGGTCACGTCACCGGCCAGACCTCGGCAGTCCCGCTTGCCGAGACGCCTGTGCCGCCCCTGTCCCTTTATGCGATGGTCACAGCTTTTTTCCTGATTCCGGCCTTGTGCCGGAATCCAGCGATCTGACGTCCGTCAGATCGAAAAGCCTTTCAGCCAAGGACTTGGCTGGCTCGATTCCTGTGACCGGCACAGGAATGAGGTTGATTGTGCGCTGAGCCTTCCGTTGATCCGCACAGCAAGTCGGTCTCGGCGCTCCCAGACGGATCTCCGAAACACGTCTGATGTACGCATTGAGGACAGCCGACATGCGGCGATCCGCAATGCGGTGTGCTGCCTCAGGCCACGCGGCGATAGCCGGGTGCGGTGCCGACGTGGACCTGGGTCGACGTCTGGAACGCCTTCAGCTTCAGTGCGATCTGTTCGGATTCCACCGTCAGCGCCTGGCTTGCGGCATTGGCCTCTTCGACCATGGCGGCGTTCTGCTGGGTGATCTGGTCCATCTGGCCGATGGCCGTGTTGACCGCCTGCAGGCCCTGCGCCTGTTCGGCGGTGCTGGCGCGGATGTTGCCGAAGACCGAGCTGACCTCGACCACCTGCGAAACGATCTGCTGCAGCGACTGGGCAACCTGGTTGACCGAGTTGACGCCGTCATCGACCTGGCCGCGCGACTTGGCGATCAGGCCCTGGATGTCCTTGGCCGCATCGGCGCAGCGCTGGGCAAGCGCGCGCACTTCGGAGGCGACAACGGCAAAGCCCCTGCCAGCCTCGCCGGCACGCGCCGCCTCGATGCCGGCGTTGAGCGCCAGCAGATTGGTCTGGAAGGCGATTTCGTCGATGACGTCGACGATGCGGGCAATGCTTGCCGACGACGTCTGGATTTCCTGCATCACCTCGATCGCGTGGGTAACGATCTCGCCGCTCTGCTCGGCATTGGCGCGGGCGGCGATCACGGTCGAATTCGCCTGATCGGCGCCTTCGGCCGTCTGCTTGACCGTGCGCGTCACCTGCTCGACGGCTGCAGCCGTCTCCTCGAGGTTGGCCGCCTGGCGCTCCGTGCGCTTGGCGAGGTCGTCGGCAGCCGCCGCAATCTCCTTGGCGCTCAGATGGATCTGGCTGGCGCCGGCCTCGATGCCGCCGATCGCGCGGGCAAGCTCGCTGATCGCATGGTTGAAGTTCTCGCCGAGCTCCTCGTAGGCGACCGGAAGATCGGCCGCGATGCGCGCCGTCAGATCGCCGTCGGAAATCTTCTTCAGCGCCACGCCGAAGGTCTGGCTGACGAGCTTGCGCTCGGTTGCCAGCACCTCTTCCTGGACCGCGCGCTGCTTGGTCACGTCGGAGGCGTCCATATAGACCGAGATCGACAGATCCATGTCGAGGAACATGCCCTTGACGAGGCTCGACAGCATTGCGCTCATCTCTTCGGCCGACGTTGCCTGGCGCGAGAACATGCCGCCCTTCGGCCAGTGCGCCTTGACGATCTCGGTGATCAGGTGCTCGGCGATCAGCGCGTAGCCGCCGATGTACCAGCGCGGCTCGAGCCCGATGCGGGCATGCACCTGGCCGATGGTGCGAACCTTCGCACCGTATTCGTCGTTGAAATTGGCGTCGGCGATATTGGCCCAGTGGCCAACCTGCGCGCCCTTGGCGCGGTTGATATGCGCATCCGACGAGAAGAAGCGGTTGGTCTCCGGCGTCTTCTTGACCCGGGCGTAGAACTTGTCGAGCGCCGGCGCCAGCTCCTTTTCGAGGATCGGCTTCAGGGCCTTCAGGCTGGCCTTGGCGGCATCGTCGAGCGCCATGAAATTGAGACGACCGGCGATGTCTTCCTTGCCGGCAGCGACGTGTTCCGTTTTCATGCGCGACTTCCCTGCATGCTCTTGCTGGATCATGGAAGCTGGACGGGAGACCAAGGGGTCGGATCCGCAATCCTTGCCGCAATCATGGCGGCTATCTGCACCCCGGCAAACCGCCTTCAGGTACAATCACTTTCCATCGGCACTCGTATAAGCCCATGGTAAAGGAAGCCTTACGGGAAACAGCCATTTCGGGTAACCGCAACGCGTTTCAACCGGAATTGACGTCCGTCAATTCCGGTTGAAGTCAATGTCTTGAATGTGTGTGCAGCCAGTTCAGGCCGCGCGCCGGGCCCAGGCTGGGGCGCGCGAAGCCCAGGAACGGCGGGCTTTTACAGGCATCAGCGCCTGCACTTCCCTGGCAAGGGCCAAGGCGTTTTCACGTGCCTTGTCGAGATTGCTGACCCGGGTTTCGTCCATGGACTGCAGCGTTCCGCCGCAGTCGAAGATCTCGCGATAGGCAACGCGTTCGACGATCGGCGTGTCGAGCACGCTGACACCGCGCGAGGCAAGCAGTGTCTTGATCGTCTGCAGTGCGCGCGTCGTCACCAGCGAATTGACGCGGGTGAGAACGACGGAATGATTGATGCGGACGCGAGCCCGCTCTTCGATCTGGCGGATGAGCTCGAGGATCTGCACGGCGCCGCGCGCATCCATGGCACAGCCCTGCACCGGTATCAGCACCTGGTCGGAAAGGGCGAGCGCCAGCGCGACGATCTGGTCCTTGGCGCCGGCGAGGTCGATGATGATGTAGTCGGCCTCGTCCTTCATCTCCCGGATATGACATTCGAGAGAGGCCGGCGTGATGTGGGAGATGACCGAGAGATTGGCGATCTGGCCGGAGTTTTCCGCCCAGCTGGTGATCCAACGCTGCGGATCGGCATCGAGGACGACAACGCGGTGTCCCTGCCTTGCCAGTTCCGTCGACAGGATCAGCGCCGCCGTCGTCTTGCCCGCGCCGCCCTTTGCATTGGCGAAAGTGATGACCGCCATCTTATTCCTCATTTTCTGCTCTGTTCCCGCGCCCTGCCCGACCGAAGCGTCGAACAAGCAGTGCCGCTTAATAGAACCTTTCAGAACATGGTTAACGAAACGGAAATTTTCGCGGGCGAAGATTAACACCCGCCCGCGCGGGGGCGCGGGCGGAAACACGAAAAGCCCGGAAAACCATGGGCTTCCGGGCTTTGAGAAAAATTAACGCTCAGAGGCATCCGGCAAGCCACCGGGGCTCAGATGCACTCCCTGAACAGCGTCTTGGCCGCATCGAGCGTCAGTTCGACCGGGTTGCCGCCGGCGGTCGGGTCGACGATCGCCATTTCCGACATTTCGTCGATGCGGTCGGTGCCGACGCCGAGTGCGGCAAGCTTGTCGGGAACGCCGAGTTCTTCGCGCAGCTTCAAGACATAGTCGTAGAAACCGTCGAAGCCGCCGGAGATGCCGAGATAGGCGGCAGCCCGCACGATCTTGTCCTCGATCGCCGAACGGTTGAAGCGCAGCACCGGCGGCATCACCACGGCATTCGTCATGCCATGGTGGGTGTTGTAGATCGCGCCGACAGGATGCGAGAGCGAATGGATGGCGCCAAGACCCTTCTGGAAGGCCACGGCCCCCATGGCGGCAGCACTCATCATGTTGGCGCGGGCCTCGATATCGCCGCCGTCCTTGTAGGCGCGCGGCAGATATTCTTTCACCAGCCGCATGCCTTCGAGCGCGATGCCGGCAGACATCGGATGGTAGAATGGCGAAGAATAGGCTTCCAGGCAATGAGCAAAGGCGTCCATGCCGGTGCCGGCGGTGATCACCTTGGGCATGCCGACCGTCAGTTCCGGATCGCAGATGGTGACGGCGGGCAGGAACTTCGGATGGAAGATCACTTTCTTCACATGGCTTGCCGAATTGGTGATGACGCTGGCGCGGCCGACTTCCGAGCCGGTGCCGGCGGTCGTCGGCACCGCGACGATCGGCGCGATGCCCTCGACGCTGGCACGCGTCCACCAGTCGCCGACGTCCTCGAAGTCCCAGACGGGACGCGTCTGCCCGGCCATGAAGGCCACGCACTTGCCGAGGTCGAGGCCGGAGCCGCCGCCGAAGGCGACGACGCCGTCATGGCCGCCATCCTTGAAGGCCTTGACGCCGGCCGCCAGGTTCACATCGTTCGGGTTCGGATCGACATCGGCGAAGATCGCCCGGCCGAGGCCGTTGGCCTCGAGGATATCGAGCGCATTCTGCGTGATCGCCATCGGCGCCAGGCCACGGTCGGTGATCAGAAGCGGCTTCTTCATGCCGGCCGCCTTGCAATGGTCGGCAAGCTCCTTGATCCGGCCGGCGCCAAACTTGATGGCGGTCGGATAGCTCCAGTTCGCGGTGATCGTCATGCTGTGACTTTCTTCAGATGGTAGGATTTCGGACGGGTAAGGTTCTGGAAGCCGATGACCGAAAGCGAGCCGCCGCGGCCCGTTTCCTTGACACCGGTCCAGCAAAGCGCCGGATCGAGATAGTCGGCGCGGTTCATGAACACGGTGCCGGTCTCAAGGTCGCGGCCAAGGCGCGAGGCGCGGTCGGCGTCCTTGGTCCACAGCGACACCGTCAGGCCGTACTGGCAATCGTTCATCAGCTCGATCGCCTGGCTGTCGCTCTTCACCTTCATGATGCCGACTGCCGGGCCGAAGGTTTCCTCGCGCATGAAGGCCATGGAGTGGTCGACATCGACCAGCACCTGCGGCGCGAGATAGGCGCCGCCGTCGTCCTGCGGGAACAGTTTCGGATCGACCAGCGCCTTGGCGCCCTTGGAGATTGCGTCGGCGATCTGCTCGCGCACCGTCGCGGCAAAGCGCTTGTGCGCCATCGGGCCGAGCGTCGTTTCCGGATCGAGCGGATTGCCGAGCTTGTAGTTCGAAACCCAGGCGACCGACTTCTCGACGAAGGCGTCATAGAGCGTCTCGTGCACATAGATGCGCTCGATGCCGCAGCAGCACTGGCCGGAGTTGAAGGTGGCGCCATCCATCAGAGTGTCGACCGCAGCGTCAAGGTCGGCATCCTCCATGACATAGCCCGGATCCTTGCCGCCGAGTTCGAGGCCGAGACCGGTAAAGGTGCCGGCCGCCGCGCGCTCGATCGACCGGCCGCCCTCGACCGAACCGGTGAAGTTGATGAAGTCGAAGCTTTTCGCCGCAATCAGCGCCGCCGTCGTCTCGTGGTCGAGGAAGACGTTCTGGAACACGTCGGCCGGAACGCCGGCCTCGACGAAGGCGCGCACCATGCGCTCGCCGACGAGGATCGTCTGGCTCGCATGCTTGATGATCACGGTGTTGCCGGCCATCAGCGCCGGCGCAACCGTGTTGATCGCGGTCATATAAGGGTAGTTCCACGGCGCGATGACGAAGACGACACCATGCGGCTCGCGCTCGATGCGACGGCCGAAGCGGTCGCTGTCCTCGACGAGGATCGGCTTCAGCGCGTCGGCGGCAATCGAGGCGACATAGTTCGAACGCTCGTTGAAGCCCTTGAACTCGCCGCCATAGCGCACCGGCCGGCCCATCTGCCACGCCAGCTCCGGCACGACCTCGTCGACCATCTCGTTGAGGCGGGCGACACCGGCCAGCACCAGATTGACGCGCTCGTCCAGCGGACGGCGGGCCCAGGCCCTTTGCGCCTGGCGGGCGTGGGCAACCACCTGCTTTGCCATGTCCAGCGGCAGCGCCGGGCGTTCGGCATAAACCTCTCCGTTCACCGGAGAAATGCACTTGATCATGCTCATGATCGTCTTCCTGCTTCCATTTCGAATGACGGGTGGCCGGCCCTGGTTTTGGACCGGCCACTGAAAACGTGACTAACAGGCCGCCTCAGGCCCGTTCGAAACCGCGCGCCACTTCCCAGTCGGTGACGCGGCGGTCGTATTCTTCCTGTTCCCACTCGGCGGCACGCACATAGTGGTCGATGACGTCGTCGCCGAAGGCCGCGCGCAGCATCTTCGAGCTGGTCAGCGCTTCGGTCGCAGCGCGCAGGGTGCGCGGGATTTCGCGCACATTCTTGCCGCCATAGGCGTCGCCGACAAACGGCGCCTCCAGTTCCATCTTGCCTTCGATACCGGAAATGCCGGCCGCGAGCAAAGCCGCGAAAGCGAGATAGGGGTTGAGGTCGGAGCCGCCGACGCGGCACTCGATGCGGATCGCCTTGGTATCCTCGCCGCACAGGCGATAGCCGGCCGTGCGGTTGTCCTTGCTCCACACCGCCTTGGTCGGCGCAAACGTGCCGGCCATGAAGCGCTTGTAGGAGTTGATGTAGGGCGCGAGGAAGTAGGTGATCTCGCTGGCGTGGCTGAGGAGCCCGGCCACATAGTGCCGCATCTGCTCCGACATGCCGTGCTTGCCGTCCTTGTCGAAGAATTTCGGCGTCTTGCCGTCGGCGCTCCACAGCGACTGATGGATGTGCGAGGAGGAACCGGCAGCCTGATAGTTCCACTTGGCAAGGAATGTGATCGCCTTGCCACGCGACCAGGCGATTTCCTTGCAGCCGTTCTTGATGATCGCATGGCGGTCGGCCATCGTCAGCGCGTCGGCGTAGCGCACGTTGATCTCTTCCTGGCCCGCCGACGCTTCACCCTTGGAATTCTCGACCGGAATGTCGGCGCCCTGCAGGCCGTTGCGGATCGCCCGCATCACGTCTTCTTCCTTGGTGGTCTGGAAGATGTGGTAATCCTCGTTGTAGCCGCTGACGAGCTGCAGGTCGCGGTAGCCGGACTGGCGGGCGTCGTCATAGGTCTGGTCGAACAGGAAGAATTCGAGCTCGCTCGCCATGAAGGCCTTGAGGCCCATCGCCTCCAGCCGCGCGACCTGTTTCTTCAGGATCGCGCGCGGCGAATGCGGCACTTCCTCGTGGGTGTGGTGGTCGAGCATGTCGCAGAGCACAAGCGCGGTGCCCTCGAGCCACGGAATACGACGCAGCGTCGAAAGGTCCGGCTTCATCGTATAGTCGCCGTAGCCCTTCTCCCAGCTCGTCGCCTTGTAGCCGGAGACCGTCTCCATCTCCATGTCGGTCGCCAGCAGGTAGTTGCAGCTATGCGTTTCCTGCCAGGCGCTGTCGACGAAATACTGCGCGTGGAAGCGCTTACCCATCAGCCGGCCCTGCATGTCGACCTGGCAGGCGAGAACCGTATCGATGCGGCCGGCGGCAACATCCTCTTTCAATTGCTCAAACGAATAGCTCATCAAAATTCATCCCATGTTTCGGCAAGCGGCCGTTCCCGTGGCCGCAAAAAGAAAGGCGGAAGCTGCAGATGCGCTCCCGCCCATTTTATTGTTGCTTAGACTTGGCCGACGGCCTTTTCGGCAGCGGCGATTTCGGCCTGGCGACGGGCGACTTCTTCGCCGATCGGCGGGCCGCGGAAGCGGCGGCTTTCAAGGCCGAACCAGATGATCGCGGTCAGGACCAGGAAGCCGACGGTGATGTAGAGCGCCCAGTCGTTCGGCGGCTGGATGCCGAGGATGAAGATCAGCGCCATGGCGATGATCGACAGCACCGCGAAGAGCTTGAACATGCCCTCGCCGAGGTTCCACGGACCCATCTTGTCCCACTTCGAGGTGCCCCAGGCGAAGAGACCGAGCGTGATCGGGATCGCGAAGGAGAAGAACAGGAAGATGACCGTGCACGACACGACGATGGTGTAGACCGGCGTTTCGCCGATCGCGACCAGCGACGAGCCCCACACGAACAGCACGGCGAGGATCGAACCGGTCCAGATCGCCGCAACCGGCGTGCGATAGGTCGGGCTGACCTTGGCCAGAGCCTTGGATGCCGGCAGGCCGCCGTCACGCGAGAAGGCGAAGATCATGCGCGAGACCGAGGTCACGGTCGCCAGGCCGCACAGCCACTGGCTGACGAGGATGGCGAGGTAGAGCACGTCCTTGATGACAGGGTGAACCTGCGCGTCCATCGCCCAGAAGAACACGTTCCAGCCCTGCTTGGCGGCCTCGTCCATGTTCGGCAGCATCAGCACGAAGGAGCAAAGCATGATGTAGCCGAACAGCGCCGACCACAGCACCGACGAGACCATGCCGCGCGGCACGGATTCGGCGGCCTTGACGGTCTCTTCCGAAGTGTGCGCGGAGGCATCGTAGCCGGTGATGGTGTAGATCGGCAGAAGCAGGCCGAGCAGGAAGACCCAGGAGCCCGAGGTCGTCGGCCAGACGTTGCCGCCGGCTTCACCGGAATAGTTGGAGAAGGTGAAGAGGCGCGCGATATCGTAGCTGTCGGCGGCAACCAGGCAGACGAGTGCAAGCAGGATCGACGTCGCGAAGATCAGGTAGCCCGAGAAGTCGGTGAGCTTGGCCGTCAGCCCGATGCCCATGTGGTTGACCAGCGCCTGCGCGCCGGTGATGACGGCCAGGAAGACGATCCGGGTCAGCGTCGTATCGGCAAGGCCGAAATACGGCGTGCCGAACGAGCCCATGAAGAAGTAGTAGGTGCCGACATTGATCGCACCGAGAACGGTGACGAGACCGAGCAGGTTGAACCAGGCGGTCAGCCAGCCGGTGAAGCGGTTGCCGAGGATCGAGCCCCAGTGATAAAGCCCGCCGGCGGTCGGATAGGCGGAGCTGATCTGCGCCATGGCGACGGCAAAGACGAGCGAGATGAAGCAGCCGAGCGGCCAGCCGATGCCGATTGCGGCCCCACCCGCGCCCGACGTTGCCTGGGCCAGCGAATTGATGCCGCCGGAGAGAATGCAGATGATCGAGAACGAGACCGCGAAGTTCGAGAACTGGCTCATGCGCCGCTCGAGCTCCTGGGCATAGCCCATCGAGTGCAGGACCTGCATGTCCTGCTTTTTGTCGTGATCACTGTAGTCTGACATATTTCTTCCCCTGATTTCTCCGACCCCGCCACCCCATTGCGGCAGGATCCCATCACTACCCGCCCCGGCTGGCCGGAACAGGACCGCGGCTATGCCGCTCCCCAGGGTCTTTTATTGTGCTGAAAGTGCTGCCACGCCTTTGCTGAGCAGCCCTTCCAGATAATCGGCCATGACCCTCTGGCCGATCTCGTTTCGAATGAGATCGTTGCGGATCTCGATCATCACATTCGCCAATCCGTTGTGGACGCCGTACTCGATCAGACTGTGCGTCACGCCGTCGGCCGGCCCGTAGGGCTCGTTGCGGCGGATGTCGTAGGCGACCTTGCCCCTGGTGGCGAAGGTCAGCATCTGGTCGGCGAGCCGGCTGTCGGCGTCGTGCAGGATGCCGACCTCCACGGAGCGCGGCTTGCCGAAATAGATGGGCGTGAACGAATGCATGGTGACGACCACGGGCGGGCGACCATTGACCTTGCGCTCGGTGACGAACCGGCTGATGGCGTCGTGGAACGGCAGGTAGATCTCGTCGACCCGCGCCTGTCGCTCATCCCCAGCCATGTCGCGATTTCCCGGAACCTCGTAGACTTCGCTGACGACAGGCATCGCGCCCTCCGCCTCCGGCGGACGGTTGCAGTCATAGGCAAGGCGCGAGAAGCGCTGATAGATGAGAGCGGCATCAAGCTTGCGCGAGAGAAGTTCGGCCACCGCGAGTGCGCCCGGGTCCCAGGCGATGTGGCTTTCGAGCGCCTGCTGCGAAAGGCCAAGCGAGCCGAGGCGCTCCGGTACCCGGCGCGAGGCATGTTCGCACACGAGAACGATATCGCCTTTTGCGGCGGCGTTCTCGATTGCAACCGGTTCGCCATCTGTATCGGTCAAAAGTCGCGTCAACACCGGCATCCCCTCTTGCCCCGTTAGACGTTCGTTAATGAAAAGATTTGTTCAGAGATCGACCAGTGTCAATCGAAATCTGAAACGATCTCTTCAAAATTGCGATTGACTCCAATTGTGACAGCGATGTTTAATCTGTCACAAACTGGCGTTAGACCAGTTCAGGGGAGACAGCGTGACCAGCAAGGCGACATCCACGACGGTGTCGGATGTGATCAATGCCCACTTCGCCGCGCTGACCCGCGCGGAGCGACAGTTGGCAGAGACGCTTCTCGACAATTATCCGGTCTCCGGGCTCGGTTCGATCACCACCGTCGCCGAGAATGCCGGCGTGTCGACGCCAACCGTCGCACGCATGGTGCAAAAGCTTGGTTTTAAAGGCTTTCCCGATTTCCAGTCGCGGCTGCACCAGGAGCTGGAAGCGACGATTTCCAACCCGATCACCAAGCATGACCGCTGGGCGGCGAGCGCGCCGGGCACCCATACGCTCAACCGCTTTGCCGATGCCGCCATGAACAACATGCGCGAGACACTGTCGCAGATCGAGCCGCAGGAATTCGACGAGGCGGTGGCGCTCATCGCCGATCGCAAGCGCAACGTCTATCTGCTTGGCGGCCGCATCACCCGCGCCGTTGCCGATTATCTCTTCACCCACCTGCAGGTGATCCGTCCCGGCGTCACCGAGATCGCCTCCAATGCCAGCGCCTGGCCGCATTACGTGCTCGACATGCGCCATGGCGACGTACTGATTCTCTTCGACATCCGCCGCTACGAACAGGAAATGGAGACGCTGGCGAAGTCGGCGCGCGAACGCGGCGTCGAGATCGTGCTCTTCACCGATCGCTGGAGCTCGCCGGTGGCGAAATCCGCCTCAAAGGTCTTCCGCTCGCAGATCGAGATCCCCTCCGCCTGGGACAGCTCGGTGGTGATCCTGTTTCTGGTCGAAGCGTTGATCGAAGCCGTTCAGAGCTTCAACTGGGACGCGACCCGCGACCGGATGAAGACGCTCGAGGGGCTGTTCGATTCGACCCGCATCTTTCGCAAACCGGTTTAGGAGGGACAGCCGGAACGTTCACGAAGTTTTATGCACATGTGTTTCAGTGAAGGCGCCGTGTCGGAAAAAGATTTGTTCTTCCAACGACATGCGCGGCGCGATCAGACGGATCGCTGTCACACAAGTTTCATAGCATCTCTTTAACAGCATCGCCGAAATTGACTGAAAACCCATAAGGAGAACACCAGTGATTTCAACGACTCAACGACTGCTCTCGCTTTCCACCGCCATTCTCTTGGCAACGACGGCCATTGCCGCTGCCGAGCCGAGCGCAGAGCTCATCGAAGCTGCCAAGAAGGAAGGCATGCTGACCACGATCGCCCTGCCCCACGACTGGTGCGGCTATGGCGACGTGATCGCCGCCTTCAAGGCAAAGTATCCGGAAATCCAGGTCAACGAACTGAACCCCGACGCCGGCTCTGCCGACGAAGTCGAGGCAGTCAAGGCCAACAAGGACAACAAGGGCCCGCAGGCTCCTGACGTCATCGACGTCGGCCTCGCCTTCGGCCCGCAGATGAAGGCCGAAGGCCTGCTGCAGCCCTACAAGGTCTCGACCTGGGACGAAATTCCCGACAGCGTCAAGGACGCCGAAGGCTACTGGTACGGCGACTACTACGGCGTCATGTCGTTCCTGGTGAACAAGGACCTCGTCAAGGAAGCGCCGAAGGACTGGGCCGACCTCCTGAAGCCGGAATATGCCGGTCAGGTCGCTCTTGCCGGTGACCCGCGCGCTTCCAACCAGGCGATCCTCGGCGTTCTCGCCGCTGGTCTTGCCAAGGGCGCAAAGTCGGGCAAGGAAGCCGGCGAAGCCGGTCTCGGCTACTTCGCCGAGCTCAACAAGGCCGGCAACTTCGTTCCTGTCATCGGCAAGTCCGGCACGCTCGCCCAGGGCTCGACCCCGATCATCGTTGCCTGGGACTACAACGCACTCGGTTGGGCAAAGACGCTCAACGGCAACCCGCCGACTGAAGTCGTCGTTCCGGCCAGCGGCGTTCTCGCCGGCGTCTACGTTCAGGGCATCTCGGCCTATGCGCCGCACCCGAACGCAGCAAAGCTGTGGATGGAGCACCTCTATTCGGACGAAGGTCAGCTCGGCTGGCTCAAGGGCTTCTGCCACCCGACCCGCTTCAACGCCATGGTCAAGGCCGGCAAGGTTCCGCAGGAACTGATCGACGCCCTGCCGCCGGCAGCAGCCTATGAGAAGGCCTACTTCCCGACGCTCGAGGAAGTCGACGCCAACAAGGCAGCCGTCACCGGCGCATGGGATTCCGTCGTCGGCGCCAACGTTCAGTAAGCGTTTCCACAACCATGCTGCCCCGGCCGGTTTTCCGGCCGGGGCAGATGCGATATCGCTCGCATCTTTCCTCGTCCTCCTCGACATGAGGACGAAAACATGCAGCAATTCAATGTGCTACAGCGACCTTTTCGCGTCGGGATGACGCGCAAAGGTCGCTGTAGAAAATTCAATGAACGACCGCGTCCGTAGCGCGGCATCTCGGGGCGAACGGAATGTCATCTGCTCACACCGGCGCCAGGCCACCTGCGCGCCGCCTTCCGCTTCACTGGCTCGGCGTCCTGCCCTTTGCGGCGTTCGTGTTGCTGTTTCTCATTCTGCCGACGATGAAGATCGTGGTCGGCGCCTTCCAGACGCCTGAGGGCGGCTTCACCTTCGACAACATCATCGGCCTGTTCACGCCCTCGATCCTCTCGGCCTACTGGATCTCCATCAAGATCAGCATCGCTTCGGCGCTTCTCGGCTGCCTGATCGGCTTTGCGATTGCGTCCGCCGTCGTCTTCGGCGGATTGCCGAAATGGATCCGCGGGCCGCTGCTGACCTTTTCCGGCGTCGCCTCGAACTTCGCCGGCGTGCCGCTCGCCTTCGCCTTTCTGGCGACGCTCGGCCCCGTCGGCATCCTGACCGTCTTCCTGCGCTCCAACTTCGGCCTCGACCTGAGGCTGCTCGGCTTCAACCTCCTGTCCTTCTGGGGGCTGACCGTCACCTATCTGTTCTTCCAGATCCCGCTGATGATCCTGATCATCACCCCGGCGCTCGACGGCTTGAAGCGCGAATGGCGCGAGGCGGCCGAAATTCTCGGCGCCACCGGCCTGCAATACTGGCGCATGGTCGCCTTTCCGATCCTTCTGCCCTCGCTGCTCGGCACGCTGGCGCTCCTGTTCGCCAATGCCTTCGGCGCGGTTGCGACCGCGATCGCGCTCACCGGCTCGTCGCTGTCGATCGTGCCGATCCTGCTCTTCGCCCAGATCCGCGGCGACGTTCTCGGCAATCCGCATCTCGGCTACGCGCTCGCCTTCGGCATGATCGTCGTGACCGGCATCGCCAACGCGATCTACATCTGGCTTCGCGCCCGCAGCGAGAGGTGGCTGAAATGAAGAAGATCTGGGCCTGGGGGGCCCTCGTTTTCGGCCTCCTCTATTTCACCCTGCCGCTGATCGGCATGACGAACTTCTCCTTGAAGATGCGTCGCGGCGAGTATTCCTTCGACGCCTATGGCAAGGTCTTCAGCGATCCGCGCTTTCAGGAGACCTTCACCTATTCGATCATGCAGGCGCTGTTCACGATCCTGTTCGGCGTTCTGCTGGTGGTGCCCACGGCCTACTGGGTTCGCCTGAAGCTGCCGCGGCTGCGGCCCTACATCGAGTTCATCACGCTTCTGCCGCTCGTCATCCCGGCGATCGTCATCGTTTTCGGCTACATCCGTCTCTACAACACCTCGAGCTGGCTGCCTTTGACCGGATCGATCTTCGGCACCAACGTGCTTTTGATGTTCGGCTACGCCATCCTCGCCCTGCCCTACATGTACCGGGCGGTGGATACCGGGCTCCGCACGATCGACATCGCGACGCTCACCGAAGCCGCCCAGAGCCTCGGGGCAGGCTGGGCGACCATTCTCGGGCGGATCATTCTGCCGAACGTCCTGGTCGCGGTGCTCTCCGGTGCCTTCCTGACATTTGCCATCGTCATCGGCGAATTCACCATGGCAGCACTTCTGAACCGGCCGGCCTTCGGTCCGTACATGCAGCTTCTCGGCGCCAACCGCGCCTATGAGCCAGCCGCTCTCGCCGTCATCGCGTTCGGCATCACCTGGGGCTGCCTCGGCCTCATCCAGCTCGTCTCGCGCTTTCAAAAAAGCGCGCCTCCCAAGGCCTGAGGATCGGTCCATATGAGTTTCCTGACACTGACCAACATCCAGAAATCCTTCGGCCCCGTGCAGGTCGTGCATGGCTTCGACATGTCGATCGAGAAGGGCGAATTCGTCTCGTTCCTCGGCCCGTCGGGCTGCGGCAAGACGACCGTCCTGCGCATGATCGCCGGCTTCGAGATGCCGTCCAGCGGATCCATCGTCATCAACGGCAAGGACCAGGGCACGCTGAAGCCGAACCAGCGCAACATCGGCATGGTATTCCAGGCCTATGCGCTGTTCCCGAACATGAACGTCGCCGACAACGTCGCCTTCGGTCTGAAGGTCGCCGGCGCGCCGAAGGCGGAGATCGACGCGCGCGTCAAGCAGATGCTCAGCCTGATCAAGCTCGAGCACCTGGCCGATCGTTTTCCCTATCAGCTCTCCGGCGGCCAGCAGCAGCGCGTGGCGCTTGCCCGCGCGCTTGCCGCCAAGCCGCAGGTGCTGTTGCTCGACGAGCCGCTGTCGGCCCTCGACGCCAAGATCCGCGTGTCGCTGCGCGAGGAAATCCGCCAGATCCAGCAGCAGCTCGGCATCACCACCGTCTTCGTCACCCATGACCAGGAAGAGGCGCTGTCGATCTCGGACCGCATCGTCGTGATGAATTCGGGCCGCGCCGACCAGATCGGCACGCCCTTCGAGATCTACAACACGCCCGCCACCCGCTTCGTCGCCTCCTTCGTCGGCACGCTCAACATCATCGAGGCCAAGGTGGCAGATCCGGCCACGGGCACCGTTGCCATCGGCGACCAGAAGGTATCGCTGAAGGAGCCGATTTCCGGCATGAAGGGCGGCGACCCCATTTCGCTGGCGCTGCGCCCGGAGGCGGGCTCGATCGCCGACAGCGCCAAGGGTGATACCGCGCTCACCGGCGAGGTGGTTTCGACCAGCTTCCTCGGCTCGGTCATCCGTACCAAACTGCGCATTGGCGGCGACGTCATCTCCTTCGACATGTTCAACGATCCCGGCCTGACGCCGCCCGCCTACGGCGACAACGTCACGCTGCGCTTCGCCGCCAAGGATCTGCTCGTCATTCGCGAGTAAGATCGGACGTGCAAAGACCGAGCGCTGCCGGAACCATTTCGCCCTGCAGCGCCCGGTCTTGGAAAAATCTGTCGTAATTTCCAGGATTTTCGTCGCGCCACGCGTTTGACCCCGCGTGGCCGTTCTATATAGTCGGCCCTGTTCTCAGGGCGGGGTGAAACTCCCCACCGGCGGTAGCGATCACTACGGCGCCGCGCGTTATACAGACGCGCAAAGGTCGCTGTAGAACTTAACGTGCTGCATGTTTTGTCCTTAAATCAGTGAGGTTTAAGGAAACATGCAGGGATCGAAGCCCGCGAGCGCCTTGGAGTCGGCAACGGTTCCAGGGGTCAGCAGATCCGGTCAGATTCCGGAGCCGACGGTTAAAGTCCGGATGGAAGAGAGCAAGCAGGAACGTGAACCCCGCGCACGGGGTTTCGCGCGCATGCATGTTCGCCCGACGGGAAAATTGGAAACGCCAAACCCTGGAAGGCCGAGACCATGACTATTCTTTCCCACCCCACCGCCAAGATCGCGATCGTCCGTGCCCGCTGGCATGCAGACATCGTCGACCGTTGCGTCGATGCCTTCGTCGCGCAGTGGACGAAGCTCGGCGGTTCTGCCGCCGACGTCGAGATCTTCGACGTGCCGGGCGCGCTCGAGATCCCGTTGCACGCTCAGAAGCTCGCAAGGACCGGCCGCTACGCCGCGATCCTCGGCACCGCCTTCGTCGTCGACGGCGGCATCTACCGGCATGATTTCGTTGCCGGCACGGTGCTCGACGGCATGATGCGCGTCCAGCTCGACACCGACGTGCCGGTGCTGTCCGCCGTGCTCACGCCGCACAATTTCCAGGAAAGCGCGCCGCTGATCGCCTTCTTCCGCGAACATTTCGTGACGAAGGGCGAAGAGGCCGCCAATGCCTGCGCCCAGATCCTCGACGCCCGCGCCAAACTGGCGCTGGTCAACGCCTGATCTCAAGACAGCGACACCGTGACCGGCAGCCCCTCATCCGGCCTGCCGGCCACCTTCTCCCCGGCTCGCGGGGAGAAGGACATGCGTGGCACGCGCTCGCGTCCAGCATCGTCATCAGATAACCCTGACCGACGGAATGGATTTCAAGGCGCGCGGCGCGTGAAAGCGTACGCCGCATGCTCGACAGTTCCCTCTCCCCGTTTACGGGGAGAGGGCTAGGGTGAGGGGCAACGCTGCGCCAAACGAGTGAAACACCGACGCGGGCGAAAGCGATACCCTTCTTGAATCAACCTCTGAAGCACCTGAATCGACCTGCCAGCACCGACGCTTAGGCCGCTGTTTCGACTCGACAATTCCCCGACGCTCAATGCGCCGGCTCGGCCTCTGCAAGGCACCGCTCCAGCGCCGCCATGCGGTGGCGGTGGCCAACCGCCTCGAACCCAACGACGGTGACGAACGGCGCGAACATCAGGATAACAAGGCAGACCGCCATGTCGACGCCGGCGATCGCAGCCGCGATCGACGCCGCCAGCAACAGGGCGGTGCCCGCGAGCAACCACGCGTGCAGCGCCTCTGCCTGCCTGAGCAGATAGGCATACATGCCGTAGACCAGGCCGATATAGGCCCCGACCGGAACGGCCACGGTGAGCACCGTTGCCAGCGAGCCGATATGCGCCTTGTGCTCGATATAGTAGGCGGCGACATGCAGACCGGCGCCGGTCGCCACGATCGCCGCAAAGATGAACATGTGGCCATAGCCCCAGACGAAGGAGCGCCGGCGGTGCGCATGCAGCACCTCCGCACTCGGCAACAAGAAGTAGATCCACCACATGCCGAAGGTGAGCCCGGTGCCGGCGAGGCAGACGAGCGCCACGTCGAGGTTCCACCCCTCCCCGTCGACGACGGCGGTAATCGAGGCAACGGTGCCAACGACGCCCTCGCCAAGCGCGATGATCGCAAGAAGCCCGTAGCGTTCGGCGATGTGGTGCGCATGCCAGGGCGTGCCGCCATGCCGCGTCTCGGCGATATAGGGCCCGAGCATCTCGATCGCCGTCAGCACCACCACCATGGCAATGGACACGGTGAGCGAGAAATCGAAGAAGATCAGCACGATCCAGCCAAGCTGGGCAATGCCGATGGCGATCACATAGGTCATGCAGGCCTCGCGCCTGAGCGGATCCTGGCGGGTGGCGCGCAGCCACTGGAAGATCATCGCGACGCGCATCACCACATAGCCGAGCACCATCACGCCATTGTCGAGATGCCCGCCCACGTCGATCGAGTGGAACATGGCCGGAAGCCCGATCGCCAGGATCAGCACGCCGACCATCTGCACCATGGTGACGCAGCGAAACACCCAGTCGTCGGTATCATAGGCGGACGCAAACCAGGTAAAATTGATCCAGGCCCAGCAGATGGCGAAGATCGCGAGCGTAAAGCCGATCAACCCCGCCTTGAAATGTCCTTCGGCCATCAGATGCGCAAGCTGCGACGCCGCAAGGCTGAAGGCGATGACGAAGGTCAGGTCGAACAGAAGCTCGAGCGTCGTTGCGGTGCGATGATGTTCGTGGGTATCGCGGCCGCTCATGCGGGCCAGCCGATGGGCTGCTGGATGGGACGATGTCGTGGTGGCGTCGGACATGGGGGCAGCATTCCTCGTTGACGGAATGCAAGAATATTCAAATATTTGCAGAAGCCTCGTCAAGCGCGCAGCGCCGGATCACCCAGTATTGGCTGGACATGAAAACGCCCGGCATCTCTGCCGGGCGTCTCGCCGCAATGCGCGAGGGAGGATCAACGTGCATTGCGGTATCAGCGTATCTCCAGCAAACACGCGAAGCGGTTTGCGCTGGACATGTCTGAAGCAGGCAGATGGAGCGTCTCCCGGGCCGGATCGGGCCGGAAACGCTCCATTGCTCGATCGAATTACTTCGCCGCGTCGAGACGATCGATCGCGTCGACATTGCCGGCCGAAGGGCCGTTCGGGTCGAACTCGGAGGCGAGCCAGGCGTCGACGATCGACTTGGCCAGCTCAGGCCCGATGACGCGTGCGCCCATGGTGATGATCTGGGCGTTGTTCGACTTGGCCGCCCGCTCGGCGGAATAGGTGTCGTGGGTCAGCGCGGCGCGGATGCCCGGCACCTTGTTGGCCGAGATGCAGACGCCGATGCCGGTGCCGCAGAACAGGATGCCGCGCTCGTTCTCGCCGTCGACGATGGTCTGCGCCAGCTTCTGCGACAGGTCGGCGTAAAAGCCGGACTGGCTGAGGTCGCTGACCTCGAGGCCGGTTTTGCTCTGCAGGTGCGCGGCGATGACGTCGAGCAAGGGCTTGCCGGCGCTGTCTGCTCCGATTGCGATCTTCATGATGGTTCCTTTCCGTCGTTTTGGTTGGCGTGCGGGGGACTCAGATCGCCCCGGAGACACGCTTGAGAATGTCGAGATAGCCGTTGACGTCCCAGGCCGAGCGGCCGATGAACAGGCCGTCGATATGCTTCTGGGCAATCAGTTCCTCGCAATTGCCGGGATTGACGCTGCCGCCGTAGAGCACGGGCACGCGCACGCCGAGTGCGGCTTCAGCCACATCGGCGATGCGCTTGTGGCGCTCGTCGGCATAATCGGATGTTGCCGGGATGCCGTTGACGCCGATCGCCCAGACCGGCTCATAGGCAAGCAGGATCGTCGCCTTGCGGGCATCGCCTTCCAGCAGTTCCAGCGCCCCTTCCACCTGCCGCTTCAACACGGCATCCGCCTCACCCGCTTCGCGCTCGGCAAGCGTCTCGCCGATGCAGATCAGCGGCACCAGGCCATGGCGCACGGCTGCGGCCGTCTTTAGGCCGACGGTCCGGTCGGTCTCGCCGAAATGCTCGCGGCGTTCGCTGTGACCGAGTTCGACGACGTCAAGATTGCAATCCCGCAGCATCACCGGCGACACTTCGCCGGTCCAGGCACCGGCATCGTCCCAGTGCATGTTCTGCGCGCCGACCTTGACGTTGGTTGCGGCCAGCCGATCCTTGACCTGGCGAACGGCGGTAAAAGGCGGGATGACGAAACGCTGGATGCGCTCATCGCGCGTAGCGTCGGCGGCGGCCAGCCCATCGGCAAAGACCATGGCCTCCGTCAGCGTCTTGTTCATCTTCCAGCTTGTGCCCACCCAGAGCTGCGGCTTGGTCATGTTTTCTCCGATATTTTTCGTGTGTCGACCTGGACCAGGCGAACGCCGGCTTCGCCGAGCGCCTCGGCATGCTCGTCCGCCACCTCGGCGCCGGTCAGCACCGCGTCGAAGGCGTCGAGCCCGGTCAGGAAATGCAGGGCGGACCGGCCGAACTTGTCGTGATCCACCATGAGATACTTGCGCGCGGCCGACTTCACCATCAGGCGCTTGGCCTGCACGACCTCCTGGTCCTGGTGGAAGGCTGCCGTTCCCGCGACCGCGGAACTGGAAAGGAAGGCGATATCGACGCGCAGCGAGCGTAGCGCCTCTTCGGTGACGATGCCGAAGAAACCATTGAATTTCTTGCTGTACTGGCCGCCGAGCGCGATCACGTTGAGGCCGGGCGCGCCCGACAGGCTGGCGATGACGCCAAGATTGTTGGTGATGACGGTGAGCGGCCTGATGTCCCGGATGAAGGACGCGATCGCGCCGGCCGTCGAGCTGTCGTCGATGAGGATGCTCTGTCCCGGCTCGATCAGGCCCGCTGCATATTCGGCGATGCGGCTCTTCTCGGCGGCGGCAATCTTCTCGCGGTAGCGGAAGTCGCTTTCGAACTGCGGGCTCGACTGGATCGACGCGCCACCATGCACCTTGCGCAACAGACCGGCCTGCTCGAGGTCGTCGAGGTCGCGATGAACGGTCATCTTGCTGACGCCAAAGCGCAGCGCCAGATCCTCGACGGACGCCGTGCCGGCCTCCATCAGAACATCCATGACCGCCTGTCGCCTGTCTTCCGGCTTCATCGCCATCCGCCTCGATCCGAAGGCGCGGGAGCACGCCATCATGCCTGGGAAGATAACACTTGAATGTTATATTTCAATATCAGGAATGATACTTTGTGATATTTTAATGTGATTTTGACCGTCGATTGAACCCGGTGTCGATGTAGGGCTCCCAGAAAGCCACGGATTCGCGGATCATATCGACGACGTTGTGATCGGTCGGCTCGCGCTCGCGGAAGGACAGTTCCAGGCAGATCTCGTTGTCCGTGCCGCCGCCGGCCCTGACCGCGTCGATCAGCTTTTCCGGCGTGATGCGCCCGTCCCTGTTGTAGGCGGCGGTGAACGGCCAGTGGCCGCCCTTGTTCATCGACGACTGCTTGATGTGGATGATCGGCGAGCGCTGAGGGAACGCGCCAGCCCAGGCATAGGGGTCGATATCATCAGGGTCGGAGGACGTGACGTCGCCGTGGTCGATATCGACCATCATCTTCATAGGGATCGCCAGCTCCGCCTCGGCAAGCCGCTGGTCGAGCGCGCGGCATTCGGCGATGGTGTGGCCGAACTCGCGGCCGACCGACATCGGCTCCCAGAACACATAGGAAAGGCCGGCAGCCTTGCCGTGTTCCGCCACCTCGCGCCAGCAATCGATGGCGATCTTCATCAGCGCCTCGCGCCGGGCCGGATCGTCATAATCCCTGAGCGTGAAGATCGCGAACTGCGTGCCCATGCCGGACGCGCCCAACTCGGCGGATATGTCGGCGAAGGTCTTGAACCAGTCGACGTAGTAACGCCGCACATCCGGATCCGGATGGCCGAAATGATTGAGCCTGCCATAGGGCCCGGTCATGCCCGAGGTGATCTTCACGCCGGTGCGGCCAAGCGCTGCCCGGAATTGGCGTATGGTCTTGGAGATCGTCGCCGCCGGCCAACCCGGATTGACGAACTCGTGCGTCAACTGCACATGGCCGATGCGGATTTCCTCGCCGATCGTCTCGATCAGGTCGTCGGGCTCGGCAAAGCGGTTGACCAGCGGATTGGTGTTGAGCGACAGCGTGAAAGCCAAGGCGGTACTCCTGACTACCAGAGGAATTTCGGAAGGATGAAATCAGGTGTCGCGCCATGCTCGGCAAAGAGCTTTTGCCGTTCCGCGCCGGTGGCGTGCTCCAGGATGCCCGTGGTCACCAGCACCGAGGCGAGGCCGGCACCCGCGGCACCGGCGATATCGTGCTCGATGCTGTCGCCGATGGCGCAGACGCGCGACGGATCGGGACGACCGAGGAAATCGAGCGCGAAATCGTAAATGTCGCCGAAGGGCTTGCCGATCCAGCGCACCGTGCCGCCGAGTTCCTCATAGAGTTCCGCAATCCGTCCGGCTGCGAAGGCCGTTCCGGTGCGGGTCAGCATCACCTTGTCGGGATTGGTGCAGAGGCACGGCACGCCGCGCCGCGCCGCGGGCGCCAGCAGCGCCTCGTAATGCGAAAGCGGCAGCACATCGCCCTCGCTGCCGGCGAGCAGCACGACGTCCGCATCCGCGCCGCTTTCGGTGCGCTCTAGGTCGAGCCCTTTCACCGGCGAAAGATCGTTGTCGCGGCTGATCAACAGGCACTTCTTCACGAGCCCTCCGGCCTCGGTACCCTCTTTCTTCAGCATCTGCCAGGCGACCTCGCCCGAGGTCAAAAACCAGTCCCAGCTGCCGGCGACGAAGCCGAGATCGACGAGGCGACGATCGTTTTCCGCCGAACGCTTGCCGGAATTGGAGAGAATGATGAGGCGCTTGCCATGGTCCTTCAGCCGCACCAGCGTCTCGGCTGCCCCCGCATAGGGCCCGCGCCCGTCGCGCAGCACGCCGAACTGGTCGATGAGGAAGGCATCGTAGCGATCGGCGATATCGGCAAGGCCGGCGATCTCGGTCGTCATAATACACCTGCCTGTCTTGCGCCCATCAGCGCCAGCCGCGCCGTGCCGGCTGCCGCCTCTTCGGAACGCACCGTCAGGAACGGCACGCCGAGCTTGCGCGCCCGGATCGCCGACCACGCCGCATTTTTTGCACCGCCACCGACGGTGCGGATGGAGCCGAGCTTCGGGCCGCCGAGCGCCGTCAGCCTGCCGTAGGCAAGACTTTCGATGCCGGCAATGCCCTCGAAGATCGCCTTCAGGAAGATCGCATCATCCTGCGGTCGCGGTGTCAGGCGCGGCTCCAAATTCGGGTCGGCGATGGGAAAACGCTCACCCGGCTTCGTCAGCGGATAGTAGTCGAGCCCGGTATCGCCGGCCGGGTCGATGCGCGCGGAAAGCGCCTCGATCTCTTCGGCGGAGAAATGTTCAGCCAGCACGACGCCGCCGGTGTTGGACGCGCCGCCGGCCAGCCACATGTCGCCGATGCGGTGGCTGTAGAGCCCATATTCCGGCGCAAACAGCGGCCGGTCGGAAAGCAGCTTCACCGTCAAGGTCGTCCCGAGCGCGGTCACGCCATCGCCCGGCCGATCGGCTCCGGTCGCCAGAAACGAAGCGCAGCCGTCGGTGGTGCCGGCAACGACGACCACCTCGCGCGAAAGGCCGAGTGCCTCGGCGGCTGAAGGCGAGATCGTCGCGACCGGCTCGCCGGCCGCAAGCACCTCCGGCAGAAATCCGGTCCGCGCACCGGTCTTTTCGATCCACTCCGGCCAGCACCGGGCGACCGGATCGTAGCCGGTCTTCAAGGCATTGTTCTCGTCGGACACGTCGTAGAGCCCGGTAAAATGTCCGGCCAGCCAATCGGCCTGGTGGATGATCCGAAAGACACCGGGGAGCGACTGGAATGTCAGCACCTTGGCAAGACCGGATGTGGCGCCGTGCGCGGCACTTTCCTTCGGCGCGTGGGCGGCAATCGCCGCAAGGATTGCGGCATCGCCAACCGGATCGTTGTACATCATCGGACGAGCCAGCGGCGCGCCGTCGGCGGCGACCGGCAGCATGGTGCCCGAGGTGCCATCGACGCTGATCGCCCGGATGGCTCCGCGATCGACCGCCGCGAGCACGCCGCCGAGTGCCGCCTGCACCGCCTTCCACCAGCCGACAGGATCGCGGTGATCGTCCGAGAATGCTGAAAGTCTGGCAGCGTCAGACGCGACGATCGCGCCGTCGGGCGTCATGGCGACGGCGCGCGCCCCCGATGTGCCGATGTCGATGCCGACGACGAGCGCGTCGTTTCTTCCGCTCATTGCAGCGCCTGCCCTGCCCGGTTGAGCTTCTGGCGATATTTTTCGGCATCCCAGCCCAGCAGTTCGGCATTCTCCGCCTCGCTCAGGTAGCGCAGCCGTCCGCTCGCCGGGATACGGGCCGTAACGTCGGCAAGGCAGCGCGCCATGGCAAGCGCGCCGGCCGAGATGCCCTTCTCGACGAGCACCCCCTTGCCGGGAAAGAGCAGGAGCGGCGGCAGACTTTCGCCCCGGTCTCGCCGTGTGGTCTCGATTGATACCGCCGTCTCATCAGGCGCAGCGATGACGCAGCCCTTGCCGAGGAAGATGACATGGTCGGGATAAAGGCTGCCGCCGGCGGCGATACGGCAGCTCTCAAGGTCGGTGGCAACCGCATGCAGCCTGATATCGTCGGGCAGGCTGTAGCCACTGTTGACCGCAAGCCGCGACAGGGCCGCAAGATCCGCTGCGGGTGCGGCCCGGCGCTGCACCGTCAGCCGCCGCGAGACGTCGGTCAGAAGGATCGCCGCATCGGCGACCGTCTCGGCGGCAACGGCAAGACCGTGATTGCCAAGCACCAGAACGGCGGTCTTCTCCTGCATGCGCTCGGCAATCGCCCGGGCGAGCGGCAGGCCCGGCCGGGCATAGGGCACGAACACGTGCGGGATACCGGCGAGACGCTCGGCGGCGATGGCGGCGCCGTTCGTCTGCACAGCGGTCGCGATGGTCTCGACGCAATGGACGTGGATCACCACCTTCTGCGGCATCAGCGCGTGCACGGTGGTCTCGATCGAGGGCCGCAGACCCGAAGGGTTCATCTCAGATATGACGAAGTCCTGCGCCTTTTCGCAGGCCGGATCGTTCCGGTCCAGTGCGTCGAGCAGCGGGTCGAGCGCCACCGGCACCATGACGTCGCGTTGCCGTGCCTGGGCGAGCCAGAGGCCGGAAGCCTTGATCCAGAGCGTGCCAAGCTCCTTGATCGACGTGTTGCCACCCGCCCCCTGAACCAGCAGTGGATCGGCGCCGACACGCGCCGAGATATCCAGCAAGGCCTCGAATTCCAGACTGCGCATCAAATGCTCTCCTTCAGGCCGCCGCCTGCTGGCGTTCCAGCCAGCCGGTGAAAGCCTGCCGTTCGGCCGGCGTCATGTGCAGGCCATGTTTCGTCCGACGCTCAAGAAGATCGTCCGACGTCATCGCCCATTCGGTGTCGATCAGGAAGCGCGCCTCACGCTCGTAGAACAACGGATTGAAGGCGGCGCCGAGATCGCTGAGCGACCGGGCATTGCCGATCAGCTCATGCGTGCGCGTACCATAAAGCCGCGCATAGTGCTTGGCGAGATCGGCCGGAAGCCAGCGATAGCGCGCCCTGAGATCCCCGAGAAACTGCTCGAAATCGGCATTGGCCATATCACCACCCGGCAGATGCGCCTTGGCGGTCCAGGCAGCGCCCATCTCAGGAAAGAACGGCTTCAGCCGCTCGAGCGCATGCTCCGACAGCTTGCGGAACGTGGTGATCTTGCCGCCGAAGACCGACAGAAGCGGCGCCTGGCCATTTTGCGCGTCGACCTCGAAGATGTAGTCGCGGGTGACCGCCGAGGGGTTTTCGGCGTTGTCATCATAGAGCGGGCGCACGCCGGAGAAGGAGTGGACGATATCGTCCTCGGTCAGCTGCTGCTTGAAATAGCGGTTCACCGACTTCAGGAGATAGTCGATCTCGTTGCCGTCGGCCGACACATCCTCCGGTCGCCCTTCATAGGGAATGTCGGTGGTCCCGATCAGCGCCAGGTCGTTCTGGTAGGGATTGATGAAGATCACCCGCTTGTCCGGGTTCTGCACGAGATAGGCCTGCCGCCCCTCCCAGAATTTCGGCACGACGATATGGCTGCCCTTGACCAGCCGCACGCTGCGGCTGGAATTGAGCCCGGCGATCCGGCCGATAACGTCGTTGACCCAGGGGCCGGCGGTGTTGACGACCGCGCGGGCCCTCGCCTCGGATTTCGCGCCGGTGCGCAGGTCCGTCATCTCCACCTGCCAGAGCCCGTCGACCCGACGGATCGCGCTGCAGGCGGTGCGTGTCAGCACCCGCGCGCCCTTCGTCTGCGCGTCGAGCGCGTTCAGCACCACGAGCCGGGCGTCATCGACCCAACAGTCGGAATATTCGAAAGCCTTGCGGTAGTCCCGCTTGATCGGAGCGCCCTCGGGCGCGGTGCCAAGATCCAGGCTGCGCGTACCCGGCAGGCGCTTGCGACCGCCAAGATGATCGTAGAGGAAGAGCCCGAGCCGGACGAGCCAGGCGGGCCGGTCGGCCGGATTGTGCGGCAACACGAAGCGCATCGGCCAGATGATGTGCGGGGCGGAGGAAAGCAGCACCTCGCGCTCGATCAGCGCCTCGCGCACCAAACGGAATTCGTAATATTCAAGATAGCGCAAGCCGCCATGGACGAGCTTGCCCGAGCGCGAACTCGTGCCCTGCGCCAGATCGTCCTTTTCGCACAGCAGGACCGAGAGCCCTCGCCCGGCGGCATCACGCGCGATGCCGGCACCATTGACGCCGCCGCCGACGACGAAGAGATCGTATATTCCCGTCTCGGAACCCACGTTCTTGCCCCCTGTCATCAGCACGGATTGACCGGCGGCAAGCCGGCGATGTAGCGGCGCACTTCCTCCGCCGCCATCTCGGCGGCATAGGTGACTGTGCGCACCGATGCGCCGGCGATATGCGGCGTCAGCGTCACGTTCGGAAGCTGCAACAGCGGCCAGTCCTCCGGCACCGGCTCCACTGAAAATGTCTCGAGCATGGCCGCCGAAAGATGCCCGCTCACCAGGTTTTCGTAGAGCGCGTCATAGTCGCAGAGCGGTCCGCGTGCCGTGTTGACGAAGATCGCACCGGGTTTCATCTTCGCGAAGGTCTCGGCATTCATCATGTTGCGGGTTTCCTCGGTGACGCGCGGATGCAGCGTCACGAGGTCGGAGCGCGACAGGAGGCTGTCGAGCGAGACCTGCTCGACACCGGCATTGAGATCGTCGGCCGACAGCTGCACATAGGGGTCGTGCACCAGGACCTTGGTGCCGAAGGCCCTGAGCAGCCGGACCACCTTGGTGCCGATATTACCGTAACCAATCACGCCGACGGTCATCTCGCAGAGTTCGCGGCCGGTGCGGTCGGCGCGGTAGAGATCGCCGCGCCACTCACCCCTGCGCAGCGCCTCGTGGCCGGTGCGGATCAGCCGCGTCTCGGCGAGGATCGCGCCCAGCGTGAATTCGGCAACGGCGCTGGCATTGCGGCCGGGCGTGTTGACGACGCTGACGCCGGCGTCACGCGCCGCCGCCATGTCGATGTTGACAGGCCCGCCGCGAGAGACGGCAACGAGCTTCAATCCGGGAAGCGAGGTCAGCATGCCGCGCGAGAGCGGCGCCAGCTGCGTCACCAGGATTTCGGCGTCGCCGATGAAGTCGATGATGTCGTCGGCCTTGCCCAGATACTCCTTCAGGCCATCCATGCCTTCGACGGCGTAGCCGTGTTCCATCGGCACGTCGGGCCAGGGCAGTTCGAGGGTACGGATGTCATGGCCGTCGCCGCTTGCTTCGACGATCTTGTCGCGAAACACGTCCGGCAACATGAACCGGTCGCCGATGATGGCTATCTTCTTCATTTCAGTCTTTCCTGTTGTGGTTCCGAGGCATCGCCTTGGGAAAGGGCGTGCCAGACGGGGCGAAGCGCGATGCGCGACTGCTGGTAGGAGGGGAAAAGGCCGTCGTAGCGGCGCGCGAGCGCCGCGTCGGCCGGCTCGGCTGCACGCTGGTGCGGCAACACCCAGTCGCGCACGCAATCGGCCATCGAGGGGTAGATGCCGAGAGAGACGGCGGCGATCATCGCGGCACCTGCCGCCCCCGCCTCCTCGCGCTCGCTGGTCTGGACGCTGGCGCCAAGGGCACCGCCGAGAATGCGCCGAAGCGAGGCGCTGCGCGCAGCACCGCCCGTCAGCCGGATGCGGCCGGGAAGCGGCCCCATCTCGGCGTAGCAATCGCGTGCGGCCATGGCGAGCCCGTCGAACACCGCCTTCACCATGTCGCCGAAGCCGTGGGTGATCGACAGCCCGACGAAAGAGGCGCGCGCCGAAGCGTCGACGAAGGGCCCACGCTCGCCGGCTTCCGAAATGTAGGGCTGGAACATCAGCGAGCTATCCTTGGCTTCCGCCAGCCAGCCGTCGACATGGGAGAGCAGTTCGCTCTTGGTCTTCTCGACGCCCATGCCCTTGAGGAGCCCGCCGGCAACCGAGAGGATCCAGTCGATGTTGAGCGTCGCCGCCATGTTCGACTGCATCTGCGCATAGGTGCCGGCGATCGGCATGCACATGGTGTAGCCCGTGAGGTCGCGGTTGAGCCTGACGTCGTCGGCGCTGGTCGCGAGCCGCATGTGCATGCCGGTCGAGCCGATGATCGAGCAGCCGGTGTCGGTGCCGGGATCATAGAGCCCGGCGCCAAGGGCGGTGCACACCACGTCGACATAACCGAGCACGACAGGCGTCCCCTGGGGAAGACCAGTTGCGTGAGCCGCCTGCGTCGAAAGCAGGTGATGCGACGTCGCGCCGTCGACGATTTCCGGCAGGAAATGCTTGAGCTTCTGCAAGCCCAGAAAGCGGATGACGTCGTCGTTGTAGTCCCGTGTGCGAAAGTTGCCGAAGGTGAAATTGGCTTCGGACGGGTCCGTCGCGCGCATCTGCGTCAGCTTGAAATAGAGCCAGTCCTTGCAGTGAAACGTGGTCGCGACGCCGGAGAGCATTTCCGGCGCGTTGTCGCTCATCCAGCGAAGCTGCGCGCCCTGCTGGCAGGCGGCAAGCCCGGAGCCGGTGCTGGCGAAGCGCTCGACGTCGCCGCTATCGCCACGCAGCCGCTCGACCGTATCGCCGGCACGCGCGTCGAGCCAGAGCCAGCCCTTGCCGATCGGCTCGCCGGCCTTGTCGATCATCCAGGTGCCATCGCCCTGGCCGGTCACCGCGATCGCGGCAACACGGTCGGCGAGACCGTCGATCTTGGCCGAAAGCTCCGTCAGGGTGGTGACCGTATCGGCCCAGGTGCGGTCGAGATCCTGCACGCTGCCGGTCCTGCCGACGGCCTCGTAGGCGTTCGCCACCGCGGCCATGGCGAGCTGCCGCCCGCCAAGGTCGAAGGCCACCGACTTGATGACCGACGTTCCCGCATCGATGCCGATGAGGATGTCGCGCATCAGGCAAGCTCCACGCCATGGCTGATCGCCTTGCCGCTTTCGCCGTCGAAGACGTGCAGGCTCGACGGATCGAGGCGGATGCCGATCGGCTGGCCGACGGCAAGCTCGGTGCGGTCATGCTCGACGAGCACCATGGTGCCCCCGGCGAAATCGGCAGCGATATGCGTCTGGTCGCCGAGCCACTGGTTGACGGCCACCCGGCCAGCCACCCCGTCGGCGCTGCGGCGCACCGCATAGGGCCGGATGCCGAGCACCACCTTCTGCCGCTTCACCAGCGCATCGCGCACCGCATGGGAGAAATCGGATGCCGGGTATTCGAGGCGTACCCCGTCCTTGAGCCCGAAAGAAACCTTCGCTTCCGATCCGGTGACGCTCGCCTCGAACACGTTCATCGGCGGCTCGCCGACGAAGGTGCCGGTGAAGAGATTGGCCGGGCGCTCCTTGATCTTCTGCGGCGTGTCGAACTGCTGCAGCACCCCGCCTTCCATCACGGCGATGCGGTCGGCAAGGGCGTTCGCCTCCGTCTGGTCATGGGTGACGAGGATCGCCGTCAGCCCGCGCTCCTTGATGTAGTGCTTGATGCGGCCGCGCAGCACGGCGCGCAGCTGCGGCTCGAGCTGGCCCATCGGCTCGTCGAGCAGGTGCAGGTTGGCGTCGCGGATAAGCGCGCGGCCGAGCGAGGCGCGCTGCTGCTGGCCGCCCGAGATCGAGCTCGGATAACGACCGAGAATATCCTCTATCTCCAGAAGCTTGGCGATGCTTGCCACCTTCTCGTCGACGACGCCCTGTGACAGCTTGGAGGCCTTGAGCGCGAAGGCGATGTTTTCGCGCACCGTCAGCGGCGGGTAGAGCGAATAGCCCTCGAACGCCATGGCGACGTTGCGGCGCACCGGCGCGAAAGTCTGCACCTCGCGCCCGCCAAGCGAGATCGTGCCGCGCGAAACGGCCTCGAAGCCGGCGATCATGCGCAAGGTCGAGGTCTTTCCGCAGCCGGATGAGCCCAGAAGCGCGATGATCTCACCCTTCCTGACGTCCATGTTGAGCTTCTTGACGGCATGGACGCCGTAGTCGACGGGCCCATAGAACTTGTCGACGTCCCGGATCAAAAGAGCGGTGTCGGTCATGCCGCTTCTCCATTGCGCTTGGATTCCATGTCGGCGCGCGGCAACAGCCGGCCGCTCGCCTTGTCGAAGAGGAAGGCCTGGGCGCCGTTGACGGCGATATGGGCGGGGCCGGCCGTTGGGCCCGGCGTGCCGGCCGGGCGCGACACCAGGATTTCCCGGCCGCGCGCGGTCATCGCCAAAGTCACGGTCTTTTCATTGAGCGGCGTTTCCGCCTCGACCGTCACGGGAATGGCGCCCGGCGCCGATGCATCGACAAAGACGATGGCCTCAGGGCGAAGACCGAGGACGCAGGACTTGCCCGAGACATCGCCGTCATAATCGGAGAGCCGCACCCGGACGTTGGAAAGCTCGACGAAGACGCCGTCGCCGCTCTTTTGCGGCACCACGTCCAAAAGATTGATCGTGGGGTCGCCGAAGAGGCGGGCAATCTCGATATCGGCGGGCGCGTTGTAGATCTGCTGCGGCGTGCCGATCTGACGGATGCGGCCCTGCGACATCACGGCGATCCGGTCGCCGAGCGCCATCGCTTCCTTGTAGTCCTGTGTGACGTAGACGACCGTTGCACCCTGGGCGGCCAAGAGGCGCGGCAGTTCCAGCCGCATCTCGAAGCGCAGCTTGGCGTCGACATTGCGCAAGGGATCGTCGAGCAGCAAGAGCGGCGGCGAACCGACAAGCGCGCGGGCAAGCGCCGTGCGCTGCTTCTGGCCGTTGGAAAGCGCCTTCGGGTGGTGGCTGAGCACGTGGTCGATCTTCAAGAGCTTCGCGACCTTCTGCACACCAGCCGTGATTGCATCCTTCGAAGACCGGGTCGCCGTCAGCGGGCTCGCGATATTGTCGAAGGCGCTCATGTGCGGGAAGAGCGCGAAGTTCTGGAAGGCCATGCCGACACCGCGATGTTCGGCATCGACATCGGTCATGTCCTCGCCGCCGATCAGCACCCTGCCCTCGTCCGGCTCGATGACGCCGGCGACGAGACGCAGAAGCACCGTCTTGCCGGCACCGGAGGGGCCGAACAGCACCAGGCGTTCGCCGTTGGCGACGTCGAGCGACAGGTCGTCGAGAACCGTCTGGCTCTTGTAGCGCTTGACGATGTTTTGCAAGTGAAGCGTCGTCATGTCTTACCCTTTCACCGCGCCGAGCGACAGACCTTCGACCAGGTAACGCTGGGCGTAGAGTGCAAGCGCGAGCGTCGGCGTAACCGAGAGAACGATGGCCGAGGCGATCTGCCCGTATTGGATGCCTGAAGAGGTGATGAAGGCAAGAGCGCCCACGGTCACCGGTTGCTTGTCGGCGGACGCCAGCACCAGCGCGAAGACGAAATTGTTCCAGGCGAAGATGAAGGCGAGCAGGCCGGCGGCGGCAATGCCCGGACCGGCAAGCGGCAGGGCGATCTTGCGGAACGTCGCAAACCAGGAATGGCCGGCAATGCGATAGGCATATTCGACGTCGGCCGAGATATCCTCGAAGTAGCCGCGCACGATCCACAGGATGAGCGGCAGGCAGATCAGCTGGTAGACCCAGATCAGGCCGAAATAGGTGTTGGAAAGCCCGAGCCACTGGAAGTACTGGGTCAGCGGCAGGAGCACCAAAAGCGGCGGCGCGAAGCGGAACGACAGAAGCGTGAACGCGATGTCCTCCGATCCCTTGAACTTGTGCCGGGCGAAGGCATAGGCGGCGGGAACGCCCAGCACCAGCGCCACGGCAACGGAGGTCACCGACAGGAAGATCGAGTTGCCGAGGTTGCGCATGAAGGCGATGTCGAGCGTGCCGGCCGCCGTCTGCAGCTTGCCGGTGATCAGCGCCGCATAATTCGACAGCGTCGGCGAGAAGACGATCGATGGCGGGATCGACAGGATCGTCTCGTTCGTCTGGAACGACATCAGGAAGATCCAGAAGATCGGGAACATGAAGAAGACCACGACGAGCGTCAGGGCGACTGCACGCAAGGCCCGTTCGATGGGAGACATGGTGTCCATTGGAACCTCCTTACGCTTCGCCGCGAGCGCGTTCGCGCAGGCGCAGCCAGTTTTTGATGAAGACGTTGGAGAGCGTGTAGGTGATCGCCCACAGGATGATCAGAAGCGCCGCCGAACGGCCGACATTGGTCGACTGGAAGAAGTTGAGATAGGCCTCGACCTGGAAGACGGTCAGCGTGTTGCCGGGTCCGCCTTGGGTCATCGCATAGATGATGTCGAACTGCTGGATGCTGTCGAGCAGGCGGAACAGGGTCGCCGTCAGGATATAGGGCGTCAGCATCGGCAGGGTGATGCGGAAGAACACGAAGCTGCGGGGCACGCCGTCAAGGGCTGCCGCCTCGAATGGCTGCGTCGGCAGCGACCGCAGGCCGGCAAGCAACAGGATCATGATGAAGGGCGTGTAGACCCAGATATCGACGAGGATGACGGTGAGAAGAGCCGTGTCCGGCGACGAGGCCCAGCGGAAGTCATGCAGGCCGACAAGGCTTGCGAGATAGCTGAGAATGCCGAAGCTCGGATTGGTCATCAGCTTCCACATCAGCGCGGCCAGCGCCGGCGCAATCATCAATGGCAGAAGCAGCATGATCGAGATGAAGTTGTTGATGGTGGAGCGCCGCTGCAGGAGCAGCGCGATGCCGAGACCGAGCAGCAGTTCCAGCGTCACGGTGATCCCTGCATAAAGCAGCGACACCTTGAGCGTGTTCCAGAAGGCCGGGTCGGTGACGAAGTTGAGGTAGTTTTCGCCCCAGTTGAACTGGCGCGCCCAGGGCTGGCTCAGCCGGTAGCGCTGGAACGAGTAGATGACGGCCGTGAAGAAGGGGATGAGAATGCCGATGCACACCAGAAGCGCCGGCAGGCTCAGCACGTAGGGAAGCATCTTCCGGCTGATCCTGAAGCCTGACGCGGGCTTGCGGAGGGTTGCTGTTGAAGCCATGTCGAGCTCCGTTCTCTAACTCTTGAAGAAAGCACGCGGCACGCGAGGCGTCTCGCGCCCGCGCCAGTCCATCGGCATCTCAGGTTGCTTTGGGCGGCCACCGGCCGGTCGCGGGACGCCCGACGCTCAAGTGCCTGTTTGCGTTCGCCTGAACGCGCGGCCCTCAAGTCGCCGGGCATCGCTTGGGAGGCCTATCAGCCGAGACCAGCTTCCTTCAGCTGGCGATTGATGCTTTCGACGAGCTGGTCGAGGCCTTCATCGACCGGCACCTGCTTGGCGACCATCTTCTGCAGCGTCGCCGCCCACTCGGTGGTGACGTCGAAGAACAGCGGTTGCGGCGTGAACTTGATCGAGGCGCCTGCGGCCGAGGCGTCGAACATCTCGACATACCCAGGATACTTGCCGTTCAGCTTCTCGCGGAACATCTCGTCCTTCCAGATCGACTGGCGAACCGGGTCGACGAAGTCCATCTTGGTGGCGCCGAACAGCGCATGCTCCGGACCGGAAGCCCATTGCAGGAAGTACCAGGTGGCGTCCTTGTCCTTGGAGAAGTTGGACATGGCGAGCGACCAGATCCAGATGTTCGGCGTCGAGGCAGTGGCTTCCGGGTTGGCGGCAAAGGCGGCATAGCCGAGCTTGCCGGCCATCTTGTTGTCGCCGCCATTCATGAAGTAGCCCAGGCAATCGGCGTCGAAGATCATCGCCGATGCGCCGGCGCCAAGGTCGGCCCCGACCTGATACCAGGTGTAGGTCGACCAGTCCTTCGGGCCGCTTTCCTGGATCATCTGCACGAACTTGGCGTGGTAGGCCTTGGACTCGGCCGTACCCATTGCCGCCGACAGCTTGCCGTCGGCAGACACGTTCAGGTCCTTCTGGTTGAAGTTGGCGTAGCCCGACAGGAAGCCCGGATGGATCGTCGCCCAGGAGCGCGAACCGCGCACGCCGATACCGTAGATGCCGCCGATGTCCTTCTGCAGCTTGGCGGCAACGGCGATCATGTCGTCGAGGTTCTTCGGCAGCTCGACGCCGGCCTTGTCGAACATCTCGCGGTTATAGGTGATGTTGTTCTGCTCGAACGCCCACGGAATGCACCATTGCTTGGCGTCTTCCGAACCGAGCGCTCCACCCGGCTGGCCGTTCCAGGCGCAGGAGTTCTTCACGCCGGCAAGGAAGTCGTCCCAGTTGTAGTTCGGGTTGGTCTTGGCCGGATCCTTGATCCATTCGTTGAGGTCGGCGATCCAGCCTGCCGGACCGTAGGTCCAGGTCATGTAGGCGCCTGTCATGAAGGCGTCGTATTCGGTCGAGCCCGAGGACAGCGCTGCCGTCACCTTGTCGAAATAGACGTCTTCCGGGAACACGTCATAGGTGACTTCGATGCCGGTCAGGTCCTTGAAGGCCTGAAGGTTGGCAATCATCGCATCGGCATAGGGATGCTTGTTGAGCAAGAGCTTCAGCGACTTGCCGGAATGTGCCTTCCAGTCGAAATCGGCAGCCAGCGCCTGGGTCGACATCATGTTGAAGAGCGTGCCGGCCGAGCCGGCGGCAATACCTGCAGCCCCGAGACCCTTGAGCATGCCGCGACGATCTACCTCTCCGCGCAGAAACGCACTGATGAGGTCTTTCTCCTTCTCGTACATAAGTCTTCTCCTCCGTTGCGGGTATGATTGCTTCATGCGATCACCGGCTACCCGACCGGTATTCCTCCCCTGAAGCCCTGACGGCGAAACCTCCTCGCCGCCCTCTCCGGGCTTCACTCGATCTTGTCAGTCACTCCTCATTTGCCGTCGGCGGCGAGCGCCCGGGCCGTCTTCTCGTCGGTAATGAGCCCGCTCAAAAGGCCGCTGCCCAGCACGGCGCGGATGGCGGGCGTCTTGATCTTGCCGCCGGCGACCGCCACCGTGCGGCGGTCCTTCAGGTCGTCGCGGCTCAAGGTGAAGGTGCGGTTCGACAGCGTCGTCTCGATCGGCCGGCCATCGTCGTCGAAGAAGTGGCCGAGCAACTCGCCCTTGCCCCCGCCTCTCTGGATCTCCTCGATCTCGCTCATCTCGATCATGCCGGTCGACACCAGCGACGCCTCGCGCTCCGCCGTACCGATGCCGACCATCAACAGGTCCGCGGTCTTGGCGAGATCGAACACCTCGCGCACGCCGCGCTGGCTGAAGAGCACATCGCGGTCCTCGACCGTGTTGGCGAAGAACGGCACGGGCATGACATAGGCTTCAGCACCGGTGCGCTCGGCCAGCCGGTGGATCACGTCATGGGGGTTGGCCGAGAACTTGCGGGTGAGCCCGCCGAGCAGCGAGACGAAGCGGGTATTGTTGCTGGTCGTGCGCGGCAGATATTCGACGCAGGCCGCAAGCGTGCGGCCATGACCGACGCCCACGAGCGCCGTGTCGCCGCGCTCGATCTCGCGCTTGAGGAACTGTGCGCCGGAAATGCCGAGCGCCTTCAGCGGCAGGTCGTCAGCATCGAAATCCGGAACGACCTCGCAGTAATCGAGGCCGTAACGTGCCGAGAGCTTCTGCTCCAGCTCGACGCATTCCGACACTTCACCGTCGATATAAACCTTCACCAGGCCTTCCTGGTTGGCCTTCATGATCAGGCGATGCGCTTTCAGCGACGTCAGCCCCAGCCGCTTGGCAACCTCCGCCTGGGTCAGGCCGCCGGCATAGTGCAGCCAGGCCGCCCGCGTCGCCATGCTGGTTTCGTCGTCGCGAAGGTTTGCACCGCCGATGATAGCCATCGTTTCCACCCGGATCTTTTATGTTGCGGTGCATGATAAATTTTGCACCGCATGATATTTTTTTCTCTCTAATGAAAGAAATTTCATGTGGTGAAAAAAATGTCAAGCAAGAACATGCGGACCGCGGTCACGGTTTGCGGATCGATGCGAATGAAAGGGGGAAAAGACCGTCGCTGCGCCCATCTCTTCGGACAAGCACTCTGGTCCTGCACGGCCATGAACGGCGGACAAGCGGCATCGACAGACCAATTGCGAGTGATGCTGCCGCCAGAAAAACCGGCGACGCCGCACCGGCTTCGTCAGCCAGGCCGTTCGTCAGGACGGGGGTGTGGGGCGCCGAACATCCATCACGCCGAGGGCACGACCCCGCGACAGGCCCAGGCGACCGCGGCAAAGGAGCGAGGGCCATCGGCCTCGCCCGCTTCAAAGGCGGCCCTTACCGCCGCCTCGGTCCTTGCCCGCTGGTCCTGTGGCAGCGAGGCGACATATTTGCCCAGTGGCCCCTCGCCAGCGGCAATAGGTTCCCAGAAGTCCGAAAACGATCGATAGTCCATCCGGATCGTCAGCGATGTCTCCTCGACATTCGTGAGACCGTTCGCCACGAAACTGCGCTTCATTTCGCCCGGCCGGGTCATCGGCTGGAAGCAGTAATGGCTGCGGATCCGGGCAGCATTTTCATCAAGCATGGCCGCGGTATCCAGGACCATGCGCATGCCAGACATGCCGCCGAGGTGATCCCACACGGCAGCCGCGACCACGCCGCCGGGCCGCACGACCCGACACATTTCGGCAACCGCCTTGTCCGCCTCGGGTACGAAATGCAGAACCAGAAGCGCCAGCGCCCGATCGAAGGAACCGTCTGCGAAGGCAAGCGCACAGGCATCGCCTTGCTGGATGCTGATCTTCTTATTCGTGTTGCGACGGCTCGCCGCCTCGACGAAAACAGGCGAAAAATCGATCGCAACGATTTCGCCGAGATTGGCAGCCTGTGGCAGTGCGAAGGTGAGACTGCCGGTACCGCAACCGACATCGAGGACCCGCTCGCCATCGGCAATGCCGGCGAAATCGATGAACAGCGGCGCAAGCTGCTTGCTCCAGCGCCCCATCAACTGCTCGTAGCCGTCAGCGTTCTTCACAGTGAAGCTCGACGTCATCATCGCCTCCAGGCAGTGAGAGACCGTATTGTATCGCGCTGCGGGCAGCCGACCAAGGCGCTCGCCATAGTCCGTAAGCAGTTTCTTCCCCTCCCTCATTTCTGTGCTTGTCACAGAAATCCAGCAGCGCCGCGTCGGCGGCGCAAGGGACCCTTCGTCCTATGGACAGGGATGAGGTCGGGGTGCAAGTCGCCTGCCTAAAGCCAGGTCGGATCCGCGCGCTAAACCTTCACATGCCCGATGGCCTTGGCGGCGATCTCCTCGAAGCTCTCCTCATAGCCGGCATCCGCATAGCGGATGACGCCGAGCGCGGTGTCATTGGTCAGTGCATGATCGAGCCGCTCGTCGGCCCCTGCCGTGCCATCGGCGACCACGGTCACGCCGCAGCTTGTCATGTAGCCGGCATAACCGCCGCCGCCGGAGTGCACGACGACGAGATCCGCCATGGACGAGCAGAGCAGCATGGCATCGAGAAGCGGCCAGTCGGCGATCGCGTCCGATCCGTCCTTCATCCGCTCGGTCATGATGTTGGGGTGCGCCATGGCGCCCGCATCCAGATGGTCGCGCGAAAAGGCGATCGGGCCTTTCAGTTCGCCGGAAGCGACCAATTCGTTGACGCGCCGCGCCAGCTGAGTGCGCTCGCCATGCCCGAGCCAGGCGATGCGGGCCGGCAGCCCCTCGAACGGGATATGCTCGCGCGCAAGCCGGATCCAGTTGGTGACGATCCTGTTGTCCGGGAACAGCTCCAGCAGCAGATCGTCGATGCGGGCGATGTCGCTCTCCTCGCCCGATAGCGCCATCCAGCGGAAGGGGCCGATGGCGCGGGCAAAGAGCGGGCGTAGATAGGCCTCGGTGAAGATCGGAATGTCGAAGGCGTTGGCGACGCCGCCCTCGCGCGCCTGGGTGCGGATCAGGTTGCCGTTGTCGAAGACTTCGGCGCCCTTTTTCTGGAAATCGAGCATCGCCGTCACATGCTCGACGATCGAGGCGCGGCTCGCCGCCATCAACTGCCCCTGGCCGTCGTCGCGCAGCGACTTGACCTGCTCGAGGCTCATGCCCTTCGGCACATAGCCGTAGACGAGATCGTGCGCCGAGGTCTGGTCGGTCACCACATCGGGCACGATGCCGCGCCGCGCGATCTCGGGATAGATCTCGGCGGCGTTGCCGACGAGGCCGACGGAGAGCGCGCGCCTGTCCTTCACTGCCGCATCGATCATCGACAGGGCCGTGTCCAGATCCGGCGCGATCTCCTGGAGATAGCCGATCTCCCGGCGCTTCCTCGCCCGGTCCGCATCGATGTCGACGCAGAGGATGGCCGCCCCCGCCATGCGCCCGGCAAGCGGCTGCGCACCGCCCATGCCGCCAAGACCGGCGGTCAGCACGAAGCGACCGGAAAGGTCGCCGCCGAAACGGCGCTCGGCAATGCGCATGAAGATCTCGTAAGTGCCCTGGATCACGCCCTGGCTGCCGATATATTGCCAGGCACCAGCCGTCAGCCCGCCCCAGCAGATCAGCCCTTTGCGCTGTAGCTCGTAGAAGACCTCGGCCTTTGCCCATTGGCCGACGATATTGCAATTGGCCATGATCACCAGCGGCGCCTTGGCATGGGTCTTGAGCAACCCCACCGGCTTGCCGGACTGAATAAGGAGCGTCTGGTCCTCGTCCATTTCGGTCAGCGCCTTGACGATGGCGCGATGCGCCGGCCAGCTGCGCGCTGCCTTGCCGAGCGCTGCATAGACGATGAGATTGTCCGGATCTTCGCCGACCGAGAGCACGTTTTCGAGCAGCCGCAACAGCGCTTCTTGCCGCCAGCCCCTGGCGCGCAGCTCCGGCCCGCCGGGGATGGGAAAAGCAGGATGGCGGGGATTGGCCTGGGGCATGGTGTCGTTCCTCGTTGTTGCGTCCGTGGGGCGGTGTGGGCGGCCTCTCACCGACGGATGCCGGATGGTTGCGCCCCTCATTCATGACGGCGCGGCGGCTACCCCATTCATTCTCGGCGGCGACAGGTCACTGCTTCCACTCATCGTGCGGAGAAAGCCTGCCCCTCACCCTAACCCTCTCCCCGCTTGCGGGGAGAGGGGATTGCGTTGTGCTTGCTGCGCTGGCCTAGACCACGGCGACATTGCTTCGTCCCACGCCGGGCGGGAGAATGGTTCGGCGCTTGCCACACTCTCGGCGGCCACCCGTCGATCTCGTCCCCTCTCCCCGCTTGCGGGGAGAGGGTTAGGGTGAGGGGCAAACCACGCCCTCTTAAGATTCACTTCGGCGGCAACGTCTCCACGAACGCAATCGCGCCATCGAGCAGCCGCCTGCGCAAACCATCGTCGCCATAGGCATCCGCCCCGGCGCGCACCCAGCCATGCATCGCCCGGCCGTTCATCACCATCAGCTCGATATCCGGCAGGTCGAGCGCCCAGCCGTCATTGCCCTTGCCGAGCCTGGCCAGCAGCGAGCCTTCGCGCGCACCCAGGAGCAGGTTGCCGTTCAGCAGAAACGCCCAGCCGCCGAACATCGCCTTTTCCGAAAGCCCGGCGCCATCGCCGAGGTCTTCGCGGATCAGTTCTTCCAGCCCCGCATCGCGCGCCATGATCCTCTCCCGTGATTACCGTCCGGCCAGCGCGTAGCGGGCAAGCTCGATGCCCATTGCCTTTTCGACCGATGGATAGACCGTCGGGTCGAGCACGCTCGACGACAGCGGGATCACCGTCTTCGGCACATGCAGCACCAAGATCGTCATGCCCACCTGCAGCTGCCCGACGCTCAAGGGTTCGCCCTCCGGCGACAGTGTGGTGATGACGTCGGGGAAGGTCGCAAGCCGCGTGCCTTCCGCAGAGTCAACCGCCATGTATTCGTTCATCACGTGAAGGGTCGTAGAGTCAGATCCCTTCCCCAGCGTCACCGTGCCGATGTCGAAAGCTTCCTTGGTGTAAACCACGGATTTGTCTGTGATCACGCCTTCAGCAAGGATCGCGCCATTGGTCGTCTTGACGATCGCGTCGATGACGGCACTGCCACCCCTGGCTTCGGCCGCGATGATCGCCTCGCCCAAAGCCAGCGCCAACGAGATGCCGCCAAGTGCTGCATTGTCCCGGACATAGGATGCCCTGACCGGATTGCGGCAGGACGCAATGAAGCCGCCGGACATGTCCGACGCGGTGCGCAGGATCGGCGACACCTTGGCGGTCGCCCCGCGCACCACCAGCTCGATATAGCGGTTCTCGTCGCGATTTCCGCCGACCGCCGTCTGGATCATCGGCTCGGGCGACCCGGCAAGGCCGATCGAGCCCATGTCGCCGGTCGGGTGCGCGCGGATGTCGCCGACCGCATCGACCACCTTGGTGCCGAGGATCGCCGAAGGCAACCAGCCGTTCAGCGTCGAGGACTTGCCGTTCTGCCCGATGATCAGGCCCGCAACTTTCTCGCCGAGCGCCTCCTGCAGCAATTGCACCGCCTTGACATAATCGACGCCGCGCATTTCCCAGGGCGTGGTCGAGGCGGGCGCGCCAATGGCGGCCGCCGTCGCCACCCAGTCGTTGGCGTCGAGTTCGTCGATCGACACGAGTTCCGGCTTGCCGATCGAGACTGCGGCATAGCCCAGCATGCGGCCGTGATCGGCCCAGCCGCCGCCGCCGGCGGCATAAACGGAGCCGCCCTTGACGGCTGCTTCCACGTCCTTTTCCTTGAGTATCCGGCCCATCTCAAACCTTCTCCTGCAATCTCTTGTCGAGCGTCTTCACCGTCTCGAGAAGGACGGCCGCACCAAGCGCGATGTCGTCATTGTCAGCCCATTCGTCGGGCGCGTGCGATCGGCCGCCGCGACAAGGGATGAAAATCATCGCCGAGCGGGTGATCCGCCCCATCCAGGCGGTGTCGTGGCCGGCGCCCGATGCCATGCGCCGGTGGCGCGCGCCGATCTGGCCGCAGCTTTCTTCCAGCGTCGAAAGCAGAAGGGGATCGCCGGGTGTCGGCGGGTTGTCGGAAATCACATTGGCGGGCGCAATCGTCACACCGGCTTCGCCAGCAACGCCGAGACAAAGCGGCCCAAGCGCTTGAAGAAACCGCTCCATCTGCGGGCGCAACTCGGCACGCGCATCGATCAGCAACCGTGCGCGCGACGGCACGACATTGGCGGCGTTTGGCTCGATCGAGAATTCGCCGACCGTGGCCGTGAAATGCCCCTCGCCCCTGGAAAACTCCGTCGCCAGTCGTTCGATCGCGAGCACCAGCCGCGAGGCGGCAACAAGGGCGTCGCGGCGGTGCCCCATCGGCGTGGTGCCGGCATGATCCGCCTGGCCCTCGACGATGATCTCGATGCGGGTGATGCCGGAAATGGCCGTGACGACGCCGATATCCAGCCGCCCCGTCTCGAGCACCGGGCCCTGTTCGATATGCAGCTCCAGGAACGCCTTGATGTCGGAGCGCTTCGAGCCGGACAGACGCGACGGATCGCCGCCGACCTCGACGATGCCCTGCCTGAGGCTGAGTTCCCCCTGCATCCGGCTCAGCCAGCCATCCGGCAGGATGCCGGCCATGCCGCGGCTGCCCACACAGGAAACCCCGAAGATCGACACTTCCTCCGCCAGGAAGTCGACGATCTCCAGATCGTGATCGAGTTCGATGCCGGCATCCGAAAGCGCGCGCGCCACTTCAAGCGCCGCCGCCACGCCGGCAATGCCGTCGAAGCGGCCGCCCTCGGGCACCGTGTCGGAATGGGAGCCGAGCATCAGCGTGCCCAATGCCGACTTGCGACCCTTGCGCCGGCCGATGAGATTGCCGGCCGCGTCGATGCGGGTTTCGAGGCCGGCCGCCCGGAAGCGGCGTTCGAGAAACGCGCGGCCCTCCAGGAAAAGCGGCGTGAAGGCGCGCCGCGTATAGGGCCGGTCCGGCTCGGTGATATCAGCAAGCCCGTTGACGATGCCGGCGATCCGGCCGGCATCCACCGGCAGATTGGTCTTTGTGCTGGTCGTCATCGGGCCTCCTGCAGGGCCAGGGTCTGAAGCGGGCGAACGAATGCGCCGGTGCCGGGTTCAGCAACGACAGTGCGGCCATCGAAGACAAGCGCCCCGCGCAGATAGGTGGCAGACACCCGCCAGGGCAGCCGGATGCCGTTATAGGGCGACCATCCGACGACGTTGTTGCCGCTTGTCGCTGCGTCATAAACGTAGGGCTCAGGCGTCATGACGATGATGTCGGCATCCTTGCCGGGCTCCAGCGCGCCCTTTTGGTGATCGAGCCGGAAATGTCGCGCCGGGTTCAGCGTCATCAGCTCGGCCGCCCGCGTCAGGGAAATGCCGCGTTCGAGCAAACCCTTGACGAACAGAGGCACCATGACCTCAAGCCCCGGCACGCCGGAGGCATTGACGAGCATGTCCGGGTTGGTCTTTCGATCCTCCGACCAGCTGACATGATCAGTCGAAACCATCGTCACCGTGCCGTCGGCCACATGCCGCCATAGCTTTTCCACTTCGGCGCGCGGGCGGATCGGCGGATTGATCTTCGCCTTGCCGCCGAGCCGGCGCACGTCGTTTTCCTCGTCGAGCGTCAGGTAATGGATGCAGCATTCGATCGTCGCAGCATGGCCCTGCGCCCGATAGGCGGCGGCGATCTCGTAGCCGCGCCCGAGCGAACAATGCACCACATGCGCCGGGCATCCGGTCGCAGCTCCGGTCTCGTAGATCTGGTTGGTGGCAAGCAGCTCCGTCAGCGGCGGGCGCGACAGGCCGTGCGCCCGGTAGTCGGCAACGCCCGCAGCCTTGACCTTTTCGATCGCCGCCCGCACCGCCTCGTCGTCCTCGTTGTGCACGCCGGCTGTCAGTCCCGTCGGCGCGATGGCGCGAAAGCAATCCTCGAGCAGGGCGGCCGGAATGCGCGGAAAGCGCTTGGGATCGGTGCCGAAGGTGGAGAACTTGAAGGCGGCGACGCCGGCCTCGACCATTTCGAGGATGCGGGCCGGCCCTTCTTCCGGATCGACAGTGCCGTAGAGCGCAAAGTCGACGCGTGCTTGCGGGCGCGCATGCTCGACCTTGTAGGCGACGGCCTCGGCCGAGCAGACGAGATTGCCCTCGTCATAGGGCATGTCGACAATCGTCGTCACGCCCCCGGCAGCAGCCGACCGCGTCGACCAGACGAAATCCTCCTGGTTCTTCTGCGACAGCGAATGCACCTGCGCATCGACGGCGCCCGGCAGGATCATCGCGGTACCGAGATCGTGGCGCTCGCGCGCAGACGGTGCGGCGCCCTGCCCGACATGCACGACCTTGCCGTCGCGCACCGCCACATGTCCGCCCTCGACGATCCGGTGCGGAAGAACCACGGTGCCTTTCAGGACAAGATCGAAATCGGACATGATGTTCTCCCCTCTGATCGGTCTTGCTGGATCGGTTTCAGGTCATTTGCCGAGCGCGAAGAAGTCGTCGAACTCCGGCATCGGCGCCATCGAAACGAATGTGCGCAACAGGTCATGGCAGGTGAAGGCCTGCTGCAGCGCCTCGATCTCCTTCGAAAGCGGCCGGTCCTTGATATACATCGGGCTGATCGAGCGGGTGCGCTCATGCGCGAGCTTGACGATCCCCTGCGGCGCGTCGCCGACGAGGTCTATCGCCTGCGACGACAGGATCGCCTCGATCGCCGCCAGTTGCCGGAGATCGCGCACCTGCGTTTCCATGCGCTCGACGATCAGCGGCAGGAAGGTTGCTTCCTCCTCCAGCCCGCCGGCAACGACGATCGACTGCGCCGAGAGCGGCACCGCCATCGACTGCACGCGCATGTAGAGTTCGACGGCGAGCTTCATCAGCGGACCGAGGCCGGTCGCGACTTCGCCCGGCGCCACCAGATTGACCGACAGGTTGCGGCGCCCGCCATTCGACAGGAGGATGCAGCGATTGAGCACGTTGCGCGCCACGTGCGAAAAGGCGATCTGCGCGGTTTCGACATAGAGCGTCGTCGTCAGGGGCAGCGAAGCGCCCGAGGCATGCACCTGGCCGCCGAGCACCACCGGATTGTCGTCTGAGAGATAGGTCGCCTCGACCAGCCGGCCGGCGGCCACCAGCAGCGTATCGACCACGGCGCCGAACACCTGGGCGGTCATGCGCAGGCTCAAGGGGTCGTGGATCGCCGTCGGAAGCGGCCAGTCGGCTACGCCGGACTGGCCGTAGAGCCAGGAGCCGACCAGCGCCTCGCCGCGCGTTGACAGCGTTGCTGCCACCCGCCAGGGATCGGCAGAGGCGCCGAGCGCCTGCGACGACATCACCCCCGTGACAAGCAATACGCGGATGGCGGCTGCGGCCTCACGCAGCACGTCGGCTGCCGCCGAATAGGCGATCGCATTGACGCTGAGGGCGGCCAGCGCATCGCGCGGCCGCATAACCAGGGGCTCAAGCCCGGCATCGGCAAGCGCGGTCTCTGCGGGCACCAGCCGGCCGCGATGATAGGCCTCGCCGACCCCGGTCAGGACGGCGGCGATCTGGCCCATCAGGCCGATATCGGCGCAGCCCATCGAGCCGTGCCGGCGCACGGCCGGAATGATGTCGTGCTCGATGAGAGCAAGAAACGCGGTGATCAGCTCCGGACTGCAGCCGGTGTGTCCGCGCATGGCGGTGTTGCAGCGGATGGCGATCGCCTTGCGCACGATCGGCACCGCGAAGAATTCACCGGTGCCGAAATGGTGCGCGCGCACCAGCGACGTGTTGAACTCCGCCAGGTCGTCGGCCGTCCACAGCCGGTCCTTCATCGAGCCGACGCCGGTGTTGGAGCCGTAGACCGGCAGGCCAAGCGCGATACGGTCGGCGATCACCTTGTGGGCGGCGGCCACCCGTTCCATGCCACCCTCGTCCGCGACCGGCCTCGCCGCCCCCGAGCCGATTTCCTCGAGCGTCGCGAAGTCGAGCGGTTTCCCGCACAGAACGATGGACTTGACCTGTTGCAGCATGCCTGGGGTACCTTACCACGCACTCCGCCTCGATGCCGAAACGATGCGTGGATGCAAAGACTTGGACGCGATCGGCCCTTGAGAAAGAGGGATCGTCCAGCCGCATGCTATGCGTTTTGTTCGCCACCATGATATATCCCAAATCCGGAACAGCCGATGCCGATTGCCGAACATGGCAATCACGACGCTGCCGGCGGAGAACTCTTGTCATGGACATTGCCACGATCCTGCTCGTCGAGGCCGTGATGAACGAAGGCGGCATCAGGCGCGCTGCCGCCGCGACAGGTCGCGCACCATCGAGCGTCAGCGCCGCCGTGCGCCGCTTCGAGCAGGCCGTTTCGATCCCGCTCTTTCGCCGCGATGGCAACCTCATGGCGCTGACGCTGGAGGCCCGCGCACGCCAGGCCGATGTCGCCACGGCGAGCGCCACCATTCGATCCTTGCTTGCGACCGCCAACACCGAACCGATGGCGACAATCCCGCCTGTCGGGCTGGTGGCGCTCGATCGGTTCGTGCGCATCGCCCGCGCCGGCAGCGTGCGCGCCGCCGCCCGCACGCTCAGCCTCGGCCAGCCGCAACTGACGCGACAGGTCGGCGCCTTGGAGCGTCATTTCGGATGCCGGCTGTTCGAACGCTCCCATGGCGGCATCGTCTGCACGCAGACCGCCCTCGACATCCTGCCGGATATCGAACGCCTGCTCGACATCTGGGCGCGGCTGACGCGCGCATCGGCCGACCGCTTCCGAAGAGACGTCACCACCTGGCGCCTCGGCGCCGTCATGCCGCTCGGGCCGGAAAGCGAGATAGCCCGCATGCTGGCGGCACTGACCGCGACCTGGCATCGCGCCCGCCCCAGGCAACCTCTGTTCATTTCCAGCACCACCGCCGACGAGCTTCTGGCCGGTCTGAAGAGCCGGCGCTTCGACGCAGCCCTCCTCGACATCGCCGGCATTCCCCTGGATTTCGATGGCCGCCTGGTGACCGAGACGCCGCTGGTGCTGGCCGGCCCGGCGCCCGCCTTGTCGGAAATGGGCCGCGATCTCCCGCAGCTTCTCGCCACCTGCCCGATCGCCGTACCCAGCGTGCGAAGCGGCCTGCGCCGTGAGGTCACCCGCTTTCTCGAAGACACGCTCAGCGATGTCGAGCGCCGCCGGGTGACGCTGGTCGAGGTCGATTCCATCCCCGTCATCATCAACCTGGTCAGCCACCACGGCTACCTCTCGGTACTGCCGGAAACATCCCTGTCGCGCATCCACCGCCCGCCCGCGATGATCAGGCTCGGGGCGCACTACCGGCAGTCGCTTACCCTCGTCTGGCCACGCGGCGCCTTCTCCAGCGATGTCGGCGAGTTGATGATTTCGATGATGCGGACAAGCGCTCAGACTTGACGCCGCGCGGTGTCATACAAGTGACCAGCACAAGATTTCACGAACTCGGGTTTGCCACACGAATCCAGTCGACGCGCGACCGCGCTGCCGAAAGACTCTTTACCAGCCCAATGACTTGGGCCGGCTAGATTCCTGTGACAGGCACAGGAATGAGGGAGGGAGAAACGGTCGCGAAGTTGGCCCTTAGCCCTTCAGTTTCAGCCGCCTGCGCGTCTCGCTCGGGCTTTCGCGATAATGCGCGCGATAGCTGCGCGAGAACGATGATGACGAGTTGAAGCCGGAGATCGCGGCGATGTCGGCAAATTCCATGCGCGTCTCGATCACCTTGCGCCGCGCCGCATTCAGCCGCAGTGCCAGATAGTGTTCGTGCGGCCCCACCCCCATCGTGTCGCGAAACAGGTCCTGCAGGTGGCGCACGCTGACGCCGATGCGGCGGGCAAGGCGCGCGAGCGTCAGCGGCGCTTCCACCGTCTCCTCCATCAGCTTGACGGCAGCGCCGACGCGGGGATCGAGGATGCGCATGTTGCCGATCGCCGGCATCTGCAAGAGGTCGCCGCGGGTGCGCTCCTGCTCGTAGATGAACAGCCTGGACACCTCGAGCGCCAACGAATAGCCGTGCGCCCGGCGGATCAGCTCCAGCATCAGGTCGAGTGTCGGCAGAGAGCCGCCCGTGGTGATGCGTTTGCCGTCGATGACGAACCGCTCCCGCACCATCGTCACCTGCGGATAGGCCGCGGAGAAATCCTCGAAATCCTCCCAGTGGGTGGTGGCTCTGGATGTGTCGAGCAGGCTGGTTTCGGCGAGCAGCCACGAGCCGGATTCGATGCCCGCCATCAGTTGGCGATGGCGGGCGGTCTGCGACAGCATCATCTTCAGCTGCGAGGTGGCGCTGCGTTGCCAGTTGTAGCTTGAGAGAATGAACAGCGGCGCCGTCTCGCGCTGCGGCCGGAAGGCGCCCGAAACCGGGATGGGAATGCCGCTTTTGGTTTCGATCGGCTGTCCGTCGGGGCTGTACAGCGTCCAGCTATAGAGCGGCCGCCCGGCGATGCGGTTGGCGGCGCGCATCGGCTCGATCACCGAGGCAACGAGGATCAGATTGGTCTCCGGCAGCACCAGGATATCGGCGTGCTGCACCTGCGAAACGACCTGATCCATCTGCAAACTTCTCCGCCCCGTTGCCGATAATGTACAATCTGGAACCGATTATGAAAAGCAGCGCTGTCGTTCTTGGCTCGTAATGGCCGCAATAAAAGGGAGACAGCAATGCCGCTCAGCATGAACCGCGAGGTATTCATCACCTGTGCCGTCACCGGCTCGGGAGACACCGTTTCGAAGTCCAGCCACGTTCCGATCACGCCCAAGCAGATCGCCGAAGCGGCGGTCGAGGCGGCCAAGGCGGGTGCGGCCGTCATCCACTGCCACGTTCGCGATCCGGAGACCGGCGCGCCCTCCCGCAGGCTCGATCTCTACCGGGAAGTGACCGACCGGATACGCTCCGCCGATATCGACATCGTCTTGAACCTCACCGCCGGCATGGGCGGCGACCTGGTGTTCGGCAATGTCGAGAGCCCCTTGCCGGTCAACGAGAAGTTCACCGACATGGCCGGCGCCACCGAGCGTGTCGCCCATGTGGCCGAGTGTCTGCCGGAGATCTGCACGCTCGATTGCGGCACCATGAACTTCTCGCTCGGCGACTATGTCATGACCAACACGCCGTCGATGCTGCGCGAAATGGCGCGCCAGATGACCGCGCTCGGCGTGCGCCCCGAGATCGAGGCCTTCGACACCGGCCATCTCTGGTTTGCCAAGCAGCTCGCAGAAGAAGGCTTGATCGAGGATCCGGTGCTGATCCAGCTTTGCATGGGCATTCCCTGGGGCGCGCCTGACGACCTCAACACCTTCATGGCGATGGTCAACAACGTGCCTGCCAACTGGACCTTCTCGGCCTTCTCCATCGGCCGCAACGCGCTCGCCTATCCGGCAGCGGCCGTCCTTGCCGGCGGCAACGTCCGCGTCGGCCTCGAAGACAACCTCTATATCGGCAAGGGCCAGCTCGCGACCAACGGCCAGCTCGTCGAAAAGGCTGTCGGTGTCATTGAGGGCATGGGCGCCAAGATCATCGGGCCGGATGAGGTCCGCAAGAAACTGAAGCTGACGAAACGCTGAATGAGAAGGTGTCCGGCAGCGCCTCATCCGGCCTGCCGGCCACCTTCTCTCCGCAGGCGGGGAGAAGGAGACTCGCGGCCTCTCTCACTAACGCCTGAACTATCAGCCTGGCACGTCCCCTCTCCCCGCCTGCGGGGAGAGGGCTAGGGTGAGGGGCAAACCCACGCAAGGGGTAGTCTGCAATTTTAAAAGTCGAGGTGAGGAATGACCGAAATCAAGAATGCAGCCTGCGTCGGTGGCGGCGTCATCGGCGGCGCCTGGGTGGCGCGTTTCGCGCTCGCCGGTATCGATGTGAAGATCTTCGATCCGCATCCCGAAGCCGAGCGCATCATCGGCGAAGTCATGGCCAATGCCGAACGCGCCTATGCCATGCTGACCATGGCGCCGCTGCCGCCGAAGGGAAAACTCACCTTCTGCAAAAGCATCGAGGAAACCCTCAAGGACGCTGATTGGATTCAGGAAAGCGTGCCCGAGCGGCTGGAGCTGAAGCGCGGCGTGATCACACAGATCGATGCGGCGGCGCGGCCTGACGCGCTGATCGGCTCGTCCACCTCCGGCCTGCTGCCCTCCGACCTGCAGGCGGAGATGAAACATCCCGGGCGCATGTTCGTGGCGCATCCCTATAACCCCGTCTACCTCTTGCCGCTGGTCGAACTCGTCGGCGGCAAAAAAACCTCGAAGGCGACGATCGAACGCGCCATGCAGGGCGTCGAGCAGATCGGCATGAAGGGCGTCGTCATCGCCAAGGAGATCGAGGCCTTCGTCGGCGACCGCCTGCTGGAGGCGCTGTGGCGCGAGGCGCTGTGGCTGATCCAGGACGATATCTGCGATACCGAGACGCTCGACAACGTCATGCGCTATTCCTTCGGCATGCGCTGGGCGCAGATGGGCCTGTTCGAAACCTATCGCATCGCCGGCGGCGAAGCCGGCATGCGCCACTTCCTCGCCCAGTTCGGCCCGTGCCTCAAATGGCCCTGGACCAAGTTCACCGACGTCGTCGACCTCGACGATGCGCTGGTGGAAAAGATCGGCGCCCAGTCTGACGCGCAGGCCGCCGGCCGCTCGATCCGCGAGCTTGAGCGCATCCGCGACGAAAATCTCGTCGGCATCATGCATGCGCTGAAATCGGGCAATGGCGGCGAAGGCTGGGGAGCCGGCAAACTGCTCGCCGATTTCGAGGCCAAGCTCTGGGCCAACGCCAAGAAGCCTGAAGCCGATCTCGGCGACGTCAAGCCGCTGCACATTCTCGATACCAAGGTGAGCGCCGCCTGGGTCGACTACAACGGCCACATGACCGAACACCGCTATCTCCAGGTGTTCGGCGATACCTCCGACGGCCTGTTGCGCCTGATCGGCGTCGACCTCGAATATGTCCGCGACGGCCACAGCTACTATACGGTCGAGACCCATATCCGCAATCTCGGCGAGGCCAAGCTCGGCGATGCGCTCTATTCGACCTGCCAGCTGCTGTCCTCGGACGAAAAGCGCCTGCATCTCTTCTCGACGATCTACAATGCCGCAACGAAGGAAGCGGTCGCCACCGCCGAGCAGATGATGCTGCATGTCGACAGCAAGGCCGGCAAGGCGGTCGCCGCCCCTGCCAAGGTCCTCGACAAGCTGAAGGCGATCACCGAGGCGCATGCCGGCCTGCCGACGCCCGAAGGCGCCGGCCGGTTCGTCGGCCAGAAGCGCTGACTGCGCCGAAGCGGGCAATGTCGGGCGAAGGCCCCTCATCCCGCTGCCGCGACCGTCTCCCCGTGCACGGGGAGACGGGACATGCCGCAACCGCTCGCTCCTCACAATGGTCGCAGCGGTTCTGGTGGCCGCAGCGATGAGCTGCGCGAGAGGCGTCCCCTCTCCCCGCCTGCGGGGAGAGGGTTAGTCCTCGGGTTCAACCCGAGGAGAGCGGCAGGATAAGCACGCCTGCGGTCGATGGGGAGATTGACCGCAGGACGCGCAAAACGAATTGCGAGGGAGAACACATGAATTTCGCACTGACCGAAGAGCAGCAGATGATCGTCGACACGGTCAGGAGCTTTGTCGAAACCGAAATCTATCCGCATGAGGATGAAGTCGAGCGCACCGGCATCGTGCCGCGCGAGCTCGGGCAGGATATCGCCCGCAAGTGCAAGGAACTTGGCTTCTTCGGCTGCAATTTTCCCGAAGAAGTCGGCGGCGCCGGGCTCGATCACACCTCCTTCACGCTCGTCGAGCGCGAGCTTGGCCGCGGCTCTATGGGCCTCACCGTGTTCTTCGGCCGTCCCTCCGGCATCCTGATGGCCTGCAACGATGAACAGCGCGAGAAGTACCTGCTGCCGGCCGTCAAGGGCGACAAGTTCGACGCGCTCGCCATGACCGAGCCGGATGCCGGCTCCGACGTGCGCGGCATGAAGTGTTTTGCCCGCAAGGACGGCGACGACTGGATCGTCAACGGCACCAAGCATTTCATCAGCCACGCCGACATCGCCGATTTCGTCATCGTCTTCATCGCCACCGGTGAAGAGGACACGCCGCGCGGCCCGAAGAAGAAGATCACCTGTTTCCTCGTCGACCGCGGCACGCCGGGCTTCGAGATCCGCAAGGGCTACAATTCGGTCTCGCACCGCGGCTACAACAACTGCGTCCTGACCTTCGACGATTGCCGCCTGCCCTCCGCCCAGATCCTCGGTGAAGTGCACAAGGGCTTCGACGTCGCCAACGACTGGCTGTTTGCAACCCGGCTGACGGTGGCGGCGACCTCGGTCGGCCGTGCCCGCCGCGCCTTCGACTATGCGCTCAACTATGCCGCCGAGCGCAAGCAGTTCGGCAAGCCGATCGGCGCCAACCAGGGCGTCTCTTTCAAGCTCGCCGACATGATCACCGAGATCGACGCCGCCGACCTCCTGACACTGTCGGCCGCCTGGCGGCTCGACAACGGCCTGCCCTCCAACCGCGAGATCGCGTCCGCCAAGGTCTACGCCACCGAGATGCTCGCCCGCGTCACCGACGAGGCGATCCAGATTTTCGGCGGCATGGGCCTGATGGACGACCTGCCACTCGCCCGCTTCTGGCGCGACGCCCGCGTCGAGCGCATCTGGGACGGCACCTCCGAAATCCAGCGCCACATCATCAGCCGCGACCTGCTCCGGCCGCTGGGAGCGTGAGGGGATGATCGAGCAAGCCTCCTCCCCCACCCTCATTCCTGTGCGTGTCACAGCAATCCAAGTGCGGCACGTCCGTGCCGTGCAAGACTTTTCGCGCAAAAGTTCCAATGCCGTGTCGAATAAAGCGAAACTCCTCTCCGGCTTGCAGAGGCAAGCCAGCTGGGTTCCTGTTACAGGCGCAGGAATGATGATGCCAGCGGACATGCGAGTAACGGAGTGCAAGACAGCATGATCCACGCTCCCCGTTCCCTCGACCGTCTGATCCGACCGAAATCCATCGCCGTCTTCGGCGGCAAGGAGGCGCGGCGGGTCATCGAACAATGCGACAAGATGGGCTTTGCCGGCGATATCTGGCCGGTGCATCCGCGCGAAGACCAGATCCTCGGGCGCAAATGCTACCGCTCGGTGGCCGAATTGCCGGGTGCGCCGGATGCCTCCTTCGTCGGCGTCAACCGGCAGCTGACCATCGACATCATTGCCGCCCTTTCGGCGCGCGGCGCCGGCGGCGCCGTCTGCTATGCCTCGGGCTTCCGCGAGGCGGCAAGCGAGCTCGACGACGGCAACGACATGCAGGAGGCGCTGGTCAAGGCGGCCGGCACCATGCCGATCGTCGGCCCCAATTGCTACGGCTTTATCAACATGCTCGACGGCGCCCTGCTCTGGCCCGACCAGCATGGCATGCAGCGCGTCGACAAGGGCGTCGCCGTGCTGACGCAATCCTCAAACATCGCCTGCAACATCTCGATGCAGACCCGCGGCCTGCCGCTCGCCTACCTGATGACCGCCGGCAACCAGGCGCAGACCGGCCTTTCCGACATCGCCTGCGCTGTGCTCGAAGATCCGCGCGTGACCGCCGTTGGCCTGCACATCGAAGGCTTCGACAGCATTGCGAGCCTCGAGCGGCTGGCAACACGCGCCCGCGAGCTCGGCAAACCGGTGGTGACGCTCAAGGTCGGCAAGTCGGAGGCGGCCCAGCTTGCCACCGTCTCGCACACGGCCTCGCTTGCCGGCAACGACCGGGTCTCCTCGGCGCTGCTTGCCCGCCTCGGCATCGGCCGCGTCGACACGCTGCCGGCGCTCTTGGAAACGCTGAAGCTTTTGCATGTGGCCGGCCCCCTCGACAGCAACGAGATCTCCTCGATGAGCTGCTCCGGCGGCGAGGCCTCGCTGATGGCCGATGCCGGCGTACGCTACCGGGTGAACTATCGCGCGCTGCGCGACGAGCAGAAGAAGCCCCTCAAGGAAGCGCTCGGCGAGATGGTGACGATCGCCAACCCGCTCGACTACCACACCTTCGTCTGGGGCAACCGCGAGAAACAGACCGTAGCCTTCAGCGCCATGATGAAGGGCGGCTATGCGCTGAACCTCATCGTGCTCGATTTCCCCCGCCAGGACCGCTGCGACGCCGCCGACTGGGTGACGACCTGCGACGCGGTGATCGACGCGGCGAAAGCGACCGGCGCCCGCGCCGGCATCGTCGCGAGCCTCGGCGAAAACATGCCGGAACAGACGGCACTGTCGCTGATGGCGGCCGGCGTCATCCCCTTCTTCGGCATCGACGAGGCGCTGGCGGCGGTCGAAACCGCGGCAGGCATCGGCGCCGCCTGGGCGAAACCAGCACCGCCGACACTGCTGAACGGCGGTGTTTCCGGCGGTGGCGGCAATTCGGTCACGCTCAGCGAACACGAAGCCAAGGCAGAGCTTGCGGCTTCCGGCCTGTGCATCCCGGCAGGCAGAACTGCATCGACGCCGCAGGACGCCGCCGCGGTTGCCGAAGGCCTCGGCTTTCCGGTCGTTCTGAAGGGTCTGGGCGTTGCCCACAAGACCGAGGCCGGCGCCGTCAAGCTGAACCTCGACAGCCACGAGGCGGTGCTTGCGGCGGCGCAGGAAATGGCTTCCGTGGCGTCGGGCTATCTCGTCGAGAAGATGGTGGCAAAGCCGGTCGCCGAACTGATCATCGGCGCCATGCGCGACCCGGTCGCAGGCCCTGTTCTGACCATCGGCGCCGGCGGCATCCTCGTGGAACTGCTGGATGATTCTGCGATCCTGACGCTACCGACGACGCCGGAGCTTATCCGCGAGGCGATCGACGGCCTGAAGATCCGCAAGCTTCTCGACGGCTATCGCGGCGCACCGAAGGGCGATTTCGCAGCCCTTGCCGACGCTGTCGCCGCTGCAGCATCCTATGTCGTTTCAAACGCTTCAATGATCGAAGAACTCGATATCAATCCTTTGATGGTGTTACCGGAAGGCCATGGAGCCATTGCCGCCGACGCCCTGATCCGCCGGAGGAACTGACGCCATGACCGGACCGATCCTGACACGCCGCGAAGGCGGCATTCTGGAAGTGACGATCGACCGGCCGAAGGCAAACGCCATCGACCTGAAGACCAGCCGGATCATGGGCGAAATCTTCGCCGGCTTTCGCGACGACGACACGTTGCGTGTCGCCATCATCACCGGCGCCGGCGAGAAATTCTTCTGTCCGGGTTGGGATCTGAAGGCGGCAGCAGCCGGTGACGCGGTCGACGGCGACTACGGCATCGGCGGTTTCGGCGGCCTGCAGGAGCTGCGCGACCTCAACAAGCCGGTGATCGCAGCCGTCAACGGCATCTGCTGCGGCGGCGGCCTCGAAATCGCGCTGTCGACCGACCTTATCCTGGCGGCCGAGCACGCAACTTTCGCGTTGCCGGAAATCCGCTCCGGCACCGTTGCCGACGCCGCGTCGATCAAGCTGCCGAAGCGCATACCCTATCACATCGCCATGGACATGCTTCTGACCGGTCGCTGGCTCGACGTCTTCGAGGCCAACCGCTGGGGTTTCGTCAACGAGATCCTGCCGGCCGACAAGCTGATGGCGCGCGCCTGGGAGCTCGCCCGGCTGCTCGAGAGCGGACCGCCGCTGGTCTACGCCGCCATCAAGGAAGTGGTGCGCGCAGCCGAAGGCGAGACCTTCCAGACGACGATGAACAAGATCACCCGTCGGCAGTTCAAGACCGTCGACATTCTCTATTCGAGCGAGGACCAGCTGGAGGGCGCAAAGGCTTTCGCCGAGAAGCGCGATCCGGTCTGGAAGGGGCGCTGACAGCAGCTGCCTCGGGCAGCGCAGGACCGACAACCGGCCGGTGAACCGGCAAAACGACGTGACGGAACGCGCGGGATCGTTTGCGTGCCGCCGAAGGCATTCCATAAGCCAGACTTATGGAAACAAATGATAATTTAGGACGTTACAAGGATCATCCAAGCGATTAGGCTTATCGATCTGAACCAGATGCGTCCGCCCGGGAAAGGAGAAACACCGCAATCGACGACGACGAATGGCCAAAACGGCCGATCCGAAAGCCACCCACCCGGTGGCGGTACGCAGCAATCTCTACCAACCACAACGAACGGCGAATGCCGACAAAGAAGGGAACAGGGGAATGAGCGATTACAAGGATTACCTCACGCGACAGGTCATGCTCGGCAAGATGAACCGGCGCGAATTTCTCGGACGCGCGGCTGCAGCCGGCATCCTCGCATCGACCGCAGGCACGCTGTTTGCCACGAGCGCTCAGGCACAGGAGCCCAAGCGCGGGGGCCATCTGAAACTCGGCCTCGAAGGCGCTGCCGCAACCGACAGCAAGGATCCGGCCAAGGCCCTGTCGCAGTTTATGTTCGTCGTCGGCCGCAACTGGGGCGACATGCTGGTCGAAAGCCACCCGACCACCGGCGCGCCGGTCCCGGCCCTTGCCGAATCCTGGGAACCCTCGGCCGGCGCTGCAACCTGGACCTTTGCCATCCGCAAGGGCGTGAAGTTCCATGACGGCAAGGAACTGACCCTCGACGACGTCATCAAGACACTGCAGCGCCACACCGACGAAAAATCGGAGTCCGGCGCGCTCGGCGTGATGAAGTCGATCAAGGAAATCAAGGCCGACGGCGACAAGCTGGTGCTGGTGCTGACGGAAGGCAACGCCGACCTGCCGCTGCTGTTGACCGACTACCACCTGATCATCCAGCCGAATGGTGGCCTCGATGCCCCCGATGCCATGATCGGCACCGGCCCCTTCAAGGTCGCGAGCTTCGAGGCAGGCGTTCGCGCCACCTTCGAGCGCAACGCCGACGACTGGCGCACGGATCGCGGCTTCGTCGATTCGGTCGAACTGATCGCGATGAACGATGCCACCGCCCGCATCGCCGCCCTTTCCTCCGGCCAGGTCCACTACATCAACCGCGTCGACCCGAAGACCGTCAACCTCCTGAAGAAGGCGCCGACCGTCGAGATCCTGAACACGTCGGGTCGCGGCCACTACGTCTTCATCATGCATTGCAATACGGCGCCGTTCGACAACAACGACCTGCGCATGGCGCTGAAATACGCCATGGACCGCGAGACCATGGTCCAGCGCATCCTCGGCGGCTACGGCAAGGTCGGCAACGACTTCCCGATCAACGACACCTATGCCCTCTTCCCCGAAGGCATCGAGCAGCGCGCCTACGACCCCGACAAGGCTGCCTTCCACTACAAGAAGTCGGGCCATAGCGGCTCGGTGCTCCTGCGCACATCCGACGTCGCCTTCCCCGGTGCCGTCGATGCGGCCGTTCTCTACCAGGAGAGCGCCAAGAAGGCCGGCATCGAGATCGAGGTCAAGCGCGAGCCGGGCGACGGCTACTGGACGAACGTGTGGAACGTCCAGCCGTTCTCCACATCCTACTGGGGTGGTCGCCCAACCCAGGACCAGATGTATTCGACGGCCTATCTGTCGACCGCCGACTGGAACGACACCCGTTTCCTGCGGCCCGACTTCGACAAGATCCTGCTCGAAGCCCGCGCCGAACTGGATGAGACCAAGCGCAAGGAGATGTATCGCACCATGGCGATGACCGTGCGCGACGAAGGCGGCCTGATCCTGCCGATGTTCAACGACTTCGTGAACGCCTCCACCAAGCAGGTGAAGGGCTACGTCCACGATATCGGCAACGACATGTCGAACGGCTATGTCGCCACCCGCGTGTGGCTCGACGCCTGATGATGGAAAGCGGACCGCTGACTGGTCCGGTTCCGACGGATGGGACCGCGGATGGAGCACATCCGCGGTCTGCCGATCTTTCCGGTGTACCAGCAAAACCCAACCCCGCCGACGCCATGGGCGAAATCGGCGGCACCTTCTGGCGGCGTTTCACCTTTCGCCGTCCGCTCGCGGCGCTGATCCTGCAGCGCCTGGGCCTGAGCGTCGGCCTGCTTTTTGCGGTGTCGCTGATGATCTTTGGCGGCATCGAGGCGCTGCCCGGCGATTTCGCCACCACCTATCTCGGCCAGTCTGCAACGCCGCAGGCCGTCGAAAACATCCGTAAGGATCTCGGCCTCGACCGCCCCTGGAGCGAGCGCTATCTCTCCTGGCTCGGCGGCGCCGTCCAGGGCGATTTCGGCACCTCCTGGGCCAGCAAGAATTCGGTCGGCGAACAGATCGGCAAGCGCCTCGGCAATTCGCTGTTTCTCGCCTTCTTCGCGGCGATCGTCTCGGTGCCGCTTGCCGTAGGTCTCGGCATGCTCGCGGTACAGTTCCGCAACCGGCTGCCCGACAAGATCATCAACGTCGTCTCGCTCGCGGCCATCTCGCTGCCGGAGTTCTTCGTCGGTTACCTCCTGATCATGTTCTTCGCCGTCAAGTTCGGCGTCGCCACCTTTCCGGCAACCGTCTATGACAGCATGAGCTTCACCGAGCGTCTCTCGGCGATCGCCCTTCCCGTCGCGACCCTCGTGCTCGTCGTGCTCGCCCACATGATGCGCATGACGAGGGCGGCCATCCTCAATGTCATGTCGTCGGCCTATGTCGAGACGGCCGAGCTCAAGGGGCTCGGCATGTTCCGCATCATCGCCCGCCACGCAGCGCCCAATGCCGTGGCACCCGTCATCAACGTCATTGCGCTCAACCTTGCCTATCTCGTGGTCGGCGTCGTCGTCGTCGAGGTGGTGTTCGTCTATCCCGGCATGGGGCAATACATGGTGGATGCGGTGACCGTTCGAGACATGCCCGTGGTCCAGGCCTGCGGCCTGATCTTTGCGGCCTTCTACATCTTCCTCAACATGGCGGCCGACATCATCGCCATTCTCGCCAACCCGAGACTGAGGCATCCGCGATGAACCTGAGAGCCATCCCCTTGAGCGCCTGGATCGGCATTGCCGGCATCGCGATCGCGATCTTCTGCGCGCTTTTCGCACCCGTCATCGCCCCCTTCGGCGAGCGCGACGTCGTCGGCGACGTCTGGCTTCCCGCCGGTGGCGACTTCCTGCTCGGCACCGACAATCTCGGTCGCGACCTGCTCTCGCGGCTCATCTATGGCGCCCGCACCACCATCTTCGTGGCGCTGGCGGCAACCGTTCTGTCCTTCTCGCTCGGCATGATCCTGTCGTTCACTGCGGCCGTCATGGGCGGTTTCGTCGACCAGGCCTTCTCGCGCTTCAACGACCTGATGATGGCGATCCCGACCTTGATCTTCGCCCTCGTCGTGCTCGCAGTGCTGCCGCAGCATCTGTGGATCCTGATCCTGGTCATGGCGGTGCTCGACAGTACCCGCGTGTTTCGCATCGGCCGGGCCGTCGCGCTCGACGTCGCGGTGATGGAGTTCGTCGAGGCGGCACGGTTGCGCGGCGAAGGCTCGCTCTGGATCATCTTCCGCGAGATCCTGCCCAACACGCTGTCGCCGCTCTTGGCCGAGTTCGGCCTGCGTTTCGCCTTCTCGATCCTCTTTCTCTCCACCCTCTCCTTCCTCGGCCTCGGCATACAGCCGCCGGCCGCCGACTGGGGCGGAATGGTCAAGGACAACAAGGACGGCATCATCTTCGGGATCTCGGCGGCCCTGATCCCGGGTGCGGCGATCGCGACGCTGGCAATCTGCGTCAACCTCGTGGTCGACTGGCTGATGAAGCGAACCTCCAGCCTGAAGGGAGGGCGCGGCGATGCCTGAAGCTCCATCTGCAAGAAAAATGCTTCTTTCCGTCCGGAACCTTAAGATCGAGGCGACCAGCTATCCCCCGGGTGAACCACCCAAAACCGTGACGCTGGTCGAGGGTGTGTCCTTCGACCTCGAAAAGGGCAAGGTGCTCGGCCTGATCGGCGAATCCGGCGCCGGCAAGTCGACCATCGGACTTTCCGCATTGGCCTATGGCCGCGGCGGCGTGCGCATCACCGGCGGCCAGGCCCTGCTCGACGGCAAGGACATCCTGACGCTCGACAAGACCGGCATCCGCTCGATCCGCGGCGCCCGCGTCTGCTATGTCGCGCAATCGGCAGCAGCAGCCTTCAACCCGGCCCACAAGCTCGGCGACCAGGTGATCGAGGCATCGCTGCGCCACGGCATCATGAACCGGGAAGAGGCAAAGAAACGCGCGCTCTATCTGTTCCGGGTGCTGGGGCTGCCCAATCCGGAAACCTTTGGCGACCGCTACCCGCACCAGGTCTCCGGCGGCCAGCTTCAGCGGGCGATGACCGCGATGGCACTCTGCCCCAATCCGGAGCTGATCGTCTTCGACGAGCCGACGACCGCGCTCGACGTTACCACCCAGATCGACGTGCTTGCCGCCATCAAGCACGCGATCGAGGAAACGCACACGGCCGCACTCTACATCACCCACGATCTCGCGGTGGTCGCCCAGATCTCCGACGACATCATGGTGCTGCGCCATGGCAAGACGGTCGAATATGGCACCACCCAGCAGATCATCGAAGCGCCGAAGGAGGACTATACCCGGGCGCTGGTCAGCGTGCGCCAGACCAAGCGCGACGAGGCACCGGACCAGACCGGAACGCAACTGAAGATCGAGCATGTCAGCGCCGGCTACGCCAATGGCTTCAAGGTGCTGCACGACGTCTCCATGCATCTGCCCAAGGGCCAGACGCTGGCGATCGTCGGCGAAAGCGGCTCGGGCAAGTCGACACTGGCGCGCGTCATCACCGGGCTCCTGCCGCCGACCGAAGGCCGTATCACCTTCGAAGGCAAGGAACTGCCGCGCGCCTTGAAGGGCCGCAGCAATGACGAGTTGCGCCGGATCCAGATGATCTACCAGATGGCCGATACCGCGATGAACCCGCGCCAGACGGTGCGCGACATCGTCGGCCGACCGCTGTCGTTCTATTTCGGCATGCATGGCGCCAAGAAGACGGCGCGGGTGAAGGAACTGCTCGACCAGATCGAGATGGGAACGCGCTTCCTCGATCGCTATCCGGCCGAGCTTTCCGGCGGCCAGAAGCAGCGCGTCGCCATTGCCCGGGCGCTCGCCGCAGAGCCGGACCTGATCCTGTGCGACGAGCCGACCTCGGCGCTCGACCCGCTGGTGGCCGAAGGCATCTTGAATCTGCTTTTGAAGCTTCAGGAGGAAACCGCTGTTTCCTATGTCTTTATCACCCACGACATCGCCATCGTCCGGGCGATCGCCGACAGCGTTGCGGTGATGCATCGCGGCAAGCTCGTGCGCTTCGGGCCGAAGTCGAAGGTGCTGGCGCCGCCCTTCGACGACTATACCGACCTGTTGCTGAAATCCGTGCCCGAAATGGAAATCGGCTGGCTGGAACGGGTGCTTAAGACGCGCCGCATGGAAAGTGCTGGCAACTGAGGACCGACACCGTCTCCCCTCCCGGCTCGCCGGGAGGGGAGACACCGGCGACTATTTCGCCTTGCAGGCGACATCGCCCAGCCGCTGCGCCGCCTGGCCTTCGAAGGTCACCGTCGGTTCCCCCTTGGCGGTGCAATCTCCCGCCTCACCACTGCCGGCACGAAAATGCACGACCGGCTGCCCCTCGATCATGATGCTCGGCACCACCTCGTAAAGCTCCGGCGGGCAGTTAGCGACATCGGAAAGCCTGAGCGCCGGCTGGCCGCCGATCATGACGCTGGTGGATCCTGACAGCGCGCAGGCCGGAATGGGCGGGCGCGCGTCCTCTGCACCAGACGGCACGGCCGAGGCTGCAAACAGACATGCTGACACGGCGAATGCGACAGTTTTCATCGGCGTCCCTTCTTTCGAAGCACTCGGGCGAGGCACGCGGGCGACGCACTCGGGCAATGTTAGGGCGACGACACCGATGCCGCCAGCTCAATAATCGGTCGGCACGCTCAAAATATTCGCCTCCGGCGTCTCGAAAAAGGCCCTGACCGTGGCAGGCAACTGCCGCGATCCGGCAGCCACGACGCCGCAGCGCGACAGCATCTGCCGCAGATCCGGCTCCTGTCCGAGCGTGCGCCAGATCATCCGCGAGGCATAGGGCAGGTTCTCCTTGCGCCAGGACACGCCCATGGTGGTGCCGCGCAGATAGACGCGCTGGTGCACCTCGAACGGCATCAGGATCGTCTGCGACAGCATCGGCTGCCGGCCGACGCTGCGCTCGGCGATGAAGATCCGGTTGCGCCACAGGGTGACGAGGCCGACATATTTGGAGAACTGCTGGATCTCGTTGGTGGCATCGCGGATGCGCTCGATCGATTTCACCCGGATCGAGCCGCTCTCTTCATGAATGCGGGCGCAGGAGCACACGACGCGCCCCGGCCAGGACGGCGATTGGTGATAGGTCTGGTAGTAGCCGACATGGCGGCGAAGGCCCGCAAGATCGCCGGGAAATCCTTCCAGCAGCAGCCCCGCTTCCGATCGATCGCGGCCGGGCCGCACCAGGCGGGCCTCGAACAGTTTCGACGACAGCGAAAAATCCTGTGCCTGCAGCCCGAAGAAGCCGGCGATGCGCGCGACATTGTGCGCCGAGGGCCGCGCCTCGCCGCTGATATAGCGGTTGAACTGCTGGCGGTTGATGCCGATTTCGCGGCAGATCTGGGAGATCGAGCGCCGCGTCGCGCAGGCAAAACGAAGATTGGCGGCAAACAGGTCGGCGTCGTGCACGATGGTTCTCCAGAACGGAATGCCAGATAGCGTAAAGTCGCGTAAGATAGCGTCAAGTCGCGAAATTGTGTGACCTGTGTCAGGCGTTAGGTTTTCTCAGGAAACAACACTTCAGAGGGAACCTGCACATGAGCGATTTCACCAAGCGTCCCGACGGCCTGATCGTGCCCGCCGGCATCAACCGCCGCGGCTTTCTCGCGGGCACCGCAGCGCTCGGTCTGGCGGCGGGTTTTGGCGGTACGTTGCTGGCAGCGGGCGATGCGCGCGCAGAGGAGCCGAAGCGCGGCGGTCATTTGAAGCTCGGCCTGAAAGGCGGCGCCACCACCGACACGCTCGATCCCGCCGGCTACAGCGGTTCGGTCTCCTTCGTCATCGGCCATCTCTGGGGCGACACGCTGGTCGAGTCCGATCCGAAGACCGGCGCGCCGCTGCCGGCATTGGCCGAATCCTGGGAGCCTTCGGCGGATGCATCGCAGTGGACCTTCAAGATCCGCAGCGACGTCAGCTTCCACGACGGCAGCAAGATGACGATCGCCGATGTCATCGCCACGCTGAAGCGGCATTCGGACGAAGGCTCGAAGTCGGGCGCGCTCGGCCTGATGCGCTCGATCAAGACGATCGAGGAGAAGGCAGGCGCGCTGGTGCTGACGCTGACCGAAGGCAACGCCGACCTGCCGCTGCTTCTGACCGACTATCACCTGATCATCCAGCCGCGCGGCGGCGTCGACAATCCCGCCTCGCCCATCGGTACCGGCCCCTACAAGCTTGCAAGCTACGAGGCGGGCCTACGCTCGACATTCGAGAAGAACACCAATGACTGGCGCCAGGATCGCGGCTTCGTCGACAGTGTCGAGATCATCGTGATGAACGACACGACGGCGCGCATCGCAGCACTCTCCTCCGGCCAGGTGCATTTCATCAACAACATTGACCCGAAGACCGTGCCGCTCCTGAAGCGCGCGCCGCGCGTCGAGATCCTGCGGACCGCCGGCAAGGGCTTCTACAGCTTCCTGATGCATTGCGACACGGCCCCCTTCGACAACAACGATTTGCGGCTGGCATTGAAATACGCCGTCGATCGCCAGGCCATCCTCGATCGGGTCGTCGGCGGGTTCGGTACGCTCGGCAACGACTACCCCGTCAACGAGAACTATGCGCTGGCGCCCGAGGGCATCGAGCAGCGCGCCTATGACCCCGACAAGGCCGCCTTCCACTTCAAGAAGTCGGGCCACGACCGGCCGATCCTCTTGCGCACCTCGGATGCCGCCTTCCCCGGCGCCATCGATGCCGCCGTCCTGTTTCAGGAAAGCGCCAAGAAGGCCGGCATCGAGCTCGAGGTTCGCCGCGAGCCGGAGGATGGCTACTGGACCAATGTCTGGAACGTCCAGCCCTTCTGCGCGTCCTATTGGGGCGGCCGCCCGACACAGGATTCGCGCTACTCCACGTCCTATCTCTCCAGCGCCGAGTGGAACGACACTCGCTTCAAGCGCGAAGATTTCGACAAGCTGCTGCTCCAGGCCCGCGCGGAACTCGACGATGCCAAGCGCAAGGAGATGTACCGCACGATGGCGATGACCGTGCGCGACGAAGGCGGCCTGATCCTGCCGGTGTTCAACGACTACGTGAACGCCGCCACCGCATCGCTGAAGGGCTTCGTGCACGACATCGGCAACGATCTTTCGAACGGCTACGTCGCCAGCCGCGTCTGGTTTGACAGCTAAGACGGCGGCTTTTTTGGCAGTCAGAGTAAGAAACAGGTCATTTCCGGCAAAAGCGCGTGGCGGTTGTGCCGGAAATGCCTGAAAACCATGAGAATGAGCGGAACAAGCGATATGTCAGACCGTGACTTCACCCTGATCGAGAACGAGTGGATCCGATTGAAGGACGGCACCCGCCTAGCCGCCCGGATCTGGATGCCCGCAGGCACGGATGCCGATCCGGTTCCCGCCGTCCTCGAATACCTGCCTTACCGCAAGCGCGGCGGCACGAGCCTGCGCGATGAATCGACCTATCCGGTGTTTGCCGCCGCCGGCATTGCCGGCGTGCGCGTCGACATCCGGGGCTCGGGCGAAAGCGACGGCGTCATCGACGGCGAATATACGCCGCGCGAACTCGCCGATGGCTGCGAGATCATCGAATGGATCGCCGCCCAGCCCTGGTCGAACGGCAAGGTCGGCATGATGGGCATCTCCTGGGGCGGCTTCAACTGCCTTCAGGTGGCGGCGCTGAAGCCGCCGGCACTGAAAGCCGTCATTTCCATCGCCTCGACGGTCGACCGCTACAATGACGACATCCATTACAAGAACGGCTGCCATCTCTCCGCCCAGCTTTCCTGGGCGGCGACGATGCTCGCCTATCAGTCGCGCTCGCCGGACCCTGAAATCGTCGGCGACCGCTGGAAGGAGATGTGGCTCGAACGCCTGGAAAACGAGCCTTACTTCATGGAGGAGTGGCTGGAGCACCAGCGCCGCGACGCCTTCTGGCAACACGGCTCGATCGCAGATGACTTTGACAGCTTCGACACGCCGGCGCTCGTCATCGCCGGCTGGGCCGACGGCTATCGCAACACGCCGCTCAAAACCGTCGAGGGCCTGGGCTCCAAGGCCAAGGCGATGATCGGCCCCTGGGTACACAAATATCCGCATTTCGCCTGGCCGAAGCCACGCGCCGATTTCCACGGCGAGGCGATCCGCTGGTGGAACCGCTGGCTGCGCGACGAGAACAACGGCGCCGAGGGCGGGCCGCAGGTGCGCGCCTATATCCTCGACGGTCCGCGCCCGGCTGTCAGGCGCGACAATGATCCGGGCCGCTGGGTCGCCAAGGATGTCTGGCAGACGCCGGAAATGCAGGTTCTCGGCGTCACGCTCGACGGCCGGCTTGCAGTGGAGACCAAAGCCGTGGGCATCGGCGAGGTCTACCTGAAATCGCCGCTCGATACCGGCACGGCGTCAGGCGAATACTTCACCCTGAAACCTGATGCCGAAATGGCCGGCGACCAGCGCATCGACGACGCCGGCGCGCTGACATTCGAAACCCGGCCGCTGCTGGAGGCCGAAGACTATCTCGGCCAGGCGCGCCTCTCCGTCGACGTCACCTGCGCCGCCGACACCGCCAACCTCGTCGCCCGCCTTGTCGATGTGCATCCGGATGGCACCGCGACCCGCATCGCCTTCGGCGTTCTGAACCTGGCGCACCGCGACGGCAATGCCGAACCCCGGGCGATGGAAAAGGGCCGCAAGACACGGATCACGCTTGCGCTCGACGCCTGCGGCTATCGCGTGCGCGCCGGCCACCGCATCCGGCTGTCGCTATCGACCTCCTACTGGCCGATGATCCTGCCGCCGCCGAGCGATCCCGGCCTGACGATCGACACGGCCTCTCTGTCGCTTTCGCTTCCCTTGCTTGGAGAGCACGCCGAAATCGTCGTGCCCGAGCCGGAAAACCCCGATCCGCTGCCGAAATACATCGAGCGCACAGCCGGTAGCACCAGCCGCACCGTCGAGCGCGACATGAGCAATGGCGTCACCCACTACCGGATCTACGAGGATGGCGGCTTGAGCGAGCATCCCGATACCGGGCTTGCGACGCAGGACATTCGCGACGAGACCTGGTCGATTGCCGCCGACGATCCGCATTCGATGGTCGGCACCTCGACCTGGACTTGCATTGCCCGGCGCGAAGGCTGGTCGGTGCGCACCGTCTCGACCTCGGTGCTCACCTGCGACGCCAAGGACTGGATCACCGAAGCCAAGATCGTCGCCTATGAAAACGACGTGCCGATCTTCGAAAAGAGCTTTGCCAGACGGGTGGCGCGCGATCTGATGTAACGCCGCCTTGACTGCAAGCGCGCATGACTGTACCAATCGNNCGATTGGTACAGTCATGCGCCATTTCTTCTTTCGTCACCAGCCCGCAATCCAGATCGGCCGCGGCCTGATCGCCGGCATCGGCGGTCTTGTCGCCATCGCCGCCGTCGGCGCGCTCACCAACATCGTCGGCGAGCCATTGCTGATGGCACCGTTCGGCGCCAGTTGCGTGCTGATCTTCTCGGTGGCGGCAAGCCCGCTGTCGCAACCCGCCAACGTCGTCGGCGGCCATCTGGTCGCGACATTCGTCGGCCTCGTCCTGCGCGCGCTCCTGCCTAACGAATGGTGGGCGGTCGGCCTTGCCGTTGGTGCTGCGATCGCGCTGATGGCGGCGCTGCGCATCACCCATCCGCCGGCCGGCGCCAATCCGCTGGTGGTCTTTGCCAGCGACCCCGGCTTCGACTTCCTCATCTTCCCCGTGCTCACCGGTTCGCTGATCCTGGTCGCAGTCGGCACGCTGTTTCATCGGTTCGGCAAGGTCGAGTATCCACTGCAAAGGAAACCCGCATGAGCCGCGTCGTCGCCGAACGCCAGGACGTCATCGCCACGCTCGCGGAGGTCTTTCGCGAGCACGGCTATGACGGCGCGAGCCTCAGCCTGATCACCGAGAAGACAGGGCTCGGCAAGGGCAGCCTCTATCACTTCTTTCCCCGCGGGAAGGAGGAGATGGCCGAGGCCGTGCTTGCCGATATCGCCTCATGGTTCCAGACCCACATCTTCGACCGGCTGAACGGCGATGACAGGCCGGCCGCCGCCGTGGACGACATGTTTGCGGCCGTCGACGGCTATTTTCGTCAGGGCCGCCGCCTCTGCCTGATGGGCATCATTGCCGCAAGCGGCGCCCATGATCGCTTCTCCGTCGAGCTCAACCGCTACTTCGTCGACTGGCGTGCGGCGCTGGCCGCAGCGCTCGGCCGCCGGGGTATCGCCGAAGGAGACCGACAGGCGCTGGCCGAGGAGGTGATCGGCGGCATCCAGGGTGCGCTCATTCTTGCCCGCACCCTCGATGATCCCGAAGCCTTCGGCCGGGTGCTGGGCCGTCTGAGGACCCGCTGCCAGCCGTCGCCGAACTGACAAAAATCAGCTCGCAAGCGCCTCCTGCCTTGACAATTCTGCGTGCACGCAGTTATTAACCGATGAGTTAAATAACTTTCGAGTTAAAGAACGGCCGCGCATGACGATTGTGCTGGCCACTGGAGGAGTTCGTCATGGCATTGACCGGTGAAAGCGCGTCGCGCGAACACAGACTGAGCCTTGAGATCACCAGGATCTTCGACGCGCCGCGCAGTCTGGTGTTCAAGGTCTGGTCGACGCCCGAGCATGCCTTGCGTTGGTGGGGACCGCGCAACTTCACAGCCCATTCCATGAAGATGGACTTCCGCCCCGGTGGCGCCTGGCGCGGCTGCATCCGCTCGCCCGAGGGCCGCGACTATTGGATGGGCGGCGTCTATCGCGAGGTGATCGCGCCGGAAAAGCTCATCTTCACCTTCGCCTGGGACGAGGACAACGAACCGGGGGCCGATACTCTGGTCACGGTCTCCTTCGCCGATGCCGGCGGCAAGACGCGCCTGACCTTCCACCAGACCCCGTTCGACAGCGCAGACGAGCGCGACTCGCACCAGGAAGGCTGGGGCGAGTGCCTCGAAAGACTGCAGGAGTATGTTTGCAATGTCTGAGACACGCGACAGCATGAACGCCGCACCCGGCCCGAGGGCCACACGGCGGGAGTGGATCGGCCTTGCCGTCCTCGCCCTGCCCTGCATGCTCTATTCGATGGACCTGACGGTCCTGAACCTGGCCGTGCCGCAGCTGACCGAGCAGATGAAACCCTCGGCATCGCAGCTCCTGTGGATCGTCGACATCTACGGCTTCATGGTGGCGGGCTCGCTGATCACCATGGGCACGCTCGGCGATCGCATCGGCCGGCGCCGGCTCTTGATGATCGGCTCCGTCGCCTTCGGCATCGCCTCGGTGCTCGCCGCCTTCGCCTGGAGCGCGGAGACGCTGATCCTGGCGCGCGCCATCCTTGGCGTCGCCGCGGCCACGCTCGCACCCTCGACGCTGTCGCTGATCCGCAACATGTTCCTCGACGACAAGCAGCGCACATTGGCGATCGGCATCTGGATCGCCAGCTTCTCGGCCGGCGGCGCTATCGGCCCCGTCGTCGGCGGTCTGATGCTGTCGCAGTTCTGGTGGGGGTCAGTCTTCCTGCTGGCGGTGCCGGTGATGATCCTGCTCCTGATCCTCGGCCCGATGCTGTTGCCGGAATTCCGCGATCCCAATGCTGGCCGGCTCGATCTGGTCAGCGCGGGGCAATCGCTCGTGGCCGTCCTCTCGGTGATCTACGGCATGAAGCGCATCGCAGAGGACGGCCTCGACGTGACCGCCGTGGTCTTCATCCTGCTCGGGTTCACCGTCGCCATCCTGTTTGCCAGGCGCCAGAGCCGGCTTGCCGATCCGCTGATCGACCTTGCCCTGTTCAGGACGCCTGCCTTCAGCGCGGCGCTCGGCGTCAACATCCTAGGCCTCTTCGTCGGCTTCGGCGCCTTCCTGTTCGTGGCGCAGTACCTGCAGCTCGTGCTTGGCCTGTCGCCGTTCGTGGCCGGTCTCTGGTCGGTGCCTACGGGTGTTGCCATGGTGCTCGGCTCGATCCTCGTGCCGTCTCTGGCCGCACGTTACGCGCCCTCCAACCTGATTGCGGGCGGCTTCGTCCTGACCGCCATCGGCTTTGCCATCTGCACCCAGGTCGAAACCACGAGCAGCCCGCTGCTCGTGACGACGGGCCTCATCGTGCTCTGCCTCGGCTTTGCGCCCGTCGGCACGCTGACGACGGACCTGATCGTCGGATCCGCCCCACCGGAGCGCGCCGGCGCCGCCTCGGCGATCTCGGAAACCAGCTTCGAATTCGGCGGCGCGCTCGGCATCGCCGTGCTCGGCAGCATGTTGACCTCAGCCTATCGCAGCCGCATGGACGAGGTGGTGGTAACCGGCGTTCCCGAAGAAACCGTAGCGGCCGCACGCCAGACGCTCGGCGGCGCCGTTGCCATCGCCGAGCAGCTTCCGGGCGACCAGTCCGCGCGGCTCTTGTCGGCCGCCCGCGACGTGTTCACCAACTCCTTCGCCTTCACCGCATCGATCTGCGTCGCCCTCTCGCTGCTGACGGCGCTGCTTGCCTTCCTGCTTCTGCGCAAGGCGACCGACGACGGCGCCGACAACGATCCTGTTGTCGCCGACGATACGGAAATCTCGGCCAAGGCCGGATAGTCCGGAAAGCCACCGCCTAGCCACGCATCGACATGCACCCTGGCAGTGTCCTCCCCGGTTGCAAGTCCGGGGCCAGGCGACGCCTGCCCAACGACTGGAGAGCTCCAATGAAAAAGCCCTATCGTGGCAGCTGCCACTGCGGCGCCGTTACATTCGAATGCCAGCTCGATTTTGCCGAAGGCATCCGCCGCTGCAATTGCAGCTTCTGCGCCAAGACACGCATGCAGAAATCCTTCGCGCTTCGCGATGAGTTCGCGATCACCAGGGGCAAGGAAGCGCTGACGAGCTACCGAGCGGTGCCATCGAACTGGCGCGAGGGCGACGTCGATCACTATTTCTGCAACCGCTGCGGCGTCAGGCCGTTTTCCCGCGGCTATCTCGAGGATTTTCTCGGCCACTTCTATGCCGTCAACGTCGCCTGCCTCGACGGCGTCAGCGACGAGGAGCTGGGCACGGCCCCGATCATCTACGAGAATGGCCGCCACGACGATTACGAAAACCCGCCGGCCGACATCCGCTTCATGGGATCCGCGGCATGATTACGCCGGGCTCAGTGCCCTGAGCGCTGCAAGCGCGCGCTCGGCGTCCGCCTTCGGCACGAAGATGTGGTCATGATAATAGGCCGCAACGACATTGGCGCTGATGCCCTCGCGCGTCAGCGCGGTGGCGACGGCCGCCGTCAAACCGACGGCTTCGAGCGCGGAATGCACGTTGAGCGTGATGCGGGCGAGCACGGGGCCATAGGTGAGGTCAGCCGCATCGGCCGCATGACGCTCCAGGATCAACGTCACCCCCTCGTCCTCTCGATAGGTGGCAAGCGGCGCGAGCGACATGTAGCGCTGCGCCTCGTCATGGGGCACGGTGCAATAGACGTAGGTTTGCGGAAACAACACCGGCGCCATCGTGGCCAGCAACTTCGCAAGATCCGTTTCCCCAGCCATCGTCCCTCCTCCGGAATATCCCTGGTCACCGCTCAACGCGATCACACCGCCATTCGTCTGGTAGCGGATCGTCACATTGCCGTGAAGCACGCGCTTGCGATTTGCTTTCGAAGGGTCTGGCGAAAAACATGGGCGCATCACGGCCGCCGCCCGACCGCGGCAAGGGAACCGACCGATGCTTGCAGAACGCGATACGCATCCGCTCTCCATGAAGACCAGCCGCCGCTTGCGGCGGATCGCTTGTGCCATTGCGCTCGGCGCGACGCTTTCCATTTCAGCAGTGGCAAGGGCCGCGGAACCGGCCGTGTCCATTCCGCCGCCATCGCTGGACGAGAAGGCGGTGAGCGGATCGGAGACCGCCGTCTTTGCCGGCGGCTGCTTCTGGGGCGTGCAGGGCGTGTTCCAGCATGTGAAGGGTGTCCGCAAGGCGGTCTCCGGCTATGCCGGCGGCAAAAGCAGTACGGCATCCTACGAGGCCGTCAGCAATGGCGACACCGGCCATGCGGAATCGGTGGAGGTGACCTATGACCCGAGCCAGGTGAGTTACGGAAAGCTGCTGCAGATCTTTTTCTCGGTCGGCCATAACCCGACGCAGCTGAACTACCAGGGACCGGATCACGGCACGCAGTACCGCTCGGCTCTCTTCGTCGCGACGCCGGAGCAAAGGAAGATCGCCGAGACCTATATCGCCGAACTCGGCAAATCCCGCGTGTTCCCGGCCGAAATCGTCACCGAAATCACGCCCCTCAAGGGCTTCTATGCCGCCGAGGCCTACCACCAGGATTTCCTGACGCGCAATCCGACCTATCCCTACATCGTCTACAACGACATGCCGAAGATCGAGAGCCTGCGCAAACTGTTCCCGCAGAGCTTCCGCGCCAACCCGGTGCTGGTGCTCAAGGCAAAGAGTTAGCGTAACTCCGTGGAAGCCGGCGGTACGCTCAGCCGGTGCCGACCAGAACGGCAATGCCCTCTGCGAGCCGGCGAAAGCCTTCGCGCGCGCCCTCGCTCATGTGCCGGGCGCGCAGCCAGGCATGGATCATCTGCGGCTCCTCGCGAAAGGTGACATTGACACCCGCGCTTGCCAGCCGCGCCGCATAGGTGCGGGCATCATCCCGCAACGGATCGAAAAAGGCGCCGGTGATGTAGGTCGGCGGCAGCCCGGAAAGATCCTTCTCGACCAGCGGTGCGGCAAACGGATTGCTGGTGGGCGCCTGCAGGATCTCCCGGTAGTACTTGGTATCGGCCGTCGTCAGGCCCGGCGCGTCGGACATCTCGACATAGGAACCGGAAACGAGATCGCCGCCGAGGCCCGGATAGATCAGCGCCTGTCCGACGACGCCATGCAGTCCCTCCGCTCGCGCCTTCAACACGATGCCGGCCGTCAGGTTGCCGCCGGCGCTGTCGCCGGCAACGACAACGGGACGACCATCCGCGAGCAAGCGCTGAAGCACCGCGTAGCAATCCTCGAAGGCCGCCGGCCAGACGTGTTCCGGCGCCAGGCGGTAATCGACACTGACGAGTTCGGCCCGGGCAAAATCGGCAAGCTCCGCGCAGATGGCATCATGGCTGTCGAGCGAGCCGACAACGAAACCGCCGCCGTGAATGTAATAGATCCGGGTGTCGGTGGAGATCGTCACCGGCCTGTAGCGCCGGATCGGAATGCAGCCGTTGACCAGCGCGTCCTCGCGCGTCAGGCCTTCCGGCGACGGCGCGTCGAACTGGGCACAGAGCGCATCGTACCATTTGCGCTGCTGCTCGATCGGCGCATCGACCGCGTCTGCAGGATAGAACGCCTCGCAGCGCTGGTGGAAGGCGAGGATGCCCTCCTCTGTCGGCATCGGTCTTGCCACGAGCTGATCCAAAATCCGCCTCCCTGATCTGTCCGGCGCAAGTCTAACATTGCTCGGCCCGCCACCTGTCCGGAAACCGACATCGGCGCGTAAATCCCGCCGCAGTTGCGTTGTCGGGGATGACCGCTCCGCTGCGCTTGCAAGCGCGCCTTGACAACGATTAACTCGTGCCATGGCCTTCACCTTCAGACAGTTGCAGTATTTCGTCGCCGTCGCCGAGCAGGGCTCGATCACCCGCGCCGCGCAGAACCTGTCGATCTCGCAATCCTCGATCACCGAGGCGATCAAGGAGCTGGAAGGCGATCTCGGCGTCGAGCTGTTCGACCGGCATCCGCGCGGCCTGTCGATCACCCACAACGGCCACCAGTTCCTGCGCCACGCCACCAAGATCCTCTCCAGTGTTTCCGACGCCCGGCGGAGCTTTTCCGACAGCCGCGAAGAAACCGGCGGCAAGCTCAATCTCGGCGTCACCTCGCTGGTTGCCGGTTATGTGCTCTCCGATCTCCTGGCCCGCTACCGCCGCGCCTGCCCCGGCGTCGACGTCAGCGCCATCGAGGACAATGGTTCCTATCTGGAACATCTCTTGATCGGAGGCGAACTCGATGTCGCCGTCATGGTCATCTCCAATCTGCGCGACCGCATGGCGCTGCAGGCCGAGATTCTCGAGACCTCGCCCTACCGGCTGTGGCTGCCGATCGGCCATCCGCTTGTCAGCGCCGACATCATCTCGATCAGCGATATCGCCAAGGAGCCGCTGATCATGCTGACGGTGGACGAAATCGAGGAAAACACCGGCAAGTTGCTGTCGGCGCTCGGCGCCCGTCCGCACGTCGCCTTCCGCACGCGCTCCGTGGAAGCGGTGCGCAGCCTGGTGGCAACAGGTGCCGGCATCGCCCTTCTGCCCGATCTCGTCTATCGCCCGTGGTCGCTCGAAGGCGACCGCATCGAAAGCCGCGATGTCTCGGGCGCGCTTCCTGTCGTCCAGGTCGGCATGGTCTGGCGCAAGGGCTCCAGCCTACCGCAATCGGCCCGCGATTTCGTCGGTATCGCCGAAGCGCTGCGCAGCGCCCGCCCGCGCTGACGCGCCCATCTTCGGCGCAGGCGCCTCCATCTCTTTGTTTTCACGCAATTCTGGACGCTACACCGCTGCGCACTGTTGCTGGAATTACTCCTGATATCGGCAAAACCGATAGCGGCATTCTGATTAATGAATTTGCGAATGCGGAGAAATCAAGGCACGCTTCAACCTGGGAACGAAGCCGTAAAATGCGGCTCAAAACTGGGAGAATTCAGATGAAGCAGATCCTGAAATCCTGTACCGCGCTGACCCTTTCGCTCGGCCTCGTGGCACCCGCCTTGGCGCAGGAACCGTTGAAGGAACTGGGCAAGGGCGAAGGCGAACTGTCGATCGTCGCCTGGGCCGGCTACATCGAGCGCGGCGAGACAGACAAGAACTACGACTGGGTCACCGACTTCGAAAAGCAGAGCGGCTGCAAGGTCTCGGTCAAGACGGCTGCGACATCGGACGAAATGGTGGCGCTGATGAACGAAGGCGGCTTCGACCTCGTCACCGCCTCTGGCGACGCCTCGCTGCGGCTCGTCGCCGGCAAGCGCGTCCAGCCGATCAATACCGATCTCATCCCCAGCTGGAAGACCATCGACGAGCGCATGCAGAATGCGCCCTGGTACACGGTCAACGGCGTTCACTACGGCACCCCCTATGTCTGGGGCCCGAACGTGCTGATGTACAACAAGGATGCCTTCAAGGGCGAAGCGCCGAAGAGCTGGAATGTCGTTTTCGAGGAAATGACCCTGCCCGACGGCAAGTCCAACAAGGGCCGCGTCCAGGCCTATGACGGCCCGATCCACGTGGCGGACGCCGCCAACTACCTGATGAAGCACAAGCCCGAGCTTGGCATCAAGGATCCCTACGAGCTCAACGAGGACCAGTACAAGGCTGCCCTCGATCTGCTGCGCACCCAGCGCACCCTCGTCGGCCGCTACTGGCACGACGCGATGATCCAGATCGACGACTTCAAGAACGAAGGCGTCGTCGCCTCCGGTTCCTGGCCATTCCAGGTCAATCTGATGGAAGCCGAAAAGCTGCCGATCGCCTCGACCATCCCGGAAGAAGGCGTGACCGGCTGGGCCGACACCACCATGCTGCATGCCGAAAGCGCCCATCCGAATTGCGCCTATATGTGGATGGAGCACTCGCTGTCGCCGAAGGTTCAGGGCGACGTCTCCGCCTGGTTCGGCGCCAACCCCTCGGTCGGCGCCGCCTGCAAGGGCAACGAGCTCCTGACCGACGCCGGCTGCAAGACCAACGGCTACGAGGACTTCGACAAGGTCAAGTTCTGGAAGACGCCGGTGACGAAATGCGCAAGCCAGGGCGAGTGCGTACCCTATCACCGCTGGGTCTCCGACTATATCGGCGTCATCGGCGGCCGCTGAGCCTTAGCGACCGTATCGCAAGCATTTGCCCCTCACCCTGACCCTCTCCCCGCACGCGGGGAGAGGGAACGCCCCCGGCAAACCTGCCGGATGAGCCATGGGCGAGACGCCAACCGCAGGAACCTTCGCCCCGCAAGCGGGGAGACGGTCGCGGCAGCGGATGAGGGGCTGGAATCCTGGAGCAATCTGATGTCCACCGCCGTACTTTTCGACAATGTTTCCCGTCACTTCGGCGCCGTGCGCGCCGTCGATGGCGTGAATCTCGAGATCGCCGAGGGCGAGTTCTTCGCCATGCTCGGCCCCTCAGGCTCCGGCAAGACCACGTGCCTGCGCCTGATGGCCGGCTTCGAGCAGCCGAGCGGCGGCCATATCGAAATCTTCGGCGAGACGGCCGAGGGCGTGCCGCCCTATCGCCGCAGCGTCAACACCGTATTCCAGGACTACGCCCTCTTCCCGCATCTCTCGATCCTCGACAACGTCGCCTATGGCCTGATGGTCAAGGGCGTCGGCCGCGAAGAGCGCCGCAAGGCGGCCGAGGACGCGCTCGCCATGGTCAAGCTGCCGAACTACGGCAGCCGCCGCCCCGGCCAGCTGTCCGGCGGCCAGCGCCAGCGCGTGGCGCTCGCCCGTGCGCTCGTCAACAAGCCGAAGGTCCTCTTGCTCGACGAGCCGCTCGGCGCGCTCGACCTGAAGCTGCGCGAGCAGATGCAGGAGGAGTTGAAAAGCCTCCAGAAGTCGCTCGGCATCACCTTCGTCTTCGTCACGCACGACCAGGGCGAAGCCCTGTCGATGGCCGACCGCATCGCCGTCTTCAACGATGGCCGCATCCAGCAGCTCGGCAGCCCCGAAGAAGTCTACAAGCAGCCGAAGACGCGCTTCGTCGCCGATTTCGTCGGCTCGTCCAACGTGCTGCCGGCAAAGCTCTGCCAGAAGCTCGGGGTCAGATCCGCCTATGCGAGCCTGCGTCCCGAAGCGATCGCGCTGTCGGCACCGTCCGAAGGTGCGCTCAGCCTCTCAGGCACGGTGGCCGCCCATAGTTTCCTCGGCGCGGTCAACCGCGTCGTCGTCGACGTCGATGGCGCGCGCATCGCGGTTGCAAGCCCCGCAGCACTTGCCGTTCCCACTATCGGCAGCCCCGTCACCATCAGCTTTGCGGCCAACGAGCTGCACCCGATGGAGGACGCATGACCGCCCTTGCTGAAAACCTCAACGCGGTCGACCGCCGCGGCGCGGCCGGGCGGCTGTCGGACTTCTTCTGGAAGCACCCGCATGTGCTCCTGACGGTGCTCCTGGCACCGCCGCTCCTGTGGCTCGGCGTCGTCTATGTCGGCTCGCTCTTTGCGCTCTTGCTGCAGAGCTTCTTCTCGATCGACGATTTCTCCGGCCTCATCAGCTACGAGTTCACGCTTGCGACCTATCGCCAGCTCCTCAGCGAAACCAATCTCGACATCATCCTTCGCACCGTCTCGATGGCGGCGATCGTCACCATTGCCTCGGCGCTCATCGCCTTCCCGATCGCCTATTACGCGGCACGGTATGCCCAGGGAAAATGGAAGGTGCTGTTCTATCTCGGCGTCATGCTGCCGCTCTGGTCCAGTTACCTTGTCAAGATCTATGCCTGGAAGCTGATCCTCGCCAAGGAAGGCATCGTCACCTGGTTCCTCGGAAAACTGCATCTGCAGTGGCTGCTTGACGCCTGGCTGTCGCTTCCCGTCGTTGGCGGCAACTCGCTCTCGGTCAGCTATACCGGCACCTTCATCGTCTTCGTCTATGTCTGGCTGCCCTTCATGATCCTGCCGATCCAGGCGGCACTGGAGCGCGTGCCGACCAACCTGATCGAGGCCTCCTCCGATCTCGGCGGCACGCCGGCCCAGACCTTCCGCCACGTGCTCTTTCCCCTGGCGCTTCCCGGCATCGTCGCCGGCTCGATCTTCACCTTTTCGCTGACGCTCGGCGACTACATCATTCCGCAGATCATCGGCTCGTCCCGGCTGTTCATCGGCCAGGCGGTCTATGCCCAGCAGGGCACGGCCGGTAACATTCCGCTCGCCGCCGCCTTCACCGTCGTGCCGATCGTTATCATGGGCGCCTATCTCTTTGTGGCCAAACGCATGGGGGCCTTCGATGCGCTCTGAACGCAACCGCTCCCCTCTCGGCCTGAAGATCGCCGCTGCCGCCGGCCTTGCCTTCATGCATGTGCCGATCCTCCTGATCTTCCTCTATGCCTTCACCACGGAGGAAAAGAGCTACCAGTTCCCGCCGCCGGGCCTGACGACGCAATGGTTTGCCGTCGCCTGGAACAGGCCGGATGTCTGGGCGGCGCTGACGCTGTCGGTCAAGGTCGCCTCGATCGCCACCGCGATTGCCTTGGTGCTGGGCACGCTTTGCGCCGCCGCCGTCAGCCAGACGCGGTTGTTCGGCCGCGAGACGATCTCGCTGCTGGTCATCCTGCCGATCGCGCTTCCCGGGATCATCACCGGCATCGCGCTGCGCTCGGCCTTCTCGATGGCGGAGATCCCGTTTTCGTTCTGGACCATCGTTCTCGGCCACGCGACTTTCTGCATCGTCGTCGTCTACAACAATGCGGTCGCCCGCTTCCGCCGCATCTCCGGCTCACTGATCGAGGCGTCGATGGACCTCGGCGCCGACGGCTTTCAGACCTTCCGCTACATCATCCTGCCGAACATCGGCACGGCGCTTCTGGCCGGCGGCATGCTCGCCTTCGCGCTGTCCTTCGACGAGGTGATCGTCACCACCTTTACCGCCGGCCAGCAGTCGACGCTGCCGATCTGGATGCTCGAAGAGCTCATCCGCCCGCGCCAGCGCCCGGTGACCAATGTCGTCGCCATGATCGTGGTGCTGGTCACCTTCCTGCCGATCCTCGGCGCCTACTACCTGACCCGCGACGGCGACCAGATCGCCGGCGCCGGCAAATGAACAAGACGTTCAAGGGAGAACAGACATGGACACCCAGCTTTTGATCGGATCGCGCTTCGAGGCCGGCACCGAAGCAGACGAGCTCATCCTCAACCCGCGCACCGGCGCCAAGATCATCGATCTTGCCGAAGCCTCGCACATGCAGGTCGAGGCGGCCGTCGACGCGGCGGAACGCGCCTTCGTCTCTTGGTCGATGACGACGCCGGGCGAACGCTCCGGCTACCTCCTGAAGATCGCCGACGCGATCGAGAAGAACGCCGATGATTTTGCAGCGCTCGAAGCGCTCAACTGCGGCAAGCCGATCAATGCCGTCAGGAACGACGAACTGCCGGCAATCGTCGACTGCTGGCGTTTCTTCGCCGGCGCCATCCGCAACCTGCATGCGCCGACGTCAGGCGAATATCTGCCCGGACACACCTCCATGGTCCGCCGCGACCCGGTCGGCATCGTCGGCTCGATCGCGCCCTGGAACTATCCGCTGATGATGATGGCGTGGAAGCTGGCGCCAGCGATCGCCGGCGGCAACACCGTCGTCTTCAAGCCGTCGGAACAGACGCCGCTGACGGCGCTGAAGCTTGCCCGGCTGCTGGCCGACATCCTGCCCGAAGGCGTCGTCAACGTCGTCACCGGCCGCGGCGAAACCGTCGGCAATGCGCTCATCAACCATCCGAAGATCGCGATGGTCTCGATCACCGGCGATATCGCCACCGGCAAGAAAGTGCTGACGGCCGCTGCCAAGACGGTCAAGCGCACCCATCTGGAGCTCGGCGGCAAGGCCCCCGTCATCGTCTACGACGACGCCGACCTCGAAGCGGTCGTGAGCGGCATCCGCACCTTCGGCTACTACAATGCCGGCCAGGACTGCACCGCCGCCTGCCGCATCTATGCCGAGGCCGGCATCTACGAAAAGCTCGTCGCCGACCTGAGCTCGGCCGTCTCCACCATCCGCTACAATCTTGCCGACGACACCGAAAACGAAATCGGCCCGCTGATCTCGCGCCGCCAGCGCGACCGTGTCGCCAGCTTCGTCGAGCGCGCCGCCGACCAGAAGCACATCGAAATCACCACCGGCGGTGCGCCCGGCAGCGCCGACGGCTTCTTCTTCCAGCCGACGGTGATCGCCGGCGCCACCCAGGAGGACGAAATCGTGCGGCGCGAAGTGTTCGGCCCCGTTGTCTCCGTCACCCGCTTCACCGGCAACGACGATGCCGTCGCCTGGGCCAATGACAGCGATTACGGCCTCGCCTCCTCCGTCTGGACCAAGGACATCTCCAAGGCGATGAAAGCCGCCTCGCGCCTGCAATACGGCTGCACCTGGATCAACACCCACTTCATGTTGACCAACGAGATGCCGCATGGCGGCGTCAAGCAGTCCGGTTACGGCAAGGACATGTCCGTCTATGCGCTGGAGGACTACACTGCCGTCCGCCACATCATGATCAACCACGGCTAGGCGTTCAGGCGTGGCGCGATGTCCGTTCGGCGGCGCCACGCCTGAAACCACGACAACGGGAGGAAAAACCATGTACCGCCGCCAATTGCTTGTCGCCTTGGGTGCTCTGGGTCTGAGTGCCGTTGTCCACGTGCCCCCAGGCTTTGCCGCCGAAGCGGCGCCTGATGTCGTCAAGGCCTATGTCGCCGCCTGGAATGCCCATGATGCGGGCAAGGCCGCCTCCTACTTTGCTGATGACGTCAGCTATTACGACGCCTCGGTCGGAAAGCCCGTCACCGGCAAGGATGCCGCCAAGACCGGCGTCATCGACAATTTCCTCAATGCCGCGCCCGACGCCGTCTGGACCATGAAGGGCGACCCGATCGCCGCCGGCGACAAGGTCTCCTTCGAATGGGAATTCTCGGGCACCAATTCCGGTGCCTGGGCCGATGGAACGGCGGCGACCGGCAAGAGCTTCAAGTTTACCGGCGCTTCGGTGTTCACGGTCAAGGACGGCAAGATCGCCGCTCAGAACGACTATTACGACGCCCTCGGCTTCTACAAGCAGCTCGGACTGCTGTAGCCGCGACAGCGCCCGGCCTTGACGAACCGCGAGGGAAGGCTCGCGGTTCGTCCTTCTTCCCCGGCCCGGGATCAAAACATGGTTGCAAAGTCACGAAATTACTTGCACCTGCTAAAATCATGAGTATCACGTTCACCTTATGAGTTTCTGACGGGGTTCAGACAGTGTATCGCATGCTCGCAACAAGGTTCGCTGCTTCGGTCGGGTTGCCGGCTGTGTCACGCTCACACCGGGTGACGCTATGACGGCGGCTGCGTCCGAAGCGCTCATGGAGACGGGCGGCATCAAGGTGCTCTCGTCCGCCTTTTCCGGCCCGCATGCCTGGTGCAACGAAAAGATGATGCTGTCGGACGACCTTGCCGATGGCATGGCGCTGCCCGAGTTCTTCGGCTCCGGCGCCTTCGACCGGGCGCTCGACATCTACGCTGCGGCATCTGGCGGCAGCGACCGCCGCGCGGTCGCCTCCATGTGGTCGCTCTATTATTTCTCGGCGCTGACGATCCCCTACATCGTTGCCCGCGTGCTCGATCACCAGGTGCTGCCGGTGTCGTTCGACCGCATGAAGGTGGCACTCGCCGAGGACGGCCTGCCGCGCGCCTTCGGTGTCGCCGATGCCGGAGACTGGCAGGCAAGGGACGACGAAGACGTCTTTGCCACCCTGGCGCCGCTGATGGGAGAGCACCTGCGCGAGGTCGTCGGCTACCTCAAGTCGAGCGGCGGCATCGCCCCGAAGCTCGCCTGGAACAACGCGGTCGTCTACATCGACTATGCGCTGCGCGCCGCTGGCGTCGAGCCGCTTCATGTCCAGGCAGAAGCCCTCACTGGCCGCAAATCCTTGCCCGATGGATCGCCGAACCCTTTCTTCGATTGCCTTCGCCACGAGGAAGAGGACGGCGCACGCGTCTGTCGGCGCAAGATCTGCTGCCTGCGTTACCTGCTCCCGGGCGTGCGCAGCTGCGGCAGCCTCTGCGCCCTGCCCAGCCAACGGAAACAGTAGCTTGCTTCATCTCGCCTTGCGCTTCACGACCCGTGCATTCCTGACGCTGCTCATTGCCCTGACGGTCTTCGCAGCACCAGTGCAAGCCGAGGGCAAATGGCCGATGACGGTCACGGACGCGGCCGGACGCGCGGTGACGATCCCCGCGAAACCGAGTGCGATCCTGCTCGGCAGCGGCTTCAACCTGATCGCGCTTTCGCTCATTCACCCGGATCCCGTCAGCCTGCTCGCCGGCTGGTCCAGCGACATGAAGGGCGCCAATCCCGAGATCTACGAGAGCTTCCGCCAGAAGTTCCCCGCGATCGCGGACGTGCCGCTGATCGATGACGGCACGCTCCCGGGCCTTTCGAATGAAGCGCTGCTGACGCTCAAGGCCGACCTTGCCATCCTCGCCAACTGGCAGGCCGACACCGAGCCGGGCCAGCGCACGATCGACTACCTGACCAGCATCGGCGTGCCCGTCATCGTCGTCGATTTCAACAGTGACCCGCTCAAGACCACGCCGGACATGATGCGCCTTCTCGGCAAGATCCTGGAGCGCGACGAACAGGCCGAAGCCTTCGCCCGCTACTACGAGGACAAGCTGGCCCTGATCCGCGCGCGCGTAGCCGCCAAGCCGGAGCCGCGGCCGAGCGTGCTGATGCATGCCTTCCCCAAGCCCGACCAGTGCTGCTGGGCCTTTGGCGTCGGCGGGCTCGGCGAATTCCTGACGATCGCCGGCGGCCGCAACATCACCGAAGGCGCGCTGCCGCGAGCGGGGGGCACGGTGGGTGCCGAAGCCGTCATCGCCGCAAACCCCGAGGTCTATATCGCGACATCGTCTCCCGGCGGAACCTATAGCGGCTTTTCCATCGGGCCGGGCGTTGCTAGGGATGAGGCGCAGCAGACCTTGGCAGCGGCGGTCGAGGCGCCAGCCCTCTCCGGCATCGCGGCCGTCGAAGGCGGCCGTGTCCATGGCATCTGGAACTTCTTCAACGCCATCCCGCTCAACATTGTCGCCGCCGAAGCCTTCGCCCATTGGCTGCGGCCCGACATCTTTGCCGATCTCGACCCGGAAAAGAGCCTCGCCGAGATCAACGAGCGCTTCGCTGCCGTGCCCTTCGAAGGCACGTTCACCGTCAGCCTTGGTGCCGATTCCGCTCGCTAGAGGGTCAACTCTGGCCTCTGCATTCACAATTGGCGCAAGGGGTTGGCGAAAAGACCGGCGGCGCGAACGGCCAAATGCCGAAGGCGTGACCGCCGTGCGCACCGGGCGATGTTGCCACCTGCGGCTCACCCTATATAAGGGTCGATAGGGAGGAGCTTCATGCTTTGGTTGGTAGCGTTGGTTGGCGTGGCGGTCGTGTATCTGGCGGCGCGTTTCAGTCGCTTTCGTCGGTGGGCCGAACCCATCCTGTCGGTCGCAGTGGCAATCGCCCTCCTCTCCGCCTTCATCGTCTGGATCAGCGACCGCAGCGAGCGCAAGGCTCCGGCACCCGAGCCGGTCGCAACTGAGCCTGTAACGCCTGCCGCCGAAAACATAGCGCTCACCGACATGACCTTCGAGCAGAGCCAGCCGGAGCGGAGCTTCCGCCTGCGCGGCACCGTCACCAACAACGGCGCGACGCCGCTTGAGTATTTCCGGCTTGCCGTGACGCTCGAGGATTGCCCCGAAGACAGCTGCACCAAGATCGGCGACGACACGGCACTTTTGCTTTCGCGCGTGCCCGTCGGCCAGGCCAGGCCGTTCGAGACCTTCCTGACCTTCCCGAGCCGCGAGGGCGTAAGCCTGACGACGCCGAAATGGACCTACCAGGTGCTGGAAGTCCGCGGCGCCGCCAGCAAGTAGCGCGCCGCAGTATTCCTACGCTGCTGCCGCCGGCCGCAAGGCGGAGACGATCTCCGCCGTCGTCGTCACCTCGGCAAATTCCGCCCTGAGCGTCGCGACATGCGCCCGGTGGATATCCCGCGCCGGGATCGTGCCGCCGGCACCATCCGGCTGGTCGAAACAGTCGCAGGCATCCTCCACCAGGATCACCCGATAGCCGAGATTGGCGCCGACCCGAACGGAGGTCGAGACGCACATGTCGGTCGAGATGCCGAAGAGCACGACCGTATCGACGCCGAGCCGGCGCAGGCGCAAGTCGAGATCGGTGCCGATGAAGGCGGCGTTGACGCTCTTGCTGACAAGCGGCTCGTCGCCCTCAGGCGCGAAACCCGGCCGTGGCGCGTTGCCGGGAGCACCGGGCGCAAGCGTCGAGCCCGGCGCGACACTGTCGTGGCGAACATGGATGACCGGCCGTCCAGCCGCCCGCCAAGAGGCGAGCAACGCGCGCCCGTTGTCATCGACCGCATCATTCCAGCGCGGCGGCCAGGGTGCCGCGTCGAACGCCTGCTGCATGTCGATCGGGATCAGGACGGCATTGTCGGGAAGTCGCGGTGTGGTCATGGCTGAAGCTCCTTGGTTGCCTGAAGAAGCTAGCTAGCTTATCGTCCGGTTTCACTGGACATGATGGAGCTTGACCGGACGAACGTCCGGACATCCGAACGCGAGGGCGACATATTGACGGAAATGGATGAGAAGGACCGTTTGCTGGTCGCCGCGCTTCGCCAGGATTCGCGCCAGAGCCTGGTGGCACTCGCGCGCCATTCGGGCCTGTCTCGAAGCGCTGCCCATGAGCGTTTGCGCCGGCTGGAAACGAAGGGTGTGATTGCCGGTTACACCATCCGCTTGGGGATCGAGGACAAGGCGCCGGTGGTGCGGGCGCTGATCGCCGTCTCCTTCCAGCCCGGCAAGAACTGCGACCACATCGTGCCGCATCTGGCCGGCATGCCGCCCGTGGTCAGTTGCTGGTCGCTCGCCGGCGAAACCGACCTGATGCTCCTGATCGAATGTGCCTCCAACGGCGACCTGGACACCATCCGCCGGCAGATCTCGCTGATTTCGGGCGTGGCCACCGTGCAGACCCACGTGGCGCTGCGCACCCATTTCGACCGACGGGATTGAGCGCGCAAACGCGCGCTGCACGACGGCGCGCATTGTTCCGGCCCAAACCGCCGCTGAGCCACCGATACTTACCTCGTTCCTGTGCTCGTCACAGGAATCTAATGACAGCGCGTCCGCGCCGTCATTAGTGTGCTTCGTCCCACCGCAGCATTCAGAGTTCTTTCACACCGCCGACGCGGCGCTGCTGGATCCCTGTGACAAGCACAGGGATGAGGGTTGGGAAGACCGGCTGATCTCGTCCAGATACCAGTTGATGTATCTGAGCTCGTTCTGCTCCATCGGCGCGATCGGCCCCGGCACGAAATAGTGCGAACGCACGCCGCGCGAGGTGTGTTCGATGATCGCCTTGTCCTCGTCCGTCGTCACCGTCCACAGCCAGATGAGCCGTTCAAGATCGTAGTCCCGCCCCGCCTCGGCCTTACCGTCGACGAGCCAGATCAACTCCATCTCGCAGGTTCCCGCGGTCTTCGGAATGAAGCGGTAGATCATGCCGTGATCTGGGTAGCAGACGAGGAATGTCGTGCCGCCGAGATGGATGGACGTGACACCACCGTCGAAATCGCTGAAGCGGCCCATCAGGGTGCTGAGCGGTTGGCCATCCTTGCTGCCGGTCTTCACACCGTCATAGAGCGCATAGCGGAAGGCATGCACCGTTTCCTTTCCACCGGCCGAGGACTGCCAGTGGTCGCCGGAGCCGACCTCGATGCCGAGCGCGCAGGTGCGCGCTTCCATCTTGGCGTTCAGCTCCTCGATCATGTGCAGCGGCTGTTCCAGCGCATGCGTCTCGGAATATTCCGGATGGGCCGGGCCGCAATGGTAGCACTCGACATAGTTCTCGACCGCGAGTTTCCAGTTGGCATCGACGGGATAGGATTGGCGATGCGCGACCTTGGCTTGCGCCCAGCCGTATTGACCACAGGTCGCATGCAGAAGGTTCTCGACCTCGGTGAAGTCGAGCGGCTGTTCGGCGAAGGAAATGAAGATCAGCCCTTCCACCACGCGCACATGGAGCTTCTTCAGCCCATGATCCTCGCGCTTGAAATCCTTGGGCATCAGCCTTGCTGCCTTCAGCGCGCCGTCATTGCCATAGGTCCAGGCGTGATAGGGACAGACGAAGGCGCGGGCATTGCCCTTGTCCTTGGTGCAGACCTCGGCGCCGCGATGGCGGCAGACGTTCAGCATCGCATGGATGGCGCCGGTGGCGGTGCGGGTGACGATCACCTGCTCGGACGCCATGCGAAACACCTCGAAATCATTGGGGTTGGGGATCACGCTTTCATGCGCGACACAGTGCCAATGGCGGCGAAACACCCGCTCGAGATCGCGCTCGTAGATCTCCTCGTCATGGTAGAAGGCGCGGACGAGCCCATGCCCCGGCCGATGCGCGGCCACCAGTTGGTCGATGCGATCGCCCACAACAGTGGTATTGGAAAGGTCCGATGCGAACATGGGCCTGCACTCCCGAAAGATGGACCGGAAGAACCGCGTTCCGGCGCGCGCATTTTCGTTGTGCCTCGAAAGGCCCCTCATCCGCCTGCCGGCACCTTCTCCCCGCAGGCGGGGCGAAGGGACATCGCAGCACCCAGTCGTTCCCCAACTCCATTTGCGGCTCTGCCATTTCGACGACTGCCATCGTATGGCAAGCATGCCGCATTCTCGTCCCCTCGCCCCGCCTGCGGGGAGAGGATCAGGGTGAGGGGCAACTCCAAGCGCGAGTTCACATCCTCACTCGCTCGGAGCGCGGATCGTACATCGCCTTCAGCGATGCCTCGGCCTTGACCCTCGTGCCGGCGATCTCGATCTCGAAGCTTGAGCCGAGCACATCGGCATCGCTCTCGCCTTCCGACGGCACGTAACCGAGGCCGATGGCGCCGCCGAGGTGGTGGCCGTAATTGCCCGAGGTGATGGTGCCGACGATCTTGCCGTCGCGCACGATCGCCTCGTTGTGGAAAAGAAGCGGTTCGGGATCGGTGAGACGAAACTGAACCAGCCGGCGCGACAGCCCGCGATTGTGCTTGGCGAGCACCGCCTCGCGGCCGATGAAATCGCCCTTGTCGGGCTTGACGGCAAAGCCGAGCCCGGCTTCGAGCACGTGATCCTCGTCGGTGATATCATGGCCGAAATGGCGGAATGCCTTCTCGATGCGGCAGCTGTCGAGCGTGTGAATACCGCAAAGCTTCAAGCCCAGATCCTGGCCCGCCGCCTCCAGCGTCTCGAATACATGCGCCGTCTGGTCGGTGGAGACATAAAGCTCCCAGCCGAGTTCGCCGACATAGGTGACGCGGTGCGCCCGAGCCAATCCCATGCCGATCTCGATCTCGCGCGCCGTGCCGAAGGGATGGGCCGCATTGGAGAAATCGTTCGGGCTCACCTTCTGCAGGAGATCGCGTGCCTTCGGCCCCATGACGCAGAGCACGCTTTCGCCGGCTCCAACATCGGTGATGACGACGAACTCGTCGCGCACATGCTTGCGCAGCCAGGCAAGATCGCGCTGCAGCGTGGCGCCGGGCACCACCAGCAGGAACGCGGTCTCCGAAAGACGCGTCACCGTCAGGTCGCTTTCGATGCCGCCGCGACCGTTGAGCATCTGGGTGTAGACGATGCGGCCGGCCTCCACGTTCATCTCGTTGGCGCAGAGCCGCTGCAGGAAGGATAGCGCATCGCGCCCCTCCACCCGGATCTTGCCGAAGGAGGTCATGTCGAACAGGCCGACGCCGTTGCGCACGGCGAGATGTTCGGCCTTCTGGTTTTCGAACCAGTTCTGTCGCTTCCAGGAATAGCGGTATTCGCGCTCCTGGCCGTCATTCGCAAACCAGTTGGCCCGCTCCCATCCGGCGACTTCGCCGAAGACGGCGCCGCGGGCTTTCAGGTGTTCATGCAGCGGCGAGCGGCGCACGCCGCGGGCCGTCGCCATCTGGCGATAGGGGAAATGATCGGCGTAGAGCAGGCCGAGCGTCTCGGAGACGCGATCCTTGAGGTAGGCGCGATTTTTCTGGAACGGCTGCGCCCGTCGGATATCCACTTCCCAGAGATCGAAGGGCGGCTCGCCGTCGTTCATCCACTGGGCGAGCGCCATGCCGGCGCCGCCAGATGAAACGATGCCGATCGAGTTGTAACCGGCCGCGACCCAATAGCCTTTCACCTCCGGCGCCTCGCCGAGATAGTAGCGGTCGTCAGGCGTGAAACTTTCAGGGCCGTTGAAGAAGGTATGGATGCCGGCCGTTTCCAGCATCGGCATGCGGTTGACCGCCATTTCGAGGATCGGCGAGAAATGATCGAAATCGTCGGGCAGCTGGTCGAAGCAGAAGTCCTCGCGGATGCCGTCCATGCCCCAGGGCTTGGCCTTGAGCTCGAAGGCGCCGACCAGCATTTTGCCGGCATCCTCCTTGTAATAGGTGCATTCGTCCGGCACGCGCAGCACCGGCAGGCGGGTCAAGTTGGGGATCGCCTCGGTGACGATGTAGAAATGCTCGCAGGCATGCAGCGGCACGGTGACGCCCGATTGCCGCGCAAACTCGCGGCCCCACATGCCGGCGCAGTTGACGACGTGGTCGGTCTCGATCGTGTAGGTCTCGCCGTTCTGCTCGCAGGTGACCCCCGTCACCCGGCCGTCCTTCTTCAGAACGGCCGTGACCTTGACGCCTTCGATGATCGTCGCACCGTTCTGGCGAGCACCCTTGGCAAGCGCCATGGCGATGTTGGCCGGGTCGCACTGGCCGTCGAGCGGCAGATGCACGGCGGCCTTCACGTCGGAAGTGTTGAGGTGCGGATACATCGCCTTCACCTCGTCGGGCGTGATCTCGCGCACGTCGACATTGAAGGCACGCGCCAGCGATGCCTGGCGATAGATCTCTTCCTTTCGCTCCTCCGTCAGCGCCACGGTGATCGAGCCGTTCTGGCGCATACCGGTGGAAATGCCAGTCTCGGCCTCCAGCTTGACGTAGAGGTCGGCGGAATATTTCGCCAGCCGCGTCATGTTCTGCGAGGCGCGCAGCTGGCCGATCAGGCCGGCCGCATGCCAGGTCGTGCCCGAGGTCAGCTGCTTGCGCTCAAGCAGCACCACGTCGGTCCAGCCGAGCTTCGCCAGGTGATAGGCAACGGAACAGCCGGAGACGCCGCCGCCGATGATGACGGCCCGGGCTTTCGAGGGAATGGGCTTCGTCATGCGCGCAGTCTTTCATTGGAGGGATCCCAGAGCGGCTGGTCGGCCTCGACCGTCGCCTTGAAGCGATCGCCGAAGATCTCGACCTCGATCTCGTTGCCGGGCACGGCGAGATCGGCCCTGAGCATGCCGAGCGCGATCGACTTGCCGACGCGGTAGCCCCAGTTGCCCGAGGTGGTCTCACCGACCACCTGGCCGTCCGACCAGAGCGTCGACATATAGGGCGCATCGCAGCCGTCGGCGGCGACCGTCAAGGTGACGAAGCGCTTGGAAACGCCCTGCTGCTTCTCCCGCTCCAGCGCCGCCTTGCCCTTGAAGCCCGGCTTTGCCCAGTCGACGAAGCGCTCGAGCCCGCCCTGCAGGATGGTGTAGTCGGTGGAGAGATCGCCCTTCCAGGCGCGGTAGCCTTTCTCGATGCGCAGGCTGTCGAGCGCCTCCATGCCGAAGGGTTTCAGGCCATGCTTCTCGCCGGCCGCCCACACTGCGTCGAAGATCGTTGCCGTGTCCTCGACCTTCGTATGGATCTCCCAGCCGAGTTCACCGGCAAAGGAGACGCGCACCAGCTGGCAATAACGCCCGGCGATTTGCGCCGTCTGGTGCGTGAGCCACCCCTTGGCGAGATCCGCGTCGCTGACCTCTGCGAGGATGTCGCGCGATTTCGGCCCCGTCAGGATCTGGCAGCTGAATTGCGTGGTGACGTCGTCGAGCGTGAAGGCGGCATCTGCCGGCAGGTGCTTTTGCAGCCACTCGAGATCGTGCCACTGCGCCGTTGCCGCCGTGATCAGGAAGAAGAAATCCTCGTCCAGCATCATGACCGACATTTCGGTGACGATGCGTCCCTTGTCGTCGGAGAAATAGGCAAGGCCGATGCGGCCGGGCTTCGGCAAGCGCCCGGTGATCAGGCCTGCGAGCCACTCGGTCGCGCCCTTGCCCTTCACCCGGAAGCGCGAGAAGCCCGGCAGGTCGAGAATGCCCGCGGCATCGCGCACGGCGAGACATTCCTCCTCGATGCGTTTGGCCCATGGCCCTGCCCGCCCCCAGGTCTGCGTCGCCTCTTCCGAGGTGTCGTCGCCGGGCTTGGCATACCACATCGCCCGTTCCCAACCGTTATAGGGCTTGAACTGGGCGCCGAGCGCTGCGATCCGGTCGTGGATCGGCGACAGCTTCTTGCCGCGGCCGGCAGCCCAGTAATGCTTCGGGAAATGCATCGCATATTCGTGGCCGTAGATCTCCATGCCCTTGGCGATGCAATAGTCCTGGTCGGTATAGTCGGTGTAGCGCCGGGGGTCGCAGGACCACATGTCCCACTCCGTCTGGCCCTCGGTGATCCATTCGGCGAGCACCTTGCCGGCACCGCCCGCCTGGCAGATGCCGAAGGTGAAGACGCAGGCCTCGAAGGCATTGGGCACGCCGGGCATCGGCCCGATCAGCGGATTGCCGTCAGGCGCATAGGGGATCGGGCCGTTGATGATCCGCGACAGTCCGGCGGTTCCGAGGATCGGCACGCGCTCGACGGCATCGTTCAGATACCATTCCAGCCGGTCGAGATCGTCGGGGAACAGCTGGAACGAAAAGTCTTCCGGCATCGGGTCGTCAGGCGTTACCCAGTGGGCGCGACAGTTGCGCTCATAGGGCCCAAGGTTCATGCCGTTCTTCTCCTGGCGGAGATAGTAGGAGCTGTCGACATCGCGCAGGAGCGGCAGCTTATGGCCGGCTTCCTTCGACCAGGCGGCAAGCTCGGGGATCTCGTCGAACAGGATATACTGGTGGCTCATCACCATCATCGGCACGTCGCGGCCGAACATCTTGCCGACCTCGCGGGCGTAATAGCCGGCGGCGTTGACGACGTATTCGCAGCGGATTTCCCCCTGCGGCGTGGTGATCACCCACTCGTCGTTTTCGCGGCGCGCCGCCGTGACGGGACAGAAGCGGATGATCTTCGCGCCCATGTCGCGCGCGCCCTTGGCCAGCGCCTGCGTCAGCTGCGCCGGGTCGATATCGCCGTCATAGGGGTCGTAGAGTGCGCCGGTCAGGTCATGGGTTTCAAGGAACGGATAGCGGCTGCGCATCTCCTCGGGCGAGAGGATATCGAGGTCCATGCCCTGGTATCGGCCCATGCCGACGACGCGCTTGAACTCCTGCAGCCTCTCCTTCGAATGACCAAGCCGGATCGAGCCGGTGACATGGTAGTTCATCGGGTAGTCGACCAGCGCGCCGAGATCGCGATAGAGCGACGCCGAATAGCGCTGCATGTTCATGATCGACCAGGATGACGAGAACGTCGGCACATTGCCGGCCGCATGCCAGGTCGAACCGGCCGTCAGCTCGTTCTTTTCCAGAAGCACGCAGTCGGTCCAGCCGGCCTTGGCAAGATGGTAGAGCGAGGAAGCGCCGATCGCTCCCCCACCGATGATCACGACGCGCGCGTGAGACGGCAAATTCGACATGCACTGTTCCCTCGTTTTGCCGGAATTCTTGCCGTTGAAACGATGCGCCATCAAGCGATGGAAACAGGCTTTATTGATCGATGAATTCGATTAGATTGGACCGACCTTCAAAACCGGACAAGGCGCCGATGCAAGTCGACCTGATCGAAACGTTCCTGGATCTGATGGAGACCCGCTCCTTCAACCGCACCGCCGAGCGGCTGAACATCACCCAGTCCACCGTTTCCCACCGCGTCAAGGCGCTGGAGGCGCAGTTCAACCGCAAGCTCTTTACCCGCAACAAGGGCGGAACCGTGCCGACGGCCGCCGGCCTCAGGTTTCTGGATTACGCAAAAGCGCTTCAAAACCAATGGCATGAGGCAACGCGCGCGGTCAGCAGCGCCGGCGCGCTGGAGCGCTCGATGCGGCTCGGCATCCAGCACGACCTCGCCGAGGCCTTTGCCGGCGCATGGCTCGCCACCATCAGGCAGGAGCTGCCGACCACCGAGATCTACATGGAAGCCGACTATTCCAACCAGATGAACCGGGATCTCGGCGCCGGCGATCTCGACCTCGCCTTGCTCTATACGCCGCATTATCTGCCCGATCTTCATTATGAACGGATCGGCGATCTGCATTACGTCATGGTCAGCAGCGATGCCGCTTCGCTGGCGGATATCAGGATTGAGACCTATGTCCAGGCGATCTATTCGCCGGCCTTCGATCGCGCCCACCGCCTCGCCTTGCCGCATCTCTCCGCAGCGCCGGTGGCGTCAGGCCAGAACATGGCGATCACCATGCTGCTGCATTCTCTCGGGGGGGCCGCCTATGTCACCGTCGCGACTGCCGACCGGCTCGTCCAATCGGGCCGGGCCACGGTCGTTGCCGACGCGCCCGTGATCCCGCAGGCGGTCTATGCCGCCACCAGCCTTCGCACACGCCACGCCCACCAGCACCGCAAGATCATCGCCGCAATGCAAGCGTTGCTTTCCGCAGGGAGCGAGGCGGCGAACTGAAGCTAGGCCATGCGGCGCTGGATCAGCCGCTGCAGGACCATCAGGATGGAAACGATCGCCAGATAGTAGACGAGTGCTGCCGAATACCATTCGACGAAGCGGAAGCTCGAGGCGATCGCGTCATTGACGACCGCCATGATCTCCCGCATCGAGATGACATAGGCAAGCGACGTCAGCTTGATCAGATTGATGAACTCGTTGACGAGCACCGGCATGACGATGCGCAGGGCCTGCGGCAAGACGACGAGGAAGAAGGTCTGCAGACGGTTGAGCCCGAGCGCGCGTGCCGCATCGGTCTGACCCTGGCCGATCGCCGAAAGCGCGCCGCGCATCGCTTCTGCCATGTAGGCGGTGGTGACCAGCGTGAAGGCGATGAAGGCGGCGGCAAACGGCGTGTACCAGGGCGCCCGCGTCAGGCCCGGAAAGAGCTGCGGCGCACCGTTCCATACGATCAAGAGCACGAGGATCAGCGGGGCCGAGCGAAACAGCCAGACATAGACTTGGGCCGCCGTGCGGCGTACCGCTGCCATCGAGTTCAAGGCGACGGCAAGCGGCAGGCAGAGCAGGAACGAGGCGGCCTGCACCAGAATGGAGAGCAGGATGGCGATCGCCGCCCCCTGCAGCATCACCGGCATGGTCAGGGCATCGAAAAAGAGTTTGGTGTCAAAGTTCATGCCCTGCCCGCTTCCCTGGGTTAAGCTAGAGCGGGATGCGGGCGGAAAACCGCCACACGTTTCCCCATCCCGCCCTCAAGCATCAACGGTCGTAATCGACGTCGAACAGCGCCGGATCGAGGCCGTATTTCTTGGCGACGCCGGCAAAGAAGCCCTGATCCTTCAAGGTCTTCAGGCCCGCCTTGATCTGGGCCGCATCGCCGCTCTCGCGCCGGGAGTAGATGCCGTAGGTGAAATCCGAAGCCCAGGTGTAGGGAAGCTGCAATGTCCCGTCGGAGCGCGAGGCGCGGTATGCGCCTTCGGCTTCCTCGGTCATCGTCGCATCGACACGGCCGACGAGCACCTGCTGGTAAGCCGCCTGCTGGGTCGGATATTCCTGCACCTCGACCGGCGGCTGCCCCTTGGCGGCGAGCGCCTTGTTCAGGGGCTCGATCCGCTCTTCCTTGTAGTAAGCGCCGGCTTCGAGCGCGATCACCTTGCCGCTCAGGTCTTCCGGCACCTTGATGGTGTCGCTGCCGACCTTGGTCACCATCGCCGTTGCCGATTTCATGTAGGAGACGCCGTCATAGGTCTCGCGGCGCTTTTCGTTGATGTAGATGCCGCTGATGATCATGTCGCAGCGCCCGGCGCCGAGCGTCGGCAAAAGGCCGGCAAACTCCGTGACGGTATAGCTGACCTTGGCGTTCCAGAGACCGGCAAGCGCCTCGACGATTTCGATGTCGATGCCGCTCGGCTTCGCATCCGCCGGGCTTACCTTGAAGGTGAGCGGCGGAAAGGCGGCTGTGGTGCACACGCCGATATCACCGTCCGTTGCAAAAGCCGGCGGCTCCGCCTGGGCAAGTCCTGCAGACAGCAGGATAGTGGCGAGAAGGGTTGCATGCGATGCCAGTCTGATCATCTCTATTCCCCTCGATTTAGGTTGGTGAAACGCGCCCGACGATGTCGCCATAGGTCTGGCTGTCGAAGGCGGGAAGGATGAGCGGGTCGACGAACCCGTCGCGCCGCGCCGTCAGCACGTATTGCATCATCGACGCATTGTCGGGCATCTCGAAAACCTGGACGAAATCGTAGGTTCCGAGCGTGGCGTAGAAGGCGACCGAGCGGCCGCCGAGCGATGAGACGCGATCTTCGCTCACCTTGCGCCGCGCGCCGCTGTCGGCAAGTTCGGCCAATCCTTTGGCCGTCAGTTTCATCAGCGAGATATATCTTTGCATGGGGCATCATTCCGTTGGAACGGTTGGCAGAACGCTTTGAAATGGGGATGTGTTGTCGGCGCTAGCCGCTGGCTTTGGCCAACCCGGCGATGACGGCGTCGCTGGTCGAGACCGTGCCGAAAATGCCGTTCTCGATCGAGATCATGTTGATCGCCGCTTCATGCGCCCATTGCTCGCCGCTGGCGCAGCAATCCGAGATCGTCAGGCACTGGAAATTGCGATCGCAGGCCTCGCGCAGCGTCGTATGCACGCAGACATCGGTGGTGCAGCCGGTAAAGAGCATATGGGTGATGCCCCGCGCCCGCAGCACGTGTTCGAGATCCGTATAGGTGAACGAGCTGTTGCAGGTCTTGTCGACGATGACGTCGCTCTCCGCGACATCGAGCTCGGGCAGCAACTGGAAGCCGGGGCTTGAGCGCAGAAGCACCTGCGTGTTTTCAAGGCCCGAGCGCTTGCGCCGCCATTTCTCGTAAGGAGTCATGTCGGCGAGGTCGGCGCGGTAGCCCTGGCGCGTATGGATGATCAGGCACCCGGCCTGCCGCGCGGCCGAGATCACCCGGTTGACCGCCGGCACGATGGCGGCGAGCGGCGCCGGATCGTAACCCATGGAGGCGAAGTAACCATTGGGCGAGCAGAAGTCGATCTGAAGGTCGATCACCATCAGCGCGGTCTGCGACGGCACCAGTTTGCCATCATAAGGAAAATCAAATGGTTGCGCTGCGATCATGGTGTTACTCCCTCTCTCCGATCCGGACCATAGGAGCAAAAATCGATTGGGAATAGCGATTTTTTATGCTTGATATTGTGTAGTTTAACTAAACAATTGTTGATAGCGGAAACGCATCAATCCGCGGCAGACCAGGGTTCGGAGGACGAATGAAAGCGCTGCACTTCCTGCCCTACATCAGGGTCTTCGAAGCCGTTGCCCGGATCGGATCGGTGCGACAGGCAGCCGATGAGCTCGGCCTCAGCCCCGGTGCCGTATCGCTGCAACTGCGCCGGCTTTCGGAGACGACTGGCCTGACGCTTCTGGAGAAATCGGGGCGCAATATTCGCCTGACCGCGGCGGGGCGCGATTTCGCCCAGACCGTCTCCCACGCCATCGGCAATCTTGCGGTTGCCGTCGAAAACAATGCGGAACGGCAGCTCGAAAACCAGCAGACGAAGCTGACGGTCGCCTTGCCGCCGGCGCTCGCAATCGCCTGGATGGCGAGCCTGCTGGTGCAATTCGCCGATGCGCGCGGGGTCAGCGATCTCGCCATGCGCAGCTGTATCCGCGCCAGCGACGTGCAATGGGACGATGTCGACCTGGCTGTGGTCTACGACAATCCGCCCTTCAACGGGCTGTGGTGGCAGGTCGTCAGCGACGTGAAACTCAGGACCATCTGTTCGCCGCTTCTTTTTCCGCGGCTGGAAGGGTCGCATCGCGACCGCAAACTGCGCGACGTCACATTGCTGCACGAGGATGACGGGCGGGAATGGTCACGCTGGGCGGCCGCCGCGCGTATATCGCTGGAAGGCAGCCGCAGCGTCCGTGTCCCTTCCGTCGCAGTCGCGGTGGCGTCCGCCCTGCAGGGGCAGGGCATCGCTCTCGTTTCCGATGTGCTGACCCGCTCCTACCTGCAGGAGGGCCGGCTGATCCAGCCGTTCGCAACGGCGATCCCGGCATCGGCAGGCTATTACCTCCTCTGCCCGACGGAAAAGGCGGAGGCACCGCTGATCCAGGCGCTTGCCAACCAGATCGCCGCCCACCTGCGCGGCGATTGAGATAGTCGGTTTCAGTAACGCCCTTTGAGTTGCGCCTTCAACCGGGCGGCATCATCCTCGGTGACACCGGGTGGCGCGACCATCTGCATCCAGGCATCGATGTAATGTTCCGGCGCATAGACGTGGCCGTAGCCGATCGGCGTCGTCGTCGCCATCGCCATGTCGGCAAGGAGCTGGAACATGGTCACGACAGGGAACCACCTGAGCGCCGGCGAAACGTCGGGCCCACGCGGCGCCTTCATCCAGTCCGGTTCGCGGTAGAAGGAATACGGATCGAAGAAGGTGATCGGATCGCTGGCATATTGCAGGTAGACGATGCGGACATTGCCCCATTCCGCGCCCGGGATAGCGAGTGTGTTTTCCTGGTTGGTGAAGCGGATGACCGAGCCATCGCGATAGAGCGGGCGCCATTCCGGCGAGCCCGGATTGCGGTTGCCGGTGATCTGCAGCCATGTCTTGGTCGGAAACGGCGAGCCGACCCAGAGCGCGCCCTGGAACGGATCGCTGATGATATCGAACGGATCGACCGAACCTTGCGAATTCATCGAGCCGAGGCTGAGGCCGTAGAGGTAGAGCCGCGGGCGCTTGTCCTTCGGCAGCGTCGTCCAATAGCCATAGACCGCGTCGAACAGCGCATCGGCGGTCTCGGCGCCATATTCCGGTTCAACCAGCAGAGAAAGCCAGCTCGTCAGGTAGGAATATTGCACCGCGACGCTCGCGACGTCCCCCTTCAACAGATATTCGAGCGAATCGACACCCGGCGGGTCGATCCAGCCGGTGCCGGTCGGCACGATGACCACAAGGTTGGAACGCTCGAACCCGCCGACACGTTTCAGCTCGTCGAGCGCGAGCTTGGCACGCTCCTTCGCCGTCTCGGCCGAGTTGAGCCCGGCATAGACGCGCAAGGGCTCCTTGGCTTCGCCACCGAAGAAGGTGCCGATATCCCCGGCGCTCGGTCCGGAGGCGATGTACTGGCGCCCCTGCCGGCCGAGTTCGTCCCAGGTCATCAGCGACGCGCCGCTGCCCGTTTTCATCGGATCGGTCGGTGGCGCCACATCCGGGTCGATCAGCGCATCGAGCCGCTGGAAAGAGCTGTCGGCCGCATGCAGGGCGTAGCGGAAGATCACCCCGTCGGTCGCCGACCAGAACAGTGCGACGGCCGCGGCAATGGCGGCAAACTTTGCAAGCGGCCGGGTCAGCACATATTCGAAGCGCCTGGCGAGAAAGCGGAAGGTCAGCCGGAACAGGCGCGCCAGAAGCACGATGACGATGAAGACGACGGCGGCGATAAGGCCAAGCTTGAAGGGTTCGGCGCTCTCGACCGGCTCAAGACCCATGATCGTGCGCACGGTGTTCTGCCATTCGGCCGTGCGCCAGAGGAAAGTCAGCACCACCAGACTGCAGCCGAGTGCTGCCAAAAGCTTGACGATCAGCCCCGCCTTCGGCCGCACATCCGGCAGTTCGAGATAGGACCACAGCCAGCGCAGGAAGACGCCGATGGCATAGCCGGCGGACAACGACAGACCTGATATCACCGCCTGGATGACATAGGGACGCGGGATCAGGCTCGGCGTCAGCGAAGCGGCGAAAAACAATACGCCGACAATCAGACCCGTCGTCGAAAACGACGCCAAAAGCCCGGTCACGAACTGTGGAACGGGCCATCTCGCCCTGCGCGCACCCGTCTCTTGAAGGTGATCCATCGGCAGGCTCCTTGTTGTCGGTCAGTCATCGAGCGCGGCAGAGGCGGTGGCGCGCTGCCCGATTGATAGCCGCCCGCCACTGCAACGACAACCGGCGATAGTCAGCGCAAGGGCCAAAACGGCGGGCATGCCTTCGCCCGTAGCCCCGCCGATCAGCTCTTCTGGAACGCCAGGTGCACGCCGAGCCCGACGAGCACGCCACCACCGACGCGCTGCATGGCGCGCTGCGCCATGCTCGAGCGCTTGAGCCGGGCCATCAGCACGCCCGCCAGAATGACGCAGACGATATCGGCGGAAGAAAACATCAGGTTGACGATCGTGCCGAGAATGACGAACTGCAGCCAGACGGGGAACGCCGCCGATGCGTCGATGAACTGCGGCAGGAAGGCGACGAAGAAGATCGCCGTCTTGGGGTTCAGCACTTCGACGGTGATGCTTTCGAAGAAGGCCCGCCGGCCGGATTTGACGCCTATGCCCGGCAGGTCGCCCGCCCCTTGCGCCTTGGCGCGAAACAGCGAAATCCCGAGCCAGACGAGATAGGCAGCGCCTGCAAACTTGACGATCATGTAGAGCACCGGCACCGCATGAAACAGGACGGAGAGGCCGGCGGCCGCCGCAAAGACATGCACATAGCCGCCAAGGTGAATGCCGAGCGTCGCCATCAGCCCAGACCAGCGCCCACGCGCCATCGTCTGCGCCGCCGCATAGAGCATCGCCGGCCCCGGGATATAGGCGAAGATCGCGGTGGTCACGACGAAAGCCAGAAGCAGTTCCATAGATGGCATCGCAATGCTCCCAGAAGGTCGGATGATGTGGAATATCCGGCAATAGACAATGCCGCGGCGCGCTTGGCAAGGCGAGATCGATACCCGCTCGCACGCAGGCATTGAAGCGGCCGGAGCGCGCCGCCTTGAACCTGCAGGCGCCGCCGACCTGTCTCCGCTGACATCGGTCCCTCCTTGATCCGTATTCTCACGAAGGTCACCCGCCCCCGACCGGGCAAAGCCGACGGCCGACACGTTCGGCAAGGTCCTGGTCGGCGATGCGGGCGACAACCGCAAGGCGCGCAGAATTCCACTGCCCGTCTCGCCGGCAATTTTCTGCGTTATATCCGTTCGATCCTGGCGATATCTTGCGCAACGCAAGGCCTTGGGATCGCAAATAGCAAGGATCGGCCCAAGCGTCTGATATAACTTGCCTGTCAGTCGCCCCGTTTCGCTTCAGGAGAAAGCCATGACCGCGCCGCACCCCTCCAAGACCCATATCGGAAATCACAAGCTGCATCCCGAAACGCTGATGCTGAACTACGGCTACGATCCCGAACTGTCCGAGGGGGCCGTCAAGCCGCCGGTATTCCTGACCTCTACCTTCGTCTTCCGCTCCGCCGAGGAAGGCCGCGACTTCTTCGATTTCGTCTCCGGTCGGCGCGAGCCGCCGGCCGGTGTCAGCGCCGGCCTGGTCTATTCGCGCTTCAATCACCCCAACAGCGAGATCGTCGAAGACCGCCTCGCCGTCTACGAGCGCACCGAAAGCTGCGCGCTGTTTTCTTCCGGCATGTCGGCGATTGCAACGACGCTGCTCGCCTTCGTCAAGCCCGGCGATACGGTGCTGCACAGCCAGCCGCTCTACGGCGGTTCGGAGACGCTCTTGGCCAAGACCTTCCTCAATCTCGGCGTTTCGGCCGTCGGCTTTGCCGATGGCGTCAATGAGGCAGCCGTGACGGAGGCCGCCGAAGCGGCGATGGCCAAGGGCCGCGTCTCGGTCATCCTGATCGAAACACCGGCCAACCCGACCAACAGCCTCGTCGACGTCGCCATGATCCGCCGCGTCGCCGACGCGATCGGCGCCAAGCAGGGCCACACACCTGTCATCGCCTGCGACAACACTCTGCTCGGCCCAGTCTTCCAGCGGCCGATCGAGCATGGCGCCGATATCTCGCTCTACTCACTGACGAAGTATGTCGGCGGCCATTCCGACCTGATCGCCGGCGCGGCACTCGGCTCCAAGGCGGTGATGAAGCAGGTGAAGGCACTACGCGGCGCCATCGGCACGCAGCTCGACCCGCATTCCTGCTGGATGCTCGGCCGCTCGCTCGAAACCCTGTCGGTGCGCATGCACAAGGCCAACGACAATGCCCGCGTCGTCGCCGAGTTCCTGCGCGACCACCCGAAGGTCGAGCGCATCCACTATCTGCCCTTCCACGACGAAGCCTCGCCGCTCGGCAAGGCCTATGCGGCGCAGTGCACCGGCGCCGGCTCGACCTTCTCCTTCGACATCACGGGCGGCCAGGAGGCAGCGTTCCGGTTCCTGAATGCGTTGCAGATCTTCAAGCTCGCCGTCAGCCTCGGCGGCACGGAATCACTCGCCAGCCATCCGGCGGCGATGACCCATTCGGGCGTGCCGATCGACGTGCGCCGCCGCATCGGCGTCCTCGACACCACGATCCGGCTTTCGATCGGCATCGAACATGCCGACGATCTGGTCGCCGATCTCGCCAATGCGCTGACGCTCGCCTGATATGGAAGTGCCGGCCGACGACGCGTTCGCCGGCCGGCACTTCGCCTTCGATCTCGTCAATGAGACAGGATGTTGATCACGTTGCCGAACGGATCGCGCAGATAGAAGCGCCTGACACCCCAGGGCTCGTCGGTGATGTCATAGACGATCTCCGCGCCCTTTTGGCGGGCCACGGCATAAACAGCATCGGCGTCGTCGACCTCGATCGACAACACCGGCACCGGCGTACCGTTGCCGCCTTCGCTTGCCACGCCCACCTGCGGCATCGCCGCCTGCCCCTTGGCCGCAAAGGTCAGGATCCAGCCATGATCCATCACCAGCTCAAGCCCGAGCAGGTCGGCATAGAAGGCGTGCGCGGCCTGCGGATCGGCCGCGTACAAATTGGACACGATGCGTTTGACTGCCATGCTGTCCTCCCGGTTTTCGTGCGGCGCAATCTGTCTCGCGCGCGCCGGTTTGCCAAGCCCCGCCATCTCGATGCCGGCCTGACGCCATCCGAACTGGCGACCCGGCCGGATGGCGCTCAAGAGGTGGCGGTCGCCCCACGAACGAGCGCCGCTGCCGCCTTGCCCGCGCTTTCCATGTAGCTCGCATCCCGGTGCAGGAGGACGACGGCAAAACTGCCGTCGAGCAAGAGCAGCATCTGCCGCGCCAGTTCACCGGCATCATCGATGCCCGCATCGCAAAACACCTGCGCCAGCCAGGTTTCGAACTTCTTCTTGTGGGCAGCGCCGATGCGGATTGCCGGATGACCGGGCATGTTGGCAAGCTCCGCCGCGGTCCGCAGAAAGCCGCATCCCTTCCATTTCGGATGCCGGGCGACACGGGCGAGATTGACGAAGATCGCCTCGACCTTTGCGGCGAGATCGCCATCGGCCGCCTCGAACCACTTGCGGAAGAGCGAAAGATTGGGCTGGTCACGGCCCTCGAGATAGGCGGCGATCAGGTCGTCCTTGCTGTCGAAATGGTAGTAGAGCGTGCGCTTGGTGACCCCCGCAGCCTCAGCCACGGCATCGACGCTGACGGCGCGGATACCCTCGGCGTAAAACAGTTTGGATGCGGCATCGACGATGCCTTCCCGGGTGGTGCGCTCTGGTTTCGCCATCGCAATGTATACCGACTAGTGAATATACATGCGATCTTCCCTCACCTAGCCTGCCCTCGTCAATGGCTCGCTCGATGCGACGACAGGAGAACACCATGTCCGATACCGTATTGCTGCAGATTTCCGAAGGGATAGCGCTTCTGACCCTGAACCGGCCCGGGAAGCTGAATGCGCTCAACTACGCGCTGATCGACAGGCTGATGGCCCTGCTCGACGCCATCGAGGTCAACGACGCGGTCGGCGCGGTCATCATCACCGGCGCGGGCGAGCGCGCCTTTTCCGCCGGCGGCGATATCCACGAATTTTCCGAGAGTGTGGCCAAGGGCGTAAATCCGGCCGTGCGCGATTTCGTCCGTCGCGGCCAGAGGCTCACGGCGCGGCTGGAAGCCTTTCCGAAGCCGGTCATCGCCGCCGTCAACGGCATCGCCTATGGCGGCGGCTGCGAAATCACCGAGGCCGTACACCTGGCCATCGCCAGCGAGCGCTCCCGCTTTGCCAAGCCCGAGATCAGGCTCGGCATGCCGCCGACCTTCGGCGGCACCCAGCGCCTGCCGCGGCTTGCCGGCCGCAAGCGCGCGCTCGAACTTCTGTTGACGGGCGAGGATTTCTCGCCGGACCGTGCCCAGGACATGGGCCTCGTCAACCACGTGGTGGCCCATGAGGAGCTGATGCCCGTCGCCCGCGACCTTGCCAGACGCATCATGGGCCATTCCCCCCTTGCCGTCCGCTCGATCATCACCGCCGTCACCCGCGGCCTCAACATGTCGATCTCGGAGGGGCTGCTGGTGGAAAGCGAGCAGTTCGCGCAGATGGTGCCGACCGACGACCTTTCCGATGCGCTTGCCGCCTGGAAGGGACGGCGCATCCACGACGACCCGCCGCGTGACCGCCCATTCTCGCGCTACTACTAAATTCAACCGATCGGTTGACAATCCCAAGGGCATCGGCGATATTCAACAACATGGTTGAATATATGAACGATCGGCTCGACGCCGTTTTCCATGCGCTCTCCGACCCGACGCGGAGGGCGATGCTGCAGGATCTGTCAGCAGGCGAACGGCTGGTGGGCGAGCTTGCCGCCCCCTTCTCCATTTCGCTTGCCGCCGCCTCGAAACACATCAAGGTGCTCGAAGGCGCAGGCCTCGTGCGCCGCGAGGTGCGCGGCCGCGCGCATGTCTGCCGGCTCGACGCCGAGCCGATGCATGCCGGCATGGAATGGATGCGTCACTACGAAGCCTTCTGGCGCGGGCGCATCGACGTGCTGGAGGCACTGCTCCTGGCCGAGGATGCGGCAAAGGGCGTGGATACCCAGCCCCGGAAAACGGAGACGAAGCGATGACTGCGCCAGCCGGCACCGACGACGGCCTTGCCCGGATCGTCGCGCCGGATACGGCGCGCATCGAGCGCCTGCTGCCGGGGCCGATCGAGCGCATCTGGGCCTACCTGACGCAGGAAGACAAGCGCAGGCAATGGATGGCGTCGGGGATCATCGGTGATGCGACGGGCGCCGGCGTCGAACATATCTTTCGCCACGAGGAACTGGGCAGCGACTGCGGCGAACCGCCGCCAAAATATGCCGCTCTGGCCGGCGAAAGCCGGATCCATGGCCACATCATCGCCTGTGAGCCCCCACACCTTTTGGCCTACACGTGGGGCGAAGGCACGCCGACGCCGTCGCAGGTTCGTTTCGAGTTGAAAGCAAGGGGCGCCGAGGTGCTGCTGGTCGTCACCCATGCGCGCATCGCCGCGCCGGAGATGATGGCGAGCGTCGCCGCCGGCTGGCATACCCATCTCGACATTCTTGCCAATGTCGTCTCCGGCCGCCCGTCAAGCGGCTTCTGGGAGAAGCATACAAGGCTGGAGCAGGCATACGCGCAGCGGATGACTGCGCGCTAGCAACCCGACGCATCAGACGTACTTCATGGTTTTCCGCCCGGATCGGTGTCGCTCCGGGAAACCATGCCGCATGCCCACGCACCAACAACGGATCAAGGGAGGTTTCCATGTTGCTTCAGGATAAGGTGGCGATCATATATGGCGGCAGCGGCGCGATCGGCGGCGCCGCGGCGCGTGCCTTTGCGCGCGAAGGCGCACGTGTCTTTCTGGCCGGGCGAACGGCTGAAACCTTAAGACGCTCGGCCGAAGCAATTCGCGCCGCGGGTGGAAAAGCGGAATTCGACGTTACCGACGTGCTCGATCAGGCAGCCGTCGAGCGGCATGTGCAATCGGTCGTCGATCGCGCCGGCCGGGTCGATGTGGTGCTGACGGCCGTCGGCTTTGCCCATGTCCAGGGCCCACCCCTGTCCGCGCTGACGCTGGAGCAGTTCGAACGACCGATCGCCGCCTACACCCGCGCCAATTTCATCACCGCCAAGGCGGCCGCTACGCATATGGAAAAAAACGGCAGCGGCGTCATCCTGACGGTGTCGACGCCCGGCTCGCGCATGTCGGGCTCGGGCTTCCTTGGCTACGGCACCACCTGCGGTGCAATCGAGACGTTTTCGCGCATTCTCGCCGGTGAAGTGGGCAGCCATGGCATCCGTGTCGTCTGCCTGCGTCCGGACGCCATTCCCGAGGCGCTGCCGGTCTCACACGCCCGGGCCGTGTTCCAGGGCTTTGCCGACCGTTTCGAGACGACCGTGGAGGAGATGATCGAGGGCCGGGCAAAGACCGGCACGCTGCTCGGGCGCTTCCCGAGGCTCGACGAGGTCGCCGACTATGCGGCGTTCATCGCCTCGGACCGGGCGGGCGCCATGACCGGCGCGATCGCCAACCTCACCTGCGGTTCCCTTGTCGACTGACGGCAACGACGATCGGCGCACCTCTGGAAGGTACGCCGGTCGTCCTGTTTCAGGCGCGTGCAAACCCAAGGACGAACAGCGCCAATGCCGCGATCGAGGACACGGTGCGCACATGGTTCCACCAGACCCAGTCGGTCAGGTAGCGCTGCTGCCAGAATTCGGTGGCGGCCTGGCCAGGCGTCGTCGCGACCAGCGCGTCGTTCATCGGCACGTTGAACACGATGGTGACGATCAGCACGCCGGCGACATAGATAATGCCGCCCGCCGCCAAAAGCAGGCTGCCATTGCCGCCCGAGAAGAAGGCGACGACCACGAGGGCGAGTGCCAAGAGCGCCGTGCCCATGAAGACGCTGAGAAAAAGCGGGTTCTGGATCACGACGTTGATCGCATTCATCGCGGCGATCCCCTGCTCCGCCGGCAGCCGCCCCAGCGCCTGCATGATGCAAACCGAGAAAATGAAGAACAGCCCGGCCATCAGGCCGGAGCCGATCGCGGCGGCAAACGCCAAAGCGGGGATCAGCGGGATCATGCGGCAAGACTCCAGACATCTGTTGCGGCGGTCTCCCGGGCATAGTCGGCGAAATCGCGCGGCCTGCGCCCAAGCACGTGTTCGACATCGGACGTCAGGTGCGAATTGCGTCCGTCGAGCACCGACGTGAAGAGATAACGGATCAGCGCGACATAGTCATCCGGCACGCCGTCCCCCTTCAGCTGCGCGGCAAAATCGTCGACCGGAACGGACTGATAGCTGATCCGGCGATTGGCGGCAGCCGCGATCTCGGCCACCGCATCGGCAAAAGTCATCAACCGCGGCCCGGTCAGCGAATAGACCTTGCCGACATGGCCATCGTCCAGAAGTGCCGCAACCGCGACATCGGCAATGTCGTCGCAACTGATGAAGGGTTCGGTGACCGCATCCGTCGGCAGGTAGACCGAACCGCCCACGATGCCGTCGGCAAGGAAACCTTCGCTGAAGTTCTCGAAGAACCAGCTTGCGCGGATGATCGTCCAGTCGGCGCCGGAGGCCTGCAGCGCGCGCTCGGCGGCTTCCGCCTCGTCCTCGCCGCGGCCCGACAGAAGCACCAGCCGCTTGATACCAGCGTGAACCGCAAGCGCGGAAAACCGGCGCATGGTGTCAACCGCTCCCGGCGATGCGAGGTCGGGCTGGAAGCAGACATAGACGCGGTCGACATTTTCCAGGGCCGCCGCCCAGGTCGCCTCGTCCGTCCAATCGAAGGAAGGCGATGTCGAACGGGCGCCGATGCGCACCGCGATGCCCCGTTCCTGAAGGCGGGCTGCCACGCGCCGCCCCGTCTTGCCGGTGCCGCCCAGAACCAGTGTGAGTTTGTCCGTCATCGCTTCCTCCTGAGGTTGATCTACAAACATGAGTATCTCTCACATTTGCAAATGTGATAAATCCTCGTATTTTAGGAGTCAAGACAAAATGTGAGCACTACTCATGATTCCAGAGACAAGCCCGGCCGCGATCCCCGCCGACGACGAGCCGGCGCTACGCCGCACACCGAGCCAGAAGCGCAGCCGCGAGCGTGTCGAGCAGATCCTTGCCTGCGCGACGGCGCTCATCCAGGAGAAGGGCAGCGACGCGATGCGCATGAGCGAAGTCGCTGAAAAGGCTGGCATCTCGATCGGCTCGCTCTACCAGTACTTCCCCGACAAGGCGGCGATCGTGCGCACGCTGGCCGAGCGCTACAATGCCGTGTGCAACGAGTGCATCGGATCCGAGCTCGCCAGGGTCACCTCGATGGCCGAGCTGCGTGACGTCTTCTCCGGACTATTCGACATCTACTACGACATGTTCCTCGCCGAACCGGTGATGCGCGACATCTGGTCTGCGATGCAGGCCGACAAGGCGCTGCGGGAGATCGACCTGCAGCAGAGCCGTGCCGGCGGCAAGCTTCTTGCCGACGTCTGGGCCCGGTTTGCGCCCGACACGCCGCGCCCGACGATCGACAGCGCCGCCTTCCTGATCATGCATCTCGGCGATTGCACCATGCGTCTTGCGGTCTCCGTCGAACGGGCTGAGGGCGACCAGATCGTCGAGGCCTATAAACGCATGATTGTCAGGGATCTTGTCGCGGATGGACCGGGCGGAGGCGCAAGTTCAATTGACATCTCCGGGGCGCAATCCTAATCATCATGGGATCGATTGGTTCCCGCAACGCGAACGCGTTTCGGGAGTAAACGGGAACGTGACGGATGGACCCATGCTGGGCATTCAAATCACGGCCGACCCCGCGACTGTAGAGCGACGTGAATGCGCCGTTCCGGAGCGATCCGGAAAAAGCCACTGGAGACGAGACCGCGAGAGGGCGGACCCTGGCTCTGGGAAGGCGAGGCAAATCCAGGGTGATTTCACCCGACGTCCTGAGCCAGGAAACCTGCCAGTCGATGCGGGCATAGGGCCCAAACCGGGAAACATCCCGATGCCATCACGGAGGTTGTCATGGCTACGTCTACAGTTTCGAGCATTCCGCTCTCCCTCAGCGATCGTCTGACCGCTGGTATCATCGCGCTTCTCATTGGCGGCTTCCTCGTCTTCGGCGCAGGCCTGGCGAATTCGGCCGTACTGCACGACACCGCGCACGACACCCGCCACTCCTACGGCTTCCCCTGCCACTAAGCGATGGTGAGGGACGCTGCCTGCGTTCCGCATCGACATAGCAGCGGACAGAAACGCTTCCGGCTTACGGCCGGACGCGTTTGCTCGCGTCTGATGCAGACGATTGATCTGCCGGATCGAGCCGCTCACGGAATTGCCAATGGGACACGGCGCCGCCTGCCGGATGCGCGGCGCGCCGATAGCGAGGGATATCGAAAATGATTGTCAGAACGCTTCTGGCCGCGATCGTGGCTGGATTGATTGCCGGTGTCTTCATGACCGGCGCCCAAGAGTTGCGGGTCGTACCGCTGATCCTCCACGCGGAAGAATTTGAAGGCGAGGCGCCAGCAGCCGGCGAACAGCCGGCCGTCCAGCCGGGGACGGCAGACCCCGCCGCAACCAACCACGACCAGCACTCGTCGCTGAAGGCTAAATCTCCGATTGGTGCCCTGCTTGATGCGCTGTCGCCCATCACGCCGGCCTATGCCCATGAGGGCGAACACGAGGAAGGCGGCATCATGTTCGGCATGAGCCGCTTTTCCGGCACGCTGATCGCCAATCTGGTGACCGGTTCCGGCTTCGCGTTGCTGCTTGCGGGCGTCAGCCTCGTCATCGGCTACCCGATCACCCTCAGGAACGGCGCACTCTGGGGCGCCTGCGGCTGGCTGGCCGTGCACATGCTGCCGGCCATTGGCCTGCCACCGGAACTGCCGGGCTTTCCGGCCGCCGAGCTCGGCGACCGCCAGACCTGGTGGTTGGCGACTGTGGCGCTTTCGGCCGTCGGCCTCTATCTCGTGGTCCTGCGCCAGGAGATCGTCGCCAAGGTCGTGGGCCTGGTGCTGATCGCAGCGCCTCACGTCTATGGCGCGCCGCAGCCGTCGGACATTTCCAGCAACGTGCCTGCCGTGCTCGGCGCCGAGTTCGCCGTGGCGGCGCTCGCCACCACGCTTGCCTTCTGGATCGTGCTCGGCGTCGTCTCGGGCTTCATCAACGACCGCTTCGCCAAGGCATAAGCGGGCCGGCATGGCAGCAGACAGGAGCCCCCGGTATCCGACGGAGACCGGGGGCTTTTTCGTTCGCGTCGCTTCAGACGGCCCGCGATGCCAGAAGATGCGCCTGCAGGCGTTCCCGGCGCTCCCCCGGCGAAAGCAGCACGCAGCTGTCGCAGAAGCTGCCGCCTTCGGTTCGGTAATAGAGACAGCAGCCGCCACGCAGGCGATAGATCCGCGATAACGGCGGTTGGCCTTGCCCCTCCCCGATCGCGATGGCCTCGTAAGTCAGCTTGTCGGAATAAAGCGGCGTGCCTTGCCGCTTGACGATCGCCAGCGCCTTCGAAATAGCATTCGCCTCGTCGCCGAGCGTCCGCCCAACCTCGAGGAAAGCACCTGCTAGCGAATCCGCCGCGAGCCGCCACTGCGCGCCGGAGGATAGCCCCGTGCGGCGTTTCAGCGTGGCAATCACCGGCGCAAGTTGCGCCGCGAAGGCCTCGCCGAAGACGTCCGCATCCGCACGCTGCCGCGGCGAGCGCCCGGGCAAGGCCAGATGGAAATGAAACCGCTTGGCCGCCACGGTGCGTTCGCCATGGCATCGAGAGATATCGTCAAAGCGAAGACCACGCACCTCGGGCACGATGTCCGCACCGAGATAAAGGCAAGCGAGCGCCAGCGCGAGCTGGTTGCCATAGAAGGCAATCAGATGCGCGGCACGGACCTTGTCTTCCATGCCGGTGGCAAAACAATCCTGATAGGCAAGCGCCACATCGATCCCGGCACCGCCTTCTGCCCAGAACTGCGCCGGGGAGAGCGCCTCGTCGCCGCCTTCGTCGAGCGAAAACCCAACCTCGGGAAAGCAGGGCTGCAGGCGCGCGATGGCGGCAAGCGCACGCCGCCGCTCGTCTTCTTCCGTCCGGTCGCTCTGCGCGCGATCGTCCTGACGCTCCTGGCCGAAACTCATGCCATCTCCGTGCTATCGAGCCAGCCGCCCCGAAAATCTGCCCGCTGCAAGCCGCGCCGGATGGCCGGGATGTCGCGCATCAGGCCCCAGACGAAGCCGTTTCTGGCATTCTCGATCATCATCACGACGAGCCCCTGGTCAAGCCCGACCACGCGGTCGTCGACCCAGCCCTCAGGCCCTACGCCCGGCAGGCTCGGATTGAACCCGCCGGGAAACCGCCCTTCACACAGGATATCCGGATAGCGGCTCTCGAGCGCCGCCAAGGCCGTCCGCGACCCGTCCGCATCGAAGGGGAGTGACGCAACAGCCGCCCACGGTGCCAATGTGCCGTCGTCAGGCCCGCCGGGCGCGCCGCGCGCGGCATAGCCGAGCATCTGCTGCCAGCGCCCGTCGACGAGCCGCAGCCTGCCGGTCGGCCCATCGCAGGCGCTCAGGCCCCAGATGTCGCGGCCGTATCCGGCATAGCCGCCCGGATTGTCGTCGGCGTAGCGCCGCTGCAATGAAATCGCCCGGCAGCTGTTGTCGAAGTAATCCGTCGCCTTCTCGCGCATCGGCTGGTCGCGAAGGCCGCGAAGGTCGAGCCAGGCCTGCGGAAACAGATGAATGAACAGCGGCGCGGCTGGCAGATGCGGCATGGCATCCACGGTGGTCCAATCATAGGCGGCGGTAAAGGCGCGGTAATGTTCGGGCCTGATCGCATGATGCGGCGCGCCGAGCGCCAGCACATAGAGCAGCAACGCCTCGCTATAGCCCTGCCAGCGATACTTCAAAAATCGCCCAGGCGGCCGCCAGCCCATCGTCAACGTCTCGCCGCGGCCAAGTGCCCAATGCCAGTCGACACGGGAATAGAGCGCTTCCGACAACGTGCGGATTTCCGTCTCGGCCGCGTCCTCGCCGGAAAAATAGGCGGCAGCGGTCAGGACGCCTGCCATCAGCAGCGCCGTGTCGATGGTGGAAAGCTCGCACTGCCACACCCGTTCGCCGGTCTTCATGTGGAGAAAATGATAGTAGAAGCCGCGATAGCCGGTCGCGAGCGGATCGCGCCCCTGCCGGCTATTGGCGAAAAACCGCAAAGCGGTCAGCACTCTTCCGGCCGCGTCGGTGCGGGAGATCCAGCTGCGCTCGACGCCGACAGGATAGCAGGAAAGCCCGAAACCGGTCGCCGCTATACTCGATGGCGCGTCGGCGAGCGACGTATCGGCCACCAGCCCCGTATCCGGGTCGCTGTATCTGAGAAAATAGCCAAAGGCGGCGGACTGCAGCCTATCGACCTGAAAACATTCGGTATTCCGCGTCTGTTGAAGCATATACCCGGCTCATGTGGACTAATCTGCACAGTAGCTTGAGCCCGATGCCGATGTCGATATCACCTTTTATTGAAGGCCGGCCGGCCCCAGGCAGTCGCCGAAAGCCAATCCTGTGTTACATTTCGTGGAATGACGCGGCTCGCAATGACGGGTTGAAGCTATGTTGAGCATGCTGGCGTTTATCCTTTCCCTCACCGGTAGCCCGGCCCAGACGGCAGGCGCTGCGACCGATGTCGATGTCGAGCTGGTGCTGGCCGTCGACATGTCCGGATCGATGGATCTGGACGAGGCGCGCGTCCAGCGATCCGGCTATGTCGAAGCGCTGCGCCATGCAGATTTCCTCGATGCGGTGACGGGCGGGCGCTATGGCCGCATCGCGCTTGGCTATTTCGAATGGGCGGGCACGGTCAACGAATCCTCCGTCGTCGCCTGGCGGGTCATCTCCAATGCCGCTGAAGCCGAAGCCTTTGCCGCGATGATCGAAGCGCGCCCTGTTGGCACCAGGCGCGGCACCTCCATTTCCAATGCCATCACCTACGGTACGGCGCTGATCGATTCCAACGCCTTCTCCGGCATGCGCCGCGTCATCGATGTTTCCGGCGACGGACCCAACAATATCGGCCCGCCGGTCACCCCTGCCCGCGACATCGCCATTGCCCGCGGCATCATCATCAATGGCCTCGCTATCCTGATCCGGCCGTCGGTCTCGACCGGACCGCTCGACCAGTATTATGCCGAATGTGTCGTGGGCGGTCCCGGCTCCTTCGTGCTGCCGGTGCACGAGCCGGAGGACTTTGCCGTCGCCATCCGCCAGAAGCTGATCCTGGAAGTGAGCGGCCTGCCGCCGCCACCGCGCGTGCGCCTCGTCGATGCCGCGCCGGCACCCGACTGTCTGATCGGCGAAAAGCTGCGCCCCGGCTTCCTCGATCGCGTCTATCCCGAACTCGACAAGTAGACGGCGACGGCGCGGCGGCACGATCCACCACCATGCGCGCCACCATGCCAGATTGTCATTTCCCTTCGCTTCGCGCGGCGATAAGATGCCGAACTCATTCGCGGATCGATTTCATTCATGCCTCCCACCTCCCCTGCGGCGCCAGCCGATGCCACCACCGATAGCCAGCAGATCCGTGACAGGCTGCGCGACGCGATCGTCGAGAGGCGGCTTGCGCCGGGAACCAAGCTGTCTGAAAGCGATGTCGGCGACCTCTTCAAGGTCAGCCGCACGCTGGTGCGTGCCGCCCTGCAGGCGCTCGCCTATGAGGGGCTGGTGACTGTAGAGAAGAACCGCGGCGCCTTCGTCGCCCACCCCTCGCCTCAGGAAGCCCGCCAGATCTTTGCCACCCGCCGGCTGATCGAGCCCGGCCTGCTCAGCGCCGCTGCAGCACGCATCGGCCCCGGCGAAATTGAAGCCTTGCGCAAGCTCCTTGCCACCGAAGAGCACCTGACCGCACAGCGCGGCCGCTCGGCCCGCCGCGCCGAGATCAAGGCATCCGGTGATTTCCACCTGGCGCTCGCCGACCTTACCGGCAACGCCATCCTCAGGCGCTTCATGGACGAGCTCATCGCGCGCTCCTCGCTCGTCATCGCGCTCTACGGACAATCCACCGTCTCGAGCTGCGGCCATAGCGAACACGACGACATCCTGACCGCCATCGAAAAGGGCGACGTCGACACGGCTTCATCGCTGATGATCCGCCATATCGACCACATCGAGGCCGACCTCGATCTTCGGGAGCGCAAGCCGACCGACCTCAGGGCCGCGCTCGACGTCTGAAAGCCGCCGATCGCACTTCCGAAGCGGCCGGACTGGAAAATTTTCCGGGAAAGATGTCCCCGCCGTGATCTCCTGTGCGAGATCTGGAAATGCCTGCGATTGCTGGCTTCTCGCCTGGTCATCGATTTCCGATCAGGCCAACTCGCCATCGCCATGGTTAAAAAACTGCATCGCCCAGGGGAACCATCGGCGATCCCCCGCGTTGCCCTCCCGCTCAAAAGACCATGAAAAAGGAATGCAAGATGAGCGAGAAAACCTTCGCAACACCGATCCACCTGAAACTGTCGTCCAAGCGACAGACCGTCGTGCGCACGGTCTGGGAGGCGCTTGAGCTGCTGCGGCAATGGCCCGGCAGACGGGGACGGGAGTATCGTGCCGCCCTTCAGCGCTGCCTGGATGCGCTCGACGGGCTGACCAGCGTCAGCAGGGCCAGCCACTGCTTCACCGCGGCTGCCCGTGAATCAGGCCTTCTGCTCGCCTGAAAATATCCAGTCTTCCAAACCTTACGCACCGGCTGCAGGGCCGGTGCGTCCATCGTAGCGTGCCACGAGCAACGGTCCATGTCGCGACGGGCAAAGCCTGGCGCCGCCCATGGCTTGCATCGTATATAGACGACCGGGAGAACCCCCCGTCGCTACTGCGTCGACCGGCCGGTGGCTTCGCCCCTGCCGGCAACCAGCGCCGCAAGCGTGGCCCTGTCCAGCCGCCAATCTGGCGAACCATAGCCGAGCGGCCACGCATAAGGCTCCTTGTCGTTGAAGAACACCACTGCCGTCAGCAGCGGGAACCGATCGCGATAGGTGCTGCGATCGAAGATCTCGGCATACCAGGCACGCCTGTATTCGGAAGAGCCGGAAACGCCGAGTTCGGCCACCATCACCGGCTTGCCGAAGCCTTCGACCCGTCGGTATTTTTCACCGAGCGTCTCGCCAAAGCTGCGTTCGCGGCCCCAATAATCCAGATCCATCTTCTGCAGGCCCCAGACGGGAATACCGATGGCATCGACCACGTCGTCGCCGGGATAGTAGCCGGTCAGGTTGCGATGGCCCTTGGGTGACCAGACGAAGCGCACGTCGGGTGCAAGCTCCCGGCAGCTTTCGACGAAATAGCGAAACGCCTTCTTGTATCCGTCCGTGTCGCGCCGCGCCCAGGGGTAACGCCCATCGGCGTCCTCCATCTCGTGGCCCCAGCGCATGTAGACAGGTGCGGCCACAGCATCGGCGCGCTTGCAAATGTCGCGGATCTCGCGGTCGAAGTGGCCGCGGCCGATATCGGCAAACAGCCGCTCGCCGCCCGCCCGCCAGTCGCTCGCATGGGTATAGGGCTCGACGGAGATCATCAGCGCCCGGCCCTGGGCCTCGGCAATGGCGATCTTGCGCTTCAACATCGCCGTGTCGAGCGCCTGCCAATAGACGAAGACGTGCTCGATCGTCAGCGCGTCGCTGTTTGCCACCGCGTCGTGCGGATCGTAAACGCCGATCGCGACCTGCCTTTCGCCAGCAGCCTTGCCCGCCGTGCCGATCGAGGCGGTCGTCAGCACGCGATCGACCGTATCTCCGAGATCGGCAGCCATGGCACGCGTGCAGGCGATCGCGGGCGAAAGCGCCACGAGGCCGGCCAGAACCACCGATCTGAACATCGCAATCGACAAGGTTGTCTCCGACGGAGGATCTGAAACATGGGCCGGAACGGGCCGATCGGCTCTTTTCCGGAGGAGAGGCATGCCTGTTAGCAACAGGCGTGTTTCCATCATTCAAACCCAGGGCGGAAACACGCTGACGGCACGGTATGAAAGCGAAGCCTGCGGAGCGCATCACCCAATTGTGGGAATAGCTCTAAAGCGAACTTCTGAGGAAGCAGCGCGACGTGTGGCCAAAGCCGCTCGGCGAGCAGATATAGGGCGCGCGACCGATATAGGCGGTGACGCGCTTTCTGGCCGGTAGCGGCTCGACGATATCGTCGCCGTCCGCGATCTGGATCACCTTGCCTGCCTTTACAGCAGCGCCCTTCGGGCCGGCAGAAGCAAACGAGGGGCTTTCCGCCATGCCCGCCGACGAACAGCCGGCCGTGACAAGCAGAAGACCGAAAAAAGCGGGAGCGACGAGAAACTTGAAACCCGAAACGGTGGTGCGGCAGGCGCCGCTTAGCGCGGTTAGGCTTCCCATAAGCATCCTTTCGAACGAGCGGCTCGCCGCCTGGAAATTTTCCGAAAGCGCCCGCGCGTCGCTTCACGTGCGCAAGAACCCGTACGCCTTTTGAATGGCTGCAATCCCAAAATGGGACAGTCCCCGTGGCGAAATGCAGTAGCGGGAAACGGCCGCGACGTTCAACCCCAACTTCTTATTATTGACAGCTAAAATTAAGAGTTTCTTTCGGAGCGCCGCTTTTTCGCGCACGTGATCCGTCTTCCACCTTCGCCGCCAACCCCGGGGCCATGCCCCACAACCGGCCTCGAAAGCGCCTTCCGAAGCAGACCAAAGACGAGGAAATCCCATAAAATCATGAGGTTGGATCGCCAGAACCTGCGCGCGCCAAACTGAACCTGGCAGCGATATCAGCCCTTCCACCCTCCGTTACCGGACGGGCCGAAACCTTCGCCATCGCAGCTATGCACTGAGCCGCCCTGTCAATAGGGAACAAACGTTCCTCTGCGGGTGGCTGATTTGCGAGCGCAAAAAGCTAGCCGCCACTCGCTCCGACCAAAGTCCCCCTCATTTCTGGCCGCCCGCCGTTTACACAGTGTTGACCTTCGTGCCGCACCTTGGCTGCCAGGCGCAACATGTTTGAGCGTATGCGCCCACTCCAAAACTGCCCGCCACGTGCGGGCATTTTTTTGGTCGAGGCGTGGCCTGCATGTCCACGTCAACAGCGGCGCCTCGAGCGATCATTTCCAGCATGCGCCAACGGAATGGGATTGACCAAATGCTTGAGTTCCAGATCGGGGTCGTGATCGCGCTCGGCTGGGTGCCCATTGTCATGCCCTGGCTGATCCACTTCAAATGGCGCGGCGTGTGCTTCTGGACCGCCACGTTGGTGATGGCCGTAAACGCCATGTTGCCGCTTATGTTTACGCGCTCCAGCGGCGACATCGCGGGGGAAGCCTTGGCCTGGCTTTTCTATGTCATCACTCCAACGGCCATTCTTCTCTTCATTGGCCTGATGTCCTGCTACGCAAGAATCTTGGTCCAACGCTCCAAGGATACGGGGGATGCGCTTCACGAAACCGTTCATAGAAAATGACATTGGTGGGCCCGGAGGGACTCGAACCCCCAACCAAGCGGTTATGAGCCGCCGGCTCTAACCATTGAGCTACAGGCCCACGCCGGATCGGGTCCGGGACTCAGCGAACCAATGGCAGTTCGTGAACGGCAATGGCTCTAGCCGAAAACCTTTTTGACGACAAGTCATTGCCGTAATGCCCACACAATCGGTTATCATGAAGTGAGCAGGGACAGAAACAACCGGAGAGACACGACCCATGCCTTCCACACGCACTGCCCGCACGCTTTCCATCGCTGCCTTGGCCGCCGCCTTTGCGGGTATTGCCGCTGCCGGCGCGCACGCGCAGGATGCGACCAAGGAGCGCGAAGCGATCATCACCGTTGCCGGCGAAGGCCGCTCGTCGATCGCGCCCGACATGGCGATCCTGCAGCTGAGCGTCGTCAAGGACGCCAAGACCGCGCGCGAGGCGCTCGACGCCAACAACAAGACGATGGCCGAGGTTCTGGCGGCGCTCAAGGACGGCGGCATTGCCGAGCGCGACCTGCAGACGAGCGGCTTTTCGGTCAACCCGCAATACAACTATCCGAACAACAATGACGGCGGCAACCGCCCGCCGGAGCTGATCGGCTACCAGGTGGCCAACGGCGTCAGCGTGCGCGTGCGTGACCTCGCCAAGCTCGGAGAGATCGTCGACAAGTCGGTCACGCTCGGCGTCAACCAGGGCGGCGGCATCCAGTTCACCAACGACAAGCCGGAAGGCGCGATCACCGAAGCACGCAAGGCGGCCGTTACCGACGCCATCGAAAAGGCGAAGGTGCTGGCGGAAGCTGCCGGCGTTTCGCTCGGCAACATCGTCAACATCACCGAGCAGGGCTTCCGCCCCGAGCCGGTGCCGATGATGCGCGCCGGCATGGCCAAGGAATACGCGGCCGATTCCGTGCCGATGGCAACGGGCGAAAACAGCTACAACGTCACGGTCAACGTCACGTTCGCAATCAAGCAGTAAACAGCAATCAGGCAGCAATGCCTGACGCCGGAGCCCGAACGCGGCGATCCCGGACGGGATTTCAAGCGATCGGCCAAGGCCGGCATCGGACGAGATGAAAGACCCCGCGCGGTTTTGCCTGCGCGGGGTCTTTTCGTCTCTCACGTCAGATTGCCCCTGCCGCGCAAAAGGTTGCTGCAACCTGCGGCCAACAGCATGGCGCAGAGCTCTCCTCTGGACAGGTGCGGTGCCGGCCTGTCGCAGAAGGGCGCCGCGATGACGCCTGAGATGAGCCGTGGCGCATCTCTATGGCAGCTGCCTGGCCTTGCATTCGATATCGAGATCCACGGGCGAACGGGCGCTCCGCTGAACCTTAAACAGACCGCATTGTCTGTGATACGGAATCCTGCTGTCCCGATCTGCCATGACGGCCAGCCGTCTGATCCGTGGCGGGCTGCACCTTGAAGGCTGCTCGCAGCGTTTGGATACGACGCACTGCTGCTCCGCGCCCTGTCCTCGTCAGCACCGCCTCTCCTTCCCGCATTTTTGCAGAGATCGGCCGTTACCGTCCTGCGTCACCGCCAAGTGGCGCCACGGCGGTGGAATAGACCGTCGAGGTCTCCGATGCGAACAGAGACGAAGAAGACGAACTCTTGGTTCTAGGCATGACCCCACGCAAAACCGCCGCGCACTTTTCCCCGAGCATGCTCCAACCCTGATCGCGCCTGATGACTGCAAGCATGCTGCCGCCGGGCCAAAGGCGCAGCCCCGTCCTTCACACAACAAAAACCCCTCACGCCTGGGGCGTGAGGGGTGCAATTCCGCCGGCCGGGGGAGACAGGACGGAAAAGGGCTTGTTACCAGCGGCCGATAACCGGGCAACCGCGCTCGTTGGCGAATGCGATCGTCTGGCGATAGCCGCGGCGGCTGCCTTCGACGATCACGCGGCGGTGCGAGACATCGGCGACGTAGGCGCGGCGCAGGCCGTGGTCGCGGGCCTTGTCGACGGCCATCCAGGGAGCGCAGCCTCTGCGGCGGCCGCCATCCCAGCCACGATCCGGACCGCGGCGATCACGACCCCAATCACGCTCGTCGCCGTAACCGCCGTTGTAATCGCGGTACTGGACCTGAACGCCGCCGCCCGAGCCGAAGCCGAACTCGACGGTGTCTGCGGATGCGGTGGAAGCGGCGCCCACGAGGCCGGTCAAACCGATGACGACGGCGGCGGCGGTGTTGATGAGGATGTTCTTCATGGTCTTTCTCCGGGCTTGAAGGGTTCGATCTGCAATCACCGTCCCAAGCGATTGATCCGACATTAGCGGCGCCAAACTGAACGCCAGCGGAATTGCACATTCATGCCGGGTTCAGATTGCGGACACCTGACGAGAAGCGGCGCGAGGAAGGGATTCGTTCGACTTTCAGGCGAAGCGCGGCGGCGGGTGACCGACGAGATCGCAACCTGTTTTTCTGGGCGATACCAATGGATTAGCCGCCGTGAAAGCGCGCAAGGATCGCACGATCTGCGCGTCGGCCCCCGGACATGGGGCCACACCAGTAAGCTGCGAGGATCACGCCATCCGATACGCTTAGCCGGAAAGTTCCGCCTCGAACGCACGCATGTTGCGATGGTGGCTGAGACGGGTAATCGACTGGTCCTCGATCTCGAAAACGAAGACGCTGGGGATCGAATAGGTCTGGCCGGAGGCGGCAGGGAAACCGTCAAACGTCTCGCGGTAGCTGCCGCGCGCCGTCAGGTCGGCCGCGACCCGCTGGCCGAAGCTGTCGCGCATGAGCACGATGTCGCCGTAGCTTTCGTCGAAATGGCGCAGAAACGTCATGATGTTGGCCCGCAGCGGCTCGACGCCGACCGTGCGCTGGCCGGTCAGCGAATCGAGCGCCACATCCTCGTCGACAAGCCGCGAAAGCGCGTCGAAGTCGCGGTCGTTCAGTGCCTGGATGAAGCGGCTGGCGATGGTCTGCGCGTCGGTCATGTCTGCCCTCGATGCTGTTGGCGGATGCGTGACTGCCCATGCCCGAAAGCGTTGAAAACGCCGATCGGGCGGATGGCGCGGGGGCACCGTCCACCACTTGATATGGAAGGGCGACGGCTGCCTTCAAGGCGTTGACGCGATCAGGCTGCGATGTCAGACGCCAAGATGCAGCACGATTTCACGGCGATGCGGCCGGTCGCGATGTTCGAAGAGATAGATCCCCTGCCAGGTGCCGAGCGCCATGCGCCCGGCATTCACCGGGATGCCGATCGATACCTGCGTCAGCGCCGCCTTGATATGGGCCGGCATGTCGTCGGCGCCCTCATCGGTGTGCACCACCCAGCGCATCGATGGATCGGAGGTCGGCGGGACCAGTCGGCCGAAGAATTCTTTCAGATCCCGCTTCACGTCGGGGTCGGCGTTTTCCTGGATCAGCAGCGAGCAGGAGGTGTGGCGCACGAACAGCGTCAAAAGCCCCTCGGCCCCGCCACTGGCGCGCACGAATGCTGCCGCCTCGTCGGTGAACTCGTAGAGCCCCTGTCCGCGGGTGGAAATGACGATCGTGGTCTGCGGCATTGGCGTCGGCCCTCCCCCGCTGGCGGCCGCATGCCGCGCCCGCTCATCCACGCAATCGGCACATGCCGTCGCCAAGTCAAGCCGGTCGGGGCCTCAAGCCGGCCTACTTCTCCAGAAACGCCTCGAAGCCGCCATAGATCATGCGCTTGCCGTCGAAAACGTCCTTCCAGGCGTCACCCTGCAGCCGTGGATCGGCCATCACCTTGGCGACGATCGCGTCGCGATCGGCGCGGGACTTGTAGGTGATCCATGAAAACACCACCGTTTCGTCGTCCTTCGCCTGGACCGCGCGCGGAAACGACGTCAACTCGCCATAGGGCACGTCGTCACCCAGGCATTCGGCATAGGAAAGCGCGCCGTGCTCCATCCACACGTCGCCCGCCGCGCGCGCCATGTCCTTGTAGGCGTCGATATTGCCCTTCGGCACGGCGACGATGAAACCATCCACATAACTCATGTCGATATCCTCCTTTTCAGCTCCTGCCACCAAAGGACGATCGGGACGGAAAGGTTCCGACAAGGCGCCACGAATTTTGAAGATGGCAGGCATCGAGCCGTCCAGGACTGCGCCGTTGCGGAAAAATTCGGTCAGCCTGTCGGCTGGCGCGCCACGACTTCGTCCTTTGGTGGCAGACGATCATTCAAGGGAGAACCGCAATGCAGAAGATCACGCCATTTCTCTGGTTCGACGACCAGCTCGAGGACGCGATAGAATTCTACACATCCGTGTTCCGCAATGCCCGCGTCACCGACATCAGCAAGGGACCCGACGGCAAGGCCTTCACCGCCTCTTTCGAGCTCGAGGGCCAGGCCTTCATGGGCCTGAACGGCGGACCGCATTTCCAGTTTTCCGAAGCCGTTTCTTTCTTCGTGCGCTGCGCCGATCAGGCCGAGGTCGATTACTATTGGGAGCGCCTGCTCGAGGGCGGCACGCCGCAGCATTGCGGCTGGCTGAAGGACCGTTTCGGTCTTGCCTGGCAGATCATTCCTGACGCGCTGATGCGCCATCTCGGCGATCCCGATCGGGCGCGTGCCGGCCGCGCCCAGCAGGCGATGATGGGCATGATCAAGATCGATATCGCCGGGCTGGAAAAGGCGGCCGCCGGCTGACGACGACCGTCAGCTGCCGCAGCTGCCGAGCTGACGGCTATAGAGCGAGGCCATTCCGGCGGCGCGCTTGGCGCCGTTCTTGGCGGTCGTGCTCCAGTTGCCGCGGGCATAGCCGGCGTGGCCGTGATAATAGGCGATGTAGAGCCGGTAGGTGTCGTTGAGCGCGATGCCGTTTCGCTGGCCGCTTTCGCGGTGATACCAGGCGATGAAGCGGATGGCGTCGCCGAAATCCGAGCGCCGCGCCGTCCAGCGGCCGGTCTCGCTCTGGTAGCGCGCCCAGGTGCCGTCGAGCGCCTGCGAATAGCCATAGGCCGTGGAAACGCGCGTCCACGGAATAAAGCCGAAGAGCTTGGTGCGCGGCGGCTTGGCGTTATGGCGGAAGCCCGATTCCGTATAGATCGTTGCCATCAGCACCGGCACGGGCACGCCATATTCGCGCTCCGCCTGATAGGCGGCGCGGCGCCAATTGTTGAATAGGCCATCTCGCTGCTCGAAAACCGCGCATGCGTTCCGGGTGTCTCTCGGCACCGTCGCGCAACCGGCCAGCAACAGGAGGACGACGACAAAAACGCAACGCATCTTCGAACCTCTCGTATCCGAGAGATTGATAAAACGTAAACGTTAAGGATCGGTTTTAATTCGAATGCGAGGGATCGGGGGGGCGCACGTGCAAAGCCCCGAGATTGCCCTATCTGACGGTTCATGTTTGGCCTACTCTGCGCAGGCTGGAGGACAGCGGCAGACCGGCGGCCGCAGGCTCAAGGGCAGTGCGAGATCCCGGGCACGCCGAAGGCGACATGGGCAAAACGAGGAGAGTGAAAGATGCGACTTCCTGCCGTGATGTTTGCAGCGTTGGTCGGACTGACGGGCATGACGCCGGCGGCCTGGGCCGACGATTGCGCCGATGCCAGCGACCAGGCAACGATGAACGAATGTGCGGGCAAGTCCTTCAAGGTTTCCGACGCCGAACTCAACACCCTCTACAAACAGATCGAGGCGCGCCTGAAGGACGACCAGGACAAGGCCAGGCTGCTGGTCGCCGCCCAAAAGGCATGGATCGCCTTCCGGGATGCCGAGTGCGATTTTTCCGCCGCCGGCGTCGCCGGGGGCTCGGCCTATCCGATAATCGTTCTGCAATGCAGGGATGGCCTGACGCAGAACCGCGTCAAGGACTTCAAGACCTATCTGAGCTGCAAGGAAGGCGACCTCAGTTGCCCCGTGCCATCAGCCAACTGAAGCGCCACGAGCGCAGAAGCGCAAAGGCGTGGTTTGTTGCTATCGCGCTTGCCGCCACTGGGGCCGGCAACAAGGCTGAGGCAACGGACCTGTCTCGCCTCTATACCAGCGACGCGATCGTTACCGGAACCGGCGAAGAAAACCGCGAGCTCGGCTTTCGCGAATGCCTGAGCGAGGTTCTGGTCAAGGTCTCCGGCGATTTCAGCCTCGTCGACAGCCCGGCGCTTGCCGCCCTTCAGCGGAACGCCGCGCCCTATGTCGCTTCCTTCACCTATCGAGACAGGCTCGAAGGCGTGCCGATCCACGACGAACAGGGAACGCACGATCGGCCGCACGATCTCACCTGCCGTTTCGATCCCGCCATCATCGATCCGCTCCTGGCAAAGCTCGGCCGCAAGCCGTGGCTGTCACCGCGTCCTGTGATCGCCGTGCTTTTGGCGGTGCACGACCAGAGGCGCCGGTTCGTCCTGGCGGGCGACGGCGGCGAGAGCCCCTATATGGCACAGTCGCTCGAGGCCGCCACGGTGCCGCTGGCACTGACGGCGCGCCTTCCGGACGTGGCGACGCTGACAGATGACGGGCTCAATTTCGAACGTCTGTCGCAGCGACGACCGGCCGAACTGAGCCGCCTCGCCACGCAGATCGACGCAGAGATCCCCCTCGCCGGAACGCTCGTCTGGTCCGACGCCGCGCGCGGCTGGATTGCCGACTGGCGTCTCATCGAAAACGGTAGCGAACACCACTGGCAGATCCGCGGCGTCAGCTTCGACGATGCGTTTCGCAACGCCATGCGCGGTGCCGCCCGCATCCTCTCCGGCAACGGCGCGCCCTAGGTCGCCGCGCTCAACCGAGCGAGGCCACCAGTTCGCGATAGGCCGCTTCCGGGAAGGCTTTCAGCGTGCGGGTGCGCACATTGCCGCCCATGCCGAGCGTCATGGCAAAGCGCGCCGCCACCGCGTCGTCCGGCGCCTCGCAGATTGCCACCATGTCGTATTCGCCCATGGTGAGAAAGAAATGCTTGAAGGAGCCGCCCATGTCGGCGAGCATCTTCTTGGCCGCATCGAGGCGTTTCGGAGACTCGCGCACATTCTTCACGCCCTGCTCTGTCCAGTTGAGGAGCACGACATAAGTGGTCATTTCACACCTCCCTGAGGACACGCTTGACGCCCGCGGTGCGATTGCTCCCGCGCTTTGGCCGGGTGCCCCGATTGCTCGGAAAGGCACAGTATAATCCTCTGCGCCAACGCTCACAAGAAATTGACCGGGAGCCGGCGAACAAGGGGAAGCGCGCAAACGAAAAAGCCGGGCGAAGTGCCCGGCTTTTTGATGGTTCGGTGGTCGACCGCTTAGCTGTCGAGGAAGCTTCTGAGCTTCCTGGAGCGGCTCGGATGCTTGAGCTTCCTCAGCGCCTTCGCTTCGATCTGGCGGATACGTTCGCGGGTAACCGAGAACTGCTGGCCGACTTCCTCGAGCGTGTGGTCGGTGTTCATGCCGATGCCGAAGCGCATGCGCAGGACGCGCTCTTCGCGCGGCGTCAGCGAGGCGAGAACACGGGTCGTCGTTTCGCGCAGGTTCGCCTGGATGGCGGCATCGATCGGCAGCAGCGCGTTCTTGTCCTCGATGAAATCGCCGAGATGCGAATCTTCTTCGTCACCCACCGGGGTTTCGAGCGAGATCGGTTCCTTGGCGATCTTCAGGACCTTGCGGACCTTTTCGAGCGGCATGGCGAGCTTTTCGGCCAGTTCTTCCGGCGTCGGCTCGCGGCCGATTTCGTGCAGCATCTGGCGCGACGTGCGAACGATCTTGTTGATCGTTTCGATCATGTGCACCGGGATACGGATCGTGCGGGCCTGGTCGGCGATCGAGCGGGTGATCGCCTGACGGATCCACCAGGTGGCATAGGTCGAGAACTTGTAGCCGCGGCGGTATTCGAACTTGTCGACCGCCTTCATCAGGCCGATGTTGCCTTCCTGGATGAGATCGAGGAACTGCAGGCCGCGGTTGGTGTATTTCTTGGCGATGGAGATGACGAGGCGCAGGTTGGCTTCGACCATTTCCTTCTTGGCGATGCGCGCTTCGCGCTCGCCCTTCTGCACCATCGAGACGATGCGGCGGAATTCGGCAATCGAGATGCCGGTTTCGGTCGCAAGATTCTGGATTTCCTGGCGGATGTCGCGGATCGTCTGGTTTTCGCTCTTGGCGAATTCCTTCCAGCCCTTGCCGGCCAGGTTGCTGATCGACTTCATCCAGTTCGGATCGAGCTCCGCACCGGAATACTGTTCCAGGAACGAGTCGCGCTTGACGCCGTAGCTTTCGGCAAGGCGCAACAGGCGCCCTTCGTTCTGCATCAGGCGCTTGGAGATGTCGTAGAGCTGCTCGACCAGGCTGTCGACGCGGTTCTGGTTGAGCGACAGCGACTTGACCGCCTTGATCAGCTCGTCCTTGAGCTCCTTGTAGCGGCGCTCCTGGGCAGGCGACAGCGTGCCGGTGGCAGCAAGGCGGGCTTCCACCTGCTGGTCCTGCAGCTTGCGCAGCTTCTTGTAGGTCTCGGCGATGATGTCGAGGGTTTCCATGACCTGCGGACGCAGTTCCGCTTCCATGGCAGCGAGCGAGAGGTTCGACTCGTCGTCGTCTTCCTCTTCTTCCTCGCTCGGCATGACGTCTCCGCCGACATTGGTGATGTCGTCGTCGTTGGCGGCGCGAACCTTGCGGGTCTTTTCCTTTTCCTCGGCAGCCTTGCGGTCGGCCTCGATCTTTTCCGGGCTCTGGAACTGCGGCGCAGCCTTTGCCTCGGGACCGGAATAGGTGGTTTCGAGATCGATGATCTCGCGCAGCAGCGTCTGGCCCTCGTTGAGTTCGTCGCGCCAGATGATCAGCGCCTGGAACGTCAACGGGCTCTCACAGAGGCCGGCGATCATCGTCTCGCGGCCAGCCTCGATGCGCTTGGCAATCGCGATTTCGCCTTCGCGCGACAGAAGCTCTACCGAACCCATTTCGCGCAGATACATGCGCACCGGGTCGTCGGTCCTGTCGGTCGGCTCTTTCTTCTTCGTCGCAGCCAGCGCCGTGCCGCCGGAAGGGGCCAGTTCGCCGCCTTCACCGTCGTTGTCGTCGTCGCTGCTTTCGTCGTCGCTGCTGCTGCCGGCGGCTTCCTCAGCTTCCTCGTCTTCGATGACGTTGATGCCCATGTCGGAGAGCATCGCCATCGTGTCTTCGATCTGCTCGGAGGTGACTTCTTCGGACGGCAGGACGGAATTCAGCTCGTCCATCGTCACATAGCCGCGCTTCTTGGCGGCCTTGATCATCTTCTTGACAGCGTCATCGGAAAGATCGAGAAGCGGGCCGTCCGGAGCGCCTTCGCGTTCAACGTCAGCTTCTTCGTTTTCTTTGACTTTGGTTGCCATTTAGTTCGTCGCTTTCCTTGTCGCAACCGGCGTGAGCCCGGTGCAAATGCCGCTCGAAGGTCCGGGTGCGCCGCGCACCCGCCACCGAATCATTTCCCCTGACGTAACGGGATGATGTTTAATTCCTGATTAACCACGATAGCGATCGTGGCCAAGCGGGCAAGCTTCGACAGTCCTGCCACTGAAGCACTACTGGCATGATATCCTAACCGCCGTGTCATTTCGCCATTTCTTGCTTGGAAATGGTGATTCCCAGAATTTTCGATCCCGTCAAGCATTTCCGCTGAAAAACCGCCCGATTCGGCAAAAATCGCCTCAGTTCACGTTTTATGGTGTTTATCAGCGTCCGCTGAACATGTAGGCACTGCCCGTAAAAAGACAAGGGTCGAGACCGCATGTCGGCAATGTCAAATTGCATCTTGGCGGACACCGCAACCATTGCGCTGCTCTTATCGGGCGCCGGTCAAACCGAACGCCCGTCATACTTCACGATTTTCACCGCTTCGATGTCGAACTCCGGCAGGCACCGCAGGTTGATCGCTGCCATCGGCCCATTCGGGCCAGCACCTTCGCCGTAAGGCGCAATGCCGCAATGATCACAGAAGTGGTGCTTGATGACGTGCCTGTTAAACTCATAGGTCGAGAGGTCGGCTTCCGGCGTCTTCAGGCGCAGACTGTCGCGCGCGACGAAGGCCAGCAATCCGCCGCGTCGGCGGCACATCGAACAATTACAATCGATCGCCTCGGAGAAATCGCCGTCCACCTCGAAGGCGATCTTGCCGCAATGACAACTTCCCTCATAACGCATGCACGATCTCCTGTGGCCGTTACAACCGTCGATCGCAGTCACGCGCGACCGTGTGGGCAAAGATAGTGCGTTGTCTCGACCAAACAAGCGGCCGCCGCTGCCCCGCTCAAAGACGCAAAACAATTCCTCTGCGGAAGCCGGAATGAAACTCAGTTTGCCACCAGGCAGACGAAAAGGCCGCACGCCTTCACGACGCACGGCCCAATCATAAGGCTTCGATTTTTGCGGCCTCACCCGACCCCGTCTACCAGTCCATGACGACCTTGCCGGAGTTGCCGGAGCGCATGGCCTCGAAGCCATCGCGGAACTCGTCGATGCCGATGCG